>DDNC01000013.1:63669-179820 GCA_002340985.1 Firmicutes bacterium UBA2530 | reverse complement strand
GCATTAAGGATAGGTAAGGATATCCTTTGGTTTTCATGCTTAATTACATTATCTATGGAAGATACACATGGCAAATTACTTTAAACAATATTGTTAAAATAACTATTGTTATTTTGAATATGGAAGTTTGCAGCCGGGAGTTATCCGCGGCTTTTTTGTTTTCAAAAATATACTAAATCTACTTCGTTATTTGTAGATTCCATAGATCTGAGCATTTTTTACAATTAAGAAAGGAATATGAATATGAATAATATAGCTATGGAAAAATTACAATATAATGAATTGAAAGAGCATGTTAAAAGTTTCTGTACAAGTAATTTAGGGAAAATTATGATAGATAAATTATACCCTTCACCTCATATTGAAACCGTTAAAAAAAGGTTAAATGAAACGACAGAAGGGAAAATACTGTTGGAAAGCAGTGTAGTGCCATTGCAGGGAATTGTGCATATAGATAATATTATTTCAAAATTAGAGAAAGGGATGATATTAAACGGTGAAGCACTCAGCAATGTTTCAGGCTTTTTAAGAGGTTGCAGAAAGCTTAAGGCTTATATGGAGGATAATAAATTCTATGCTCCTGTTTTAGCCGGATATTCAAATTCAATAGAGGTGTTGGAGCATATTGAAGAAGAAATAAATACTTCAATAGTTAATGATAAAGTAAGTCCTGATGCGTCGAAGGAATTAAAAAGAATTACCAGATTAATAGAAAATCTTGAAATAAAAATAGAAAATAAATTAAATGATTTTCTGAGATCATCAACAAATAAAATATATATACAGGATTTTTTTATCACAAAAAGAAAAGAAAAATTTACAATACCGATTAAGTCTTCTTATAAAAATCAAGTATCAGGTACAGTAATAGAAATTTCCGGCGGAGGTTCAACAGTTTTTATGGAGCCTGCGACCGTAAGTAAATATTCTTCTGAGCTTGAGCAGCTGGTTGCTGAAAAGGAGAATGAGGAATATCAAATATTATCATTTTTAACAGGTTTAATTAATGATTGTATTAGAGATATAAAGCAAAATGCAGAGGTTGTCGGAATTTATGATATGATTTTTGCAAAATCCAAATTTAGCAGAGAAATAAGCGGTATTTCACCTAATGTAAATAATTATGGATATATAAATATAATAAATGGCAGACATCCCATGTTGAAGCATAAGGTTGTACCATTGAATTTTACTATAGGAAAGGATTACAGAGCATTAGTTATTACAGGTCCGAATGCAGGAGGAAAAACTGTTGTATTAAAAACGGTTGGATTGCTGACATTGGCAGTACAATCCGGATTTCATATACCATGTGAATCAGGAAGTGAATTTTCTGTTTTTGAAAATGTATTTGCAGATATAGGAGATGACCAAAGTATAGAAAATGCTTTAAGCACATTTTCATCTCATGTAAAAAATATTGCTCAAATTATTCAGGACACTAACAAATCCACTCTCTTACTGTTTGATGAAATAGGAAGCGGAACAGAACCTAACGAGGGGGCAGCATTGGCAATTTCAGTTTTGGAGGAAGTTTACCACAAGGGCGCAATTACTGTATCTACAACACATTATGGTGAAATCAAGGATTATTCCTTAAATCATCCTGATTTTGAAAATGCAGCTATGCTTTTTAACAGTGAAACTTTAGAGCCACTATTTAAACTTATAATAGGTGAGTCTGGTAATAGCAATGCTTTTTGGATAGCTGAAAAAATGGGGATAAATAAATTAGTAGTACAGCGTGCCAGAGAATATATTTCTAATAAAGAATATAATTTTAATATGATAAGTAAAAATAAAGTTATCCAAATAAAAAATGATGAAATATNNGAAATAAATGTGGACGAAGAAGTTATTAATTTTGATATAGGAGATAGGGTTTATTTAACAGAATACAAGGAATCAGGTATTGTTTATAAGCCAAAGGATAAGTTTAATAATTTAACCATTTTTTATAAAGGTGAATTTATAGAAATCAATGTTAAACAATTAAAATTAGAAAATAAAGCCAGAGAATTGTATCCGGAGGGATACGATTTGAATACTTTGTTTGTTGACTTTTCAGAGCTTAAATTAGAAAGAGATATTAACAGGGGATCAAAGAAAGCACTGAAGAAAATAAACAAAAAAATAAAATCGAGAAGAAACGATATTTAAAAATTTTCCGGGGGATGGATATGTTTGGGTGATTAGATTGTTTTCAATTATTTTATTTGTAGGATATTCACTGAATTTTAGGTAGAATTTTATGGAAGTATACTATATAATTGGATGTATATCTTAACATATATTACTATGCTTCTCAGGCTTAATCTGTTCATTTTTTAGAATAATAGTAGAAAAGACAGCATGTCTAAACTCCAAACAGAAATTTTATTTAAGTATGGAGGAAATACAACATTTCAGCTTCTTTTCAATTTTTTTTCATGTTTTTCAATTTGAAAAGAGGTAAAATTATCTTGTACAAACAACTTAGTTAATCAAAACAACATTATGCCTGTAACTGTTGAAATTCTCAATCCATCGAAATTAAAAAATAATATTTCATAATCATTTTATTATTGGCATGGTTATTGCTTTTTATATAAGCAAGTTAAATAACATACCAATTCCGGAATGGTAGTGTTTATATTAGTCAGGTCAAGCTTGATAATATTATAAAAAAATTATGGAGGATTACCCAAATGATGGAAAAAACAAGAGAATTTTTAGTTAGCGTAGGACTGCCAAAAGGTGATGCATTTGATTGCCCAACTTCTGAAAAGAGATTCCCGACTGGAGCACACTTCGGAATTGAAGTACCAACTATTAACACTTCATTAGCATGCAAGGCATTGATTGAAGAAGCTGAAAGATTAGGAATTCAAATCAATAGAGTTGACGAAACTTACGGTGCATTCCGTCATACTTTCCAAGAATTAAAAGAATATGCTGCTATTTGTAAAGCACATGGAGCTGGACTTAATATGTCAATTGGACCTAGAGCTGCTTATGATACAAGTGCTACTCGTTTAAGCGAACAAGGAAGAGTAATAGGATATAGACTTAGGGGAGAAGAACAAGTTGCCAGAGCAATAGAGGATGCAAAACGTATAGCAGAAGCAGGTATTAGAGGACTTATAGTATATGACGAGGGTTTATTGTGGGTATTAAACGAAGCTAGAAAAGCGGGAGAACTCCCAGAAGAGATGAAGTTCAAAAACTCAGCTCATAACGGACAAGGAAACCCTGCTAGCTTTAAATTGCTAGAAAGATTAGGTGCTGACTCTATAAATCCTGTAAGAGACTTATCAATTCCAATGCTAGCTGCATTAAGACAAACTGTAGACGTCCCATTGGATTTACATACTGATAATCCTCCGGGATCAGGCGGATTCATACGTGTTTATGAAGCTCCTGAAATGGTTCGCTGCTGTGCACCAGTATACTTGAAGACAGGTAACTCTTGTGTATCGGGTCATGGACAATTAACAACAGCTCAAAATGGTATCGATATGGCAAGACAGGCATCAATAGTTCTTGAAATGGTACATAGATACTATCCAGAAGCAGTTCAATTAAAAGCAGGAGAAGCCGATCCTCAAATAGCTGACGTTAAAGAAGCAGCATTAGCTTATTAAAATATATTAATATTTCTCTCCTGTGTTTATTATTTAAGCACAGGAGAGTTATAATATTAGAATATAACTTAAAAGGAAGTGCAAATAATGAGAGAAATTAATGTAGAAGAAATAACCAAGGTAATAGAAAAGCTATGTATTGAATCTAACTATTATCTTCCGCAGGATGTTAAAAAAGCTTTAGAAAACGCATTAGATAATGAAGAATCTCCTCTTGCAAAAGAAATTCTTAAGGATATAATAAAAAACCAGGAAATTGCTAGAGCAAATGATGTGCCCATATGTCAAGATACAGGTCTAGCTGTGGTGTTTTTAGAGCTTGGACAGGATGTAAGACTGGTTGGAGGAGATTTAAACAGAGCAATTGATGAAGGTGTAAAAAGAGGTTACAGAAATGGATATTTGAGAAAATCCGCAGTAAATGATCCTTTTATGGTAAGAAAAAATACAGGAGATAATACTCCTGCAATAATACATATTAAAATTGTTCCAGGAGAAAAAGTAAAATTAATACTTGCCCCAAAGGGTGGCGGTAGCGAGAATATGAGTGCTCTAGCAATGCTTAAACCTTCAGACGGCATTAATGGAATTAAGAAATTCGTGGTAGATACAGTTGATAAGGCTGGCTCTAATCCATGTCCTCCTATTATTGTTGGAATAGGTATAGGGGGCACTATTGAAAAAACAACATTAATTGCAAAACAGGCGCTTCTTAGAAAAGTAGGAGAACATAATTCAAATCCTGATGTGGCAAAACTTGAGACTGAATTGCTTGAAGAAATAAATAAGCTTGGTATTGGTCCTCAGGGATTTGGCGGAAGAACCACAGCATTAGCTGTAAATATTGAAACATTTCCAGCTCATATAGCAAGTATGCCTGTAGCTATAAACATTCAATGTCATGTAGCAAGACATCAAGAAGCAATTATTTAATGGAGGTTATAAATGTCTAAAATAATTAATACTCCTTTAACAGATGAAGTGGTAAAAGACCTTAAAGCAGGCGACAGAGTTTTGTTAAATGGAATTATATTTACTGGACGTGATGCTGCTCACAAAAGATTAGCTGATTTAATTAATAAGGGAGAAGAACTCCCCATGGATATTAAAAATCAAATAATATATTACGTGGGTCCATGTCCTGCAAAGCCTGGTCAGGCAATTGGTTCAGCTGGTCCAACAACAAGTGGAAGAATGGATGCATATGCACCATTATTAATGGAACATGGCCTAAAAGGAATGATTGGAAAAGGTCTTAGGAATCAGCAGGTCGTTGATTCGATTATAAGGTACAACTGTGTTTACTTTGCAGCTATTGGGGGGGCAGGAGCTCTTTTGGCAGAAGCAATTAAAGAAGCTGAAGTTATTGCTTTTCCAGAATTAGGAGCAGAAGCTATCTATAAATTGAAGGTTGAAAATTTCCCTGTTACTTTAATAATTGACAACCAAGGCAATGACTTGTATAAAATTGGTAAAGAACAATACAAAATTGTATAAGGAAGGTATTTTATATGTCATTAAGAGATGATGCGTTAAAATTGCACAAGGATAATCAAGGTAAATTAAATATAATGAGCAAGGTTCCCGTAACTGACAAGGCATCTTTAAGTCTTGCGTATACACCAGGTGTAGCTGAACCATGCAAAGAAATACATAAGGATGTTAACACAGTTTATGACTATACATCTAAAGGAAACTTGGTTGCTGTTGTTTCTGACGGAACTGCAGTATTAGGACTAGGTGATATTGGAGCATATGCTGCGATACCTGTTATGGAAGGTAAATCTGTGTTGTTTAAAGAATTTGGAGGAGTGGATTCATTCCCTATTTGTGTTAAAACTAAGGACCCTGATGAAATAGTAAAAATAGTTGAAATGATTGAGCCTGTATTCGGTGGTATAAATTTAGAAGATATCTCGGCTCCAAGATGCTTTGAAATTGAAAGAAAGTTAAAAGAAAAACTGTCTATTCCTGTATTCCATGATGACCAGCACGGTACTGCAATAATCGTATTGGCAGGCTTAATGAATGCCATAAGACTTACAGGTAAAAGAATGGAAGATTTAGTTGTTGTAATAAATGGTTCAGGAGCTGCAGGTGTAGCTATAGCAAAAATAGTCCTTAATGTTGGAGTTAAGGATATGCTCATGGTAGATAGAACTGGTATTATTTACAAGGGCAGAGAAAAAGGCATGAATTGGGCTAAAGAAGAATTGGCAAAAGTAACAAACAAAGATAGAAAGCAAGGAAGTTTAGCTGACTCTTTAGTGGGCGCAGATGTATTTATAGGTGTATCAGAGGCAAATATAGTTACTGAAGAGATGGTAAAAAGCATGAATAAAGATGCTATTATATTTGCTATGGCAAATCCAGTTCCTGAAATAGATCCTGATTTGGCAAAGAAAGCTGGAGCAAGAGTTGTTGGAACAGGAAGATCAGATTATCCGAATCAGATTAACAATGTCTTGGCGTTTCCAGGAGTATTCAGAGGAACATTTGATGTAAGAGCTTCTCAAATAAATGAAGAAATGAAGCTGGCTGCTGCTAAAGCATTATCAGAATTAATTTCTGATGAAGAGCTCGTGGAGGATTATATTATACCAATGCCATTTGATAAACGAGTAAGACCTGCGGTGGCAGAAGCAGTGGCAGAGGCAGCTAAAGAAACAGGTGTAGCTCAAATATAATAAATGATTCTTAATCTGAGAGGTGAATAATGTGGATAGACCTATTTTGTACGATACGAATGTATTAAACGAATTTTGTATCAATATGCTCATAAACGCTGGTTTTGGTGCAAAGGACGCAGATATAATAAGTGACACATTAATGTTTGCAGAATTAAGAAATGTAACATCACATGGTATAGTAAGACTTCCTACTTATATAGAAAGAGTGGAAAAGGGTCTTATAAATCAAAATGCTAATATGAAATTTACCAATAATAATGCAGCAGCAGTAACCATGCTAGACGCTGATAATGGCATGGGGCAGGTTGCAGGATATAAGGCTATGAAACAAGTTATGAATATTGCTAAGTTGTATGGCATTGGCATGGTAGCAGTTAAGAATTCAAATCACTTTGGTGTAGCTTCATATTATTCTTTAATGGCATTAGAAGAAAATATGATTGGAATTGTAATGACAAATGCATCCCCTGCTATTGCACCATTTGGAACAAAAACTCCACTTTTGGGAACAAATCCACTGACGGTTGCAGTTCCGGCAAAAAACAACAAGCCTATTGTACTTGATATGTCTATGTCTACAGTGGCTAGAGGAAAAATACGTATGTATGCACTTCAGAATAAAGACATGCCATTAGACTGGGGACTAGATGTTAACGGAAATCCGACTTCAGATCCTAATGAAGCACTAAAAGGTAGTTTAGTTCCAATAGGTGGGGTAAAGGGTTCAGGGTTGTCTCTCATTGTTGATTTGCTCACTGGTGTATTAACAGGCACATCATTGACAGGTGAGGTTAAGACTGTTACAAATATGAGTGGTCCTTCAAAAACCAGCCATGTATTTATTGCTATTAACATTGGAAGCTTTATTAATGCGGAAATTTATAAGAATAATGTTGATATGGTAATCGATAAAATAAAAAATCTACCACCTAAGGGAGATAGTGAAATATATATGGCAGGAGAAATAGAACAGAATTTAATGGAAAAAAGAAAAACAGAAGGTATACCGGTTGAGATAAATGTTGTGGAACTATTAAACAGACTAGCAGAAAAATATGACGTTTCACAACTTTAAAGCTTTTCAATTTGGGATGCTGTATTATCATTATAGAAAAATTAATTTTTTCATTATGAAATATACTATAATATCTCAAACTTTATTTAGCAATTGATGTTGAAAATACAAGGTTTATTTTATTTCTGAAATAGACCTTGTATGGCACTTAAATTGCATATTACATTTATACAAACTTTTATAAATTAACTTCGTTGAACAGGAAAACGATATCGATATAAACTTAACAAGTAAGTATATATTATAATAAAAGTAATATTTCTGCTGTGGAAACGTTTTTAGTTCGACAAGCTATATAATAATTCTTAAATATAATTAATAATACAATAAAAAAGGAGAGTGCGAATTATGGAAGAAACAAAGGATATATTCTTTCAAGTTATTAAAGATCGCAGAAGTATAAGAAAATATACAGATCGAAGGGTTTCAGAGGAAGATTTAAGGCTTATATTAGAAAGTGCCAGACAAGCGCCTTCAGGTGAAAATGCACAGCCATGGAGATTTATTGTAGTTAAAGACCAAGAGAATAAGAATTTCTTATCCTATGTTGGAAAGAATGGAAGCGGAAGAAGATTTACCGGTGAATTTTTAAGTAAGCAAATGCAGACTAGGTTCGAAGGACTGCAGGATGAAGAAAAGAAAAAAGCAGCATTTAAAAAGCTTACTTCTGGCAATGTATCAGCATTTGTTAGTGAAGCAGATGTAAATATTTTAGTATTAGGTAAGAAGGAAGTTTGGGACGCTCCTTTTGATACTTCAGCTGCTATAGAAAACATGCTGTTGACTGTTACAAGTTTAGGGCTTGGAGCATGCTGGCTTGTAGCACCTTGTATTGATATAAGAGATGAAATAAAAATGAAAAATTATTTTCAGGTTCCAGATGAGTTTAAAATTTATGCGATTATAGCAATAGGTACACCTGCTAAAATAGCAGGCCCGAGACCAAGAATTCCTCTAAAAGATTTAATATATAATGAAAAGTTTGGAGAAACATATTACGAAGCATAAGCTGTGATGCTGATACTATTAAAAGATGGAGGTTAATATGAGTGATGTAAATAATTTTAAAGACCAATTATTGTTCGAAGTACAAAAGGCATTTTATGACGAAAGAGGCAAGGGCGCTAGATACAGATTAACATTGGCAGGTGTTCCATATATAAAAAAACAGCTTGATGATAAAGCAAATAACATAGATGAATTAAAAAGCTGGTTAGTAGAAAATAATTTCTGCGATGAAATAGAAATAGACGATGATGAGCTTCAATTTAGTGCATCAGTGAAAAATTGCTGTTTAGAAAATATAAGCAGATCTTTTATAGATAAAGGAATGCAACCTTTAAGTTGTCCAATTGCTAATATGTTTATGAATGCTATTGAAAGTGAAAATGGTCTTTCACCTGAATTGCTTCCAATAGATATGAGCGGAAAAAATTGCAGATTTAGTTGTGCTAAAATGGCAGAATCTGCTGTTGTAGAAGGTAGTTAATATGAGTAGTAAAATTATGAATTTAGCTAATGCCGTAAAAGAAATACCTAATGGTGCTGATATAGCGATTGGAGGATTTGCAATTACTAGAAGCCCTATTGCATTTATCTGTGAATTAATTAGACAGGGAAAAAAGAATCTTAATGTATACCAGTCAATTGTATGCATGGCTACAGATATGCTTGTTGGAGCGGGTGCTGTAAAGAAGCTGTCCTATGGTGGAGGCTCATTGGACAGATTTGGCAGAATGGAAAGAATTAATGCGGCTTTTGAAAATAATACAATAGATGCTAGAGAATTTAGCGGTTTAAGTCTTACATACAGATTTTTAGCAGGTTCATTAGGCATACCATTCATACCTACCAAGATTCTTTTAGGAACAGACATACTTGATAATTTAATTAAGAAAAATGATGAATCAGTTATGGTTTCAACATCACCTTATGACAGTGAGAATAAATTTGTATTTATAAAAGCATTAAATCCTGATTATGCTATTATACATGCACCCTATGCTGATGAAAAAGGAAACATATTAATAGATGGACCTGTATGGGACTTAGAAATGGCAAAGGCTGCAAAGAAGCTATACGTTACTGTTGACCAAATAGTGTCTAATGAGTTTATTAAAATGCACCCGGAAAAGGTTGTCATTCCAAATGTATTTACTCATGCTGTAATAGAAGTTCCATATGGTGCTTATCCAACAGCTGTTTACAAAATGTATGATTATGACAGTGTTATGTTAACAAAGTATGCTAAAACAAATAAGAAGCAAGATGAATTCGATTTATTTATAAATGAGTATGTGCTGGGGACTAAGGATCATAATGAGTTCTTATACAAATGTGGAGGTATTTCTACATTGAACAAGATTAAAGCTGATCCAGTTTACGGATATAAAAAGAATTGGGGTGATGCAAATGAGTAATTATACTACCAATGAATTAATGGCTGTTACAGCATCAAGGCTATTAAAGGATGGACAAAATATAGTTGTTGGATTGGGATTACCTCAAGTTGCAACACTCTTAGCTAAAAATTCTCATGCACCTAACCTAAATATTATATATGAAATTGGTGTTGTGAACCCGGAAAGCGTTGACACAGGTGTTGGCATAGCAGATCCAAGACTTTGGTATAGAAGTGATTACTTTACAAGTTTTGTTGGTTCTCTTGGAAGTATACTACATAGAGGCTTGGTAGACGTAGGTTTCTTAGGCGGATTGCAGATAGACAAATATGGAAATATAAATTCAACAGGAGTATATGAGCATAATCGCTTCAGGCATATTAATGGAAGCGGAGGAGCAGCTGACATTGCATCTTATTCTAAAAATATTTTTGCCATTGCAAAGCATCAAAATAGAAAGATTGTAGAATTGGTTGATTTTATAACAACAGTAGGTTACTTAAAGGGTTGTAATACTAGAGAAGAAGCAGGTCTTCAAAAATGTAATGACATTAAAATTATAACAAACCTTTGTGTGATGAATTTCAATAATGAAAACAAAGAAGTGCAGATAGAATCTATTCATCCTGGCGTTACGAAAGAACAAGTTATCGAAAATACTGGCTTTGATATTAGGTCTTCACAAGATTTGAAGGAGACAGAATTACCAAATGACAATGAAATTTACTTGCTTCGAAATGTAATTGACCCTAAAAAATTATATATTTAGTATATAGTTTTATTGACAATAAGGTAGGCATTTGTTGAAAAGAACAAAGAAATCCATTCACATTACCAGGAGGTAGAAATGAAAAAGTTCAAAGTTTTATCTTTAGTTCTTACTTTGATTTTAACTGTATCCTTTGCACTGACAGGATGCACACAACCAGCAAACGAGCCAGCACCAACACCTTCGCCTGCAGAAAAGCCAAAGACAGAAGAACCAGCAGCTCCAGCTAAACCAGAACTTAAATATCCAGAAAGGCCAATTAATGCAGTTGTTGGTTTTAATGCAGGAGGACCAACTGATGTTATAGCAAGAGGTATAGTGCCAATTTTACAAGAAATAGTTGGCGAAGGTATTGCTATAACAAACACGCCTGGCGCGGCAAGTGCAACTGCTGCATCAAGTGTTATGCAAGCAAAGCCAGACGGATATACTCTGTTCTTCGGTTCGGAAATTATGTCAGTTTGGCAAACTATGGGTACAATGGATATGAGCCCAACAAGGGACTTTATTCCTATAAAGTTAGTTGCTGAAGCTACTCCAGTATTGGCAGTTCCACCAGATTCAAAATTCACATCTGCAGAAGAATTAATTCAATATGCAATTGATCATCCAGGTGAATTAAGAATAGCTACTGCCGGTCCTGCAACAGTTCCACACATAAGTGGATTATTACTTGAAAAACAACTTGGAGCTAAATTTACATTTGTTCCATTCCAAGGTGGCGGTCCAGCAGTTACAGCAGTAATGGGAAGCCAGGTAGATGCTACAATTGAAATGGTACAATCAATGGTTGAAGCACACAAGGGCGGAAACCTAAAAATATTGGCCTCATTTACAAATGAACCAATATCTGGACTTGATGATATAGTTCCAATAAGCACAGTATATCCAGTGCTTAAGGAATATGTTCCATATGGACCATATTTCGGTTTGTTTGCTCCATTGGAAACACCTGAAGAAATTATAGAATTTTTAAAGAATAAAATGACTGAAGCAATGGCGGACCCAAGATGGGATGAGTATTGTACAAAATTATACTTAACACAAATAGATTTTGATAGTGATGCAGCTTACGAGTATCTAAATAAATGGACTTCTAAAGCAGCATGGCTATTATATGAAACTGGAGCTGCTCCTAATTCTCCAGAACAATTTGGTATTGCAAAGCCAAAATAAATTATTAAATATATAGACAGCTTTCTTTAGTGAAAGCTGTCTACAAAAAAAGTACAGGAGGATTTCTATGCTAAAGGTAAACTTGGATTTATGTAATGGTGATGGTGTTTGTTCACAAGTTTGTGGAGCTGGTGCAGCTAATTTAAACGAAGAGCAAGGCAAAGCTTTTATAGATCCTGATATGTGTATAGAGTGCTACAACTGCATGAACACTTGCCCTCAAGAAGCAATATACGAAGAGGATTAGGAGGTGTCTTAATGGCTAAATTAAGATGGATTGATTGGTTGGTAATAGGAATAATTGGTTTCATAATTGCTTTTATATTAATAAGCATAGTTAATTTTGTGAATAGTGGTATAGAATTGCTTTCGGTTTACTCTCCACTAGTATTTCCGTTTTTGGTTGGAATTTCAATGTTAATTTGCTGGATACTCACCATTGTATTTGATATAAAAAGGGGAGGAATAAAACCTGATGAAGATTCTAAGGAATTGCTTCATGATATTGGAGTAACCTTTACTTATGTTATCGCAGTTTTAATATATGCCTTAGTAATAAGAAAACTAGGTTTCATGATAGGAACTATTCTATTCCTTGCTATAGGAATGATATTTATGAATTATGATGAAAGAAATATGGGAAAAAGGGTTTTAAGTGCAACGTTGGTATCATGCATTACGGTTCCCCTTTTATATTATGTATTTCATGAAGTATTTAAAGTTATGCTGCCATAAGGAGGTGCTTTGATGATAGAATTTGAGTTAATTTACATATTTTATATTTTCGTTGGGTGCGTTATTGGTTTAATAATGGGAGCACTTCCGGGACTTACGGTAACTATGACTATAGTTCTTGTAGTATCGCTTACATTCGGTTGGAGCATGATTCCTGCATTGGCTTTTATAATAGGAGCATTTGCAGGAGGTGTTATGGGAGGTTCGATTTCAGCTATAGCATTAAATATTCCGGGAACAGCAGCAGCAGTTTCTACAACATTTGATGGTTATCCGATGAAATTAAAAGGGGAGGCAAATAATGCCTTGGGAATCTCATTGTTTGTAAGTCTTTTAGGCGGTCTTTTTGGCTTAGCTATTTTGGCTTTTGTTGGACCATTGCTTGGTAAAATAGCTTTAAAATTTGGACCCCAGGAGTATTTTTTAATTACAATGTGGGGAATAACATTAGTTGCAGTATTAAGCCAAGGGAAAATAACTAAAGGTCTTATTGCAGCATTCATAGGGATTTTTGTAGGTATGATCGGTATGGACCCAATTACAGGGCTTATGAGATTTACATTTGGATCTAAGGTATTAAGTGGTGGTGTAAATTACATTGCGGCAATGATTGGTTTGTTTGGAATGAAAGAAGTGCTCACTCAATTAAAGAAAAGCAAGACATTTAAAATTGATGAGAATTATAAAATAAGAGACTTATTTCCTAAAAAGGAGATTGTTAAAAGAGTAACACCAACTATGTGTTGGTCAGCTGTAATTGGATGGATTATAGGATTATTACCAGGCACAGGCGGTGACATAGGTTCCCTAGTAGCTTATGGAGCAACTAAAGGTTTAGTTAAAAATCCTAATAGACCATTTGGTGAAGGTTCCTATGAAGGTGTTGCAGGTCCTGAAACTGCTAATGACGCAGCAATAGGCGGAGCGCTTACTACAATGTTGACACTTGGTATACCTGGTGATTCAATAACAGCAGTTATAATTGGTGCTTTCTATATGCATGGATTATTACCTGGACCAACATTTATGATTACAGAAAGAAAATACTTTTATTATATATTGATATTCCTTGCTATAGGAATTGTATTTGCATACATAAGCGGATTACTTGGCGCCAATATTATGCTTAAAGTTCTAAAATTTCCTAAGTGGGCTTTAGTTCCAACTATAACACTTCTTTGTATAATTGGTTCATTTGCCTTACAAAATAGTATTAATGACGTAATAATCATGACATTTTTCGGTGTAATTGGATATTTGTTTGAAAAGTGCGACTATCCAGTCTCGCCAATAGTACTTGGTATTATATTAGGGCCAATGATTGAAACAAGTTTTAGACAGGCTTTAATAAGTGCTGGATCAGTAGGCTCTTTGTTTACATCATTTATAACCAGACCTTTAGCTTTAACAATTTTGGTATTGTTAATTGCTTCATTTGTATTACAGTCTTTTACAAATAAAATTGATAATAAGGCTGAAGCAGAAATTTAATAAGAACTATATTGCCCATTTAGATTGTATTGTTTTCGTACCTCGAAGGAGGTTAAATATTTAGTTTAAATAAAATAATTTGGGAGGAACATATCATGGCAAAAGTTATAGTAAGAGAGAGTGAGGTTGAGGGTGCTAAAAAAACACCTTGGCCTAGAGTTTCTAAAATATTAATAAGCGAACACACGGTAGGAGCTAAACAAATTTCAATGGGAACTAACATTTCTGAACCTGGAAGCGGTATTCCAATACATAAACACACAGATTCTGAGGAAGCAATGTTTGTAATCGAAGGTACAGGAAAACTTATTTGCGGCGATGAGGAATATGATTTATACCCAGGTACTGCATTATTCTCACCACTTGGCGTTGACCATCAAATAATAAATACAGGGGATACACCATTTAAAATTGTTTGGGCATATGCACCACCGCTACCAGATCATTTAAAACATGAATAAATACATAAATAGAATGAGGAGGCACTATGAAGTATGGATATTCAAAAGGTCATCTTGATTTAGGAGATGGTATATATTTTCAAAATATGACCTGGAAACAAATCGAAGAAAGACTAAAGGTTAATGATATAATAATTATACCTGTAGGTTCAACAGAGCAGCATGGCAGAGGCCAAGTAACAGGAGAGGATGGATTTTTGGTAACGAGAATGGCTGAAATAGTTGCCAGAGAAACAGGTTGTACTGTATCCCAGCCAATATGGTTCGGTTCTCACCCTTGGAGCCAAATAGGAATGCCTGGTACTATAGTAATTCCTGAAGATATATTTGTTGGATATTTGAGAGCGGTAATTGCTGGATACTGGAATGCAGGATTTAGAAAAATGATACTTTTAAATGGTCATGGCCAAGAATATGTAATCCCTAACGCCATTCAAGAATTCGGTAAGATTTGTCAGGTGCCAGCGGTTATTACATTCTTGAACTGGCCAACAGCCATAGCTAAACATTTAAGAGATAAAAATCACGGTGGTCCTTGGGAAACAGCATTTAGACATGCAGATGAAGTTGAAGCATCATATTCAATGGCGTTGTTTCCAGAGCTAAACCATCCAGAAGACTTTGAAGATACAGAACCAAAGGGATTTTTGCCACATGGTCATATAGATTTAGGCGGTGATGTTTATCAATGGCCACTTCCAGGACATTGTACAATGGGCTGTGGCTATCTTGAAATAAAAGGCTACCCAGAAGGAGTAGTAGGCAAGCCATCACTTGCAGATTCTAAAAAGGCAGAAGAAGGCTTAGAGGCATTACTTGACTACTTCATTAAATTACATAATGATATATTGGAGAAATTCCCTCCTGGAGTACTTCCAGAGCCAAATTGTGTAACAGAACAAGACCGTGAAACAATTGAAGCATTGTTAAAAGGTCCGCACAAAGGTGGTAAGAGTTTGTACACACATCGTTATCCAATTTAAAATATAAAATTTTCTCCAGAATTAATAACGAAAACAACATCTTTGTAATATTTGATGTTGTTTTTGGTTAATCATAAACATTATGTTTGTGCTAATCTGAATTTTGAATAAACACCAACTCTGAAATAAAGGGAAAAGCATTGTAGTTCTTAAAAGTGGTGGTGCATCTAAAGCTGCATTAGCATTAAATAAGGCAAAGAAAAAATATATATGCGACAGAACTATGAAAAGCATTATCACTTTTAAATGATATAAATAATAGGTAAAAGGATGAAGCAATTCAAATGGATATTATACTATGAAAGACGTTCTGATGTTTTAATAAATACTACAAGCGTAGGATTGTATCCTGATTGAGATAGTTTACCAATAGAAAAAAATTTACTTATTGTTATAAATAATTTATAATATTAGACAGGAAAACGTTAGTAAAAATTGTTATATTACAATCATTAGAGAGGTAAGCAGTGAAAAATAAAGTAGGTGCATTAATTGTCGCAGGTGGTATATCTTCTCGTATGAATGACTTTAAGCCTTTAATGAAAATTGGAAGGTATTCTATGATTGAGCATATAATAATGAATTTTAAATCAATTGGTATCCATGAAGTTGTTATTGTTATAGGATATCGCTCATATGACATAGAAGATGCTTTAAGAAATTACGATGTTACTTTTGTCTACAATAAAGACTATCTAATAACAAAAATGTTTGATTCAGTGTGCCTTGGATTAAAGGAGCTTTCAAATAAAGTTGATATGATATTTATAACCCCTTCAGATTGTCCATTTATACAAGCTTTTACACTAAAAAGAATGATCGAGGAAATGCAAAAAAATGGATTTTATTACATAAAGCCATCTTACTTAGGGGAGAATGGGCACCCAATCTTAATAAGTAGTATATTATCAAATATAATATTGAATCATGATGGTTCAAAAGGATTGAAAGGTGCAATAGCTAAGGTAACAGAAAATTACAAAGAAATAAAATTTGCTGACCCTGGTATTGTGATGGATGCAGATAATGAAATTGACTTAATAAATTTAGTGAAGTACAACGAAATCAGAAAACTTCCATCGATTGACCTGTGTAACATAATTCAGGAATATTTTCAGGTAAGCAAAGAAATAAAGGAACATTCTGAGAAGGTAAAAGATGTTGCGTTAAATATATATGAAGAATTAGAAAAAAAAGGTGTTATTTTAAATAGAGACCTAATTGTATCAGCATGTTTGCTTCATGATATTGCCAAAGGAAAAAAATATCATGATAGAGTTGGAGCAGAGTGGATGATGGAAATGGGATTTTTTGAAGTGTCACAAATAATTGCAGAGCATATGAATTTAGAAGAATTTTCTGAAAAAATCACAGAAAAAGATGTGGTGTATCTGGCGGATAAGCTAGTTTATAATAACAGCATTTCGACCTTGGAGCAAATGTTTTCATATAAAGAAGAGCTCTATAAGGACAATGAGGAAGTGTTGAATATTATAAAAAGAAGAAAAGAGCATGCTATGAATTTGTATTTGTCAATATATGAAGATATAGAAAATTTATAAAGCATAATATTGAGGTGGAATATGGAAGAGCTTGTATGTTCAAAGTGTAATTTACTGCTTGAAATGAAAGAAGTATCAATTGATTACTTAGGCCATCATCTTGTTGAAAGGGCGCCTCGTTGTCCAAAATGTGGACAAATATTCATATCTGAAGAGTTGGTTGAGGATAAGATAACAATACTTGAAACGAGTTTGGAGGAAAAATAATGGTAGATGTTACATATAGCCTTTGTCCTGTCTGTTTGAAGCAAGTGCCGGCTCAATATGTCATTAGGGATGATACAACATATATGATCAAGAATTGCAGAGAGCACGGTAATTTTTCAACAGTTGTTTGGAGAGGAGAACCTGATAGAAATAATTGGTGTAAAAATGCAGAGAAAAGTGAGCATAACACAAGTTGCCCTGAGCTTTGCGGGTTATGTAAGAATCATCTAAGGAGTACATGCTGTGCAATTTTGAATGTAACAGACAGATGTAACCTAAAATGTTCTTTTTGTTTTGCAGGGGAATTAACTAATGAGGAACCATCCTTAGATTATATTAAGCAGTGTTTAGATGATATGTCAAATAAGGGTGTTACCCATATACATTTAAGTGGTGGGGAGCCTACAACACGCAATGATATTCCTGAAATTGCCATGTACGCTGTTTCAAAAGGTTTTAAATACATTCAGCTGAATACAAATGGGATAAAGATATCTCAAGAAAAAGCTTATGCAAAGGAGCTTGCAGATGCTGGCATAAGTGCAGTATTCCTTCAATTTGATTCAACAGAGGATAATATTTATGAGATAATGAGAGGGAGAGCATTGATGGAAAGTAAAATAAAAGCTATTGAGCATTGTGATATGGCATATCTTAGCGTGGTACTTGTGCCTACGCTGGTTCCTGGTGTTAATCATAACAATATTGGTGAAATTGTAAAATTTGGATTAAATTATGTTCCTGCAGTAAAGGGCATTCATTTTCAGCCTGTTACTTATGTAGGAAGATACCCTGAGAATCCGCAAAATTGTTATAGATTAACCCTTCCGGAGGTTTTACGGGCAATAGAAACTCAAACTGATGGAATGATTCTTACGAATCAGTTTACACCGTCAAGTTGCGATCATCCCATGTGCGGTTTTCATGCAGTGTTCATTTATACAAATAATAAGCTGAGGCCTCTTTCAAAAAAACAAACAAACTGTTGTACAACAGTAACTGATGCCAGAACAGTTGTAAGAAAAAATCAAAACTTTGTTAGTTTGCGGTGGACACGCTCAAAGATCTGTTGCAGCAATTCAGGTTCCGACCAATCAGCATTATCTATTGATGAGTTTTTAAACAACTTAAAAAGAAACAGCTTTACTATAAGTGCAATGGCATTTCAGGATGAATTTAATATTGATTTGAATAGGCTTAAAAGTTGTTCTGTCCATGTTTACGACAAAGGAAAGCTTATACCTTTTTGCGCTGAATACATATATCATAAAAGAAAATCTTGAAGTAAATGAGGAGAACATGAAAGAGACTATTAAACGTTCATCAGTAGATTACTGGATTTCTAGAAAGCTAGGAATTGAACTAAATGAACTTAATCAAGATAAGCTATTTGATTGGCAGCTAAGTGCTTTTAAAGAAGCAATTAAAAATGCCAAAAAGGAAAGTAGATATTACAAAAGACTTTTTAAAGATATTGAACCTGAAGATATTAAGACAGAGAAAGATATAGAAAAAATTCCTTGTACCAGTGAGCAAGACCTTGCCGGAAATGAAACTGAGTTTTTATGTGTAAATCAAAATGATGTAAGTCGAGTGGTTACAGTTAATACTACAGGAACATCAGGAAAGCAAAAACGAATATATTTTACTAAAAATGATCAGATTAGCACCCATGAATTTATGCGTGTTGGATTTAGCACAATGATTAAACCTAATGATGTTGTGATGGTTATGATGTCAGGAGTTACTGAAGGGAGTATAGGTAAATCTGTTGAACACGCATTGAATACAGATGGAATTAAGATATATGTGTATGGTTCAATTGTAAATATAAGTGATGCCTATGAATTTCTTTTAAGCTGCAGGCCAAATGTTATTGTTGGGATTCCCAGCCAAATTGGAGCTTTGAGTAGATTTGGACAAAGGTTTGGCAATCCAGAGAAAGAGTTTATTAACAGTGTTTTGCTTAGCGCAGATGATATCCCTGAGACACTTAGAAAACGTATAGAGAGACTTTGGAATTGTCAGGTGTACAATCATTACGGCATGACTGAATTTGGTATCGCCGGCGGAGTTGAATGCGAAGGATTTTCAGGTTATCACACCAGAGATTGCGATTTGTATTTCGAAATAATAAATAAAGATAAAGATGGTATAGGTGAAATTGTATTTACTACATTAAATCGTGAGGGAATGCCTTTAATAAGATATAAAACAGGAGACTTAGGCAAATTTACTGAAACAAGATGTCCTTGCGGAAGCAGGTTAAAGCGTATTGAAAAAGTATATGGACGAAAAAGAAATACAATTAAACTGTATAATGGTGTAGTAAATCTTTCGGATATAGGTAATGCGGTATTGAATGAAAAAAATGTTGCTGACTATGATTGTGTATTCAATGTTGGTGAATTTAGGCTGATTATAAAGGTTAAGATTTTTTTAGAGGATGAGGCTGATATAAATATTATATTAAATTCATTAAGGCAAATTGATGTTATACATGATGCAATTATGAAAGGTTTAAAAATTAAGGTAATATGTGAAGACATGAATGATTTTTTAAAAGACGGAAATTTAAAGAAGACTTTATTAATTCAATAGTATAAATGTTTTTTTCAAATTGAAAACATGTTATTTCGTATTGAAAAATAGTAATTACAAATAATATTATTTGTTTTTTATTTGCTGAAAGTTTCAATGAAATAGCGAGTGGTACAATATTTGCATGTTATTTGTATATATAAATATTTTGGGAGGAGAACTATGGGGTTAAAGAAGTTAATGTACATTATAAATGATGTGGAGCGCATGGTTATTTGCGATCCTGAAAAAGAAAGACTTTCTGATATGCTTAGAAGAATTGGCCTTACAGGTGTAAAAGTTGGCTGCGGCACAGGAGTGTGTGGAGCTTGTACAGTGCTGCTAAATGGAGAACCGGTTCGCTCATGTGTTAAGAAAGTCAGCAGCGTGCCTGAATATTCAAAGATAGATACTATTGAAGGGTTAGGAACTGCAAGAAATTTACATCCACTTCAGCTTGCTTGGGTTGTTTATGGTGGAGTACAGTGTGGATTCTGCACACCTGGATTTATAATGTCAGCTAAGGGTCTTTTGGATAAAAATTTAAGCCCTACACGCCAACAAGTGCGTGAATGGTTTACTTCACATAAAAACATATGCCGCTGCACGGGATATATACCTCTGGTTGATGCTGTTATGGCTGCTGCAAAGGTTATGAGGGGCGAAATGACAATGGAGGAATTAGGTTACAAACAACCTGAGGATAAAAGAGTTTACGGTACAGCTCATCCTCGTCCATATGCCTTGGCGAGAGTTCTTGGTGTTGCTGAATATGGAGATGACCTTGCATATAAAATGCCTAAAGGAGCTCTTGAACTTGCAGTTGTTATGCCAAGTGTTGCACATGGTATAATTAAGAGTATTGATTCTTCTGAAGCGGAAAAAATGCCAGGTGTTGTTAAAGTAATTACAGCTAGTGACATTAAAGGTGATAACAATATTGGCAAAACTAATTTCCATGTTAGGAGTAAGGCTGGCTTTCCATTAAGACCTATTCTATGTGATAAAAAGGTTTATCGTAAAGGTGATGTTATTGCATTAGTTGCTGCTGAGACAAGAGAGCAAGCCCGCGCTGCTGCTAAGCATGTTAAGGTTGAGATAGAGCCACTGCCAGTTATGTCAAATTACCTTGAAGCAGTATTGCCGGGAGCGGTTAGAATACATGAAGAATCAGATAATGAATGGTTACATGTTCCGGTATTTAAAGGTGAAGACACTAGAGAAATTATAGAAAATTCAGATTATGTTGTTGAAGGAAGCTTTTATTCTTCAAGAGAGCCACACCTTGCACTTGAACCTCATGCAATGCAAGCTTATGTAGATGATGAAGGTGTATTAACTATTCATTGGAAGTCACAGTCACTTCATTCATCAATAGCTCCTTTAAGTAAATCATTGAATTATCCTCAAGATAAAATAAGAATTATAGATAATGCAGGTGGTGGTTCTTTCGGACTTGCCATGTCAACTGATGCACCAGCATTAGTTGCGGCTGCATCATTGGTAGTAAATCGCCCAGTTACATTAACAATGTCATATGCTGAACACCAGTTGTTTACAGGCAAAAGATCTCCTGCATATAGTAATTCACGATTTGCATGCAATAAAGACGGAAAAATAACTGCAATTGAATTTGATGTAGGGATTGAACACGGGGCATATCCTGAAACAGGTGGAAGTCTTGAAATTAGAACCATACGTTTCCCGGGTTATGGTTTGAATATTCCCAATATACGTGGATTGGTTAGAGGAGCATACAGCAATAATTCATATGGGGTAGCATATCGTGCATATGGTTCACCTCAAGCTTATACATTCAGTGAGCAATTAATCGACATGCTTGCAGAAAAAGCTGGAATCGACCCGTTAGAATTTAGATATATAAATGCAGCACGTCCTGGCGACACAACAAATAACAGCTATCCGTACCATGTATATCCTGTAGTTGAAATGATTGATAAAATTAGACCTTACTATCAAGAATCCTTAGAATGGGCTAGACAACCTGTAAGTACACCAACTAAAAAACGTGGTGTAGGTATTGCTCTTGGTGGTTTCCATGCAGGTAATGACACTGACAAATGCGAAGTATGGCTGGAATTAAATTCAGATGGTACAATAACAGACTACAACTGTTGGCAGGAGTTAGGTCAGGGATCCGATATAGGATCAGTTGCATTTACATGCAAGGCATTGGAGCCATTAGGAATTACTCCTGACATGGTTAAGCTTGTAAAAGATGACACAGGGAAAGCTCCACTTCATGGAGGCTCATCTGGAAGTAGAAGTCATATAGCATCAGGTAGAGCACATATTGTTGCTGCTAATATGCTATTAGATGCAATGAGAAAGCCTGATGGAACCTACAGAACATATGATGAAATGGTAGCTGAAGGCATACCTACATTGTACAAAGGCGTTTGGACATCTGTTGGAGAGCACAAGGCTCTTGATCCTAATACCGGAGTAGGAGACCCAATGCAGTCACATAACCATAATATACTAGTTGCCAGAGTAGAAGTGGATACTGAAACGGGAAAAGTTGAAGTAATTGCAACGCGTGCAATGGTTGACGTAGGAGTTATAGGTAATAAACTTACAAATCTAGGTCAGGCTTTAGGTGGATTAGAACACAGCATAGGTTTTGCTCTATATGAAGACTACTCAGATTTAGAAAAAAAATATGAAAATATGATTGCCTGCGGAACATTACAATGTAACCAAATGCCTGACGATGTTCAGTTTGAATTTATTGAAACACCTAGAAAGAACGGTCCGTTTGGTTCATCTGGCGCATCTGAAGGATACCAAAGCAGTCCTCATGCAGCTATATTAAATGCCATTTATAATGCTGTCGGAGTAAGAATTTATGAAATTCCAGCTACTCCGAAGAAAATATTAGAAGGAATTAAATCTAAAGCAGAAGGAAAAGAAATAAAGAAAACACCTTATTATCTTGGACCTGATTTTGATGAAGTTATGGATTACATAAAAGAAAATCCAATAGGTGGAAAGTCCAAGGGTGATGACCATTAATTATCAAAAATGAGAGAGGTTAGTGTATGATTGATAATAGTTATTCATATACTTACGAGTGTGTACAGGGTAGCAATCCGCCCTGTACTTCTGTATGTCCAATTAATTTTAAAACAAGGGATTTTATATCTAAAATTAAAAAAGGGAATTTCAATTCAGCATATAAAGAATATGCCAAGAACGTTATATTTCCAGGTGTTGTATCATTAATCTGCAATCAAGATTGCCATGGCATTTGTCCAGAAAAGGTATCGGTTCTAGAGCTTGAAAAAGCAGTTGTCCGTTATGCTGTAAAAAAAGACCCCATTAACTACAATTTACCTGAGCGTGGAGAAAGAATAGCTGTAATTGGTGCAGGTCTTTCTGGTTTGGCATGTGCACACAGACTCGCAACAAGAAAATACCAAGTAGATGTTTTTGAAATAGATAGTAAACTAGGTGGCAGCTTAAAAGAAATAATTAATCAGAAAATATTAGATGATGAGTTTAAATTACAGTTTAAATATATAAAATATAAGCTTATTGAAGAAGAAATACTAGATTTAGATAAATTGGATTATGATGCTATTTATATTGCTACAGGCGAAAAAGGTAGACATTTTAACCTATTGGATACTTGGGACAGAAAAAGTCTAGCAACCATAAAACAAGGAGTTTTTCTTGGTGGCAGAGTTACAGGCGGCTCTCATATGACAGCATTAATGCATGGAATGATTGCATCCGCTTCTATAGAAAAATATATTAAAGTGGGAAGCATGACCGGTCAGCCTGAAACATTTTTAGATACTCAATGTAAAATTCCTATTAAATCTAAAAATTTATCAGAACCCATTATTCCTATTAGCGGAGAATACTTTTTAAAAGAAGAGGCAGTTCAAGAATCAATACGCTGTACCTTGTGTGACTGCACAGAATGCAAGGAAAGATGCGAATTTTTGCAGCATATGGATTTGTTGCCACGAAAGGTGGAGAGTGATTCCCAAATGGCAAGGTCAACTGATGAAGGACTTTTTGAGAGGGTGGGAACGAGAATGATAGTTTCCTGCAGTGTATGCGGTCACTGTGGCTCAGTGTGTCCTAAAAACATTAATGTTGAAGAAATATTAATTGAAAGTAAGAAATTCCTTTTTGAAAGTGGGCATTATCCTCCACCTCTTCATGATTTCTATATAAAAGATATGGCTTATGCTTTAACTTATGCTTACGTAGCGAAAGCTGCTCCAGGGTATGATAAAGCAACTTATATGTTTTTCCCAGGATGCCAGATGACTGCATCAAATACAGAACATGTTGAGATGGCATATAGCTACATGCTTGAGAAAAGTCCTGATACGGCATTAATGCTTGGATGCTGCGGTGTACCAGCTTTGTGGGCAGGTAACCATAATTTGCTTAATGATGTAATTGAACAAATTAAAAATGATTGGTTAAATTTAGGAAAGCCCAAAATTGTAACAGCATGTCCAACATGCGCTAAGACATTCAATAATTATGTTCCTGAATTTAAAATAATATCTCTTTATGAATATATTAATGAAAATGGATTGAATAGTGACACTGGCTTTTTTGAAGGAAAATGGGTTGTGTTTGATCCTTGTTCAAGCAAGAGCTTTCCTGACATGCAAGAATCTATTCGAAACATAGCAGTAAAGCTTGGGGCAGAGCTTATTGAAATAAAAGATAGCAAAATTGAAGCTAGATGCTGTGGAATGGGAGGGCATATTTATCCTTCAAATCCTGCGGTATTTCATAAAATGCTTAATGCTTCAGTAAAAGAATCAGAACTGCCATATATTTCATACTGTACTAATTGCAGAAATGTATTTTTATCAGCAGGTAAAAATACTATACACATATTGGATGGAGTTTTTGGATTGAAACCATTAGAAAATCCGTATCATATATCTGAGCTAAGGAAAAACAGACTTGAGCTTAAAAAGCGAATGTTAAATATTATATGGGGAGAAGATTTTGAAATTATGAGACAAGAATATAGCATTAATCTAAAAATATCTGAAGAAATTTATGATAAAATGGATCGATTGCACATATCTGAAGAGGATGTATATCAGGTTGCAGAATATTGTGAACAAAATAATGAAACAGTTTTTGATGATGAGACAGGCATACACACTGGTCATTTGCAAATTGGAATAATAACCTACTGGATTCAATATATTAAGCATGAAGATTATCTGGAGCTTATCAATGTTTACAGTCATAGAATTATGATTTCATGAGAGGTGAATCATGAATATATATGAAAGTGATATCATATATGATTGTTTAGGAAATGCTTTAAGACCAGGGGGATTTGAACTGACAAAAATAGCATTAGAATACTGCAATTTTGCCGTGAATGATTACTTGCTTGATTTAGGCTGTGGTATGGGTGCTACAATTAGCTATATAAAGCGTAATTATACTTTTAATATTTATGGATTGGATATATCTGAAAAACTTGTATCCTCAGCGAGAAAATTAAACGAAGATACTGATATCTTAGTGTGTTCTGCTGATAAAACTTTATTTGAAAAAAATGCGTTTAACGGAATTTTGGCAGAATGCACATTATCCTTGATGGATAATAAAGAAAAAGTTTTAGAAGAAGTAGCTAGAATATTAAAAGATAATGGCTATCTTATAATTTCAGATATATATGCCATAAATACAGAATTTTTAAATGAATTTGAAGGTGATTCTCTAAATACTTGTTTGAAAAATCCTTTTAATTTAAATGAGTTAAGGAAACTACTGAAAAAAAAAGGTTTTATTATAGAGCTTGAACAATTTCATGATAACTTAATCATACAGTCTTTGGCAGATATAATTTTTAATGGCGGAACTATTGATAAATTGTGCATTGATAATAATTTAAGGAAATTATTGATTAAATTAAAGTTAGGATATTTTTTAATGGTTGCTCGCAAGGAGGAAGATTATGCAAAATAATGATTTAGTAATGAAAGTTTTCGAACTGTCCTCATTGGGTTATTGCTGTACTCAAATAATGATGAAATTGGCATTAGATGAAGAAGGAATTGAGAATGAAGATTTAATAAAAAGTGTTAATGGGCTGTGTAAAGGATTTGGTGGAAGACAAAGCATATGTGGAGTTCTTTCAGGAGGAATCATGATATTGAGTTTATATGCAGGAAAGGGGAGTGACAACGAAAATAGACATAAAAATTACAGCAGTATGGTCGATGAGTTTATTGATTGGTTTGAGGATGTATTCCATAGTCTTGAGTGCATAGACATTATGGGAGTTAATAAATTTGAAAATAACAATAGTTCTTACATGCTCAAGTGTGGAAGCATATTGACTAAGAGCTACGAAAAGGTTGTAAATATATTAAGGGAAAACAATTATGATTTTGGTGTAAGATGAACAATGCTATGTTTATAAAAATATATTTTATATTTTAAATAATATCAGTTATAATATAGTCAAACGTTATCAATGAGGTGGATTGCTTTGAAAGGAAAAATTGTCTTTGTTGTACCTGATGAAAAGTTGGCCAAGATGGCTACAATAGTTATAAAAGAACTAAATGACGATATTGAAGTTTACCAAGGTTCGTTCAGTGAAGGCTTAAGACATGCAAGAAGAGCAGTTAAAGATGGGGCAAATATCATTATAAGCCGTGGTGGTACAGGTAATTTAATAAAAAGAAACGTAGATATTCCTGTAGTTAATATTGATTTCGGAAGCTATGATGTTATAAATTCAATCCATAAGGCAATTGAGTTTTCTAATATTATTGGGGTTGTTGGATTTAGCGATATGGCAGTTACATACAAAAAAGTAAGCAATATACTAGAGAAGACATTTTCATCAAAAATCATGACTGCAACAATAAAAACTGAAAGGGAAATTGAACAGCATATTAATTATTTATATTTAGCTGGCTGCAGAGTATTTATTGGTGGACAGGCAGTAATGGATGTATTAGGTAAACTTGGATACTATGGAATTCTCATAGAAACTGGAAAAGAAGCTATTTCGGAAGCTATAAGTTATGCTAAAGGATTAATGGAAGTCCAATTAATGGAAAAAGAAAAAGCAGCAATTCTTAAATCTATAATAGACTTTGCTTATGATGGAATATTAGGAATTGATAAAAGTGGTTTAATAACAGTTTTTAATCCAGTTATTCAGAAATTAACAGGTGTATCTTACGAAAATGCCATTGAAAAAAGAGTTGATGATGTTGTTGAAAATACTCGCATGACAATAGTTCTTAAGACTGGTCAGCCTGAATTGGGGGAAATTCAGCAAATAGGAAATACTTCAATTGTGACAAACAGAGTTCCTATTATTGTTGATGACGAGATTTTAGGAGTTGTTGCTACATTTCAGGAAATTGAAAAAATTCAAAAAATGGAAAACCAAATAAGAAAGAAGCTTCTTGCCAAAGGCCATGTTGCTAAAAGTACATTTGATGATATTAAGGGTAAAAGCAAAGAAATTATAAAAACTAAAGAAAAAGCTAGATTGTATGCAGAGGTTGATAGCACTGTATTAATAATGGGTGAAACAGGGACAGGAAAGGAGCTTTTTGCTCAAAGCATTCATAATGCTAGCTTAAGATCAGATAAGCCATTTGTTGCAGTAAATTGTGCAGCTCTTCCTGAGAATCTTTTAGAAAGTGAATTGTTCGGATATGTGGAAGGAGCATTCACTGGTGCAAGAAAAGGTGGAAAAATAGGCTTGTTTGAGTTTTCCCATGGAGGAACAATTTTTCTTGATGAAATTAGCGAAATGTCTCCTAATCTTCAAGCAAGATTTTTAAGGGTACTTCAAGAAAAAGAAGTTGTACGAATTGGTGATGACAGGATAATACCTATAGATGTTAGAGTAATTGCTGCTACTAATAGAGATTTGTATAAAGAGGTCGAGAAAGGTAATTTTAGAGAGGATTTATATTATAGGCTTTGCGTTTTAAGATTGGATCTACCGCCTTTAAGAGTAAGAAAGGATGATCTTTATGAATTAGTTTCATTTTTTCTATATGAAAAAAATAAACAGCTTAATAGAAGAGTTAAGGGAATAAGCAATGAATCAATAGCTAAAATAGTTCTTTATGATTGGCCGGGAAATGTAAGACAGCTGGAAAATTTTATAGAAAGATGTGTAGTTTTATCTGCTAATGATGAAATAAATATTGACATAATTGATGAAGCTACCATGGGCGTACCTATTTACATTAATGAAGATGAAAATATTTTGCAGGAAACTCAAACAAGCAATAAAGGTGTTTTAAGACACATTGAAAATGAAACAATTAAAAATGTTCTTGAAGAAACAAATGGCAATAAATCTCTGGCAGCAGAAAGATTAGGAATAAGTGTAACAACTTTGTGGAGACGGTTGAAGAATATAGAAGAATCAGAAAAGAAAGCTTAATAAATGTAAATTATAAATCTCACTGCGGATAATATTTGCTGCTCTCATCCAAGGTGGAATAAAGGTTAGAGATGAGATTATAATATTATGAGGAGGAAATAAAAATGAACAGGTATGAAGAAGGGGTAAAAATAATTGAGGAAAGGTGTGGAAACGGAAAAGATAATACAATCTCTCTCTCGACTATCGCAATGGAACCCAACGCTGACGGTAATCCTCGTCCTTATGTTCGTGATGTGGATGCTTATTATGAAGATGGTGTGTTTTATGTTACTACTTGTGCAAAATCAACTAAAATGCAGCAGATAGCTCAAAACCAAGAAGTTGCATTTTCAGTTTGCTCCGAATGGGTTTCCGGAAACGGAATCGGCGAAAATCTCGGATGGGTTTTAGACCCCAAAAATGCTGAATTAAGGTCTAAACTTCGTAAAGCATTTGCCAATTGGTACGACGACGCAAATAATGAAAAGAATGAAAACTGCATTATTTTGGCAATTCGCATCACAAGAGCCACGGTAATTAAAGATCACGGTGCTGTTCGTTACAATATGGACTTTGTGAATAAAGTGGAGACTGAAGAAGGGAAAATTAAATAAGGTGATGAGCTGTAGTACGGAGAAGAAATAATAGAGTGGTAGTGGTTTAAGCGCGAAAATAGGGTCAAAAATCAGTGAAAAAACACCGGTTTTTGACCCTTAAAATAGGCTGAAATATAGATGACATAGAATAACTTGAATGTTGAAGAAAAGAAATAGATATATGAAGTAATAGCTTGATGGTTTGACAGAGAGAGTATACAATGATATAAGTATAAAAGCGAAGTAAGTAATATTTATATTTTGGGAGGGTGTTAATTATGAAATCAGAGAGGCAAAGAGTATTTGATTATTTATCTGACATGAATATAAAGTATGATATTATTGAGCATCCTGCTGTTTATACAATAGATGAAATGGACAATCTTTGCATTGATACCAATAACCAAGTAGTTAAAAACCTATTTGTACGGGATGATAAAAAGAAAAGATATTTTCTCATATCTGTTCAAAAAGATAAACGGGTTGACTTAAAGGAATTAAAGGCAAAGCTAAATAGCAGACCTCTAAGCTTTGCATCTGAGAGTGCATTATATGAAATTTTAGGATTGGAAAAAGGTGCTGTCACACCACTTGGTGTACTAAATGATACAAGCTGCAAAGTAGAAGTTGTATTAGACAGCGATGTTCGGTATTTTCATCATATCGGTATTCATCCTAACGACAATACAGCAACAGTTTGGATAAAGCCTGAAGATTTGGAAGCAGTAATAAAAAAGCATGGGAATGCTTTTTCCTATGTAGAAATCTAAGGGTATTTATAGACTATGGCCAATACATCTTTGTAAAATGAGCATTTTCTTTGATAAATTAGCGGTGAAACAATATTCTATTTGTGGATGACAAAAGAAGAATTCTTTAAGTTTTTAAAGCAGATAAGTATATGCAAAGCTTAAAGAAAGGATGAGTGAACATTCAGATACAATTATGTAAGTTTAATTTGAAAGAGGTGTATGATATGAAGAAAGATACAAATAAATATTTAACAATGGGTATACCACTTGGATTGTGCTTTGGTGTTTGTATAGGAATTATTATAAATATTATTATGAATTGGGATAACTTTATATTTTGTATAGCTTTAGGGGCTGGATTAGGAATGCTTATTGGCATCATAGCCGGTTCTGTTTTAGATAGTAACAACCAAAAATAGAGCAAGTTACAAATTACAACTACAGTGCAGATAAATCATTATGTTTATGGAGGGATTTTATGAATATTAATGAAATTAAATTTCGTATTGTTGAAAAAAGTGATATTGATTATATAATGGAAATAGAGCAATCCTCATTTTCTAAAATTGTATGTGAAGATAAAGATGTATTTCTTCAAAGAATCGAAACTTTTAAACAAGGTTTTATAGTAATGGAATATGATAATGAAGTTATTGGCTATATATGCTCAGAGATATGGGAGTATAGTGAAAATGTTGATAGGGATAAATTTACATTTGGACATTTAATCAAGGACAGTCATAAGACAAATGGCAATGAGCTATACATATCTTCAATGGGTATTCTTCCCAAGGTCAGGGGCTATGGATTAGGTAAAGCAATGTTTGAATTCTTCATTAAATATATTCCAGAATTAGTAGAATCTCCAAAGTCAATAATTTTAATTGTTTCAGAAAATTGGAAAAACGCAAGAAATATATATATAAATAATGGATTCAAAGAAATTTGTACATTTAATGAATTTATTGATTATAGGCATGTTCCACCATTTAAAGAAAATGCAATTGTAATGAGAAAGCTATTATAGCTTTGAGAAAACAAATTTTCCTATCAGATGAGATTAAGTAAATAAGAAGGATTAAGTAGGGTTGTTGTGATACAAACCATTTCTGAAGGAACGGATAAGTCGTTGTAAGGTGGATAAAAAACAAAAAGGAGAAAATAATAAATGCTTAGTTATAGAATATTAGACAAAATAAGTACTGAAACTCTCCATAAGGCATTTTTAGATGCATTTTCCGATTATCAAGTTAATTTGGATTTGCCCCTTTGGAAGTTCAAACAAATGCTTCAAAGAAGAGGTTATGTCTCCGAGTTATCCATTGGTGCATTTAATAATGAGATGTTAGTTGGATTTGTTTTAAATGGATTTCGAAATTGGAATGGTAAGTCAACTGTATATGACCTTGGAACAGGCGTTATAGTCGAATATAGAAGACAAGGCATCACAAGCAATATGCTTCTGAATATCAAGGAATTACTTAAACAAAAACAAGTAGAGCAGTATTTACTTGAAGTAATTAAATCTAATACATCTGCAGTTCAGCTTTACAAGAAACAAGGGTTCAAGATTCAGAGAGATTTTACATGCTTTCAGTTAGATAAAAATAAATATAATCCGATAACAACCTGTAAGGTTGAACATGTTGACAGAATAGACTGGGGACAAATAACAGATTTTTGGGACTTTAAACCTTCATGGCAGAATTCTATTGATTCAATCAATGCTGTACCAGAGGAATTCCTATACTCTATTGTACATTTTGATAATACCATTGTTGGGTATGGTGTTATTGATAAAAGAACAGGAGATATTCCTCAAATAGCAGTAAATAGGCATTTTAGAGGTAAAGGAATTGCAAGAAGTATAATGACAGATATGATAAAAAATACTAAATCACATAGAATCAGTATTCTTAATGTTGATTATGAATCTAAATCTACTAAAGATTTCTTACTTAAATTAGGGTTTGAGCATTCTGTTAATCAGTATGAAATGCTTATGAAGATATAATTTTATTAATTTGACATTCTGCTTTCGGTACTCATCATTACCAAGGGATTTAAAGTTGTTCAAATATATAAAAATTAAATAAAATTATAAATGTACTAAGACATAAAGATCCTAGTACATTTATTTTATATAATCTTAAAACTAAATCCAGATAATAAAAGGGGCTAAGTAATATTAGCAAAACAGGAACAGCTTCTTTTACAAATTGTTGTTATAATAAAATTATCATATGTAAGAAAGGCACAGGTGGTGAGAATTGAATTATAGGAAAGAAATTGAGAAATGTATTAAATTCATTGAAGATCATATCAAAGAAGATATTACTATTGAAGAAATTGCTGGTCATTCCGGATATTCTCTTTACCACTTTTGCAGGGTTTTTAGTCTGTGTAAGGGTGTATCTGTCATGGAATACATACGAGGACGCAGGTTGTCTTTAGCAGCAACAGAATTATTCAATGGCAGAAAAATCATTGATATTGCTTTTGACTATGGATTTGAAACACCCAGTGGATTTGCTAAGGCCTTTCGTAAAACTTATGGTTATAGTCCCACACAGTATATGGTACGGATGGCTCGATATGCTGATACAAAAACAATATTTGAAATTGGAGGTTATATTATGAATCCTGTTATTGTAAAAAGACCCGCATTTAAAGTCGCTGGGTATGGAATTAAAACAAATATTACCGAGGCTGCATATACAAAAGATATTGCATCCTACTGGAGCAATTATAAAGGTGAAAATTTAGAAAGTAAAATGTACAGAATTTTAAATCCGGCTAAACATGGTGAGGTGGGATTGTGTGTTCCATTATCTGAAGATGGAAATGTAATATATCTTTTGGGTGTAATTGTCGATGACTTTTCAAAGGTAGAGGAAGATATGCTAACAGTAGAAATTCCGGAAGCCGAGTATGCAGTTTTCACAACGACTCCTGTGGATACTTCAAATGGCAATGAACAAACAGGGTTTGCAGAGATTATTGCAAGCACTTGGAAATATATCTTTGAAGATTGGTTTAAAGATAGTGAGTATATTTACGATGAAGGCAAAATTGATTTTGAATTCTATGATGAACGCTGTCATCATAGAAAGGATACCGTTATGGATATTTATATTCCTATTAGAAGAGTAAAATAAAGTAAAATAGATATTCTGATGATATCCGATTTGACAGTTATATTTTTTACTTATAAAAATCAATTTAATTAGGTAGGTTTAATAGGGTTAGAAAAAATCAAGAACAAAGGTGGATAAAATATGTTAAGTTATTATGGCAGATTGTCTTCAGAGGTATATGATATAGATAAGCCCATAGGTCATTCTTTTGGAGATATAGAATTTTACATTGATAGATTAAGCTTGTGCAGGGGTCGTATTCTTGAGCCTGCAACAGGAACCGGCCGTGTTCTGGTTCCGCTTTTAGAAAAAGGATTTACAGTAGATGGGTTTGACAGTTCGAAAGACATGCTGAATATATGTCGTGAAAATTGCAGCAAAAAGGGTCTGAATCCCATGCTTTTTGAAGCAAAGATGGAATCTTTTATACAAGAAATGGAATATGATGCGATTATAGTTCCAACGGGAACGTTCCTTCTGCTGAATCAAAGAGCAGACTCTATAAAGGCATTGCAGAATTTTCATAAACATTTATGTGCAGGCGGACGATTAATTGTTGATATATCAATGCAGACAGATTTTTCTACAGGGATGGTTTCCACAAGGACATGGAATTGCTCTAATGGGGACATAATCACTTTAGAAAGCAAAATTGTGGAGATCGACTATATAAATCAATATACTGTTTCTCATGGAAGGTACGAAAAATGGCGTGATGGAGTGCTTATTCAAACCGAATTGGAGTGCTTTCCGTTACGATGGTACGGAGTGGAAGAATTTAAATTAATACTTGAAAGCACGGGATTTAAAGATATCATAATTTCTGCAAATTATAAATTTGGACAGTATCCATCTAATTCTGAAGAAATGATTACTTTTGAGGCTGTGGCTATTAAATAGAAATAAGGTTTATTATGAGTATCCTTTATATTAAGACTTTCATCAACTAATACATGATTTTCTAAGGTAACCTTTCTCACCTCTTTAAAGTGAATTAATTCTTTTTCCCTTTTCCCCCCTATTTATATAATAATTTATTTCATGAAGGTAATGATAATAATGTTATTGCATTCAGTACGGTAAAATGTGTCAATCTTCTTTTGTTATCATACAAGCAGAAATCTAATTCTAAGTGGCTAAAATTTGTTTATAAAGGGAATACTTAAATAAATGTGTGTTGTGCTTTTATTTTGAAATGAGGGAGTAAATGAATATATTAGAAAGAAAGATATTTGAATCAGTACCAGGTAAACAAGTGACATTAGCACATATTATAGCAAATCCAGATGATCGAATCTTTGAAAAATTAGGCTTGAATGATGAAAAGTATCATGCAATCGGTATTTTAACCATAACTCCACCGGAGGTTGCAATCATCGCTGTGGATATAGCTAAAAAGACTGCACCTATTAAAATAGGATTTGTTGATAGGTTCAGTGGGTCTGTATTCATCTTAGGGGATGTATCAGCTGTACAATCTGCTATGGAACAGGTTGTTATTTCCTTAAGAGAACTCATGCAGTTTTCTGTTCCCAAAATAACAAGAACATAACTGGTAGGTCTACAATGAAAAAAATTATGTTAATTGGATCGGTTGGAAGCGGGAAAACTACCCTTTGCCAAAGGATTCAAGGAGAGAGCCTTAAATATAAAAAAACACAATCAGTTGAGTTCTATTCTCAGATGATTGACACACCGGGTGAGTTTGTTATGCATAGAAGATTTTATAGCGCATTACAAATGATGGCCGCCAATTCAGATATCATTGGATTCGTTTGTAGCGTGACGGAATCAGGTCAGACATTTTCACCCTATTTTGCACAGAATTTTACGAAACCATGTATAGGAATTATTACAAAGATAGATTTGGCACCAAATGAAGAAGCTATTATAAATGCTGAGAAAAGGTTAGAATTAGCAGGTGTTGTGAAAATTTTTCGGCTCTCAGCTGTTGAAGATGAAGGAGTAGCGGAGTTGATAGCTTATCTTTCCAAGGAGAAGGAGGAATAAATTTGCAAATTTATACTAGAACTGGTGATAAAGGTTATACTAAGATAATAGGTGGTATTCAATTAGCAAAAGATAGTGAACGTATAAAAGCATATGGAACTATTGATGAATTAAATAGCTTTGTAGGATATGCGATTACACTTATAAAGAACAATGATTTTTTGAAGAATGAATTAACACAGATACAACAGTATTTATTTGATTGTGGCAATGATTTAGCAACTCCAACAGGGAAAGGAACGTACCGAGTTACATCTGCATTGACAGAGTGGATTGAAAAGTGTATTGATGCCCATGCAGGTATTCCTCATGAAGTGGAGTCTTTTATTTTGCCAGGTGGTTCACAAGCAGCAAGCATTTTGCATATTTGCAGAACAATTGCCAGGAGAGCAGAAAGAGAGATAGTGACGTTCCAATGGACTAATGATATGAATAAAGAAGTTTTGATATTTGTTAATCGTTTATCAGATTACTTTTTTTCATTAGCACGTGTTGTAAATGCAAATGAAGGCATAGAAGATGTGCTTTATGAAAGAAGCGGGAAGGTATTCCATACAGATTTGAAAAAAGAAGATTTATAACTAAATTAAATATCCCCCGCCAGTATAGGCGGCGGGTTCCGCTTCGTTAGAAAGGAGTAGTTATGCAAAAAATAAGATTTGGAACAACATTATATATTGGCGAAGAAAGTCTGAAAAGATTATCAGATTTCAAGAATGAAAAAATTTTGATAGTAACAGATTCTTTTATTGCTTCATCAGAGTTATTTTCACATATTAGAAATTATATTGATAGCAGCACAGAAATAATGGTGTTTTCTGAAGTTATCCCAGATCCGCCAATTGATATTATTGTTGCCGGATTAGAATATAGTAAGGATTTTCCGGCTACAATTTTATTAGCAATAGGTGGTGGATCTGCTATAGATGCAGCAAAAGCTATACTTTATTTTGGTAAACGGACTGATAGATTTAATGGGATTCGATTTGTCACTATTCCCACAACAAGTGGAACGGGTTCAGAGGTTACGAATTTCTCGATTATCACTGATGATGAAAAAGGAACAAAATATCCATTGATAACGGACCAAATATTGCCGGATGAAGCTATTTTAGATTCCGGTCTTATTGCAGGGTTACCACCTAAGCAAACTGCTGATACGGGTATCGATGTTCTTACTCACGCTATAGAAGCTTATGTTTCTACTAATGCCAATGATATATCTGATGCTTTAAGCGAAAAGGCCATATGCTATGTATTCGCTTATTTAGAGAGAGCTTACAAAGATGGAAATGACAAAGAAGCACGAGAAAAAATGCATATAGCATCAACAATGGCCGGGATGGCCTTTAACATAGCTTCACTAGGGTTAAACCATGGTATAGCACATGCGGCAGGAGCACGTTGGCATATTTCGCATGGAAGAATAAATGGTATCTTATTACCGAACGTTATTTGCTATAATGCAGGTATTATTAAAGGAAATTATAGTAGGAATACTACCCCTGCTGCAAATAGGTATGCAGAAATTGCTAAATTCTTAGGATTAAATGCCGGAAATGCACAAATAGGTGTGCGAAACTTAGTAAATGCAATCCTTGCACTTGAAAAGAGACTTTCCATTCCAAATAGTCTTTCTGAATGGGGAGTTAGTAAGGAGCAATTTGAATCAGATAAAAATGTAATAGCAGAAGATGCTCTTGCAGATCGTTGTACAGCAACAAATCCTATTAATCCGACAAAAGAGGATGTCATTAGTATTCTGGGAAAATCATTTATATAAATTTTGATTAAATGAGGTGATTATTTGGAGGCAAATGAGAGAATTATACAGGAATATGTTCCTGGTAAGCAAATCACCGTTGCACATGTTATCGCAAAAGCTGATTTAGAACTATATCAAAAGATGGGGATAGTACAATCTGAAAATGAAGCAGTCGGCATTTTAACTATAACACCAAGTGAAGCATCAATTATTGCTGTTGATATAGCGACAAAAGCTGCTGAAATAGAAATTGGTTTTGTTGACAGGTTTTCTGGCGCAGTGGTTATAATAGGGGATGTTTCCTCAGTTAAGATTGCTTTAGAAAATGTTTTAGAAACCATGGAAAATCTTTTAGAGTTTACTGTTGTACCTTTATCTCGTACTTAATGAATACAAAATTATCTTTATCGGAAAAAATTGATATTGAATCCAGTGATGAAGCAACAAAGATATAATTACATTTAAATTAATATATAAAGCAAAGGCGCTTAATACGGGGACAATTATGAACCTTATATTAAGCGTTTATTTTTTTAAAAAATTTTAAATATACGATATTTAAGGGGAGTAAATAAGATGGCAGAAACTTTATTAAGTGTCGGTATCGATATTGGAACATCAACAACACAATTAATTTTGTCAGAACTTTCAATTGAGAATATGGCTTCAGCTTTTACGATTCCAAGAGTCTCCATTACGGATAAAAAGGTGATATTTAAGAGTGATATTATATTTACTCCTATATTAGAAAACAATCTAATAGATTCCGATGGTATAAAGGCATTTGTAGAGCAACAATACAAAAGAGCAGGTATTGCGAAATCAGATATTCAGACAGGGGCAGTCATTATAACCGGGGAAACTGTTCGAAAGGAAAATGCCCAGACAGTTTCTAAAGCTTTAAGTGGTTTTGCCGGAGATTTTGTTGTAGCAACAGCTGGTCCGGATTTAGAGAGTATAATCGCCGGTAAAGGAGCAGGGACTTATTCTTATTCTGAAAGCCAGCACACTACGGCGGTAAATTTTGATATTGGAGGCGGGACAACAAACCTGGCAGTATTTAATAATGGGGATATTGAGGATACAGCTTGTTTTGATATTGGAGGTCGCTTGATAAAGGTGGATACCAATTGTATCATTCGTTACATTTCCCCAAAAGTGAAAGAAATCATTAAAAGAGAAGCTTTAGATATTCATTTAAATGAAAAGATAAATCTTAATGAGTTAGATAAACTTTTAGATATCTTTGTACAGGTGCTGGAAAACAGTATTGGATTGAGTAAAAAAAGTCCTTATTTTGACTTGTTGATAACTAACAAGCCATTGAACACTAAGCTTCAAATTAAATGTATTTCATTTTCAGGAGGTGTTGCAGATGGAATTACAAAAGAGAGTTTACAAAATCCGTTTGAATATGACGATATTGGACTTTTGTTAGGCAAGAAAATAAGTGATTCACTCCTTATGACAACCCTTAAGGTAATACCAACTGTAGAAACAATTCGTGCTACTGTAGTAGGGGCAGGCTCCCATACAACTGATGTTTCTGGCAGTACAATCACCTATAAAGAAGCTATACTTCCACTTAAGAATATTCCTGTCTTACAGTTATCTAAAGATGACGAAGATGTGAATAGTCGTGGGAATTTAGGAGATATTATTCAAGAAAAAGTAAAATGGTTTATGGTAGATGGAGTTTTGCAAATTATTGGATTAGGTATAGAAGGTGTATATAGCCCTTCCTTCCAATTTATTCAGGACTTAGCAAAAGAAATAATAAGAGGTTTAGATTTGTTGATACAGGAAAAATTGCCGCTTGTTATTATAGTGAAAGAAGATATGGCAAAGGCACTAGGTCACAGCCTTTATGCACATCTTCCTAAAGATTATCCATTTGTATGCATTGATAGTGTTCATGTACGCAATGGAGATTATATCGATATTGGAAAGCCGATTGCAGAAGGTTCAGTTTTACCGGTAGTCGTAAAGACATTAGTATTTAATTAAAGATAAATGGAGGATGAACAATGATTTTAAAGACAAAGCTTTTTGGCAAAACCTATCAATTTTCTTCTGTAATGGAAGTTATGGGGAAGGCTAATGAAGAAAAATCGGGGGATAATTTAGCTGGAGTTGCAGCAGCTAGCGCTGAAGAAAGAGTTGCAGCTAAAGTTGTTCTATCACAATTAACGCTTTCTGATTTATTTAACAACCCGGCAGTGCCATATGAAAAGGATGAGGTAACACGTATCATTATTGATAATGTTAATCTTAAAACTTATGAAAAGATTAAAAATTGGAAAGTAGCTGAATTAAGAGAATGGATTTTAGATAGCAATACCACAAACTATGATATCCATCGCATATCAAATGGCCTGACAGCTGAAATGGTAGCAGCAGTTGCCAAAATTATGTCTAACTTAGACCTAATAGTGGGAGCACAAAAAATCATAGTAACTAAGACTGCCAATACTACAATCGGTGTTCCGGGAACTTTTTCAACTCGTCTGCAACCAAATCATACTACGGACAATATAGATGGTATCATGGCTTCAGTTATGGAAGGATTATCTATGGGAGCCGGAGACGCAGTGATAGGTCTAAACCCTGTTGATGATACAACAGAAAGCGTAAAGCGTATTCTACATAAATTTAATGACTTTATTAATGAGTGGGAAATACCAACACAACATGCTGTTTTAGCTCATGTTGCTACTCAGATGGAAGCAATGGAACAAGGAGCCCCAACAGGATTGGTATTCCAATCTATTGCAGGATCTGAAAAAGGAAATAAAGCTTTTGGAATTACTGCAAAGATGCTTTCGGAAGCAAGGGACATGGCTTTGAAGCTGGGAACGGCAATAGGTCCAAATGTCATGTATTTTGAGACAGGTCAAGGTTCAGAGCTTTCTTCCGACGCTAATAATGGTGTAGATCAATTGACTATGGAAGCCAGATGCTATGGATTTGCTAAAAATTTTGATCCATTCATTGTTAACACCGTTGTTGGTTTTATTGGAACTGAATATTTGTATGACTCAAAACAAGTTATCCGTGCAGGTCTGGAGGATCACTTTATGGGTAAGTTAACTGGTATTTCCATGGGCTGTGATGTTTGCTACACTAACCATATGAAAGCTGATCAAAATGATGCCGAAAACTTAACAGTCTTACTTGCAGCTGCAGGAGTTAATTTTATTATGGGTATTCCAAATGGTGATGATATCATGTTGAATTATCAAACTACGGGGTACCACGATGGTGCAACAATTAGACAATTATTAAATAAACGAACAATAAAAGAATTTGATCAATGGTTAGAAAAAATGGGATTCAGTGAAAATGGTCGTTTAACTTCCAAAGCTGGTGATGCATCTGTATTCTTGAAACATTGAAAAAGGAGGGATAACTAATGGATGAATTAAACTTAAAAGAAATGATTAAAACAATTTTAAATGAAATGGTAAATGAAGCAGCACCGGTTATAAGTAGTCCAGCCAAAGAATCAACTGTAGGTACTAAACAATCTGCTATGTCCAATAAAATTGAAGAGGGATCTCTGCCCGACATTACAGAGGTAGACATACGTAAGCAATTTTTAGTACCAAATGCAGCAGATAAAGAAGGTTATTTAAAGATGAAATCATCTACACCAGCTCGTTTAGGATTGTGGAGAGCGGGCACAAGATATATGACTGAACCTAGTCTCAGATTCCGTGCTGACCATGCTGCTGCACAGGATGCTGTATTCTCTTATGTTAGTGAAGATTTAATTAAAGAGCTTGGGTTTGTAGAGGTTGCTACTGAATGTAAGGATAAAGATGAATTTATCACACGTCCGGATTTAGGCCGTAAGTTTTCAAGTGAAGCAATAAACACGATAAGAAAGGCAGTGAAGCCAAATCAGAAAGTTCAGGTTATTGTTGGCGATGGTTTAAGCTCAGCAGCAATAGAGGCAAATATCAAAGATATTTTACCTTCTTTACAACAAGGACTTAAGATGTTTGGACTTGATTTTGGAGAGGTTGTTTTTATAAAACATTGTCGTGTGCCAGCTATGGATCAAATTGGTGAAGCAACAGGAGCTGATGTGGTCTGTCTATTAATCGGAGAAAGACCGGGTCTTGTTACAGCAGAATCAATGAGTGCATATATAGCTTATAAACCAACCATTGGTATGCCTGAGGCAAGAAGAACGGTAGTTTCCAATATTCACAGACAAGGAACCCCAGCTGTAGAAGCAGGAGCATATATCGCTGAAATCATCAAGAGAATGTTAGATAATAAAGCATCTGGATTAGATTTGAAAGAAAAATAATAAAGCTACTTGATTTAAAAAGGAGGTTTCCTAATGAAAAATGAACGATTAGGTGCAAATGTTCTAAGTGTAAAAATCATTCCAAATGTTGATGATGGATTGGCAAAGGAATTAAAATTAGAACCAAACCAAAAAAGTTTAGGGATTATCACATGTGATAGTGATGATGTAACATATGTAGCGTTAGATGAGGCGACGAAGGCATCAGATGTAAAAGTTGTATATGCAAGAAGCATGTACGCCGGAGCCGCTAATGCATCCACAAAATTAGCCGGAGAAGTTATTGGAATATTAGCAGGTCCAAGTCCGGCAGAAATACGAAGTGGTCTGGATCGCGCTATTGAGGTAATAAAAAATGAAGCGAGTTTTTATAGTGCAAATGATGATAACTCAATAGTTTATTTTGCTCACAGTGTATCAAGAACAGGTTCTTTTCTTTCAAAAGGGGCAAATGTTAAAGAAGGAGAAGCTATTGCTTATTTAATAGCACCACCACTTGAAGCAATGGTAGCTATTGATGCAGCTTTAAAAGCTGCTGATGTAACTATGGGTGTGTTTTATGCTCCGCCATCTGAAACAAACTTTGCCGGAGCATTGTTAACAGGGTCACAATCAGCTTGTAAAGCAGCATGTGAAGCATTTGCTAAAGCTGTGGAAGCTGTCGCTGACAGCCCGACCAGTTATTAGTTGGTGATTAATGTGGCTAAAGCATTAGGTTTAATTGAAGTACGTGGAAAGTTAGGAGCAATCCTGGCAGCAGATGCAGCTGTAAAGGCAGCAAATATAATTCTAATTGGAAGTGAAGTAATCAGTGGAGGATTGACAACAATTCATATTATTGGAGATGTTGCGGCAGTAAAATCAGCAGTTGAGGCAGGTGAAGCAGCTGTGTCAAACAAGAATTGTCTTATCAGCAGCCATGTTATCCCGCATTTGGATGACCAGGTTGAGCAAATGTTGATGAAATCATTTGGCAAAAAGAAAAATAATTCTTTGGATTTGAAGCAATTAAATGAACACATGGAAGAAAAAAAAGATGCCTTGCCGATATCTATGAATGATTCAAAAGAAGTATTGCAAGAAAATTCGGAAAATGAAGCAAATACAATCGTAAATCCATCCTTTGATAAAGAAAAGCTAGAAAAAATGAAAGTGACCGATTTACGTTCTCTTGCAAATGATTTAAATCTTTCTGTCATAAAGAAATCAGAAATTAAATCTGCTAATAAAGCAATGCTTATTGAAGCATTGTTAGAAAAAGGAGTTGAGCATTAATGGGATTGATAGATAAAGACCTTGTTTCGATTCAAGAAACCAGGGATTTGCTGAAGAAAGCAAAAGAAGCACAAAAAGAAATAGCCAAATTTTCTCAAGAGCAAATTAACACCATATGTAAAGCTATGGCAAAAGCGGCTTTTGATAATCGTGTGAAACTAGCTAAAATGGCACAAGAAGAAACAGGATTTGGGAGATGGCAAGATAAAGTCCTTAAAAATGCTTTTGCATCAAGAGATGTATTAAATGCAATTAAAGATATGAAGACAGTTGGTATAATCACCAATAATATAGAAGCTAAATATATGGAAGTAGCTGTTCCTTTTGGAGTTATTGCAGGCCTTATTCCTTCAACAAATCCCACATCAACAGTTATCTACAAATCATTAATAAGTATTAAGGCAGGAAATGCTATAGTATTTTCACCTCATCCAAGTGCAGTGAATTGTATCAAAGAAACAGTTCGCATTATAAATGAAGCAGGTAAAAGCGTTGGGTTACCGGATGGTGCTATTAGTGTAATTACAACAGTTACATTGCAGGCAACCAATGAACTGATGAAAAGTGAAAATACAGACTTAATTCTTGCCACCGGTGGATCTGCAATGGTTCGTGCAGCTTATTCCTCTGGAACACCGGCAATTGGAGTTGGACCGGGTAATGGGCCTGCATTTATAGAACGCAGCGCAAATTTTGCGAAAGCAGTTGAGCTTATTATTGAATCTAAGACATTTGATAATGGTACAGTTTGTGCATCTGAACAGTCTGTTATTGTCGAAAAAATCAGTAAAGAAAAGGTGATTTCAGAATTCAAGAAACAAGGTGGTTATTTCTTACCAAAAGAAGACGCTTTAAAACTTGAAAAATATATCCTGAGACCAAACGGTACAATGAACCCTAAGATCGTTGGGAGAACTGCAAAGGTTGTTGCCGAATTAGCTGGTATTTCGGTACCGGAAAATGCAAAAGTTCTTATTGCAGAAGAATCACGTGTTGGTGACCTCGCGCCTTATTCAAGAGAAAAATTATCACCGATATTAGCTTTTTATACAGTAAATACTTGGGAAGAAGCTCGTGATTTAAGTATCGAAATTTTGAATTTTGAAGGTGCAGGCCATACAATGACTATACACACAACAAACAATAAAATTACGGAAGAGTTTGGCTTAAAAGTGCCAGTTTCACGGTTTTTAGTAAATTGTTCGGCTACATTGGGTGGAATAGGAGCAACTACTAACCTTATGCCTGCCCTGACGCTAGGTTGTGGAGCGGCAGGAGGAAGTTCTACTTCTGACAATGTTGGTCCTCAAAATTTATTCAATCTTCGCCGAATTGCTTACGGCGTCAGGACATTAGATAAAATACGTGGAGAAGATGTATTTGAAGAAGCTGGTACTATAGCTGATGAAAACTTAGGGCTTACTAAGGATCAATTGATAGATTTACTTGTGGAACGTGTTCTGCAAAAGTTAAAGTAAGAAATATCAAATTATAATATTGATAACAAATAAAAATACAAACTATAAAATTAAAAGCAGGAGGAAATTACAATGGCTAATACAAACGCATTAGGTATGATAGAAACAAAAGGATTGGTAGCATCAATAGAGGCAGCGGATGCGATGGTTAAAGCAGCAAATGTAACACTAATCGGAAAAGAACAAGTAGGTGGCGGGCTGGTAACAGTTATGGTTCGAGGAGATGTAGGAGCTGTTAAAGCTGCAACAGATGCTGGAGCAGCAGCAGCAGAAGCAGTTGGTGAATTAATATCTGTTCATGTGATACCTCGCCCTCATGTTGAAGTAGATGTAATATTACCAAAAAACAACAATACTCAAGTATAAAATCAACAAATTCGATTTAAGTTGCAAGATGAAAAGTGAGGCTGAGCATAATAAAAGCTTATGTCCAGCCTTTTCTTTATCGAGGGGAAGTGAATACTAATGGCTATTTTAACGGAAAGCAAAATTAAAAAACTACTCCGTACGACGAAATTAAAAGAAACAAAATTCCTAATTTTAGAACCTGGCACTGTGATTACACCTTCTGCAAGAGAGTATTTAAAAGATATTACTATTGAATACGCGGATATAGCAGAAACTTCAGAGGCTAAGAATCAGGAAGCAACCTCCCCAAAGACACAATTAAAAATAAATGAATCAAAGAATACAAGAAATATACATGAGGTTTTAATATGTAATAATGGAAATGGACAGGAAATTTTGAAAAGTCACTTATCTTATCAATTTAAGATTAAAATTGATATTACAATAAGCCGTATTGTGACTTTACAAAAGAAAAGTCACAACATAGGAAAGATAGAGCTGGTGGAGGCTTTAAATACTATACTAATGATAGTCAAGGCAATATCAATAGAGACTTTATTGTCATACAGATTAGAGCTGGTACAGAAAATTGAAAAGTTGTTGGAAGAGAAAAAGCCATACAGTGTCAGTCTATATCCAGAAGGTATATTTATTCCAACCTATAAAGATGAAGAATGTGTAATAGCTTTATTTGAGTTACATGCATATTTACAAGGACTTGAATACTTTATTGCTAAAGAAATGAAGGAGATTTTGAAATTTGAGGATTATATAAATTACATTTCAATAGCGACTAGTTTAAAGGATTATTGTTGGATTTTGATGGTGCAGTCAAAAGAAAATTCAGTAGAATAGGGATGAGATTATGACAAAAAATAATATTGATACAATTGTAGATACAGTTGTTTCTCATATACAAGAAATAATGGATCAAACTTTTGAAATTGAAGCAAGCGGACGCCATGTTCATCTAAATAGGGAGGCAATAGATTCCCTCTTTGGAGAGGGGTATCAATTACACCAATCGAAATATTTATCACAGCCAGGCGAATTTGCATCAAAAGAACGAGTGAATATTAAAGGACCCAAGGGAACAATTAACGATGTTGTAATTCTTGGACCAGAGCGAAAAGATTGTCAGGTTGAGGTCTCATTAACAGATGCACGTTTACTAGGTGTAAATGCGCCAGTTCAATTAAGTGGAAATATTGAAAACACACCTGGTATTATTGTGATGAATGGCTCCAAGTCTATTGTTTTAGATAGAGGCGTAATTGTTGCAAAACGTCATATTCATGTAAAAGATACAGATGCCCAAAGGTTAGGTGTCAAAAATCAAGAGGCGGTATCTGTTAAAGTGTTTAGTGAAAGACCACTTAAATTTGATGATGTTATAGTGAGAGTAAGTTCCAAGTTTGAGACTTATATGCACATTGATTATGATGAGGCAAATGCTTGTGGATATAAGAAAGGTGTACGTGGGCTTATTGTTAAGAGGTGATATATATGGATAATGTTGAAATATTAGTGCAAAAAATCACAGATATTATCCTAGAACGCTTGCAGAAGCAAGAACCGAGAAGGACGGCGGCATTTTTAGGGAAAGAATATTCAAGCATTAGGACTTACTATGAAAAAAGAGGCTATGAAATAGTGTCAGTTAAAGGTAAGTTTGATGTTGATGTAGTAATCGTTACTGAATTGTCTGTTTTAAATATGAATCGTATAGCACTAGGACTTCCTCAAACAGAATATGAAGTAATTATTTTTCAACGATTATTTGATAAGAGAGATGTTATTTTTTTAGAAGAAGGAATGGAGCTTCAGGTAAGTAAGTATGTGGCTTCACGAGCATTGCTACAATTCCTTGAAAATCAAAAAAACCAATTAGTAAAATATGGAGCATCCATACTTCCATTAAAAAATTTTGAAAATATAAATGAAACTATCAACAAGGAAGTGAAAGATGTAGTTCATAAAATTGATAAGAAGGAGCTTATTACTATAAAAAAAGTACAAAAACTGAACTTGCAGGCAGGAGATATCTTTGAAACAGATAAGAACTTCATTATTACAGCATTGGCGAGGGATTATATGCGTGATTTAGGTGTTAAGATAGTATAGAAAGGGGCATGCTATGTTCATTGGAAAAGTCGTTGGTAGCTTGTGGGCTACCCGCAAGGATGAAAAGTTAAATGGTTTAAAGTTCCTACTTATTGAAAAACAACTAAACGAACATGAGTCGGACCCTGCCTTAGTTGTTGCAGTTGATCATGTTGGTGCTGGTATCGGAGAATCTGTACTGATTGCGACTGGTAGCTCTGGTCGTCTGTCCTTTGATGGTAAAAGTATTCCTGTTGATATGGTTATTGTAGGCATTATAGACACTGTGGACTATCCAAAGGAATGATAAAATTTTATAAATAGAATGGAGTGAAATGAATGAGTATAAATGAAATAATAATTTGGGCGATTACAATTATAATGGTCATAGGTGCAATCGACCGTTCATTAGGTAATAAAACCGGTTTAGGTCAACAATTTGAAGAAGGAATACTGGCAATGGGCGCTTTAGCACTTTCGATGGTCGGTATAATCGTTTTAGCACCTAAGTTATCAGATTGGCTAAGTCCTGTAGTGGTTCCATTATATAAATTAGTGGGAGCAGATCCGGCAATGTTTGCGGGAACCCTATTAGCAAATGATATGGGCGGTTTTTTCTTAGCACAACAAATGACTACAGACCCACTCATCGTACTTTTCTCAGGTGGTATTTTAGGAGCCATGCTGGGAGCGACAATTGTATTTACAATCCCGGTTGGATTGGGTATTATCAACAAAGAAGATACAAAGTACTTGGCACAGGGAGTATTGTGTGGAATTGTGACTATTCCAATTGGAGCATTAGTTGCAGGAATTGTGATGGGTATGCCAATAGTTAAAGTTTTTATGAATTTAATACCTATAATAGTTGTAGCAATTTTAATTGCGATTGGACTATTTAAAATCCCTGAAGGAATGATTAAAGGGTTCAATGTATTCGGAAAAATTATAGTGGCTGTTGCAGCTATTGGGCTGGCAATTGGCGGGTTAGATTTACTATTAGGTATCAAGATATTTGAAAATCAGGATACACTTGAAGTTGGATTCCAAACAGTTGGTGGTATTGCCATTACTTTAGCGGGTGCTTATGGATTGGTGTTCTTAATCACAAAGCTATTCAAGAAACCATTGATGAAGCTAGGTCAACTGTTAGGAATGAATGATATTGCAGCAGCAGGTCTAATTGCATCTCTTGCAAACAACATTGCGATGTTCCAAACTGTAAAGGATATGGATAAACGTGGGAAGGTGATTAATATTGCTTTTGCAGTTTCAGCATCATTTACATTTGGTGACCATCTGGGGTTTACAGCTGGTGTTGCACCAGAATTGATTACTCCAATGATTATCGGTAAGCTAGTTGGTGGTATTTCTGCTATCATTGTTGCAATATTTCTATCTAAACGTGTATTTAGAATTGAATAAAGCCAATACTATAGAGATTAAAGTGCGGATGGAGGTAAGATGTTGAATATAGACAGATCTGAAATTGAAAAGTTAGTTCGTAGTATTATAATGGAAGAATACAGTAATAAGTTAAATGATTCTTCAAAGAGGCATGTTGATCCCAGTGGCGTAATGTCGATATCATTGCCATTGTTTTCTGTAAGTGAAGAAAATCGATTGGAGACAGGCAATCCTAATCATAAAGTGTATACGAAAGATTTAGTGTCACTCACTGAGAGTCCTAGACTAGGTTGTGGACTGATGGTAATGGAGGATACTACCTTCAATTGGACGTTAGGATATGATGAAATTGATTATATTATTGAAGGAACCCTAACTATTATCATAGATGGACGCCGCATAACTGCCAGTGCAGGAGAATTGATTCTGATTCCAAGAGGTTCAAGTATTCAGTTTTCAGTTGAAGGAAAGGCACGTTTTATATATGTGACTTATCCGGCTGATTGGCAATCATAAATTTTAAAAATCAAATTGATGGATTAGATACCATTAGTTTGATTTTTTATTAAGAAGGGAATTAATAATAAAATTGAAATAATGTTTGGATTGTCAGCAAGACAAACTGAATCAATTTTTATCATTAACGTCCCCTATGGTTTAAATTACTTTTATACAGGAAGGAAAATTGTATGTTTGGTATTTTACTTGCAATGCTGGCGGGATTGTTAATGAGTGTTCAAGGCGTTTTTAATACTCGTGTGATGGATTCGTCCAATATGTGGGCTACCAACAGTTGGGTGCATTTGACTGCTTTTGCTGCAAGCATAATTATATGGTATTTCGCAGGACGTGAGAATCTTTTTTCAGTGTTTAACGTAAGTAACAAATTATATTTGATTGGTGGTGTCATCGGTGCATTTATAACGTTCACTGTTATTAAAAGTATATCGGATTTAGGACCTGCATATGCAACAATGTTAATTTTGTTAGCCCAGTTAATTGTTTCATGCTCCATTGAAGCTTTTGGCATGTTTGGTACTGAAAAAATATGTTTTGAATGGAGTAAGCTTATAGGAGTTGCTTTAATGATTGCCGGAATCATTATTTTTAAGAAATAAGACAGAGGGAAGACAGAGGGGACGGTTCTTTCTGGTCAATTAATATGTTTTCAATCAGACAAGATATAATCCTGATTTATTCAATACATTCAAGTAGACAGCAAGAACCGTCCCCTATGTCCTCTAAGGCCATGCTTTACATAGCTTAATTGCTTTGGTTTCCGATTTGCACAATCTTATGATTATGAGTATATTCATGTAATCGGTGAGAAATGGAAATCACGGTTCTACCATGGGATGCACGCTTTAACGCTTCTAGAACCCGACGTTCGGTATCGCTGTCAAGATTTGCAGTGATTTCATCCAGCAACAGGATTTTAGGAGATGCGACCACCGCTCTTGCAATAGAGAGCAACTGAAATTGACCTTGTGAAAAGGCAGCATTTTCTACAGGTGTGCCATATCCGCTTGCCAGAGCCATAATGCTCTCGTTTAACCCAACTAACCTTGCTGCATCCTCCACCTGTTTAAGGCTGATTTCTGGGTCGAACAAAGAAATTTGATCTGCAATTGTACCAGCTATTGGATGAAAGGACTGCTCCACATAGCCGAATAACCTCCGTTTTTGTGCGTCGGAAATTTTATCAGCATCCACACCATTTATCAGCACTCTTCCCTTATGGGGACTGTATAGACCAAGAAGCAAACGGAAGATAGTGCTTTTGCCTACACCTGTTCTGCCAACTAAGGTAATTGCTTCTCCGTTTTCCACTGTAAAGCACAGGTTGCTAAGTACAGCTTTTTCGTTGTCATAGCTAAAGCTTACATGGTCAAAGCAAATATATGATATAGAGCTTGAGGTAAGTTCAATATCTGTAATGGATGAATCCGTTTCTTTTCGCTCTGGTTCTTGTAAGAATTCATTGATTCTCTTTACACCTGCAACAGCTGATTGGATGTTTTGAATTTCCATACCGATGCTTTCCAATGGTTCAAATACTTTGCTGACATAAGCAATAATGGCTACTGCTGTGCCTACTGTTATGCCAAAAAATTGCTGCACCTGACCGCCCAAGGCAACAAGTATCATCATTATTGCAATGATACATGAGCTAATGAATATGACGATTGGGGAATAAATGGAATCGTATAGATTAGATTTGTCTGTAGCAACATAGCTTTCTTCAATATAATCATCATATTTCTGCTCCATGTATTTTTGGCGAAATAGAGTGTGAATCATACGGATATTACTTATGGTCTCCGGTACATGATTGTTTACCTTACTGATGGCAACGCGATTGACAAGCTGTGACTTTAATATTCGTTTCTGGAATATGCGCGTCATAGCAAACATAAGTGGTGTAACTAAAGCCATTATAAAACCAAGACCTTTGCTTTTATAAAAGATGATCACTAAAATACTGAATACCTTAAAAGTATCGGCAAACATACTTATGATGCCGTCAGTGAACATGGAATCTACTGCATCAACGTCGTTCACAAACCGTGAAGTTATCTTACCAGGTTCATTTCTTGTGAAGTAGGATGCCGGCAGATGCTTAAGCTTTGCACACATTTCCATTCGAAGACCGTAAGTGACCTTCTGTCCGAACTTAGTGATCATTATATTCTGCCCAGACTCCAGCAATCCTGAAAGTGCAATCAGTCCAAAATAAATCAGTGCAAGATATAAAGGGACTTGCCGTTGTGCAGAAAGACGGTTGACGATGCTTTCCAAAATTAGTGGGGGAAAAAGAGCCGCTGCAATGGTTCCCGATATGATGATTATTGTTAAAAAGGTCATTCCCTTGAAGCCTAAAATAATTTTGCAAACTACAGACTTAAGACTTTTCTTATTATTCATTTTGTGCACCTCCTGCAACCTGTGCATTATATAGTTTTGCATAGGTGTCATTTTCTTGCATTAATTCTTTATGGGTAGAAAATACGCCTGTACCGTTGGCTAAGAACAGCACCTTGTCAATACTTGGAAACAAATACAGACGATGAGAAATAAGAATCACAATTTTATCTTTTGCAAGTATACGTAGGTTTTTGAAGATCTCTTTTTCCGTGATCCTATCAACTGCAGAAAAGGGATCATCTAAAATCAAAATCTGCTGTGCGTTATAAAGGGTACGAGCAAGAGCAACCCGTGCCTGCTGACCGCCCGAAAGCCTTACGCCGCTGCTGCCTACTGAAGTGGCAGCTCCTTGAGGCATTTGTGCAACTTCTTCATCAAAGCATACTGCTTGGAGGTACTGTATAATGTCCCTTTGTTCTCCTAGTCGAATATTTTCCTCAATGCTATCGCTTATAAGTTCAGGTTTATGTCCCATGTAAGAAATAAGTCTGCTGCGTTCGTATTCATTTAACTCAGATAATTTTTGTTCCCCTACTTGTATGCTCCCTTCGTAGGGAACCTCACCGATAAATGTCCTGCCCAATGTGGATTTGCCACAGGCAATGGGGCCTGTTACACCGATGATCTGTCCCGCATAGGCAGAAAAAGAAATATCTTTTAGTATCGGTGAACTACCAGGCCAGGAAATTGACAAATTAGATACAGTAAGCTTTGCAGGCTGTGAAAAATCAATTGAGGTGTTAGTATTCGGCTCCACATAATCCTTCATCAATGGCTTAATCCTATCCCATGATACCTGTGCCTTTTGCACGGAGTTAAACAGCTTTGACGCCTTTGAGGATTTAAGCGCCATTTTTGTAAAGGCAGAAAAGAAAGTGGTAAATGCAGCTATATTCCAGCTGGTCCACCCTGTTCCCAGTACATTTTTTGCGCCAAAATAAATAATCAGGACAGAGCCACTCATGGATATAATGTTATAAAGTGGCTGCATAGTATTTTCCCATATATTTGCTGAAACAGCACGTTTCTCGTAGTCCTTTAGATGGGATTCATAAGCTATGTCACGGTTTGTTTCGCTGCCATAAATACGATAGGTAATGGCATTTGAAATTCTGTCCATGGTTGCATTGTTTAGTCTTGCTGCACTTTTTTTATATTCAGCGTTATAACGTGTAATACGGGTTTTAAGCTTTCCAGCAATAAAATATGCAATGGGCGTAAAAATACACGAAGCTAAAGCTAGTCGCCAGTCATAAAAGAAAAGCAAGGAGATGTAGGCAACTAATACCACGCCAGTATCGAAAACCTCTGTGGTAAATTTTCGCATTCCCTCAACACAAGCATCCACATCAGCTATGGCTTTGGTCATCACGGTGCCAAGATCCTCCTGCTCTAATTCCTCTCTACTCATGTTCACCAGGCTGTTATACAGCATATGGCGCATATTGCGGCTGGTATTATTGGCAAAGCGCCGCACGTAAAATCGCTTTATGCTGCGCATAAACTGCACAATTAGGATGACTACAAGATAAATGATTGCAAGTCTAACCATAGAGTAGAAGTCTTTGTATCCATTGATAATGTCCAGCAAACGCTGTGCCAGTTGCCCTTCAAAATATGGACCGGCAAGCATACCAACGTTATATAGTATACCCGAAATGGTAATCAGTGTTAGTGGCCATAATTCCAATTTAAAATAGGATAGGATGAGATCTGGCTCTGGCACATGTTTAATCTGCCGATGCTGGCTCATTTTTGAGCCCCTCCCTCTAGAAAGCATTTGGTGAGGTTGGGAAAGCCTGCTTTACTCTCGGTTTTAGAGCGCGTATAGAGGATATTGAGAATACGGCAGAACTCAGCATTTTCCTGTGGAGTAAGTGCTTCTTCCAACCATTCGTAATATAGTGCTTCAACAGAGGCTTTGGAATTTTTAAGCAGGTCAGATTTTTCAGTTGCATAAAGTAGGTGACTTCTGCCGTCTGTCGGATTTGGTTTCCTGATTAGATAACCTTTCGCTTCTAAGTTGGCAGCACGGCGAGCTGTAGCTCCCTTATCAAGGCTGAGAATTTCTCTAATGGATGCTTGCGTGATTCCAGGATTTTTTCTTACTACATGAATAAAATCATACTCCGCAGATCCCACCCCTTCTGTTTTAAGCATACGTACAGTAAATTTATTTACTTCTCGTGCGATTTTTGTGATTTGGCGTTTTGTATAGTCCATTTTATTACTCCTTTCAATTATAGAAAAATAGATGTACTATCAACTAAATGTATGATAGTACATCTATTTATAAAAGTCAATTCTCAATGTGAAAATTTTGGGTTTCTTATTTCGATGATTTAAGGAACTCTAAACTATAATTCATCCGATATCAATATCATTGCCATATCTGGAACCAACATTGGCTCTTATAGCAACGAGATTACCGTGTAATTGGAAATAGCAAATCTTAATACTGCTATTTATTTATCTTATATAGCTCAAGCTACAATTGTGGGAAGTGTATATAAAAGTTTTAAATTTTGACCTAAGTCAAAGCTTAATTAATTGATAAGATATATTATATAATTACAGTTTAAAAGAAATTATATTTAAAAATTAAAAGGAGAGATTTTACAATGAAAGAATTTAATGAAGCTGTAAAGCAAAACATAGGAAGATTAGAACAATATGTGCCAGTGGTAGCAAGGGTTCATGGTGGGAATCATCCGGAATTTTATGATGTAAAAAAGGTATTTGATAAAATAAGTGTTAAAGTTAAGAACACAGGAACAAATAAACCAGATTTGGATAATGAGTTCAAAGAATTACGTCAAATCACAGATAACTATACTGTGCCAGGCGATGTATGTGAAAGTTATGAAGCGGTATACAATATGTTAGAAGAAGTAGATAATGCATATCAAAAGTAAGATATAAAAAGATATAGTTCAGGAGGGGTAAGGATGCAAAACTATATTTTAAAAAGCAAAAATAGAATTACATTAATAGGTGGTATCTTAATAGCCATTGCCTTCATTAGTAAGTGGACAACAGGAAATATGAGTGTATTTGTTTGGTCATTGATAATAGCTTCAATCTTAGGTGCAGCTCCAATAGCTATTCAAGCATATCAAGCATTAAGAGTAAAAGTAGTAAGTATAGATGTATTAGTTACAATTGCATTGATAGGGGCATTTATAATTCAAAATTTTGAAGAATCAGCAATAGTTGCATTCCTATTTTTATTTGGTGCATATTTAGAGCAACGAACACTAAATCAAACACGTTCAGCAATAAAAGAATTAACAGAAATGGCACCGGAAAGTGCATTAAAGCAAATGGAAAATGGAGAATTTGAAGAAGTAGAAGTCGACGAAGTAGAAGTAGGAGATGTTTTGCTGGTAAAAACAGGGGCCAAGGTTCCTGTTGACGGAACAGTTTTATCAGGAGAAGGTATTATAAATGAAGCAAGTATAACGGGGGAATCAATTCCGGTTGGCAAGGAAAAAGGATCAAATGTATTTGCAGGAACAATCTTAGATAATGGAACAATTCAAATCGTAGCAGACCGAGTAGGAGAAGATACAACATTTGGTAAAATAATTGAATTAGTGGAAGAAGCACAAGACTCAAAATCAGAAGCAGAAAGATTTATAGACAGATTTTCAAAATGGTATACACCAACGGTTCTTGTCTTAGCACTTATAGTATGGATGTTCTCAAGAGATGTAGAACTAGCAATTACTATACTAGTACTAGGTTGTCCAGGTGCTTTAGTGATAGGAGTTCCAGTATCCAATGTAGCGGGAATAGGAAACGGAGCACGTCATGGTGTTCTACTAAAGGGCAGTGAAGTAATCAGTGATTTTAGTAGATTAGATACAATGGTATTCGATAAAACTGGTACATTAACATTAGGAAACCCATCAGTTGCAGAAAAAGAATATTATGGAGATAATATCGAAGAAATACTAGGATATTTAGCAGGTATAGAACGAGAATCAGATCACCCATTAGCAAAAGCAGTGTTGGAAGAAATTGGTCGAATAGAATATCGAACAGTTGAAGATACAGAAGTAGTAAAGGGTGGAGGAATAGTAGCAACAGTAAATGGACACAGAGTAGCCGTAGGCACTGTAGCATTAATGGAAAAAGAAAATATAAAATTAAGTGAAAAAGTAAAAAAAGACGTAGCACGTTTTGAAAAGAATGGAAACTCACTGGTACTGACATCCGTAGATGGAGAACTAAGAGTATTAATGGGAGTTCGAGACCAAATACGTCCAGGCGTAAAAGAGGACCTCCTGAAATTAAAGAAATTAGGAGTGAAAAATCTGGTAGTGCTTTCAGGAGACAACCAAGGAACAGTAGATGTAGTAAGTAAAGAACTCGACTTAACAGAAGCCCATGGAAATATGTTGCCGGAAGACAAATCAGCCCACATTAAGAAATTAATAGATAAAGGTGAAATAGTAGCATTTGTAGGAGACGGAGTAAATGACAGTCCATCATTAGCCTTAGCAAATATAGGTATAGCAATGGGAAACGGAACAGATGTAGCCATAGAAACATCAGATATAGTACTAATGAATTCAGATTTCAGCCGTTTACCGCACGCATTAGGACTAGCAAAAGCAACAGCAAGAAATATGAAACAAAACATTCTTATAGCAGTAGGAGTAGTATTGGTTTTATTAGCAAGTGTATTATTTAGTGAATGGATGAATATGTCCATAGGAATGCTAGTACACGAGGCAAGTATATTAGTGGTTATCCTAAACGGTATGAGATTATTAAAATATAAACTAAGATATTAAAATAAAAGAGAAAAATTGATATAAGTCAAAGCTTTAATAAAGGAAATATAGTAATCTTATAGAGGGTAGTCAATAAAATGCAAATTAATGGGAGGAAATTAAGTTATGAAATCAGTAGCAATTCAATTAGGAACTTTAACATGTCCATCATGTATGCAAAAGATTGAAAGTGCACTAAAGGGTTTAGACGGTATTGATAAAGATACAGTAAAAGTATTATTTAACTCAAGTAAAGTAAAACTAGACTTTGACGAAGATAAAGTATCAATCGGAGAAATAGAAAGTTCAATTAATAAATTAGGTTATGATGTAATTAAATCAAAGCTCTCCTGAATTTGGAGAGCTTTTGTTATCTAATTAAATGATTAGCTTATGGTAGGTAGGAAGTGTTTAGCGTAAATTTATTTTTCGATTTCGATTATTCCACCGCTATAAGAGCCATCGTCGTAATTTTCATTAAATTTGATGCTGCTTGAGTCTAATCCACGCTCTTTTAATCTTTTGGAAATATCTTCCTTATTTCTATTTCTTTCAAAAGGATTAGTTGTTTCTTTAACGCCTTCAACAACTTCATACCATTTTTCAAAAGGAATACCAATCCCTATTTCATTGGCTTGCCAATTGGCAACTAAGCGAGTTCCAGGACATAAGAAGGTGATATTTATATCCTTAGTGTTGTACGGATATGTTGTTAAATCCTGACAGACAGCTTGCAGTCCAACAGTTCTTAAATTAGATGTATAACCATTAAAATATCCATGCCCTTGTATCATTCTCATAATATTATACGTGCTGCTCACCACAACTACAACATCCGGATTTTCTTTATAATTTTCAAGAGGCATAACTGCTATGCCAACAGGTTCTTCTTTTAGAAACATCATTTCATCACTGATACTTTTTGATGTTTCCACATCATGATAAATATTCTTGCTAAATCTCACTTTTCCGCTTTTCATTGGCTCAGGCGCTTCTTTCATTTTTAAAGCAATAGCTCCATTAGGACATCCTTGATTTTCCTTCGTAAGTTTCATGGCGCTACCTTTGCTTGCAAGCTGTACTGAGTTGCAATAGGTTACCTTGCGATCTTTTTGGGGAACATCAAAATTCTTAAATTCATTTTTGTCAAAAAAAAATTTAATTCCTACCGGTTTTCTGTCTAAATCTAAATATGATTCAATTAATTCTACACTATGTTTAATGTCCATTTTTGCCTCTCCGAATAAAATTTATATAACTAGTCCAATCAATCTTAATTATATCATTATGATTAATAAAAGAATAATGAAAGATATTTATACAAATTGAGCTATCCATAAAATTAATTTGTAGCTTGTTCGTGCATTGACACTATCATAGTTAAATATATTGCTGATAACTATCATTATATATTTCAGCAGCATCATGCTATATTATTGCTTCCAAAAGAGCATTATATAGTGTATTATATTAAAAATGGGATTTTGGGCAGCTGAATGGTAGGGGATGTAATGAACAATATTATTAAATGCGGTAGAAATTTTATGGCAATTTCCGATAGTATAGAAGCAGATTGTCATAAGCACTGGCTATTGCAAATGTTTCTCAGCCAAAAGGAATTGAATATAGAAGTTAATGGGCAACTTATATTGTGCAGTGCCATTCTTATAGATATGAATACTCCTCATATATTTACCGCGAAGGGAGAAACTCATTTCACCATGCTGATTGATCCTACAACGGAGCTTGGTTGTGTGATGAGAGTGTTGCTGAATAATCAGCCCTTTTATATTTTTCCGCACGAAAAAAATATAGTTATGCAGCAGAATTTCAAAAATGCGCTTGAACAAAATGAGCATGATGCTATTCTTTCCTTCGCTAATAGTGTCATTATTCAGTTTTATTCCAGCAATATGAAGGTTTTCGATGACCGGATTATTAAAGTATTGAATATCTTGGATGAATGTATGCATGAAGATGAATTTCATCAGATAAAGTATTTTTCTAAAAAAACAGGACTCTCTGAAAGCCGCCTGGCACATTTATTTAAAGAAGAAACAGGTATCCCATTAAAGAGTTATATTGTTTTGCATAAACTTCAGAAGGCTTACGAACTAATTTTCAATGGTGAAAATATAACTACCGCGGCACTCGATGCTGGTTTTGATAGTCCTTCACACCTTGCATATACTAATAAAATGATGACGGGGATGTCTGCTACAAGTATTATAAGAGATAGCGAGTTTTTGAAAGTATTCTGATGAGCATTCTGGTAAAGTGTAATCAAACAAAAATGGAGGATTATACAATGAACAAGTACTCGCAAGAAACTAAAATATTGAATTTTAACCATAACTCAATACAGAGATTAATAAAGGAAAGGCAATGGATAAACAATGATGATTTTCACAAAATTCTAAACATTTATAATTTTGTTCGTGACGACATCATGTTTGGATATAACACAGAAGATACGGTTTCTGCCTCTGAAGTTTTAAGTGACGGTTATGGGCAGTGCAATACAAAAGGAACATTATTCATGGCCCTCCTGAGGGCAGTTGGAATACCTTGCAGGCTTCATGGTTTTACAATTGACAAGGAATTACAAAAAGGCGCAATGACAGGAATAATTTATAAGCTTGCTCCTCAAAATATTATTCATAGCTGGGTTGAAATACAGTATAAAGATAATTGGTATAACATAGAGGGTTTCATTTTGGACAGTAAGTATTTGAAAAAGCTCCAGGAAAGGTATTCTGATTGTAAAACCAGCTTTTGTGGATATGGTGTAGCAACCGATAACTTTCAAAATCCACAGGTAGAGTGGAATGCCAATGATACGTATATCCAAAAAGAAGGTATCAATCACGATTTTGGTGTATTCAATTCACCGGATGAATTCTTTGAGAAATATCAACAACAGTTGACACCGCTAAAAAAGTGGATGTATCAGAACATCGGACGTAAACTTATGAATCGCAATATAGAGAGAATTCGTATGTAGAATAATATATGGACACAATAGGAACGATAGCACATCAGTTCCGGTTATTTTTCTCTGTTTGTATTGACTGTAGATGTATTTTGTGATATTCTGTTTAAAAATTGAAGAAACCCGTGAGGGAGTAGTTTGCACAAATATGTGTGACAAGTCAACATACTGACCGATATTGGTCTGGCTTGTATTAAAAAACGAGACTCATGTATAACTTTTACAGCTATACATAGTCTTTACTCTTGAAATCTAAGTATACGCTCGTATGAGTAATACTTGGATTTTTCTTTTTGTAATACTTTTTTAAAAGGAGATTGTTATGAATCTATTTGAACTATTCTTTACTGCGGTAGGGCTTTCTATGGATGCTTTTGCCGTATCTCTTTGCTTAGGATTAACCATGTCTGAAGCAACTGTGAAAAAATCTTTTACTGCTGGGTCGTACTTTGGATTTTTTCAGGCAATTATGCCACTTTTAGGTTATTTGCTTGGTACGCAGTTTGCTGATAGGATAATTGTTTTTGACCATTGGATTGCCTTTGTATTGCTGGGCTTTATCGGAGGTAAAATGATTGTGGAAAGTTTTAAGAAGGAAGGGTGCTCAGACAGAGAGTGTCCAACAGAAAAATGTCCAGACAGAGAATGTCCTCAAAAGCAGGAGGCATCCTTAAAGCCAGCGGAAATGCTGCCTTTAGCCCTTGCTACGAGCATTGATGCACTTGCGGTAGGAATCTCATTTGCCTTTTTAAATGTCAATATTTTTTCGGCAATTTTATTTATTGGAATTATCACTTTAGCTTTTTCTGTGTTGGGAGTAAAAGCCGGAAATATCTTTGGTGTAAAATTTAAGTCGAAAGCAGAGCTTGCCGGAGGAGTTATCCTTGTTTCAATGGGATTGAAAATATTGCTTGGGCATATTACAACAACCGGTCTTTAGGCAGTGAATTATGGGTAAACATCAGTGAGAATGGTTGAGGGCATACTTGGTATATATAGGGAGAATTGTTATGAAAAGAAAAACAGTTGCAGAAACGTCTCTTTTTCCAGCATCAAAAGATACTATTTTCAGTCTATTAAAAGAACTAAAAACATTGCAGTATGTTGCTGCGCCTTTAGCAACCTTCTCTCCATTGACCGATTTCGGAAACATAATTTGGCAGGAGAACAGCGACTTTGTGTTTCGGTTCAGACTGTTCGGCGTTTTGCCCTTTGGAGTGCACACCATACATGTGGTTGAATTTGATGAAGTATCATATGAAATTTATACAAATGAAAAAAACACCCATGTACAAGTATGGAATCACCGCATTATTTTGGAATCGGTCGAAGCAGGAAAAACACAATATACAGATGAAGTAGAGATATACGCAGGATGGAAGACGCCTTTAGTATATCATTGGGCTAAATATTTTTACAAACACAGGCAGAAAAGATGGATTAAGTTATTGCAGCATAGTATAAAATAATTAATGTCATCTCTACAAAGTTACTTATCACTGAATAATGAAGGTGTAATCATATATTCCCTATATTAAATTCTGGAATTATTGGTTATATATTATATCGGTAAAATAACTATCTTAATTTCATTTATTAAGATTATATTGTATAATAACGTATAGGGGTAGTGGATTAGCAGAGTAAAATAAATGTTAGCAAGAGAGGAACGCACTTGAAAAAGATAGGTATTTATGTTTGTGGAAATGTTTCTAAAAAATGCACGGCAAATGGATGCATGAGAGCATTCAATGAGAATAAAGATTCTTTCAGCATCTATGACGAATCGAATTATAAACTTGTGGCATTTAACAACTGCAACGGTTGTAATGAGGAGCCCATGGAAAGTCTTTTAGTTAAAATTGAAAAATTTAAAAAGGCAGGTGCCGACACCGTTCATCTGTCCTCATGTATCAGAAGCAAATGTGAACATTATCAAGAGTTTGTGGATGAATTATCAAGAAGCTTTGATGTCATAGGATACACTCACGGTTCAGCCGAAGGAAAAAAGAACAATAATATTAATAAGAAAAAATTAAATACAGAAGGACAATAATATTAAATAGCGACCTTAGTGGGCAAGGCTATGAGATAGTCACTTGCGTAATCAAATATATTTTCACTTGAAAAAAGTTACGGTGATTTATATACTGTAAAAGTATTGAATAAAAATGAAAACGAGGCGAACGTATGCTGACTATAAATGATTTGATGAATCCTAATATTAAAGATAAAGAATCTGAGCTGGAATTGCCGGAATTCACATATTTACGTGACATTAATCTGGAGGATTTCGATTCAGTAATACATAAATACGTGAATGTGGTTGACAAGAAGCGCAATATTGTAGGTGCAGTTAAAACTGAGAGGCTGAGATATCTCATAAGTAAGCAAAGGGAAAACATTTTAACACAGGTTCTTGATACTATGAAAAATGGATTTGTGGCAATAGACAGGGACAGCAGAATCTTTTATGTTAATCATGCATATGGTCAAATACTGAATATAAATATAAGCAAGATTCTCGGAAGATATCTGAGTATAATTGAGCCTGAAGCCACATTGCTGAATGTACTTAAAACAAAGAAGAGCCAGCATGTGAATAACCAGTTTATTAAAAGCATAGGAACGTACGTGGACATCAACACTCATCCCCTGATGGACGGAGATGAGATGGTTGGGGCGTACTCCATATTTACTGATGTAACAGATGTAAATGAACTGCACAAGGAGGTAAAACGTATTTCTGCAGTTGCCGAAGAGTATGGAAAGCAGGTGAAGGCAGAAAAATTCCTTGCAAAAAATAAAATAATAGGCGAAAGCAAAATATACTTAGACTGTGTAAATAAAGCATTAAAGGTAGCAAATACAGATATGATGGTTTTGCTTATGGGTGAAAACGGTACGGGAAAGGAAATAATTGCAAATGTGATTAAAAGTCACTGTGCCCGTAAAAACAAGCCGTTTATAACCGTCAATTGCTCCGCAATTCCGGAGTCCTTAATTGAAAGCGAGCTGTTCGGATACGAAGAGGGGTCCTTCACCGGAGCTTCAAAGGGCGGCAAAATGGGTAAGTTTGAGTTGGCTGACGGCGGCACATTGTTTATGGACGAAATAGGAGACATGCCTTATCAGATGCAGGCTAAGCTTCTGAGGGTTTTGCAGGAAGGGGAAATCGAAAAGGTTGGCCGCCAAAATAACATTCCTATAGATGTGAGGGTAATTGCAGCCACCAACAAACCCCTGGAGCAGATGGTAAAGGAAGGAGCCTTCAGAGAAGATTTATATTACAGATTAAATGTTGTTTCCATTCACATACCTGCCCTGAGAGAACGAGGAAATGACATGCTGCTTCTTACGGACTATTTTCTTGAAAGGTATTGCAAGAAATATGAGCGCGACCTGAAAATAGACAGAGCTGTTTATCAGATCTTTCTCGCATACGATTGGCCGGGAAATGTGAGGGAATTGCAGAATACCATAGAGAGTGCGGTGGTTCTCTGTGATGGTGAGCTGATTACAATAGGAGATTTGCCTGAAAGTATGAATGCCAAAGAAGTACAAGCTGCAGAAATAAAGTTGCCCGACTCTAAAAAATATGTAATGCAGTTTGACACTCTTAAAGAAGAAGTGGAAAACTTTGAAAAAAACGTAATTTTGCAAACTATAAATTATTTCGACGGAAACAAGCAAAAGGCAATGGAACAATTGGGCGTGCCGAAAAGGACTTTTTACAGAAAGGTTGCCAATTTTGGCACAAAAACAAAATAATGCCGATTATGGCACAAATAAATTTCGGGAATATGGTGCCATAAGTGGCACAAATATTTTAAACAAAGACTATGGCTATAAAGACATAGTCCTTTTATTTTTTAAAATCGTTGAAATTTCAATGGTTGTTAAATATGTATATTAAATGTTAAAAGATTGGCATGAAAGTTGCTTTAATTATTTTATAAAGATTTGATTACATCAGAGAGGTAAAAGAAGTGAAAAACAATTTGCCAAAAAAAGTGGATATTTTGGATGTTACTCTAAGAGATGGATTCCAACATGAAGAAATATTCATACCTACAGAATCTAAATTGTGGATTGCAAACAAACTGATTGATGCCGGCTTCAAAAGAATTGAGATTGGCACATTCAGCCATGTTAAGTATGTTCCGCAGTTTAAAGATATTTTAGAGGTTCTTAAAGCATTGCCACGGGACAACAGTGTAGAATACACGGTTCTTGCTCTTAATACTAAGGCATGCGAAAGAGTTGCAGAGGCTTTGGAGGCAGGAATTCAGATAGACCGCGTTCTTTGCGGACAATTTGCAACAAGCGAAACCTATGCAAGAAAGAATATGAACAGAACCCATGAGGAGCTTTTTGCCGAAGCGGAAAGTAATGTTAAATTCCTGCACAGAATTGGGATTAAAAAGGTTTTTGCCAATATCGGAACAATATTCGGATGCCCCATTCAAGGTAAAATACCCATTGAAATGGCATATGAATTTGCAGACAGGGCATTCGATATCGGCTTCGATGAAATTGAACACTCAGATCCGGATGGAATAGCAACGCCAAGAGCTGTATATGAGTACTTTTCAAAAATTATGAGCAAGTACCCCGATGCTAAAATGCATTCTTTCCACGTGCATGACATAAGAGGAATGGGCATGGCATCTTACTATGCTGCAATGGAAGCCGGTGTAACGGCATTTGACTGTTCAATGGGCGGTATTGGCGGACAGGTGGCAAACATTGTTGACAATGTACCTGTTAAAGGAGTTGGAGATTATTACTTTGAACAAGAACGTACAGGGCTTGTTGAAACATGTGATTTTGTCACTATGCTCAATGAAATGCAGATTGAAACAGGCATAGATGAGAAGAAGTGCTACAGGATTGAAAAAATGGTGGAGCGTATCCTTGAAAGAAGATTGGATTCCTACACAAGCTGTTTATATAATAACCGTATTTCGGGAGAGGAGATATAAAAATGAAAACAAGTAACTATTCGGGTTTCTTTAAATTATCCGTAGAAGAAAGATTAAATGAAGTTGCTGAGTTCGCTAATTTGACGGAGGAAGAAAAGACATTTATTGCATCTGCCGATTCATTGGATGAAGATAAAGCAGACCACATGATTGAAAATGTTATTGGAAAATATGCACTTCCCATGGGAGTTGCCATGAACTTCGTGATTAACGGAAAGGATGTTGTAATTCCTATGGTTGTTGAAGAGCCATCCGTAGTTGCAGCTTGCTCTAATGCAGCAAAGATGGCAAGACCGGCTGGCGGATTTACTGCATCAACTTCCGGCAACATTATGATTGCACAGATTCAGGTTCTGAATGTGTCGGTGCCGTTTGCGGTTAAGAGTATGGTTTTAGAAAAGAAAGATGAAATAATGAGAATTTGTAATGAAAAAGACCCCGTACTTGTAAAACTTGGAGGAGGCGCCAAGGATGTGGAGGTAAGGGTGATTGACACAAAGGTCGGACCGATGGTAATAGTTCACCTGCTTGTCGACACAGGAGATGCAATGGGAGCAAATGCGGTTAATACAATGGCTGAAGCAGTTGCACCATATATTGAAGAAATCACGGGCGGAAGTGTGGAATTGAGAATTCTTTCCAATCTTGCGGACCATAGACTGGTAAGGGTGAGAGCAACATGGAGAAAAGAAGATATCGGCGGAGAAGAAGTGGTTGAAAAGATGATAAATGCATATGCATTTGCAGAAGCAGACCCATACAGGGCGGCCACTCACAACAAAGGAGTAATGAATGGAATCATTCCTGTCGTAACTGCCACAGGCAATGATACAAGAGCAATCGAAGCAGGAGCTCACTCCTATGCAAGCAGAAGCGGCAGATACACCTCCATAACCGTATGGGAACAAGATTCAAACGGTGACTTGGTTGGCTCAATTGAAATGCCTATGGCAGTTGGCTTAGTGGGCGGAGCGACAAAGATTCATTCCACAGCTCAGGCTGCAATTAAAATTCTGGGGGTTAAGACTGCGGCTGATCTGGCACAGATTATTGCCTCGGCAGGCCTTGCAAACAATATGACTGCAATGAAGGCTCTTGCAACGGAAGGTATTCAAAGAGGACATATGTCATTGCATGCACGTAATTTAGCAAACACAGCAGGTGCTAAGGGCGAAGTGCTTGAGAAGATTGTGAAGCAGATGGTCTTAGAAAAGAAGGTTCGCCTTGAATATGCACAGGAGCTGTTTAATAAATACAACAAGCAATAATGTCAATTAACGGGAGCGATTAAATATTATTTTGAAGGGAAGGAAGTAGGGATATGTACTTAACACCGGAGGAAAAAGAAATTTTGGACGGCTCTCATGGAGAAGCAGCTAAGCTGGCAATGGAAACGCTGGTCAAAATCGGTGATATAAACGGAGCGGAACGCTTTATACCTATTAAGAATGTTCATCTCGTGCTTCATGCATATAAGAGCGCTTTTGACGCAGGAGTTGAAACGGCAGAAAAGATTGCAGAAATGGGAGGTAAATTCACAGTACCTGTAACAATCGATCCTTATGGAATGGATTCGGAAGACTGGGAAGGAGCTAAAACCCCCGAACACTATGCCAAGCAGCAAAAAAGGCTTGAAGCGGCTGTTATGAAGATGGGCGTCATTCCCAACTGGACATGTACTCCGTATTACGGGTTCACAGCCCCGCGCAAGGGAGAACATCTTGCGTGGTCGGAATCCTCTGCGGTGGCATATGCAAACACTGCCTGCGGAGCAAGAACCAACAGACAAACTGCCATTGTTGATATTTTCTGCGGAATCGTGGGAAGGACTCCATTAACTGGACTTCATCTTGATGAAAACAGAAAAGGTCAGGTGCTGATTAAGCTTAACTTAGACAGACAGCTTTTCAACTGGGAATATCCTGCATTGGGATATTTGCTTGGGCAAAAGTTAGGGGCAAGAATAGGTGTTGTAGAAGGCATGTGCGGAAGTCCTTCCGGCGAAGATTTAAAAAATTTCTGCGGTGCAGCAGCAGCTGCCGGGTCAGTTGCACTGATGCACATTGTTGGAGTTACCCCTGAAGCCGGTACGGCAGAGGAAGCCTTTGGCGGAAACATACCTGCCGAAGTAATAGAAGTTACAGAAGAGCATATAAGGGCCACACGCGAAGCAATGTGCAGCAACACAACAGAAAGAGTTGATTTTGTCGCTTTAGGATGTCCTCATTACACCATTAATGAAATAGTGAATGTGCACAAATTGTTAAATGGCCGCAAGGTGCATCCAAGTACTGCATTCTGGATTTATGCAAATTCATATGCCTTAAGGCTGGCAGAAAAAATGGCTATCAGAAATGAACTTGAAGAATCAGGAGTAGTATTTCGTGCAGAAACCTGTATGATTATTTCGCCTGTCAGGGACTGGGGATTTCAGACAATGATGACGGATTCAGGCAAATGCTCATACTATGGCCCCGCTGAATGCGGAACAGAAATGATTTTTGCCAGTGTGGAAGAATGTGTGGAATCTGCTGTTTCAGGGAAGTTGAGAATTTTCAGATAAGGAGACAATCATGAAAACACTTCAAGGAAGGGGTATCGTAGAGGGAAGAGCTAAGGGTGAAGCTGTTATATCAATCAAACCCTTCGGATTCTTCGGAGGAGTAAACCCCGGAACAGGAATTATAATTGATAAGTGGCATGAGCTTTACGGAGAAAGCATTAAAGGAAAAGTTTTTATTTACCCGGAGGGAAGGGGCTCTACAGTAGGTGCGGCAATTATACTTGAGCTTGCAAGAACCGGGTTTGCACCTGCAGCAATTGTAAACTGCAGCATTGAAACTATTACCGCAGGCGGAGGAGTAATGGCAAAGATATTTTACAATGTGGAAATCCCCATGGTTGACAAAATAAGCAGGGAAGAGCTTCTTGCAATTGAAAAAGGTTCAATTGTGGAGGTTGATGGTAATACAGGAAAGGTAACTGTTCTTTAGATACAGGATAGAAAGGAGTTAAAAATGAGCGACAAGGTACAGATTGATGCCAACCCTATGATGATGGGAGAGTGTACACAGGCATATAAGGATGGCAACATCAAGGAAGGCAGGCGTTTAATTAAAGAATTCCTGCAGGCAATAGAAGACAGCGGACAGGATCATTGCAACTGCAAGGAGCCATGTATGTATCATGGAAAATGCAAGGAGTGCGTATTGCAGCACCGTGGAGGTATGGACCATCTGCCGTTCTGCTTCAGAAACATGGTAAATGAAAGAATTGAAAGACTTTCTGCATTGACAGAGCATTCGGTTAAAGAAAGAATATAAGAAAAGGAAGAGGAGACATGAGTTGTAAAGCTTTTAAAAACGGTAAAATTTTCACATCAAATAAAGGCATGCCTTACGCCGAAAGCTTCATAGTAGAAAATGGAATTATAGTCTGGATTGGCAAAGAGAAGGATATGCCCGCAATTGATTGCGAGACCATTGATTTACAAGGAAGACGCGTGATTTCCGGATTCGTTGATTCGCATATGCATCCTGCAATTTTAGCTGATTGTTCGCAGAAGATTTCCTGTCTTCCGCCGGTAGCAAAATCAATTGAAGAATTAATTGCTGCTATCAAGGCGAATGCCAAGACTAAAAAACCGGGAGAATGGATTCAGGGATGGGGATATGATGAAGAAAAGTTTGCAGAGCATCGTGCTCCGAACAGATGGGATCTTGACAAGGCTTCAACTGAACATCCAATAGAACTTCTTCGCTCATGCTCACATGTAAGGTCTGTTAACAGCAAGGCCTTGGAGCTTGCGGGAATCACCAGAGACACACCGGACCCATCAGGGGGAGAAATTGACAGAGATGAAAATGGAGAGCCTACGGGTATTCTTCGTGAAAATGCACGCCATCTGGTAGGAGAAATTCTTCCTGAAAAGTCCAGAGAGCAGCAGGTGCAAGGCCTGGTAGGATTGGGGGAACTATTGCTGTCACAGGGAATTGTAGCTGTTGCAGATATGGGAAATCTTGATTCTGCCGACTACTATGATTACTACACAGAAGCTGCCGGAAAAGGCTTCAAGCAAGAGCTTGGCATGTTTTACATCTGGGATTTAATCAGAAAGAATCCTGATTTTAAATGGGATTGGGAGCGTGCGGACAGAAGCAAGCAAATACATATGAATGGCATTAAAATCATTGCGGACGGAAGTATTGGTGGCCGTACAGCATGGATGAACCAGCCATACAGAGGTACGACGGATGAATACGGCATTTCTGTATGCACAGATGAAGAAATAGACAGTGCAATGGAATTTTGCAAAGAAAACAAGTGCCAGCTGTCATTCCACGCAATGGGTATGAGAACCATAGACCGCATCCTGAAAAGAACTCACCAGGAAAAACCATGGATTGAAGGTTTTCCTCACATAAGAATTGAGCATGTAACAGATCCTTCGGAGTATGCAATTAAGAAAGCCGCCGACAGTAAAATTGCGTTTGTTACTCAATCCATTTTTATGTATTCAGAAATAGAAAGCTACATGAATAACTTAGGGCTTGAATGGATTGAAAGAATTTATCCTATTCAGCACATGCTGGATTCAGGAGTAAAGGTTGCGCTGTCAACAGATGCACCTGCAACATCCTGGGCGGTTCCGTCAGACCCGTTTCCCAGTATCAAATGTGCGGTAACCAGATATGCATATGATGGAACAGACTGCGGTAGAAATAACTGCATAGATATTGAAACAGCTATCGAAATGTATACAAAGGAAGGTGCTGAGATTGCAGGTTTTGAAAAACTTGGGCAGTTAAAGGAGGGATACAAGGGAAGCTTTGTAATTCTGAGTGAAGATATTCTCAATGTCGCCGGAAAAGATATTGAGCGGGTTTATGTTGAAGAAACTTATATTAACGGTGATTGTGTTTACAAAAAGAAGTAAGTCGTCAGATGTATGAAAAATTAGAGATTAGAAAATTAAAAAAGAAGGGAATAATATTATGCAAGGAATTATGAATTTTTTTATAGCGTGTGCTAACTGGTTTTGGGGGCTTCCGATTTTGATATTGATCATCGGTGGCGGCTTATACATGAGCATTCGCTTAGGTTTTCCTCAGGTTACAAAGATTGGCTATATAAACTCCCAGACATTCGGCAAAATGTTCAGCAAAAGTGAAGAAGGGGTTTCTCCGTTTGCGGCAGCTTGCTCAGCCCTCGGAGCATCCATTGGAGCTTCCAATATTGTAGGTGTTCCGGTTGCCATAGCATTAGGAGGTCCGGGCGCTATATTCTGGATGTGGATTATTGGTATCGTCGGCTGCTGTACTAAGTATGTTGAAANNCTTGCCATGAAGTATAGAACCAAGAATGAAAAAGGTGAATGGACAGGTGGCTCATTCTCCTATGTTAAAGAATTATTTGGCGGAAAGAAGCTCGGGTATGTGATTGCGGTAATCTGTGCGTTTTTCACAATGATTGCAGGGTTACCTTCCATCGCAGCACAAACGTTGTCTGCAGTTTCACAGGTTGCAATATTTGGTATGAGCGGTACAGCATTCGGGATAATAATTGCAGCAATTGTTGGTTTAATTATCTTTGGTGGAATAAAGAGAATTGCGGCAGTAATGGAAAAAATTGTTCCGATTATGGCAGCTGTATACCTGTTGGGAGTTATAATTATTCTTTTCCGCAACGCGGGTGAAATTCTTCCTTCTCTTGCAAGTATATTCGTATATGCCTTTACACCACATGCCGCAGTTGGCGGATTTGCAGGCTCGACAATCGCATTGGCTTTAAGATGGGGAGGAGCTCGTGGTGTATATTCAAATGAAGCAGGATTCGGTTCGGCTCCTGTTGCGCACTGCACATCCACTGCCGACCACCCTATAAGACAGGCAGTATGGGGAGTATTTGAAGTAGTTGTTGACACTCTTATAGTATGTACAGCCACTGCGTTGGCAGTTCTTACGACTGGGGTATGGAAAGATCCAAGCATTGATTCCGGAGCACTGGGTCAGGCAGCATTCCACACTGTATTCGGTGCGGCAGGCGACTATTTTGTAGCAATTTGTGTATTACTGTTTGTACTCACAACTATTACTGTGGTTATTTTCTACGATGAAAAGCAGGCTGAATTCTTATTCAAGACTACTAAGGCAGCAGTTGCATGGAGAGTTTTATCCATCGTTACTATGGTTGTTGTTACATTTGGAATGGATCTTGTAGTTATGTATCAGTTAACAGATTTTTTCGTTGCATTGTTCATAATTCCAAACATGATTGCAGTTATTTGGCTGGTACCTCAGGTTGTAAAACTACAAAAAGAATATTTTAACACTCCGGGCAAGTATTATTTAGCTGATATGGAAGAGAAGAAAGCAAAAATTGCCGCAAAAACTAACAAATAATTAAATTTAGCCTCCGGCTGAGCATTGCGCAAGCCGGAGGCTTGTGCAAGAATAGGAGGAAAAATGAGACCTTTAGAGGGAGTAACAATATTAGACCTTACACGCGTAGTTGCGGGGCCGTACGCCACAATGATTTTATCCGATTTAGGTGCCAGGGTAATAAAAATAGAAAATCCTAAGGATCCGGACTATACCAGAGACTTTGAACCATATTTAATTGATGAAGATAAAAAGCAAAGTACATTCTTTGCTCAATACAACAGAAACAAAGAAGCTATAACACTGAATCTTAAAGAAGAGGAAGGCAAGGAAATACTCAGGAGTCTTGCTGCAAAAGCAGATATAGTATTTGAAAACTTCAGAGCGGGAATAATGGATAAGCTGGGGGTCGGTTACGAGAACCTTAAGCAATATAATCCCAAATTAGTTTATACAGCTATTTCTGGCTTTGGACAAAAAGGTCCATATTCTACATGGCCGGCATATGACAACAGCGGTCAGGCCCTGAGCGGACTCTGGTCAATGAATGGCATGCCGGGCGAACCCACAAGAATAGGGACCATAATAGGCGATGAAGCTGCAACATTCTTTGCAGCAATCGGAACGCTATCAGCATATATTCACGCCCAGAAAACAGGAGAGGGTCAGTTTGTTGATGTGGCTCAGTTAGATTCATCTCTTGCTCTTACGGAAAATGCGGTTTCAAATTATACAGTCGGGGGTCGTGTTCAGCAGTCCTTGGGAAATGACCATCCTCTGTGTCGTCCCTATGGCAGGTTTAAGGCCAAGGATGGATATGTATTCTTCGGAGGATATACAGACAGGTTCTGGAAGACAACATGTGAATTTTTTGGAGAGCCGGAGCTGGTTAATGACCCGGAAATTGATACTATGCCCAAGAGATTCGCTGAGGAAGTATACAATCGAAGGATTTTGCCGAAAATAAATGAATGGTTTTCACTCTACACCTGTCAGGAGCTTCAGGATGCTTTGGCAGAAAAATTGCCGCTGACTGCAATTCATTCTATGGATCAGGTTTTGGAAGACCCTCAATTGAATTTCAGGGGGATGTTCATTGATTATAATTATGGCAATGCTCACGGCAAGTTGTTCGGAAATCCCATTAAGCTAAGCGCCACTCCTTGTGATACTTCCGGCAGGGCTCCTGAAATAGGACAGGATAATGAGAGAGTATACAAGGAATTCTTAGGCATAGACGAGAAAAAACTTGAAAAATATAAGGCAAAAGGAGTTCTATAATGTCAAATATCAGCTATGAAGTTCAAGGAGGAATTGCTGTAATTAAAATTAACAGGCCTGAAAAACTGAATACCTTGACACTGCAGATGTATGAGGAGTTAGGGGATGCTTTTCAAAGAGCACAGGCTTCTCCTGAGGTTGCGGCTTGTGTTTTAACAGGAGCGGGTGAAAAATCCTTTTGCGTAGGTGCGGATTTAACTGAATCCATACCGTATTTGAATGAAGGTCATTATATTGATGAGTGGGATGCGGCACATCTGAAGCATGCTAAAATGAATAAACCTATTATCTGTGCAATCAACGGAATGTGCATGGGAGGAGGATTTGAAATTATGCTTGGAACTGATATCAGAGTTGCTTCCAGTTCTTCAATCTTTGCGCTTCCTGAAGTTTCACTGGGAATTGTACCTGCAGGCGGAACATTAGCAAGATTAGCAAGACAAATCCCATATGTAAAAGCTATGGAGCTGATTCTTACCGGTGATAAAATTGATGCGCAAAAGGCTCTTGAATATGGTGTGCTGAATTATGTTGTTGAACCGGGACAGGTCATGGTCAAAGCAATGGAAATAGCCCGTAAATTTCTTTCTCTGAGCACAACAGCGGTTCAAATTGTAAAGGAATCAGTTATAAAGCTCAGAGAAATGCCATTGGAGCAGGCTTTTGAAACTGAAGCGATGCTTGGCTACAAGGCATTTACAAGCACTGATGCTAAAGAAGGTCTAAATGCCTTTTACAGTAAGAGAAAACCTGATTTTCCATCGAAAAGATGGTAGAATCCGGGGAAAGAAGATTTTTACAGGAAAATATGGATTCAGGCTTATGAAAACAGGCATGGCTAAGTTTGTCAATGCAGGTCGGATGATAGAATGTGGATTTACAGAATGGCAGGATATGTACATTATATGGTTAAATAAAATTAAGTTGCAAGCTTGTACAAGATGTGATATTATAGTTGAGTAAAAATTGAATAATCAGTTTGATGGTTACATAGTGTATTAATAGGGAATCAGGTGAAAATCCTGAACAGCACCCACTACTGTAAGTCTGACGAAGATGCTTATCCACTGCGCAAGCGGGAAGGTGCATCTTAGGATGATGACGAGTCAGGAGACCTGCCACGGACAAGGAATCAAATCTCGGGGATGGAGATAATGCTCTAAGACGTTTACGTTAAATGAACAACATACCCAAGAGGTATGTTTTTTTATGCCAAAATAAGTTGAGAGGTATTCAATGAGCACTCAGGTTGCGCAAAAAAATTACATAAAAATAATAGCAATAGCAATATTTCTTTTAATAGGAATAGCCGCATCAATAGCTTCGGTTTGTATGGGTTCTGCAGTATTTAATGTTCAGGAGTCCTTAAAAGCAATATTTGTGGCAGATGATTCTGCGGCGAGATTGATTATATGGAATGTAAGGCTGCCCAGAATTATCGGTGGAGGCATGGTCGGTATTTGCCTGTCATTGGCCGGCTGTCTGCTGCAGGGTGTTATGAGAAACCACCTGGCTTCACCGTCCACCATTGGTGTTACAAGCGGTGCAAGCTTCATTGCATACCTTACTCTCGTAGTCTTCCCGCACTTATTTTACTTGCTTCCCATAGGAGCAATCCTGGGGGCATTCATTACGACTCTGGGTATTTACCTTCTTGCATTTGAAAAGGGGGTAAGTCCGGTAAAAATGATTCTGTCCGGTATGGCTGTGGCGGCTGTGTTTGGAGCTTTTAACGATATCATCAGAAGCTTTTTCCCTGACAGGATTTTCAATGCAACAGGTTTTCTGGTGGGAAGCTTAAACGGTGTTGCATGGAAACATATCCAGCTTATTTTTCCTTATGTGGTGATCGGAATAATCATTTGTCTTTTTCTTCCGTCAAAAATGAACATACTGATGTTGGGAGATGAAATGTCAAATTCATTGGGAGTAAGAACAGAGCGATTCAGATTTTTACTGATAATTGTTTCATCTCTGCTGTCGGGAGCAGCCATATCAATATCCGGACTTATAAATTTCGTAGGGCTGATAGTACCTCACATAGCAAGGCTGATAGTGGGCTCTGATTACAAATACCTGCTGCCTGCATCAATAACACTGGGATATTCGCTGGTTGTTCTGTGTGATTTAATAGGCAGGACTATTCTGCCCATAGGAGAGATTTCGGTGAGTATAGTTATCTCTTTTATCGGTGCACCATTTTTCTTATATCTTTTAAGAAGTAAATCAACAAATTAGGAAGCAAGACTACAAGAGTACGAGGTATACTATGTATTTTGGATTTAAAGACGTGACAATAAAGTATGGGAAAAATTTAGTTGTTGAGGATGTCAATATTGATTTTCCCAAAGGGAAAACAACCACAATAATAGGTTCGAATGGCTGCGGTAAGTCAAGCTTGCTCAAGACAATACCCCGTGTTGTTGTTCCTGATAAAGGGGAAGTGTTTTTCTGCGATAAGCCTATCCGTAAATACAACCCGAAGGAGCTGGCAAAGAGAATTGCCTATCTGCCTCAGGTGCATCAATCGCCATCTGACATTGATGTTAAGACGCTTGTTTCTTACGGCAGATATCCTCACAAAAAATTTACGGGTGGATTGACGAAAAGTGACCGTGCTGTAATAGAGGAAACTATTGAGATAACAGGATTGACACATTTGTCTGACCGGGTTCTTACAACATTGTCCGGCGGTGAGCGTCAGCGTGCATGGATAGCTATGATAATCTGTCAGCAGCCTGAAATTCTGGTTTTGGACGAGCCAATCACTTATCTTGATATCGGCTATCAGCTTGAGGTTATGGAGATGATAAAGAGTCTTGGTGAAAGGCTGAATATTACAATTGTTATGGTGCTGCACGACATCAATCTTGCGGCCCGCTATTCACACCATTTAATTTCTATTGAAAATCATCATGTCCACATTCAGGACAGCCCTCGGGTGATGATGAATGAAGGAAATTTGAACAAAATATTTCGTATAGGGGCACAGATTCATGAAGATAAAAAAAATAACTGCCCGTTTATAATACCTGAAAAGGCAATAAATTAGTTACAATGCACATAGGTGCGTGTATATAGATTAAAATTAAATGGAAAACAGGAGAAAGATATGAAGAAAAAATTATTTAAGGCAATAGCAATTCTGGCTATAATGATGTTGGCTTTATCAGGCTGTGCTGATAAGAATACTGCGCAGGAGCCTAAAGAACCTAAAACGAACACGGAAACAAAAAATGATACTGAAGCTGAAAAAGAGCCTGCTGCGAACGCAGAGGATGATAAGGCAGCAGGTATACTGACAAACCTTTTATCTTCGGCTAATGAAGTAACTGTAAGCGATACAGAGGTTACATTCTTAGACGATTCCGGCAGAGAACCAATTTCAATCAAGAAGAACCCTCAAAAAGTAGCGGTGCTGTACGGAAGCCACGCATGCCTGTGGGTTGAAGCAGGCGGAGAAGTGAAAATCGGTATAGGCGGAGAAGGTGCCATAGAATTATATAATGAGCAGATTGGCAGAAACATCCTTGAAGAAGAAGGCGTTGTAACTGTAGCAACATCATCCTCAGGAAAGACATGGGACGTTGAAAAGATTCTGGCAGAACAACCCGATTTAATAATTTGCTCCACAGCAATGAGCGGCTATGCAACGATATCAGGGCCTGCCGAAGCTGCTGGCATACCTGTAATAGCTTTGACCTACAGCGGAGTAGGTGATTATTTAAAATGGTCCAAGGTGTTTTCAAATATCAACAATAAGCCGGAGTTGTTTGACGAGGTTGCAATGAATGTAGCTAAGGATGTGGCAAACACACTTGCAAAGGCACCGACAGAAAACAATCCGAGAGTGCTTTCAATACTTCCGCAAACTGATGGAGCAAAGGCAAATTTAGCCGCATCTGACATGGGTGTTATTATTGAAGAGCTCAACGGCATTAACGTTGCAAGTTCTTTAAGCACAGACAGCAAGGCTACGAGAGTAGATATTGATATTGAAACAATATTCGCCCAAACTCCGGAAATTATAATGATTCAAAGTATTGCCTCTGAAGAAGAAGCAAGAGCAAACATGGAGGCTTTATTTGGTGACAGTCCTGTATGGGCAAGTCTGGATGCTGTTAAAAATGATAAGGTATACTACATGCCAAAGAACCTTTTCCACAATCGTCCAAACCGCCAATACAATGAAGCATACAAGATGATGGCAGAGATTTTATATCACGGCTTATAATTTTAACATTAAAAAGTAATAGCTGAAATAACTGAAAGGAAGGTTGCAGCATGAAGGGAGAACTTATTTATCCGTTTACGGCCATTGTGGGGCAAGAGCGAATGAAGCAGGCTCTTATACTAAATATGATATATCCGCAAATCGGAGGGGTACTGATAAAGGGCGAGAAGGGAACGGCCAAATCCACAGCGGTCAGGGGACTCAGTGATGTTATGCCTGCCCGACAGGAAAATGAAGGATGCCTTTACCACTGCCTGCCGGAAACATCAGGATACTGGTGCAATGGCTGCAGGGAGCGTAAGGAGCAGGGCTCAAGTCTGTCCAAGCTTCAGGTTGTAACACTTCCTATAGGTGCGTCAGAGGACCGTGTTCTCGGCACAATAGATATTGAGAAGGCAATTAAAAAGGGAGAAAAGCATTATGAGCCGGGAATTCTTGCATATGCAAACAACGGAATCCTGTATGTGGATGAAATCAACCTGCTGGATGACCATCTTGTGGATCTGCTGCTGGATTGTGCCGCAATGGGTGTAAACACTGTGGAGCGAGAAGGAATATCCTTNNATCCTTCAAGCATCCTGCCAGATTTACGCTTATAGGGACAATGAACCCGGAGGAGGGAGACTTGAGGCCTCAGCTTTTAGACAGATTCGGGCTCATGGTCACCGTTGAATCTGAAAGAGATGTTTTTGTGAGAACAGAGGTGGTCAAAAGGAGAATTGCCTTCGAAAATGACCCGGAGGGATTTTGCAGCCAATATGAAAATCAACAGAAGGCATTGGGTGAAAAAATTTGTGAGGCTAAAAACAGGCTCAAAGACGTTAAATATTCAGATTATATAGTAGAAACTATTGCCCGAATAGCAATCGGGTTGGGTGTTGACGGGCACAGAGCAGATATAACAATGCTTAAAACAGCTCAGGCTCAGGCAGCCTTTGAAGGGCGAAGTGAGGTAGTGCAGGAAGACATACTGCTGGCTGCTGCGCTGTGTCTGCCACATCGTATGAGAAAGCTCCCGTTTGATGATATGGTGTTTGACATTGAGTTGATTCAAAAAATAATTGAGGGAAATAACGATGGAATTACTGTTTCCCTTTAGTGCCATAGTTGGGCAGGAGCAATGCAAGCTGCCCTTTATATTGAATATGACAGACCCTCATTTGGGAGGGGTGCTATTGGTGGGTAAATCAGGAACCGCAAAAACAGCATTGATGCGATCGGCAGTGGAGCTTGCTGAGAATTTGGAGAGAATTGATGTACCCTTGGGAATTACAGAGGAGCAGCTTTGGGGCGAGCCTGATTATATCCGAATGATAAGCTGTGGAGAGGCATCCGTGTCAGATGGTGTGATAAAAAGGGCCCATGGCGGTGTTGTGGCAATAGACAATATAAATCTCTTGAGTGAACAACTGTTGTTTGGCATAACCGAAGCATCCGAAACACATAAATATCAGACGTCAGAAGGCTTACTTCAGAAATCTGATTTTATTTTATTCGGAACAATGAACCCTGATGAAGGATGGATTTCGTCAGGCATATTAGAGCGCTTTGGTATGCTTGCGGAAACATCGGATATAAATTCATTGGAAGCCCGGACTGAAATCATCAGGAGGCAGGCAGATCATGAAAGAGACCCCGCAGCATTCAGGAATAAATTTAAATTGATTCAAAATAAAACCAAAGATAATTTGAAGCGTGCCAGAGGAATCTTGAAAGAGGTATCGGTGCCTGATTCCTGTTATGACTATGCCTCAAGGCTTGCAAATGAAAATGCCTTTGAGGGTCATAGGGGAGAGGTGACGATGATAAGGGCAGCAAGGGCGCTGTGTGCCTGGGAAAACAGGTTTTCTGTGGCTCACGAGGACATTGAACGCGTGAGTCAATTTGTCATACCTATTCACGGGAGAAGCCCGCTACCTGAGGCTGATACAGCTGACCGTCAAAGCCATGAAGGTATGGATAGAGAAACAGGCAATGAAGCAGAGAAGGAAAAACGAGAAGAAAATTCAGATAAACTGCAGCCTGAGTCATCAGAAGCTGACAATGCAAACAGTGAAGATAATATAGACAGAACGGACACAGATGTTGAACAGACAGACTTTCAAAAAAATATACTCCCACCCAACCCATTGGAAGAGTATGCACCGTCACCGGGAGCGGCAAACCTTTTGGACAGCATAAATGACGGTATTGAAGGTGTGAAAATTCAGTTAAACTTTCCTAAACGGATTAAGAAGGACATGGGAACGGGGAAACGTGCATTTGTTCGTACTCAGCTGAGGCGGGGCAGATATATTAAATTCAAGACCTTTAAAACAGCCTCCGATGAGCTTGCAATAGATGCAACCATAAGGCGTGCGGTTCTTTTTCAGAGATTCAGGGAAAAAGGAGAGTTAGCTATTGCAATAGAAAAGTCTGATATGCGAGCGAAAATCAGGGAAAAGAAAACAGGAGCATCCATACTTTTCGTGGTGGATGCAAGCGGCTCCATGAGAGCAAGGCATCGGTTGCAGGCACTTAAAACAGCCGTACTTTCAATGCTTAAGCAGGCTTATGAGAAGAGAGACAGGGTTGGAATTATTTCATTTAGGGGTAGACAGGCAGAGGTGATTTTGCCTATAACCCACAGTCATGATTTGGCGTATAAGCGGCTGAGGGATATGCCTATGGGAGGAAGCACACCATTGGCGTCGGCATTGGAGCAGGCGCGCTTTGTTGTGCAGGCTGAAAAATCCAAAAACCCCAACGCACTTCAAATGGTGGTGCTCATATCAGACGGACGAAGCAATGTTCCTTTGTATACAGCAGATGCACTTGCAGATGCAATGAGTGCAGCAAAGGAATTATCCCGTGAGCCAGCGCAGCTTCTGGTTCTGGACTGTGAGGAATCAAGGTTCAGGCTGGGATTGGCTGAGCAGTTGTCAGAAGCCCTTAAGGCGGAGTATGTCAAGCTTGACCAGATTACGGCAAATGAGATTATGACCCATATCAATCGGAGGAGACGGAGAGAAAATGCTTAAAGTTGTTTATTACACGGCAGTTGATGCCAATTTAACAGTTTTTTCAAATGCATATAAAAAGCTGACGGAGCAGTTTTTAGAATTATCTGTATTTCACAGACGGGCATGTGCAAGCGTGAAGGTGAGAGAGCAATTGCAGAACCGCCTTAAGGATGCGGATATATTCATTGTGCAGCTTATGGGAGGAAAGGAAAGTCTGCCTGAATTTGATATTATTATGGGGAGTTTGAGAAGTGGACTGAAAGTATTTATATATGGAAACACCGAAACAATAATTGCTCTTGCAGATGAATACAACAATGTATCTCCTGAGGTGAGTATGCAGCTGTTTAATTATATGACCTTTGGAGGGCAGGAAAATGTTCATCAGATGCTAAGATACATGTCAAGCACCTATTCTGGCTTGAAGACAGATATTCAGCCTCCGAGGGAGCTGCCCATGAACGGGATGTATTATGAAACAGCAGGCTTCGGGCAGGACGTCAGACCAAGAATAGGTGTAATTTTCTATAGGAATTACTTTATTAACGGCGACCACTCATATGTGGATGCACTGATTCAGTCAATAGAAGATTTGAATGCAGCAGTGCGCGTAGTCTATTTGTCCACCGTTCAAAGTGACAAGGTAGACAATCAGCCGGTTACTGAAGTGCTCAGGACTTACTTTGCAGATGAATCAGGAAATTCAGAAATTGATGTCTTGATTTCTCTTGTTATGTTTTCTAACGGAAGGTCAGACAGGCGGTTTCTTCAGGCAATAGATGTGCCTGTACTGCAAGGGCTTATGATTACAGACAGCTGCAACATATGGAGCAAGGAGGCATATGGGCTCCCCCCTTCTACACTGACTATTAATGTGGCTCTGCCTGAGATGGACGGTGTTATTGTAGCCCTGCCTGTAGCAACAAAGGAAGTCAAAAAGGACCCGGAAACGGGTTTTGACCTTGTTTCCTATTGTCCTGTCAAAGAACGGGTTGATAAAATGGCAATGCTGGCGCTCCAATATTCAAGACTGAGGCGTGCAGACAATGCCGAAAAGAAAATTGCAATTATTATGCACAACTATCCGCCTAAAAATGAAACTATCGGGTGCGCCTTTGGTCTTGATACTCAGCAGAGTATAATTGAAATTCTGAAAAATTTAAAAAACATCGGCTATAAGGTGGATAAAATCTATGAAAATACACGGGAGCTCATGGATGCTGTTTTTCAGCACTGTACCAACGATGAAAAATGGCAAACAGAGGCGCAGTTAAATAAAACAATTCGCATGACGGAGAGTGATTACAGTACACATTACGAAGCTTTGGACGCTCATGTAAGAGAAAAGATGGATGGTTATTGGGGAGAGCCGACAGGAGAGTGTATGACCTGCGAGGGTGCAGGGAATAAAGGAGATATTTTAATACCCGGAATAATCAACGGCAACATATTTATCGGAATACAGCCCCAGAGAAACCAGGCAATGGATGCAAGCTCCGCATATCACAGCCCTGATATACCAATGGGACATCATTATTACGCCTACTATCAGTGGATTAGGCATCATTTCGGAGCAGATGCAGTCATTCATATGGGAAAGCATGGCTCGCTGGAATGGCTTCCGGGAAAGGCGATAGCTCTGTCGAATCAGTGCCATCCTGATTGTGCAATAGACACGCTGCCTAATTTTTATCCATATATTATCAACAATCCCGGTGAAGGAACCCAGGCAAAACGTAGAAGCAATGCATGCATCATAGGTCATCTGGAGCCGCCTATGCGAGAGGCTGAGCTGTATGATGCTTATGAGAGATTAAGCTCTTTAATCAACGAGTATATGGACAACGCCCAATACAACAGAGAAATAAGTGAAGAATTTAAGGCTGAATTGGATAAATCATTTGAAGAGACGGGGCTTGTGCTGGATTTCGAGAATATTGAGTCAATTGATGAGAAGGTATCAGAAGCCCATAGCTATCTTGAAGAAATGAAAGAAACACTCATAAATAACGGGCTTCATATTTTGGGGAAATGCCCGGAGGGTCAGGACTTAGTAGATTTTGTAGCTGCTCTTACCCGGGTTTCTTCAGAAGAGCATCCTTCTCTTAGAGAAGCAGTTTCTGAGGCTCTTGGCTACAACTTGGAAAAAATGATGAAGGAAAGAGCAGGGGGTACATTGACCGATAAACAGTCTGTGTCCGAAGCACTCGCTGCGGTGAAGGAGGCTCAGGAAGACCTTATTCGCTGCTGCCTGGATGGAAGTCCCTATCCGCAGATTGTTTCAAAATCACAGACCTTGACAGATGCTGCAAACTACATAAAGAAAGAAATACTTCCAAAATTAATTCAAACAAGTGATGAAATTACAAACCTGATGGAAGGATTGAAAGGGAAATTTGTTCCAACAGGTCCGTCCGGTGCGCCAACAAGGGGACAGACGGAAATACTTCCCACCGGGCGAAATTTCTACACACTGAACCCAAACATGATTCCCACGCAGTCTGCATGGAAAACAGGTGAGAAACTGGCTGATATGCTTGTTGAGCGCTTCCTTGCGGAAAATGAAGGCAGGTATCCGGAGAGTGTCGGAATAGCTCTGTTTGGAAGTCCCACTATACGTACAAAGGGTGAGGAAGTTGCACAAATTTTATCACTGATTGGTGCTCGGCCCGTATGGCAAAGAGGCGGCAACAACATTAAAGCTTTTGAACCGATTGCATACAGCGAGCTCAACCGTCCAAGGATAGACGTTACTATGCGCATTACGGGATTTTTCAGAGATGCCTTTTCGAACATAGTGGAAAAGCTGGACAATGTAATTTGCCGTATTGCCAAGCTTGATGAGCCCGAGGGAATGAACTTTATCAAAAAGCATGTAAATGAGGATATGCAGGAAGTCCTTCAGTCCGGAAGGACTGCAGAGGAAGCCTTCAGGTCCAGCAGCTACCGGATTTTCAGTGCAAAGCCCGGTGCATACGGAACGGGAGTAAATACTCTGATTAACGGAAAGGACTGGAAGGACAAAAAGGATATTGCCGCCATGTACGCTGAGTTCGGCGGATATGCTTATGGAAACAAGGTGTTTGGTGAGAAAGAAACGGCCATTTTCAAAAAGAGGCTGGCAGGCTTGAATATGGCAGTAAAAACTATCGACACAAAAGAAACGGATGTAATTGCCAATGACGACAACTATTCGTATCTTGGGGGAATGGTAGCGGCCTCTGAGATTTTAGGAGGTAAGAGCATAAATGGTTATATAGGCGATTCCTCAAACCCTCAATTTCTGAATTTAAGAAGTATTCAGGAAGAAACAAGATTTGTCATCAGGACGAAGCTTTTAAATCCGAGGTGGCACAATGCACTTAAAAAGCATGGCTTCAAGGGTGCCACAGACCTTTCAAGCACCATTGATTATGTATTCGGCTGGGATGCAACCACCGAAGTAATTGATGACTTAACGTATCAAAAAATAAATGAGTCGTTTATTGAAAATGAAGAATACAGCCAATGGCTGAAGGAAGCCAATCCATGGGCGGCACAAAACATAATCGAAAGGCTTCTGGAAGCCATTGACAGATGTCTCTGGCAGGCTGATGAAGAGCAGCATCGGAAGCTCATAAGGCATTATCTTGACAATGAGGCAGATTTGGAATCGAAGTAGACGTATTTGGAAATTCGCGGATAGTCTTTTTGTTTTATGTATGCAGCTTTCTATTTTCCAACAAGGGTTGATTTGTTTCTAATATTTGGTATAATGTTATTGGTAGGGGGAGCTGCAATTTATTTTTATGCTGCTTCCTATTTTATATACCTTTGGATATCTTCTGGAAATAACTTCATCTACATTAGAAACTGCACTTGTTACAGAAAAAGCGGAATGTTAATTAATTTAGGAGGACGAAGTGGAAAATAAGAAAAAGAAATTGGATGTTAAGGTCGCATGCTTGCAAATGGATGTTAAAATAGGAGACATAGCGGCAAATATCAGTAAGTCTGTGCGAATGATAAATGAAGCCGCGGATAACGGAGCTAAGCTTATAGTGCTGCCGGAAATGGCTAATTCGGGGTACAATTTTGATAATAAGGAGGAAGCCATTCAGCTTGCTGAAAATCTGAAAGACAGTGAAAGCGTAAAAGCATGGTATAAGGCTGCCTGCGACAGAAATGTATACATTGTTTCAGGGATTACGGAAATTGATGGTGCTGACCTATACAATACTGCGGTGCTGATTGGTCCGGAGGGGTTGATTGGAAAATATAGAAAGCTTCACCTGTGGGAGGAGGAGTTTCTTTGGTTTGAGCCAGGGAATCTCGGGCTTCCGGTATTTCACACACCTATAGGTAGGATTGGGATTGTAATATGCTACGACATGTGGTTTCCGGAAACATACAGGATTCTCGCCGCGCAGGGAGCGGATATTGTATGTGTCCCAACGAATTGGGTCACCATAGACAGTCTGCCGGATAATATGAAAAATTTCGGACCGGTTCTTGCCATGGCGGCTGCACATTCAAACGGAATATACGTTGCCGCTGCTGACAGAGTTGGAATAGAAAGAGATATGGAATTCCCAGGGAAAAGCCTGATAGTAAGAACGGCTGGTATCCCCATAGCCGGACCTGCAGATGACACAGAGCAAATTATATATGGAAATTGCAATTTTGCTAAGGTGAGAGCTCACGGGATAAATAAGTACAATTCGTCAAAGAATGACAGAAGGTTAGATTTATATGATGAATTTTTGGGATATGACCCATTGAACTTCAATTACAAAATAAATTAGAAATATAAAATGGTCCGAATCAATAAAGATATCGGGCTGTTTTTATTTTGTGAGATGCTCCAAATCTAAGTTATAAGTGCTATTGAATATAAATTATTCCTAAGAAGACAAGTCATTTCCGTTTTATAACCGATATACGCATCAAAGGTTGTTTTCGGATTTAAAAGAAGCATTGGCTGAATAGGTGGAGAAACGTCTGGAAATTGTGTGACGTTTGTCGTGTCTTTTTTGTTGTGTCTGTGGTAAAATAATAAAAAATGCAGAAGGCATTGGAGGAAAAGCAATGGGTAATACAGATATTTTTGAGGCAATGGCAAATAAATATGATATTCCTGAAAGAATTAAAATAGCAAGAATATCGGCTGATGCTATTCGTGAATACATAGTAAATGGCAAAGATAAAAGTGCCATTGATTTTGGATGCGGAACAGGTCTTGTCGGCATGGAGCTGCTGAATGACTTCAACAGCGTAATTTTTTTGGATACATCTCAAAATATGCTTGAACAGATAAATAAAAAAATTGCTGACTCTAATATTCAAAATGCAAGCACCATATGCTTTGATTTTGAAACTGAAGCCGGGACTCATATACATGCGGATTATATTTTTATGGTTCAGGTGCTGCTTCACATTAATGATATAGAGCCCATTTTATCAAGGTTGTATGAAGTGCTGAACCCTAAAGGGCATCTGCTGATAGTAGATTTTAATAAAAATGAAAAAGTTATTTCAGACAAGGTTCACAACGGATTTGTTCAGGAAGAGCTCGTTCAGCTTATGACTAAAATAGGATTTAAAGATATTAAATCTGAAACATTTTATACGGGCAATAAAATATTCATGAATCAAGATGCATCCTTGTTTATCCTCGATTCTAAAAGATAAACCTTAAGGAAATCAAGGATATTCAAAGGTATTTGTAACAACTGCCATAATCAAGCAAGTTAGGTCAGGAAAAAGAAAATAAATTCTTCTATAATATAAATAGAGGTGAGAAAAATGGATTGCATAACAACTATTCAAAAAGCTATTCAGTATATGGAAGAAAATTTATTGGAAGACATCAGTTATCACGATGCAGCAAAACAGGTATACATGTCAAGTTATCACTTTCATCGTACTTTTAGCATGATTACAGGGATAACGGCGAGTGAGTATATTCGTAACCGAAGACTGTCAATGGCAGGGCAGGAAATTATTATGTCAGATGCAAAAATTATTGACTTGGCATATAAGTATGGATATGATTCACCTGAAAGCTTTACAAAAGCTTTTTCCAGATTTCATGGTATATCTCCAAGTGCTGCAAAAAGATCAGGTGTGCAGTTGAAATTATATAATCGCCTCATATTAAAAATAATTATGGAAGGTGGTAAAATTATGAACTACAAGGTTGTTGAGGGGGTACCGTTTAAGCTTATTGCTAAAATAGAGCAATTTCGAAATGAAATTGTTAATGATGGAGAGAATCGTGATGTACCTGATTTTTGGAAGAGATGCGGTGAAGAGGGTGTGTTCGATGAATTGCGAAAGCATTCGGTTTCTGATGATATTTATGGTGCATGTGCTCCGGTCTCAAAGGAAAGTGAGTACTTTGAATACGGAATTGGTATGTTGTATGATGGAAGTGCTGTTCCCGACGGATGCCGTGTATGGGAGGTAAAGCCAACTACGTGGGCAGTGTTCTCTTGCAATGGAGAAAGTGAAGATTGTATAGGGGAAACGTGGGACAAAATATTTAAAGATTTCTTGCCGGGTTCTGACTATGTTATGCTGGATGATACAGATTTTGAATTGTATCCGGCACAAAGTGACGGGGAATTATTCTGCGAAATATGGATTCCTGTAAGTAAAAAAAATTGAAATGACTGATATTAAAAAACGGGATAGCTTAAGCGGCTATGCCGTTTTTTAAGTATGCTTTTTAACCCAGCTTGTTTTCCCACATTGAATAGATAATCACAGATAACGCAGATCCCAGCAGCCATCCGCCCAATACATCACCTGCGTAGTGCACTCCCAAATAAATACGGCTGCATCCGATCATAACTGCGAGGGCAACACATATCGAGGAGAGTGTCAGCTTCAGGTGGGTATTGCGTACATACCTGTTTATAAGCAGAATGAGCATTGTATAGAGGGTTGCATTGTTCATTGCGTGTCCGCTGGGAAAGCTGTAGCCTGTTTCATTTATGAGCCGCAAAATATCCGGACGGCTTCTTGCAAAAATGTGTTTGAGTGTCTCATTGAGCATAACTGAAGTTATAAGTGCCGATGAAACGGGAAGAGCCACCGTTTTTCTCGTTTTTGGAGCTATAAGTAAGAGCAGGCAAAATGCAATGACAGCAGATGAATCGCCAATATGTGTAATCCTCTTCATTATGGAAGTAAGAGCGGGTGACATATTTTCTGCAGCCTTGCCGTAAACCCATTCTTCAAAGCCCGTAAGAATTGACATATTAATGCATATAGCCAGTATTGCGAATAAAATTACTGGAGTAAGCGCAAACAGGACAGTTCGTCTGTTAATCATATTTTTCTCCTTTCGGTTAAAAACAAATATTTACTATTGCCAAGTTTGGAATTTTCACGTATATTCATCCCTCTGTTGCTTGTAGTTAATGTGCATCGTAGCATCTTCCGGAACAGTATAAGTCAACAAAACAAAAAAGTCAACAATAACAGAAATTGATGAACATTATTTTAGCATCGCATACAGTCTATTGGGAATTGAAAGGAATCCGTAGTCATATCATTTTGCAGATGCTTGATTTTGCTGATTCCTTTGTTATTGGTACTGCTCTGCCGTACATACTGCCTCTTTATGGTACATCTCGGACATATGTACATATGATAGTGTACAATCTTTAATAAGGAGCGATTTTGTGGATGATAATTTTTTGTTCGGATTAAGCGGCCGGGTTGTTACGCCTTGCGATGCTTCGTATAACCAAGACAGGCAAGGATGGAACCATGCTGTTCAGAAATATCCTTCAGTGATTAATTATTGTCGTACGGCTGAAGATGTGTCTGACGCCGTGGTATGGTCACAGAGGAACAATATTTCTCTGCGGGTGCGCGGAGGAGGTCATAATTACGAGGGATATTCAAATGGAAATTGTGTCCTCGTAGTTGATGTAAGTGAAATGAACACAATAGAGTTGGATGAGGAATCAGGCTTGGTACGTGTGCAGGGTGGTGTTACAAACAGGCAGCTTTATGAATGTGTGGCTTCAAGAGGATATCCATTTCCGGGAGGTACCTGCCCCACCGTCGGGGTATGCGGGTATGCGCTGGGAGGCGGTTGGGGACTTTCCTGCCGTTATTTCGGCCTCGGGTGTGACAGTATTAAAGAAATAGAACTGGTGAATTATGAAGGCAGGCTCATAAGAGCAAACAACACATGCAATGAGGACCTTTTTTGGGCATGCAGAGGAGCAGGAGGAGGTAACTTCGGAGTTATTGTTTCCATAACGTTCAGTCTTCCGCCACGCATCCAAAATGTAACGCTGATTGAAATTGATTACTGTAATGCAGGAGAGCATGCACAGGAGCTGTTTCTGCAAACATGGCAACAATGGCTTTCAGATGCGGATGAACGAATAACATTGATATCGAGAATATACAATTCTGAGCCTGACGGACTGTCCATGCTGGTCAGAGGGATATTTTACGGAAGGCCGGAGGAAGCGACCCATATGCTCCAAGATTTTTTGGATATAAAGGGTGCCGTTTACGATATACAATATGTTAGCTTTCTGGAGGCAGTGACCATACTTGGAAGCTCATACCCAGCATTTGAAAAATTTCAATCTGCCAGCCGATTTGTTTATAAATGTTTCAACCAATGCGAAATCAAGGATATAGTGGGGCTTATTCAGAAACGGTCTGCCGGCTCGGTTTATGCAGGGCTGTCTATGTATGCACTGGGTGGAAGTGTTTCGGAAGTCGGCGTGAATGATACCGCTTTTTTTCACCGCAAGGCACATTATATTATATGGCTTGAAACCATTTGGGAGAATGATTATTTTGCGAAGATCAATTCCGAATGGGTAAGAAGACAGCTCATGTGCCTGCTTCCGCTTACGGAAGGGTCCTATGTGAATTTTCCATATGGGGAACTTTGCTGCTATAAACACGAATATTACGGATGCCACGTGGAATATTTAAAAGAAATAAAACAAAAATATGATCCTCTGAATATTTTCGCCTTTCCTCAGGGGCTGGCGTGTTGTGAAAAATGCAGTGCATATGAAAGAGACAATGCAGCTGAAAGAGGTGCTACAGGTGAAAAGCCTGCTGAAATGTTTAATGAAGACACAAATCACCGTGGTTTCAGATATGTAAAGGCCTAAAACTATGATAAGGAACAGGAAAGCCATTTTTCGGCTTTTCTGTTTTTAAAGAAAATAATGGCGCAACAAGCAGCTTTATAAACAGTCTTACAGATTTTGTATGAATGCAATAATATTTCAAATATTTAAAGTGAAGCCCGAATACTTACATTTCAAATGGAAACAATATTCCATGGAGGTGACCAATATGATATCACGTAAATCAGTCATAACTTTTGGGATGGTAGCAATTCCCATTGCTATGTACACAACCACGCAGGATAATGACATTCATTTCAATCAGCTTCACAAGGAAGACAACAGCCGTATCCGCTACAAGAAGACATGCGCTCATTGCGGCAAGGAAATTGCTTCAGGAGATATTGTAAAAGGATACGAATATGATACGGACAAGTATGTTGTTGTTACTGATGAGGAGATTGAAAAAATAAAGACAGAAAAAGAAAAATCCATTCAGATATTGCATTTTGCTCAATTGAATCAGATTTCACCGGTTTATTATGACAAAACCTATCAGGCTGCACCCGAGACTGGGGGCGAAAAGGCATTTGAGCTGCTTCGTGCTTCGCTGATGTCAGAACAGAAGATAGCCATAGGAAAAACTGTTATGGGTACAAGTGACACACTGATGGCGATTATACCAAGAGAGGACGGAATTCTGATTTCCACTATGTTCTATGCGGACGACATAAAGGGTATTCAAAAGCAGTATACAAAACCGGATGTATCCGAGCAGGAGCTTAATATGGCGAAGATGCTTATCAATTCCATGGATACACCATTTGATCCTTCAAAATATAAGGATGAATATCAGGCTAAGCTTCGTGAGCTCATTGAGACGAAAATTTCCGGCAAAGAGATTGTTGCTGCCGAGCCTGACAGCTCCGGTAAGGTAATCGACCTAATGGATGCATTGAGAGCCAGCGTTGAGAAGGCAGAAAAAGATAAGAAGGATAAGAAAGACAAGGAAACGGCATGATTCTATGGCTGAAAAATTAAGCGAGTATAACCGGAAAAGAAACTTTGAGAGGACATTGGAGCCGGAAGGAAGGGCAGAAAGTCCCGAAGAAGGGATGAGATTTGCGGTACAGCATCATCTTGCACGCAGCGGGCACTATGATTTGCGCCTGGAATGGGGCGGAGTACTTCTAAGCTGGGCGGTGCCCAAGGGTCCGTCCTATGATACTCATGACAAGAGGCTTGCGGTGAGGGTAGAGAATCATCCATTAGAGTACAGAAATTTCGAGGGAACTATTCCAAAGGGAGAATACGGTGGTGGTGTCGTTATGCTATGGGATGAAGGTTTTTGGGAGCCATACGTAAATGTGGAAGAAGGTCTTATTAAAGGTGAATTAAAATTTGTTCTTAAGGGAAGACGGCTAAAGGGAAAGTGGGCTTTGGTGCGGTGGAAGGCAAAGTCAGGAGAGGCGAGAGATAACTGGCTTTTGCTAAAGGAAAAAGACGAATATGTCAAAGATATCGACGGAATATCTGAATTTATCACAAGCATCAGGACAGGACGTACAATGGAACAAATTGAAAGAGGAGAAAATGAAAAAATCACTAAAAACCCTTTCAACAGTGCCGAAGCACAGCTTGCCAAATTAGTAAGCAGTGTACCTGCAGGAGAGGATTGGCTCTATGAACTGAAATACGACGGCTTCAGGATTATCGCATTTGTGGAGGGAAATAATGTGCGGCTTTTAACCAGGAATGGTAATGATTATATAAAGAGATTTCGTGATATTGCCATTGCTCTTATTGACCTGGCTGCCGGAAGAGCAATGGTTCTGGATGGTGAAATGGCAGTTACGGATGTGCAGGGAAGGACAGATTTTCATGCTCTGCAGAACTATATGAAAAATCCTAAGGTTGGAAACCTGACATATATAGTCTTTGATATACTTGCGCTGAATGGAGAGGACCTCAGGGCACGCACGCTGATTGAAAGGAAAGAAATACTCGAGTCCTTGGCAAAGAATGCTCCACAAGGTATTTATTACAGTCGTTTTGTAAGAGGAAGCGGGATGGAAAGCTTTACTGCAGCATGCAAGGCGGGAATGGAAGGCATAATAGGTAAAAAAGCCGATTCTATTTACAGCGGAACGAGGAACGGAGACTGGATAAAGCTCAAATGCGATAAAAGGCAGGAATTTATAATAATAGGATATACTCTTTCAGACAAGAAGACAAGCGGGGTAAGCTCACTTCTTCTGGGAATATACGAGGATGGGGAATTAGTCTATGTCGGACGGGCCGGAACCGGTATAAGTGATGCTGACATGCAGATGCTTGAAGAGAAATTTGGTGTCTTGAAAAGGGCTGACCCTCCAATAAAAATTGTGCCAAAGTCAAGGCCCAGGGAAAGGATAACATGGCTTGAGCCAAAGCTCGCAGCCGAAATCAAATTTGCCGAATGGACACATGATAATTTATTAAGGCAGGCAAGCTTTAAGGGAATACGTACAGACAAGGACACCAAGGACATAAAAAGGGAAAAAACGGAGGGCAAAAAATTGGCCGAGAAACCAATTAAATCAGACGAAAACAGCATTGTTGTTGAAGGAATAAATATTACCAATCCGAGTAAGGTATTGTTTGAAGAACCTGAAATAACAAAGGAGGATGTGGCGCGGTATTATTCAATGGTTTCTGAGCGCATGATGCCCTATGTGAAGGGCAGGGTTATGAGCATTGTTCGTTGTCCTAAAGGAATATTACAGTCATGCTTTTACAGAAAGCATCCCAGTCCGGGTAGTAAGGGAATAATAACAATACCTGTTACCATAGGCAGCGGAGGAACTGAGGAATATTTCTATATTGATGATGTGTCAGGGCTTGTATCAGAAGCGCAGATGGGAACACTGGAATTTCATGTATGGGGAAGTCGCGTATATGACCTTGAAAAGCCGGATATGATGGTGTTTGATTTGGACCCGGATGAGGGAATGGACTTAAATATGGTGCGTCAGGGTGCACAGGATATCAGAAGTATTCTTACCGAGCTTTCGCTGAACTCGTACCTTAAGACCAGCGGGGGCAAAGGGTATCATGTGGTTGTCCCATTAAAACCTGCAGCGGAATGGAATATATTCTACGATTTTGCAAGGCGTGTTGCCGAAGTCATGGAGCAAAAATGGCCGGAACGCTATACAAGCAATGTAAGAAAAGCTAAGCGCACAAACAAAATATTCATTGACTGGATACGAAACGGCAGAGGTGCGACCAGTATTGCTCCTTATTCTCTGAGAGCGAGAAAAGGAGCCAAGGTGTCCATGCCCATAACATGGGATGAGCTTTACACTGTTGCTCCCGATGGAATCAGCATGGCGGACGCACTATTAAAAATTGCCGGAAATGACCCGTGGGAAGATTTTTTTCGGAACAATCAGATGCTCAAAATCTGAAGCTGGGATGCAATTGAATATTAAAATGAATCAGCGACGGATTCGTGGTTGGATACTATTGTATTTAAGGTAAGCGCTATTACCTCGGTAAGTACAAAACCTGTGCATGAGGCAGCAAATGCAAGGCTCCTGGCAGAAGAAGGACCTGTAGAGCCTTTTCTTGAAGAGCGCCGAAACCTGCTATCCGAAAAAAAGAAATATATCTTAAAAAACTGAAATCTGTATGATGCAGATTTCAGTTTTTTGTTTCTTAAGATATAGCCTAATTTGCAGCGATAATTTCAGGACTCAATAAAATTATTTTAAATATTCTAATAAAGTTCTTGACAATACAATCTTTAGTATATAAAATTGTATACAATTTAGGATGCAATCATGCATGCTGATACATAAATATTTATTAAAGAGGAGTGAATGTATGTATATTGCTACAAGCGATGAAATTACTGAAAAACTCAGAGACGGAATAATTTACGGTGAATTTTCGCCGAATGAAAGGCTTGTCGAAGACAGTCTTGCGGCAAAATTTGAGACAAGCAGGACACCTATACGAGAAGCTATAAGAAACCTTTCTACCATCGGTCTTGTAAAGATTATACCGAACAAAGGGGCAATGGTAGCAGAAGTAAATATGGAAGAAATGAAGGAAATGTATGTAATCCGCGCAAATCTTGAGGGACTTGCCGTTAAGCTTGCAACAAACAATATTCCTGAATCAATTTTCCCCGAATTGGAAGAAATGATGCGGGCAATGAATGACAGCTTTAACAACGGAGACAGAGAAGGTTTTGAAAAATGGAATACAGCGTTTCATCTTACCATTTACGGATATTGCAAAAACAAGATGCTTACAGGAATGATCAGAGACTTGCTTGACAAGTCGGTTTTATTCAGGCGCTCCTCATGGGCATCACCAAGGCTTATAAAGACTGTAATGGAAGAGCACAGAGACCTTTTGGAAGCTCTGAAAAAGAGAGATGAAAAAAATGCACAGGAAATAGTTGAGAAGCATACAAAACTTTTTACAGAAAAACAATCAGTTTGACAACACAACGATAGGATGAGGTGAAACAATGGGTTTTAGCAAGTATATTTTTAGAAGGGTTATTCAAATGCTCCCGGTAATAATCGCCGTAACAACTTACGGGCTTAACGAACCATTGCACGTGAGATTGAAATTGTATTTGGGAAAACTTTTGCAGGGCGATTTAGGGATGTCATACAAGTACCAGCGTCCGGTCAGTGACATAATTTCTGAAAAAATGAAGGTTACAATAATGCTGGTGCTCATAAGTGAATTAGCAGCCATCGTTGCTGGTACTGCTCTCGGAGCGATAGCCGCCCGATATGAAGGAAAAAAGCTTGACATGATAATATCCAACGCCTCAATGATGCTGTATTGCATGCCGGTTTACTGGATGGGGATGCTCTTTATACTTTTCTTTGCGGTTAAGCTGAAGTGGCTTCCAAGTTCAGGAATGTACAGTTTTGGCATTGTTAAATATTCTAAGACGGTAGACCTTATAAGGCATTTGATTCTGCCAAGTCTGACTTTGTTTCTAGTTAACATACCCACATATATAAAATTAGCTAGATCGACTGTCGTCGAAATAGCCCAGGAGGATTACATAAGGACTGCCAGGGCTATCGGATATTCGGAGAAAAAGGTATACAGAAACCATGCCTTGAGAAATGCTTTGCTTCCTACGGTTACGGTTGCGGGGATGAGCCTGAGCACAGTATTTTCGGGTGCTCTGTTGACCGAAACGGTCTTCTCATGGCCCGGTATGGGAAGAATGATATATGACGGTGTAGCTATGAGAGATTATCCGCTTATAATGGGAGGGTTTTTGGTTACTACGGTCTTAGTTGTATTAGGAGGATTAATTACAGATATCATATACGTATATCTGGATCCAAGGGTGGTGAATAAATGAAAAAACTCAAGATATTTCTCAAAAACAAACAGACAATAGTCGGATTGGTAATTTTATTTATTCTTATGTTTTGCGCAGTATTGGCACCTGTGCTAAGCCCAGGCAAGCCGCTATTCTCGGTTGGGCCTCCCATTCAAAAGCCTAATCATGACTTTATATTCGGTACCGATAACATGGGGAGGGATGTCCTTGCAATGATAATCTGGGGCAGCAGGGTGTCAATGGTGTTTGCCTTTGGGGCAGCGGGAATTTCGCTCATCATAGGAGTGGTTCTCGGAGCGGTCTCGGGATATATAGGAGGAGTAGTAGATGATGTTCTGTCCAGGTTTTTTGAGATATTTTATATAATACCAAGAACATTCCTGATAATCCTAATGGTTGCCATATTCGGGTCAAGTGTTACGCTTATGGTAATAATAGTGGGAGTTACGATATGGCCGTCTAATGCTAAGATTATGCGTGCCCAGGTATTGACATTGAAATCGAGATCGTATGTGCATGCTGCAGAGGTTGCGGGCAGCAAGAAATTGAAAATACTCTTCAAGCACATAGTACCAAACGGAATAGGGCCTGTATTATCCAACTCTACGTTGCAGATGGCGCAAGCTGTACTGACTGAAGCCAGCCTTTCATTTTTAGGACTTGGAGACCCAGCGGTTGCATCCTGGGGAAAGGTTCTACAGTCAGGGCAAAGCCATATATCGTCGGCTCCGTGGTTAGTTATCATTCCGGGTATAGTTATAGCGATGATGCTTCTGGCCTTCAATCTCATAGGTACGGCTCTGCATTCAGCGCTTAATGTAAAGCAGCAGATTCTTGAATAAATAGAAAATATTTCAAAATTAACGTGAAGGGAGCAAGGCTATGGCAATTGAGGTAGACAGACTAAGTGTTCAATTTAAGGTAGATAATCAGAATCTTGTTGCTGTAAACAATATAAGCTTCAAACTGGAGGAAAAGGAAAGCCTCGGGCTTGTAGGAGAATCAGGATGCGGGAAAAGTACCACAGCATATGCACTGATGAATCTGCTTGAGAAAAACGGCAAAATATCAGGCGGTAGAATAATTATAAATAACAAGGATATTGTAAAGGCAAGTGAAAAGGAACTCAACAAAATAAGATGGAAAGAAATATCTATGATATNNGAGCATGAAGACATAACCAGGGAGGAAGCCATCAAAAGAGCAGAATATCTTTTTGAAAAGGTAGGAATATCAAAGCACCGTCTTATGCAATATCCACATGAGTTTTCCGGGGGAATGAAGCAGCGGGCTATAATTGCACTTGCATTGATATGTTTTCCAAAGGTGCTTCTGGCTGATGAACCTACAACCGCTCTTGATGTGGTTGCACAAAGACAGGTTATTGAGCTGCTCATAAGCCTGAAGGAAGAATTAAATCTCGCAATGATTTTAATCTCCCATGACATTTCTGCAGTTGCAGAGGCCTGTGAAAATATCGGAGTTATGTATGGAGGAGAAATCGTGGAGATAGGCAGGACAAAGGATGTGCTGCTCAACAGCAATCATCCTTATACAAATGCCCTTGTATCATCGTTTCCATCTCTTCATAAACCAATAACAAAGCTTTATCAGATACCTGGAAGCCCTCCAAGCCTGGCGGATCTGCCCGAAGGGTGCGTATTTTCATCCAGGTGCAGGTATGCGGAAAATATATGCTTTAAGGTGAAGCCAGATTTAAAAAGAGTTATGAACGGAAAGCTTTGCAAATGTCATTTCGCCGGAGTGCTTGATTTCAAAGGTCAGGAGGTGGAAGAATGATCAGCATACAAAATGTAAGTAAAAATTATTTTTTAAAAACCGGTTTTATCGACCAGCTCTTAGGAAAATCCAAGGTGGTCAGCGCATTGGACAATGTGTCCATAGACATAAGGGATAGTGAAGTTGTAGGGCTTGTAGGGGAATCAGGCTGCGGGAAAACAACACTGGGCAAGCTCATCCTTAAGATAGAAGATATCACTTCGGGCAAAATAATGGTTGAAAATATTGATATTTCAAACATTAAAGGAAGCTCTACAGTTGATTACAGAAAAAGCGTGCAGATGATTTTTCAGGATCCGTATGACTCGCTCGACCCTAAGATGACGGTTTTTGAAATTATTGCTGAACCGGTAAAAAGTTTGAAACTTGAAAGAAATGAAGAGACACTTAAGGAAAGAGTGAAAGAAATGCTGAAGATGGTCGGCCTTGAGCCTGCAGGCGATTACGTGGACAGATATCCTCATAGACTGTCTGGAGGACAGAGGCAGAGGGTAGCCATTGCCAGAGCTCTGATTGTAAATCCTAAGTATATTGTTGCAGATGAGCCGGTATCAATGCTTGATGTGTCTATTAGAGCCGGAATATTGAATCTTCTTCAGAATCTGAACAGTGAGCATGGAATCAGTATATTGCTGATAACACACGATTTAGCCACTGCAAGGTTTCTTTGCAATAGAATCATAGTAATGTACCTTGGGAAGATTGTTGAGATACTTCCCACAGAAAAGCTTATGACGGAGGCGAGACACCCGTATACAAAACTTCTGTTATCCTCTGCGCCTGATTTGTTTTCAGACAATATCGACAGAATCAGCGTAAAAGGAGAAGCGGCTAATGCTTCGGCGGCTCCGGAGGGATGCAGGTTCCGGCCAAGGTGCAACTATGCGGAGGAGAGATGTAAGGCTGAAAATCAGCATCTGGAAAGGATAGGTGATGAACAATATGTAGCTTGCTGGAAACACGGAGAACTTAAAATTTAGTAATGGTAACAAAAGGAGGAGACAACAATTGGAAGAAATCAAATTAAATAAACAACAAGAGGAACGGGCACTGAATTTAATTAAAAACTCTATATTTATAGATGGTCTGTGCGGGAACATCATAAACCCCGAGCCTCCTGTTATTGACGGAAAAACATATCTGGACAGACTGCTTGAATCAGGAGTTACGGCCCAGAGCATAACTCTTGCATCTCCATCTGCAGGATTTGAAGCTGTATTGAAGGAAATATACAGCCACTACAACCTTTTCGGATATTACCCGGAAAAGGTTATGCAGATAAAGACAGTGGATGATATTAAGACAGCCCACGAAAAAAACATGGTTGGCGTAATATTCAGTTTACAGAATGCCACATCGGTAGGTACTGATTTTTATAAGTGGAGCATTCTTGCTGAACTTGGGCTTAAAATATGTCAGATAACATACAACGAGCCGAATGTATTCGGAAATGGCTGCATGTCACCTTTTGATACAGGTCTGACATTTTATGGTAAACAGGCTGTTCGGGAGATGAACAGACAAGGAATAGTAGTAGATTTATCTCACGTAGGCCCAAAAACCTGCTTCGATGCAATCGAAGAAAGTACAAAGCCATGCATATTCAGTCATTCCAATGCTTTGACAATTACTCCCACAACGAAGAGAAACATATCGGATGAGCTGATAAAAGCAATTGCCGAAACAAATGGCGTAATAGGATTGAGCTCACATGCATTCCTCTGTCATGAAACAGAAGGAATTCAGCCTACGTTGTCGGATTACATGAAGCATTTTGATTACCTTCTGAATCTGGTTGGCGCAGACTATATTGGAATAGGCACTGACATATATGAGTATTATACCAAATTTTATTGGGAAACAAAAACAAAACTTTTATATAACAGCCCATGGTTTTTTGAAACAGTGTTCAACCGTGATTTAAAGAGGGTTGACCAATATGCAAACATAACCCGCGGATTGGTGGCAATAGGAGCATCAGACGAAGAAATCAAAAAAATTATCGGGATGAACTTCTTGAGAGTTTTTGACAATGTATGGAAATCATAAAAAAGGAGAGTGTAATATGAAAAAAACGGCGATTTTTATTCTTTCGATATTATTGTTTGTATCACTGCTTGCAGGGTGCGCATCTGATACAGGCAATGTACAGAAACCAATTGAAGGCGGAAAAGCAGAGAATGAAGAGGACAAGGTGTCAGGAAGCCTTGTTGTGGCAACAAAGCTTGAACCGAGCAGCTATGTATATAACTATGTGTGGGACGGAGCTATTCCGTATGTAAACAGAAATATTTTTTCAAAACTTGTTGCATATGATGAATCAACGGGAGAGCTTTATGGAGACCTGGCTGAATCATGGACAAACTCTGATGATTTAATGTCATATACTTTTAAGCTGAGAGAAAATGTAAAGTGGCATGACGGAACGAAATTTACTTCCGCAGATGTAAAGTGGACAATAGATAGCATTTTGGAGCAAGGCAAAAGTGCCAACGGGTATAAGTTTCTTTCCATGGTAGATAGTGTTGAGGCCCCCGATGATTTGACTGTGGTTCTGAGGTTGAATGAGCCTAACGGAATTATGGTCAACAATATTGCAGATTATTATGGATTTGACATATTGCCTAAGCACCTGTACGAAGGTACGGATGTTGTAAACAACCCGAATAATCTGAAGCCTGTGGGAACCGGTCCATTTAAGTTCGTGGAGCATGAGACGGGAAGCCATGTCAAGCTTGCAGCAAATACGGAATATTTCGGCGACGGGCCGTATCTGGAGGAAGTGATATTTGTGTTCACACCTTCTGAAACTACTGCTATGACTTCAATTGAAGCGGGAGAAGCCGGATGGATGTCTGCGTCCCCTGCATTTGCAGAAGTGGCAAGGCTGAGAAATGTCCCAGGCGTTTCTGTTGACATGCAGCCCTCGACAATTACTCAGTGGATGGGCTTCAATATGGATGGAGCAAGGACATATATTTCAGATTATACTGTAAGACAGGCTATCACATATGCACTTGACAATAAGGAAATTGCGGAAAAGCTGTACATGGGTCTTGTCAACCCTGCAAAGAGCTGGTATACAACTTTAATAGGATGGGCAGACAATAAGGATTTCAGACAGCCTGAAACAAATATTGAACGTGCTAACAGCTTGCTTGATGAGGCAGGTTACAAAAAAGGAAGCGACGGATATAGATTCGAACTTACATACAGATGCTTCCCAACATCAATTTTCGGTACAGTGGAAATACCTATTTTTGTTACACAGCAGCTTGACAAGGTAGGCATAAAGGTTAAGGTTGAGCAATATGAGTGGGCATTAAGAACGGAAATGCTTGACAACAGAAGAGACTGGGATCTTTGCGCAGGAGGAGGGGACAGAGGACCAGATGCATCCAACTTCGCATCATTCCTTATTTCAACCAGTGCAAGCAATAAGATGAGATACAATAATCCGGAGATAGACGAGCTTTTCAGCAATGGCGTAAAGGCTGCTGATTTAAGCGAAAGGGCAAAATCTTATTACAAGGTGCAGGAGATAATCGCCAAAGATTTGCCTATGTATAACTTTGTTGAATATGGTGTGCCGCGAGTATACAGCCAGGCATATACAGGATTCTTCTGGCAGGAGGACTCGGGAAATTCAGCAAACCACATGGTAAACACCGTAAGGATGAAATAATTCGTAAAGGAGTGAGGATGTGTTAAGATTTTATAATTTTAACCTGATAGACGTTATTAAGAAGCAATTTGTACCAAGCTGCTACATGACAGTTGAAAACGGATTGATAAAAGAAATAGGCAGCATGACAGCCGAGAGCGTCATGCAATCAGGAATTGATTTAAAGGGTTCCGTTGTGATGCCGGGTATGTTCAATCTTCATATCCATGCGCTGTCTACACCTATAGCCAATCCTGCCTCATTAAATTCTGAGGATCCTTCCAAAATTGCCATGAGAGGGTTCAGGCATCTCCAGCAGCACCTGAAGTCAGGTGTTACATTTGTGCGAGACATGAATGGAAGAAGGCAGGTCGAGGTAGGATTAAGAGACGCAATCCGTGACGGCATTGTAATAGGCCCCGAATATTACGTGGCAGGGCAGTGCCTTACAATGACAGGAGGACACGGAAGCAACACGGGAAGAGAATGCGACGGCCCGGTAGATTGCATGAAGGCTGCCAGAGAGCAGTTGAAAAGAGGAGTTGACTTTGTTAAGCTCATGGCGACCGGAGGTGTTATGTCTCCCGGAATGAACGAGGACGAAAGCCAGTTGGAGGAGGACGAGATGGCAGCTGCCATAAGAGAAGCACACAAGGCAGGCAAGAAAACCGCTGTTCATGCTCATGGAGCCACTGGAATAAAAAATGCCGTAAGAGCGGGGATTGATTCGGTTGAACATGGCAGCTACATAGATGATGAATGTATAGAAATGATGCTTAGAAGAAATACTGCGTATGTTCATACGCTGGCGGTTGATTACTTCCTTTTCAAGGACGGAAACGAGAGGAACGTGGCAAAATATGCTGTTGAAAAGGCTAAGAGAGCACATGAGCACCATGTGAAGGGCTTTCTCAAGGCATGGAATGCAGGAGTGCTTATAGGAACAGGAACAGATGCGGGAACACCGTACAATCCACATTACGGAACATATATGGAGCTGGTTCTCATGGCTGAATTAGGGCTTGATCCAATGGATGTAATTGCAGCAGGAACCATTAATTCAGCAAAGATAGCAGGAGTGGATGAGTGGTGCGGAAGCCTAAGTATCGGTAAAAAGGCAAATTTTATCGTTCTTGAGAACAATCCGCTAAAAAATATGCACTGCCTCAAGGATGTAAAAGAAGTATATCTTAACGGCAGGCTGGTAAAATATTCCGAATTTGCTGATATGGTAGAAATATAACAATTACTGATAAAAATCCCTCCAGTTAGATGCTTACATGCATCAAAGTAAAAAGGAGTTCTTTCGAGAACTTCTTTTTATTTTATATTTGACAGTTCCTTCAAATAAAATTACAATAGAAATAAAGTAATATCCGCTCCGGATTGAATTGAGAGGAATGATAGGGAAACCAATTATCATGCAGTAATAGCAGTGGTTTTAAAATAGGGGGAAAATCATATAGAGATTTATCAGAGTTTCTTAAAGTTCTTAAGATGAAAAAATTGTGTAAAAATTTGTGGTACGTAAATAACGCTGAAGACCCTGCAGGTCTTCAGCGTTTAATATTATTTTTCCGTGATTCTTCTGATTCCTGTCTCCGTGATTTTTGTTCCGCTTCGACCTTTTCCCTTTGTAATGAAGCCTTTTTCCTGAAGGTCTTGGAGTACGTTTCGGAGGCTGGAATCGCCTATATGGATGCCTAAGAATTTCAATTGGGTGTTGAGCTGCATGCGGCCTATACCGTGGTACAGCTGTGTATTTTCCATAATTATTTTAAGTATTGCACTTTCAACACTCAATATATCTGTTGAGTTTGAAGCTCTTCCGGACTCAGATGATGTAGGAGGAGCACTCATAAGATACCCGGGAAGTGCTGACAGAGTATTGTAGTGTATGGCGGCATTTTCAAGCTCACGGACATTACCCGGCCAGTTGTATGACGACAAAAGTTTCTTATCCAAATCGCTTATCTGATTGTATTTTGGACCCAGGAAATTAGACATAAGCGGGAGAATGTCTTCCTGCCTGTTTCTCAGAGGTTCGATGCGCAGCGTGATTACATTGAGACGGTAATACAGGTCTCTTCTAAAATTTCCTTTATCTACCTCACTCATGAGGTCCCTGTTTGTGGCGGCAATTATTCTCGTGTCTATATTTATCATCCTGTCGCTGCCGATGCGCATTATCTGTCTTTCCTGGAGCACACGAAGAAGCCTTGACTGCAGATTCGGAGAAATATCTCCTATTTCATCCAATAAAATAGTTCCTCCGTTAGCCTGTTCGAACAGTCCCAACTTTCCGCTCTTTTTTGCGCCTGTAAATGAACCGCTTTCATATCCGAACAGTTCGCTTTCCAAAAGGGATTCGGGAAGCGCTGCGCAGTTTATGGCTACAAAAGGCATTTTATTGCGCTGTGAATAGTTGTGTATAGATTGTGCCAGAAGTTCTTTTCCTGTTCCGCTTTCACCTGTTATAAGTACGGTGTGGTCTGTTAATGATACTGTTTTGGCGGTTTTTATGCACTCCTTCATGGCCGGAGAAACGTGTATTATATCTGAGAAATTATATTTGGCATACAGTCCTTTTTTCTCAAACAACTTCTTTGCGTTGATTTCAATATCTCTTAAATCCTTTTCGTTTTGAAAAACTATGTAGTAGCCCATTACTTCATCCAGGAGCATTATTGGTGTTTTCTCCACAAAATATTGGATGCCGTTGAATATGGTACCGTTCTTTGGCATAATTTCCTTATGGATTTTTGAAAAAATATCTATTCCCACAACATCTGACATAGGAAGCGGTGAGCTGTCTTTTATGTCGAACAGGGCTTTTGCCTTATTGTTTGAAAACAGCATGGTATACTCCTCGTTGGTAACAATCAATGCTGCATGAGAGTCATTGATTACACTGTCAAAAACATAATTTTTTACAAAGTTATTCAGATAATAATTGTAAATATAAATATCCGGCTCGGCTAATTCTCTAATATGCCGCACTAAATTGCGGTTAGTAAGGTCGAAGTTTAAATCCAGTCTGTTCATAAGTCGCAGAAGTGTGTCGAAGCTTATTTCCCTGTATCCGATATTTATAACTTTTTTTATATGTGATGGAACAAGATGAATTTCGTTAGGTGTTATGCAAATTTCGAAATCATTATAGATATTGCTGTCAGCATCCTTGGGGTCATAGGGAATAAGGTTAATATGGCTCATTCCAAGTTCATAAAGGGAGCACAGAGTCTGGACGGCAGTTTCGTAGCTGTCGTTGACCATCAGCACATTTGTACCATTAGGAATTTCCGAAATCTCATGAATGTGCCGCTTGCTTATACTTCTGTACATGGTTACAATATTGTTGTAATTTGCAACTCTTTCCTTGAGTGGGTACAGCATAGTTTCATGGGTTATTATGTAGGCATCGGCATCTATTTTTACACCTGCATCAAGCTCAGACAGATAGTAATTTTCCACAACAATATAGTTCTCGAATATTTTTTCAAGGTTTTCTTTTAAATATCGGATGACCTCCTGATTGTCACTGTTGTTATAAATAACTGCAACCTTTTTCATACTTGCCTCCACTATCAGCATGTTATTAATCTAATCTTATCCTATTTAATGGGATAATGTCAAATTAATCGTTTAGGGTTAAACAGAGATAAAATGAAAAATAACAGGATTAAATACAATATATCCTATTTAAACCTATTATTTTTCGATAATTTATCTGTGGTTTTAAAATATTAAGTTTTTTTAACTATTTATTCATTAACTCTTTGAAATATTCTTGTATAGCATCTAACTCCCCAAGCTTTGCCGTTTCTGATTAGGAAGCGCATGGTGGTGCGCTGTTCATCAGGATTATCGACTGTCCTTGCGCTGAAGAGGGTTTCTTCACAATGGTGCAGCACCAAATTATCTTCATAGTAGCGTGCGAATAAATTTCCTTCATCATCAGATGTAACAATACAGTATGCTGGAACGGCTTCTCTGCTTATGTATGTACCTGTAACAGCCTCCGGCATGCTGAATTTATTGCCTGAAGGAATGGCGAAGGCATGAGATGTATCCAAAGGAAGCCCCAGCACCAAGTTGTAGCATGGCCATAGGAAGGGTTCCATTGAAACATCACCCTGATTGCACAGGGCGGTCATCGAATATCCTCCAATGATCAACCCTCCTTGAGTGGAAACGCCGTGAAGTCCACCTGAGTGCTCGCATATTACCTTGTCGTTTTTAATTCGTTTGTTCAGACCGAAGCAGTAGAACGGATAAGGGGTCTCGGGAAATTCCCTGCCTATCAGTATCTCTACAGCCTTTGGGTCTATTATCTGCTTTCCTTCAAATATGCCGTTCTGAGAGAGCATCTGGTAATATTTTGTGATGTCGTTGGCTGTGGATTTAACACAGGCGCATCCCCTGTATGGCGGAAGAACAGACCATACTTGATCCGAATACAAATTTCCGTCATCATCAAGGTCAAATAAGTCAGCAATATCGCCTTCAGCCAAAGCAATTGCCTCCTTACCATCGAGGTCAAGCACGGAGCGAGTCATGCCAAGAGGTTTGAAAATCCTTTCTTGGAGGAATTTTTCGAGAGTTATGCCTGCCGCCTGATCAACAACATATGACAGAAGTGCATAAGCATCATTTGAATAGCTCATGTATTCTCCCGGCGCACCTAATGGCTCGTACTCCCCGCTGTGTGCTATATAATCTATAATATCTTCAATTTTATCCATTTTGTTCGGAGCACTTGCTTTAAGCGCTTCAGATGACTGGGTGTCTCTTCCCGGTGTGTTCATGACAATGGACCATTCAAGAGGAGGAATGGGGGGTATACCAGCTGTGTGCATTGCCAGATGGCGCAGGGTCACGCTTTCTGCCGGAGTTCCCGGAATGGAGAATTTCGGGAAATATTTAGTTACCGGGTCTGAAAAGCTAAGTTTTCCCTCTGCCTCAAGTATTGCGCATGCAAGGGTTGTCATGGATTTACTCATAGAAGCAATTCCATAAACAGTGTTGGACCCTGCAGGTCTTTGTTTTTCTGAATCGCAGTATCCATAGCCCTTTTCAAAGATTATACCCTCCGGTCCTCTTATGCATATTGCCACACTGGGATATTTTTTTAATTCAAACAGCCTGTTAAGATAATCATCAAGTTTTTTTATATCATACATAATATACCTTCCCCGCTAATATATTTTAAAGTTCAAGCAAATAGTACATCAAAGAAAATTCAGTGTCAATGCATATATTTATACGGAAAATGCATGTGAAAATTGGCATGAATATTGCAGATTATAACTTATATTTATTGCCGAGGGAGGATGACATTAATGAAAACATTTTCTCAACCGAATAAATACTTTTAAAAAAGGAGAGGTCTAAATGCGAAGCTACATAATTAAAAGATTGGGAGTAGGAGTATTGCTGCTGCTTTGTGTATCTTTCATAGTTTTCGGCATGCTGTACCTGATGCCGGGAGATCCTGTGACTCTTATGGCAGGGCCGTTGGTTAAGGTTGAAAATTTAGAAGGATTAAGGATTCAATACGGTCTGGACAGACCGCTGCTCGTGCAGTACTTTGACTGGATGAGAAAAATAATATTTGAGGGTGATTTCGGTATTTCCTACAAGTACAGGATAGCTGTTGGGTCATTGCTTAAAAATGCCATACCCATAAGCCTGAAGCTTACGGTCACCACGATGCTTATAAGCAATCTTATTGCATTGCCTTTGGGGCTTTTGTGCGCATATAAAAAGGACACGCTGTTTGACAGGTTAACGGTGAATACAACCTTGATTCTTACCGCCATCCCATCATTCTGGCTCGCGGTTATACTCATGCTGGTGTTTGCCGTAAATCTTAAATGGTTTCCTGTGAGCGGCTTTGAGTCCTGGAAAAATTACGTGCTTCCCGTAGCTACCGGTGTAATAGGAGGGCTTGCCAGCACCATACGCCTTACAAAGTCCGAAGCGCTGGAGGTTCTGAGGGAGAAATATGTGACAACTGCATATGCAAAGGGTCTTGACCGCAATACGGTGTTGACAAAGCACGTGCTGCGAAATTCATTGATAGTAATAACGGTTAATTTATTCATGTCTCTGCCATGGCTGATTTCAGGCTATATAATCATAGAGAGAATATTCGGTATACCTGGCATGGGAAGCTTGATGATAGATGCAATTATTAAACAGGATTTTAACGTTGTGCAGGCATGTATACTGATAATTACCGTATTGACAATCATATGCAACATACTGAGCGACATAGTGCTGGGATTGTTGGACCCCAGAATCAGAATTTCAGTTACAGGCGGTGACAAATAATGAATGACAGTCCATTTAAGGAATTTTTAGGTTCTTGCTATAAAAATAAGAACTTCATGTTAGGTTTTGTAATTGTGTTGAGCATAATTATATTCGCTGCATTTGCTGATCAAATTGCACCCTACAGGTTTGATGAAGCGCATCCTGCGGATATACTTGTAGCACCCTGTCCGGAGTACATACTCGGAACGGACAACATGGGGAGAGATTTATTCAGCCGAATAATTTACGGAAGCAGAATCACATTGCAGGTTGCCATATTGGGCGCCGGTCTTCAGCTTGTTTTCGGTGTTACCATCGGCTTGATATGCGGATATTTCGGAGGAGCTGCAGACAGAGCGTTAACGTTTGCTGCAGACCTTACATGGTGTATTCCGGGTATGATAATGGCCCTTGCGGTCGTAACCATTATAGGTGCGGGGTTGACGAACGCAATAATTGCAATTGCCATTGTCAATTGGGCCTCTTATGCCAGAATTGTAAGAGCAAAGACAATGTCCATAAAGAATCAGGCATTTATTGAAACAGGAATATCCTTCGGTGAAAGCTCTGTGTCCATAATGCTCAGATACATATTGCCGAATATTGTTCCGGTTTTAATAGTGACTGTATCCATGCAGCTTCCGGGAACTATTATGTCAACAACAACACTGAGCTTTCTTGGCGTTGGATCAAGACCTCCTTCACCGGACTGGGGTCTCATGGTATCCGAGGGTATCAACTTCATAACTCGCGGACCGTGGCTCTGTATTTTTCCGGGGCTTGCACTGGTTTATACGGTGTTTGGATTCAACGTTCTCGGCGAGGGGCTTCGTGATCTGCTTGACCCAAGAATGAAATCTCAGTAGAAGGAGACATGTATGAGCGAAGAATTGTTAAAATTAGATAAATTGTGCGTTGATTACAAGGTTAAGGACGGATATCTGTCCGCAGTTAAAAACGTTTCGTTTTCAATAAACAAAGGAGAAATATTTGCCGTAGTTGGAGAATCAGGATGCGGAAAATCAACCATAGCACATTCAATCCTGCACCTTTTGCCGGAGCACAACGAGGTAATAAAGGGAAAAATACTGTTCAATGGTGAAGATATAAATGAATATACGGAAAAACAGCTTGAAGGAATTCGCGGAAGGGAAATAGGAATGATATTTCAGAATCCTCTTGATTCTCTCAATCCTGTTTATACCACCGGCTTTCAAGTGGCTGAAGGGATTATGCTTGACAACGTTTCGAGGCTGGATGCATGGAGCAGGGTTGTACAGCTTTATAACGATGTGAAGATGCCTGATGCGGAAAAGCGCGCCAAAAGCTTCCCTCACGAGCTGTCGGGAGGCATGAGACAGAGAGTGATGATTGCAATGATGCTTGCAAGAACTCCGCAGCTTTTAATTGCGGATGAGCCCACCACAGCTTTGGATGTTACTATTGAAGCACAGATTTTAAATATTATAAAAAGTCTTAGAGATGAGTTCAATACTGCGGTTATGCTGATTACCCACAATTTCGGGCTGGTTGCGGAGGTTGCCGACAGAGTGGCCGTAATGTATGCGGGCGAAGTGGTGGAGCAGGGAACTGTGTATGACATATTTGACAATCCAAGACATCCATATACAAAGCTTTTAATGAAGGCGCTGCCCAGGAAAACAAAAAAGGAAGGGCGTCTGCAGACAATAGACGGAAGCGTACCGAGACTTACGGAAAACAGGCCGGGATGCAGGTTTGAAAACAGATGTCCACATGCGATGGATGTCTGCAAAAATGTAGACCCTGAGCATGTGGCTGTTACGGAGTCTCATTCATACAGGTGTCATTTAAAAAAGGAGGTGGAATGATGAACGAGCCGGTTATTGAACTAAATAATCTTAAAAAGTATTTTACAATAAGCGGAGGTCTGAGAGGCAGTAAATCCTATGTAAAGGCTGTTGACGGAGTGACGCTTACCGTCGACAAGGGTGAAATAATAGGACTGGTAGGCGAATCGGGAAGTGGGAAAACCACGCTGGCAAGGGTTCTTCTGAACCTTACAAAGCCTACGGACAGCAGCGTTGTGTTCAATGGTGTCAACCTGTCCAAGGCAACTCGCAAGGAGATGGAAAAATTTCGCACGGAGGTTGCGGTAGTGTTTCAGGATCCTGCTTCAAATCTTAACCCAAGAGATACCGTCATGAATTCCATCATGAGACCTCTTATACTCCACGGAACTCCAAAAAAAATTGCAAAACAAAAGGCGGCTGAATCGCTTGAAAAGGTAAAAATGGACTCAAGGTATCTGAACAGCTACCCTCACCAGCTTTCGGGAGGTCAGCTCCAGCGTATAGCAATTGCAAGGGCACTGGTTCTCAATCCAAAGGTTATGATACTGGATGAACCAACTTCAGCCCTGGATATTTCAGTGCAGGCGCAGATACTGAACCTGCTGCTCGATTTACAGGAGAATCTTAATCTGACATACCTGGTCATTACCCATGACCTGAATGTAATCAGATATATAAGCGACCGTATTGCCGTAATGTACCTGGGTAAGCTTGTGGAGCTGGGACAAACCGAGGAGGTTATAAAAAATCCGAAGCATCCGTATACGGAAGGGCTGATGGCAGCATCTCCAGTAATGGACCCTCACGACAGAACAAATGAAAAACATCTGATGCAGGGAGACCCGGGAAGCTTGATTAACCTTCCAACAGGCTGCCACTTTCATCCAAGATGTCCATACTGTACTGACAGGTGCAAGAACGAGGAGCCTCAGAACACAGTGCTTGCCGACGGACATCAAGTGAGCTGCTTCAGATATGAAAACGAATATATTGGATAGCATGGCTATCATATATTATAGAATTTCTAAAATTAGGAGGAGAAAATGAAAAAAAAGAGAATAATTGCATTAATCATGATTGCGGCGCTTGCACTTTCCAGCCTTGCAGGATGTAGCAGCGGAACAAGCGGACAAAAGCCCTCGGGAGGAAGCAATGGAGTAAAGCCTCTTGTAATTAAAGATGGATTGGGTGACAACTCATGGGAAGGAACGGACCTTTTCCAGGTGTCATACTGGACCGATATGCAGTGCCTGATTGCAGACCCTATTCTTGAAAAAGACCCTGAAACAGGAGACGTGCTTCCCGGAATTGCTTCGGCACAGAAATGGAGTGAAGACGGACTTACATGGACGCTTACATTCCCTGAAGGCATGAAGTATTCCACAGGAGAGCAGGTTGAGCCTGAAGACTTCATAGCAAGTGTTGAGTACGGTCTGAAGGTCAGCCCGTATGCTGACGGATACAGAGCAATCGAATCCATGGAAGTTGATGGACGTGATGTAGTCGTTCATCTCAGCGAATATCAGGCTGATATGCTCTACAATTTCCAAAGTGTGTTCGTAGGAATGATTGACAAAGATGAAATAGAGAAACTGTCTGCTGATGAAATGCTTTGGGGATGTCATCCTTACGGTGCATACTATGTTGATGAATACCAGCCGGGAGCATATGTTATCCTGAAAGCTAACGAAGGATACAAAACTAATAACCCTATGCTGAAAAATCAAGGGCCTTCGCCTATTAAAGAAATCAAGGTGGTGTTTGCGGGAGAAAACTTCACACTGGCACAGGGAGTTCAGACCGGTGATTACGATGTTCTTTCGTCAGTTCCGCCGGAATACTATGAAGAACTGGTGAAAGCTGATATTATAGATGTATTTGAAGCATCAGGTGCAGAGGTGAATTACACAGAGCTTAATATGACAGACCCTCTTTTCCAGGATATAAGTATTCGTAAGGCGCTTATTCACGCCATAAACAGGGACAATCTCAACTTGTATTTAAGTAAATTTGAAACAGCTGCATACAGCCTTGTTCTTTCAAAATGCCTGAACTATTCAGAGGAAGCTGTTGAATACTACAAGAAGAATTACGGTTATGATCCTGAGCTTTCCAAAAAGCTGCTTGCAGATGCAGGATGGACTGACACAAACAACGATGGCTTTGTAGACAAGGATGGAAAGAACTTTACGTTTGAATTCGACTGCAGAGATTCAGAAACGGCTAAAAAGGTTGCACAGTCTCTACAGATAGATTTAAAGGCAGTTGGAATTGATATGCTGATTAAGACGCAGAACTGGTCATATGTTAACCAAGATGTGGTTGACGGCAATTTCCAGATGGCATACTTAGGTCTTGGATGGTCGGAGCCGTTCCTGCTTGTAGATAACTTCTGCAACAGAAATGCCGAAGTAACAAATCCAGACATTAAAAATTACCTTGCAATGGTTGCAGATGCCAGAAAGACCATAGATTATGAGGAAAGAACAGAGAAGATTACGGCAATACAGAAGAAGCTGTTTGATTACTGCACAATTATCCCGCTTGTTGACAACACAGGATACAGATGCTGGAGAAATGAAATTAAGGGAATCGTACACACTCCTACAGGCGGATTCTACCTTGGTGACGTTGTAACAGATGCAAACGGCAACTTCAGAAATGTACAATAATTACCACATAAGATAATTTAAAGAGGCTTAAGCAATTATGTTGCTGAAGCCTCTGAATTTTTATGACTGAATGACCTACAGGTAATCCCTTAATCCTTTTACCTCTTTTTCCAAAAAACCTACAGTTGTATTTGCGTGGTAAAGGGAGCTTATGATTGCTTCCTCAACTGCTTCTACGGATGCTTCAAAAACCTTGTCAATATTATCGTCGAAAAACATTTTTGTTTCAATTATGTCACTGCTGCTGTAGTGAGGCACACGGTTTGAGGTGCTGAAGGCTATTGCCACATCGCCGCTGCCGTTTCCCATATATGAACCTGTTCTTCCAAGGGATATTGCTGCACGCTTTGCAATTCTTTTAAGCTGTCTCTCGGACAGGGGAATGTCTGTAGCTATAATAATTATTATTGAGCCCTCATCCTTTTTCATGCTCTGAATTTCCTTTATTCTGAGTCCTATATGGTCTCCGCCGATTGTCAGATTCCCTGAAGAGCCGAAATTTGACATTACTATGGCCCCTATTGTGTACTCGCTTCCATCGGCTTCAATTATTCTTGAAGAAGAGCCAAGTCCTCCCTTAAGGCCAAGGCAGCACATTCCTGTTCCGCTTCCCACAGCTCCCTCCTCAAAATCTTCAGAAGGCGAATTCAGTGCGTTAAGCACATCCTCCTCCGTAACATGAAGACCGCGGATGTCATTTAACCTTCCGTCGTTGCATTCTGTAACGATGCAGTTTACCGTGCCTGTGGTCACGCCTATGTCCTCGTTCTGCTTCAGCATGTACTTTGTGAGAGCTGTTGCAGCCGTTCCTATACTGAGTGTGTTTGTCATGACGATGGGAGTTTCAATTGTTCCCAATTCTTCTATCTGCATAAGTCCCATGCTTTTTCCGAAGCCGTTCAGAATGGCAGCTGCAGCCATGACCTTATCCTGAAAAAGATTTCCTTCATGGGGAAATACAACTGTGACGCCAGTGTTAATATTTCCGTTTTGCAGTGTGACGCTGCCCACCTTCACTCCTTTTACGTCGGTAATTAAATTTTTTATGCCTTTCTTATATTTTTCATATAGATTCAGGCCGCTGTAGCTTGGTAAGCCCATAATTATTCCTCCTGCGAACAATAGATATTTGTCAAGTAGTATACAAATAGTAATTGCAAATATTATGCCAAGTTCATATAACTATAAACTTGCCACAATAGAGTATACAACAAGCATTTAAACAAATACAAGCTAAAAAAACGATTGCTTAATTTTTTCCTGGACACTTTTACTTTCAGTTCTGGATTAATCAATATTTAATCCTGTTAAATCCAAATAAAAAACAAATTAAATTTTATACAGATTAAACTGTCATATGCTGGGTAATATAAATGCATATATATTTTTGAAATTTATTAAAAGGAGGTGCTCATATGAAACTGAGCGCAAGAAATCAACTTAAAGGAACAATAACATCAATTCAGGAAGGTGCCGTTCACAGCATGGTTACCATAGATATTGGCGGAGGACATAAGATTACATCAGCTATATCTGTAAATGCTGTCAAGGAGCTCGGCCTGAAGGTAGGAATGGAAGCATACGCCGTGATTAAGGCAACTTCTGTCATGGTGGGAATTGACGAATAAATTTTTAAATATCCGAATTACATATTAAATTGGGAAGGGTGATATAATGGCTGAAGATAAAAGCAGATATATTGAAATGCTTCATAATGCCTTACTTGAAGGATATGCGCTACTGACAATAATAAAAAACTCTGACGGTACACATCACGACTACGAAGTAGTTGAAACAAACAGTCAGTTTGAGAAAATCACCAGATTGTCCGATGGTTACGCTATTGGGAAGACAATCCGGCAGGTATTGCCTGCAATTGATGAAAACTGGAGCAAATTTTCAAGAAATATACCTGTTTGTCCGGGAAGTGTAAAATTTGAATTTTATTTTGAAAATATCGATAAGCATTTTCTGATAAGCGCATTTATGCCTGAAGAAGACAGGATAGTACTGCTTTTCAGCGAAATAACCCTTCAAAAGAAAGCAAAGGACGCTTTCAGAATACATGAGGTACTGTTTGAAGAGGCACACGATATAATGCTGTACATAAAAATGGACGGCCGGATTGTAAATGCAAATAAGCGTGCATGCGATAAATACGGCTATACGAGGGAGCAGCTTCTGTCAATGAATGTACAGGATATTCGTCATCCCTTTACGGCCTTTGAATTTGAAAAGCAAATGGAGCAGGCTGACAGAGAAGGTATAGTCTTTGAAAGTGTGCATATGAGAAGTGACGGTACTTCTTTTCCTGTAGAGGTAAGTGCGAAGAGCACTTTCACAGAAAGGGGTCAATTCCGTATTCATATTATACGTGATATAACTCAGAGAAAAGAAACCGAGGAAAAAATAGCATGGCTTGCACAGTATGATGCCTTGACAGGAATTCCTAACCGGGCCAAATTTATTTCTAATTTGGAAGAAGAAATACAGCGTTCAAAGCGCAGTGGCATGCGGTTTGCGGTTATGCTGTTCGATATTGACAAGTTCAAGTATATAAATGATCATCACGGCCATGATGCCGGGGACAGTGTGCTGCGCAATGTGGCGGTATCGGCAAAACAGGTGCTGAGATCCACGGACAGAATCGGCAGACTCGGAGGAGATGAATTTGTTGTGCTCCAGACGGGTATAAAGGATTGTGCTGATGTGGCATCTCTTGCAAAGCGCATACAAACGGCTGTACATGAGACGTTTACATATAAATCGATGCAGTTCAATATGAAAATCAGCATAGGAATAAGCATCTTTCCGGATGATTCCAAAGATGCCAACGGACTTTTGTACTATGCTGACAAGGCGATGTATGAGGTTAAGCACAGCGGCGGAGGAGATTTCGGGTTTTTCGTGTCCTGCAGAACTCCGTGCGTTGAAGAAAGGCTATGTCTGGATAAGGATTCGGTAATGCATGTTTAGGTGGTGGCAGTTTTAACTGCCACAATAATCACGCTCGTAAAAATACATTAAAAACAGTTAAAGTTTCTATTGACAAAAAAGTTCATAACGAATATACTATAATTACAATTGAACAATCAAGCAACTAATCAATTAATAAAGGAGACCAAGTATGGAACAGCAGATGCCACAGCACGACTGTGATGTATTACATGAGGATGTTGTAAATCATGTCCGTGAACATATGCCTGACAGAGATGATTTCACAAAATTGTCTGAATTTTTCAAAATGTTTTCAGACGGCACGAGAATACAAATATTATGGGCGCTTGAGTGCAGCGAAATGTGCGTCTGTGACTTGGCTGTGCTGCTTAACATGACTAAGTCGGCTATATCACACCAGCTTAAATCTCTGCGCCTTTCAAATCTGGTTAAGTTTCGCAGAGAAGGCAAGGTTGTTTTTTATTCGCTTGCTGATGATCATGTTAAATCTATATTAGATCAGGGGTTTGTGCATATTAAGGAGTAGCAATAATTTTTTCATTTTAATAGTTGAACTAATGTTCAATCAATCAATTTATTATAGGAGGACGTTATGAAAAAAACTTTTAAGCTCGTAGGATTGGATTGTGCAAACTGCGCCGCAAAGATAGAGGATAAAATCAGCAAACTTGAAGGCGTGAGCAGTGCTACGGTTAACTTTATGACAACCAAGCTTGTTATTGAGGCCGAAGATGATAAAATGGACGTCATTGTTGATGCTGCAAAGACAATTGTAAAGAAGTTTGAGCCTGATGTAGTGGTACAAAAAGCCTAAATATACGGGAATGCTTGATAAGTACAGGTATTCCCGATAATTACGCAAAGTCAGTTGAACACGTGAGCAATTGTTGGATTTATATATGAAATTTTAATATGTGAGGTATATATGGCGAGGTTAAAAAAGAACTTATTAAGGATTATAATCAGCGGTATTCTCCTGATTGCGGGAGTTATTCTGAAAGAAAGCAATCATTGGCTTGCATTGGGGATATTTTTGTTAAGCTACGTTATTGCGGGCGGAGACGTAGTGATGGGGGCATTCAGGAATATATTGAGGGGTCAGGTGTTTGATGAAAATTTTTTAATGAGTATTGCAACAATAGGTGCATTTATTATCGGAGAATATCCAGAGGGTGTAGGAGTAATGCTATTTTATCAGGTGGGAGAGCTATTCCAGAGCTATGCAGTTAATAAGTCGAGGAAATCAATCTCAAGCCTGATGGATATACGTCCTGACTATGCCAACGTGAAACGCGGAGAAGAAATTGTAAAGGTTGATCCCGATGAAGTTGGTATAGGCGATATCATAGTCGTAAAGGCGGGAGAAAAGGTTCCTCTTGACGGAAAAGTTGTAGAAGGAAATTCAATGCTCGATACATCGGCACTGACCGGCGAATCCGTTCCAAGGGAGGTTTTCGCCGGAAGTGATATCCTGAGCGGATGCATAAACATAAACGGCCTTCTTACAGTTGAAGTTACAAAGGAATTTGGCGAATCAACCGTGAGCAAAATTCTTGACCTTGTGGAAAATGCAACCTCCAAGAAGGCCAAGGCAGAAAATTTTATAACTAAATTCGCAAGATATTACACCCCGGTGGTGGTGATACTTGCGGCAATGATTTCTATTATACCTCCTCTGCTTGTTGATGGAGCAACCTTTGCAGACTGGGTTTACAGAGGCCTTACCTTCCTTGTTATTTCATGCCCCTGCGCACTGGTTATATCAATACCTCTCGGATTCTTCGGCGGTATTGGCGGAGCGTCAAAAAAAGGGATACTTGTCAAAGGAAGCAACTATTTAGAAGCACTTACAAATGTAGAAACTGTAGTTTTCGATAAGACAGGGACGCTTACAAAGGGTGTGTTCAATGTCCAGGAAGTGCAGACCGAGGGTATGGATAAGGAAGAGCTGCTGGAAATTGCCGCATATGCAGAAAATTATTCAAATCATCCAATTTCAATGTCGCTTAAAAGAGCATACGGAAAGCAGATTGACAGCTCAAGGATAGAGGGAGTGGAGGAGCTTCCGGGTCACGGTGTAAGAGCCGTCGTGGATGGAAAGACAGTGCTTGCAGGTAATGAAAAGCTGATGAATAAAATGAGTATTCAATATCGGACAAAAGAATTGGCGGGAACAGTGGTTCACGTTGCCGTAAACAGCATATATTCAGGATATATAGTTATTGCGGATGAAATAAAGGAAGATGCCTTAAATGCAATTAAAGGTCTGAAAGAGGCTAAAATAAAGAAAACAGTGATGCTGACCGGAGATGCAAAAAATGTAGGGGAAAAGGTGGCTGAGGACCTTGGAATAGACGAGGTATATACTGAGCTTCTACCCGGTGACAAAGTTGAAAAATTAGAGGAATTGATTTATGAAAAATCCTCAAAGGGAAGATTGGCATTTGTAGGAGACGGAATCAATGATGCACCTGTTCTGGCCCGTGCGGACATAGGTATTGCAATGGGTGGATTGGGATCCGATGCTGCAATAGAGGCTGCGGACATTGTAATTATGACTGATGAGCCTTCCAAAATATCCACAGCCATAAAAATTTCAAATAAAACACTTGCAATTGTCAACCAGAACATTTATTTTTCACTGGGCGTCAAGTTTTCGGTGCTGATACTGGCGGCTATGGGAATAGCCAATATGTGGGCCGGAGTTATGGCAGATGTTGGTGTGACAGTGCTTGCGGTAATGAATGCAACAAGGGCACTCAATGTGGATAATTTATAATTGCTCAGGCGCTGCCGGAATAGGCAGCGCCTTAACTATGGACAATTTTATTTCAAAAGCTTATAATAAAACAAAGTATATGAAGGGGGCCGTCGTTAAGTGAAATTAGGAGCATTGATTGTATCAGTAATAAAAAATGAATATGAGGGTATCAATAGAATAAGCGCGCTGAAGAAAGTTGGGGATATTTCCGCAATTCGAAGGATTGTGCTTACTTTTAAGCGTGCGGGTATCGATGACATATATATAATATCAAATCAAAATGAAGTGCTTAAAAAGGAAATTTCCAAGGTTGGAGTTACTTTTATTCCTGCCGAAAGCGGCTCGGAAGATATGTTTTTTTATGTAAAGAAGGGTCTTCAGTATCTGGAAGGAAAGACGGACTTTCTTTTCATAATGCCTTCGAGTGTTCCTCTGTTTACCGCTGCAACTGTAAAAAAACTGGCAGGCATGAAATGCGATGTTTCAATGCCTGTCAATAACGGGGTTTCTGGACATCCTATACTCATACGCTCAGATGTAGTTCATGAAATACTGCCTTATAACGGGGGGCAGGGGCTAAGCGGCGCAATAAAAAGCCTTGGGAGAAATGTAAAAAAGATAGAGGTTGAAGATAGCGGCATTCTCATTTATGAAACGGATGCTCGTGATTTTTCATCGGCATTAAAAAATCACAGTCTAAATAAATTTCATCCGGAGCTGAGAATACAAATAGGAAGAGAAAAAATATTTATGGGTCCGGGAGTGGAACAGCTTCTTAAGCTCATTGACGAGACAGGCTCCATAAGGTTAGCTTGTGAATTCATGGGTATTTCCTACAGCAAGGGACGAACGATAATAGACACCATGGAAAATCAGCTTGGGTACAGCGTATTGGAACGAAGGCAGGGTGGTGAATACGGAGGATCTTCTGTGTTGACACCGGAAGGGAAGGATATCATGAAACGATACAGTGACTATGAAAAAAGCATAAAAAAATACGCAGAAGATATTTTTGCCGATTATTTCGGATAATTACATATATTTTTCTGATGCTTTTTTCACAGGCAGGCAAAGTGTACGAGGCCTGCCATATCTGTCTGTTACTGATACAATATCCATCTCGACACCGTAAACCTCTTTCAATACACCGGAAGTAATCGCATCATTTGTTTTTCCGAAAGATACTATTTTTCCATCCTTCATCAACATAGCCTTGTGAGCCACAGAAAACGGGTGCTCGGGACTGTGTGTGGACAAGACAACAGAATACCCCTGGGCTGCCAAATCAGATATAGTATCCATTAAAAGCTGATGGTTGGAGTAGTCAAGGCTCGAGCCGGGCTCATCCATTACCAAAATTCCGGCATTCTGACAAATTGCTCTTGCTATTAAAACCATCTGGCGCTGCCCTCCGCTTAAGGATGTGTATGTTTGATTAGATAAGTGGGCAATTTTTAACTTTTCCAATGCTTCAAACGCCTTTTCCGTATCACGGTACGTTGGAGATGAGAATGCAGAAAAATAGCTTGCACGACTCATTAAGACAACCTCCAGCACCGTATATGAAAAAGTGGGATTGTGGTATTGCGGAATATAGGCGATTCGTCTTGATAATTCTTTCTTTGACAATGTGCCCGTTCGTGTTCCTCCTATGTATATTTCTCCTGAACTGCAGGGCAGAAAACCGAGCAACAGACGGAAGAATGTGGTTTTTCCGCAGCCGTTGGGA
>DDNC01000013.1:0-63591 GCA_002340985.1 Firmicutes bacterium UBA2530 | reverse complement strand
TATGGCGCGAGCCATATGGGGAACCATAAGTCCAACCCATCCTATGAGACCCCCAAGGCATACTGCTGATGCACTTAACAGTGTGGAAGCCGAAATAAAAATTACTCTGTATATGCGCGGATTCATTCCCATGCTTTGAGCTTCTTCATCATTCAGGGATAACAGGTTCAGCTGCCAGCGCATAAGCAGTATAACAGCCAGACCAACAGCAATAGGAAACGCACTCCATATAACGCCGTCCATGGTCACCTTTGTAAGACTTCCCATAAGCCAGAATGTAATCTGCGGAAGCACGTCATTTGGATCAGAAAGATATTTAAGCATTGTAACAGACGAATTGCAGAGAGTGCTTATCATTGTGCCGGTCAGTACAAGGCTCAGTGTCTGCGAATGAACGGAGCTCCTGCTCACCAAGTAGGAAAGGACAACGGCGGCAACTCCTCCGAAAAAAGCAAAAATTTGTGTGTACCAATAGGGAAAACCCCAAAAGATAGAAAAGGCTGCTCCGAGACCTGCTCCGGCAGAAACGCCCAAAATGTCAGGTGATACAAGAGGGTTGTGAAACATTCCCTGATATACGGAGCCTGCAACTGATAAAGATGAACCTATCAACAAGGCCGACAGTATGCGAGGAAGCCGTATTTTCCAGAATATTGTCACAGCCTGAGGCTCTACTTCCACGGGTATTCCCAAACCAAACAAAAATGCCCTCCAAATTTGTGTGGGAGAAAGTGAATAGTATCCGATCCAAAATGAAACGAGAAGTGTAATAATCATCAGGATAAAAAATAATACAATTTTTCTGTTATATTTTGCAGCAAGTTTTTTTTGTTCAATCTTGTATGTTTGTTCCATGGCAGATGTCCTAATAAGAATTTCTTGACAGAATATGGCTTGTAATGCTAATATTGTAACAAGTGTCGAATGCTTTTTAAAAACTATTCGATATGAAAAGTATAGCATACGGCACTGACGGCTGTCAATCTTTCTTAGAAACGGGAGGATTTTCATGCTGACAATATTTATATTAGAGAGGTGGAGAAAATGTTAAGAAACAGCAAAAGAAACTTAGTGCTTTTAATACTGGCTGTAATTTTACTGCTTGGCACATTTCTTTCAGGCTGCAGCAACGCTCCCGTATCAAACCCTCCTGACGCACAGCAAAATATAAACCAGGAGACTCCTAAGGAGGAAGGCGGCAAGGAAGAGCAAAAGCCTGACACTCCGGGTACGTTAGAGATTACCGACATGGCAGGACGTAAGGTTACGGTGCCTGCGGAAGTGAATAAGGTTTTCTCAACAGGGCCTGTTACAGCAATTTATGTTTATACTGTAAATCCCGACAAGCTTTTAGGCTGGAATTATGAGCTGAATGTGCATGAACGCAAGTATATTCTGCCGAAATATCATGATATTCCTTCCTTCGGCATGGGAGACAGCATTAACTATGAGGCAGTTATTGAGGCAAAGCCTGACATCGCAATCAACGTATCCGCATTGAACGATGCCTCCATTGCAGAAGCTGACAAACTTTCAGAAAGCATTGGAATACCTGTTGTAATTGTGGACAACGATTTGGAAAAAGCTGCTGATGTGTACCGTTTCCTGGGAGAGCTTCTCGGTGAAAAGGAGCAGGCAGACAAGCTTGCGGCATTTGCGGAAAAAACATTCGGAGATATTAAAGCGGCAAATATCCCGGAGGAAAAGAAGGTCACAATTTATTACGGAAATGGTGTGAATTCATTGGAGACTGCTCCGAGAGGTTCATCTCACGCACAAATTTTTGATATGGTCGGTGCGATAAACGTGGCTGACCTGGAAGCAAAGAGCGGAGGACGTGTGCAGGTATCATTAGAGCAGATTTTGGCATGGAACCCTGAGTTCATGGTTGTAAACGGAGAGCCAAAGCAGGATAAGACAGGCAATGCTGCAGCGGAAGAAATAAAGAAGAACCCGGATTTTGCTACAATAGCTGCCGTAAAAGATGGAAATGTTTTTGGATCGCCTAAAGCCCCCTTCAGCTGGGTGGACAGGCCACCGGGACCAAACCGCATCATCGGGCTCAGATGGTTATCAGCAAAGCTTTATCCTGAATATTATACATACAATGTGGATGAAGAAGTAAAGGAATTCTTTAAGCTGTTCTACCATTTGGACCTAACAGACGAGATGCTCAGCGAACTATATAATGATTGATTTTACAGATGAAGACGCTTAAGGGCGTCTTCTTGAATATACCGCAGAAAGAGTGAAGTAAATGAATTTGTTTTTACAGGGAGAGCCCGGAACAGGCAAGTCATTTCTGCTACGACAATTGTTGTCCGGACATGTATCGGAAATAGAAGGTTTTACGGTGCAGAGGCTGTACAGAGAAGGAAAAATTGCGGGATTCAGAGCCGTTATATTCGACGGGAAATTTGAACCGATAGATGCTGAATATGACCCTGAAAAGTCCGGGATATTTATTTCCACATACAAAAAAGACCTTTCTATTCTGGAATACGTTATAAATCAGGTTGAATACAGGTGCAAAAATGAATCATGTAAGATTGTGCTGCTGGATGAGGTAGGCGGGATTGAGCTTGCTTCGGAGAATTTTCAAAAGTCCTTGTACAGTATCCTTGAAGGGGGTAGACTGTGTATAGGAGTGCTAAAGTCTGAAGACAATCTTAAGCGCACACTCAGAAACAATTTCATATACAATGAATATTTGGACTGTCGCAGAGAGCTAGTTCAAAAAATAACAGGAAACGGATATCTGTATACAATGACACCGGAAAATAAAAACGAGCTTCGGCCGGAGCTTCTGCTCAGGCTGAATTCATATATGGGAAGAGGTTAATTATGGATTTAATGAATTTGGAAAAAGATTACGAATACTTTAAAAAGCTGTGGGAATATCGCCGACCGGGAGGAATAAAACACACCGCCGAAATATGGAATGTGAGGGCCAAAAGCTGGGAAAAAGAATTGGAATGTGACAACCTTTTCAGACGCCAGATGGATGACAGGGTGGACAGTGCGGCAAAGTTCCTGAGAAACAGAGGGTTGCTGCAGGCAGGAAGCACGGTGGTTGATATAGGATGCGGTCCGGGAAGGTTCGTTGTGGAGTTTGCAAAGACTGCAGGGCATGCCACAGGCATAGACATATCATTGGAAATGCTGAAACTTGGCGAGAAGCAAGGAAAGGAAAAGGGAGTATCCAATATTTCGTTCACAGAGTGCGACTTTAAAAATACTGATATAGACAGCATGGGATGGAGAAATAAATTCGACCTTGTTTTTACATCCATGTCGCCGGGAACGGGAGATGAAAGCGGGCTTGATAAAATAATGGGCATGAGCAGGGCATTTTGCTTTAACTGCAGTCCTATATACGGAGAGGATTTACTGGAAAATCAAATAGCACGAGATGTTTTCGGAATGGAAAAAAATCCGAGATCTCTATGGGACCAGAGATGGTTTTATTCACTGTTCAACATTTTATGGATAAGAGGCTACTTGCCGGAAACATACTACCATACCCAGGAAACGGAAGAGGCTGTGGATGCTGATGAAAGGCTTCTATCATATTACTCAGGCTTCTTTTCAAAGGAGTTCCCGGAAAAAGACGTAATCGAAAGTAAAATACGTGATTACATCAAAAGCAGGGCCGACGAATCCAATAAAATCTATCAGAAGTCAAAGCGCGTTTATGGATGGATATTGTGGGATGTAAGACAAAATATGAAAAAGGACTGATATATATGGAGTGGACAAATCTACCAAGCAGAAAAAAGGTGCTTGAACAAATATTTTCATTATGGAAGCCTGAGGTGCAATGCGAACATGTCGGACTGGATGATGCAATAGGAAGGATTGCTGCCGAGGATGCCCTTTCAGTCCATGATATTCCCGTAGTGCGTGCTTCGGCAATGGATGGCATCGGTGTAATATCGGAATTGTTCAAAGACGGAATTCCTGATATATCGCAGTGGGTTCAGGGAATAGAATATGTGAGAGCAGATACGGGAGACGATTTCCCCGATGAATATGATGCGGTGATACCTATAGAGCAGTTACGATTCCAGGACAAAACAATTTTGGAAATAGACAGGGATTGCTTTGTATCACCCGGCAAAAATATCGTTTCTAAGGGCAGCTATTTAAGAAAAGGGGAGCTTTTAGTGAAAAAAGGCACTAAGCTTACTCCTTCAGATTTAGCGGCATTGGCTCACGGAGGAATTACATCGGTTCTTGTATTGAAAAAACCGAGAGTTGCATTCATACCGACGGGAAATGAGCTTGTTCCCGCAGGTATACCTCTTAAAAGAGGAAAGTCAGTTGACTCGAATTCCATACTTGTGAGGCATACACTTAATGAAGCCGGAGCAGAACCGCACTGCTATCCTGTTGTAAAGGACGACAGCGGACAAGCTAAGGCAGTACTTAATGAGGCACTGAGCAGTGCTGACATTGTAATAATAAACGGCGGTTCATCAAAGGGAGAAGAGGACTACAACGCGAGGCTTATAAAGGAAAGGGGCGACTTCATATGCCATGGTGTTGCGGCAGCACCGGGCAAGCCAATGTGTATTTCAATTATAAATCAAAAACCCGTCATCAATCTTCCCGGTCCCTCATTGGCCGCTTACTATGGTCTGGACTGGTGTATAAAGGGGCTGATAAATCATTTTCTTGGTATTTCCCGGGAATATCGTCGCTGTATTGATGCTGTCCTGCAGGAGGATATCAGATATGCGAAGGGAATGGAAATACTTTGCAAGATGGAGCTGTGGCAGGAAGACGACGGAGTATGGAAGACGAGACAGGTTCCGTTTCGCAAATCTACTGTTATTGAAAATTTGACCTCACCGGGACAGCTTATTACAAATCCGGCCAGAGACGGATATACAGCAGGAGAAACGGTTAAAGTAGAAATAATTCGCTGATTATAAACGAACTGCGGAAGCGATGAGGAAGATTCTGCTCATATGACTGTGTCTGTGAGGATACAAAATAATTTCGATTTGGAGAAATGCTACGAGAGAGCGAGGGACGTATATATTGCGGATATTTCTGAAATATTGAATACTGAATACAATGGTTCTTCCGGTAAATATAAAAATGCCGCCAATATTGCAAATATTTCAACATCATCAGCCATAGCGGGCGATGTGAGAGCAATGATAGATATGGAGGTTTTTACTCATTTGAGTTTGCTTCGAGGATATTTTCTGAATGAAGGAGGAGCATCAGGGAATGTTCATTTCAATATAGAGAGAAATAACAAGTTTGGCTCTGAAAATGTATTTAAGAGAGACATTGACGTATCAGGAAAAAATAAAATTGATTTTGACTTTAATGATGTGCCTATATCCGATTTGGGGATTGGAAGGTATGCAGAGGCAAACAGCATTGCGGAGTCATTAAATGTCAACCTTGATTATTCGGGGATTACGGAGGATGTCTATACCGTATTTTGTGACAGTGATAACAATTATATTGATAAGCAAATGAGTTTTACGGATGGAGTGAAGCCGCATATCGATGTTGCCTCCGCTGTTTCAGGTGAATTTCGGATAGGGGAGAAAATACCGCTTACCGTTACATATAACGAGCCTGTATTTGCAGATGGCATAAGCATAAGGATAAATGGAACAACTCTGTACACCATGAAAAAAATGGTACTATATCTGAGACGGTGAGTTTTCTGTATGTTTATCGTTCACGGAAGTTGCATTATTAATATAAAAGGGTTATATTAATAATGTACTATGCAACGAAGAGGAGAAAGATATGAGCAAATTTATAATAAAGGAAGAATTCTGGGAGATATTTCCTCAAGCCGAAATTGCTGTTATACTGGCAAAGGGTATAAACAACAGCGAGCTTTATGCGGAGGATTTTCGCCGGGATATTATTGAAATGCTTGGAAAATACAACATGGAGGCTAAGAAGTATCTTACTGAAGAAGTGTTCAGTGAAAATAAGGTTGTAGCCGTATGGAGGAATGCATATCAGAAATTTAAAACAAAGAAGGGTGTGCGTTGTTCCATAGAGGCGCTGCTGAAGAGGGTTGAAAAAGGTAACGATGTGGGAATGCTAAATCCTCTTGTGGACATATACAACTCCATATCACTTAAATACGGTCTGCCCTGCGGCGGAGAGGACATTGATACATTTGCCGGTGATATGCTGCTTACAAAGGCTGAGGGCGGAGAGCTTTTTATGGCCTTGGGCGATGAAGAATATGACAATGCCCTGCCGGGAGAAATAATATACAAGGATGACGAGGGTGCAGTATGCAGGTGCTGGAACTGGCGTGACGGACAGAGAACCATGCTGACGGAGGACACCGTTAATGCGTTTCTCATTATTGAATCCGTGGACACGAATAGAAGTGCGGATCTAAGAGCCGCTGCAGAGGAGCTTTCGTCTCTGGTAAGCAGGTATCTGGGAGGTGTCTCGGAGGTAGTGTATATGAGTATTGACAACAGAGAAGTAGAGATATGGCCGTAATATTACGGGAGGATATGGTGTTTTGAATAACAAGCAAAGGAGCTGTAAGGTGTGTAACCGCAGCTTCTTTTTAAAGGCAGATAAATGATAGATTAACTCCAAAATACTAATTAAGAATATTGAAATATTTAGCACTTTGTAGTATTTTATTATATGATGTTAAATAATGTTTTAATTGCTGACAAAAGGGGTAGAAGGTAGAAGCGAAAAATTAAGACACAAGGTTGAACGAAATCTTATCATGGATTGAGAAGGTGTGTTCCCGGAATCATGATTGGAGGAATAGGATGCATAAAAAAGCAATTCAGCAAAAAAAGTATTATTTTTCGGACAGGCTCAGGTGCCAGCTTGATCAAATACTTTTTTATCCCCTAACAATAGTGGAAGCACCGTCAGGCTTCGGTAAAACGACAGCAATTACAGAATATTTAAAAAGAGAATTGTCCGAAGGTTCTGATCAATATTGGTATACATGCATGGGTGAGCCTGCTGTGATTTCATGGAAGGGAATCTGCAGGTTGTTTTCCAATATAGACTTCGGGCTTGCGGATAATCTGGAAAACATTCATATGCCCACAATGGACACATTGTTTTATGTTAAGGAATATTTGAGCGGTATTGATTGCAGGAAGGAAACATTTTTAGTAATAGATAATTTCCAGCTTGCTGAATGCAATGTGCGCAGGGAACTTATAAATGTTTTTTCAATGCATGGAAATCCGTTCCTGCATGTTATATTCATAACCCAGAAGATCAGGGAGAAGTGCAGTATCATGACTCATAATAACAACATACATAGTATCAACGCATCGGATTTTCTGCTTGATGCTGAAGGAACAGCCAGTCTTTTCAGGATTGAGGGTATACGGCTCACTGATGATGAACTGGAAAATGTGTTCATGAGCACCGGAGGATGGATATCTGCCGTCAAACTTCAAATTATAAACTACATGCGAAGCAGCACCTTTAATTTTACATTTGATATTGAACGTTTAGTAGAAAATGCTATCTGGAACAACCTTTCAGCTGAAGAGAAGAATTTGCTGATTTCTGTTTCTGTGATGGAGAGCTTTACAGCACCCCAGGCAGCAATAATGGTTGACCGGGATGTCCTGCCTGACAAGCTTGAAGAGCTTCTTAAAACAAATGACTTTATACAATATCGTCCGGATGCGCAAATTTACAGCATACACAGTATTCTGCGTAATTATTTACAAAATAGCTTCAATAATCATTGCTCTGAGGAGTATAGAAGAGAGGTTTTCTACAGGGCGGGAAAGTCCTATGCCTCAATTTCCCAGTATTGTCAGGCGGCCAAGTTTTTTTTAAAGGTTAGAGATTTTGATGCAATACTGGCTATGCCGTACAGCAGAGAGTATTTTGACAACCAGAAGCAAAAATATCAGCCGGAATTTATTGAATTGTTGATAGATGAATGCCCTGAGGATATAATGTGCAAATATCCGTACACAATGCTTGAGCTTGGATATATGACGCTTGCATGCGGGCAATATGAATCGTATGAAAAAGTATGCCTTCTTCTGCAGAGAACTATTGAAAACAGGAATATTTGCGAAGTGGAAATACACAGGATAAAAGGCGAATTCATGCTTATGAAGTCAATGGGAGATTTTAATGATATCTCTAAAATGATTGAAGGTCAAAAAACAGCGCTCAGTGTGCTTGGTGGACACTCCGGCATGATAAGATGCGGCACTGCGACGTGGCTTTTTTCGGCGCCGTCTTCTCTGGATATGTTTTGGAGAGAGCCGGGCAAGCTTGAAAATATACTTGAACAGATTGATGAAGTGGAAGTGTTGTATAGAAATATTGCCGGCATCCAGGGAGTGGGCCCGGTAAGCATCGTCATGAGGGCTGAGACAATGCTCATGAGAGGTGAAGAGGATGAAGCTGAAATTTTGTGCCATAAGGCTCTCTACAGTGCACGAGGCACTAATCATATGGGTATATGTATGTGCGCAGAGCTGGTATTTGCCAGAATTGCCATACTCAGGGGTGATGCATGTAAATATCTAACAGCTGTAAACAATATAAAAAAATATAAAAAAGAAAGTACGAATTTATATATGAAGAATATGGCGGATTTATGTCTTTCCGTCATAAGTCTTATTCTTGGTGTCAAGGAAGGAGTTGCACCGTGGATTATGGATATTGAAAGCATAAAAAAGGTTCTGTATGCTCCTGTTGTTCCTTACGCACAGTTTCTTTATATGAAAATTTTGCTCATGGAGCAGCGCTATAATGAATTCTACGGAATTTCAAGTTTTTTCTCAGACACATATAATAATGAAAATGAAAAGATGAAATATGCGATGGCCAAGTTGTACAATCTTAAATACCTTGCAATTGCTAAACTTAATGGTGGTAACCACAGTGAGGCTCAGGAATATCTGAATCACGCTCTTAACATAGCGCTGCCGGATAAGGTTTATCTTCCGCTGGCGCAGCAGATAAATTCACTTTATCCGCTTTTGGAATCGGCAGAGGCTTCTGTCACGGATAAGAAGGGTTTTCGTGATCTGATGGCTCTCGGCAAACGTCAGACGATGGGAGTGGCTGCAATAAAGAAAGCAGTTTTATCTTACAGCTCGCCGCTGACTCCAAGGGAGCGTGAAGTTGCGGCACTTGCCAGAGACAGATTCAGTGCCAGAGAAATTGCCGGCAAGCTGTATATATCTGAAACAACCGTGAGAACTATACTAAAAAGTATTTATAGCAAGCTCGATATTCATTCAAAAAGCGAGCTTAAATTTAAAAAAATTTGACGACAAAGTACACTTTGACACAGCAATATAGAAGCTGATACGGCATATCAGGAAGGATTTATACTCCTTCCTCGTTAAAATCAGGAATAAAGCTTTCAGACTGTGTTTCTCCATCCTGAATGAATCCGTTCTCAACTCCTATGCTTATGGCATAATCTATAAGTTCCTCGTATTCGTCATAAGTTATAGTTCTGTTTATTTCCGGATACTTTTCTACATGAGGGAGAGGCGTATACTGGTTCATTATACTCATGTATATTTTGTCTCCGAATGTTTCGTGCAGATGCTTAATAATTTTTTTGGAATCCTCAAGATATCCCGGAAGCATCATGTGACGGACTATCACTCCTTTTTTCATGATGCCCTCCGAATCAAATTCAGGCGTTCCAACCTGCCGGGACATTTCCTTTATTGCTTCTGATGCATAGTAAAAATAATCAGGACAGTTTGAGTATTTAAGGGAGACGGTTTCATCCATATATTTTAAATCTGGCATATATATGTCCACAATGCCTTCCAGTAATTTCAATGTTTCGATTTTTTCATATCCACCGGTATTGAATACCACGGGAATTGTTAAACCGCTTTTGCGGCTGAGGGTTACAGCTTCAACAATATGAGGTATATAGTGGCTTGGAGTCACAAGGTTAATATTGTGTGCGCCCTTTTGCTGAAGTTCCTTAAAGATTTCCGAAAACCTCTCAATTGAAATTTCTTTACCGGTAAGTCCTCTTGAAATATTATAATTCTGGCAATATACGCATCCAAGGGAACACCCGCTGAAAAAGACAGTGCCTGAACCTCTTTCTCCGGAGATGCATGGCTCCTCCCACATATGGAGAGCCGCTCTTGAAACAATCAGGGCGTCAGATTCTCTGCAATATCCTTTCTTTCCATTCAGCCTGTCCGCATGGCAATTTCTCGGACACAAGGTGCAATCAGACAATAGATTTACATAATTTGAAAAGTTAATATCCATAAATAACCTCTTGAATAATATGATGAAAATTATATCACTATACTTGGAAATCAACAATACTATATTGGAGTTGATAAATTTCGACATTATTTTTGTTAAAAAAAATTTTTTTTGAAATAATTATTCGTTTTCATATAAATTTTATTGTTTAAAATACGAATGTATAGGTATATAAGTAAATAACAAATGATAAACCGGAAGGGGGAGGGTATATGTATAAGTTGAAAAGTGCTCATGTTATACCTTTTGTTGCAAACGCAGATTCCGCTGCGAGAATTGGTACAGGCGAAAGTTACGAGGAGATATGCGCTGAAAATGGTGGGGATATAAATATTGAAGAAAACATAAAGATAAACGATGAATTGTTCATAAATGCTTCTCATGAGTTTAAAACTCCTTTGAACATAATTTACAGCGCAGCGCAGCTCATAGAGCTTTATATAAAGTGCGACGAGGAAAATGAAGGGTTTGACAAAATAAAATTCAGTCTTGATTCGATTAAACAAAACAGCTTCCGATTAATGAAGGTGGTAAATAATATGTTAGATTTACATAAAATTGAGACGGGGTTGTACAAGCTGAACCACAACTATGTGAACATAGTTGAGCTTGTGGAGGAGGTTGTTAGTGCAGTATCCAAAATAATTGATGAAAATAAGCTAAAGTTTGTATTTGATACTAATTTGGAAGAAAAGTATATGATGGTGGATGTTGAAGGAATTGAAAGGGTTCTGCTTAATATATTATCAAATGCCGTTAAATTTTCAAGGCAAGAAGGGGAAATAAATGTAAATGTCTTAGTAAAGGACGATTCTGTAGAGATATCCGTTGCGGATGAGGGTATAGGCATTAAGAAAAATTATCTGAATAACATATTCAATAGATTTGGACAAATTGATAAATCTCTTTCGAGAAAAGCAGAAGGCAGCGGTACAGGCTTAAGGCTTGCAAAAGCTATAACTGAAATGCACGGAGGAAGCATAAAGGCTTCAAGCAAGATGGGAAAAGGAAGTATATTCACAATAAAGCTTCCGTGCAGAAAAAATGAGAATATATATTCATTGGATAATTGCAGAGTCATTAACTATGATAGTCTGGGTGAAATGGTGAGAATAGAATTTGCAGACATAGACAAGAGCAGTTGAATAAATGTTGAATAAAGGCGCTTAATGTTATATTATATCAATAAAATTATAATTGGGAGCAACTTGTGAAAAATACTTTTTTTTATGATACTGAAATCGGAAGGATGTCCATAAGTGATAACGGAACAGAAATTATATCAATGGAAGTTGCTGAAGGCATCAGTGAATGCATATCGCACATACAAGAGACAGAGCTCATAAGAAAGGCATATGAACAACTGACAGATTACCTATGCGGCAGAAGGACTAACTTTGACCTGCCGCTGAACCCCGAGGGAACAGAGTTTCAGAAGAAGGTCTGGAATGCCCTTTGCAATATTCCATACGGAGAGACGAGAAGCTATAAGCAGGTAGCTGAAGCTGTAGGAAATCCAAAGGCATCAAGAGCGATTGGAATGGCAAATAACAGGAATCCTATAATGATTTTCATACCGTGCCATAGAGTAATTGGCGCGGACGGAAGCTTGGTTGGTTATGGCAGCGGACTTCATATAAAGGAAAAACTGCTTTCCATTGAGAGGGTTCTGAAATGAGAAAGGGTGACTTCATATGGCTTATTTCGTATTCATGATTCCCGGTCAATATAGAGTATTGGCATCGGCATTTCTCTCGATTGCTCTGGGGTTGCTGTCGGTACTTGCTAAAAGAGAAAAGTACAGCGGTGATGTCAACAGATAGTGTGTTTGTTTTGGGATAAATCAGGGAGGATGTAATGCCAACTACGTATGCTCATTATTGCTTCGGCCATGAAGTGCTGGAACTGTTGGATGGAAATATAAAGAAAATTATTAATGAAAATATAACTTTATTTAACATAGGGCTTCATGGTCCGGATATCCTGTTTTATTATAAGCCTTTGAAAGCAAATGATATAAGCAGGACAGGCCACCGCCTGCATGGTATGAATGCAGATTTGTTTTTTGAAAATGCAAGGAAAGTCATTCGGTCATGCTCTGATTATGAGGGAGCAGCTGCCTATATAGCAGGATTCATATGTCATTTCATGCTGGATAGCCAGTGCCATCCTTTTATAAGACAGAAAGAGAGAGAAAATCTTTCTCACAGTACTATTGAAACGGAATTTGATAGGCTTTTTATGCTGAAAAGCAATTTGAATCCTGTTATGTTCAGACCCACATCCCATATTGCGGCAAACTCACGCAGCGTACAGGTGATATCGTGGTTTTTTGAGGGAGCTTCTGAGAAGGATGTGTATAAAGCATTGAAATCGATGAAATTTTATTTGGACTTTCTCGTTTCACCTGGCTTGGCTAAAAGGGCTCTCATAACAGCAGGACTCAGGATGTCAGGAAATTATGACGGTATGTCGGGTCTGGTCATGAGCTTTAAGCCGGTTAAAGAATGCATTGAAATTAATGACGAATTATACAGACTTTATACTGAAGCTGTTGAACCTGCTTCCATGCTGATAGCTGAATATTACAGGGATTTGGATACGGAAAAAGAGTTGAGTGAAGGGTTTAAAAGAAATTTTGAATGATGAAAGACTGACAGAAGAGTAACTGTTGAAAATTTAGTATATGCTTCACACCTTATAAAGCAATACATAATATAATGTATAATACTTAGGGGATGTGAACATATGGTAAATGATTTTATCAATAGCCAGACATATAAAAACTTACAGACAGCTTTCGAGCTTGAAGCAACAGAAAGCACAAGATACAATATCAGTGCCGAGCACGCGCGGCGAGAAGGATATCAGCAAATCGGCAACATATTTGATTTGACTGCAAGGAACGAGCAGCAGCATGCGGAAATATGGATGAGATTTATGCTGCAGGGAACAATGCCCACGACACTTGAGAATCTCGAGACCGCAGCAGAGGCTGAAGGATACGAGGGAAACGAACTGTTCATGCAGTATGCGGAAGCAGCCAGGACAGAAGGATATTTTGATATTGCGAATATGTTTGAAGGTATTGCTCTTATTGAGCGTCACCAGCAGTACAGATTTAATCAGCTTGCTCAGAACATACGAAATGGTCAGGTTTTTTGCAAGACATACAGCACTGTATGGGTATGCATGATATGCGGAAATCTTGTATGGAGCGATTGTGCGCCTGAAATATGCCCGATTTGTCATTATCCGCAGGGGTATTACCAGCTTAACTGTGAAAACTATTAAACAGGAATGAGACGGCCTCTACGTTTTACAGGATTTATCTGTAAAGCGGGAGGCCGATTTTAATTGGGTTAAGCGTAGTAAAATATAAAAACAAATATATTAATGAATAAATAATAAATGCAATGTGACAAAATTTTATTGTTTGCGAAAATATTTGAATATATAATTATACCAAGCAGCAAATAACATAGGGTGTGTGGTAATATGAATTTTATGTCAGGATTTTTAAAGGGAATGGCAATGGGAGCCGGTGCAATAGCTCCGGGGGTAAGTGGTGGCGCTTTGGCTGTTATTTTCGGGCTTTATGATAAAATTACATATTTCATAGCGCATTTCGACAGAAATTTCAAACAAAATTTGCTGTTTTTTATACCTGTGGGAATAGGTGGTGGAGCCGGCGTTCTATTATTTAGCCAAATAATAGAATTGCTTTTTCAAAATTACGAAAAAGGTGTCAGATTCGCTTTTGCGGGACTTATGCTGGGAACGTTCCCTGCGGTCGTAAATGAGGCAAACAAAAAAGGGTATAGAAACAAATATCTTGCCCCGTTTATAATCTCATTAACCTTTACCTTGATAATTACATATCTCGAAAACAATGCTGTCAATATAATAAAGGATGTGGAAACAAGTCCTGTTCACGTAGTGATATATGGCATAATAATAGGCTTTGGCACCATAATACCGGGTATAAGCGCATCCATTATTCTTATGTACATGGGTGCTTATGAGACTGTCATAGGAGCCATATCAGATTTGAATATAGCGTTTATATTTTTTCTTGGAATTGGATTTGTACTGAGTGTCCTGCTGTTTGCAAAGATTATATCTCTTCTTTTTGAGCATGCATACGGAATGACATATTATACAATATTGGGGCTGGTATTGGGCTCTATAATTGCCATATTGCCGCAGACTGAATCGCCGGAGCTTTTTCTTTCGGGATTTATTGTGCTTGTGGTATGCGGTACGCTTTCTTATATGCTGAGCTGCTATGCTGCAAAAAAATAAGGGTATATTGCACAGGGTTGTAAATTTGTTATAATGATATATTTCAATTTATTGAAAAAAATGGAACGGGTGTAAATAAATATTGACATGAAGCTATAATATGAGTAAAATGAAAATGTGAAATAAAGAGTACAATATTATTTATTTTACAGTATTTTTATTTAAAATAAGGAGGTAATTTTTTATGGCAACATTTTTAATCGGAATTATAATTCTTGTTGTCGGCGGATACTTTTACGGAGCTTTCTGTGAAAAAGTATTTGGACCGGATGACAGAGAAACACCGGCAATTGCAAAGGCTGACGGTGTGGACTTTGTAGTAATGAAAAAATGGAAAAACTCATTGATTGAATTGCTGAATATAGCGGGCACAGGACCTATATTCGGACCTATTCAGGGTATACTGTTCGGACCTGTGGCATTTATAACTATTCCAATAGGATGCGTTATAGCCGGTTCAATGCACGACTATTTCTCAGGAATGATTTCTATGAGAAACGGCGGAGCACAAATGCCTAAATTAATAAAAAAATATCTTGGAAATAAAGTTATTAAAGCGTATAACTTCTTCCTGTGGATATTGATGTTCCTGGTAGGGGTTGTTTTTGTATACACACCTGGAGACTTGATTGTTACACAGGTTCTTTCACAGGAAGCTGCAGTTTCAAATCCTACTGTATGGATAGTTTACGGATTGATATTCCTCTACTACCTTGTAGCTACATTGTTCCCAATAGACGCAATAATAGGAAGAGTATATCCTATATTTGGAGGATTTTTAATTCTTTCAGCAGTGGGAATTTTTGCCGGAGTTATGCTTGACGGAGGTGCAAACCTTACGAACCTTTCATTCTCAGGAATGTTCAGCCAGCACCCGCAGAAGTTACCGTTCATCCCTGTATTCTTCATTACGGTTGCATGCGGTATAATGTCAGGATTCCATGCAACGCAGGCTACCTTGATTTCCAGAACTGTTAAGAGTGAAAAAGAAGGAAGAACTACATTCTTTAACATGATGCTTGTTGAGGGCTTCATAGCAATGTGCTGGGCAGCAGGAGCTATGGTATTGTTCGGAAGAGGAACAGACGTGGCTACGGCACCAACTATAATAGTAGGAATGGTTTCAAAAACTTTCCTTGGACCAATAGGCGGCATGATAGCCATCGTAGGAGTTATAGTACTTCCTATAACATCAGGAGACACAGCGTTCAGATCGTTGAGACTTATGGTTGCTGAGCAGTTTAACATTGACCAGAAAGTTTCAAGAAACAGAATTATAACAACAGCATGTCTGTTTATACCGGCTATATTCGTATTGTACTATGCTAAGCAAAGCCCACAGGGATTCAACATTCTTTGGAGATACTTTGCATTTACAAATCAGTTTGTAGCTACATTTGCTTTGGCAACAATATCTGTTTATCTGTATATAACAGGAAAGAACTACCTGGTTTCATTGATCCCCGGAGTATTCTATTTCTTTGTTACATTAAGCTTTATATTCCACGCACCTATCGGATTGAATCTCGACAAGCTCGTTGGAATGGAAGGAAGCTACACGGCATCATATGCGCTTGCAGCACTGTTCTGTGTAGGCTATGTGTTGTTTGTAAGAAAGCACAGCGCAACACAAAAAGATCAGATTTTAAACAACGTAATATCATAGCAAATAATACTGAAGAGCCGCACAGCGGCTCTTTTATTATGTCATGCCTTTTTCTATGGCAAATCGGAGTGCTATTTACAAAATTCTCATTATTTGATACAATCAATAATCAGAAACAAAAATAATCATCAGTTGGTGCTTTATGCAAAGAATAAGAAATATATTGTTTAACAGGGTAGTACTTGTATCTCTTTCTATTTTGATGCAGCTTTTTACGCTGATAGTTATGGTAGTCAAATTTAGCAATTACTTTTTTTGGTTTGACATGCTTTTTACGGCCATAAGCATATTGGCAGTACTATACATATTAAATAGCAGGAGCGACCCTGCTTATAAAGTTGCGTGGATAATACCCATAATGATTTTTCCGGTTTTTGGAGGATTATTTTATTTGATGGTGGGAGGAACGGGGCTAACAAGCAAAATGAAAATAAGCATGTCGCAGATTACTGATAAAATGAAGGAGTTTATGAATCAGAATCCGGAAACGGTCAATATGCTTAAGGAAGAAAACAGCGTTGCGTATAATCAATGTAAGTATATTGAGAAATATACGCTTTGCCCTGTGTATAACAACTCGCATACCGAGTTTCTGCCCTCGGGAGAAGAATTTTTCAACCGGCTTTTAAATGAATTAAAAAGTGCGGAAAAATTTATCTTTCTTGAATTTTTCATAATAGAAGAAGGTGTTATGTGGAATTCGATACTTGAAATATTAAAGGAAAAGGCTGCAAAGGGAGTTGATGTGCGACTGATTTATGACGATGTTGGATGCATGTTTAAGCTGCCTTTCAGATATAATAAGCAAATGGAGGCATATGGAATTAAATGCTGTGTTTTCAATCCGTTTATTCCTGTGCTTTCCTTTCGTCTCAATAACAGAGATCACAGAAAAATTGTGGTTATAGACGGGAAAACCGGATTTACCGGAGGGTCAAATATTGCGGATGAATATATTAATGAACGCGAAAAATTTGGCCATTGGAGAGACTGTGCAATTAAAATACAGGGGGATGCGGTTTGGAGCCTTACTGTCATGTTCCTGTCCATGTGGACTTTTTTGAGAAAAACAAAAGAGGATTACAGCAGATTTGTTTCTCCGGAGATGGAAGACAAATGTAATTGCCACGGCTTTGTACAGCCATTTGATGACAGTCCCATGGACGATGAACACGTGAGCGAGGCAGTGTATTTAAACCTTATTAATCAGGCGGAAAATTATATTTATATTGAAACGCCATACCTCATAGCGGACAATAAAATGATGGTGGCATTATGCCTGGCAGCTAAGAGAGGTGTGGATGTGAGAATACTCACTCCGAACATTCCTGATAAAAAATATGCATTTGCGGTAACTCAGTCAAGCTACGAAGAACTGCTGGAGGCGGGGGTTTCTATTTATCAATATACACCGGGCTTCAATCACGGAAAGACATTTGTAGTTGATGACAGATATGCGGTTGTGGGGACCATAAATCTTGATTACAGAAGTCTTTATCTTCATTTTGAATGCGGGGTATGGATGTATAGAACAAGCAGTGTTGAGCAGGTCAAGAAAAGCACTCTGAAAGCATTGGAGGCAAGCGAAAAAATAACATTGGAAAAAGTGAGAGGCATATCGAAGGTGAAAAAGATAATAAGAACTATTCTTAAAATATTTGCACCTCTCATGTAATATATTGTAAAGAAGGAAATGAAAATGGAAAGAAATTTTAAGTTTTATTTGAAGTTGTTTTGGTCGACATTTACTCTGAGCGCTTTTACCATAGGGGGAGGATATGTAATTGTTCCGCTGATGAGAAAGAAATTTGTTGAAGAGCTCAAATGGATTGATGAGGAGGAAATGTTGAATCTTGTTGCAATTTCACAGTCAGCGCCGGGAGCCATTGCTGTCAATACCTCAATAATGGTAGGATATAGAATTGCTGGTGTATTTGGAGCATTTGTAACGATACTGGGAACTGTGCTCCCTCCTCTTATCATTATAACTGTTGTAGCACAATTTTATGATATCTTCAAGGAAAATAGAATTATAAACGCTCTGCTGCTTGGAATGAGAGCAGGAATTGCAGCAGTGATTTTAGACGTTATAATCAAGATGGTAAAAGATATTATTAAAACTAAAAACATTGTATACATACTTGTCATGATTGTATCGTTTATTGCTGCCGTCGTATTTAATATAAATGCCGCACTGATAATAATATTAAGCGGAGCCTTCGGAGGCTTTTACTACAACATTTACAAGAAGGAGGGCAGACAGTCATGATATTATTAGAAGTGTTCTGGAGTTTTTTTCAGATAGGATTATTTAGCATTGGGGGAGGCTATGCTTCTCTTCCTTTGATAGAACATCAGGTTCTCGAGGTACATGAATGGCTGTCTTTGGCGGAATTTGCGGATTTGCTCACAATCTCCCAAATGACACCGGGACCTATTGCACTTAATGCTTCAACGTTTGTGGGAACAAAGGTTGCGGGTTTGCCGGGTGCCATAGTTGCCACTGTGGGCAGCGTGACACCCTCATGCATAATAGTGCTTACTTTAGCCTACTTTTACTTCAAATATAAGAACTTATCCAGTATTCAGGGTGTGCTTAAGGGACTGAGACCGGCAGTTGTTTCACTGATAGCATCTGCGGGAATATCAATATTGCTGCTTGCTGTTTTTAAATCTGAGGATGTTACTATTGGAAATATGACTCTTAATGATATAAATTTTATTTCAGTAGCCTTGGTTGCCATAGGGTTATTTGTGCTGAGAAAGTATAAGCTTGATCCTATGAAAATTATGCTTGCTACAGGTGTCATAGGAATATTTATTTATGGGATTATATAGCTATGAACAATAAATTTACACATCTACATGTGCACACCGAATACAGCCTTCTTGACGGTGCGTGCAGAATTGAAGAATTGGTGAACAAAGCAAAGGAGCTTAACATGGACTCCCTGGCCATTACGGACCACGGCTCCATGTATGGTGTTGTGGAATTTTTCAAGCAGGCAAAAAAAGCCGGAATAAAGCCGGTATTGGGATTTGAAGCATATGTATCGCCTCGTAGAATGACGGATAAGGATCCGCAAAAGGATAAAAGCCAATATCATTTAGTGTTGCTTGCCGAAAATTACGAGGGATGGAAAAATATTATAAAGCTTTGCTCCGCGGGTTTTGTGGACGGATATTATTATAAACCGCGTATAGACCATGAGATACTCAGAGAAAACAGCAGAGGAATAATTGCTCTAAGCGCTTGCTTGGCTGGAGAGGTTCAGTCATACCTTCTTGACGGAAATTATGAGGAGGCTGTGAAAACAGCCTTGCTGTATAAGGAAATATTCGGAGGAAATAACTTCTTTTTAGAGCTTCAGGACCATGGAATGAAGGAGCAGCAGGCAGTTAACCGAGAGCTTATAAAAATAAGCCGGGAGACGGGTATAAAGCTTGTTGCAACCAATGATGTTCATTATATAAACAAGGCGGACGCATACTTTCACGATGTTCTTCTATGCATACAGATGCAGAATACTGTGGCAGATGAAGATAGGATGAAGTTCCCATCTGATGAGTTCTACCTGAAATCCTATGATGAAATGGTAGAGCTTTTCCCTGAGGAAGCATTGAAAAACACTGCGGACATAGCAGATAGATGCAATGTGGAGCTTGATTTTGATACTGTGCATCTTCCTGAATTCAAAATACCGCAGGGCTACACGAAGTCGGGGTATTTCAGAAAAATATGCCAGAAGGGACTGGCTGAAAGATACGGAAATATTACGGAAGAGCTGCAAGAGAGACTGGATTACGAAATCGGAGTTATCGAGCAGATGGGCTACGTGGATTACTTTCTCATAGTCTGGGACTTTATAAAATATGCCAGAGATAACAAAATAATGGTTGGGCCGGGAAGAGGTTCAGCTGCAGGAAGCCTTGTGGCGTACTCCATGAAGATAACAAATATAGACCCAATTGAATACAGCCTGATTTTTGAAAGGTTTTTAAACCCTGAGCGTGTGAGCATGCCGGATATAGACGTTGACTTCTGCTATGAGCGCCGTGAGGAGGTCATAGATTATGTAAGGAGCAAGTACGGTAAAGAAAAGGTTGCGCAAATTATAACATTTGGTACCATGGCAGCAAGAGGCTCGTTGAGGGATGTGGGAAGAGCACTTAATCTTTCTTACGGAGAGGTGGATTTCATTGCGAAAAAGGTGCCTATGAGTTTGGGAATGACCATATCAAAAGCGCTTGAAGTAAACAAGGAGCTTAAGGACTTATACGACGGTGATATGAAGGTCAAGAAGCTAATTGATATGGCTTTGAAGGTTGAAGGGCTGCCGAGGCATGCGTCAACTCATGCGGCGGGGGTGCTTATTTCCAAAGAGGATGTTACGGAATATGTGCCACTGTCAAGAAACAAGGATATTATAACGACACAGTTCAACATGGTGGAGCTTGAAGAGCTTGGTCTCTTGAAAATGGACTTTTTGGGGCTTAGAACACTAACGGTTATAAGGGATGCCATAGAGCTGATTGAAAAAGAGCATGGTGTAAAGGTTGATTTCAGCAGCTGCAGATATGATGACAGCAGAGTTTACAAGCTGTTTGCAAATGCAGAGACACTGGGGATATTCCAGTTTGAAAGCTCCGGCATGAGAGCGTTTCTAAGCGAGCTTAAGCCGACGGAATTTGAAAATCTGTCAGCAGCCAATGCTCTGTACAGACCGGGTCCAATGGGACAAATACCCGTTTATATAAAAAATAAACTTAACCCTAATTCTGTTACTTATCTTCATCCTAAGCTTGAGCATATTCTGAACGTTACATATGGCTGTATGGTATACCAGGAGCAGGTAATGCAGATTGTAAGAGATGTAGGCGGGTTTACTATGGGACGCTCAGACCTTCTGAGACGTGCAATGGGAAAGAAAAAAATGAGCGTCATGCTTGAGGAAAGAAAGAACTTCATATATGGAAAGGCTGCAGAAAAGGGAGAATCTGCCATACTGGGCGCTGTTAACAACGGCGTTGACGAGCAGGCAGCCAATGACATATACGATTTAATGGTTGAATTTGCAAAGTATGCATTTCCTAAGGCCCATTCAGTGGCATATGCCGCACTTGCATATGAGACAGCATGGCTGAAGCTTTACTATCCTGTGGAATTTATGGCTGCTTTGATTTCAAGCATTATGGGCAGTTCAGGAACAGTATCTCTGTATATCAGAGAGTGCAAGAGGCTGGGAATAGAGATCCTTCCTCCTGATGTAAATGAAAGCAGCGGTAAATTTACCGTAGAAAAGGGAAAAATACGTTTTGGACTTGCTGCGGTAAAAAATGTGGGCACTAACGTGATTGCAGAAATTATAAAAGCAAGGGAAGAGAAAGGAAAATTTGTTTCCTTTTCAGATTTCTGCACAAAGGTGGACCAGGGTGTTCTTAACAAGAGACAGATTGAATCCCTTATAAAATGTGGAGCTTTTGATTTCTTAAATGCAAGGCGTGCCCAGCTTATTGAAGTATATGAAAGAATCATAGATACGGTTGTCAGTCAAAAGAAAAAAAACATAGAAGGCCAATTTTCATTGTTTGACGATGCTGTTTCAATCAGTACAGATTTTTCAAACAGGGATGAACTTCCGAATTTGCCTGAATTTAATGAAAAGGTTCTGTTGTCTATGGAAAAGGAGATGGTTGGAGTATACTTAAGCGGACATCCATTATCAGAGTATGAAAAGGAGCTTGAGAAGTCAGCTACGACCAATACCAGCGAAATAGCCGAAATCGGGGAATCTGAAAATAACAGCGGGATAACTGACGGAAGCAGGGTAATAATTGGCGGAATAATTATTAAAAAACAAAATAAAATAACTAAAAATAACAATATGATGGCATTCGTTACACTGGAAGATTTATACGGAACGGTTGAGGTAATAATTTTTCCGCAAATTTACGAGAGATACAGAGAAATTTTACATGAAGACAGTATAGTGCTTGTTGAGGGTAATATAGATGCATCAGAAGAAGATGCACCAAAGCTCATATGCAACAAAATTACGGAATTAAAAAAAGAAATGCCATCCACACCGGAAAAACAGGCTTCACGAAAGGTATACTTAAAGGTTGCGGATTCGGAGCATTACAAAGACATAAAAAAAGAGCTGCTTAACACTATTTCCGTGTACTCCGGAAATGATTGTGTTATAATATACAATCAGCAGGAAAAGGCAAATATGGTTTTACCGGAGAAAAATTGGGTAAATATTGACAGTAAGGAATTGATTGAAAAGCTGAAAGCCTTATTGGGAGAAAAAAATATTGCTATGAAGAACAATTGATGGCTCAGGCATACTAGCTGGCATCCATTGTTGCTCCATTATCAGGAGGTTATTATGAGAAAAATAGGAGTACTTACCAGCGGCGGTGATGCACCGGGAATGAATGCCGCAATAAGAGCGGTTGTGAGGTATTCAATTTATAACAATGTAAATGTGTTAGGAATAAAGGACGGATTCAGGGGGCTTGTGGAGGGAGACAGCATAGAAATGAACCTCTCATCCGTTGCTGATATAATACACAGGGGAGGAACTGTATTAGGGAGTGCAAGAAGTACTGCATTCAGAGGTGGAGAAGGATTTGACAAGGCACTTAAGAATATCAAGTACCTGGGTATAGACGGAATCGTTGCAATAGGCGGTGACGGAACGTTCAGGGGAGCAAATGAGCTGGGAAAAGCAGGCGTTCCTGTGATTGGCATTCCAGGCACAATTGACAATGACCTTCCGTATACGGAATATACGCTTGGTTTTTTCACCGCTCTGACAACAGTGCTGGAATCTGTTGAAAAAATCAGAGATACTTCATCATCACATTCGAGGACTAATGTAATACAGGTAATGGGGAGAAACTGCGGAGATATAGCACTTTATGCAGGGCTGGCAGGCGGAGCTGAAATTGTTATTATACCTGAGGTTGAATATAATATTGATGAAGTATGCGACAAAATAATGCAGGGAAGAGCCAGGGGAAAGAAGCACAGCATTATAATCCTTGCAGAAGGTGCCGGAGATGCCAAGGACATCAGTGAGACAATTGAAGGAAAGACAGGTATAAGCACAAGATATTCCGTACTGGGGTATACTCAAAGAGGAGGAACTCCATCTGCCTTTGACAGACTCGTGGGAAGCCGTATGGGAGCAAAAGCGGCAGAGCTTTTAATAGGCTCGGTTAAAAACAGAGCATTGGGAGTGAGAGGCAGCGAGATATTTGATATGGATATAGATGAAGCCCTGTCTATTGAGAAAAAGTTTGACGAAACAACATATGAACTTACAAAAATATTATCTATATGAAAAAAACAGAAACGATGGGGAAACCCGTCGTTCTATGGTTAAGGAGGAGTATATGAGAAAGACTAAAATTGTCTGTACAATAGGTCCGTCTTCGGAAAGTGAAATGAAATTCAGGGAGCTGGTTCTGAACGGATTAAATGTAGCAAGACTGAATTTTTCCCACGGAACGCACGCGGAGCACAAGGCAAAGATAGATGTAATAAAAAAGGTGAGAGAAGAGCTGGGAGCATCCACGGCTATAATGCTTGACACAAAGGGGCCTGAAATCAGAACAAGGGATTTTGAAAACGGAGCAGCCGAACTTGTGAAGGGGCAGGAATTTATATTTACGTCAAGAGAGATTCTTGGAAACAGCAGCATAGTAAGTGTTACATACGATGGATTTGCTGAAGACATAAATGCGGGGGATATCATACTTGTTGATGACGGGCTCATCAGCCTTGAGGCTGTTGAAAAAATCAATGATACGGATTTAAAATGTATTGTTAAAAATGGCGGAACAGTTAAAAATAAAAAAGGGATAAATGTTCCTAACGTAAATATAAATCTCCCTGCTCTCACAGACAGGGATATTGAAGACATAAAGTTTGGAATTGAACAGGACGTTGATTACATAGCTGCATCCTTCATAAGGAAAGCGGAGGATGTTATTTCCATAAGAAGAATTTTAGAAGATAACAATGCTGACAATATTATGATTATATCAAAGATAGAAAACAGGCAGGGTGTGGAGAATATTGATGAAATAATTGAAGTTTCTGACGGAATAATGGTTGCAAGAGGAGACCTTGGGGTGGAAATCCCCGCTGAAGAGGTGCCTCTCGTTCAGAAAACCCTCATAAAGAAATGTAACGATGCGGGAAAACCAGTTATTACGGCAACTCAGATGCTGGATTCCATGATGAGAAATCCAAGGCCTACGAGAGCTGAAGTTTCAGACGTGGCTACGGCAATATTTGAGGGATCAGACTCCATAATGCTGTCCGGAGAAACAGCCTCCGGGAACTATCCGCTGGAAGCTGTGCAGACAATGGCAAGAATTGCCGAAATGATAGAAAATTCTCTGGATTATGAGGATATATTGAAGTCTAAAATAGGCTCATCAAACAGCATAACGGATTCTATCAGTCTGGCTACCTGCAGGACATCTCTGGATTTGCAGGCTTCAGCAATTATTTCTGCAACGGCATCAGGCTATACAGCTGCGGCTGTATCAAAATACAGACCTGCGGCACCTATTATAGCAGCCACAGTAAGCGACCACGTAATGAGGAGAATGTCTCTTTATTGGGGAGTTTATCCCATAAAAATAAGCATGATGAATTCAACTGACGATATAATTGATAAATCCGTCGAAAGCGCATTGGAGCTTGGATATATAGAAAACGGAGATTTAATAGTTATTACGGCTGGGGTACCTGTGGGAATAACCGGAAGTACGAATTTACTGAAAGTTCATGTGGTCAGCGAGCTTTTGTATAAAAAGGCAGGTGCGGGAAAGGAAACTATAATAGGAAGAGCGAGAGTTGCAAAAAATGTTGCCGAATTGAGAGATAAATTTGAAGATGGGGATATAATAGTAATGACGGCAACGGACAGGGATGTAATTGATTATATGGAGAGAGCATCCGCGATTATCGTGGAAGAGGGCGGCCTCACATCCCACGCATTCATTGCGGCACTGAACTTAGGCAAGGAAGTTGTGGTGGGAGCAGAGGACTGCATGAAGGTAATAAAGGACGGAGAAATACTTACTGTAAACGGAAAGCAGGGAGTTGTATATAGGGGGCAGGCTAAAGTAATGTAAGGGGTGTTAATATAGAAAGATATAAAAGTATATTGAGGTTGATGCTGCCCATATTGTTTGCTATTCTTATAATTCTGCTTATGGTTTTCAGCGATGGAACTCTTTGTTGGCTGAAGGAAGCTTTTAGGCCTGTTATTTATGCTGTTGTGATTGCGTATCTTCTGGATTCTCTGGTGACATTTTTTACAAGAATGTTGAGGGTGAGGCGCTGTCAGGGAATACTTCTTGCGTGCATAATTACTGTGGGAGTGATAGGTTTTGCAATATATAAGCTTCTTCCTAAAATACTTGAAAATATCAGCAGCATAGTATATTTCATAATGGAGGGTAACCTTGATATTGTACAGATAGTAACAGATGTCAAAAATAAAATTGACAATTACTATGTGCAGCTTGCAGCAAAATATATTTTAGAGGCCAGCGAATCCGTAATAAGGATGCTGAACAATTTTTTAACCGGATCAGCAGGCATATTGCTGGGATTTGCGGCAAATATCGGTGCAAGTACCGTCACAATTGTTACGAGCTTCATAATCAATATTTATATGCTTATTGAAAAGGAGGATATACTTGCAAGGGGGAAAAGATTTATATATGCTTTTTGTGACAACCGAAATGCCACAAAGGTAATTCATATTTTTTCGCTGGCAAATAGAACATTTAAAAGCTTTTTAAATGGGAAGCTGTTGGATTCCATGATTGTGAGCATCATATGCTCACTGGCATTTTTCGTATTTAAAGTACCATATGCGCTGCTTATGGGAACGATTATAGGGACATTCAACTTAATACCTTATTTCGGACCTATAATTGGCTCCGTACCTGTGGTTGCCGTGTCATTTTTTGTGGATGCTCCTAAGGCTTTGACGGCCATGTTAATAATTATAGTTGTTCAGCAGCTGGATGCAAATTTCCTGGACCCCAAAATTGTGGGAGGAAACGTGGGAGTAAGCCCGTTGTGGATTATAGCGTCCGTCACCGTCGGGGGCAATTTGTTCGGGCTTCCCGGCATGATACTGGGGGTTCCGACAGTGGTTACGGTTAAGACAATAATCGAAGAGTCGGTTCAGATGCGATTAATGGCAAAGGGCGCAGAGCATATGGAGGAAGATAAGCTCCGCACTGGAATAAAAAGCAGAAGATTTAAATTTATGTTAAAAAAATAAATGCAATTAAAAAACCTGCTTAAGCAGGTTTTTATAAAGGTGTGATTATTCTTCAACCGACTGAGCTCTCGGTCTGCAGCTCTTGCATCCGCCACCGCCGCCGGCACCGCCCACAGAGTTTTCATCAATCTGTCTTGGGAACAGTCTCGGGAATGTCGGGCAAATATTTGCCTGTTCTGGCGCAAGCTGCACAAAGCCTGTGGAAAGAACACAAAGCTGAACCGGAACCACTATTTTCTTCTCGCAGGATATGCAGAGTGAAACAATGAGGTTAACTGACAGTTCGCCGGTTCTCGGGTCAATAGTAAAGTCTCTCTGAATGCTGTTTGTAGCAAGTCTTATTACGCAGTCAAGATTACAGAATTCAGTAAATCTTGGCAGGAATGCCGTGTCAAATACTGAAGGTACGCATATTTCAAAGAAGTTGGTCAATATCAGCGGATTGTTTTCCGGAGCAATTTCAATAACTGCGGATAATGTGATTATGCTTTCATTATTTGAGTCACATGGTGTTGTAACCAAGTCCATTTCAACTTCAACGCAGCCTGATACCTCTATATTTTGCGTTCCGAATACAGGAGTGCCCTGCTCTTCGTTATCGCAGAATGTTGTGTCAGCCCAAATCAATTTTTGGCTCAATGTACCGTCGGGGCCGATTACTTTTACATCGCATCCGTCTTCTCTCTTAACAAACTGTCCTCCGGACAATGTTGTCATAGGGTTGATTTTTAAATTACATTCATCACTTATGTTGTTAGGGTTGAAAAATTTTCTGCATCGAATATCAGCTATTCTTATAATGTTTGTTCCGCAGCCTATCCTCGGTTCAAAGATAGTGTCGGGAGCTGATTTTAATCCCTGTAAATTAAAAAGTACAGCGTCATAAACTTTTTGTACATATATCGGTTCGGTTACCACATTGCGCAGTGTGCCGTCCCAATCACATCCTGTTTGAGCGGTGCAGCATCTTTCACCTATCCCGCCTGTGCCTAAAACTTCATTTCTATCTGAGCATTTCATGCTTATAAAACCTCCTCATAATTACTTGTAACTTTACTTTAATATATTCCCTTAAGTAATAGTTGTTACATCATTAAAATTTTTTACATTCAAATATTTATGCTGGGTTGAACGCAGAAGAACCTTGAATTATATTCGGTGATAGTGTAAAGTATAAATACACATCAATTATTATTTTGGAGGGAATATGAAATTACCTATAGTTACATTTGAATTTGAGAACGGCGATATAGTAAAGGCGGAGCTTTACCCGGAAATAGCACCGAACACCGTAAAAAACTTTATATCATTGATAAACAGCAACTTCTACGACGGGCTGACATTCCACAGAGTTATAAAGGGCTTCATGATTCAGGGAGGATGCCCTCAGGGTACAGGTACAGGAGGACCCGGCTACGGAATAAAGGGAGAGTTCTCAGGAAACGGATTTAAAAATGATTTGAAGCATGACGAAGGAGTATTGTCAATGGCAAGATCCATGTCGCCAAACTCGGCAGGCTCTCAATTTTTCATAATGCACAAAAAATCACCCCACCTTGACGGACAGTACGCTGCCTTTGGAAAGGTAACAGAGGGATTCAACATAGTAGATAAAATTGGCAACATGAAGACAGACTACAGAGATAAACCCGCAGAAGAAGTAAGATTGAAAAAGGTAACCGTTGACACTTTCGGAGAAACATACGAAGAACCGGAAAAAATGTAAATAAATATAAACAAAGCAGAGACGTTGTCCGGCAAGGGCAGCGTCTCTGCCATATGATCAGTATAAGAAGCTTCTTATAGCTATGAGAACCAAAAGTATACCGCTGATTAAAGCTCCGAATTGTCCTAACTGAAACGGTCCTATCTGTATGTCTGCAACTTTTCGGCCTATTTTAACTCCAAGCCATACTGTTATAAAACTGCCTGCAGCAGCTGTGAGAGATATGGCTAACGGTGTGTAGCCAAGCAGTCCGGCACTTAAACCATTCGTCAGTGCATTGGCTGAAAGTGCAGCACCCAATACAAATGCTTCCACTGCTCCAATATGCTGTGATTTGTCGAAATCAGCGTATTCCGGATTTTTTAAAATTGATGATAGCCCTTTTATTTCCTGAAAATTATTTTCCTCCTCCTGTTGCTTGCGAGGCAATGACAGCCAGATAATTCGAAGACCGATAGCCAGCAGCATAACTACGCTTAAAAATACGGGAAGAATGCCCGGGATTGCAGAAGAAACCCACTTTCCGACCAGTATCCCCGAATAACTAAACAAGAAGCATACTGCGGCAATTAATGAGTTTGAAAATACATTAATTTGTATTCTTCTTATGCCGTAAGTAATACCTACTCCTAAATTATCAAGGCTCGATGATAATGCGAACCCAAGAATGAACAACCAAGTCATAACATCACACTCCGTCATAATAGTCTGAAGTTATTCTATGCATTGATAATGTAAGGTGTTACAATAGCAGCACACACACCTATGACTGTTTTTATTCAGAGCGGAGTATCTCTTTATATTCTGCAGAAAGAAATACCTTATGTGTAATACATAGGAAACAGACGGTTGATATTGCGTTTCAAGTTTGTTGACATATGCTTATAGCTGTAATATAGTTATCTAAATAATAAATTTGCAGATAGGTAAGATATAATCTTGATTTAAGATGCCAAGATACGTAGGAGGATAATTCATGTTTAATAATACAGCTATTCAAGGAAATGCTTTTTTTAGTGTGGATTTTAACACAATAAAATATATAAGTAACGGTATATTTTGTGTAAATAAGGAAGGTTATATAGATGAAGTTTATGAGGAAGGGCATAAGGATTATGACTTAGTTAGATTTATGTATTTAAAGAGTGGAAAATTAAGAATACTTTCTGACTTGGAAGTCATGCTTCCGGGCTTCGTGGATTTACATATTCATGCTTCTCAATGGCCACAAGCAGGTACCGCCTTAGACAGTCCCCTTGAAACATGGCTTGGTGAATATACTTTTCCCTTGGAATCAAGGTTTAAAGATTTAGAGTTTGCTAATGAAATATATAGAGATGTGGTTAACACTACACTAAGACATGGAACAACTACAGCAATGTATTTTGCCACTGTAGACAGAGAATCGTCAATACTGTTGGCAAGCTTATGCGGAGAATTAGGACAACGCAGTTTGATTGGAAAGGTTGCAATGGATGATCCAAATAGTAATGCAGAGTTCTACAGGGATAATTCTCCGGAGGGTGCTGTTTACGAAACAGAAAAATTTATTAACAATATATTAGAAATACAAAATCTATATAAACAGAATGTTTATCCCGTTGTAACGCCAAGATTTATTCCGAGCTGTACTTCCGAAGCTTTAGCGGGCCTGGGGATGTTAGCAAAAAAGTATGATGTTCACATACAAACCCACTGCAGCGAAAGTGACTGGGCACACCAATTTGTTAAAGAGAAATATGGCGTAAATGATGCACAGGCATTAGATAATTTCGGTTTAATAACTAATAAGACGATTATTGCCCATGCTCCATTTTTAGAACCTGATGACTTAAAGATTATAGCTGATAAAAAAACGACTATAGCACATAGTCCGTTGTCGAATGCATACTTTGCTAATTCTGTATTACCCTTTAGAGACTTTAGCAGTAAGGGTGTTAATATAGGAATGGCAACAGATATATCAGGGGGCTATAGCCCAAGCATGTATCAATCCATAAGACAGGCTGTAATATCTTCAAGAATGCTGCAAGAAGGTGTCAATCCTTCGCTGCCGCGTGATGAAAGAGGGAGAGCAGGTTCTTCCATAACCATTAATAATGCTTTTTACTCTGCTACTGTAGCCGGTGGCATAGCACTAAATTTGCCAATAGGAAAGCTTGAAAAAGGATATTCATTTGATGTACAAATAATAAATATAGAAAACAATATACCAAGATTTTATAAAGAAAAAAAACCTGAGGATTTGCTTCATAAGATACTGCTGTTATCAGAATCGTCTAATATAAAAGAACTGTGGATTCAGGGACGTAGAGTAAAATAATAAAGACACAGGACTACCTTGTAATAGAGGAAAAGTCATGCGTCTTTCAATTTTATCGTTTTTGTTGCTTAGAAGTTTACAGTAAGAGAGCTCCCGTTCCGGTCCTTTTCAACAGATATGGAGGACTCTATTGTTTCCTTGAGCATCTGCACGTGGGAGATTATTCCAACCAATCTCTTGGAGCCTTTGACTGAGCTCAATATGCCCATTGCATCCTTGATGGAGGAACTGTCCAGGCTTCCAAAGCCTTCGTCTATAAACATGGTGTCGATTCTTATACCTCCGGACTGTGCCTGTACCACTGCGGAAAGGCCAAGTGAGAGTGCCAGGGATACAAGGAATTTCTCGCCGCCCGATAATCCGGCTACGCTGCGTTTTTCTCCTGAATAAGCATCAAGAACTTCAAGCTCCAATCCTGCCTTTCTCGTTCTGCCGCTTCCCTCAAGAGTCCTGCAAAGCCTGTAGCGGCCGTCGTGAACATTTCTCAAAAGCCTGTTAGCTTCGGCGGTTACAGAGGTGAGCATTACACCAAGCACATATCGCCTCAGGCTAATGCCGCGGTCTCCGCGCAGCGTGGTACCGAAACTGAAGTACATATCATATTTTCTGACTATCTCCTGAAGCAATTCCTGCTCTTTTTCAGCTTTGAATATAATTTTTTCTAACCGCTGTTTTCGGTCGTTGCCCAGAGCAATTTGCTTTTCAAGCTCCGTAATGGTCTTTTCCAATTTATCTATGGATTCTTCAGTAATTTTAATGTCCGGCTTTTCATTGTTTTCTGTCAAAACAGTGAGCTTCTCCAGATTTCTTGTTACGGAACCCTTTTCGATTATATAATTCTGAATTTGTTTATCCCACTCATCCAGCTGCTGCTGTTCAAACAAGAATGGCTTAAATTCTGCAGTATTGGCAAAGCCGTTTTCTTTCAACAATTCGTAGTATTCGTTTTTTCCGCCTTCATATTCAGTATTTTTGGCTTCTGAATCTTCCTTAAGAAGCTTAAGGGTTGCAGCTGATGAGCTGAGTATTTTTTCTGCATTTCCTTTTTTATCAGTCAGGCTGTTTAATTCATTTGTGTACTTATCTATTTCACTTTTAAATATATTTATTCTGTTTATTAAATCGGCTTCGGAGCTTATCCCTTCAATTTTACGTGCGCTGAGGGAATTGAACACAGCTGCTTTTTCTTCTTTCAATTTGCTTTGTTCTGTTATTTTTATGTTTAACTCGGATAGCTCACTGTCCAACCTGTTGATTTCTGATGAGAGCTTTGCTTCGGCATTAAAAATGCTATTCAGTCTTGCTGCTTCGGTTTCAGCCTTTTTGAGCTCTGCTAAAATATCTTCCTTAGTGCTGCCGCTCAGAATTTCCTTCAATTCTTTGATTTCTTCCTTAAGGATTTGCAGTCTTTCCTCTTTTGATAATTTTGCAGCGTCCTGATGTGCAATTAATGTCATGAGTTTTCCTGCATCCTCATTGAGCATGTCTAACTCAGAACTTAAGCTTTTAACAGCGGAAGCTGACCCTATGCCTTCTTTCTTAGATGCTTTTTTGGGATGGTGCGTACTTCCGCATACAGGGCATTCCTGCCCGTCAGTTAAGTTATCGCTTATTAAGGATGCAGCCTCCACAATGTAGCTGTTATACGCTTTTTCATATTCACCTTTCTTTGCACCCGCATCTTTTTTGTTTTTTTCAAGCTGCTTGCTAAGGGAGTCAAGTCTTCCCTTTGCCTCATAAAGTTCCATGCTGATTTTCTGAAATTCGGCGTCTTTTTTATCGAGCACCGTGAGTCTCTCGGCTTTTTCCCTCAGCTCCGGAAGCTTCATGCTGTAAGTGGTGAAAATGTAATCTTTCTGCTGAGTATATCCTTGAAGCTTTTCTTTGGATATTTTATAAAGCTCCTGAACTTTCTTATTTTCTGCAATGAGTTTCTCGAGAATAAGGTCTTCTTTTTCGGCATTCTTTTGCGCTTCTTCAATTTCTCTGTAAACCTTAATCAAATCTTCAGATTTCACCTTATTTTCCTTGATTCTCTCGATATGTTCCGCATTTTTTTTCAAAATTTCCAGAGAGCGTTCAAGCTCATCCTTGATGACTAAACAGCCTGAATAGTTTTTTTCTTCCCTTTCCAGACGTTGGTTTAACTCCTGGAGCTGCTTGTGCAGATTCATAAGGCCTGAATATTTTTGTGATACATTCAGAGCTCTTTTCCCTTTTTCCAACTTTGTTGAAATAGAGTTTATATAATCTTCATTTTCCTTTATTTTTGCAAGCTCTTTTTCTGTTCTGTATTTTTCTTCAAATAAATTATATATATCTTTTTGCAGCTGATACTTATTTTTTTCGGATGTCAGGAGCACGGCCCGTTCTTCTTTGTCTTTAAGAGTATTTTCAATGGTCAATTTCAATTCTTTTGACTGATTGCGCAAATCCTCTGTATTTTCCGCATGCTCGGATTTAAGCAGAACATTGATATTTTCTCTTTTCAATGTAATATCTCTTGATATATTTTTAGCTTGTTCGCATATCCATTCAGCAGCTTCCTGCCACTTTTCAGCATTAAACAATGTAACCAGGATTTCTTCCTTTTCATCAGACTTTGACATAAGAAGCTTTTCAAATTTTCCCTGTGGCAGCATGATAACCTGTATAAACTGTTCATGATTAAGGCCTATTAACTCACATGCCTTTTGCTCAACGTCCTTTATTTTCGGATTTTCAAAAAACGGCACAAATATGTTTTCTTTATTTAAAAACATTGCATTTTGAGTAACGTTATAATCCTTGCTGCCGTTTCTTTTTGTTCTGATAACGATGGTTCTTGTAAACTTATATGTTTTTTCGGAGATTTTGAATGTAAATTCAACCTCTGTGCTTATGTCTTCTGCTGCAATCTGGCATCTCATGGAAGTGATATCACCGCGCTGTCCACCGCTTGATTTTCCGTAAAGTGCATATGAAACAGCATCAAGTATGGTGGTTTTTCCAGAGCCGGTAATTCCGTGAATCAGAAAAACACCTGAATCGGAAAATTTATTGAAATCAACCTCCTGCTTTTTTACGTAGGGGCCGAAGGCCTGAAATGTTAATTTAATAGGTATCATTGTGCATACTCCTCATTTTCAACTGCTTCCATGGCTTCCATGAACAACTGCAGCTGCTCTTCAACCAGGTCACTGCCCGTAACTTCATTGTAGAATCTTTTAAGAATATCGTCAGGGGAAAGGCTGTACAATTCTTCAACAGTGAGGCTTGATTCCTCCGTCTCGCTTATTTTGCCTGAAATATTCAGCAGGTTGTTATAGTATGTTCTGAAAAGTTCAACCGCTTCCATACCAGCATATTTATCTGAAACTTCAATTTTTATATAATCATCACGCTTCTGGTCGATTTCCGCCAATGCAATAATTTCATCATATGTACCTCTGATAACCCTCACATCCTTTGAAGGGACAATCTCCAGTTCCTCAAAGGTAATTTCTTCTCCAATATTAAGTATTGTAACAGATTTCTTATGCTCGGATTCGCTGAAGGAATACTTGAGAGGGGAGCCGCTGTACCTTATGTTATATCCTCTGTCCTGGGGCTTGTGTAAATGTCCCAGAGCCACATAATCAAAGCCGTTAAAAATTTCGGAAGGAACAACAGATGTTCCGCCCACCATGGCAGCTCTGTCGCTTTCGGAAAGAACCGAACCGCTGACAAAGCAGTGGCACATGAGTATGTTTCTTTTACCGGGCTTAAAATTGTGCTTTATGGCAGTTAAGACACAGTTCATTGCGTCTGCGTAGCTGCTTATTTTATGCTCAGGAAAAAGAGCTTTAACCTCGTCAGTATTGAAATATGGCAGCACATATATGTCTACATCGTTTATTTCAACCATGCTTATTTCCTTTGACAGCTTCCCGAAAATGAAAAGCCCCGCTTTCTTCAAAAGCTCGCTGCATGATGCCAGCCGTGCGGCTCCGTCATGATTTCCTGCAGAAATAATTACAGGAATTCCTATTTCATTGCACAATTTCGTTACAGTTTCATTGTACAATGAAATAGCCTCGGCACTTGATACGGAGTGGTCAAAGATATCTCCTGCAATCATTACCGCATCTATATTCTGTTCTTTTACGGTCATTGCCAGAAAGTCAACAAAGTTTTTCTGTTCCTCCAAAAGTGAAGCATTGTGCAGACTTATGCCCAGATGCCAATCAGAAGTGTGGATAATTTTCATTTTTTTCCTCCGGTATGTTTATAAAAAACGGGGCACTATCTGCGCCCCGTAATATTTAAAAGCCTATATGTTCTCCGACAAGTATTACCTTGATTCTGTTCTGAGGTTTTGAATATCTCGTAACCAATATCTGGCTGCACAATGTATCTTTTGTTGTACATTCTGAACATTTTCCTGTAATGCTGCAAGGAGTTTGCATGTTTAACCTTATTGCATTAGGTACGGTTGCTTCTGTACGCGCTCTTCCAAGTGCATCACTTAATTGAGGAACAATTTTGTTGACACCTGCAACCACTATTACGGAATCCGGTCCAAAGGTATATGCAGCCAGTCTGTTTCCGTTACCGTCGATGTTCAGTAATTCTCCATCCATTGTTATTGCGTTGGCACTTGTAAGAAATACATCTGCTGTCAATGCATTTTTCATAATCTGCCATCTTTCTTCAGGTGAGCGTGCTGTATCTCTGTCAATTACAGAAATCTGCTTTTCGGCAATAAGTTTTTTTATGCCAAGCTCTTCGATTGTATAGGAACCTCCCCAAGATACAACATCATCCTGCTTAATGAGAGACATAACCTTTTCTACGGCCTCTTCCTTAGTATCAACGTAGAAGCCCTCCATATTTCTTCTCTGCAGATTTTTAATGATTGTTTCACATTTTACCCTGTAAGCTTTTTTCATAAAATCCATTGTATCCCTCCATGTTTTAATCTTCATAATAATTATATTATATTTTTAATATAAACACAAGGTCTCATTGAAATAACAGTTTGCCGGTGATATAATAACTGTAAAACAGAAGAAAGGAAATATCATGAAAGTACAGGACAGATTTTTAAATTATGTAAAATTTGACACCCAATCGGTGCCGGACCGGGATGTTATACCAAGCAGTGAGAAGCAAAAGGATTTGGCTCTCTACCTGGTTGATGAAATGAAATCCATTGGTATCAACGATGCATTTATGGACGAATATGGGTATGTGTATGGAACGATTCCTTCAAATACAGACAAAAAGATACCGGTTATGGGTTTTATAGCTCATATGGACACATCGCCTGATATGCCGGGAAATGATATCAAGCCGAGAATTGTTTACGGTTATGACGGCGGGGATATTGTTTTGAATGAGGAAAAAAATATTGTAATGAAGACAGACATGTTTGAGCATATGAAGGCATACAAGGGGCTGGATCTTATTGTCACAGACGGAACAACTCTTCTGGGTGCTGACAACAAAGCAGGAATAGCCGAAATAATGTCTATGGCTGAGTACTTGCTCAACAACCCGGATGTAAAGCACGGCACAATCAAAATAGGCTTTACTCCTGATGAGGAAGTGGGGAACGGAGCTGATAAATTTGATGTGGAAAGCTTTGGAGCTGATTTTGCCTACACCGTTGACGGAGGAAAATTAGGTGAAATAGAGTACGAAAATTTCAATGCGGCAAGTGCTAAGGTGGAAATCAACGGCGTTAATATACATCCCGGAACGGCTAAAAACAAGATGAAAAATTCTCTTCTCATAGGCTTTGAGTTCAACAGCATGCTTCCGGCGAGCGAAGTTCCGGAAAATACAGAGAACTATGAAGGCTTCAATCACCTGAATGATGTGAGCGGAAATGTGGAAAAAACATATCTCAACTACATAATCAGGGACCACAGCAGCAAGAAATTTAATGAGAAAAAGGAGAGATTCATTAAAATAACGAACTATTTGAATGAAAAATACGGAGAGGGAACAGTAGTAACCGAGCTGAGGGATTCATATTACAATATGAGAGAAAAAATACTTCCTCATATGCATATTGTTGAAACAGCCGTAAAAGCAATGAAAAATATAGGAGTTGAGCCTGAGGTTGTGCCTATAAGAGGAGGTACAGACGGAGCAAGATTATCCTATATGGGACTTCCGTGCCCCAACCTTTGTACAGGCGGACACAATTATCACGGCAGATACGAGTATATTCCTGTTCAGTCAATGGAAAAAACAGTAGAACTGCTGTTGGAAATAATCAGATTATATGCGGAATAAAACAAAGCATTAACCCAAGCGGGTTAATGCTTTACTTTTTTTAAGATCCCAATGTAGTTGTCATCTATAACAGACTTGTTTGTCTGATAGATTTTGAATGTTTTTATTATTTCATAATCATTGATGCCTTCCACAAAAGCTCTTTCCTTTTCGCCTATGAAGTTCAGAACATAAAGTCTGTTTAAGGAATATTTCTGAAAAATGTTCTCATATCCAGAAAAGTTTGCCGTTGAAGGCTTTTCACTTTTTTCAATAAGGAGCAGGTTTACAAGCTCTACAACCTTTGAACTGTAATTTACAGGCAGTATTGAACTTGATGTATATCTGTAAAGCGTTGTGTCCTTGTACAGCGAAAAGCTGTAGCTGCCGAAGCTGTAGTTCCTGAAATCAATTATTTCCGATCCTGCCGTCAATCCCCAGTTTATGTTTAAGAGAGAAGGTATGTTATTAGATTTTTTTAAATCATCATAAACGAGGGTTTTAAGCATTTCCTTATTGTTGCTTTTAATGTAGTACGCATATCTGAAAAACAGTATGTTTGCTTTTGCGTTGTTATCTGTTGTCAGGCTATCCCATTTTTGAAGGGCTCCCATATACAGATCTTCTTTTACATCATACTTGCTGACAGTTGTAAAAATCTGCATCATCTCTGAATCCTTAAAATCATTTCTCGATGCGGCATTTGCCAGTATCTCATTGGCATATTGAGATTTTTGCGCATTTGTATAATTTCCGAATGTAATCATGTAAAAGTTAGTGCCGGTTACGTTGTGGTAGCCTGCAGAGCGCAATGATTCCATTGTCTGAACTGCGTTTAAATCGTATAAATGCGAATCTTCGGGGAAAATATATCCTCCGTATGTGACATATTCCAAGGTATCCTTAGCCTTGATATACCTTTTGTCGGAAGCATCAGCCTTGCTTAAATTGTAACTTCCGAAGTATGAGTACATATCGTCGCCCTTTATGGGGAGGAATTCAAGCTTGGTTAGATACTTGCTTCCGTCACTTGTTTTCATGTCATTGTACACTCTTCGTATAATTGCGGCCGCTTCCGCTCTTGTAATATTATTTCCGCCTTTAAAAGACATATCCTCGTAACCTGTTACAATTCCCGCGTTGTAGAGAGTCTTTATTTCATTGTAATACTTGCTTCCGCCGCTTACATCCCTGAAGCTTAGATTGTTGTCATAAACAGCGCTTTTGCAGAATGCCGCAATTAAAGCAGCAGACTCCTCACGTGTAATAGGTTTGTCGGGATAAAAATCTGTTCCGGGGAAAATGTCGGTGAACGAATACTCAAGGTTTGTTTTCAAGTGCTCATACATGGAAATAATAAAGGTGTATGACCAATGCTTGTTTGACATGTCATTATATGACATATTGCTTGAATAAACCTCGTTCATACGGTTTTGCCGGAGTGCCGTTTTTTGAAGGATAGTTATAAACTCTGCCCTTGTAATATTGTTTTCAGGCTTGAAGGTGAAATCACCATAGCCCTTGAAAACCTTCAAAGTGTTGGAGGAGAAATCTATATCTTTTTCCGCCCAGTGGTTATAAGTATCATAGTATACGGTTTTTGCCAATACCGGCTCAATTGATAACACAATAAAAGTAATAATTAATAATAATAGCTTGATAAATTTTTTCAACTTGCGTCATCACCCTTTATAAATATATTTATATATTATATTTTTTACCTCCTCTTCGGTTATATTAAACACCTTTTTCAGGAATATTTCAATATTAATTTTTCCTAAATCAGATATATTTTTCTGATTGTTTTCCTGAGGTAAAAATATTTTAGCATAGTTTAATTTATTGGGATAATATTCATATGTATTATTTCCCACTTTTTTTGCGCCGCATTTGAAATAAAATTCAAATATGTCTGAATTTAAATATTTTAGAAGGTATTCCAAGGAAAGCTCCTGCGGAAAACCGTTCATAAGATATACGTCAGCGCTGCAAAAATATTCATTTTCATCGTAATAAAAATTGTTGCCGGAGGACTTGTATGGGAAAACTATTTTCGGGTTTTCAAAGTCGGACTGAACCCGTCCCCATTGAAGCTCATACCACTTTCTGAAACCTCTTACGCATTCTCTTCTGCTCTGAAGTCTGTCCCTGTATGCTGAAATGTATCTGATTGCATTGGGATAATCTTGCTCATTATCTATAATGTTGGAATAAATCAGATACAGGTTATTATATTTTACGTACTCTCTTGATATGTTGCTGTTTTTTATCCATTTTTTGAGCAAGGCACTCTCAATACCGTATTTTTCGACGGCAGCATCATTTACAATGAAAGCCTTGTCCAACCCTGTGATAATTCCCTGTTTAATGGTACACACATCCTTTATGTATGTATTTGAAGCATAATGTATTCGATTAAACAGGTTATCGTCTTCGTCTCTCAATATAATCCAGCCCTGGTCCTTTAATTTTTCCTGAGGGAAAATAAAACTTTCCTTCAAAGAACCTTCATTATATTTGACGTAGGAAAAGTCCTTTTTGTTCCATCCAATATTTGTTAATGTAACGACCGCGGGGCTTACCATTGCGCCCTTGAATACTCTGCCTCCGTCAAAATCAAAAATAGACAGAATGCTGAAATTGTTTTTAATGTATGCTCTTAGTCCTCTTGCATACAGAGCCTCCATAAAGTACCTGGAGGTTATGAATGATATGATTCCGCCATCTCTAAGGCTGTCCATACCCTTTTTAAAAAAGCAATATGATATATCTGCTTTGTCGTAAAATACTTCAGAATATTTTTCATATAACTCTTTCCTGTATTGAGCAGATGAATTCTTATGTCCAACATATGGAGGGTTGCCCACTATGATGTCGAAGCCGCATAAATTATTTGAGTCCGTCAGGAAATCAAAGCAATGTATATTGAAGCTTAAGCCGCATGAACCTGAAGCGAAAAACAGTCCCGCCTTTGTGAGGAATACGGAGAATTCATCCACATCTACACCGTACAGCATATTTTCCGCAATATATCTGTCATCCACGGTGTCTTCCAAAGAAGTACGTAGTTTTTCAAAAGCCTTGATGAGGAAGTAACCGCCTCCGCAGGAAGGATCGAGAATTTTGATATTTTCGTTAACAGCCTTTAACTCAAATGCCTGATCAAGCATTTTGTCGATAATTTCATAAGGTGTATAAACCTGACCAAGCTCCTTCTTTTCCTTAGGAGTAAGCAGTATTTCATAAAGCTCCGCCGGACAGAAGGACTTCGAATCTATTTTGTTCACAGCCGAGGTGAGCAGGTCGGTGATTTTTTTTTCTGCATCCGCATCTCGGAGGTCAAAAAATTCATATTCACTGAATAAATTCGATTTTATGTGCGAAAAATCTGGGGTAGAGCTCTCATAAATAATTTTTGCGGTTATATATATTACATATTTTACGCCTGTCAGATAGTCATGGTTCAAGGTTTCAACTATATTTCTCAGCTTTTTCGCCAGCGACTTGTTCATAATTCCTTCTCCGATTGATGTCCTTTCCCTCATGTTATCATTTTAGATAAAATAAATCAATAAAATAAGCGACCAAATGCTATATAGTAGCAGATAGGCAAGGAGGTGATATTATGAGCGTTATATCGAATCAGGCAGATTCTGTTTTGAAGATTGTCTTCAGCAAGGGATTTGATGATAACAACAAAGAAATTCTCAAAACAACCACAATGGCTAAACTAAAAAATACGTCTTCGCATGAAAAGTTTTATAATATGGCAAAGGACTTGCAACTCCTGCAGAAACACGAGATAAAAAAGGTTATCAGACACGAGGAGTATGAGCTGTTGGAAGAGATAGAGTAAATATGAAAGTGATTTTGTAATGAAAGAGGTGATAAAATGTCTGATATAACAGAAAGATTATCAATGTCGTTCAATACTGATGAAGGAACAGTATTCAGGTTTAATCTTGAAGATCCGAGGTCCGATCTTACAGCAGCGGAAGTGCAAGCGACCATGAATAGGATTATTGCCAACGATGTCACCAGTCAATGCACTCTGTCAGGAATAAAGTCTGCCGATGTAATAGTGACAACAAAGCAGAAATTGATATAAAAATTGTTGATAACAGTGTATAAAAATTGCCGCAGATATGATATAATAACACCATCAGGGGAGGGAGGAATCCCTCCCTTTTTCAGGAGGAAAACTATGATTGATAAGAATGAATTAATACATAGCAAGGATTTGAAAGCAGTATCCCAGCTGAAGGAGGTCCTTTGGCTGAACCCCAAACTTGTACCTTATGGAGAGGCTGAGAAAAAAATACATATGGACACAGCCGCAATTGATGATGCGGAAAGACGTCTTGAAAAATTTGCGCCTCTCATAGAAATTCTGTTTCCTGAAACAAAATCAGCCCGTGGGATAATAGAATCTCCCTTAAAAGAAATAAAAAGTATGAAAAATCAGCTTGAGGAAGCATACGACTCTGAAATCTCGGGACAGCTGTTTCTTAAAATGGACAGCCATCTTGCCATAGCAGGAAGTATAAAGGCAAGAGGAGGCATATATGAGGTGCTGAAATACGCAGAGAAGCTTGCTTTGGAAAACAATATGATAACTGAAGAAGATGACTATGCTATACTTGCTCAGCAAAAATACAGGGATTTTTTTCATCAGTTCAAAATACAGGTGGGTTCAACAGGAAACCTGGGATTGAGCATAGGCATAACCTCTGCTGCGCTGGGATTTAATGTTATCGTTCATATGTCAGCAGATGCAAAGCAGTGGAAAAAAGATCTCCTGAGGTCAAAAGGTGCACAGGTTGTAGAATACGACAGCGATTTTTCCAAAGCGGTGGAGGAAGGCAGGAAGCTTTCGGATATGGACCCAATGAGCTACTTTGTGGACGATGAAAATTCCATGAACTTGTTTTTAGGTTATGCCGTTGCAGCAAGGAGGCTTGAAAAGCAGCTGAATGATATGAACGTGACTGTTGACGAGGAGCATCCAATGTTTGTTTACCTGCCATGCGGTGTAGGTGGGTCCCCGGGAGGAATTACCTATGGATTAAAGTCAATATACGGAGATAATGTGCATTGCTTCTTTGTGGAGCCGACCCATGCACCTGCCATGCTTGCGGGAATGGCCACGGGGCTGCATGATGACATAAGCGTGCAGGACCTGGGAATTGACGGGAAGACACATGCGGACGGACTTGCAGTAGGAAGACCTTCAAAGTTGGTGGGAAAAATAATGGACTATGTGCTTGGAGGAATTTTTACTGTTGATGATTATAAGCTTTATAACAATATGAGATATCTTTATGCCTCAGAAAATATTTATATTGAGCCCTCAGCATGTGCTGCGTTTGAAGGTGTAATAAAGATGGAAGCCTCGGGTGAAGGAAAGGAATATATAGCTAAGCACGACCTTGAGCAAAGGATGAAAAATGCCGTCCACGTTGCGTGGGCAACGGGAGGCAGTCTCGTGCCTGATGAAATAAGAAAGCAGTTTTTGGAAACTCATTTAAAATAGAGTTGATAATAAACAGTTTATTTGGTAATATTAGAAAAAATGAAATTAAGACGACAGTCATAATTGCAGGACAGGAGGTAGCAATGAAGGCTAATACAAACCCTGCAAAGGGAATGAGAGATATAACGCCTCAGGAGAAGGAAATCAGGGACTACGTTGAAGGTGTTATAGTAAATACATACAAGCAAAGCGGTTTTGAGCTTATAGAAACGCCTGTGGTTGAAAATATAGAAAACCTGGTTGGAAGCAAGGGCGGAGAAAATCTGAAGCTTATATTTAAAATTCTGAAAAGAGGAGAAAAGCTTGATTTTTCAAAAGGAGAACTGTCAGAGGAAGATCTGGCTGATTTAGGTCTGAGATATGACCTTACTGTTCCTTTAAGCAGGTTCTACTGCAACAACAAGGCCAATCTTCCGGCTGTTTTCAAAGCGTTGCAGGTAGGGAATGTGTTCAGGGCGGAAAGGGCACAAAAAGGAAGATACAGAAGCTTCAAGCAGTGCGATATAGATATAATCGGTGACGGAACAAAGGCTGCCGAGCTGGAGCTTATAGCAACAACGGCAAAGGCGCTGAATGCTCTGGGCGTAAATGATTTTGTGGTAAGATTTAACGACAGGAGAGTTTTGAAGGCAGTTATAACAAGCTGTGGATTTACTGAAGCAGAATTCGACAGTGTGTGTATCGTGGTTGACAAGCTGGACAAAATAGGAATGGAAGGCATCCAAAAGGAGCTCCGGGAAAAACAGTACAATGATGAGGCTATTACGAAATTGGTAGATGCGCTGAAGAGCATGAATGAAAAAGGAACGGAAAGCCTTAGTGAGTACGGTGTGTCCGAGGATGTTGTCAAGGAAGTAAAGGAAATCCTCGAGAGCTCAAGAAGATATGCAGGAGATAAATATGATGTTGAGTTTGATTTCACCCTAATAAGAGGTATGGGCTACTATACCGGCTCCATCTTCGAGGTTGCTTACAAGGATTTGGGATATTCCATAGCCGGAGGTGGCAGATACGATGAAATGGTAGGTAATTTCATCGGAGAAAAGATACCTGCAATAGGATTTTCAATTGGCTTCGAAAGACTTGTAAATCAGCTCATGGAAGAAAAATTCAGAGTTCCGGGTCAGGAAAAGGTGGTTATGCTCTATGAGTCAGGAGATGATTATATAGACGTGATGAAAAAGGCGGATGAGCTCAGAGAACAAGGATACGTTGTATCTCTGTTTGAAAAGGCAAAGAAGCTGTCAAAGCAATTAAACCAATTTGCGGAATACGGATTTAATAAATTTGCCGTATACGGCGGAGAAGAAACAGAGCTGAAGGATTTATCTGCTAACTAAAACAGGTCGGATTGGTAATACCAATCCGACCTTAAGTTTATTGAATTTTACTTGATAGGTCTTCCTTTATAAATCTCGATAATATGAATGTTATGGATACGGCGGAAATTAATCGCACCGCCAGCAGAATAAATATATTTGCACCAATGGAGCCGAAAAGTATCGAATCTTCAAATATTGCATGACACATGGATAAAAACATGGTCACCAGAAATATGCTCCTTTTGTCTATGTCATAATCCTTTACACTCTGAATCACTGCACCGGCACCTATGGTGAGACCGAAGGCCACACCGAATAAGAGAGAAATGCCGGAATTTTCACTTATGGTGAAAAATTTCGTTACAGGCTTGATTGAGCCCGAAAGCTTATTTATAAATTTTGTATCCTTCAATATTTCTATAGCTATCATCAATGGAATCAATATTTTTGCAATTCCCCATATAAATGATACGAGATTACCGATTATATCAACAATTATTTCCATAATGCCCTCCTATCATCCGAATATCCTGTAGTATAAAAATCCCATTATTAAAGAAAATATAATCCTGAGGGAAACACTAAACAGCGTGCTTACTCCCAATTTTTTAACAACCGCGCCCTCAGTTATGAGATTGTGTGCTATGGACAGCATAATTGCCATTTTGGTTACCTGCACACTGTTGAGCTTAATGGCGGCCAAAGCTCCCAATGCCGCATATATGCCGGAGAACCAGCCAAAAATCAATATGACTGAAGATTCGCCGGGAAGGCCGAACAATGACATAACAGGTTCAAAAAATTCCGCTATTTTATATAAGATTCCCGATATTGAAAGAATCTGGACTCCAACATATACGGGAACCAATATTTTCATCAGGTCAAGCAGTGTTCTGATGCCATTTTTAAAACCTCTTTTAAAAGTATCCGTTGTAACCATTGTTTTCCTCCTTAAATCGTAAGAGAGATTATATCATAATATATGGCTTTTACAAAGTGTTTTTACATTTTTTAGATTAGGCAAATTATTTGACACCACATATTATGTCTGATAAAATTGAAAGTGCGCGGGTATCCCCGAATAATGAACAGGAGATAGAATATGAATTTCAAGAAAATATTTTTAACAGTCACAGCGCTTATGATTTTAACGTTAAATACGGTGTTTGCGGCAGAGGCGGAAAGTACTGCACTTATACCTTATTCAGACGCGTATAACAAATATACCAATAATCCATACGGATATGAAATAGTGCTTTTAAACAGCTTAAAGCTGAACGAGGACATTGCCAGTGTCAAGAGCCGCTTCGAATCTGATGATCTGGTTGTGGACATTTTATATGACAACTTTTACAGCGGTCTCGACAATCGGGCTACATATATCAGCTATGGGAACAGAGGAATAATGAAAAATCCGGAATTCAAAATAACCGGAGATTACAACCATAATTTCGATGGAATAAGCGGTCATATAATGCTTTATGAAAGAGAAAAGGTTTCAGACTCACGAGCTGATCGCAGCTATTATGCTATGATTACATTTTCAAGGTCATACAAGGAACTGATAACTGTTTTTATGAAGTCTTCAAAGCCTTTGTATATTGAGCAGATAATGCCCAGCTTCAAACTTATAAGCAAGACGGGAACAATGAAGTCGGACAGAGTGTTTGAACCCGTTTCAAAGCAGTTTGACGAGAAAACCCTCGGTTTTTACAATAAATATTTCGCGGAAAATGAAAAGGTTGACTTCGGAATATTTGAACCTACTTATCCTCACTATTCATACAGGCTTAAGCAAATAGAAACTATGCTTGATTATGAGTTCCCGGTTGTGCTTTTGTATAATTCTTTTCAGCTGCCTTACAAGACAGAAGCAATGAATCTGGCAAAGGAGCAGGGAAAGGTAGTTGAATACGGGCTGTACACCGTTGATATGGTGGATGGAAAGGAAAAGGACGTTACTCTTGAAATACTCAGAGGAGAATATGATGAGTATCTTGAGCAATTGGCGGAAAACTTCAATGAATATGACTATCCTGTCCTTTTCAGGCTAAACAATGAAATGAACGGAGAATGGGTATGGTATTCAGCCCATCTTGTAGGAAAAGACACAGACTTATTTATTGAATGCTGGCGATATATATATGATAAATTCAAGGAAATGGGAGTTGACAATCTGATTTTCGTATGGAATCCAAATGAGAAATCATTCCCAAATTATGCATACAACCATTATCTGAATTATTACCCGGGCAATGAATACGTTGATATCGTTGGACTTACAGCCTATAATACAGGAAACTATTATCCGGGAGAAATATGGAGAAGCTTTGCTGAGGCATATGACCATTTCTACTATGATTATGCCAGACGTTTCAAGCATCCGATGATGATTACGGAATTCAGCGGAGCATCTGCCGGAGGAAATAAGAGCATGTGGTTTGATGATATGTTCAGCAAAATTTCGCAGTATGACAGAATAAAGCTTGCAGTATTGTGGAACGGGCAGGACTACGATATGTCAAAGCAGGAAAAGACAGTATCAAGAAACTACAGACTGGATCTGGAGCCCGAGGTTATAGAAGCAATAAAGAGAGGTCTTCAAAAATATAAATAAAAAACAAGCTGCCCGCTCGGCGGGCAGCGGAATGAACTTTTTTGCTATATGTTACGTCTAAGTTAACGGAGGTGATGCTATGAATATATTAGTATGTGATGACGACAGAGAAATTGTTGAAGCTATCGAGGTATATTTGAAAAATGAAGGGTATAATATATTAAAGTGTTATTCGGGCTTTGAGGCTGTTGATACTGTTAAGGACAATGATGTGCATCTTNNATCTTATAATAATGGACATAATGATGCCGGAAATGGACGGCATCAAAACAACAATGAAAATCAGAGAAATTAAGAACATTCCTGTTATTATGCTGTCCGCGAAATCCGAGGAGACAGATATAGTGCTTGGGCTCAATATGGGAGCCGATGATTATATTACAAAGCCTTTCAATCCTCTTGAGCTTATTGCAAGAGTCAAGTCGCAGCTCAGGAGATATACAACCCTGGGAAGTGCTGTGGACAGTGAAAAGAGCAATTTTTACCAAACGGGAGATATGGTAATCGACGACGAAAGAAAAGAGATTGCTGTTGAAGGGGAAATTGTGAAACTCACCCCTGTGGAATACAAAATTCTTTTGTTTCTGACCAGAAATAAGGGCAGGGTGTTTTCCATAGATGATATTTACGAAGCGGTATGGAATGAACCTTCATTTAACCCTGAAAACACTGTGGCGGTCCATATAAGACGAATAAGGGAAAAAATTGAAATAGATCCTAAGAATCCGAAGTACCTGAAGGTGGTGTGGGGTGTTGGTTACAAAGTGGAAGACATATAGCAGAAAGCCTGCTATAAAGATTTCGGCATTTGTCCTGCTGGTGGTATGCTTTTTAATAGGAGTATCTTCAGCGCTTGATATTTATCTGAAGGTTAAGAATTATGAAAGCATAACAGTCAAAAACTATTTAGAAAGCAATACGCTCAGCAATGAGCTCAGATACGCGGCAAACCGACTGGAGTATGTGCTGAGGGTGTATAAAAGCGGAGACTACATATTAAGCGGAGGCACTGTAAGCAACCTGGATATAGAAGACAGCTGGCAGCTGAAAAATCTGTACAGCAATTTCATAGCAGAAAATGGACTTGAGGATAACTATGATTCAAGAGAACGTTTCTGGGCTGAAAAAAGCCGCGAGGTCGAGGATGTCAAAAAAATCATAATGAAGACTGACCTCAACAATTATGAGCAGATTATGAATGAGCTGAATAAACCGGGAGGTCTGATTTATCACGCAACTGACGGAAAAAACTCCGTAACCAACACGAATAATCCGGATAAGCATTATTATAAAATTCAGAATGTATATATATTAATAGACAGGCAGGGTGTGGAACTTAACCCGGAAAACGGGTACAGCAGCTACTCCTCATCTCTGCTTGATGCAGTTGAAGACATCGAAGGAAGAAGAACCAAGACTGCGATATATGCTGCAATAACCGATGAAGGCCTTTTGTCAAGAGTGGAAAGATGGAATTCCGACAGAAGCATTCTTATTAAAGGTTCAACTATAATTGTTTTTTGTGGTATGCTTATGTTTATGTGCTTTATATACCTTGCCGTAGTAGCAGGGAGAACCATGGAGGATGATGAAGTGCATATGGCTGCTGTTGACAAGTTGTACCCTGATGTGAGCCTCCTGTTGATAACAGGAATAGTGGCTTTGGGGATGATACGATTTTATGAAGTTCTCGACATAAGGTATACCAGTGAAAGATTAATGATATTTGCTATGCTTTCACTTGCGGCGCTGCTGGCATCAGCTTTTCTGTCACTGTTTTATTCAATTGTAAGGCATATTAAGAATGGAACTCTAATAAGGCATTCGATGATATATTTGATTTTATCGAGTACATTGAGAGCAATTATCAAGGTTCTGTCCGGCGGTCCGCTGATGTACAAATCCATGACGGCAGTAACGGCTTTGTCAGCCGCATCATTTTATAGCTATAAAATGCCTGTTATTATAATCCCGATAGCATTACTTGCGGCATATTACGTATACTCAAAGGTGCGAAAGTTTCAGACTATACAAGAAGGGCTTAAGGTAGCAAAGACAGGTGATTATGACTTCAAAATAAATATTGACGGTGAAGGAGAATTCAGTCGGCTGGCTGATGATATAAACTCAATCACAAGCGGTCTCAAAACAGCGGTTCAAAGCGAAGTCAAGAGCGAGAAGCTGAAGACAGAATTAATAACAAATGTATCCCATGACATCAAAACACCCCTTACATCAATAATTTCATATGTGGATCTGCTGAAGAGAGAGGGGCTGAACTCACCAAACGCATCTAAGTATCTGGATGTGCTTGACAGAAAATCCAACAGGCTCAAGATTCTTACCGAGGATTTGTTTGAGGCGGCAAAGGCAACCAGCGGCAGCATCGAGCCTGCCTTTGCAAAGGTAAATGTCAATGCCTTGATTTCACAAATATTAGGTGAGCTTGACGAAAAGATTCATGAATCAAAGCTAACGTTCAAGGTCGCATCATCCGGCGGGAGGGTGTTTGCAAGAGCAGACGGAAGGCTTCTGAGCCGTGTTATGGAAAATTTGCTTTCGAATATTTTCAAATATGCGCTGCAGGAATCCAGGGTATACATAGATATATCACAAACAGAAAAGGAAGTATCAGTAAGCTTCAAGAATATTTCGGCATACGAGCTTAATATCCCGGTGGATGAGCTTATGGAAAGATTTAAACGCGGAGATGAATCCAGAAGCTCTGAGGGCAACGGGCTGGGCCTTGCCATCGCCAAGAGCCTCATGGAAATACAGGAAGGAATTCTTGAATTAAGCATAGACGGTGATTTGTTCAAAGCAGAAATAAGACTTGCGAGATTCATATAATTTTGAACAATAAAAATATTTCGAAAATTATGAATAAAAAAATAAATTAAGCAAATAATATAAAAAAGAAAAAAGCATGTAACTTTTAAATATAACGTCCCCCTTTATTTTAATCATATGCTTTTTTCTTTTTATTTTTTGCTATAGAATTGAATAATTTGCAGGAGAGACATGGAACGCAGGGAAAAAACAATGGGAATTTAATTGAAAAATCTGAAAAAATATGATACCTTAAACTAAGCGATTGAAATAGTTGAATTGCCATTGGTAAATGGTGTTCGAGGTGTGAGGTGAAAACTATGGTAAATCTTATGTTTGATGATATATATGATATGTTGAATGAGGGTATATTGAGTATAAATTCAGAGGGAATAATAGGAAGGTGCAACAAAAAGGCAAAGGAGATATTTGGAATTATAAATGTTGACTATGTCGGGCATGAATCCGGAAGAGCTGAAGAAGGGGATATCGTAATAATAGGAGATACAAGTCTGGGAGAAGATGACGGAGGATTGCTCAATGAGGATTTAAAGCTAATTGGTATTAAGGACAGCGAAATGAAGTTCGGAACGCCGTTTATAGCAATCGGAAAGCTGGGAGATTCAAAAGGCGGAACTTTAAGATTCAAAGATAAATTTGACAATGAGGGTAGATTCTGCTATGAACAGTCAAGGTATGGACATAAAATATCATGTTCCATGGATTTCATATCAAAAACCGTGTGCATTTCTGTGGACAATGAAAGTTACGAATGTAAATATATAAAATGCATAGGTCATATTGTGGTCATATGCGGAAAAACGGGTAATGTAAAGTTTTATCAATCTGCCGGTTATACAAGCAGAAGAGAGGATTTGAAAAAGATTTTGTGTGGAAGCTATTATAAATCCAAGGGTGACTACAATTTGGACACAAAAATAGAAGGCAGAAATATCTTTGAGCTGTATCCTTCGGAAACAAACAGCCACATTGTGGAATTTTTTGATGCCGCCAATAATCGTGCTCCTGAATACAGCAAAAAGCTTAAAATTATCAATGGAATACCTACAAGGTGCTCGTTGAAAAAATATTTTGACGGAGAAAAGGTAAAGGGCGCCATTCTCATTATTGAAGATATAACTGAGTTGCAAAACGTAATGATTGAAAAGGAATATTTTCAGGAAGCATTAAACAGTGCAAGTTTAAGCATTTTAAAAAATATCACGTGGAAATCTGAAAGTATGGAGAAGGTTGTGAAGCATGCAATAAAGGCTTCGAAAACAAATTCCACAGTGTTGATTTTAGGTGAAAGCGGTACAGGTAAGAGCATGTTGGCAGAATGTATTCACAAGGACAGCACAAGAAAAAACGGACCGTTTATCTGTGTGAATTGTGCAGCTATTCCTCAAAGCTTAATTGAAAGTGAGCTGTTCGGATACGAGAGGGGATCTTTTACCGGAGCAAATAAGGAAGGAAAAAAGGGGCTCATAGAATCTGCCGACGGCGGAACTTTATTTTTGGATGAAATAGGGGACATGCCCCTCTTTGTTCAGGTTAAGCTTTTAAATGTCATCCAAACTAAAAAGATTATGAGGATAGGAAGTACTGAGGAAAAAAGCTTAGATATACGAATCATTACAGCTACAAACAAGAACCTTGAAGACTTGGTGGAAAACAAAGAATTCAGGGAGGATCTGTACTACAGAATAAATGTTTTTCCCATACATATACCTCCTATCAGAGAGCGAAGGGAGGACATAATTCCGCTTATTTACAATATTTTACCTAAAATATTCAGCAGAATGTCAGAGAGGACAAAAAAGCTGTCAGATGATGCTTTAAGGGTGTTGATAAATTATGACTGGTTCGGAAATGTACGAGAGCTTGAGAATGTATTGGAAAGAGCAGTTAACCTATGCGAGGGTGAGGAAATATCCATTGAAAATATATTTATTAACTATAAAAATGAAGGCATAAAGGAAACAAATATCAAGAAAGTTTACTCATTGCAGGAGGCGGTGGACCACGCAGAAAAAAAAGCCATTGCTGATGCGCTGCTGTATTGTGACGGAAACAAGGCTGAAGCTCAGAAAATGCTTAAGATGGGGAAGACATCATTTTATGAAAAAATGAAAAAACACAATATTAAAATTTGAAAAATGCCGTTCGAATATCCGGAAAAATTCCGCTTATACGAACGGAATTTTTTTCGCCGTTCGAAATTATGGAAAATAGACTGTGCTTTGTTTTATATATGCTGTGAAATTTATGGCATATAAATTGCTATATATTATACAAGGAGGTCAGAAACGGCAGTTTCAACATCGCAATTAATAAAAACATTAGGAGGAAAAAGTAAAATGATTAATTATGTTTGGTTTGGATTATTGTTTATCGGAATAGTAGTGTCAATCGCCACGGGAAATGTACAAGCTGTAACAGATGCAGCCATTGGCAATGCAAAGACGGCAGTGGAGCTGTCCATGGGATTGATAGGAGTTATGGCTCTTTGGCTTGGTATTATGAAAATAGCTGAGGAATCAGGACTAGTAAAAAAATTAAGTATAGCTTTGAAACCGGTTCTTACAAAGCTTTTCCCGGACATACCCGGAGATCATCCTGCAATGGGAGCAATAGTAATGAACATAGCGGCAAACGTATTTGGACTTGGAGATGCTGCCACACCTTTCGGACTTAAAGCAATGCAGGAAATGCAGAAGCTGAATACCACAGACGACACGGCCACAGATTCCATGTGTACATTTTTGGCTATTAATACTTCATCGGTTACACTGGTGCCGGCTTCGGTTATTGCATACAGAGTTGCGGCAGGGTCTACAAACGCAGTTGAGATAATAGGACCTGCAATAATAGCTACAATAATATCAACAACTACCGCTATTATTGCAGTGAAGCTGCTCAGCAAGTCTAAAAAATACAGAACAACTAAGCCGGATATGAAAATGGCTCAAACAAATGAATAATCGGGAGGAAGAATATGTTTATATCAGCAGTTAATACTATATCTTTATATGCAATACCGCTTATACTTTTATCAATAACAACATATGGAGTAATAAAAAAGGTAAAGGTTTACGAAGTGTTTACAGAGGGAGCAAAGGAAGGGTTTAATACTGCAATAAGAGTTATTCCGTTTCTTACAGCTATGTTGGTGGCCATAGGAGTATTCAGAGCTTCAGGAGCTATGGATTATTTCGCAAAATTGGTTGCGCCTATTACAAATGCTATCGGAATGCCTTCGGAAGTATTACCGATGGCACTCATGCGTCCATTGTCAGGAGGAGGGGCAAGCGGCATAATGAACGGCCTCTTTACCGAATTTGGACCGGATTCATTGATAGGAAGAATGGCTTCAGTTATGAACGGATCCACAGATACAACATTCTATGTTCTTGCAGTTTACTTCGGCTCCATAAGCATAAAGAAAACAAGACACGCTTTGTCTGCAGGATTGCTGGCTGATGCGGCAGGATTGCTGGCTGCAGTAATTGTAACTAATATAATGTTTGGTTAAATTAAGCATATAATTTAATATAAAAAAGTCAGGAGTTAAATATGATATTTCCAGAAAAGTTAAAAAAAGGTGACACCGTAGCTATTGTTGCTTCATCATCACCGGTTGCTCCGGAAGAGGCAGATTTAAGCAAAAAATTTTTAGAGGATAAAGGGTACAAGGTTAAAATGGCTTCCTGCACATATAAAAGTCTTCACGGATATAAAGCAGGAACGGGTGCTGAAAGAGCTAAAGATATAAATGAAATGTTTGCGGACAAAGAAGTTAAAGCAATATTTTGTATCAGAGGCGGAGATACCAGCAGCCATGTAATAGACAAGATTGATTTGGATATTGTGAAGAAAAATCCCAAAATATTTGTGGGTTACAGCGATGTTACCAATCTAAACATATACTTCAATCAGAAGGCTGATATGGTTACATTTCATGGCCCAATGGTTAAGTCAAACATGATTGGTGATTTCGACGACTTTTCAAGAGAGAGCTTTGAAAGCGCGTTGAACATGGACGATGAGCTGTACCTGAAAAATCCGGAAGGACAGGATTTTAAGGTTATATGTGACGGAAAGGCAGAGGGAACCGTTGTTGGAGGAAATCTTGCGCTCATAACATCCATGATTGGAACACCATATGAAATAGATACAAAAGGTAAGGTATTGTTTTTTGAAGATATCTATGAAAATGTCACAAGAGTTGACAGAATGCTGTATCAATTGAAATTTTCCAATAAAATAAATGATGCGGCAGCAATAATTATAGGTGATTTTTCAGACTGTGAAAATCCGAGGGATCCGTCCTACGGAATAAATGAGCTTCTTAAGGACTTTTTCGAAGGTCTGGATAAGCCTGTTATGTACAACATAAAATGCGGTCACTGCTTTCCCACTTCCACAATACCCTTAGGTACAGAATGTGAGGTTGATACCTTCAATAAAACAATTAAATTTAAAAGATAGGTATAAAGAGGAAATAATATGTATGATGATTTAGATACATACGCTATTATTGACCTTGATGCCATCCGCCATAATATCAGAGAGATTAAAAATAAATTTCATAATCTTGACATAATGTTTGTGTTAAAGGCGGATGCATATGGACATAAGGCAACTGAAATATATAAGCTGCTTTTGAGTGAAGGTGCCGACAAATTTGCTGTTGCAAATTTGTCGGAAGCTCTGGAGCTGAGAAAAATAGACAGAACTGCGGAAATTTTGGTATTAGGCAGGATAGCTCCGGCTAATATCAGGACTGCAATTGAAAACGAAATATCCATGACGGTGTATTCAAAAGAGTGCTGGGAGAATATTTTCAGCAGAATATGTCACGGTGACAAAAATATAAGGCTCCATATTAAGATTAATACAGGATTTAACAGACTCGGATTCAATACAGATCACGATCACGACAGCGTTGAGGCAATAAAGAATATGACAGAATGCGGCATGGTGTCTGTAGAGAGTATATATTCGCATTTTGCGCTGGCAGACTATGAGAGAGATCGAGAGCAATTTGACAGGTTTAGCAGTTTTATTCGGGAACTGAAAGATAAGGGCATCAAGGTGCCTAAAATGCATATGGCTGACAGCATCACTGCTGTTGATTATCCGTGGGCAAGAATGGACATGGTAAGGATTGGTGCGCTTATTTATGGTCTCAAGGCAGACAGAGAGTCATATAAGAATTTTGATCTGAGGTATTCCATGAAGCTGTATTCTACGGTGACACAGGTTCGAAGCATAAGCCGGGGAGAAGGAGTGAGCTATGATTACTTTTTCAAAGCAGAAAAGGATATGAAGATAGCGGCTCTGGCATTTGGGTATGCTGACGGCTATCCAAGACAATTGTGGAAGAACGGATATGTGCTGATAAATAATAAAAAGGCATATTTTACAGGTCTCATGTGTATGGATCAGTGTATGGTGGATGTAACCGACATAGAAGGTGTCAAGCCCGGAGACAAGGTATGCATATACGACGCGGACACAGACTCTGAAGTTTCTCTTGCCTCCATAGCAATCATGGCAGGTACGAATAAAAATAATATTATTTCTTCATTGAGCAGAAGGGTTCCGCGGGTTTATTTATCTGACGGGAAAAAATATATTATCAATCAATTGACAGGAGAGGAAGATTTTTATGAAGCCAGTAATAGGCATAACGGTTCGTAAAGAGACGGATAAAGGTACAACCTTTCTGAAGGTTGATGCAAACAACACAAATGCCATCGTTCTTAGCGGCGGCATTCCTTTTATGATGGCTCTGACAGACAATGAGGATGTTATTGATGAATATATCAATATGGTGGACGGAATATACTTTACAGGAGGTAACGATATATCTCCGGAAACGTACGGTGAAGAGGTCACAGAATTAGTTGGAACACTTGTGGCCGAAAGAGATGAATTTGAAATAAAGCTGTATAAAAAGGCAGAAGAATGTGATATGCCAATGCTGGGAGTGTGCAGAGGCCATCAGATTATGAACGTTGCTTCAGGAGGCACGCTTTACCAGGACATATATGCGCAAAGAAGCAATACCATTGGGCACTCTCCTGAAAAGTCAATGGGAGAAAACAACACACACACGGTGAGGATTTCAGAAGAGTCAAAGTTGCATGGTGCTTTGAATACAAACATGCTTGCAACAAACTCAATTCACCATCAGGCAGTAAAGGATGTGGCGGCCGGTTACAAAATATCGGCGGTTGCGGAGGATGGAATCATCGAGGGAATCGAGTCGGAAAAACTGACATTTGCTTTGGGAGTGCAGTGGCATCCAGAAGATATGTTTGAGTTATGCAGTGAGTCAAAAATGATATATAAGGCGTTGATAGATGCCGCCGTGATGTATAAAAAAGGCAAAATCAAAAAGGGAAAAAAATGATAAAATACACTAAAGTAAACGGAAACGGAAATAACTTTTTAGTGCTTAACAACAGGGACAATGAGTATGATGATGTTCATCTCAGAACAATGGCTCTTGAGCACTGCAATGTCAAGACATCCATAGGAGCAGATGGTATACTGGTTGTGGAGAAGTCTGATATTGCTGATATAAAGATGAGAATTATAAACAGAAACGGCTTAGAGGGTGAAATGTGCGGCAATGGAGCAAGATGTGCCGCAAGATATGCACACAACAAGAATATGGCACCTGAAAAAATGGCAATGGAGACCATGGCGGGTATTGTAAAGGCTGAGGTCTTTAAAGACACCGTAAAGCTGGATCTGGGATATGTAAATACGAAGGATGCCATCCTGGATGGTACTGCAGAGTATAAGGGTAAGACGATAATATACCACTACCTGTATGTGGGTGTGCCTCATGCCGTTGTCTACTTGCATCAGAATGAAATTGCCTCAATTGCTGAGATGAAGGATATAGGAGAATATCTTGATAAAAACAGGGAAATATTCAGTGAAGGCGTCAATGTTAATTTTGTAAGGCTTTTAGATTCTGAAAGCATTGATGTAACCACATATGAACGAGGTGTGGATGATTTCACGGACTCCTGCGGTACAGGCTCATGTGCCAGTGCAGTTATAACCGCATTGAAATTCGGCATTCAAAGTCCCGTTACGGTTCAGAATCCCGGAGGAATAAACAAGGTAAGCTTTAAATTCGGACAGAACAATGAAGAATGTATGGTTGAGCTTGAAGGTAAAGCCGTATGCAGCGCAGAAATAGAAATGATTGATTAATTATAAATTACCGGATGTGGCTCAGATTACATCCGGTAATTTATTTTTTTACTCTGTGTAAGAATTCTGTAAAATAAAGTTAAAAAATTTACAATTGAAATGTTAAACAAATAGTGTTATTATGTACAAGGCTATTTGATTACTTTATTAATTATTGAAAAATAATTGATTTACAATACATAATTCAGGTTGTAGGGAGAAAGATGGAAAAAATATTGGTCGAAAGAAGCTTGAGACTCGAGGGAAGCATAAGAGTTGACGGCTCGAAGAATTCAATTCTGCCGATACTGGCAGCTACGTTGTTGTGCGATGAAGAATGCATAATTCATGATATTCCCAGCTTGCAGGATGTTAAGGTTATGTGCAGGCTTTTAGAGGTTTTAGGAGCAAAGGTAGAAAAACACGGAAAAAATACACTGAAAATTTCGGCAGAAAAAATAAATACCTGTGAAGCACCGTATGAATTAATAAGTAAAATGAGGGCTTCATTTCTTGTTATGGGGCCACTTCTTGCAAGATGTCAAAATGCAAAGGTGTATATGCCGGGAGGCTGTGCAATAGGAATGAGACCCATAGACTTGCATTTAAAAGGATTTAAGTACCTTGGTGCCGAAATCAAATCAGAAAGCGGATATGTAAATGCAAGAGCAGAAAAACTTACCGGAAACTATATTTATTTGGATTTCCCAAGCGTTGGAGCTACTGAAAATATTATTATGGCTTCCGCTCTGGCAGAGGGAGAAACAATTTTGGAGAATGCCGCCGAAGAACCGGAAATAGTTGACTTGGCTAATTTTATCAACAGCATGGGCGGAAATATAGTGGGTGCAGGCACAAAGACAATCAGAATAAAGGGAGTTAAAAAACTCCATAAAACCGAGCATACGGTAATCCCGGACAGAATAGAGGCCGGAACATACATGGTAGCCGCAGCGGCAACAGGTGGGGATTTATTAATCGAAAATGTTGTATCAAGTCATTTACAGCCGGTTATTGCAAAGCTGAGGGAGGCCGGAGCAAGGGTTGAGGAGTATGATGATAAACTAAGGGTTATATCTGACGGAAAGCTTAATCCCGTAGATATAAAGACACTTCCATATCCCGGATTTCCTACGGATATGCAGGCGCAGTTTATGGCTATGCTCTCAATAGCCGGAGGCACAAGCATAATCCATGAAACTATTTTTGAAAACAGGTTCATGCATGCAAACGAGCTGTCAAGAATGGGTGTGGATGTGAAGATTGAAGGAAGCAACGCAATACTGAAGGGCAGCAGCAAGCTAAGCGGAGCAAAAGTTAAGGCAACAGACCTGAGAGCCGGAGCGGCATTGATTATTGCAGGCCTTTTAGCTGACGGAGAAACTGAAATAACAGATGTTTACCATATAAAAAGAGGATATTCGGATATAGTTGAGAAGCTTCAGGCTGTTGGAGCGGATATCCGGTACGCGAAGTAAGGAGCAAAAATGTATTCAATGCCTTTATACAGACCGCCCAGTGAAGCGGCGAGTCTTATTATACAAGTTACAGAGGGGTGCTCCCACAACAGGTGCAGGTTTTGTACCATGTACAAGTGCAAACAGTTCAGATTAAAGTCCAAGGAAGAACTGGATGAGCATATGAAGTGGCTGAAAGCACATTACCTTGAGCCGGAAAGAATATTTCTTGCTGACGGGAATGTTTTATGCCTTCAGACAGAGAAGCTGTTTCAGCTGCTGGAGCGTGTGAAAAGAGAATTTCCTACAGTCAAGAGAATAAGCTCATATTCGGGGCCTATGGATTTGATAAGGAAGACTGATGATGAATTGAAGGCCATACGCGAGGCAGGACTGGATTTTCTTTACATGGGAGTCGAAAGCGGCTCTGACAGAGTTCTTTCAATGATGCAGAAGGGAGCTAATCAGCAGCAGATGATTGAAGCCGGCCAGAAAGCAGTGAGGGCTGGATTCCGTTTTTCATGCATGATTATTTCCGGTCTCGGAGGTACAGAGCTTATGGAGGAGCATGCACTGGAATCTGCCAAAGTCATATCTGCCATCAACCCTCATTATTTTTCATTGCTGAGGCTGGTGGTAGAGGATGAATCAGAGCTTGCTGCAGATATAGAGCAGGGAAAATTCAAGCTTCTCACCCCTCTTCAAATTCTGGATGAAAATATCATTATGCTTGAAAACATGGAACTAAATGATTGCATATTCAGAGCAAACCACGTGTCTAACTATGTGAATCAGGCAGGAACTCTGAACAGAGACAGAGACGAGCTGGNNTAAAAAATTCAGAGACAGCAATAAATTTATCCCTATGGGAAGCGACAGATTATAAAAGATAAAGACGTTACGGCAATATGGGAATCCATATGTACCATAACGTCTTTTGTGCTTATATTGTCTGAAAAAAGCTTATTCCCAGCCTGATTCCGTAGTATATGATTATGAGGCCGCAGATGATGTTTATTATTTTCAATATTTTCTCGCTGAATGCCTTTTTAAATATGCTGACAACTGTTCCAAGAGACAGGAACCATGTGGCGGAAGCCAAGGCAGAACCCACTATAAAATATTTAGCCATGTCTGCGGGAAGAGATGCACGAAAGCCTCCAAACAGCATTGTTCCGTCAATCAATGCCTGAGGATTCGCCCAAGTCACGAGGAAGCATGAAAGCACAACCTGTATAAGGGTTTTCTTTGTTTCAACCGTATTGTCCAGCTTCGGGGCAGACCGTATGAGACCTATGCCTATCCATATTATGGCTGCTGAGCCCAGTCCAAGAAGCAGCACCTTTACCAGGGGAACAGCTTCAATGAGTGCGCCCATTCCGAAAAAGCATGCAAGTGCCAGGGAGATATCAAAGAAGATTGTAATTAGCGCAACCATGTACAGGCGCGCCCTGCGTTGGGTCATTGCCGTGTTAATCACATACATATTTTGCATTCCTATTGGAGCAACGTATGCAATTCCAATGGTAAATCCTTTAATTAGTGTTTCAATCATAATAACCTCTCAAATAAAATTTTTCGCCTGATAAAATCATATAGATTAAGGGTACCTTTGTCAATACATTGTTGACTCTTCATGCTGCCGTGTTATAATACAATAATACTAATTCGCATTAANNGAATTAGTATATACTGTTTTCCGCTGTTGCGGACAATTATTTGTCCGCATTTTAAAATTAAAACAGTATAAATAAAACATGAGAGGTACCAATGAAAATAAGAATTGACAAAATGCTGTCGGGCGTGGGACTTGGGTCAAGAAAGGAAATCAAGCAGGATGCCAGAAAAGGAAATGTAAAGGTTAATGGTATCGTAGAAAAAGACAGCTCAAGAATTGTTGATACAGATACAGATGAAGTGAAATATAAAAATGAAACAGTCAAGTATGTACAGCACATCTACCTGATGATGAACAAGCCGGCAGGTGTGGTTTCAGCTACGGAGGATAATTATGACCGTACGGTTGTGGATTTATTGAAGGAGGAAGACAGATTCTATGCTCCGTTCCCTGTGGGAAGGCTTGACAAAGATACGGAGGGACTGCTCTTGCTCACAAATGACGGCCAGCTGACCCACAATCTTCTTTCCCCCAAAAAACATGTGGATAAACTTTATTATGCCGAGGTGGAGGAAGAGGTTACTGAGGAAGATGTCAAGGCTTTTCAGGAAGGAATATTGCTGACAAATGAAAATTATAAAACACTTCCGGCCAGGCTTGAAATAATAGAAGCGGGATATCCTTCAAAATGCCTGGTGACAATCAAGGAAGGAAAGTTCCACCAGGTAAAAAGAATGTTTAATGCTGTAAATAATGAGGTAATATATCTAAAGAGAATATCAATGGGCCCCATAAAGCTTGACGATAAGCTGGAGCTCGGAGAATACAGGCATCTGACTGAGGAGGAACTGGAGCTTCTGGCGGATCAGGCCTGAGGAAAAATGAAAGGGTGAAAATTATGAAAATAGGAATGCCTGCACTTGTAGAGTACAACACATTGGACCAACTCATAAATTTGTGCATGGAGCTGAAGCTGGACTTTATAGAGCTTAACATGAATCTGCCTTATAATTTCATAGGAAAATTAAATCCCGGGCTGTTGAAAAAAACAACGGAGGAAACGGGAATAGAATTCACCATGCATATGCCTGATGAAGCCGATTTAGGTGTCTTTTATGAAAGCGTGAGAAGAGGATATGAGGAGCTGTTTTCAGAAACCATTGAATGGGCGGGACTTGCAGGGATAAAGCTTTTGAACATGCACATAATAGAGGGAGCAAAAATGACACTCCCTGATAAAAAGGTGTATATTTATCAGGAATATTCTCGTGAGTTTAAAAATAATTTCATTAAATCTATAAAAACACTTTCTGAAAAGGCAATGAAAAACAATGTGGCTCTTGCCGTTGAAAACAGCGCCAATTTTGGAAAGGCATATATTCAGGATGCGCTGAATGAAGCAGTTTTGTACCCCAATGTGGGACTTACATGGGATACAGGACATGATGCAGTCAGCGGATTCACGGACCGTGATTTTCTTATGCTTCATGAAAAAAAAATTGTTCATATGCATGTCCATGATGTCATTGGAAAAAAGGATCATCAGATTTTATTCAGAGGGGATTTGGATATACGGTCATTGCTTGAATTTGCGGGGAAGAAAAATATTGGTATTCTGGCGGAAGTAAAAACTGCCGATGCACTGAAGGAATCCATATATGAATTGAGAACAAGAAAATTTATTTAGCGTGATGCGGGGAGGAATTTTGAAGAAAAAGATATTTAGTCTGCTCCTGATTGTGATTTTGACAGCGGCTTTCATTGCGGGATGTATGATGCCGCAGGTTGTTGAAAATAATGAAACAAATGTGGGGGCAGATGAAAAAGAACAAGTAATAAATGAGGATGGGAAATATACATCAGCCGAAGAGGTTGCACTTTACATACATACTTACGGAAGGCTGCCTTCAAACTTTATAACGAAAAAAGAAGCCATGGCTCTGGGATGGAACAGCGAAAAGGGAAATTTGTGGGATGTGACAGACAGGATGAGCATAGGCGGTGATTCCTTTGGAAACAGGGAGGGCATTCTTCCCAAAAAGGAAGGCAGGAAATGGTTTGAATGCGATATAAACTATGAGGGAGGCTACCGGGGGGCAGAAAGAATAGTTTATTCAAATGACGGTCTTATCTACTACACTAATGACCATTACAAAACATTTGTTCAATTATATTAGGAGAAAAAGATGGTAGAAATAATTTTAGACGGCAGCAAAATGACTTCAAGAGATGCGGCACACAAATATATAAAGGAATGCATGAATCTTCCAGAGTATTACGGTGAAAATCTTGATGCTCTGTGGGATTTACTCAGCACATGGGCAGTTGAAACAACAGTTTATTTATTAAATGAAGAGAAAATGCATGAAAATATGGGAGAATACGGCGAGCAGCTTAAAGGCGTGTTTCGGGAAGCAGCCTACGAAAATGACAATATATGCTTTGTGGTGTCTGCTGACGAAGATAAAATCTTGAAAGGAATATGAAATGAAAATAGTTTGCTTGGGAGACAGTCTGACATACGGGCTGGGAATAAGAAGATCAAAGGTGTGGACTAAGCTGTCTCAGGATAAATTAGGTATTGAAATAATAAATGAGGGTATCTCAGGAGACACAACCGGTGGTATGCTCAGCAGATACAACAGTTCTGTATACGACAGAAGGCCGGAGGCTGTCTTAATAATGGGCGGAGTAAATGACTTTATTGTGGGAGCTGATTTGGGAACCGTAAAATCAAATATAATGGCAATGGCCCACCAGTCGGTTGCAAGATACATAGACCCTATCATAGGCATACCCGCAAAATTTGATGCTGAAAATGTGAGGCAGGACTGGGCGCAGTTTTCTGATTTCAACGAGGTCGCAAAAAAGCTTGAGGAGTATCAACAGTGGATTAAGCTGTTCTGCAAAACATTTAATTTAAAGTATATTGATTTTTACTCTGAGATGGATAGTGAAGCTGGGGATGAGCTTAAGAATTTGTACACAGATGGCCTCCATTTCAATGAGAGAGGAAATGAAATTCTTTCGGAAATATTCTGCAGATCGGTGGAATCCTTCAGGAAGAAATAACATAAGGAGCGGCTGAAGGGCATATGTTATGTTTCTGTTCAGCCGCTTTTATTATTATTTAAAGTCTTCAAACATAATAATGCTGTTTACTTCTTTTACAATATTTAATTTCTGTATTTCTTCAATGGTTGATACAATGCTTCCATGTTCAGACGCACATGTAACAACTGTAAGAGAAGCAAGACCGCCGTCTCTTTTTTCCAATGCAGACGAAGCAAGACCTATGTTTTTTGCCGCAAAAGCTGGGGCTATTCTTCCGAGAGCGCCTGTGGCATCAGCAGTTGTAAGGCGTATATAGTAGGAGGCAAATCCCCTGTTAACAACAGTCAATTTCTTTCTTCCGTTTGCTTTCAATTTTGAGAAATCACCGTTCTTAATAATTGATATTATATCTTCCAATACTGCGCTTCCTGTAGGAAGTGAGCCTGCACCCTTGCCGTACAGCATGAGTTCTCCGACTGCATTTCCCTTTAAAAATACAGCGTTAAACTCGTTCTTTACTGTTGCCAGGGGATGTGACAGAGGTACAAAAGCAGGATGAACTCTAACCTCAAATTCATCACCGTTTTTTACTGCTGAAGCAAGCAGCTTAATGCAGTATCCGTTTTTCTTCGCATAAATCATATCTTCCTTGGAAATTTTCGTTATTCCCTCTTTTAATACATCTTTAGTTTTTATCTTTTGTCCAAAGGCTATATCGGATAAAATAGATATTTTATATACGGCATCATCTNNCTCCGTCAACGTCGGATGAGGGGTCTGCTTCGGCAAAGCCGAGCTCCTGGGCCTGCTTTACAGCCTGCTGGTATTCTAATTCGTTTTCAGACATTTGTGTCAGGATGTAATTTGTTGTACCGTTTATAATGCCCGTGATTCTTTCAAATTCATTGGCTGAAAGATTTTCGGAAATAGTGTTTATAACCGGTATGCCTCCTGCCACGCTGGCTTCATACATGAGTCTGACACCATTTTCTGACGCAAGGCTTTCCAGTTCTGCGCCGTGAGTTGCAATAAGCGCCTTGTTTGCGGTAACAACATGCTTTTTGTTTTTGAGGGCCGCCTTGACATACT
>DDNC01000010.1 GCA_002340985.1 Firmicutes bacterium UBA2530 | reverse complement strand
ATCATTATACAAGGAGGAAGAGCTATGATAAACGCGATTATCGCAGATGATGAACCGGCAGTTTCCAATATAATAAGCCATTTTATACAAAAGGAAAATCTTCCTGTGTCAATTGTGGGTATGGCGGAGAACGGAGAGGAAGCATTGAAGTTGCTCAAAAACAATAATGTCAGCCTTGTATTTTTAGATATACTGATGCCGTTCATGAATGGCTTCAAGGTCATGGAAAATGCTCCGGATAAAGATTACATAATCATAACAGCCTATGATTCCTTTGAGTATGCGCAGCAGGCTCTGCGCCTTGGCGCAAGAGATATAATTCTGAAGCCTATTGAATACAAGCAGCTCCTGCAGGCAATAACGAGAGTAATAGGATGGAAGGTGACGGGAAATGATACTCTGAATGAAATTCTTGAATATATAAACGAACATTATTATGAAAATATAGATTTACAGAAATTATCAGGTATGTTCTATATTTCACCGAGCCATGTTTCGAGACTTTTTAAGCAGACTCTAGGAACTACAACAATGTCTTACATTCATGAGGTAAGAATAAAAAATGCGGTTAAGCTTTTAAGAGAAGATGGACAAAGCATAAAGAGAGCTGCTGAATCCACCGGATATGAAAGCCTGAATAACTTCTATAAGTATTTCAAGAAATTTACCGGCAGTACTCCTGCCGCATATATTCAAATATATAAATGATGCCGGAAAATTGTGTTTGTGCCTCTGCCAGTAGATTGCAGAGGTTTTTATTTTCCCGGAATGTAATGGCAAGAATGATAAAAAGCAAGATTGAATTGATAATTTACCTTAACATAAAAAGATATATAATCTTATACAGATTGGTCGATCGATTCAGGTAATTCTAACAAAAATTATGTTGGAGGAAAAGATATGGATGTTATATCAACAGTAATACAGACCTTGAATGATGCAGTTTGGAGCACGCCTCTTATTGCACTGTGTCTTGTTGCAGGAGCTTATTTTTCTTTCGGAATGAAGTTTCCACAGGTAAGGCTTTTTAAGGAAATGGTCCGTCTTTTGTTGGGAAAGGAGAAATCCGAAGATGGCGTTACACCGTTCCAGGCATTTTCCACAACAGTTGGAGGACGTGTAGGGGTAGGAAACATCGCAGGAGTAGCAACTGCCATTTATTATGGGGGTCCCGGTGCTGTTTTCTGGATGTGGACGATAGCTTTTTTAGGTGCAGGTTCGGCATTTGTTGAATCTTCACTGGCACAGGCATACAAAACAATAGTGGCCGGCGAATATGTCGGAGGTCCTGCCTATTTCATAGAACAAGGGATAGGAAAGAAGTGGTATGCGATGGCCTTTGCAATCTGTACAATATTGGGTCCCGGAGTTCTCATGCCGGGTGCTCAGACTTACAACATTGTGGCTTCAGTAAATAATGCGTTTGGAATAAATACGTTCTTAACAGGTGTGATAATCTGTATATTGCTTGCATTGATAATATTTGGAGGAGTAAAGAGAATAGGAAAGACTGCAGAGTTCATAGCACCTTTCATGTCTATTGCCTATGTTCTTGTAGCCTTGTTTATTATAGTTATCAATATCCAGAAGCTTCCCGGAGTTATAGCATTGATATTTACATCTGCATTTGGAGTAAATCAGGCATTTGGAGGAATTATAGGAACTGCCATAGCCTGGGGAGTAAAGAGAGGTGTTTATTCAAATGAGGCGGGACAAGGCTCCGGTGCAATAGTATCTGCAGCGGCAGAATGTACGCATCCTGCTAAGCAGGGTCTTATACAGGCATTTTCGGTGTATATAGATACACTTTTGGTGTGCTCCGCAACAGCGTTCATGATATTGCTCACAGGTGCGTACAACGTATCTGACGGCGCAGGAGGATTTATTGTTGAAAATGTGCCTGCCGTACCTTTCGGTGTCAAGTATACACAGGTTGCGGTAGACGGAGCGTTCAGCGGATTTGGTGCACCGTTCATAGCTATGTCAGTATTTCTTTTCGCTTTCACTTCTCTGATGGCATACTACTATCAGGCTGAGAGCAACATGTCGTACATGTTTCCCGGGAGCAAGAATGCAAAGCTTGCAATGAGATGTATTTTCATAGTTTCCACATTTTCGGGAGTTGTAAACACCGGAGAGCTTATCTGGACATGTGGAGACCTGGGTGTAGGATTAATGGCATGGCTCAATATAATTGCAATACTTATTTTATCTAATAAAGGAATTAAACTTTTGGTTGATTATGAGGAGCAGAAAGCAAAAGGCATCGATCCAGTTTTTGACCCTGATAAATTCAACATAGAGGACAAGGCTAATGTTTGGAGGAAAAACGCTAACAAGGCTTAAAATAAAAACAATAACATACAACGGAGGCATTAGATGTTAAAATATACACATAAATCAGATCTTGAAATATATGAAATAGTAGCCGATGAATTAAAGCGTCAGGAGCACAATATAGAAATGGTTGCATCGGAAAGCACCGCTTCTCTTGAAATCATGGAGCTGTCCGGCTCTATATTTACAAACAAGACACTTGAAGGATATCCCGGTGCACGTTTTCAGGCAGGATCGCACGAAGCTGACAGGCTGGAGATACTCGGTATTGAGAGAGCGAAGCAACTATTTGGTGCGGAACATGCAAATATACAGGTTTATTCAGGNNTCTTCAGCAAACTACGGAGTATATGCTGCAATTCTTAATCCCGGAGATAAGGTTATGAGCATGAGACTTGACCAGGGAGGGCATTTGACTCACGGAAGTCCGGTGAACTTTCTTTCCAAGGTATATGAATATCATTTCTATGGTGTCAATGAAAAGACAGAGATGATTGATTATGAAGAATTGGAAAAGAAGGCTGAAGAAATCAGACCTAAACTAATTATAACCGGAGGCAGCTCATATCCGAGACTCATTGATTATGAGAGAATAAGCAGGATAGCAAAGTCAGTGGGAGCATATTTCATGGTTGATATGGCACATGTGAGCGGTCTGGTAGCAGCGGGAGTTATTCCGAGTCCCGTACCTCATGCAGACTTTGTGTCATCATCAACTACAAAGACGCTGTGCGGGCCGAGAAGTGGCTTTATACTGTGCAAGAAAGAGCATGCAAAAGCAATTGACAAGGGAGTATTTCCGGGCTCAATAGGCTCCATGCACCTTACTACAATGGCAGCTAAGTCATGGGTGTTTAAATATGCCGCATCGGATGAATTTAAAAATATTATGAGACAGGTGCTGGCAAATGGAAAGGCGTTGGCAGAAGAGCTCACAAGCAGAGGCTTCCGTATAGTCAGCGGTACCACCGATAACCATATTGTTATGGTTGACTTAAGATCCAAGGGTATCAGCGGAAAGATGTTCCAGAATGCGCTTGACCGTGTGGGTATTACCGTAAACAAAAACCAGATACCCTTTGACCCGGCATCACCGTTTGTTACAAGCGGAGTGAGAATAGGAGTAACCTCAATCACACAGCGCGGACTAAAGGAAGCAGAAATAAAAATCATTGCAGATATAATGGATAGAGTGGCATCAGCTCCCGAGGATGACGCAAATATCATAAGCTGCAAAAAAGATGCGGAGAACCTGATTTCAAACTTCCCTCTCTATCCGGCAGGAAGTTTTGAAGATTAATAAAAATATATACAAATCCGGACAGATTTGTGGTAATATATTTGTAAAGTTTTAATAATCAGGAGGAAAGATGGCAGAGTTTTTAAGCGATATAGAAATAGCGCAGCGCGCAACAATGAAGGTTATAAATACCATAGCGGAAAAAATGGAAGTACCGGACAAATATGTTGAAAATTACGGTAAGTATAAGGCGAAAGTTGATTACAGATATTTGCAGAACGAGCTTAAGGACAAAGAGGATGCAAAGCTCATATTGGTTACTGCAATCAATCCGACACCTGCAGGCGAAGGAAAGACAACAACAACCATAGGGTTGGGAGATGCTCTTTCACGTCTTGGTCAAAAAACAATAATCGCATTGCGTGAACCATCTTTAGGACCTGTATTCGGTGTTAAGGGAGGAGCGGCAGGAGGCGGCTATGCACAAGTTGTTCCAATGGAAGATATAAACCTCCACTTTACGGGAGACTTTCACGCCATAGGAGCAGCAAACAATCTTCTTGCGGCAATGCTTGACAATCATATTCATCAAGGAAACGATCTCAACATAGACACGAGAAGAGTCGTGTGGAGAAGAGTTGTTGATATGAATGACAGACAGCTGAGACACATAGTGGATGGTCTCGGTGGAAAGACAGAAGGAGTAACAAGAGAAGACGGCTTTGACATAACAGTGGCATCAGAAGTAATGGCAGTATTCTGCCTGTCAAATGATATAATAGAGTTGAAAGAAAACCTGGCCAAGATAATAGTGGCATATACAAGAGATGGACAGCCTGTGACGGCAGGCCAGCTGAAAGCAGAGGGAGCAATGGCAGCGCTGCTGAAAGATGCATTGAAGCCTAATCTTGTTCAGACTCTTGAAGGAACACCCGCATTCATACACGGCGGACCATTTGCAAATATTGCCCACGGATGCAACTCCGTAATAGCAACGAGAATGGCAAGTAAAATTGCGGACTACGTTGTAACAGAAGCAGGTTTCGGCGCAGATTTGGGAGCTGAGAAGTTTATAGACATAAAATGCAGAAAAACAGGCTTGAAGCCAAGTGCCGTAGTAATTGTTGCAACAGTGAAGGCGCTTAAATATAACGGTGGAGTCGCAAAGACTGATTTAGGACCTGAAAATCTTGATGCATTGGAAAAAGGACTCCCGAATTTGTTGAAGCATGTTGAAAACATTACTCAGGTATTCAAGCTTCCGGCAGTAGTTGCAATCAACAGATTCCCTACAGACACAGAAGCTGAACTTGATTTAATAAGAAGAAAATGCAGGGAACTAGGAGTAAATGTGGCTCTTTCCGAAGTGTGGGGCAAGGGCGGCGAAGGTGGAGAAGAGCTCGCCAAAGAGGTGCTGAGATTGTCCGAGAAAGAAAGCATTCCTGAGTTCACATATGATTTAGAACTGCCAATAAAGGAAAAAATAAAGGCTATAGCTACGAAGCTTTACGGAGCTGATGACGTTGAGCTTTTACCGAAGGCCAGCAAAGAAATAGCAAACTTTGAGAAGCTGGGATTCGGAAATCTTCCAATATGTATGGCAAAGAACCAGTATTCACTTACAGATGACCCGAAGGTTCTCGGAAGACCAACCGGATTTAAAATAACAATCAGGGACATAACCATATCTGCAGGAGCGGGATTCCTTGTAGCGCTGACCGGAGATATAATGAAAATGCCGGGATTACCGAAGGTTCCTGCAGCGGAAAACATAGATGTGGATGTTGACGGAAAAATTAAAGGATTGTTTTAAAATAGTGTGAGCAAGCTGTCACTCAATAGTGCCGGCTTAGGCTTTTGGAAAAGTTCGCCCTGCAAGGCGCCGGGAGATGGGCAATGCAGCAGGTGAGCTTTTTCAATAGCCTATATTAAATAGCAAAGGGGAATTAACTTGAACTCATTTTCTTTGTCACCTAAGGAAACATCAGATGCACTTATAGAAGCGGCAGTCAAAAAGGCATCTTACACAACTGAAAAAAGACTGCTGCTCAGCTTTATGGCCGGCTTGTATATAGCGCTGGGAGGACAGGGCTTTTTAGTGGGCTACGGCAATCTGTTCATACGTGCTGCAGTGTTTCCGGTGGGTCTCATGCTTGTTGTATTGGTTGGCGGAGAGCTCTTTACCGGAAACTGTTTAATGACATTTGGATTTCTGCAGAAAAAAATAACATTGAAGGATTATATCAAGACGATGGTTCAGGTGCTTATCGGAAATTTTGCAGGCTCGGTTTTTATTGCTGCCTTGCTCTATTTTGGGGGAGTGTATGATAAGCCGGAAATGGCGGAAACAGTAATAAAGGTGGCAAATGCGAAAATATCCGCATCGTTTATGCAGGTTTTATGCAAGGCTATATTATGCAATATCTTAGTTGCCCTTGGAGTGTGGTTTGCCACGGTGTCGAAGGATGCAACAGGAAAGATGCTTGGATGCTGGTTTCCTGTGATGCTATTTGTATTCTGCGGATATGAGCATGTGGTTGCAAATATGTTTTTCCTGCCCATGGCTGCTATGCTTGACCCGTCAATAACATTGACCGGAATAATCGGTAATTTAATTCCTGCAACAATAGGGAATTTTATCGGTGGAGGAATACTTATTCCTGTTATTTATCACATGGCATATTACAAATAGATGAGGTGAATTATGCTTACACAAGAATCATGCAGAAGCTTTGCTGCACTGCTTGCATCAAAACAGCCGGTGCCCGGAGGCGGAGGTGCGGCGGCGCTGACGGCAGCATTGGGTATCGCTCTGAATACGATGGTTGCCAATTTTTCAAGAGGAAAGAAAAAATTCATAGATTATCAGGATAAGCATGATGAGCTTATAGCAAGGGGAGAGGCGCTGAGAGAAAAGCTTGTTGATTTGGTCGACAAGGATGCGAAATATTTTGAGCCTTTGTCAAGGGCTTATGTCATGCCCTCCGTAACGGAAGAGGAAAAGAGGGAAAAAGAGGACGTGCTTCAGAGATGCCTGAAGGAGGCGTGCTCAGCACCTATGGAAACTCTGGAATATACCTATGATGCAATACTTATGCACAAGGAAATAGAAGACATATCGTCGACAAATATAATAAGTGACGTTGGAGTGGGAGTACAGTGCCTCAAGGCGGCATTGAACAGCGCATACTTAAACGTGCTTATAAACCTGAATTCCATTTATGATGAGAAATATGTAAATGAAAATAAGGAAAAAGCAGAAAGGCTGGTTCTTGAGGGCTCAAGGCTTGCCGATGAAATATATTTAAAGGTTTTAAACATAATCAATATAAAGGAATNNTTATTGAAAGGAAAACCTGTTGCTGATGCTATTGCTCTTGAAGTGAAAAAAAAGGCAGAAGAACTAAAGGCCGGAAATATAAAGGCAAAGCTGATGATTGTAAGGGTGGGGGAAAGAGAAGATGATCTATCCTATGAAAGAGCCGCAGTCAAAAGAATGGAAAGCTGCGGAATCGAATGGGAGGTTACTTCACTTCCACGTGACATAAGTCAGGATGAATTTATAAAAAAATTAGAATCTGTAAACAACGACAAATCTGTGCACGGAATTTTATTATTCAGGCCATTGCCTGCACAGATAGATGAAAATGCCGTCAAGCATGTAATAAGCCCTGAAAAGGACGTTGACTGCTTTAATCCGATGAACGTTGCAAAAATAGCAGAGGGAGAGATATCAGGTTTTGCTCCCTGCACGCCTACTGCGGCAATGGAACTGTTGAAATATTACAACATAGAGCTTAAAGGAAAAAAAGCCGTTGTTATAGGTAGGTCGATGGTAGTTGGTAAGCCCATGGCATTTTTGCTCTTAGGAGAAGATGCAACGGTAACAATTTGCCACTCAAAAACAGAAAATCTTGAGCAGGTTGCATCTGATGCTGACATTTTAATAGCTGCTATAGGCAGACCTAAAATGATAACGGACAAATTTTTAAAAGAAGGCGCTGTTGTAATAGATGTTGGCATAAATGTGGATTCTCAAGGGAATATATGCGGCGACGCCGACACCGATATGTGCAGGGAAAAAGCAGCATTTATAACTCCGGTACCGGCAGGCGTAGGTTCAGTAACAACCGCCGTATTGGCAAAGCATGTTTTGAAGGGATGTCTGATTGCAAATAATTTAATATGATTATAGAGAATTATAAACAAAACAACTCCGCGAGCGCGGAGTTGTTTTGTTTATATATTATTTGCTGCATTTCTGCAGTATAGTTCAAAAGTGTCATCAACAATTGTCAGGTGCTCCATTAACGCACTTCTTAAGTTTTCCTCATCTTTTGCCAACAGAAATGTCATAATATCCTGGTGGTGCTTAAAAGCCTTTTCGTGGTGGGATAGGGGCATTTTAGTTATGCTGTACAAATAAAACCAGTTCCGGGATAGTGATAGCTTCCGGAACTGGCGCATTCTTTTTATAAGATTATTGGCAATTTTTGCTTGCGTACTTTGTATAAGACTTTTTAGAAGACTCTTTTTTCTTGTTTCCGTTATGTGAACCATTCTTTAAAGAGACTTTATTCATCCATACTTTTTCAGATTCGGATTTTTTTGACCCCTTACCTCTTTGAGGTTTATCAGCCTTGGGAATGACTGTTGTTATAAGCATAGGATATGGGTTTTCTTCTGCTGACGGAATTGTTTTTTTTATTAACTTTTGTATACTCTTTAGATAATCTTTTTCTTCATATTCACAGAATGAAATGGATGTTCCTCCGAGACCTGCTCTACCTGTACGGCCTATCCTATGGACGTATGTTTCCGGGATATTAGGCAGATTATAATTTATTACATGGGACAACTCGTCTATGTCTATCCCTCTTGCTGCTATATCTGTTGCTACAAGAACCTTTATTTTGCCGGACTTAAAGTTGTTTAAAGCCATCTGTCTTGCACTTTGAGATTTGTTGCCGTGGATTGCCTGTGCTGTTATTTTATTTTCTGTCAGATCTTTCTCAACTCTATCCGCCTCATGTTTTGTTCTCGTGAACACCAGGGCCGAATCAATATCTTTGTTTTTAAGGAGATATACAAGCAACTTTTTCTTGTTAGCCTTATCAACAAAGTAAACATATTGCTTTATTTTATCGACTGTAGATGAAACTGGTGTAACTGCAACTTTGACTGGATTAACTAAAATGGAATTTACTAGTTCTGTAATTTCCTTAGGCATTGTAGCTGAAAAAAATAGCGTCTGTCTCTTCTTGGGAATGCATAATATTATTTTTTTAACATCATTTATAAACCCCATGTCAAGCATTCTATCAGCTTCATCAAGAACTAACATTGATACATTGCTCAAATTGACCTGTCTTTGGTTTATCAAATCATTTAGTCTGCCAGGGGTAGCTACCAATACGTCGACACCCCTTCTGAGTTTTTCGGTCTGAGGGTTCTGAGAAACCCCACCGAATACCGAACAGTATTTCAAATTTGTATATCGCCCGTACGATTTAAAGCTTTCTTCTATCTGTACTGCAAGTTCCCTTGTAGGTGTCAGTATCAATGCTTGTACTTGGCGTTTTGCCCCTTTGCTACCTTGTCCGTATATTTTTTGTATTATTGGAATAGCAAATGCTGCTGTCTTGCCTGTTCCTGTCTGTGCGCATCCGAGTATATCTTTTCCTTCAAGTACATGTGGGATAGCTCGTTCCTGTATAGGTGATGGGGTTTTATATCCTTCTTCTGTTAATGCCTTAAGGATTGGTTCAATTAAATTTAAATCTTCAAATTTCATAGTTTTCCTTTTCTCTTTTCTTTCCCCAAATCTATATAAAAACTGCACTTATTTAAACATACTTCAGGCTTGATTTATTTGGTTTTTTATTTTAATGAGCTAATTATCTAAAACAGCATGGTTATATAACATGATGCCATCAGTGCAAGAATAAAAAAATCGGGATTAGTTCCCGATTTCAACGCTCATACGTTATAGTATATAAATTATATTCTATTTACGTTAGTTGCTTGGTCGCCTTTGTTGCCTTGAGTAATATCAAAGCTTACTTTCTGGCCTTCATCTAATGATTTGAATCCATCTCCTTGAATAGCTGAGAAATGAACGAATATGTCCTTTCCGCTTTCTGTTGTAATAAATCCAAATCCTTTTTCTGCGTTAAACCATTTTACTGTACCTTTATTCATGAGGTACCTCCTAATATTTAATTTATATTCCATTGTAATATAAAAAAGTTCACATATTTTCACAAATCATATAAACAGGTTATATAATCTCTAAAAACATGTGAAATCTATAAGTACATCTGTAATACTTTTTTATTTTAACATACATATTTAGATAAGTCAATATTTTTTTAAATATTTTTAATATCTTAAAAATATTTAAAACACGTCGGTGTGCGTATTGCACGGGACTTTGAAAGTTGGCTGACAGAAAATGACTATTTGTTAACATTGTTCAAAATTATTACAAATGTGTGGACAAAAGTATAAAATCTCAGTATAATGAAGTAAAGTGGAAACGCTTGTGCAACAAAACTAATTAATAATAACAATTTTTGGGAGGTTTTTATAAATGAGTAAACCAATTATGTCGGCACATTTTGAATCAAGGACACCATCAGATGTGAGACTGGCGCAGATGGCATATGCTGACCGCAAAGTTAAACCTGAAGCTGTAATCAATGTAGGTATCGGAAATGTTTCGCTTCCTACAAACCCTGCAATGCAGAAGAGATTATTTAATTTGGATGCACCTGAAAGTCCGTTTTCAAAAGGCGTAATTAGATATACGGCTACAGGTGGATTTGACGAAACACAGGAAGCATTTAAGAACATACTTAAATGTGAAGGCTTTGACACCAGCAAGATATCGGTTACAGTTACCGACGGTGGATCAACAGGTATGGAGCTCTTGTTGCTTGGAGTTTGCGGACCCGCAGGTACAGATGAGAAACCTCTGCTCATGATAGATCCTGCATATACAAACTATATTTCTTTCGCTGAAAGAATAGGAAGAAAGACAGTTACATTAAAGCGTCATATGAATGAAGAAGGTAGATTCAGCCTTCCTGAACTTGACAAAATTGAAGAAATCATAAAAGAAAACAACCCCGGAGCACTTCTTGTAATACCATATGACAATCCTACGGGACAGTTCTATGATAAAGAAACTCTTACTGCTCTTGCTAAGCTTTGCGTTAAGTACAATATCTGGATGGTAAGTGACGAAGCATATCGTGAACTTTACTATGTTAAGGGCAAGGAATTGGTAAGTATCTGGGGAATTACAGATAAAGAAGTTCCAGGAATCGAAGGAAGAAGAATAAGCATCGAAACAGCATCAAAGGTATGGAATGCATGCGGTCTGAGAATCGGAGCATTGTTGACAGACAGTCCTGAATTCGGAAACCGTGTGACTGCAGAATATACAGCAAACCTATGCGCAAATGCTATAGGACAGTATGTATTTGGTGCACTTGCTCATGAAAGCAAGGATCAGATTGCTGACTGGTGCGGCGGTCTTCGTAACTACTATCAGGATTTAATATTCAAGGTATACAACGGATTGAAAGAACAGGAGCCAGGACTGATAGTATCAAGCCCGGACGCATCAATCTACACTGTAATCGACGTAAGAAATGTTGTAAAACCTGGATTTGATTCAATTGATTTCGTATTGTACTGCGCAGGAGAAGGCGCTGTTGATTGCAACGGAGTTGAAACAACACTTCTGGTTGCACCAATGAAAGGCTTCTATGATATTGCAGGAGGAGCAAGCAATCCGGGAAGTACCCAGTTCCGTATTTCCTATGTTGAAACTCCTGAAAACATGTTGAAGGTTCCTGAGCTGTTTGTTAAGCTTTTAAAACAATATGAGGCAACAAGATAATTAAACATAAATGACAAATAACATGAGCTTACCTTACGGTAAGCTCTGTTTGTAATTAGGGAGAGTGTATGAAAAAAATAGTGTTGATTCCCGATTCATTTAAAGGAACATTGAGCTCAGAAGAAATATGCGGCATAATGTCTGAGGGAGTGAGGAAGCATTTCCCTGATTGTGAGGTTGTGCCCATTCCTGTGGCAGACGGAGGAGAAGGCAGCGTGCAGTGTTTTCTGAATGCAATCGGTGGNNGGTGGTGAAAGAATTGCAGAAACTGTCAAAAATCCATACTTTGAAGATATGGAGTCGTTTTACGGAATTCTTGAGGACGGTGAAACTGCGGTTATTGAAATGGCAAGCTGTGCAGGACTTCCGATTGTTGAAAACAGGAGGAATCCTCTGAAAACAACAACCTACGGAGTAGGGCAGCTTATTTTAGCTGCCGCCCGCAAGGGGGGTAAAAAAATAATTGTAGGGCTTGGGGGTTCATGCACAAATGACGGTGGATGCGGAGCGGCTTCTGCTTTGGGCGTGAAATTTTATGATAAGCTTGGCAATGCATTCATTCCTGTTGGCGGCACACTTAAGGACATAGTGAAAATAGACGTGTCAGAACGTGCAGAGGAATTGGAAGGAATAGAAATCATAACTATGTGTGACATTGACAACCCAATGTTCGGAGAGCAGGGGGCAGCTTATGTTTTCGGACCGCAGAAGGGCGCAGACCCCAAAATGGTGGAAGAGCTTGACGACGGGCTGAGACAGCTTAACAGAATCATAAAAGAAGACCTTGGAATTGATTTAACCGACACTCCCGGTGGAGGAGCAGCCGGTGCCATGGGAGCAGGCATGATTGCATTTCTCGGCTCAAATCTTCAGATGGGAATTGAAACTGTATTGAATACGGTGGAATTTGAAAAGGTTATTGAAGGTGCGGATATGATTTTTACCGGAGAAGGAAAAATCGATACACAGAGCCTGAGGGGGAAGGTAGTTATCGGCGTTGCAAGAAGAGCAAAATTAAAAAATGTCCCCGTCACGGCTATTGTAGGCGGAGCGGAAGAAGGAATAGATGCAATATATGATATGGGCGTTACCGCCGTGTTTACAATCAACCGCCTTCCACAGGACTTCTCAGTAAGCTGTGGAAAAAGCCGCGAAAACATGAAAGAGACTGTGGATAACATTCTGAGATTTATGAAAGCCATGTCTTTAGTATCTTATGTAAAAAATATTTAAATAAACATGTTGACAAAAAAATACTTTGGTGTTAACATATAAAAAAATATTCATGGCTGTGATAGATGAAAGTAAATTTGAGGAATCTAACAGGGAGTGTCCGTCGTAGACTGAAAGCGGGCATTGGAGAAATCATTTTGAAGTTCCCTCTTGAGCTGCCCGGCTGAATTGAGTAGGTCTGGCCGTCTTCCCACGATACAGGGATAGAATATGAAAGTATTCGAAAAGTGCAGCGTTAGCTGAATTTGGGTGGTACCGCGGAATTATAACCTTTCGTCCCTGTATGGGATTGGAAGGTTTTTTTGTATTAAAAATTATTTTTGGAGGATATTATGATATTAGTATTGAAAAATGGAACAAAGGAAGAGGAAATATTAAGAATCAGAGAAATGCTTAGTAAGTACGATGTGCAGGTGAATCCCATAGTAGGAACAGGCACAACCATATTAGGCCTGGTAGGAGATACATCGGTTCTTGATATAAATTCAATTTACATGGTAAAGAGTGTGGAAAAAATAATAAAAATTCAGGAGCCATACAAAAAATCAAACAGGAAGCTGCACCCTGAGAACACTGTTGTAAAAGTTGGAGATGTGGAAATAGGCGGGCCGGAAATTGTTATAATGGCAGGGCCATGCTCGGTTGAAAGCGAAGAGCAGATTACCGACATTGCAAGAAATGTAAAGGCAGGAGGTGCTAAAATATTGAGGGGAGGCGCATGGAAGCCAAGAACATCTCCGTATGCATTCCAAGGTCTTAAGGCTGACGGACTTGAGCTTTTAAGCATGGCGAAGGAGGAAACGGGAATGCCTATAGTATCTGAAATAACAAATACTGCACACATTGATATGTTCATGGAATCCGTTGATATATTTCAGGTGGGAGCACGTAATATGCAGAACTTTGAACTTCTGAAAGAGCTTGGAAAGATAAATAAGCCGGTGCTGCTTAAGAGAGGCTTCTCAAATACTTTAGAAGAGCTTCTTATGTCAGCAGAGTATATTATGAGCGGCGGCAACAACGATGTTATATTGTGTGAAAGAGGAATAAGGTCATTTGAAACATACACCAGAAATACTCTTGATATAAGCGCAATACCTGCTCTCAAAAGGTTGAGCCATCTTCCGGTAATAGTAGATCCGAGCCACGCAGCAGGAATGAGCTGGATGGTTGAATCTCTGTCAATGGCAGCCATTGCGGCTGGAGCTGATGGACTGATAATCGAAGTTCACAATGACCCTGCAAATGCACTTTGCGACGGAGCACAATCCCTTACCTACGATGAGTTCAATAACACAATGACAAAACTGAGATTGATCGCAAATACCTTGGGAAGGAAACTATAGGATGGAGCATGACTATTTATCTGAAATAATGGATAAGTATGATAAAGAAATAATGGAGCTGTTCATTAAGCGTATGGAAGCGGTGGCGGAATTGGCAAGACGGGAAAGAAAGCGTGAAGATAATACGGTATACCCTGATGCTGAAACGGATTATATGGATGAATTCAGCCACCTGAGCAACGTTTTGAATTCATTGGATTCAAAGTGCAGGCATATGAACCTTCCGGAGCCAGCAGGGATGTATGATGAAAATGCAAGACTTGAAAAGAGCCTTGTGAAAACGGCCTGCTATCAGGGGCTTCCATTCTCATATTCCGAAAGCGCAGCAAGGGCACTGTTTGGTCATGCAGAACTTATGAACAAAACAACATTCGAGGATGTTTTCAAGGCTGTTTATGAAGGTGCTGCGGATGTGGGAATTGTGCCCTTTGAGAATTCAACTGCAGGCTATATAAATGACGTATACGACCTTATACTGAAATATGACCTTTTTATAAACTACACATATGTGAAGAAAGTGGACCACTGCCTCGCAGGTATTCCTGGAGCAGGAGAAGAGGACATAAAAGGGGTTCATTCACATCCTCAGGCTCTGGCTCAGTGCAGGGAATATATCAGAAACAGCGGCTACACGGAAGTTGCGGAAATAAATACTGCTGTCGCCGCTCAGAAAATAGCAGAAATGAATATAAAAGAAGCAGCATGCATATGTTCCGAGGAAGCAGCTCTTCATTACGGTCTTAAAATACTTCGGCATCAGATAAACCAGCAGAAGCTGAACTATACACGCTTTGCTGCTGTTTCAAAGAAAAAGGCAGTTGAAGAGGATCATAATCGTATCAGCTTTGTTTTCAACGTTTCTCATACCACGGGATCGCTGAGCAAGGTGCTGTCCATAATTGCATATTATGGCTGCAATCTTTATTATATAAATTCAAGACCTAATCTGAAAAATCCGTGGGAGTACATGTTTTATCTTGATTTTGAAGGAAATTTGGGCAATAAGCGGATAAAGTGCCTTCTTTCTCATCTTAGGGAAGAGGTTCCCTTCATGAAGGTTTTAGGGAGTTTCAATGTGTAAATTCTAACAGGAGAGTACTATATGAATATAACAATTGTCGGACTTGGAGTTATAGGCGGATCTATGGCAAAAGCAATACGGGAAAATATTAGGCCCGAAAATTTGTGGGCTGTTGATGTTGACTTTAATATATTGAAAGAAGCATATGAAGATGGCATTATTGATGATATCGACAGTGATGTAAAGATATATCTCGAAAGCTCCGACATGGTGATTTTATGTACTTATCCAAAGGCAGCCGTTGATTTTATCGTGTCAAACATGGATAATTTTAAGAAAAACGCAATTATAACAGACACGTCCGGAATAAAGAGCAAAATCGTGGAAGAGGTACGAAAAGTTCTGCGGCAGGACTTAGAGTTTATAGGCGGGCATCCCATGGCTGGAAAGGAAAGCTCGGGATACAAATATTCTGACGGAAGCATATTCAGGGGAGCAAGCTGTATTATAACCCCTGATGAATATTGCAGCAGCGAAAATGTGTTGCTGTTGAAGGAATTATTGTTTAAAATAGGATTTATGAAGGTAGTTGAGCTAACTCCGCTATCTCATGATAAAATAGTTGCATACACTAGCCAGCTTCCCCATGTAATCGCATGTGCGGTAATAAGCAGTAAAAGTTATGAAGAGGGAAAGGAATGCATAGGAGGCAGTTTCAGAGATATGACCAGGGTGGCTGATATAAACTGTCATCTATGGAGCGAGCTGCTTATTGAAAACAAGGAAAATATACTTACAGAGATTTCATCTCTTGTGGAAGGCCTAAAAAATATACATGCAATAATAGAAAATAACGATAGATATAAGCTTGAAGAATTATTGAAAAAAAGCAGCATTATCAGGAGGGAGATGAATTATGAGGGAAATTAGTCTGGAATTAGGAAGCGTATCCAGTGAAATAAAAATCAAAAAAGGAATGCTGAAGGATGCGGTTACAGAAATAAAGAAGTATGTCGAAGGCAGCAAGGCAGCAATTATTACGGATGAGAATGTATTTTCACTGTACGGGAGTTCTCTCAAGGATTCACTGCTCAGTGAAGGCATTGCTGCAGAGTACATAGTTGTTAAGCCCGGAGAGCAGAGTAAGTCTGTAGATACATTGAAAAAGGTATATTCTGAGCTTGTAAGTCTGAATATTACCAGAGGAGACTTTATAATTGCACTGGGAGGAGGAGTTGTCGGTGACCTGGCGGGGTTCGCCGCATCGACATATCTTAGAGGGGTTGAATTTGTGCAGATACCCACATCACTTCTGGCGCAAATAGATTCCAGCATCGGAGGGAAGGTTGCCGTGGATCTGGATGAGGGAAAGAATCTTGTAGGAAGTTTCTATCATCCCAAGCTTGTGCTTATAGACCCCGAGCTGCTGAACACCCTCAACGACAGATTTATAAAGGACGGTCTTGGTGAGGCTGTTAAGTACGGCTGCATCAGTGATATCGGTCTCTTTGAAAGTCTGATGAATATGAAATCAAGAGAACTGCTCTTTAATAATATAGAAGATATAATATACAGATGCCTCCTTATAAAGAAGGAAACAGTGGAGGCAGATGAAAAGGACAAGGGACTGAGGATGACACTTAATTTCGGTCATACCTTCGGTCATGCCATAGAGAAATATTTCAACTACGAAAAATATTCCCACGGTGAAGCTGTTTCGATGGGGATGTATCATATAACACGCAAAAGCGAGGAGCTCGGATACACAGAGGTTGGAACGGCAGAAAAAATAAGGGAAGCCTTGGGAAACCTGGGGATTGAATACAGAATGCCGGAGATGACTAGTAAAGAGGTTGAAAATGCAATACTTCTTGATAAGAAAAACATTTCGGGAAATCTCAACCTCATACTGCTCAGGAAAATCGGAATTTGCTTTATAGAAAAAATTCCGGTGTCAAGTCTCAACAAATTCATTTAATGGAGTACATTATGAAAGCTATTGTAATAAAGCCGTCAAGGTTGAAAGGAAAAATATATGCGCCTCCTTCAAAGAGCATGAGCCACAGGGCAGTAATCTGCGCAGGGCTGAGCAGCGGCGAGAGCAAAGTGGAGCATGTTATACTGTCGGAGGATATTAAAGCCACCATAGAAGCAATGAGACAATTAGGTGCCAGTATCGAAATAACAGGTGATGAATATGACAGTACCCTCATTGTTAGGGGCAGTACCGAGGGTGTGAAGGAATCAATCATCAATTGCAGAGAATCGGGCTCCACCCTTAGATTTATGATACCTGTAGGTATGATGCTTTCAGAAAAATGCACATTTACCGGTTATGGAAGATTAATTGAGAGACCCTTGGACGTCTTTTACGAAATATTTAAAAAGGACGGAATAGCATACGAAACAGAAAACGGAATGCTGCCACTTAAGGCTTCAGGCAAGCTGAAAGGCGGAAGTTACAGCATGACAGGTGCGGTGAGCTCCCAGTTCGTGTCCGGATTGCTTTTCGCGCTGCCGCTTCTGGAAAATGATTCAGTCATTGAAATTACAGACAAGATGGAATCAAAGGGATATATAGACCTTACTCTGAGCATGCTTGAAAAATTCGGCATCAATATAGAAAATAACAACCATATGAATTTTAAAGTTAAGGGTGGCTTGAAATACAAAAATACAAATTATCGTGTTGAGGGAGATTATTCTCAGGCTGCATTTTTCGTAGTTGCGAAAGAAATCGGAAACAGCGTGGAATGCTTCGATCTCAATGAGGACTCCATGCAGGGCGACAAGGAAATCATGGACATAGTGAGACTTTATGATAATGCCGGAGATACCGTAACCATTGACGTGTCACAGATACCCGACCTTGTTCCCGTAATGGCGGTGCTTGCTTCTCTTAAGGAAGGCGTTACTACACATATAATAAATGCAGGAAGGCTCAGAATCAAGGAATCTGACAGGCTGAAGGCCATACAGACAGAGCTTTCTAAAATAGGAGCAGATATTGAGGAGCAGGGAGACGGGCTGCGCATAACAGGAAAGAGTGAGCTGAAAGGCGGAGCAACGGTGGAAAGCTGGAATGACCACCGCATAGCGATGGCCATGGCTGTAGCCGCAACAGGCTGCCGAGAGGAAATTACATTGGAAGGCCATATGGCCGTTACGAAATCCTATCCTAATTTTTGGGATGAATACAGAAGGCTGGGAGGAGAAGTGCATGAGCTCAATGACAGGCAATAAACTGAAAATAAGCATATTTGGTGAATCCCACGGCGAAGCAATCGGAGTTGTTATGGACGGACTTCCGCCGGGAATAAAGATTGACCGCGAATATATTGAAAAGCAAATGGCAAGAAGGGCTCCCGGGAAAAATAATCTGTCAACTGCAAGGAAGGAAGAAGATTCCTTCAGCATAGTAAGCGGAATATTCGAAGGAAGAACAACAGGTGCACCTCTGTGCGCAATTATACAGAACAAGGATACACGTTCAAAGGACTATTCGGAGCTAAAGATAAAAATGCGTCCAGGACACAGCGATTATCCCGGCCATGTGAAATATATGGGCTTCAACGACTACAGAGGCGGCGGACACTTTTCTGGAAGAATAACGGCACCTCTTCTGTTGGCAGGCTCCATTGCTATGAGCATTCTAGAAAATTACAAGGATATATACATAGGAAGCCGCATTAAAAAGGTTTACACTGTTGAAGACGACATCAGCTTTGAAACAAACACAGAAACCATTTTGAAATTAAGGAAAAGTGATTTTCCTGTCATGAATGATGAGGCAGGAGAAAAGATGAAGAGTGAAATCCTCAGGGCAAAGGAAGAAGGGGATTCCGTAGGTGGCGTTGCCGAAACGGTTATTTTAAACGTGCCCGCAGGCTACGGTGAGCCGTTTTTCGATTCCGTGGAAAGCAGGCTGTCACATATGATATTTTCTATACCTGCGGTAAAGGGTATAGAATTCGGTGAAGGCTTTGCCATAACAGCCATGAGAGGCTCTCAGGCAAACGACCCATACGCTGCTAAGGACGGAAGGATTATTGCAAAAACAAACAAAAACGGTGGAATTTTAGGTGGCATAACAAACGGAATGCCCATAAAATTCAGAACAGCCATCAAGCCAACCGCGTCTATATCGAAGGTTCAGGATACTGTAAACATAGATACCATGGAAAATGCAACACTTCAGGTTGAAGGCCGCCACGACCCATGTATACTGCAAAGAGCAATACCTGTCATAGATGGTGCTGCTGCCCTTGTGGTGCTTGACCTGATTATGGAAAGAGACGGTGAGTTGCTGAAGGAGGAAGTGCTGTGAAAAATATTGTCCTCATAGGAATGCCTGGCAGCGGTAAAACTACCATAGGAAAGCTTTTGGCCAAGGAACTGGGTATGAGCTTTATCGATATGGACGACTACATACAAAAAACTGAGCAAAAAAGCATAAAAGAGCTTTTCGCACAGGGAGAAATCTACTTCAGAGATGCGGAAACCAGATGCGCCGAGGAATTAAGCAAACTCAACTACCATGTAATAGCAGCGGGAGGCGGAATAGTGGTCAGAAAGGAAAATATCGATCACCTGAAAAAAAGCTCAATCATAGTATTCATAGACAGAACAGTTGAAAATATAATCAGCGACATAGACTGTGAAACACGCCCGTTGCTGGCAGAGGGAGCGGAAAGATTATACAAGCTGTATAATGACAGAATAAAACTGTACAAATCCTACTGCAACATTGAAATCGACAATAATGAATCTGCCGCAGCGGCAGTGTCGGAAATAATAAGAAAAATACACTGAAGAATTTTCTACAGTGTATTTTTTAGTTGTTATTAAGCATGATGAACTAAATTAACAGCGCTGCCTGTTCCAGGTGGGTCACTGCAAGGCTTGGGGGTTGGTGGATCAATGATAATTGTACCAACTAAAAGAATAGTTAATAGTGATCCGATAATTATTGTTCTTAAATTCAGCTTCATAACTTACCTCGTCCTTTTATGGATATCTTGCATCACATCACATGAGAATAATAACATATAAGGTCGAAAAAAGCAAGGTATTTTATAAAAATGTATCAAATTATTTATCCGTAGAGTGACTTTTTAAAAATTCTATAGCTTTATCTGCCATATTATTGTTTAAATACATAAGACATAATTTATTACAAATAACTGATATTAATTTATAGTCATTTTTTTCTTCTGCAATTTTTAGCATTTTAATGTAAGTAGTTTCTGATTTGGTTGTTTCTCCGATTTCAGAGTTTATCTCAATAAGCATATAGTAACCTTTTAGCTCATATTCAATATCATTAAATTTTGTGGCAAGATCAATCCCGAGGTTTAACAATATCAACGCTTCGTTATATTTTTTTTGTTTAATTAATATACTTGCCTTGTCTATAAGAGATTTATCTAAATTGGCAAAATCTGTTTCGGTTCTGATTTTTTGTGAAAAGTCAAGGCTTTCTGCTGCTTTGTCGTATTCTTCAATATCAGCATATAATAAACCTAGATTATCATAAACATAAGCAAGTGAAGGCTCATTTAAGCTGCTGAAGTCATCTAAAAGAGAAATATATATTTTTTCTGCATCTTCAATTTTCTTTAAATCACGATAACAATTGGCTTTAACAACATTAGCATATATGTAATTCAAGAAATCTTCACTTTTATTGCACAAGGCTAAATATTTATCTGCATATTCAATAGATTCATCAAACTTATGAAGTTTTCTTTGGCACAAGGAAATGTTGTAAACAGAATGTTTCTGCGTGTATAAATCGTCGTTTATTTTGGATAAAAAATATGCTTTGCTGAAAAACTCCGATGCTTCTGCATAAAGTAATTCGTTTAATTTACAAAGACCCAATTTATTAAATAAGTAAGACTCAAATTTATTATCTGCAATTTCGCCATATTTGCTTAAAGCATCAATATAATTAAATGCTGCTTTATAATATTTTTTTTCATCATAATATAAGTTTCCTTTTTTGAGAAGAGCTTCCGCTTCTATGCAACCTAAATCATAATCATGAGAGATATCAATAACATTATTAATTATCTCTATGGAAATGTCACTATTTAACGTATCCAAACAGTATTTCATAGCTTCATCTTTAGGAGACATAAGTAAATAGGAATCATCAATATTCAAAGTGATTCCCAATTCAGAAGCTTTATTATTGAACTTTTCAGCCAAATATTTTGCCGTATCTTTAGTTAGTCCGCGTTCTCCATTTTCTAACATGCTTACAAAGTTTCTCTTAATTTTTTCGCCCTGCAAGTCAAGTTGTTTCATGCTTAACATTTTTCTAATTTTTTTAATTTTTTCACCAGGAGTTAAAAATTTCATTGTGTTTCACCCGTTTTAAATAATTTCAGTAATTACGTCTTTTAAAACATAAATTTTTCTATGTTTTAATTATAACACAATTTACTTTTTTAGCACAATTTTTTGTTGAAAAAATGACATTATACTGAAGAAAGATAAAAGTAACAAATTCAATGATGTTTGGTGACAAAAATGACAAAAGCAGGTATAATATATTTTACAAGTGATATTTATAAACAAAATTTCACACTCAAAATATGAATAATAATATATGAAATTCATTTCCCAAACATGCATCGATAAGTGATAGTTACACAAATTCATGCAAGTTTAATTTTGTCAAAAGAACAAGAGAACAGGATGAAACGCCTTTATAAAGTACTGCATGATAAAATTAGGAAACAAATAAAAAACAAAATCGGAGAACCGTAACATTCTGATTTGTTTGGAATTAAGAAAATTAGTTTGGTTATACAAAAAAGCATTGACAAAAAAGAAAACATTTGCTAAAATAGTCGAAAAGATATAGAGGGTAATAAATGGATGTACTTGGAAAGGTTTTGTCTGTTGATAAAGCTTTAATAATTATAAAATTATTGGCAGAAAAAGGCCGAGATATGAAATTGACGGAAATATCAGAGGAACTTGATATTAACAAAGGTACATTGCATGGGTTAATCAGTACATTAAAGTTTCACGGTTTTATAGATCAAGATGGTAAAACACAAAAATATAGGCTCGGATTATATTTAATTGAGTTGGGAGATATAGCATCTAAGTCTTTGGATATAATTCAAATAACTTCACCTATAATTGAAGAAGTTAGTAATAGATTACAAGAAACTGTACATATTGCAAAGTTAGATAATTTTGATGTTGTTTATGTAGACAAAAAAGAATCTAAACAATCAATGAGGATTTATACAAGTATTGGCTCACGAAATCCTGCATATTGCACCGGTGTAGGAAAAGCAATGCTGGCATATTTAGATGAAGATACTTTAAATATGCTTTTACCAGAAAAAGTTGAAAAGTTTACACCGAATACGGTTACAGATAAAGAAGAATTTATAAAAAGATTAAGGCTCATTAAAGAAAAAGGATATGCATTGGATAATGAAGAGTTCAGCATTGGATTAAAATGTGTTGCTGCACCAATATTTAATCATGAGGGTAAAGCAATATACGGATTAAGTGTTTCAGGACCTTCAGTAAGAATGACAGAAGAAAAAATTCAAGAATCCATTAAACTGATAAAATTAGCTGCAGAGAAAATTTCTCATAAAATTGGGTATAAAAAATAATACCCAAAATTTATTCGATAAGACCAAAACTAAGTTTGACATTACAAAACAATAAAGTTAAAAGCTTTTTATTTTTTACCAATAAACAAAAACCGAGTTTGGCAATGCCAAAATACAATTCTATATAAGAGAATTGATAGGTTTCAAAATGGATTAATATTATCATATAATGATATTTTTATAAGGTAGTATTTTATAAAATTATTAAAGGAGGTTATTATTACTTAATTTTGTTTTGCGTCATTAAATAATAAAAATTTAGAAAGCTATTTGGTACTTGAGATTTATATTATCGGAGGAGAATTATGAGTGAAAAGCGTGACAAATGGGGTAGTAAAATAGGCCTTATACTAGCAATGGCAGGGAGTGCTGTAGGGCTAGGAAATTTCTGGAGGTATCCATATCAAGCGGCTGCAAACGGTGGTGGAGCATTTATGATACCTTATATAGCAGCAATATTATTAATTGGTGTACCTGTTGCTATTGTTGAATGGACTGCAGGAAGATATGGTGGAGTTAGAGGATTTGGCACATTAGCCCCTATGTTTTATTTACAATCAAGAGAAAAAGTAAATCATAAAAAATCATTGATCCTAGCTGCAATAGGAGGATCTCTTGGTTTCAGCATTTGTTTACTTTGTACTTCTTACTATAACCAAGTCGTAGGTTGGACTTTAGGATATAGTGTAATGTCCATTGCAGGTACTTATATGGATACTGCTGTTAATACAGCTGAATTATATGCAAATTATATACAAACCCCTTATCTATCTATGACATTTTGGGTTATTACAATGATAATATTAGTTGTAATATTAAAAAAGGGGATAAATGGTGGAATTGAGCCTGTAGTAAAAGTTTTAATGCCTTTACTATATATTATAGGTACGATAATTGCAATTAGAGCCGTGACATTAGGTTCGCCTGTGAGACCGGATTGGTCCGCGATAAAAGGTCTTGAATTTTTATGGACCCCTGATTGGAAAAATTTGAATTGGAATTCAGTATTAGCTGCTGTGGGGCAAGTGTTCTTTACTTTGGCTTTAGGTCAAGGAATTATTCAAAATTATGCTTCTTATGTTGAGGAAAGCGATGACATAGTTGTTTCAAGTTTGGCAACGGTATCGCTTAATGAATTTGCAGAAGTTGTTTTAGGAGGAACTATAGCTATTCCTATAACGTATGCATTTATGGGACCTGAGGGTCTGGGTTCTGGAGTTGGTTTAGCTTTTATTTCATTACCTAATGTATTTAGAACCATGGTTGGCGGGAGATTTGTAGGAGTTCTTTGGTTCATGCTGTTGTTCTTTGCTGGTATAACAACATCATTGGCTCTATTTAATTATATTTCAACATTGATGCAGGAAGATATGAACTTCTCAAGAACAAAGGCTGCAAACGTAACTTTTTGGCTATATATTATAATGGGGCTACCGATAGCATTAGAACCTATAATAACTAAGACTTCGGCATTAGCATTCTTTACGGAGCTTGATAACTGGAACGGTAGCTATTTAATGGTCGTCCTTGGTTTATTTGAAGTAATTATAGCAGGTTGGTTGTTTAAGGATAAATTTATGCTTGAAGTTAATAAAGGCTCTATATGGAAGGTTCCAAGCTGGTTCTTTAATATAGTAATTAGATTTATTACTCCGACAGTTGTTGCTATTGTTTTATTCTTCTCAACTTTAGAGCATTTTAAATCGGGATATCTGAACTTAATACCGGAATATATTAAAGCGACTCCCGAATTAATTCCATGGGTTGTAGCAGCAAGAATTTTAATAATAGCCGTATTTGTTTATGGATTTATTCAATGTTACAATTCAACTAAACGCAAATTTTCAGAAGATTTTAAGGAAGTAAAAGTATCTAAATAATCAACTGGTATAAATAAATCTATGGGAGGTATTTAAATGTCAACTGTTCCGCTAACTATAATGATGGTATGTCAAGGTTCTATATTAGCAAGTGTAATTATGACAATGAGTAAATTACTACAGGATAGGAAGTAATATTATGAGGGATAACGATTTATTAATTGATGTTTTACAAGGCATTTATGATGTGTTGGATAAGAATAATGTAAGCGACGGAAAGATACTTAGTTCGTTAGAGAAAACTATAAGTATATATCTGGAAATTGAAGTTAAAAAAGAAAATAAGAAAACTTTTGAAAAGTTAATAGGTAAAGGTAAAAGGGTTATATCTGCGCTGAAAAAGAATTGTAATAAAGTCAACATTAAATACTTAAAAAGATATATCAGACAATGTAATGCAGCAGGTTTTGATTATAAAGGCGAGGTTAAAAATTTGAATAAATTGCTGCTTAGCTTTACAGTAACTTCGATTTTGTTTATTATTTTAACACCTCAGTATTTTGGTCCAATACTTTCAATTATGTTCATACTACCAATTTACATGGGTTTAAAAAACTTAAAAAAACGAAAACGTCTTGGTCTGACTATTGCGGTTGGCATGGTTCCTATAGCTTTATCTGTCGGTTTTTTGTGGCTAAGATATGCACTTTATGCGTTTAATAATCCGATTTCAGTTGTAAATGATTTAGCGATGAATATTAATGGGTCTGTAAGCTTGGCAAAAGCATTAATCGTCATTCCTAGTATATTTGCAGTGTTGATACTTTCAAGTTCAATATTCTCAGTATATTACGCAGTTAAATATAAGGATGGTTTTATATAATTTATATTGTTAACAGAATGATGCAGTTTTATGTTAAAAGGGGTTATTAGCTTGAACAATTAAATTAAATATTATTTATTAAATATGTGGTATAAGAGAGGAGTTATTATGTCAAATTTTGCAAAACGCATGGAAATAATGGAGGAGTCTGCAAATATAATTAAAAGTGCATTTGGAGCTGCAGCTAATAAAGATGCTATTTCATTTACTTTAGGATCAATTGCTAAGGAATGTCTTCCGGTTGATAAAATAAGAGAAATTGTGGATGATATCATGAGAACTGAAAGCCGCGGTTTTGAAATACTATCTTATGGACCTGTAATGGGGGTCAAGGATCTTAGAGAAATAATTGTAACAGATTTATTGGAGCCAAAAGGAGTAAAAGCTGATTCCGATAATATACTTGTACTGACTGGCGGACTGGAAGCTATGAATCTTATGTGTCAGTTGTATATTGAGCCAGGAGATGTAATATTAGTTGAGTCTCCAACATTTTTTCATTCACTGGAAATATTTCATATGTTCGAAGCTACTTGCATTCCTGTTGAAATGAATGATGAAGGAATAGATACGAAAGATTTAGAAGAAAAAATAAAAAAATATAATCCAAAGATGGTTTATGTTATCCCTACATTCCAAAATCCAACAGGAATAACATTATCTTTAGAAAGAAGAAAAAAGATAGCTGAATTGGGAAGCAAGTATGATGTAATAATTCTANNCTAGAGGATGATCCTTACAGAGATATAAGGTACAGCGGCGAAGAGTTACCTCCTATTAAATCATTTGATAAAACAGGTCATACAGTTTTAGCTAACAGTTTTTCAAAAATAATTTCGCCCGGAAGCAGAATTGGATATGTATATGCAAATGATGAGATTATCGCAAAAATGAGTGATGCAAAATCTGCTACGAATTCACATACTTCAATGCTTCCGCAAGTAATTTGCGCTGAATTTTTTAAGAGAGGGTATTTTCCTGAGCATCATAAATTACTATGTGATGTACACAGAGAAAGAAGAGATGCTTTGATAGAAAGTATTGATAAGTATTTCCCTAAAGGAACTAAAAGAACATTTCCTGATGGAGGATTATTCGCGTGGGTTGAATTACCAGGAGGATTAAATACATCAGAATTATTAAAAGAAGCAACTTCAAATCCTGAAGTTAATGTATCATTTGTTACAGGCGAAGCATTTTTTTCAGAAGGTAATGGTAAAGGAAGTAATTGTATGAGATTGAGTTTCGGTGCTAATCCACCCGAAAAAATAAGAATTGGAATTGAAAGATTAGGTAAGTTAATTAACTCTAAACTAAAATAAGTTTAAAGTTTATATATAATTAGCATAATTTTAAGGAGGTAATAATTTTGGAGAAGATAAAAGTAGGTATTATAGGTCCTGGTAATATTGGGCAGGATTTAATGGTTAAATTGGGCAGAAGCAGATATTTAGAGGTTGCTTGTGTTGTTAATATTAAAGAGTCAGAAGGTCTTGACAATGCTAGAGAATTAGGCATTGACGCATCTGCGGAGGGAATAGATTATTTGGTGAAAAATTACAAAGATGATATAAAGATTGTCTTTGACTGCACATCTGCAGCTGCACATTTAAGCAATGCACCAAAGCTAAAAGAAGCAGGGATGTTTGCGGTAGATTTGACTCCTGCAGCTGTTGGCCCCTATTGTGTTCCGGCAGTAAATTTAAATGAAGACTTATTAAAATCAGATAATGTAAATCTTGTAACTTGTGCTGGTCAAGCTTGTACACCAATAGTTTCCGCTATAAATAAGGCAGCGGATGTTGCCTATGCTGAAGTTGTATCTTCTATCAGCAGCAAAAGTGCAGGTCCGGGGACAAGGGCTAACATTGATGAATTTACAGTTACAACAAGAACAGCATTAGAGCAAGTTGGAGGAGCTGACAAAGCTAAAGTTATCATAGTTTTAAATCCTGCAGAGCCGCCTATTTTAATGCGGAACACTATATATACTAAAGTAAAAAACCCTGATATAGAGAAAATCAGAGAAGCTGCTTTTGAAGCATTAAAAACAGTGCAACAATATGTACCTGGGTACAGATTTCTGTTAGAACCTATTATTCAAGATGATATTGTAACTACAATGGTAGAAGTAGAAGGCTTGGGAGACTACTTGCCTAAGTATTCAGGAAACCTTGACATAATAACATCTGCAGCTGTAAATATAGGAGAAAAGAAAGCTCAACAATTAATGGAGGGTGTAAAATAATGGCAAAGATATTTTTAACAGATACAACATTGAGAGACGGAAGTCATACAGTGTCTCATAAATTTAGCCCTGATGATGTGAAAAAAATTACATTAGCTTTAGATACTGCAGGGATTGATATAATTGAAGTAGGACACGGCGATGGTTTAACTGGTTCTACTGTAAACTATGGTTTTGGTGATTACGATGATTTTGAAATAGTAAAGGCTGCATCTTCAGTAGTAAAAAATGCTAAACTTGCGGTATTGTTAATACCTGGTATAGGAACAGTTGAGGATTTAAAAAAAGCTCAAGAATGCGGAGCTACAGCTGTGAGAGTTGCTACGCATGTAACAGAGGCTGATGTTTCAGCTCAGCATATTAAAGCCGCAAAGAAAATGGGTCTATTTACGGTTGGTTTCTTGATGATGGCTCATATGTCAAGTGTTGAAACGATAGTAGAAGAAGCTAAAAAAATGGAATCTTACGGCGCAGATGTAATTTACTGTACAGACTCAGCAGGTGCAATGCTTCCTGTAAATGTTAAGGAAAAAATATCAGCATTAGTACAAAATCTGAGCATACCGGTAGGTCACCATTCCCATAACAACTTAGGTCTTGCAATAGGAAACTCTTTAGCAGCTATAGAAGCAGGTGCTACGTATATAGACGGTTCTCTTTCAGGTCTTGGCGCAGGAGCTGGAAATACTGCAACAGATGTATTAGTGGCTGTTTTAAACAAAATGAAGTATGACCATAATGCAGACTTGTTTAAAACAATGGATGCAAGTACAAACGCACTTGTTCCGATTCTTGAATCTAAGGGGCTGAAATCAAATATAAATCTGGAAACTATGATTTTAGGTTATGCAGGATGCTATTCAAGCTTCCTTTTACACTCAAGAAGAGCAGCGGAAAGATTTAATGTTGATGTAAGAGATATAATAATAGAATTGGGAAAAAGGAAAGCTGTTGGTGGCCAGGAAGACTGGATAATTGAAGTTGCAAGCGACCTTGCTAAATTAAAAAATAAATAATATGATAGCATAGACTTAGGAATAAAGGTCTATGCTTTTTTATTATAACAATATTGCGCTATCGTATAAAACTACGCTAAGCATGTATATGTTTCCTTTTAAATGGGTAATCTTCAAAGATTGTG
>DDNC01000027.1 GCA_002340985.1 Firmicutes bacterium UBA2530 | reverse complement strand
GTTCAAATCTGGATGGCGCCTTCATAATACAATGCACCGTTAGCTCAGCTGGATAGAGTGTTCGGCTACGAACCGGAAGGTCGGGGGTTCGAACCCCTCACGGTGCAGTAACTTTACATTTTTAAATTTTATTGAAACTGGAAAAATATTAGAATAGAATTGCTGACAAAGTGCACCCCAAACATTTGGAGGTGCACTTTTTAACGACAAATTTTAGATTAAAGAATAAGTTTGTAAATTGGGGGGAATATAAACTTAAAATAAATTTTTATAAGAGGGTATAACATTGGACAATAAAGTAGAATTAATAAAATCACTTAATGAGTTGTTGCAAGGCGAGTATATGGCAATAGAGAGCTTTAATAATTTTATCAACAGATTAGAAGATGAGAATATCAGAACAACTTTTCAAGACATTCAAAAACAACACAGAAAAAATACTGAGACATTAGCAAACTACATTCAAAATGTAGGAGGAAGGCCGGATGAAAATCTCGGTATGAAAGGAAAGATGGGCGATATTATGCTTAATATGGAGTTAGGCTCAAGTTTGGATTATGAAGTAATTGAAAAGGCCATTGACGGGGAAACGAAAGGCGTAAATATGGCAGAAAAGGTTTTAAGGGGTAATTTAGATAATGAATCAAGAAATGTCGCAGGTGAAATATTGCAATATGACAGAGAGTCAATAAAGAAATTAAAGGGACTGAGATAGATAAAATCATTAGCTAAAAGCAGGAGGGGAGGGATTATTACCACCTCCCCTTAATTTTTATTTGGTGTAGCCACAAGGCTTTCTCTCCATTCAGCAACGTATTTCTCCAATATATCGGAAAGTATTTCACCGATTTTAGAATAGGATTCATCGTTGAGATTGGCGAGTGATATGCGGATGGACCATTCTGAGCCTCCGAATCCACCTCCGTTCATGAGAACAATGGAGGATTGTTCTGCCAAACGTATTAATATATCTACAGGTTTATAATTATCTTCCAGGTAATCTGCAAATTCAGTGTTGTAATTTACAGTGGCCCATTCGAGCAGGTCGAAGTGGGTGTAGTATGCGGCATCATAAATGTTTTCATCCAATTCAATGCCTAATCCGTCAAACAAAAGCCTTTTTCGTCGGCGGCATATGCTTTTTGTGAGTTTTTTATAGGTGTTTTCCTTATCAACTATTGCAAACAGCGAGAAGAAAGCCATCTGTACCTGCTGCGGTGTAGAAAGCCCTGCAGTGTGATTGAGGGCCACCTGCCTGCTGTCAGCTACAATTCTGTCTATAAAAGTTATTTTGTCAGGGTTCGTTGACATTCCTGAGTATCGTCTTCTTGCTCTTTCTTTTTTATCTTCATCCTGCTCTTTCAAAAGTTTGTCAAATACATTGTGCTCATAAAGGGCAATGGTACCGAGCCTCCAGCCTGTGACACCGAAATATTTTGAATAAGAATATACACCAATGGTGTTGTATGGCAAATCAGCCATGATTGAAACAAAATTGTCTGCAAAGGTGCTGTATACGTCATCTGAAATAATCATTAAATCAGGATTTGAACCGTCAATAATATCCTTCAGATACTTTATTGTTTCTGGCCTCATTGCAACCGATGGCGGATTGCTGGGATTTACTACAAATAACGCCTTTATAGAAGAGTCCCTCAGCTTGTCAAGCTCATTTTTAGAGTATTGCCAGGTGTATCTTCCATCTTCATTTTTTTCATCCGCGGAAATATTTACAACATCAAAATTATATCTTGGTAAATGAGGAACCTCAAGATAAGGAGTGAATATGGGTGTCATCAAAGCTATTCTGTCTCCCTTTGACAATATGTTATTTGCTATTAATGAATCAAAAATATAACACATGCCGGCGGTGGCTCCTTCAACTGCAAATGTGTTGAATTTGCGTTCTAAAGGTTCATTGTAGCAAAGCTCCTGAATCAGATAATCATTGACTACAAGCTCTATATGACGAAGCATTCTGTCCGGATGCGGATAATTATCGCCTATAATGCCATCCACAAGTTCATAAATCCAATTATCAGCGTTAAAGCATTTAACAGTAATTCCATAGTTTATCATTTTTTTAAGCATGTTTATTCCCGGTGCATAAGGATTATCTCTTATAAAATCCTTGAATCGTTCAGAAATGCCTTCTTTTTTCGGCATACCTGCTAAATCTCCCTGATTCCATGTTCTTCGGCTTTCCAAAACTGCAAACTGACCAAATGTAAAAAATGCCTCTCTCGGTGTGGCGGCTATCCAGTTGGGGTTCCCCCTGCCCGCATCTAACAAGGACTGCACACTTCCATTGCGTGAGTCCTCTGCAAGGCTTATTAATTTATCTTTAAGCTCAAAGGGGCTTATTTTTCCATATACTCTTTCAATTTCCTGACGATGATAACTAAAATCGCGCATATATCCTCCTGCAAGTAACTTTATTTAGTGATGCGACGATTCTATCACAGCTAACAATATAATGGAATACATAATATTAGGCGTTATAACATAATTGCATAATTTAAATATGTGTTATAGAAATATTCACAACAATACATGCAAAATAAGATTAAACGGCTAATAAAAACAAGGACAGACTTTGACGTTGTTATCGTTTAATATTGAAATTCAAAATCAATGCATATCCTTGAAGTAATAGGCATGTATTATGCTTTGACAAAGCATTTCAATAATGCTATTATAATAAAAACTTATTGACTTTTGTTGAATTGAAAAGCGGAGGGTAGCAGTGGCATTATTTGAAGATTTGAATTATATTGATGGTATAACAATTATAGACAAGGACGGATCTATTCTTTTTACAGTAAAATTTAATCCGGAGATTGACAGCAAATTGGAAGAATCTATAGTGGGAAAAAAGCTGACGGATGTTTTTTATAATTTAGATAAATCAAACAGCTCTCTCTACGAATGTATGGAAAAAGAAAAAATGATTGAGAGAAAAGGCCAGTTAGTTAAAAACTTATACTCTGAAGATACAATTACTGACAATATTTCATTTCCCATAAAACATCAGGGAATCATTGTCGGTGCAGTTGAGCTTTCAAAGGTTCTTATAGGGGATAAAAGCAGGCTTAAAATTGACAAGTCTTCACCAGAGGATAATTCGATTATGAAACCTAAGTGTCTTGATTTGGGTTATAATGCGAAATATGCCCTTGATGATATTATATGCAAAAGCCGTAAAATGACAGAGCTTATAGAATATGCAAAGAATATTGCCAAGTCGTCGTCACCTGTGTTTATTACCGGTGAAACGGGAACGGGCAAGGAGCTTTTCGCACACGGCATTCATAATGCTTCAAACAGGAAGGATAAACCGTTTATTGCGCAGAATTGCTCCGCTGTACCGGAAACGTTACTTGAAAGTATTTTTTTTGGTACAAGCAAGGGAAGCTACACAGGTGCTCTGGATAAAAAGGGATTGTTTGAGGCGTGTGACGGAGGTACCTTGTTTTTGGACGAACTTCATTGCATGCCCCTTTACCTGCAGGCGAAGCTTTTGAGAGCAATTGAGAGTGGTGCTGTCAGGAGGATAGGTGAAAATGAAGAAAGAAGATTTGATGTGAGAATAGTTGCGGCTACAAACATATGCAACTATGATGTGCTTTTAAAGGAAAACATAAGGCATGACTTATATTACAGGCTTTCTGTCGTCAATATAAACATTCCTCCTCTGAGAGAAAGGATAGATGACATCAAACTCCTGTCCGAATATTTTTTAAAAAAATACAGCGGTGTATTTGGAAAAAACGTCACATCGATTTCGCCCGAGCTTAACAGCTTTATGCTGAAATACGGTTGGCCAGGAAATGTCCGTGAGCTTGAAAACTTTATAGAGTCTGCTATGCTTAATGTACCTGAAGGTAAGACTGTCATGGAAAGCAGTGACGCAAACAAAAGTATCAAGGACAATCCGGCTGACAACAGAACAAGGCCTATAAAAGTTCTTTTGGAGAATATGGAAATTAAACTTGTTGAAGAAGCCCTTATGATGAACAGAGGAAATGTGAAAAAGGCTGCCGAATATCTGGAAATCCCTCGGCAGACATTGCAGCAGAAAATGAAAAAATATAAATTGAAGTAGCTATCGCAAAAATGCCGTAAAAGGGGCAAGACCCTGCCGTAATTACGGCATCTAAAAAAATGGCTGTTTAAAACAGCTGAAATCAGATGGGTTGTCATAAAAACAAAACTGCCGTAATTACAGCGGTTTTGTTTTTTCTTTTTAAAAAAAAGCACTATTTAATGAATGTCCTGAACATAAGTATTTTAACCAAGTGTGTGAAACGTTGAAATATCATGATTTGTTTTATGTTATAAAATTTGTGGTTATTAAATTAACTTGGTACACAAATTGCATAATATGGTATAGGTAACGAAGAACTATATTTGAGCAAAAGAGAGGAGAATAAATGAAAAAATTAGTAGCATTTTTAATTGCAGTTTTAATGTTGGTTGCAGCCGTTACGGGTTGTTCAAGCAACACAACAAATCCTGCTCCCACCAAGCCGGCTGAATCAAACCAAAATGGCCAGCAGCCAGCCAGTGACAGAACGTTAAAGTTCAGACTTTCTGCTTCCTTGCCATCGCTTGATTGGGAACAGACTACAAATACTCGTGATATGAAGGTTTGGCATCAGATGTATGAAGGCCTTTACGGTATGGATGAAGCAAATAACGGGTACTACAAGGAACTTGCAAAGGAAGTTGCTTTAAGCGATGACCAGAAGGTTTATACAATCACCCTTCAGGACGGAGTAAAATTCCAGAATGGAGAACCATTAAAGGCATCTGATGTTGTTTTCAGCTATAATCGTGCCATGAAAAACTCAAGATTCAATTATCTTACTTCCATGATTGAAAACGTTGAGGCAGTTAGTGACAATACGGTGAAGGTTACACTGAATAGACCATATTCTCCAATAGACCACACATTCTTCAGCATTAAGATTCTCAGTGAGAAGGAAGTGACAGAACAAGGAGATAAGTTTGGTACAATCCCTCATAAGGGCGGAACAGGAGCATACTATGCAACAGAATACAATGTTGCGACAGGAGTAAAGCTTGCAGCGTTTGAAGATTATTGGAGAGGAGCTCCTGTAATCAAAAATGTTGAATATATAGTTATTTCTGATGAAGCTGCTGCTGTAATAGCATATGAAAACCATGAGCTGGACTATTTTGAAGATGCACCTCTGTCTGAATGGGATTCATTATCAAAAGTTGCAGGAGATAACAAGACATTGATAAAAGGCAATAACATAATGTTTATGGCCATAAACTATTTGTCGCCAACCAACAATAAGGTGCTTGCTAATGAAAAAGTGAGACAGGCTATATTTTACGCCATAAACAAAGAAGATATCAATCTTGCAGTAAGTGATGGGTATGGAACAGAGGCTATTCACTATATGCCTCCTGAATACGTGGCAACATCACCTAAGGACGGATTTGAAACATACAACTACAATGTTGAGAAATCAAAGCAGTTGCTTGCAGATGCAGGATATGCAAATGGTGTTGATGTTGGAACAATTATGACATACGGTGCAAATACATCAAATAATGCAAAGATGGCGCAGGTGCTCCAGGCTAACCTGTCGGAAGTTGGAATAAATGCACAGGTTGCGGTAATGGAAGCAGCGGTTGTTACACCTAAGCTGTATGCTCAGGATTATGACATATGCGTATTTGCGGACTCAGGAAACTACGATTACAACAACATCCGCCAGCAGGTTCACAGTGAGTCTGTAGGCATGTACGTGGTTAAATTCAAAGATGGCCCATTCAACTGGCAGCGTATGGAAGAACTCGTAGACCTTGGCGCATCTACATCAAATATTGACGACCGTGTAAAATACTACAAGGAACTGTGGTCAATGGTTATGGATACTGCAACTATACTTCCTGGATTACACAGACCGGTTGCAATTGTGTGGGCGGATGATTTAAATATAGGAAAACCTGTTCCTACTTACTATAAAATCCGTACATTTGAATTGAAAAAATAATTTTAAAATGAATCAGAGGCTGCTGTCAGTTATAGTCTATGACATATAACGCGGCAGCCCAGTAATTTAATAATAAAGTCAGGAGAAAGAACAATGTACAGATACGTCATAAAAAGAATACTGTTCCTGATACCGACAATACTAGGGGTAGTGTTCATAATATACCTTGTAATGAACATAACACCGGGAGACCCGGCAAGAGCATTGCTTGGAGTATCAGCACCCCAGGCAGACGTTGATGCTTTAAACAAAGAGCTGGGATACGATCTGCCATTTTTACAGAAATACGTCAACTATATCAAGAACATGGTAATAAACAGAAACTTCGGGATATCATACTTCACAAAGCAGTCAGTCTTCGATGAAATATGGCCAAGATATATAGTAACAATAAAACTTGCACTCATGGGAGTAATGCTTTCCGCACTCATAGGGATACCCCTTGGGATATATGCCGCCGTGAAGCAGTATTCATTGTGGGATACAATACCCTCAATACTTGCATTCCTCATAGCAGCAATACCATCCTTTGTTCTGGGTATGCTTCTCTTATTCATTTTTGCCCTGAGGCTAAACCTTTTGCCCTCATACGGAATAGATACATTCAAGCACTACATAATGCCTGCGCTGGCAATATCCATACCACCTGCAGCAATGAACTTAAGATTCACAAAATCCTCCATGCTGGAGTCCGTAAGACAGGACTACGTGCGAACAGCCCGAGCAAAAGGAGCGCCTGAAAAAACCGTTATCTGGAAGCACGCATTAAAAAATGCCCTGCTGCCCGTTATAACAAACATAGGGCTAAGCCTCGGCTCACTAATAGCAGGAGCAGTTGTCGCAGAAAAACTCTTTTCTATTCCCGGAATAGGAAGCCTCATAGTAGACCGCATCACCTACAAAGATGAGCCCGTTATCATAGCAGGCACCATACTCATAGCCGCATGCTTTACGGTAGTAATGCTGGTGGTAGACCTAATATACGCATATATAGATCCGAGAATCAGGGCCAAGTATGCAAGGACAAAGGAGTGATTCCATGGAACATGCAGAGACAACCAACAGAGAAATATTCAAAAAACAAAGCCAGACAAAAGAAATCTGGAGAAGATTTAAAAAAAGCAAGGGAGCAGTCTTAGGACTTATCATGCTCACCATAATAATAGTAATATTACTCCTTGCAGACGTAATAGCACCATATGAGACAGCAACAAAGCAGCAGCTTAAAATAAAGCTGCAGCCACCCTCATCGGAACACATAATGGGTACGGACTCTTATGGCAGAGATGTATTCGCAAGAATAATACATGGAGGAAGAACCTCCCTGACAATAGCAATACTTGCAACAATGACATCATGTATAGTAGGAAGCTCATTAGGAGCCATAGCAGGCTACTTCGGGGGCAAGGTGGACAGCATAATAATGAGGTCATTAGACGTCTTTATGTCCGTTCCCGACATTCTGTTTACAATGGCGGTGGTATTTGCACTGGGAGCAAACTTCGTAAATCTACTCATAGCCCTCACACTGGCATACTTTACAAACTATGTGCGACTTGTAAGGTCGCAGGTACTTAACCTTTCAGAGCAGGACTATGTAGAAGCAGCAAGAGCAGGAGGGTCAGGAAGCGCCAGAATAATCATTTCACACATACTTCCAAATGCAATGGGAGTAATAATCGTAAACACAACACTTAACGTTGCAAAAATAATACTGTATCAATCAACACTGAGCTTCCTTGGATTAGGAATGCCGCCACCTGCACCCGAATGGGGGCTGATGCTTTCCGAAGCCCGTGAATTCATGCGTACGGCACCACATCTTTTGCTGTTCCCTTCACTGGCAATAGTGCTGTCAGCATGTTCTGTTAACCTTATAGGAGACGGACTGCGGGATGCCTTAGACCCTCACTTGAAGTCTTAATTCAAAGGAAGGATAAATTATGAGCGACTTAATATTAGATATAGAAGACTTAGAAATAATATACAAGACAGACTTAGAAACAGTAAGAGCCGTAAACGGCATAGACTTAAAAATAGGAAAAGGCAAGACCTTAGGGCTTGTGGGAGAAACAGGAGCAGGAAAAACAACAACAGCACTGTCAATACTGAGGCTTTTGCCAAGCAATACGGGACGGATTTTAAAAGGCCACATAAAATTTGACGGTACAAACATCCTTGAAATAAGCGAAAGCAATATGCGCCAGATAAGAGGAGATAAAATAGCAATGGTATTCCAGGATCCGATGACAAGTCTAAATCCTGTCATGAGTGTAGGAGACCAGATAGCAGAAGCAATTCTCTTGCATAACGAAAACCTCAGCAAAGAAGAAGTGGAAAAAAGAGTAGAAGAAAAGCTTTCAATGGTTGGAATACTTCCTTCAAGAAAAATAGACTACCCACACCAGTTTTCAGGGGGGATGAAGCAGAGAGTGGTAATAGCCATGGCGCTGGCATGTGAGCCTGAGCTTTTAATAGCGGACGAGCCCACAACAGCTCTTGACGTTACTATACAGGCACAGGTTCTGACAATGATAAAAGAGCTCAGAGACAGGCTTGGAACATCAATGCTCATGATAACCCACGACCTTGGTATAGTGGCAAAGACATGTGACGATGTAGCGGTAATGTATGCGGGAGAAATAGTGGAGGCAGGAACGGTATTCGATATATTCACGGGAGAAAAACACCATCCCTACACCGAGGGACTGTTTGGTTCCATACCAAATTTGAAATCACGCTCGGCAAGGTTAAATCCCATACCAGGACTTATGCCGGACCCTACAAACCTGCCTGAGGGCTGCGTTTTCTCACCAAGATGCAAGTACAGCATGGATGTGTGCAGGAAAGTCCATCCTGCAAAGATAACAGACGGCACACACGAACTCAGATGTCATCTTTTCGACGAAACAATAATGGCACAAGGGGGGAAGACAAATGAATGATAAAAGAACTCCGCTAATAGAGATAGTAGAACTTAAAAAGCACTTCAAGCTCAATGGAGGAGCGAAGCTCCATGCAGTGGACGGCGTGAACCTGAACATTTACAAGGGAGAGACCGTTGGAGTGGTAGGCGAATCAGGCTGCGGCAAAAGCACCCTTGGAAGGACAATACTGAGACTTATAGAGCCCACAGCAGGAAGCATAATATACAACGGAAACGACATAACAAAGCTTGGCACAGGAAAAATGCGGGAGTTGAGAAAAGACCTTCAGATAATATTTCAGGACCCATATTCAAGCATAGACCCGAGAAAGTCAGTTATAGAGGTAATTGCAGAATACATGTTCATCCACAAAATGTACAAATCAAAGGTGGGAACATACAATAGAGCGGCAGAATTAATGGACTTAGTAGGGCTTGCAAGAAGATATGCAAATGCATATCCCCACGAGTTGGACGGAGGAAGAAGGCAAAGAATAGGAATAGCAAGAGCTCTGTCCTTAAACCCAAAGTTCATAGTGTGTGATGAGCCTGTTTCAGCACTTGATGTATCCATACAGGCACAAATACTGAATCTTCTCATGGATCTGGAGGATGAGCTTGGGCTCACATACATGTTTGTTACTCACGATTTAAGTGTTGTTAAGCATATTTCAAACAAGATAATGGTTATGTACCTTGGGCGTACAGTGGAGATGGCACCATCTGACGAGCTGTTTGAAAATCCGCTTCACCCCTATACAAAGGCGCTGCTTGCGGCCATACCCGAACCTGATATATCGAAGAGAGATGTTGAATTCCAGCTCATAAAGGGAGAGGTAAGCAGTCCAATAAATGTTAAGCCAGGCTGCAGGTTTGCAAAGAGATGTGACCTGTGCAGTGATGAATGCAGGCAGGATGATCCGCCTTTGATTGAGGTTTCACCGGGACATTTTGTTTCGTGTTTTGTGGTAAATGGTAGGTAAAGGAGAAAAATTATGATAATTGGTGTTCCAAAGGAAAATAAACGCAATGAATACAGGGTTGCCGCAGTTCCGTCATCGGTATCCGCTCTCACAAAGAAAGGACACACCGTATACGTTGAATACAGTGCCGGAGAAGGAAGCGGCTTTTCGGATGGTGAATATATCGAATCCGGAGCCGTGATGGCAAGCAAAAAAGAGGTTTATACAAAATGTGACCTTCTTTACAAGGTTAAGGAAATCGAGCCTTCTGAGTATGACATGCTTCGAAGGGGGCAGATTGTTGTAACGTATTTCCACTCAAATGCACATCTCGATATGACCATAAACATGCTTAAGACAGGCATCATAGGCATTGCATATGAGGATGTAGACGATGATAATAATGAATTCCCGCTGCTCAGCCCCATGAGTATACTGGCGGGAAAGGGAGGATTTATTTCAGCTCTTCATTTTTCACAGTCGGTGCATGGCGGGAGAGGAACCATGCTCAGTAATATAGTGGGAGCATCCACACCGAGGATTGCTATAATAGGATGCGGAAGCTCAGGAATCGGAGCAGCAGAATTGGCGGCTTCTTTCGGAAACAAGGTTACAATGCTGGACGTAAATTACAAAGCTATGGAAAAGGCAAGATACAGACTGCCATCTAATGTTGAATTCGTATATTCAAACAGAGAAAATCTCGTTACATGCCTGAAAGAATCAGATGCAATAATAAACTGCATACTTTGGGATAAAACTCGCAGGGATCACCTCATATACAGAGAGGATTTGGAAATGATGAAGCCCGGAGCAATGATTATAGACGTTGCCTGTGACGATGAGGGCGCAATTGAGACATGCCGCTCAACTTCACATGACGATCCGGTTTATTATGAGGAAGGTATTATGCATTACTGCGTGGATAACATACCATCGGGATTCTCACGTACAGCATCAATCATTTTGTCTGCAGCCACCCTTCCGTATGTTATGGCTATTGCAAATAAGGGTGCTGAGGCAGCACTGATGGATGATAACCACCTCAGGAGAGGGCTTACGTTCTACTACGGCAAGCTGACACTTAAGGAAACTGCAGTCAAGCATAATTTAGTGTACACTGATCCCGCAGATGCAATTTTGAAAAATTAGGATAGGAGAAAAAATATGATATTTGGAGTATTAAAGGATATAAAAGAAGGAGAAAACAGAGTCATAGTTACTCCTCTTGAGGCTGCCACAATCGCAGCAGACGGGCATAAGGTTCTTGCTCAAAGAGACTGCGGAGCAGGAAGCGGATTCACAAACGAGCAATATATGAAGGCAGGAGCAGAAATCGTGGATACCATGGAAGAAATGTACGAAAGATGCGACATGCTTGTAAAGGTTAAGGAAATAGAGGAAAGCGAATATAATCTGTTAAGGGAAAACCAGATAATAATGACATGCATACATCCTGCAGGCCATCCTGAGGAGCTTCAGGCCCTTCTTGACAAAAAGGTTATTGCATTTACCGCGGAGGACTGCCATAGATACGGCTCACCGAACTGCGAGGCTGCAGGAAAACAGGGCGCCTTGTTCGGGCTTGAATCACTTTTGACAATCAACGGCGGCAAGGGCAAGTTTGTAAGCGGATTGGCCGGAGCTCCAGGCATAAACGCAGTGATAATGGGATGCGGAGTAGTAGGAAAGTCTGCTCTTCAGGTTCTTTACAGTCTCGGAGCAAGAGTTACCGTGCTGGATATAAATCTCTCAGTTCTAAGAGAAATAGGAGATTTGTACCATGGTCATGTGCATACCATGTTCTGCAACAAGGAAGTAATAGCAAGCCTTCTGCCTCAGACAGACCTTATACTCAATTGTGTCAAGTGGCCGAAGCAAAGGAAAGATTTTCTTATAGATATGGAAATGCTTAAGCTCATGGAGCCTGGTTCTGTGCTTGTTGATATAAGCAACGATGATCCGGGAGCAATTGAAAGCAGCCATGAAACACATCATGACAATCCGCGCTATGTTGTAAACGGTGTTGTGCATTATTGTGTAAGCAATATTCCGGGAGCAATATCGCAGTCAACATCTATTGCGTATGCTGCAGAAATGCTTCCGTACATAAGAAGCATACTGAATGACGGAGTAACAGAGGCATGTGTGAAGGATGGTTTTGTGAGAAGGAGTCTGACATCGTACAAGGGTCTTCTTACGCATGAAGAATCCAGCGCAATACAGAACAGGCCGTGGATAAGACCTGAGGATGCGCTTGGAATTGCCGACAGAAAGCTGGATTATGCTCCCGCTGCAACAACAACCCATTCAAACAATTTTATAAAATTCTGATATTGTAATCTTGCCGAAATACTTATAATTGCGCGTGATTTCTATATAAATAGGACAAGAGTAAATAAACTGCATAGAATAATATGAGCTGAAATATGCTCTATTTTTTTAGGGAGAAATAATATGGAAAATATAAATATAGATAAGGTCGGAATTTTGGGAGTGTTAGGCATAATAGGGAGTGTAACGGCATGCTTGATGGGTGGATGGGATATGGCACTTCAGACCCTGCTGCTGTTCATGGCTGTTGACTATATAACGGGATTGATTGTAGCAGCAGTCTTCAAAAAGTCTCCAAAATCAGAAATGGGAGCATTGGACAGCAAGGCAGGCTGGAAGGGGCTGCTGAAAAAGGGTGTAACACTTTTAATCGTTCTGGTTTCCGCTCAGCTTGACAGAGTAACAGGAACAGAAATTATCAGAGATACAGTGATTATTGCTTATATAGTAAATGAAGCAATAAGTATACTTGAAAATGCAGGTCTTATGGGTGTTCCAATACCTGATATAATAAGAAGGGCAATAGAAGTGCTTGGGAAAAAAGACGGTGATTAATAATGCTGCTTAAAGACGGGATAGTCACTCAATTGGACGGAATAAGCATAATTCATCACCTGATACCTGTTTCAAATAAGCTTGCAAGACCCCAATATCCTATGAGCCCTGAATATATCACAATCCACAACACAGGCAATCCCGGAGCATCGGCATTGGCCAATTCGATATATGTAGATACGGTAGACATCAATAAAAGCTGGCATTTTACCGTGGGGCCCGGAGAGGTGTACCAGGAGCTGCCAATTACAGAATCAGCGTGGCATGCAGGAGACGGAGCTCAGGGAGACGGAAACAGAAAAAGCATCGGAATTGAAATTGCTGAGGTTAACGGAGCCGAAGAAACAGCAATAAAATTTATCGCTCAGTTAATAATAGCCACAGGAATAAGCAAAGACAATATTGTTCCTCACCGCCACTGGAGCGGAAAATTATGCCCGAGACTCATATTGTCTCACTGGGATAAATTTATTGAGGATATTAAGAAAGAAATGGATTCTATGGATGTATATGAAGTAAAGAGATACAGAAATATCTCGGATATTCCGGAATTTTACCGGAAATATATGAAAAAATGGATGGCTGCGGGATATGTTAATGGAAACTCAGACGGATCGCTGAATTTCACTGAGGATATGATAAGATGTCTCATAATAACAGAAAGAATGCAGCAGGACAAGTAAGTAGATGTATCCGGGCGAATGCCCGGATATTTTATAATATGAATTATTGAAAATAATCTTAAGATACTATATAATAATCATCGTATTGAAAAATGTAAGCTGAATTATGCAGCAACGGAGGAAAAATGAACTGGACCGAGGTTTCCATATATACGACCACCAACGGAATTGAAATAATAAACGGAGCATTGATAAGGCTTGGAATCAATGACGCAGTCATTGAGGATGCAAGTGTGTTTTATGACTTTCTTAACAATGATACCCTGAACTGGGATTACTATGATGAAGAGCTTTCGAAAATGAAGGACAGCGAAAGCTGCATCAAGGTATACCTGGCAGATAATAATCAGGGAAAGGAATTATTGAAGAATATATATGAATTTACAAAGAATTTAAAAAGTGAATACGAGGATGTAGATTTTGGCAGGCTCGAAATAGAAACGAAAATATTGAATGACGAGGACTGGGCCAACAATTGGAAGCAGTATTTCAAGCCTTTCACAGTATCTGATAAAATCATCATCAAGCCCTCATGGGAGGAGCTGGAGGAGCCGGAGGACGGAAAAATTGTCCTTGAAATAGACCCCGGAATGAGCTTCGGAACAGGACAGCATCATACAACACGCCTGTGCATTGAACAAATTATAAAGCATATAGAAAAGGATTCAGAGGTTCTTGATATGGGCTGTGGCAGCGGTATACTGTCCATAGCGTCAATATTGCTGGGTGCACGCAGGATAACAGGTGTTGACATTGATGAAAATTCAGTTAGAATATCAAGAGAAAATGCGTCCTTAAACAATATAAAAGAAGAAGACTTCACCATATTCTGCGGAGATGTAACGTCTGATGAAAAATTGCAGTCAGACATAGGCTTTGATAAATACGATATGATTGCCGTAAATATCATTGCCCAGATTATAATGGGCATGAGCTTCACATTCCCGAAGTTTTTGAAAAAAGGCGGTCTTGTTATTGCATCCGGAATAATTACAAAATATTTGGATGATGTTGTTGACAATTTTAAAGAGCTCGGATTTGAAATCATGGAAATAAACAATAGCGAGGAATGGGTAAGCATAACGGCTAAATTAAAATAGTGAGGTAGAAATGTTCAGATATTTTTGTGCTGATGATAAAATAGAGAGCGGCATAGTAAGGGTTACAGGCGGAGATGCCAGACATCTGAAAACAATACTGCGAGCTGAAGCAGGTGATGTGATTTCCGTAGTAACCGAAAGTCGTGAATATACTGCGGAGATCGCGGAGATAAACAAGGAAGATATCATTTGTGAGATTACCGGGGAAATAGACAGAAACAATGAAACTGAAATAACCGTTACTTTGTGTCAGGGTATTCCTAAGCAGACAAAAATGGAAACAATAATTCAGCAGAATGTGGAGCTGGGCGTGAAAAGCTTCATACCTCTCATAACGGAAAGGACTGTCGTGAAGCTTAACGATAAGGGCAGAGAGCAGAAAAAACTCGACAGATGGCGCAAAATAGCAAAGGAGTCATCTAAACAAAGCAAAAGAAATCTCGTTCCGGAGGTTGAGGACATAATAACTGTCAGGGAGCTTGTTGATAGACTGAAGAAAGAAGATGCACAGATTATAGTTCCATATGAACTGGAGGACATGAAAACGCTGAAGGAAGTATTGTCGCAGCCGAAGCAGAGATATTATGTAATAATCGGACCGGAAGGCGGATTTGATATAAAGGAAATAGAGATGCTCAGAGAAGCAGGGGCACATATAGTTACCTTGGGAAAAAGGATTCTGAGAACAGAAACCGCAGGGCTGGTAGCATCTTCCGTAATAATGTATGCATGTGATGAAATGATTTAAAACTGCCGAAAGGCAGTTTTTTGTGATTAATATGTCGAAAAAAGCGTAACGTATTAATTATTAATTGTGTCATATATTTATAATGTAAAGAAAAAATGATTGAAAATTAAAATTTTTAGGAAAAATAAAGGAAGACAAATTTTAATAAATGAGTTATAATGTTTAAAGGTATATGAAAAATAAAGGAGGATTTAAGAATGAAAAAAATGCAACTGACAACTAAGATTTTCATAGGGTTGGCATTAGGTATATTATTAGGAATTATTCTTCAGCCTAACCCTGACATTGCATCAAAATATGTTAAACCCTTTGGAACATTGTTTTTGAACCTAATTAAGCTTTCGATCGTTCCCCTGGTATTCAGCTCATTGGTAGTGGGCACATGCAGCATGGACGACGTAAGGAAGCTCGGGAGAATAGGCGGCAAGACTATGCTGTATTACATGATGACAACAGCCTTCGCCGTTACTATCGGTTTATTGCTGGCAAACGTTACTAATGTAGGCGGAGGATTTTCTATTCCGGTGGATGCAAAAGTTGATATTGCTGAGGCGCCGGCTATTGCCGAAACATTGTTGAACATTATTCCTTCAAACCCTCTGAAGGCGCTGGTTGACGGAAATATGCTTCAAATTATAGCATTTGCACTTATTATTGGAGCCAGTATTATAGGGATAGGCGAAAAAGGGAAGACTTTGTACAACTTTTTTGACTCATTTGCAGAGGTTATGTATAAAATCATAGGAGTAATAATGCAATTTGCTCCCATAGGTGTTTTCGCTCTTATTACACCGGTAGTTGCTGTTAATGGACCAAAGGTTCTTCTGCCGCTGCTTAAGCTCATATTGGTTGTATATGCGGGATGTGCTCTTCACGCTATTCTGACATATACCTCCACAGTGAGTATATTTGCCAAGGTTAATCCCGTAAGATTTTTCAAAGGAATATCTCCTGCAATGGTATTTGCCTTCACAACGGCAAGCAGCTCGGGAACGCTGCCCATAACAATGAAATGTTCCGAAGAGAATCTGGGAGTTCCGAAATCAATCAGCAGCTTTGTTCTTCCTCTGGGTGCAACGGTTAATATGGACGGAACCGCAATCTATCAAGGGATATGTGCATTCTTTATCGCTCAGGTATATGGGTTGGAGCTGTCTGTAGGTGCTCAGCTGACAATTATATTGACTGCTACATTGGCGTCAATAGGTACGGCAGGAGTTCCAGGAGCAGGTATGATAATGCTGGGTATGGTTCTTCAGTCTGTTGGACTTCCATTGGAAGGTATTGCTCTTATCGCAGGAGTTGACAGAGTTTTGGATATGATGAGAACAATGATAAACATAACAGGAGATGCTGCATGCGCAGTTGTGGTATCCGCAACAGAAGGTGAGCTTGACAGAGGCATAATAGATAAGCAAGTGGTTGTTTCTAAGTAGTTTTATATGTTAAATATCACATTGATAACCTTATTATTAATGTGCTCGGAGCTGGAAACAGCTCCGTTTTTATGCTCAATATATGTGGATGTGCGCCGGGAAACAGGAGATAATATATATATGATAAATAAAAGAGCAAAATTACAGAAGAGCTTATTGTGTTATTGTAATAGTTTATTATAAATGTTAAAATATCATCATACTAAATAAGAGGTATAATATGAGAATAAACAGTTGGATTAAAACATTCTTTGATAATCTATATGATGGGATTTTAATTATAGATACAGAGGAAATTGTTAAATATATTAATCCTGCATATACCAGGATAACAAAAGTTGCTTATGATGAGATTGTAGGTAAAAAATTAAGAGAAGCAAGGCCGGGGGCGAGACTCCCAAATGTATTGACGACTAAGAAACCAATAGTCGGTGTTTTAAGAGAAGAATCTGGTATTGAGTATTCGGTAAATATGTCTCCCATATTTGAAGAATCTGATTTGATAGGCGCAATTTCAGTAGTGAGCAATATAGATGATATATATAGGCTGTACAGTGATATAGATAAATACAAATCAAAAGTTAAATCACTTGAAAATAGAATCAGTGCGATTCAAAAGGCGAAATATACTCTTGATAATATTATTTCGGTTGACATAAGTTCCGTGGAAGTAAAAAATACAATTAAAAAGATATCTCAAAAGGATATCACGGTATTGATATTTGGAGAAAGCGGAACAGGTAAGGAATTATATGCAAATGCAATTCATAATGAATCCAATAGAGCAGATGGACCTTTCATAGCGGTAAATTGCGCTTCTTTTCAAGGCAGCTTGTTAGACAGTGAGTTGTTTGGATATGAAGAAGGCTCTTTTACGGGTGCGAAGCGAGAAGGAAAAATGGGTTTGTTTGAGGCAGCCAATAAAGGGACTATTTTTTTGGATGAAATTTCTGAGATGGATTTGGAAGTGCAGGCTAAGCTGTTGAGAACCTTACAGGAGGGTACAATCAGAAGGATAGGCAGCGTAAAGGAAACTGCAATTGACGTAAGAGTTATAGCTGCAACAAATAGAAATCTTGAGGATATGGTACGGGAAGGAATGTTCAGACATGATTTGTTTTATAGAATTGCCGTGTTTCCGCTTATGATTCCTCCTCTTAGAGAAAGAAAAGATGACATTCTGCCGCTGGCGTATAATTATATAGAATCATTTAAGAACAGTTTAAAAAAGGATATTATTCTTAGCAGTGAAGCAGAATTAATGCTGTACAATTACAATTGGCCTGGTAATATAAGAGAACTGAAGAATTCTATAGAGTTTGGCATAAATATGATGGAGGATAATGAAATAAAATATAACCATCTTCCTGTCAGGGTGCAGGTTCAGAATTCAGTAAAAAATGCTCAGGTAGTTCAAAAATTAAGTGATAAAGTCAAGGAAACTGAAAAAAATGAAATCATAAATGCTATTAAAATATTTGGAGAGGATATTGAGGGAAAGAAAAGAGCGGCAAAAGCTCTTGGGATATCTCTGGCGACCTTGTACAATAAAATAAAATAAAATAAGGATAATTATATTATAATTACAGCAATCTCATTTCTAATATTTTAGAAATGAGATTTGTTGTTCTAAGTTTTTAGAATTATTGTTTTGGTGTAAATTTGAAATATTTATTTGATAAATAATTATCAAAATTAAATAAATTTCTAAAATCTTAGAAGTTTATTTTTTAATTAATAATTTAATTAAAGATGACATTGAAATTTCAATAAAAAATTTTACACATAGTTGGCATGTAATTTGCTACTTATTAAATCAAAATAATAAAAAAATAGGAGGCAAGTATGTTAGCAACTTTAGGATTTTTATCTGTAGTATTATTACTGGTTGCAGTAATGACAAAAAAGTTAACCCCGGCAGTAGCTCTTATAGCGGTTCCGACTGTAATGGCTTTAATAGGTGGGTTTGGATTCGAAGTAGGCGGATTCATTACAAATGGCATAAAAACTATAGCACCAACCGGAGTTATGTTTATATTCGCAATATTATTTTTTGGTGTTTTAAGTGATGCGGGTACATTTGACCCCATAATTAAAAAGATTATAAAGGCGGTGGGGAATGACCCTGTAAAAATAGCTGTCGGAACAGCTGTTTTAGCTATGATAGTACATCTTGACGGATCAGGAGCCGTAACATTTTTAGTAACAATTCCTGCGGTATTGCCATTATATGATGCGGTTGGAATGAGCAGATCTTCATTGGCAACAGTTGTTGCACTGGCAGCAGGTACCATGAACATAGTTCCGTGGGGAGGCCCTACATTAAGAGCAGCCACATCTTTGAATGTTCCTGTGACTGAGCTTTTCAATCCTGTTTTAATACCGGTCATAGCCGGTTTGATATTTGTTCTTGTAATAGCAGGCTTTATAGGGAAAAAGGAAAAGGCAAGAATAGGAAACATAGCCCTTGCAAATGTAGAACACGCAAATTCAGAAGCAAATCCTGAAAAATTAAAATTGCATAGACCAAAATTATTTGCTGTAAACATTTTGTTGATAATTGGGGCTATAGGTATAATGATATCGAATTTATTGCCTCCGCAGGTCGTATTTATGTTTGCATTTTGTTTAGCAGTTGTAATAAATTATCCAAATGTTAAAGAACAAAGAGAGCGTGTTGATGCACATGCCAAGGAAGCGTTGATGATGGCAAGTGTATTGTTTGCGGCGGGCGCATTTACTGGAATAATGAAGGACACAGGCATGATTACGGCAATGTCAGAAGTAATTGTTGGATTGATTCCAACATCTATGGGAAGATTTCTGCCTGTTGTTACAGGTGTTTTATCAATGCCGATGAGCTTGCTGTTTGATCCGGATTCATTCTATTTTGGAGTTATGCCTGTATTGACAAGCACAGCAAGTCAATTTGGAGTAGATCCTATAATGGTAGGAAGAGCGGCAATTATGGGGCAGATGACTACAGGATTCCCTGTGAGCCCGTTAACGGCATCCACATTCCTGCTTATTGGTTTGGCAGGCGTGGACTTGGGAGACCATCAGAAGAAGACTATTCCATATGCGTTCTTGATTACAATTGTAATGTTGACAGTAGCCATAGTAACAGGAGTGATTACATTTTAAATAGGAGGAATTGAAAGTGAAAAAAATCAGAATCGGAAGCGGTGCAGGATATGCCGGTGATAGGCTTGAGCCCGCATTGGAGCTTATTGAAAAGGGACGCTTAGATTATATAGGGTTTGAGTGCTTAGCTGAAAGAACAATTGCCATAGCTCAGAAGGCAAAGCTTGTTAATCCAAGTAAGGGATACAACGGACTTTTGGAGCACAGAATGGATAAGGTGCTGCCTCTTGCTCATAAGCACAAAGTAAAGGTTATTACAAATATGGGAGCGGCAAACCCGCAGAGCGCTGTTGAGGTAATCTGTAAAATGGCAGAGGAAAAAGGCATAAGTGGCTTAAAGGTGGCCGCCGTATACGGGGATGATGTGCTTGTGAAATTAGATAAATACAAAAATACGACAGTTTGGGAGACGGGCAAACCTCTTGCCGAATTGGACGGCGATATAATATCTGCCAATGTATACATGGGTATTGACGGAATAGTTGAAGCCCTAAGAAATGGGGCAGACATTATAGTAACCGGAAGAGTTTCAGACCCGGCATTATTTTTGGCTCCGCTGGTTTATGAATTTGGCTGGGATATAAATAATTATGATTTACTGGGTAAAGGAACATTAGTCGGACACTTGCTGGAATGCGGAGGACAGGCTACTGGTGGATATTTTGCGGAACCCGGCAAGAAGGATGTTCAGAGATTGTGGGAGCTTGGTTTCCCTATAGCCGAGGTAAGCGAAAATGGTGAATTCACAATTACCAAGGTGGAGGGCTCAGGAGGAGTTGTAAACAAGGATACATTAACGGAGCAGATGATATATGAAATCCATGATCCTTCAACATATTTCACCCCAGACTGCATAGCAGACTTTTCAAATGTAACTTTTACAGAAAAGGGAAATAATGCTGTAGATGTAATGGGCGCCACAGGCAGAGAAAAAACGGATACGCTAAAGGTAAGCATAGGTTATAAGGACTGCTTCATAGGCGAAGGAGAAATAAGCTATGCAGGTCCGGGATGCCTGGACAGAGCCAAATTAGCAGCGGATATAGTTGAAAAGAGACTTGAACTGACAGAAGTCAAATATGAAGAATTAAGAATAGATTTCATTGGTATAAATGCAATTTATAAAAATAAAGACAGAAAATACAACGTTCCTGAAGAAGTCAGACTCAGAGTTTCCGCAAGAACAAAGAAAAGATATGATGCGGATCAAGTAGGAAATGAAGTTGAAACATTATATACCAACGGACCTGCGGGTGGTGGCGGAGCAACTAAATCAGTGAGCGAAATTGTATCGGTGGCTTCAATATTGATTGACCGTAATGACGTGGAAGCCAAAATAATGTACAAGGAGGTACAATAATGAAATTATGGGAAATAGCTCATTCAAGAACAGGAGATAAGGGTAATATTTCTAATGTATCTCTCATAGCTTATGACATCAAGGATTATGAGCTGATAAAAGAAAAAATAACGCCTAAGGTTGTTAAGGAATGGTTTAAGGATATTGTTAATGGTGAGGTTAAAAGATATGAACTGCCTCAATTGGGAGCTCTTAACTTTGTTATGTATGATGCTCTTGGCGGCGGTGTAACCAGGTCGTTAGCCCTTGACAAGCATGGAAAAAGCCTCAGCTCATACCTGCTGGATATAGAATTATAGGATTGTCAGGCAATATTATTTGAATAAATATAGTAGTAATGATATAATCGGGACTGGAGACAGCTCCGATTATATCATTATTTATATTGCAGAGGTTTTATGAAAAAATTAGGAATATATGTTCACATTCCATTTTGCAGGCAAAAATGCAGCTATTGCGATTTTTATTCGGTTAATTGGAATGATGAATCAGAAAATAAATATGTAGCAGCAGTTTTAAATGAAATAAAAGGCTACAAAGACAGATTAAACGGTCAGTATGTGGCAGATAGCGTCTTTTTTGGCGGTGGAACTCCCACAATCATAAAGCCCGAAAGCTTATATAAAATAATGGAAGTCTTAAGAGATTTGATTGAAGTTAATAAGAATTCCGAAATAAGCATGGAAGCAAACCCTAACACATTGACATTTGAAAAATTAAGGGAATACCGTGAAATAGGCATAAACAGGCTGAGCATAGGCGTTCAGTCATTAAATGATGATATCCTGAAAAAAATAGGGAGAGTCCATGACAGCCGTCAGGCAATTGAATCCATAGACAGGGCGAAAAGCGCCGGATTCAGCAACATCAACACAGACGTAATGTTCAATATTCCTGGTCAGGAGGTGAGTGACATTGAAGATACTATTTCACGCCTCATTGAGAGAAATATAGAGCACATATCCTTTTATTCACTAAAGCTTGAAAAAGGAACTCCAATGTATGCTCTGGAAAAAAACAATAAAATAGTTATGCCGGACGAGGAATACGAGAGGGAAATGTATTACGCGGGCAGAAGCCTCATGGAAAGGAATAACTTTCTTCAATATGAAATATCAAATTTTTCAAAAAACGGATTTGAGTGCAGGCACAATCTTAAATATTGGAGCCAGGATGAATATATAGGATTGGGACCATCAGCACATTCATTTATGGATGGCGTGAGGTACAGTAATCCGGCGGATTTGAAAATGTATTGTGTTTCAGGGTTTAATAGAATAGTTCATGAAAGAATGAACTATGAAGATTTGATGTTTGAATATATAATGCTCCGACTGAGGCTGTCGGAGGGCGTGGATATACATGAGTTCAACAGTAGGTTTTCCACAGATTTCATAAAGATATATCAAGAGCAAATAAGCCATTTGGGAAAAAATAATCTTATTGAACTCAGTGACGGACACATAAAGTTAACTGAAAAAGGAATGGATATTTCAAATTATGTATTTGAAAAATTCATGCAGTGAGTGAAAAAATTGAAATATGCCGCTTTGTGCGGCATGTTTTTTTGTATGAAGAGCAGGTAAATACTTTGGTGAGCAGGGCTTGCAATGCATAAATTTTTTTAAATATATCTATTGACAAAAGAAATATAAAGTAGTAAATTATATATAGATTTAGCACTCGACCAGCGAGAGTGCTAACAAAGAGGTGAATGAAATGTCTTTGGATAAAAGAAAAGTTAATATTTTAAAGGCCATTATCTCCAGTTATATAGATAATGCCGAAGCAGTGGGCTCCAGGACAATTTCAAAAAAATATGAGCTTGGAGTAAGTCCAGCTACAATCAGAAACGAGATGTCCGACCTGGAGGAAATGGGCTTTTTAATTCAGCCACACGCTTCATCCGGCAGAATTCCCACAGACAAAGCGTACAGGTACTACGTGGATGAGCTTTGGAAAAAGGTTCAGGGTTCAGACAATTCCAACATAAATGAACTTAGAAATATAATAGAGGAAAAGGCAGATGAGATGGACTCTGTTTTCAAGAATTCAGTGCGCATTTTATCGCAGTTTACAAAATATACATCGTTTATCGTATCTCCTCAGCTGAAGGAGTCTGCAATCAAGAGGATACAGCTCGTACCTATCACTGACAGGAAAATACTGCTCGTATTAATACTGCAGAGCAATATTGTCAAGCAGGTTGTGTTGAATCTCAGCAGTCCCATACCCTTGGATCAGATGGATACAATATCTTCGTCTCTTTCGGAAAAGCTGAGCGGATATAAGTTAGAAGATATAGATACCATCAAGGACAGCCTGATACAGCAGCTTTCCCATTTGAGAGAAAGCAGCGGCGATTTATTGTTTGAACTGCTGCCGTTTTTAGTAGACCAGATGAGTAAGCTTGAAGATTTTAATGTGTATTCGGATGGGCTGACAAATATTTTAAATTTCCCGGAATATAATGACGTCGTCAAAGCAAGAGAATTTATTTCATTTGTGGAAGACAAAGACAGCATGGCTAAACTGCTGCGGTACACAGGAGAAAATGACCTGGTTATAAGTATCGGGCGGGAAAATGAATATGAGCAGCTAAGGGATTGCAGCTTAATTACCGCAACCTACAAAATAAACGGCAAGCTCATAGGAAAGGTAGGGGTCATAGGCCCCACCAGAATGGATTACAGCAAGGTGATTTATACCGTTAAGTCAATGGCTGAAGCCATGAATGAAATAATAAGCAGAAACTTTGACGAGGAAAATAAGGAGTGAAGAAATGGCGAAGGCAAAAAAGCATGATGAAAGCAAGTTAAATGAAGATGTTGAAGAGATAACAAAGGAAAAAACAGAAGAAATAAATGAAGAGGTAAATGAGTTCGTTGCTGAAGAGGGTACAGAGGACCCGGCAGCTGCGGAAATTAAAAATTTGAATGACAGGCTGCTGAGACTTCAGGCAGATTTCTTAAACTACAAATCAAGGTCTGAAAAAGAAAAAAGCGCGTCATACGGTAATGCAACCGCAGATTTAATATTAGATTTACTTCCCGTGGTTGACAATCTTGAAAGAGCTTTGGCGGCTGCCGAAGAAGGTCCTTTTAAGGAAGGAGTACAAATGGTATACAATCAGTTTATGGGAATCCTTAATAAAAAAGGATTACAGGAAGTGGAAGCCTTGCATAAACCATTTGACCACAACGTTCATTATGGAGTAGCTTTTGAAGAAAGCGAAGATCATGATGACGGAACAATAATAGATGTCCTGCAGAAGGGCTATACTGTAAATGACAAATGCATAAGACCGTCAATGGTCAGAATATGTAGAAAATAAATATTAACATTCAATCTTAAATATAGTGGAGGAAAAAAATGAGCAAAGTTATAGGAATTGACTTAGGAACAACAAACTCTTGTGTTGCTGTTATGGAGGGCGGAGAAGCCGTTGTTATAGCAAATGTTGAAGGTAAGAGAACAACGCCATCAATCGTTGCATTTACAAAGGACGGAGAAAGACTGGTAGGAGAAACTGCCAAGAGACAGGCGGTTACAAACCCTGATAAAACAATATCCTCAATAAAGAGACATATGGGTTCGGATCACAAGGTAAATATTGATGGAAAAGCATATACACCGCAGGAAATATCAGCATTCATTCTTCAGAAATTAAAGGCTGACGCTGAAAGTTACTTAGGTGAAACAGTTACAGAAGCGGTTATTACAGTACCTGCATATTTCTCTGACAGCCAGAGACAGGCAACAAAGGATGCAGGAAGAATAGCCGGTCTGGATGTAAAAAGAATTATAAATGAGCCTACTGCTGCTGCTCTGGCTTATGGTGTTGACAAAGAAGATCATATGCAGACAATAATGGTATACGACCTTGGCGGAGGAACATTCGACGTTTCAATCCTTGAAATCGGCGAGGGAGTATTTGAAGTAAAGGCAACAGCAGGAAACAACAAGCTGGGCGGAGATGATTTTGACCAGGTTGTAATAGATTACCTTGCAGAGCAGTTCCAGAAAGAAAACGGAATAGACTTAAGAAAAGATAAAATGGCGCTTCAAAGATTGAAAGAAGCAGCTGAAACTGCAAAGAAGGAATTGTCAAGCGCAATGACTTCAAACATCAATCTTCCGTTCATCACTGCAACACAGGATGGACCAAAGCATATGAACATGGATTTAACAAGAGCTAAGTTCAATGAGCTGACATCGTTCCTTGTGGAAAAAACAGTTGAGCCTGTTAAAAAAGCTATGTCAGATGCTAAACTTACAGCAAATGATATTGACAGAGTTCTGCTGGTAGGAGGTTCCACAAGGATACCTGCAGTTCAGGAAGCCGTGAAGAGACTTACAGGAAAAGACCCTCACAAAGGAATAAACCCTGACGAATGTGTTGCATTGGGTGCAGCAATTCAAGGAGGTGTTCTCACAGGCGAATTCGGAAACGACATACTGCTTGTTGACGTAACTCCGCTATCCCTGGGTATTGAAACAATGGGAGGAATATTCACAAAGCTTATAGATAGAAATACAAGAATACCAACCAAGAAGAGCCAGATTTTCTCAACAGCAGCAGACAACCAGCCTGCAGTTGACATCCACGTATTGCAGGGTGAAAGACAAATGGCGGCAGACAATATTACATTAGGCAGATTCCAGCTGACAGGAATAGTTCCGGCACCGAGAGGAATTCCTCAGATAGAAGTAACATTTGACATAGATGCCAACGGTATCGCGAATGTAAGCGCAAAGGATCTTGGAACAGGAAAAGAGCAAAAAATTACTATCACTTCTTCAACAAAGATGTCAGATGACGAAATAGAAAGAAAAGTTAAAGAAGCTGAGCAATTTGCTGATCAGGATAAGAAAAGAAAAGAAGAAACAGAAGTTAAAAACAATGCGGATACACTGGTTTATCAGACAGAAAAGACACTGAAAGACCTGGAAGGTAAAATTTCTGATGAAGAAAAAGCAAGTGCGCATGCAGCTCTGGATGAATTGAAAAAAGCGATTGAAATCAATGACACCGACCAAATGAAGGCTAAGACGGAAAAACTTACAGAAGTATTCAATCAGCTCGCTCAGAAGCTTTATGCACAGACAGGCGCACAGGGCGGTCCTCAGGATGCTCCTGATTTCGGTCAGGGTGCCGCACAAAATGACGACAATGTTGTGGACGCTGAATTTGAAGAAATTCATGACGACGATAAATAATATCTATAAGTAATAAAATAATTTCTTGAAAAAATTCAGGAAGATATATATAATAAATGACGTTAGTTTCCAAGCTAAATCCATTATGGATTTAGCTTGGTATCATGTTTAAATGTCAAGGCGGTGAAAAAGTGTCAAAACGGGACTATTATGAAATATTAGGCGTAAGCAAAAGTGCTGATGAAAAAGAAATAAAATCAGCCTTCAGAAAATTAGCAAAACAATACCATCCGGATTTAAACCCCGACAACAAGGAAGCAGAAGCGAAGTTCAAGGAAGTAAATGAAGCCTATGAAGTTCTCAGTGACCCTGATAAAAAGTCTAAATATGACCAGTTCGGCCACGCGGCTTTTGATCAGAATTCAGGCTTTGGCGGAGGCGGAGCAGGATTTACGGATTTCGGAGATATATTTGGCGACATATTTGGTGACTTTTTTGGGGGAGGAAGCTTCGGAGGGGCAGGAACAAGAGCTCAGAGAACGGGCCCCAAGGCGGGCTCAGACCTTAAAATCAAGCTGGATATAGATTTTGAAGAGGCAGCATTCGGAACAAAGAAAGAAATAAAGATAAGCCGTATAGAAAAATGCCATGTATGCGACGGCTCAGGAGCGAAAGAAGGAACAGGCAAGAAAACATGCCCTACCTGTAACGGCTCAGGAAGCATAAAGACTGTTCAGAGAACTCCCTTCGGTCAGTTTGCAAGCACAAAAGTGTGCTCAACCTGCGGCGGCTCAGGAGAAGTGGTTGAAGAACCATGCACGGAATGCAGCGGAACAGGCAAGGAGAAGAAGACGAGAAAGCTGTCTATCAACATCCCAGCAGGAGTTGATACAGGTTCGGTTATTCCGTTAAGAGGCGAGGGCAACCACGGAGAACGCGGAGGCCCTGCAGGAGATTTATATGTGTATATAAATGTCAGACCTCATGAGTTGTTTGAAAGAGACGGAAACGACGTATGGTGCGAAATTCCTGTTTCCTTTGCAAAGGCAGCAATGGGAGGTTCAATTCAGGTTCCAACACTTGAAGGAAAAGTAAAATACGAGGTGCCTGAGGGAACTCAGACAGGAACTGTATTCAGACTTAAGAACAAAGGTATAAAAAATCTCAGAGGTTCAGGCAAGGGAGACCAATACGTGAGAGTAAAGGTCGAGATTCCTAAAAAGCTTACTGAAAAACAAAAGGCTGCTTTGCAGGAATTCGCCAAAGAAATGGGCGAAAACCAGGAGAAGGACGAGAAAAAAGGCTTTTTCGGAAAAATGAAGGATGCCTTCAAGGATACAACGGATTAAGGTAATGAAGTAATAAACAGACGCTCGCAAAGGGTGTCTGTTTTTGTATGCCTACCGCAACAAGCAAATATTTTGGTGAACGAGACTGTGCAAATTATATGATTAAAATTGACAATTGTCCGATTCAATGCTAAAATAAGCTTGTCACAAGGCAAGTGACAAGAGGAAGCAAAAAATTTGGAGGTAAAAAATGAAATCATTAATCAGATTGAGAATGAGCGCACATGATGCTCACTACGGCGGAGATTTAGTAGACGGCGCAAGAATGCTTGGACTTTTCGGAGATGTTGCTACAGAGCTTCTGATCAGAAATGACGGAGACGAGGGATTATTTGTTGCATATGACAGCGTTGAGTTTTTAGCACCTGTATTTGCCGGGGATTATATCGAAGCAGAGGGAGAAATAGTTTCCACAGGAAACTCTTCAAGAAAAATGAAGTTTGAAGCAAGAAAGGTAATTGTTCCGAGAAAGGATATCAATGATTCAGCGTGTGATTTCCTCGAAGAGCCAATCGTAGTTTGCAGAGCGAGCGGAACATGCGTTGTTCAGAAAGATAAACAAAGAAAAAAATAGCAACAAGCGAATCCAAACTGCTGCATATTATGCAGCAGTTTTTGTATGCGTTCTTAAAGTATGCGGCTATATAAAGCAAATAAATTAGTGAACGAGACCATGATATGCCTAACCCCATTTTTCGACATAATACCCTTTCTGTGTAATCAAAATGTAATTAAAATGAAATTGAAATAAAATAGTATAATAATGAAATTGTAATGGAATTTATATATAATTTATCTTATATATCCATTGAGGGAAATGAAAGGGAATGGCATTCAAGAATAGGCGCTACATATTGGAAAACTAATAAAAAATAGGTGCAACAAAATAAAACATTAATTGACAAATTATGCTTATATCAATATAATTAATTTAATATAGTGTTATTTTATACATCAAAGGAGAAAATATGAACAAACCTAATAAAATCACCAGACTTGGAGACCTTCTTCTGCAAAGAAAAGAAATAACACAGGAACAGCTTGATGACGCACTGAAGGTGCAGAAAACAAACGGCAAAAAAATAGGTGAAATTCTTATAGAAAAAGGGTATCTGACCGAAAAGATAATGCTTAATGCGCTGTCAGAGCAGTTGGGACTGGAAATAGTAAATCTTGATAACTATCACATTAACATAGATGCAACAGCTCTCATATCAGAAAAGCTTGCAAAACGAACAAATGCAATACCTATAAAAATAATTAACGACAAAATTCTGGTGGCCATGAGTGAACCGCTAAATATATTTGACATTGAAGACATAGAGATGGAATCCGGTAAAAAAGCCGAGGTAGTCCTGTCCTTCAAGGGTCAGATAGCAACAGCAATTGAGAAGCACATGGGCAGGAGAAGCGCTGAAAAGGCAGTTGAGGACTTTAACAGAGAAAATCTCATAAACGAGGACTTTGATGCCATAAATGAAGAGGTTGACCTTACTGTAAGCAATTCACCGGTGGTAAGGCTCATAAATTCTCTCATAAAACAGGCGCTTAAAATGGGTGCCAGCGACATACATATAGAACCACTTGAAAACAGAATAAGAGTGAGAGTGAGAGTAGATGGCGATTTGCAGGAAATACTCACGCCGTCAAAGCATACCCAGTCGGCAATAGTGACGAGAGTTAAAATAATGGCAGGTATGAACATTGCAGAGAAAAGAATTCCCCAGGACGGAAGAATCGAAATGAAAATAGATGATTCGCTGGTGGATTTGCGTATTTCGGTGCTTCCCACAGTGTATGGCGAAAAAATAGTAATGCGTCTTCTCGACAGAGGAAACTTTCTTAAATCAAAAGAAGAACTTGGATTTACTCCGGAAAACATGGAGATGTTTGATGCGATAATGGATTCTCCAAACGGAGTAATTTTAGTAACCGGACCAACAGGACAATACCACTTACCAGTACAACGATATTAAAAAAATACAACAGTGTAATCTCTATTGGAATCTACCTGTATTTCTTTAATCAAACCACTCCATATGTTACGTTTTTCAACGTCATTTAAATTCTCATATATCCCTTTTATATCCAAACCTTTATATTTTTGTAATGTTTCTAAAATAGATTGACGGTCGATTGCGATATTTTCTTCAGGTATTTCTTCTAATTGAGATAAGTATTTTTCCTTGTCAATCTTGTACTCATCCAGTGTTATTAATTCATTTACGTATAACTCTTTAAGTTTTTCAATTTTTTTAATAATCGAATCTCTTTTATTAACACTCTTGGCAACAGGAGCTATTTTTTTTTGATAGGCAGCTCTTGCCACTTCCATCAAATCCATATAGTTTTCGAGCAAGTACTTTTCTATATTGCTTTCGTAGATATTCTTCCTGTTCAAGCACATTTTACCTACAAAAGCTCCTGGACATCTATAAGATTTATATTGATATCTTTTACCTGATGGCTTCTTAATATTTTGCATACAACCAGCCATTTTTCTTCCGCAATCTTTACATACTAATAAACTGCTAAAAATATAATCCCTTTTTACTCCGCTTTTAATATTATTAGGTAGTATCAATTGAACATTATCAAATAAATCTTTATCCACAATTGCAGGGCAATAGTTTTTATTATTTCTAAATTCACCTATATATTTTTTGTTTTGCAAAATTGATTTTTTTAAGTTTGTTATCGTCATAAAAATGCCGTAAGTTTCTTTTATATACATTACAGTTTTATGCAAACTTTTATTAAGAAAAAAATACATAAAGATATCGCGAATTATTTCTGCATCATCATTAGGTACAAGATGCTTATCTACTATATCATATCCCCTTGGTGCATTGCCTGATAAAACCTCTCCATATTTTACTTTTGATTCAAAAACATCAAGAATTCTAACACTGCCAGCCTGTGCTTCAAGTTCAGCCCACATCATAGATTGATTTACAAAAGCCCTTCCGTATGGCGTTGAAGTATCAAAATACGGTTGAGTTACAGCCGTCCAAGAAACGCCAGTGCTATCTAATGTTTCCTGAGTATTAAGATAATGTCTTAAATTTCTGAACCATCTATCTAATTTGGTAAAGATTATTAGATCTAAGTTTTTGTTTTTAACATCATTCATTAAACGTATAAAATCATCTCTTTTAAGCTTTTGCCCGCTAACTCCATCATCGATATATGTATCATATTCAATCATGTTTTCGTGAGTGTTAATATAATTTGTTAAGACATCATCTTGACTTCTTACTGAATCGCCTGTTTTTGCTTGCTCATCTGTTGATACTCTAATATATTTACCGACTCTTATTAATTTTGATGGTTTGATTTCATTCATTTTTTAACCTCCTTATGTGTCAAAAGTATATATGCAATAACAATATTTAGCAATACATAATTATTATATTTTTTTAACTTTACAAAATAATTTGTTCGGTTTATAATGATACATAATCGAACAAACGTTCGTTAAAAATGCAATAAAGAAAAATTTTTACCATTTTTGCAAAATGTCCGCTAAAGGGGACACATTTTTGAAAATTTGTATTATAATTATCATAGGAACTTTTTCTTTTTTATTATATGCTTGTACAAACTACTTACGAGACTACAGGCATATGAAAACATATATACATATATATAAAATACGAACAGAAAAGAAAATATCCCTTAGACAGCTTGCTTATAAATCAGGGGTAGGGAAAACAACGATTAACAATATTGAAAACGGTACAAAATCTCCAACGCTTGACACGTTATGCAGAATAGCTCAAGCGTTAGATGTTGATGTTAAAATGTTGTTTGATTGTTGCAATGATTATATACACGAATAGCGGGGAGGAATTATTTATGTTGGAAGAATTAAAAAAGGAAATAATAATTATGATAAACAGCATAACAAGTGAGGCTGTTGCTAAAAGAATATACTACATAATACAAAGCTATTTAAGTGCAATAAACAAAAGAAAAAGCGATGTCAATTAAATGATGTCGCTTTCTATCAACGCTTCTACGACTTTTAATAATGCCGCTTTTTTCTTAGGGCTCATATTATGAATTCTTCTAAACAGCTCTTTAACAGAGTCGTTTTCTGTTGCGGACAGCTCTCCAAGTATTTTTGAAAAGTCATCTTCTTCATTAACCGAACCAAATTTATTATACATGTCTCCTTCACCGGTTTCTAACCAGTCTAAAGATATATTAAGTTTTTCGCAAATATCTTGCTTAGTTCTTTCCGAGGGCTTTCTTTTGCCGCTTTCAAACAAAGTAATGCTGTTTCTTTTTAAATTTAATTTATTCGCCAAATCCTCTTGAGTTAAATTTTCGACTTCCCTAATTTTTTTAATATTCAAAGCTACTATATTTTTCTTATCCATTTGAACACCTCCGAATAACAGTATAATGAAATGTTGATAACTTGTCAACATTTTTTTAAATTTAATGTTGACAAGTTATCGTAAAAGTATTATAATATGCTTACAAGTTAGCAAAAGGGGGTGTGAAAAGTGGAAAAAGATGATGAATTAGCATTGGAATACACCAAGAAAATGTACCAAAACTATAAAAATATGACAGAACGACAAAAAGACAAATTTAAAACATTGGTTGATGCGGTTGAGTTCTTAATAGAAGATACTGAAGAATAGGAGGGACCATGAACGAATTAAAGATATTCGAAAACACAGAATTTGGACAAGTAAGGACAGTTGAGGTTGCCGGAAAGATATATTTTGTAGCGAGTGACATTGCAAAATCATTAGGATATTCGAATGTAAGTGATGCAATTTCAAGACATTGTAAGGGGGTCGTGAAACACGATATACCTCATCCACAGAGCGCAGATAAGAGTATTGAAATGAATGTTATTCCCGAAGGTGATATATACAGGCTTGTAGTAAAATCGGAGCTTCCTTCGGCGGAAAAATTTGAATCATGGGTATTTGATGAAATTTTACCAATTATCCGTAAAACAGGAGGATATAGCAAGATACCTATTTCTAAAAAAGAAGAAATAAGGCTCTATTTAGAGGCATTAGATGAGCAGGACGCAAAAATTGAAGCAGTAAACAAGGATTTGCAAGAATTCAAATTGGACATGCCTCTACTTGGAATTGAATGCGAGAAAATAACTACAGCGGTTAAGTCTAAGGGCATAAATTGCTTGGGCGGTAAAGGCGCGAGGGCATATTCCGATAAATCCTTGAGGGGAAAAATATATACAGACATTCACAACCAATTGAGAAGAGAGTTTGGAGTGTCCTCGTATAAGGCGATAAAAAGAAATCAAGTTGATACTGCGATTGATATTATCAAACAATATAGTGCGCCGTTTATTTTGAAAGAAAGTATACAACAACAAAACAATCAATTGTCAATATAGGAGGCTTTATGAAAAAACGAGAGCAAACAATTACATTTGTTGGAGAGCCAAATTTTGAAAGGTTTTTTACAGTATTAGGACAAGTTCTTTCTAATAAACTTGGCGTTGAATTAACGCTTATAGGAATTCATCAAAGAACCGATGAAGAAAAAAAGAACGGTACATTTATTGATTTTATTTAAGGGAGGATGAAAAATGAAAGCAACAGGAATAGTGCGTAACATAGATGAATTAGGAAGAATTGTTATACCCAAAGAACTAAGAAGAACAATGAAAATGCAACCAGGAGACCCGATTGAGATTTTCTCAAACGACGACAGTATCGTCCTGAAAAAATACTCAAACAGAAGAACTTGCATATTCTGCGGTGAAGCAGAGTTGGACAAGCTAATCGAAAAGGGTGTTTTATGTGTTTGCAATAAATGTGTCGGCGAGCTGTGGTTATCGAGAGGGGAGGAACGGGATGGAGATTGAAAAGGCGATAGGAAGACTGAAAATAAACAATAAGAGCTTAAAAAGTCTATTATCGGAAGATAAAAGCGATAAGGATTTGCTTGAAAAAATTGAAGCAAATAACTTAGCAATCGCAGCACTTGAAAAGCAGGTAGGGAAGAAGGTGATAAAAGAAAGCTGGAGTCCTGCAAAATGTCCAACTTGCGGCACTTATCTGAGTGAAAATATGGGTGATGGTTATTATAAAGATTTTGAATATTTGGGTAGGTGTCCAAATGATGAATGTGCTCAAAAATTGGATTGGAGTGATGAACAATGACTGAAAATAAAAGAGGTTTATATGAAAAATATGTTGTTTTTAAAACCAATGAGACAATCCCACTTGTTGACTGTTTTGTTCTAAGACCTGAAAAAGACCCTGCGGCAGTGGCAGCACTCCGGGCATATGCAGCAGCCACGGAAAAAAGGGCGTTAGCACAGGATATTTATGATTGGATTGGAAAGAAGTGATGAACAATGAATGAACTTAAGAAATGCCTAACAGCAAGAAAGCTTACAAGAACAGAATTGGAAGAAAGCCGCAACACAACAGCTAAAATAATTAAAAAATTGCATGGCGGTTTAATTTCAGAACGTGCGGAGTGTGTGGAGTTACATACAACTCTGAGACGGTTGGCTACTTTATTAGAAAATAGCCAGTTCACGAAAGAAGAAAAAACCGCATTACATCAATGCCTTTTAAACGTAGACGGTAAAGAAGAATTTTTCCTTGAACCGATAACAGCAGACGAAAACCCACCACTTACTTTGGATGAGCTTCGGCAGATGGAAGGGGAGAACGAAAGATGAACAAAATTAAACGAAAAATCAATGAATACAAAGCCGAATTTGTGTTAATTGCTCTCCTGTTCATCTTTAACGTTTTACTGGTAGCCGTAATCAAATTAGGAATATAGGAGGAAAACCTATGATATGAACACATTACTATTATCACTGATAAGTCAATACCGCAATATCATAGCCAAAGACGGCGAGGTCGAAGATTATGAGCTTAGGGAATGGCTGAAGCTTGACCCTGAATTGCCTGAACGCTACAAGGAACCCGATAAACTGGACAAACTGGTTGTTAAAATCTTGGAATCTCCAAAACTTTCAATAGAAGAAAGGTACATACAAAGAGCTGAACTGTACAACCTCGGCATGACTGATGCACAGATAGCAGACAAGCAAAATGTTACCAAAGGGACAATAAGATTTTGGCGCATAGCAAATAATCTTGAAGAAAATCTCAGCCAAGAAGAAGATGAAAAGCTTAAGGAAATTAAAGCAAGAAACATAGAAATACAGAAACTGTATGAACTTGGATATGGAGATTATAAAATTGCAAGAGAGCTAAAAGTATCTCAAAGTACGGTATGCCTTTTTCGAAAAAATAACGGATTGCCTGCGAATTACGGTATAGCAGAAAAAGCGAAAAAAGGAGGAGCAAATGCGACCCGAAAAGATACAAATGATAAAGTCAATTTTTAATAACCTACCGCCTGAGCAAAAAACGGAAAGTTATTTCGCTAAGAATCATCAGAAATTTAAGCTTGCAAATCCAAAGTTAGCGAGGTCGATATACAATGAATACTTACAACCGAATAGATGTTAGAGTGCCGCATCACCAAGAACACGGGAGACACTGCAAATTAGTTATCAGAGGATAAGAGATAACAGTTTGCGGTGTTTTTTATTTAAAAATAGGAGGAAATATGAACCCAAGAAGAATTGCGGAAGAAAAAAGAGAAGAAAGAGAAGGAACACAGAAAACATACTGCCGACCTATAGCAATTGAAATCACAGTAACCAAAGGCAATCAAAGCATAACTCTAAGTCCTGAAGAATATGCAATGATGTCAAGACGGATGGAAAATGCATTTATTAATTCTTTAGCAGTAGTGGAGGAATGACATGTATAAATGCGACGAATGCAATGCTATCTTTGAAACTCCAAAAGAATACTGTACCGAAGAACAGATATTCGCAGGCTGCCCGGATACTCAATGCAAAGGAACATACACAGACGTCTTTAAATGCTCTTTATGTGACGAATGGAAATCACACGATGAAATACACAAGAACCTATGTTATGACTGCGCAGAGAAGGAATATACGGACAGGCTTGGACTAAAATTCATCAGTGAGAAACATAGAGATTTCTTTCTTGAGGAATACGGGATATTAGACCCCAAGAACGGAGTAGATAAGGATTTAAAATCAAATTTAGTTGAGGTTTTAGAAAAAGACTTCGTGTCATTAATAGACATGGAAACAGATTGGAACCATAAGCTTGAAGTTGTGAAAGAATACATTTTTGATAGTCGTAATGACTGTACGGACAAATGGGTTGAGTTTTTGCAGGAGGAAATTTAATGGAAGTAGTTGAGTTTTTAAAAAAATACGCAAGAATTTGCAGCTCGCATGATGATTGTGGTGATTGCCCGCTTAATTATGTTGATGATACTTCTAACACTTGCTCCGTAGACATAGCCAAAAATCCAAGTAAAACTATCGCAATCGTCGAGCAATGGGCGAAAGAGCATCCGGTCAAAACATATCTGTCTGTGCTGTTGGAGGTGTTTCCGAATGTAGAATTGGATGAAGATAATGACACTCCGAATCTTTGTCCCAAAAGTATATTTGGAATTAATGCAAAATTTGAAAGATGCGCACTCAATAGATGCAAAGAATGTTGGAACAGAGAATATAAGGAGGATTAAATGAAAATAAAAGCATTGAAAATTAAAGATTTCTTGGGGATTGAAGAATTTAATTATAACCCTGACCCAAAGCTAAATATTTTAATCGGTCCGACAGGTAGCGGAAAAACTTCTGTTATTGAAGCCATAGAAAAAACTTTCAGCAACACAGGCAGAAGAACGGAATTAATCAAACATGATGAAAGTGAAGCTACGCTTTATATCGAAACCGATAGCGGACTTGAAGTTGAAAGAAAGCTCCGTGACGATAAAGCAGACTACTTCAAACTTAGGCAGCAGGGCGAAGGTATAAAGTCTACTGAAGCAGAACTTAGAAAATTCGTCAGAGGTGATGTGTTTAGACCGCTTGACTTTATAGCACTTCCTGTTAAGGAGCAGACAAATATTATATTGAGCATGATAAAGATGGATTATCCTGCGGATGAAATCATTCAATGGTTTTTAAACGACGCAAGTGTTCTGAATGGCATAAATACGGACAAGCATATGCTGCAAATTCTCAAGGATATTGAAAACAAGTTTTATAAAGAACGTGAGGAAGTAAACAGAGACGTTAAGACCCTTGAAATCCAGGTTAAAAATATTGAAAGAGGGTTGCCGGATAATTACAACGGCGATGAATGGAAGGATAAGAAGGTTGAGGAATATTACTCCAAAGTTTCCGAAGCCGAAAAAATCAATAAATACATCGAGCAGGCGAAAGCATTAAAAGATAACTACGACGACAAAGTTAATTCAATTAACGCTGCTGCAGAAGCCAAGAAAGCAAGACTTGATGTTAAATATACCGAAATAAAGCAAGATTTAAGAGACCTCATTGATTTGTCGCAGCAGAAGATTGAGAAAGAAAAAAGTAAAATAGATGGGCTTGGCTCTTTGTTGGAAAATCAATTAAAAGACTATGACATGCAACTTGAAAAAGAAATAGCAAGATTGAAAGCAAATTACCTTGAAATGAAAGAAACAGTCAAAAGGCAGACAGCTATAGCAGAAGAGCAAAGCAAAGAAGAAATAAAACAACAGGAACAGAAAATAGCCGTTAAGGAACAAGAGGTTTCCGGGCTTGATGATAAGAAAGAGCTTGAAAAAGAAGGTATTGAAAAAGAAGCCGCCCAACTTATTGAAATTGAGAAAGAGAAAATCGGAAAGGCCTCTGAATATCTCGAAAACAATAATCTTATAGATGTTGACCCATTAAGAGCCGATGCGGAAAAAGTTGTTGAAATGCAAGGATATTTGAGAGATTGGGACAGAATGCTTTTCATAAGAGACGGAGAACTTACTACAAAGAAAAGCCGCAGCGATTACTTTACAAACATTATCTCAATCGCACGTAACAAGCCGTCAGAGTTGCTTAAAACGCACGAACTGCCGCTTGAGGGTATATCGGTTGACGAGAACGGCTTAATTCGTATAAACGGCACATTATTAGATGGATTAAGTGACGGCGAAAAGATGGATGCTGCTTTCAAGATTGCGCTGCAGAGGATGGGCGAATTGAAAATCATGTGTCTCGACGGATTTGAAAAACTGGACATTGACAGACAGAAAACGGTAATTGAATTATGTGAGAAGCATGATATTCAGGCATTTATAACCATTACACAAGGTACAAAAGATAACCAATTTAAAGTAAAAAACCAATTAGGAGAGGAAGATAAATAATGGCAAATGATTTAATTTTAAAAGAATCACATAAACACTTGAATTCACTACTTGAATCAAAGGCAGCGGCTTTACCAAAAGATTTTAACAAAACAAGATTTCTGCAAAACTCAATCACAGTATTACAGGACACAAAAGGTATTGAAAAATGTAATGCAATAAGTGTTGCAAGGACAATGCTTAAAGGTGCATTTCTCGGCTTGGATTTCCTGAATAAAGAGTGTTATGCAATACCATACGGAAACAGTTTACAATTTCAGACGGATTATAAAGGTGAAATAAAGCTTGCTAAAAAATACAGTATTGAACCAATAAGGGACATTTACGCCAAATTGGTTAGAAAGGGAGATTTCTTTGAAGAGGAAATCAAAGAAGGTAAGCAGTATGTGAATTTCAAGCCTATACCATTTAACAATGACAGCATAATAGGGGCTTTCGCAATTTGCTTCTTTGCAGATGGTAGCATGAAATACGACACAATGAGCAAAGAAGAAATCGACAAGACGAGAGACGATTATTCAAAGATGCCGAAAGGTACAAGTTGGACAAAGAGTTACGGCGAAATGTGTAAAAAGACCGTTCTAAGAAGACTATGCAAAATGATTTCTCTTGATTTTGACAATATAGAACAAAGACAAGCTTGGGAAGATGGAGCGGATGTTGAATTTGAAAAGAAAAATTCAAAACCTAAGAATATATTGGATGTAGAATCACACGATGCAATAATCGCCGAAGAAGCAGAATTTCAAATAATTGAGGAAGACGCTGACGATGGAAAAGAAATCGATGAAGACATCCCCGACGTCTTCAAGGAGTAGACAATGAGTAATATATCAGTCACGGATTTAACACAAGATTATGAAGATATACCCAAAGACAAACTGCAAGAATATACAAAGTTATTAAATAATAATAACTATTTCAGTCCGGAAATGAACCGCTTATTTTGCGGTTCTACCCAACTGAAACAATATATAGAATGTGAATTACAAGCAACGGCTCAGTTAAATGGAGAATTTCAAAGAGAAACCACAGAGGATATGCTTGTCGGAAGCTATGTTCATGCTTGGTCGGAAGGAACACTGCAACAATTTATCGAAGAGCATCCCGAGATTATGGCGAGCAAAGGTAAGAATGCAGGCGGATTGAAAGAGAAATTCCAAAAGGCTGACGAGATAATCGACGTTTTAAAGAACGATGAAAGTCTATATAAGGTAATTGCTCAAACTGAGAAAGAAATTGCGTTGACTGGGCAAATATACGGCTTGCCGTTCAAGATAAAAGTAGACATGCTCCATCGAAAACAGAAATATTTCGTAGACCTCAAAATCGTTAAGAGTATTTCTGAACAATCTTGGAGTGACGAATTTCGGCGAAAGGTAAATTTTATTCTTGCATGGCGGTATGATTGGCAGATGGCTATTTATTGCGAGATTATCAGGCAAAATTTGGGTAGTTACTTTATTCCTAACATCATGGCCGCAAGCAAAGAAAAAACTCCTGATAAAGATTTAATCACCTTTGCTACAGAGGATGAAAATTCAGTTGAGCAGTTTGTACAATCAACGCTCGAAGAATTAAAGCCGTACATACTTCGAGTTAAGGACTTAAAAGAGGGTAAGGCAGAGCCTGTCGGATGCGGAAAGTGCGACTACTGCAAGAGCATTAAGAAAGTTACAGAGCCTGTGTATTGGCTGGACTTAGGAGAATAACCGGGGGAGAAATCCCCCAAAGGTGGTGAGAAATTGGCGGGCGTAGGGTGGATAAGGATTCATAGGCAAATTGTCGATAGTGATATTTATCAAATGCCACCGTTATATTTAAGAGTATTTGAAAGGTTGTTAATCGAAGCCAATCACCAAGATAGCGAAATTCCTTATAAAGAAAAGGGCGAAAAAGTAATAGGGAAAAAATTAATTAAACGTGGAGAGCGATTGACAAGCGTAAGAGATATTTGCAAATGGGTTTCGTGGTATGAAAGAGGCAAAGATATTATACCTAATCCTAAGACGATTCAAAATATCTTAGATTGGCTAGTCGAAAACGACATGATTCAAATATATGGGACTAAAGGTAACAGAACAGAAACACACTACAACATTATAAATTACAACAATTTTCAAGAAGATTGCGCCGACAAAGTAACAAAAAAGAAACAGTCGCTGGATAGGCAAGTAACAGAAAAACAACAGTCGCTGGATACAAACAATAATGTAAAGAATGATAAGAATGTAAAGAATGATAAAGAAGATATTTTTATACACAGCGACGATGAAAAAAAATCAAACAAAAAATCTACTCTTAAAAAAGACACATACGGAGAATTTGAAAAAGTATCTTTGACGATTGACGAATTTAATAAATTAATCAACAGCTTAGGACAAGCAAGGGCTAAAGAAATGATTGACAAACTAGATGCTTATAAAGCCTCCACCGGAAAAAAATACTCAAGTGATTATGCAACAATTCTTAATTGGCACAGAAAAGACATTGTTGATGGAAAGTATAAAGGGCAGAACGGCACTAAAAACCCAAAAGAGACAAGCGGAAATATATTCCTAGACATGATGTACGAAGAGATAGAAAAGGAGGCATGGAAACAATGACAAAAATTGAAACTATGGGAGTTATGGCAATTTTGAAAGCAGCTTATCCGTTGTATTACAAAGATAAAAGCAAAGAAGAGCTTACGAGTGTTGTTAATCTTTGGACTGAATTGTTTGCAGATGATGATATCAACTTAGTTAAGGCAGCGGTTAAAAGACATATAGCGACGGATACAAAAGGATTTCCTCCGGTAATAGGACAGATAAAACAAAGCTTAGTCAAAATTGTCGAGCCTAATGAGCTTTCAGAACAGGAAGCATGGAATCTTGTAAGCAAAGCAATACGAAATAGTGCTTATAATGCCACAGAAGAATTTAAAAAACTTCCTGAAGCTGTCAAACAGTTAATAACGCCAACTCAGCTAAAAGAGTGGTCGCAGATGGATGCTGATACCGTGCAATCTGTAGTTGCTTCAAACTTCATGAGAAGCTACAAAGCAAAAGTTTCAAGCAACAGAGAATACCAAGCGCTGCCTAACGACATTAAGAAGCTTATGAACAATTCAACACTTGCGATTGAGGACAATAAAAATGGCTAAAGACTGTTATCAGTGCTTAGACACTGGAATAATCATGATTCCGATGGCAGGGGCAAACAGCAAAGTATATGACTATATGTTTCAATGCAGTTGTCATAGAGGTAGTTATCACAGCCAATTACCGAAGTTAGACATACAAGATGCAGAAATTAGGGACTTCTTGAAGGCGTTGGCGGATAAAAATTACAAAATGTTAAGCGAAAGCCCTAAAATGCGATTTAACGAAAGTTAATACTCAATCGACGGATAGGACAAGCAGAGGTGCAAAACGATTTTAAAGCACAAATAAATAGCTCACAGAAGAAAATAGGAGGTATGGTTATGGAAATAAAACAAATAGAGATTGTAAAAACATTAAGCGAGATGCTATGCGAGAAAGCCATGGAGCTTGAAAAATACAATAAAGATTACGTGGAATGGAGAAAAAGAGCGCTAAAATGGTGCGAGCAATTTGAAAGAAGAACTGATGTTGGTATCTGGGATTACCATTGGAAAGTAGAAAAAGAGCCTGTAGAGACAGTTACGAATGCTGAGATTGAAAGAATAGCAGTGCAGCTTAGAAAAGAACTTGTAAGACTGTATAGGAAACAAGAGTAAGAATGCATAAATATCCAAAATAAAATCAATATAAGAGGTGTATTTATGAAAGTATGTTTAAAATGCACAGACCGTCACCTTGGGTGTCACGGTGAGTGTGAACGATACAGATTGGAAAAAGAGAAAATTGAGCAGGCGCACAGACGTAGAGACGAATATTTGAATAGTTATGGTGCGATGTTCAATGAGAATAGGAGGTTATAAGTTGAATGAACAACTTAACATATATGGTCAAACAAAAGTTGAAGTTGCAATCGAGCGATTGAAGACGTTTGAGCCGCCGGAAGGTTATTACGTGGCTTTTAGTGGAGGTAAGGACAGTCAAGTTATATATCATCTTTGCAAAGAAGCTGGAGTTAAATTTGACGCTCACTACAACATAACAGGAATAGACCCGCCTGAATTGGTTTACTTCATAAGAGAGAATTACCCTGATGTTCAGAGGCATCAGCACGAAAAGTCAATGTTTCAGTTGATGGAAGAAAAAGGACTTCCTACTAGATTAAAAAGGTTTTGCTGTGCCGAACTCAAGGAACGAGGGGGGACAGGACGGTTTGTTATAACAGGTGTTCGTTGGGCTGAAAGCGTAAGAAGAAAGAACAGCAGGAATTTAGTCGAGTTTGATGTATATGGAAGTAATTCAAAAAAAGCAAAAGAAAAAAGAGAAATATTTTTAAATAGCGACAATGACGAAAAAAGAACAATGATTGAGAATTGTACCGTTAAAGGAAAACACGTATTGAACCCAATTATCGATTGGACAGATGCAGATGTTTGGAACTATTTAAAAAGCAGAAATATAAAATATTGCGAATTGTATGATTATGGGTATGAGAGATTGGGTTGTATAGGATGCCCAATGTCCACTAAAAAACGTATGGAGTTAAGAAAATATCCCAAATTTGCAAAAAATTATAAACGAGCAATAGCAAGGTGGTTACCAGGGTACTTAGAACGTAGAAAAGCCAAAGGCATGAAACCATTGTTTGAAACGGTAGACGAATGGTATTCATGGTGGATAGAGGAATAGGAGACAAGGATGAAAAAATTACTTTTGTTATTACAATTCTTTCTGCTGGGTGCATTAGCTTTCGTAATGCAGCAGTCGGATAAAGTACATAAACTTGAAGTTCAGAATTACGAAAATAGGCTGATTCAGGTTGAGACAAGGTATCTGAAAGAAAAAGAGCAACGGCTGCAAACGGAACTTGAACTTGCGTACACAAAGAGGATTGTTTCAGATAAAGACATGCTGATGCAAGATTTCGTAACAAGTGAGTATGCAGGTGAATTCGATGTGAGCTATTACACCGCAGGAGTTGAGAGCACAGGGAAAACACCTGATGACCCGTTTTATGGTATCACAGCAAGCGGGGACTTTGTCCTTGAAGGTTATACTGCGGCCGCTGACTGGGCGGTTTTTGAACCCGGCACAAGATTGTTTATCGAGGGCGTCGGATTTAGGGTGGTTCGTGACAGTGGTTCAGCTATAAAGGGGAATAAGCTTGACATTTACGTTGATGATGTGGATGTTGCTTTTGCAAACGGTAGGCATATGGCGAAGGTTTATGTTTTGGGAGGTGTGGATTAATGACAGACCAAGAAAAACAACAATTGAAAGATGAATTGATGGAGGTATAACTTGAAACTATATCATGATAATTTTCAAAATTATAAAAAATATGGAATACCCAAAGCGCAGTTAGTAATTGCTGACATTCCATACAATTTGGGAGTGAAAGCATATGCATCCTCCACGGAATGGTACATCGACGGCGACAATAAAAAAGGCGAGTCAAAAAAGGCAGGGAAGCAGTTCTTTAACAGTGATTCAAACTTTAACTTAGTTGAGTACATGCACTTTTGTAGCAAGTTACTTATAAAAGAGCCTAAAGAACGCAATAAAGCTCCAGCAATGATTATATTTTGCGCATTCGACCAAATGCAAATGTTGATTGATACGGGAAAAAAATACGGCTTTAAACATGGCTTTCCTATGTTCTTTATAAAAAAGTATAGTCCCCAGGTACTTAAGGCAAACATGAAAATTGTCGGAGCGACTGAGCATGCAGTAATTTTGTCCAGAAATGAAATTCAAGATGAAACACTTATTATTGATGGCACTGAACATGCGGTAGTCTTGTATAGGGACAAACTCCCGAAATTTAATAATAATGGCAAGATGATATTCAACTGGATGTGGTGGGAAGCAGACAATATAACACCTAAAGCGCACCCAAATCAGAAGCCTGTACCTCTTTTGAAAAATCTAATAGAAATCTTTACTGATGTTGGAGACGTGGTTATTGATCCAGTGGCAGGTAGTGGGGTAACTTTATTAGCTTCTGAACAATTAGGGAGGAAGTCTTATGGATTTGAAATCACAAAAAAATTCGTAGATGATTTTCATAACAAAATTGCTAAGAATGTACAAACGTCAATTTATAACATCAAATGATTGTAGGAGGTGCGAATGAGTGATTAAGGCGAAAAATGGTAATCTGATATTCGAGAACGCTGCAGACCTAAACAAAGAAATACAGCGAAAAATCCAACCGAAGATAGACAAAGCAATTGAAGAGTATCACGAGAAGTACAATACTGCGGTTGAACAGGCGAAGACGGATGCAACAAAAGAAGCTCTCCTGATGATTTATCCGATAGCCTGCAACGCAATCTATGAGGCCTACGGCATCGGAGCCAAAAGAATGGACAAGTTTCTTGAGTATTTCAGCAGGCATTTAGAATGTTTGAACAGTGGCGTAACTGACGTGGATGATTATAAGAAATGGTGTGAGGATGAAAAAATAAAGTATTTTGATGTGGTGGAGGTAGAAGATGAATGAAATGTTGCAAATTAAGTTAAGTAAAGATGATGTTGAATTTTTAAAAGAATTACAGCACATCATGAATACTCAAGACCACGTAAGCCAAGCAGACCCGAGATTTTGGGTAGTTGAAGGCACAGTAAAAGAATATGGAATAGAGACAGGTTATGAAGATGGTTGTGAACTTGTTACTTGCGAAGGAACCGTAATAGCTTCGGATATGGAAGAAGCATATGAATATATAAAAGAAAATGCTGATATTCCAGAGGAAAACCTCAAGAATTTGATATTTGACTCGGGTCAAGACAGAATTATTTATACTGTAACAGATGAGTATGGTGATGAAGACGAAACGGTGATGTATGACTTTGATGATGTTATAGACTTCCTTGGGGAAGATGAAGACAACATACATGTTGCTAACTACAGAAATATAGAAAAGTTATTCCCGAATACTATGTTTATTACAAACGACGAGTGCAAGGCTCACATTAAAGCTAATTATTATCATTATCCAAAAGACGCGCATTCTTATGCTATGACAGCATGGAGAGCTCCACAAGTTGAAAGGTTATGGAAGATACTTCATACAATGGAATTTGAAAGGGTGGAGGTATCAGAATGAAATCCTGCTTAGATTGCAAACAAACGGAAGAAACGATGTTCGAAAATGTGAAGAAATGCATTAACGAAAACTCCGTGTATTTCGGAAAAATGGTAACAGAAAGAGATTTGTGCAGGGAGGGCGAGAAGTGAATGACAATAAAATAATCTCCTTTGATGTAATAAAAATCAATCGGGATTGTAGAAAAATATGTACATGTAAACCTCCTGCTTATGAAATTGATGTTAAAAACAGATTAATACAATGTACAGAATGTGGAGCTTATATTGACCCGTTTGACGCCATGGTGGAAATTGCTACAAACGGAGAGAGACTTGAAAAACAGTTAGAAGAACTAATTGAGCGTAAAAAATCATATGCCAAAGAAGTCAATGAACTATACACAAAGAGATTTAGACTAAAAAAATTTAGAGATTTGCAAAATTGTTATTTAAAAGACCTCATGCCATATTGCCCGAGGTGTGAACAACCATTTGACCCAACAGAAATTACATCACACAGTCACAAAAATTATTGCGGTGATTATAAAAAGAAAAGGGAGGGTGAAAGTGAGTAAATACGGCAATAAGAAAGTAACCATTGACGGTATAACCTTCGACAGCAAAGATGAATCAATTTATTACCTACTTCTAAAATCTCAGAAAGAAGCAGACTTGATAAAAGACTTTGAAATGCAACCTAAGTATGAACTCATACCAAAGTTTGAGTACCAAGGTAAAAAGAGACAAGCCGTCACCTATACTCCCGACTTCAACGTAATTCATCACGACAACAGCATTACGGCGATAGATGTAAAAAGCATGGGAACAGCTACGCAGCAGGGAGAAATAAGGAGAAAGCTATTTGAATACAGATACCCGAAAATAAACCTTGTTTGGGTATGCAGGAACTTGAAACATGGCGATAAAGACGGTTGGATTCTTTATGAGGACCTAAAGAAAATCTACCGGGAGAACAAGAAAAAGAAGAAGGAGGCTGCTAATTGAAACTATCAGAAGTAATCAAAGAAATTGAAGATATAGGCGGTATAGATGACTTTTATCTGCACAGAGACGAAATAGACGGTTCACTCGAATTGAATATAATTTTTAAAAATAAAATAGCTGATGAAAAATTATATGCTTCAAACATAAGAGAATCTGACAATATAGCACATTGGGAGTAGGAGGTACAAAGTGGAGAGGTTAACTGAAAGAATAGACGGTATAGTGTGTTCTAAAGAAAGATACGAAAAGCATTCTCCTTGCCATCATTGTAAGCGGCAAGGTACAGACAAATGCTTAGAGGAAAAATGTACTTATGGGTCTGTCCTAAACAGATTGGCAGAATATGAGGATATGAAAGAGCAGGGCAGATTGATAAAATTGCCATGTAAAGAGGGAACTAAAGTATATATTAAGAAACCAAATGGTTTAATTGATGAAGTTTACTATAACATAGCCTATCACCAATACAACCGGATATTTCTAACCCGAGATAATGCAGAACAGGCATTGAAAGGAGTGGAAGATGAATAAAACTAAAATAGAATGGGCGACTATGACGTGGAATCCTATTACAGGGTGCCTACATGACTGCACATATTGTTACGCAAGAAAGATTGCTGAAAGGTTTGGAAGTGTTTTAAAAGAAGATATTGAAGAACACAGAAATCAACAAATACATGTTGTTGACAGAAAAAAACATTGTCCGTATCCGTTTGTTTTTGAGCCTACATTTCACCGATACAGACTGGACGAGCCTTCAAAGAAAACCAAAGGTCAAAATATATTTGTCTGCAGCATGGCAGACCTGTTCGGGGAGTGGGTACCGGATGAATGGATTAAGGAAGTGTTCAGGGTATGTGAAGCAGCTCCGCAGCACAATTACTTATTTCTAACCAAAAACCCTGAACGATATGTAAATACAGAATTGCCAATTGCGAAAAATTTTTGGTATGGCAGCACTTTAACAGATATGAATTCAGAGTTTGTTTGCAAGCATGATGATTCAAAGGGAAATTATTTTCTTAGCATAGAGCCTATTTTGGAGAAAGTTTATATACACAGTTTAAATAAAATTGATTGGATAATCATTGGAGCCGAGACAGGGAACAGAAAAGGCAAGGTGATTCCTGAAAAATCGTGGATTGATAACATAGTAGAACAATGCAAGGCTGTTGATGTGCAGGTATTCATGAAAGATTCGCTCATACCGGTAATGGGTGAAGAGAACATGTTAAGAGAGTTTCCGAAGGAATTAAGAAAATAAAAGGAGAAAGATTTATGAACGCAGAACAATTTAATACGGTATTAAATGAACAAATAGATACAATCAAAGGTATACTTCAATCGAAAGCAAAAGAGTATGCTACTGACGACAGGCTGCACAACTTCAAAGTGGCAGCAGAGATTCAAAATTGTACACCTGAACAGGCTTTGGCAGGCATGATGGCAAAGCATACAATCAGCGTTTATGACATGATAAACAGCGGGGGAGATTACAGCGTGGAACAATGGAGTGAAAAAATCACGGATCATATAAATTATTTGATACTGTTGAAAGCGCTGGTAAAAGAGAGGCAGGAAGAGAAGGTTTTTGCATCATGCATGTTCTAATTAACTACATCCGGTCGTGCTTCTGTCGGCATGATTGGGAGCTGATATTTGATACCGAAGTTGAGATATCAAGTCCATATAATATAACTGTACAAGAATACGGAGTTAAAACTTACCGTTGCAAGAAGTGTGGCTATAGCAGGAAATATAAGAGTAATTAGCGGAGGACGATTAATGGATAACTTTGAAATAGCACAGAAAATAGACAAGCTGAATGATGAAATAGACAGGATAGTCGGATTGTCTATAAACAAGCCTTTTAGTTATGAGGCATTTGCCAAAGCGGGGAAAATAGCAGCTGATGTATCGGTAGAGTTGAGTAAGTTGATTGATGAATTGAATAGGGAGGAATAGATGAAAAAGCAAATTGTAATTAGAACTTTTCCTGAAACTTACACAAATCCAACTACAAACCTATCAAATGCTCTCAACCAAGGTTATACAGTTGTGATGGCAAATCAGTTTGATTTGAGCGGCGGCAAAAAAGGAACTGAATATATTTTAGAAAAGGAAAGTGAGGAATAAATGGAAAATAAAGTTGTAACTATTGAAAATTGGAGCATACAAGAATCGGGTAACAATCCTTTTATGGCTCCGGAGTTAAGAAGTAAAATACTGTGTGGCAATGTATATAATCATCCAAGGATTGAGGATGGTAAGTATGTACATACAAGCAGTATACAAAGTAGCGTTGATTTGGATTTAATAAAAGGAATAGTCAAGACAAGAAACACCACATATCAGTTAGGCAAAATAGACAGAAGATACTTGGAATACTGCGAAGAAAATAACGTAAAGGATTTAGAGTTGTTAAGGAAGTATAAAGAAGAAAGTGAGGAAGAATAATGAATTTAGCAGTTATTATAGGGCGGTGTGCAAGAGACCCTGAATTAAAGTTTATACCGTCAAGCGGTATGGCGGTATGCAAAATGACAATAGCAGTTGATAGAGATATGGCAAAGGACAAGAAACAAGAAGCACAAAACCAAGGAAAACAAACTGCAGATTTTATTCCTGTAACGATATTTGGCAAGATGGCAGAAACCTCGGCTCAATATCTATCAAAGGGCAGCCAAGTTGCGGTTAAAGGAAGAATAAACACAGGTTCTTATAGCAAGGAAGACGGCTCCAAGGTATACACTACTGATATTTTGGCAGAAAAGGTTGAATTTTTAGGCAGCAAGTCAGAGGGACAAGCAAGGCCGCAGCCTGCGAGTTATGATTTCGGAGATAATGATATATTTGTTCCGATAGACGATTCGGAAGACCCGCCTTTTTAATTGAAATTTGAACAATAGGAGGAAGTATGTTAGAGAAAACAAAAGCATTTTATGATTCATTAATATTAGATGAACTTACAGAGCATTTAAAGTCTATTGGAATTAAGTTTGTAGAAAAAGGAGGAAACCAAATGTATCATAATTTAGTATTTGTAAATCACGGTGACAGCAATAAAAATTTCTTATTTAAGCTGCCAATGACCATCAGTTTAAAACAAGGCGAAAAGGTGTTTCTATGCACATCAAAAGGCGAATGTATGGGTACTTGTGCATCAAATAGCTTCATCGTGGACAACTACACCAAACAACAGATAGCATCAGGCACAGGAGCGTATGAGCCTTTAAAAGAGGTTGTAGGGTATGCACAGGAGCAGACAGGCTATAGGTGTATTGAATTTGGATTACCATTTTAGGAGGAAGTATGAATAAATTTGAAAATTACAAAGAAAATGGACTGTCGCAAGAAGCAGAAAGAAATTTTAACATAATAAGAGGTGTTATTATGGGTTCGTTTCTTCAAAGCAAGGAGAAGAAAGAGCTTTGCGACTTTGTAAATGAATTGGAGGAATATTTTACAGAGGAAAAGGAGGGAATATGAACAACGGATTAACGGGTTTTTTAACGGGACTAAAGGACAGTAATGGCACACCTATTAAATTTGGTGATAGGACAAGGCTTGTATTAGAGGATGGAGAAGTAAGGGAATTTGATGTGTGCTTTAAAACGGTCCAACGAACAGTAAAATGCCATCCTGATTTTGATGATGATTTCGCAACGATTAATATAACTGGTGTTGTGTTCTGTTGGGAGGGATACGATTTATTCCCTTGCGTCGACGAAAACGGAATATCTGATGTGAGTAAAATGGAAGTAATTGAGCAGGAGGAAATATGAAATTTCTATACTTTATACTTCACGCAATAACAGGATGCCATAACGACGATTTAGATTACTTTAAGGACAAAAAAGGCGTATGCCGGAAGTGTGGCAGGACATACTTTTTATTTAAGAAGTAACAGAATGGAGGGAAAAATGAACAAGTATGAACAATTATCAGAAGATTTAAGAGAAGCACATAAAGAAGCATTAAAATCCAAAACAGGCGATGACAGAGGAACAGCTAACCTTGATGCAACATTTTTAACATTAAAAGGTTGGCGAGAAGAAAAGGTGCTTGAAGCTATGGAAGATGCGGGAATATTTTGCAGCGGAAAAACTAAGTGGTTAGGTACAGGGTACTTGATAACCGTTGGTGGTGGTTATCAGGGTAACGATAGGACAAGGATAAGAGATAAATTCGCCGAAATTTTGAAAAATAAGGGTTATGACGTAATTCATTTTGACCAAATGGATTAAAACAGCAAGCAAGGGGAAGCCATAAAGAATTGGCGTTCGGACAGGCTTCTCCTGCTGCCTACCAAAATTATAAACGAAAATTTGAGGAAAGGAAACATAAATTATGGGATTGACAGACAAGCAACAGAAATTAATTCAGGCTGTATCTAAGAATGACATTGTGGAAGCTAAAAAATGTGCACTTGCCTGTGTAACGGAAGATACAACTGCTAAAAATAAGTGGTTTTGTAGTAAATATAAAAACATCTTAGAATCTAATGGCAGTAATATGATGGAGCTTCCATACGATATGAAAGGTCTGCTATTGGTAGAAGATGTATCAAATTCATTCAAATCAAACAGATACTTTTTATCTGACAGAGAAAAGAACGTATACGAAAATATAATCCGCATGCAGAGAATAAATGAGAAGCTTATGGAGTTAGGCATACCATATATTAATTCTACTTTGCTTTATGGCGAGAGTGGGACAGGAAAGACAACATTCGGAAGATATATTTCATATAAGACAGGATTACCATTTTGCTATTTGAATTTTTCGCATTTAGTTGATTCGTATATGGGAAGTACATCTAAAAATATAAGCAAAGCTTTTTCCTACGCAATAACTAATCCATGCGTATTTATGCTTGATGAAATAGATTGTATTAGCATTAGGAGATCAGATACAAACTCAAGCAATAGTGCAAGCGGAGAAATGGCGCGTATTACAATTACACTTATGCAGGAGTTTGATAAATTACCTAATGATGTAATAGTTATCGCTGCAACTAATAGACTTGACAGGATAGACGAGGCTTTGTTACGTAGGTTTTCATTAAAACATGAAATAACGGTACTTGATAACAGAGAAAAAACGGCAATGGTTAGTCAATACTTAAATGATGTTAAGATGAAATTTTCTGATGAAGAGATTAAAGATATGGTTGAAAGTAATAGTAATCAGTCCATGTTGTTAAATGATTTGATACGTAGAATTTCTTTGAAAATTTCAGAAGAAATCAAGTAAGGAAAGGAAACGGGAACTTATGTTCAAGGTGAGGTATAAAACAAATTATGATATTGTAACAGTTTATGCTGTTAAAGATAATGAGTTTCTTATATACAAGGAATACGACAATAAATTGATGAATGATTGGGAATGGGTTAAGATGTCTAAATTTATTCCGTTGGAGGGTTAATATGTTTGATACAGATAAGATAAAACAAGCGATAAAGGTTATAACACAGCAAAAGGAACATCTAAAAAGTATAAAGAATTCTTTGCCACTAAGAGCGGAAGGAAGAACGAGCCTTGCTCAAGATATAAAAAGTCTTGATTTAGCGATTGAAACATTGGAAACAAAAATAAAAATTAAACCTATAAAAATAATCAGTAAAAATGATGTCAATATCGGCAACATCACATTCAAAAAAGGCACTACAGGCTATAAATGCCCGATATGCGGCAGGCTTATAATTTATGGTGAGAAGTATTGTAGAGATTGCGGTCAGGCGATTTTGCAGGAGGATTGATTATGAAGAAGAAAATATATATAGCAGGTAAAATAACAGGATTGAAGGACTATAAAAAGAACTTTGATAGAGCAGAGGAAGAACTCAAAAAGCAGGGTCATGTTGTTGTANNGTTGAACTATGACGATTATATGAATATTTGCACAGCAATGTTGAAGGCCTGCGATACTATCTATATGCTGTCTAATTGGAAGGAAAGCACAGGAGCGAAGATTGAGCATCAAATTGCGGATTTGAGCGGGAAGGAGATTATTTATCAGTGGACTGATAACAAGCCCAAACTAATAAGTACATGGGAAGAGCTTAAAAAAGAAACTTCTCCGACGCATACTTTAGAAATAGATTCAGAGTATGGATGCGGATGGATTAACCCAAAAGAAAGTAACGAAGAATGTTGGGATGGAAGATACTATTTGTCTACTCATACGTTTTATGGGAGTCAGTATGAATACTCAACAATGATACTACAGAAATGTGGATTTAATGTTGAGATTGCAAATTGGGATGAAGGATTAAAAGAGGTGTGATTATGACCAATAAAGAACTGCAGGAAATCAAGGAAAGGTTAAATAAAGACTATGCAAATAACTTGGAAGAACTTTTAGGCACGCTTGGCAGCTACATGAAAGATATCGTTTTGTTGATTGGAGAAGTTGAACGGCTGCGGGAGCTGAATAGGTGGATTCCGGTCAAAGAGAGGCTTCCTGAAAATAATAAACATGTACAATTATTTCTGAAAGATGACAAAGGAAAAACCGCTCAAGTTGTGGGACTTTTATACCATTCTGATAAAGAAACATTTAAAAAATTTAACGGTAATTTTGCAGCTTTTGATGGCGATTATGTTGTTCCGAGTTACCTAATTAAAGAATTCGTGATTGCATGGCGAAAGTTGCCGGAAGGATATAAAGATGAGTAATATAGAATTAATACTTAGTTTTATAGGAGAGCATCCGTGGCTAACTTTTTTCTTAGCATGTTGTGTATTCTCATGGACGCCTGTAAAAATTATTCATAATCACAACAACAAAGAGGGGGAATGATGGATGCAGATTGGACAAGTATACAAAATACCAATAGAAATTCAAAAAGCATATCTCTACGAAGAGGATCCTGATGTTCGCAGCAAAGTCCGGTTGGTTGACGGCATCCTGATATCTATTACACCTCATTTGTACGTTTTCGAGTACAAGGATAGGTATAAGAATATTATGCGGACGTGCATAAGGCAGGCGGATTGGTTTAGGATGCATAAAAGAAGGGAGAGTGCAGATTGAAAGACAATACATTGCGTGAGGTCAAGAGACGTCTTTACAGCTATCCAAAACTAGATGGCTACATAACAGACTATGAAAGAGAATTGGAGGGCATAAGGCATAAGATATCAGCTCATAGAGATGTTGGGGCAAGCTCAATGTCCCTAACAGGTGTAAGGGGTAGCGATTTGTCAGACCCAACGGTTAACAAAATGCTGAAGATAGATGCGCTGCAGCAGGTGTACGCTGAGAGGGCGGAATATATTGCTCAGAAGGTAAGAAAGTATTACGAAGAGAAGCAATGTATAGAATCTGCAATTGATAAACTATCGCAGACTCATAGGGAAATTATCGAAGAGCGTTATTTTAAACAAAAAACGTGGGACGAGGTCGGGGAATTATTCATTTCGGCAAGATACTGTGAAAAACAAGGCGGCATTGCGATAAGAAAGGTTGCAGATATCATAAATAAAAAAGGGCTATAACAGCCCTTCTTTTTTTGCTTGTTCATAAATTACTTCGAGATCGGAATCGGTGTAACCTTTAGCCGCAAGATATTCTAATAGGATTTGATTGATATAACCGTTTAAGGTTGTTCCGTCCTTCGCAAGTTCTTCCATGTATATTGATTTTAAACCCTTTTTAACTGATATATGAAGCCTGTCATAAGCCTTTTCATCATGTTTCATCCGTGCCGCTTTGCCTTTGTCGCTTTCATTCCAACGCTTGCGGCGTGCTTGTTCTTTGTCCATTTAAAAATCTCCCATCACTTTGTGCCCATTTTAAGCCGTTTAAAAATGTTTCTGTTATTTCATTTGCTTGACTCTGAGTGTACCCTTTATCCAGGAGGGCTTCTTTTGTAAACCAAATTGCGTGTTGCACATCCAAGACATCACCAAAACTATTCAAATTAATTAAGTTTTCCATTAAACATGCCTCCTGATAATTTATTACTTTAATTATAATCGATTTTCCATATTGTGACAAGGGGGTTTCTTGACATTAAAGGCGGTACAGTCTACAATATTTATACCGCCTTGTGTGGTGTAGCAGATGTTTTCAATTTGCGGTTGGGGCATCTGCTGTTTTATTAAATTGCTCATTAGATATTTTTACAGGGTCACCATTTAAAGTTACTGCAAAGCAACATATTCTTTTACTTGGCAACATTGATTTGATAAATATACCTGTAGAAATTTCAATTTGCTTTAAAATCTTTCCTTTGTTCTGTTGTTCTCTTTGTTTAAGTCCTTGCATATAATTTTCTTGTTCAAACGTCATAATATTTAGACCTCCCACGAATTTTTAAACTTGCTGAAAACCTTAAGCAGTGTATTTATGTAATTGCCAATCGTCATAATAAACGCCTACGAAATCGCTGAATTTACCTTTTACAATTTTCTTCTGTGATTGCTTATCACTGATAAAGTTATCCTTGATAGGTTTTCCGTTTTCTAACGCTATTTGCTGAAGTTTAACCCCTGTTTTGGTAGTTTTTATCACTTGAAACGCTTGATATATTGAATCATCAGCAGGACGATGTTTGCAAAGAATATCACCAACATTATAAGGATTTTCAATCTCTTCTTTTTTCTCTGTTGCTTTTACAATGCTTTCGATTGCTGCATAAGGATCTGTTAGAATACCGCCTGCAGCTCCACCGTCAAGAATTTTAAAAGTTACATTTACAGGTCCGGCGGTTATAATTTCGCATCTATCCCAACGCTTCATATTTACGATGTAGCCAGCTTTAATATTTTCTTTTGAAAATTGTATCCCGCCTAAATCCGCAAGGCACTTTTCAAAGAATTCAAGTTTTCCGTATTCGTAATCATATTTTTCAAGTGTATTCTTAATGCCTTCTTCCTGCCCTTCAATTGTCAATAACGAGCCGTCCCAAGCTTTCAAAACTTCGCCATTTTGCAATTTATATAAATTCTGTTCGCGTGCAACAATAGATTCTTGGTACTTTTTTAAGTTTTTGTTGCAATCTTTAATTCTGTTGTGTAAATAGACTCTATCTTGTAACTTTGCATTATCCGCTGTTCCTCTTGCAGTCGCTGCCCTGTCCTGATAGTATGCGCTCTTTTCGTATTCTGCAAAGCCTCTCTCATATCGTCTCATTACTTTTTCTTTATGATTTGCAAATGCCCTGCTTCCGCTATGACCTGCGATAATAGGCTGTGTTAGCCAAGACCAATCTTTACGATATTTGTTGAAATCAGATTGCAGGTTTTCGGCTCTTATTTCTGCGTTTTCTGAGTATTGCTCATAGCGTTCGGCTCTTGCTTCTGCTCTCTCTGATTTTCTTTCTAATTCTTCAGCGTAGCTCAATCGCTCGCCAACTTTTCCGCTGTTCTCAAGTCCTAATTTTTCGGCGATTTGTCTTGCTCTGTAATGATTGTTCGTGCTACGGCTCACCCACGCCCCCGCTTTACCACTCCATAAAAAGCACGACTTGATTTCTTTTTTCTGTTCGTCTGATAAAGCCATATAATCTGATTTATCAAAATGCATTTCTATTTTTTGTGTTTCTTGATTTAATAGATATTCACCCATTTTTAATCCTCCATAAATTTTATTTCTGTTGCAGACCGCCGAAGCGGTTTCGGATATTTAATCCTCGTCAGTGCAACTGTTAATCAATATCTCCTAGCGTTCGCATTCTATGTAGCCATCGTATTACAGGCACTTCCTCTTCTCCAACCGTGAAATTTTGTTGTGCTATTTCATACATCCATTTTATGTGTCTCCACGCATCTCCTAAGCTAGACTTCTGAGCAACTATCAAACCATTAACCGTAATCATGTATGCCGAACCGTTATCCTGTATTCTTATATTCATCATTTCTCAATTCCTCCTTGGTTTCGCCGTTACGCTGATTTCGTGAAATTTGTGTCCTAATGGATATTTGCTATTTGAAAAGCAATCAAAAAATAAATTTTCTGTGTTTATTCCGTTGTTATATTGACTAACTTTATCATATCCACTACGATTCAATGCCTTGATGATATCATCAACACTGTCATATGTTCCGTTTCCTAAATTTACAGTAACTCGTTTATAACTGCAAGAGCCTGTTTGTTGTAATCTGTAGCCTGATAATTCATACATTTCTTAGTTCCTCCTGTATTATCTGTTGCATACGCCTTTCGGCGTTTTATTTTTTCATTTATCATTTTGATTCTTTTGTTCAAATTTGCGTATTCTTTACCGTATATATTCACACTACACGCAATCTTTTGTAAGTGATTTCTTAATTCCCTATATTGTTTGCTCGTCACTTTATTACCTCCAATTTTTTGTTTGGGATTCGCTTTTTCTATCTTGACAACACAATAGCATACATGTGCATGTATGTCAATAACATTTTTAATATCTTTTGAAATATTTTTTCAAAGAGTGCGAAAAGGGGAGAAAATAGGCGTTTACAAACAGCGATAATAATGTATACTATATATAGGTACAGCTGTAATTTTTATTTCAGCTGTTTTTTATTTGCGAAAAATATCTTTAAAGGAGGTGTTGCTTGATGCCGGAAGAACAAATTAATAATAGCGGAGAGCAACGTCCGGAGAATAATATAGAAAAGAAAAGCAATGCGGGACGAATCCCATTATATGAATCTCTTGGAATTTCAAAGCGTCTTAAAGAAGTAACAAAATGGAAAATACAAGGATTATCAAATATTCAAATTGCTAAAAACTTGGGAATATCAGAACCTGTTTTTTATGAGTATTTATTGAGATACCAAGAATTTCGAGAGGCGATTGAAAAAGGCAAGATAAAAATGATTACCGAATTAGAGAATGCAGCTTTCAAATCTGCAACAGGTCATACTATAACAGAGAAGAAGATTGAACAAGACGCTACAGGCGAAACAAAGGTCACAATTACCGAAAAATACATACCTCCGAACCCTGCTCAAAATATATTTATGCTCAAAAACTTGATGCCAAAGCAATACAAGGACAAAATCGAAACAGAGCATACGGTCAATATCAATGTAAATAAGTTAGACCAGCTACCACTTGAAGAATTAGTCAAGATGCTGTCAAACAGTGAGGAAATGTTGAAAAATGCAGGAATGGTTGATATTGATGCCAACGATTACGATATCGAATAAATTGTATATTATCATCAATTATATGCAATGTTTATCCGATATTTTTTATGCATTTTAAGAAACGGCATCTTTCAATTAATGAAACGTGTATTTTTCAACGAATACATAAATTGAGCGTTGTCGTATAACTCAGGTTTTGCGACATAAATATGTAAGTTTAAGCAATCAATGTTGGTTTTGCTGTATACGGTATTCATTATCACGAAAAAGCCCCTTTATTGTAAAATGAATACCTGGTGATTTTGAGCTATTGATTCCAAAGGTTGACACTTCAATGCTTTTCGGATTGGCTGCAAAGGGGGTACACACCTCCGCAGACCCCGGGGTGGTTTTTAAAAGTATATAATGGTCCTCATCCCAACCTCCATACATATTTTCCATAAGGGGGGGTACACCACTTTTATAAAGGGGGGCGGGTCTTTATATAAAGCATTGAAAAATTTTAAATATTTTTTCTATAAAGAGTCTTCTGAAAGTAACTAATCCGGAAATTTGCTAAGGCAATTCGAGGTTATGGTTATACAAAAAGCGAGTTGCAGTGAAAATTTAATTTTTCATTGTAGTTTGAATACATGTAAGGATTCTATTCACCCACGCAAAATAGGGGTGGCTTTATTGCTCTAAAACCCACGTTAGAGGAGGGTTAAAATGGATAACGAAACAAGAAAGTTTATCGTAGGAGAGCCAAAAAAGGACTTACTGATTCTTTATGATAAAGATGGCAACCCATCTTTTAAGATTGAGAGAGTTAGATTGCCAAATGGTTGTAGTAAATATCGAGAGGTCTTTTTAGATTATAAATATAGTAATGATATCCCATGGAATGAGTTTCCGAGGAATTATTATGGTGAATATCAAGGCAGCGATAAGAAATCAAAGAGCACTGGTGGCAAAAAGCCATATGTAATGTTGATGACAAATGAAATCAAAGCATTAAAAGGAAAATTAAAGGAAGATGGAGTTAAGAACTATAATGAGATAATAGGATGCTTAACCGACCTAAGCGGTTTCATGGAATGGTCTACAGGTAAATTAATTGATAAAAGGCAACGATTAAAGAAAAAGCAAACACCCTTAAAATATAATGATTTGCTAGAAATAAGCGGTTATAGTAAAAGTAAATTTGAAAATATGATGAAATTAATGAAATATTATCAGCTCTTATGGCATTCAGATGATGAAGAAAATAAGGGCTATTTTATTTCACAAATATATTTCAAAAAAGGAAAGGGAGTGTCATAGAATGACTGATAGAAACGAACAAGGAAGAATTACTACATACGAGCAAGCATTTGGAATAGTATTAGGTCTTAGTTTTGACAAAGTGCTGAAAAAGTTTGTATTCGATTTGGAGAAAGAGGGACATACAGAAAAAAGCATAGCTTACTCAATATGGAGAACGCAAGATATTTTAAAACAATATGTAACTAATCATAAAAGAGATGGTAATTTTCTTTCTATATTAAGAAAAGAGATTCTTAAATTTTCGTGGACAAAAGATGATCCAAGATGGGATGAATATTGGAAAAAACGAAAAGAAGAAGAAAGAGCTAAAAAATATGCCGATGATTTGAAAAATAAATATATAAGAAAAACAGATGTTGAGAAAGAAGAAATAATATTACCAAAAAAATCAAACTACAAGGGATATGTTTACTTTGTACAAGGCATGAGCGGTGGAGCTATAAAAATAGGATATTCATTAGACCCGGAATCAAGGTTGAAAACATTGCAGACAAGTTATCCGGACACATTAAAGATACTCTGCTTAATACCTGGTGATGAAAAAAGAGAGAAAAGTTTTCATGATAGATTTTATAAACACAGATTGAATGGTGAATGGTTTGCTCCTGATAAACAAGTACTTGATGTTGTTGAACAATTAAAAATTAAATACGGTCAAACATGTGATTGAAATGTTCGATTTTGAAGATTGCGGCAAGAACTGCTTTAACTGTGAGAGTGGTAAAACACAAAAAGACCGTAGTAAGTGTGAATATTACAAAAAACGCGGTAATTACTATAGAAGAATGTCATACAAAGCTAAGAAGCAAAGGATGTTAGAAGATGGGAAAACTCCTACATAAGCACAATCAATATATAATCATAGAAGAAGACAACGGGCGCGGATGCGTCCTTATTAATTCTGCGGGAACATATAAAAACCACGGTCATATTAAGCGTCTTGAAACGGCCTTAATGATGATTAAGCTAATCGAACGAGGGATTGTCCCAAAGAGCGATTATCTTCGCGGTACGGCTCTTAGAGTGTCTACAAATGAAAGTTACAAACAGTCTGTATTGAACAAAATTGATAAAGACAGAAACAAACAGAAATATTTTAATCCCATGAAAGGGATCGTTAAAAAATAAGGAGGAAGTTATGAAAAAAGCTATGTTATCACAGCCAATGGCCGGAAAAACAGACGGTGAAATTGTTGCCACAAGAGAAAATGCAATTACAGTTCTTGAATCCAAAGGTTATGAAATAGTAAACACTTTGTTTACAGACGAGTGGTATAACAAAGATAAGATGACTGAAAGAGGTGTTGTTCAAATACCGCTTTGTTTTCTTGCTAAGTCACTTGAAAATATGTCGCTTTGTCATTCGGTGTATTTCTGTAAAGGTTGGGAGAATGCAAGAGGCTGTAAAATTGAACATGAAGCGGCTAAAGCTTATGGACTTGAAATTATTTACGAAGAATGAGGAAGAAATCATGAAATACAGAAAGAAACCAGTAGTTGTTGAAGCGGAAATATATAGAGATGGAATGGAAGATGGTTTCATCTGTCAGGCATATGAAAAATGGGATAGAAGCGAATGTACCTTTAGTTGTGGTAACGGTAAAGACTATAGAGATGAATGTAAATCCAAAGCCAGAGCAGTGCCTTATATTAAAACCCTTGAAGGTAAACATGAAATCTCAAAAGGTGATTACATCATTATAGGTGTAAAAGGTGAAAGATACCCTTGCAAGCCCGATATATTTGAAATGACATATGAAAAAGTCGAATAACATTCAAATGAATCCTGCTTTAGCAATCTTTGAAGCTATGAGTGGCAGTAAGGTACAAAAAGAAAAAGAACTTCATGAATGTTTTGATTGCGAAGGCTGTATTTGCGAGGAATAACTCAGCCATAAACGGGCAGTACAGAACACGTAGCTCTTTACAAGTAGTATATAAACGAGGTGATCAAATGGCGTTTAGTTTTGCACCAACAATGATGATGATGACCGCTTCAACAATTCTTCTTAACAAGAAAAGGCGAGAGGAAGAAGAGGCTAAGAAGAAAAACAGTGCTACTAAGAAGTAAGACAAAAGCTTCAAGTTATACAGTATATATACTGTATAACAAATGGTATCAAGCAATGTAGTATATATATATTACGGACATATGGGCCGTGCAGGGTATAGGTATCTGCAAGTTTAGTGTTAAGATGAAATCACGATAATGTTTGTGAGGTTGGAAACTTATTATCCTTGGATATTCCTAAAAGTAATAAGGGCGTATAGATAGAGAGGCTGAAATGATATATGCATTCTATTGAAACACATATGATGCGTGACGCTGTGCGTAGGATATCTTGAAACTAATATGAAATTGCAAACATTAGGTATAGAAAGTAGTCGAAGTAGATAATAAGTGAACGTGCTATATAAGTAATGGTTCTACCTATGCAAAATTAAAATAAATCAAACGAGGTTAATATGAAAACAATAATAATGTTAATTATGTGTCATTTGTTGGGCGATTACTTTTTACAAAGTGATTTTTTAGCAAAAACCAAAGGTGATAACCCGTATCATATGTTTGTACATTGTATGCTCTATTGTTTGCCGTTTTTTATGGTATTCGGTTTTACATGGATATTAGCAATAACATTTGTATCACATTTTATAGTTGATACATTAAAAGCAAAATACAATAAAATTAATTATGTGCAAGACCAAGTATTGCATTATTTAGTCTTGTTAATATACATTATTTAGGAAAATATTGCGGTGGCGGAAGTGGAAGACGCTGGTTCGGTTAAGTTTCGCAGAAAAAAATTTTACCGTTACGTAGTAAGAATGGCGTAAGAAGTGAAACGTGCAGGGTTCAATTCCCTGCCCGCAATTTTATTTTAATAAAAAGGGGGTACACCCTATGACAATAGGAGAATATATTCAAACAACAGATATTATAACATATAACAAATTATTAAAGCTTTGTGATTTTAAACTTAAAAAGCCTATTTCATTGGGCGATAGCGTTGAAAATTTGATGCGGCACGACAGTTATAAGCGTGTCGGCAGGAGAATCAGACAAAAACAATAGAATATACCGAATTACCGATATGCAAAAGACAGGTCACTCCTCCGCCTGTCTTTTTTGCTGAGTAAAAAGGGGTGATTTGTTGGAAGAACAATCGAAAAAACTAACTAAAAAAGAAGCTCAAGAGCAACTTGTATTTCATAAGATGCTTAAACAATTAGTTGAGAAAAAACGAATGCTCGCTGATATCGAATATTTCATAGAAAACTATGTATATATCGAGAATAAAGAAGGTGCGAGCAACGATGACAGAAGTATTTTGTTTAAGATGTTCCCTGAACAAAAGAGAGTTCTCAGAGAAATAGAGGAAAATAAGAATAATGCTATAATAAAGGCTCGTCAGCTTGGTATAACATGGCTTGTTATAGCTATCGGCGTACATGGATGCATGAAATTAAAGCAATTTACTGTTGCTTTTGCTTCTCAAACAGAAGATTACATGAAAGAAGCAATAAACAGAGTTGAGTATATATTGCAGAGATTTCCAAAATGGCTCATGATGGAGTACAACAAAAATACTGTTGGATTCAACAGTTTGTTTCTTTATGAAAAAAAAGCTGATGAAATAATAATATATCACCCATCAACCAAAGAAGGTGTAAGAGAGGAAAGTCGCTTCAAAGGGATAATATCCACGGAAAAAGCAGGACGTTCTATAACAGGGGACTTGATAATACTTGACGAATGGGCGTATCACGAATCAGCAGAAGAAGTATTCGGTGCAATATACCCAATAATAAACCGTCCAACAAGCGGTAAATTCATAGGCTTATCTACCAACAAGCGAGGGAGTTATTTTGAAGAGATTATCAGAGGGTGTATTGACGGAGAAAACACCGCTTTCAATTTGATATTCTTAAATGCATTTGCAGACCCAAGGCGTGATGCGAAGTGGTACGAAAATACCAAAGCTATATTAAAAAATACGTGGCGCCAAGAATATCCTATGACGATAGAAGATGCATTGTCAGCTGGAAACTTAACCGCGTTTCCTGAGTTTTCAGCAAGTATTCATGTTTGTGAACCTTTTGATATTCCATCGCATTGGATTAAATGGGCTGCAGTTGACAATGGGCTTAATGACCCGTTTTGTTGGTTTAAAGCTGCTGTTGATGAAGATGGCACCACATACGTTTATTATGAATATTCAAGAGATAAACAAAAAGACCCGCAAGTATATTATTCTGACCAAGCAAAAACCTTTATGGAAAGCTGCACAATAGAAATTACAGATGAAGTTAAAGAAGAGATAGACAGTTACGACCTCGGATATGAAATAAACGGTAAGTATTACGCAAAGGAAAAGCTTCAATATGTTATCTTTGGGCTTGATGCCTTCAGCAAAGACACGGCAAAAGGAACAGGCAAGTCGTTGCTTGACAGATATAAAGAAGGCGGTGGATTTGATTATCCGGCTGTTAGGGCTGTAACTGACAGAAAGCTTGGCAAGGACACGATACATGAGTATCTTAAGCCTTATTACAGCGAGCATTTAGAGAGGCAAACAGCTAAATTGCAAATATTTGATACTTGTAAATTTTTAATTAAACACATTCCCATGTTGACCGTAGAATCAGATAATCCTACAGTCATAGCGGGAAATTCAAACATAGACAACACGGCTGATGCGTTAAAATATTTGCTTATCGGAAGCCCGCGAAATAATGCCCGCCCGGTAGAGAAAGAAGAATCGCCACTAAAAACATACAAAGAAAAAATGTACAAAAACAGTAAAAAAACAAGAGGAAGAATGAAAAAAGGTATCATCAACTAAAAACAGGAGGAAATCATATGATTACAATTAAAAAACTTGGTGTAGGGAAAGTAAATTCACCTAAATACACAAGCGTAATTTCAAACAAAGAAATAGCAACACATTTTATAGGGGATGTAGCAAGTCCTTATAAATCCGGCAACATTTTAGTCAACGAAAAACAACTTGAGCAACTTATGAATGAAATATCTGAGATAGTAGGAACAGCTGTACAAAACGAACGTTCCTCTGAGGTGCTTAAACCTCTTTTGGCGAACGAAAATACACTTCATGAAGAATACATCAAATACCTTCATAGCGCGAACAATTCAGCCACAAAGGCAGGGCTGATAAAATTCTGCGAGGAACATAATGTTAAGTTACCCGAAAACACGGATGAATTAAAGTTAAAAGATTATCTTGATATTATATTCCCTGAATTAAAGCAATAAGGCGGTGATCTTATGTTGCTTTTAAAAGGAACAAATATAAGCATCCCTCAAGGGGAAAGTGAAACGATAAAAATTGAATTATCGGATGAATTGGGACAGCAAATGCCATTGGTTCAGGGCGATAAAGTTTATATGTCTGTAAGTTTAAATTCATCAAAAGAAGAATATCTGTTCAAAAAGATTGAAACGCAGTTTACGAACGGCGTTGCTTATATACCAATACGAACAGAAGATACAATAAATGCAAAACCAAGAAACTATAAATATGACATCAGGATTTCATTTAAAAATAATCCAAGCGAACTCGTAACTATAGTGAAAGAAAGTGACTTCATTGTTACAGAGGCGGTGACGCGCAATGCTTGAAATTAACGCGATAATAAGAAGTAATGTTTGTATAAAGTCAACGTTCAATAATAGGTTAAATATAAATACAAACATTATTGGCGTTGGTCCGAAAGGCGAAAAAGGAGATAATGGGGATAAAGGCGAACAAGGAGAACGTGGTTTGCAAGGAGAACGTGGTTTGCAAGGAGAACGTGGTTTGCAAGGAGAACGTGGTTTGCAAGGAGAACGTGGTTTGCAAGGCATTCCTGGACAAGACGGAATAGGCGTTCCTTCAGGCGGCAATACTGGTCAGGTATTGGCAAAACAATCAAATAACGACTATGATACAGTATGGGTAAATCAAGGTGGCGGCGGTAGTCAAGAAAATTATACACTTGTTCCATTTGGTTCAACTTACAAAGATGAATTGATTGAGATTTATTATGACCGCCAAAACGGAAGTGAATTTAATACGTGTTATAAAATCACTCGTATTGGTGATGCAGTTTTTGTAAATGTTTCAGAGATATATTTTTCGTTTGAACATGACGCAAGTGCTCCTCGACCAGATTATCCGGTTATTGAATTGATAATTGATATACCGGATATTTTCAGGCCTTTGATTGCTCAAGCGCGTCAGCATACAGCTTTGACACAAGGAGATATGACATTGACATATTCGTTCAGTGTTGAGCAACGGTATAAAACTAATTGCTATATAAGAATAATGATTGAGTTTAATAATTTTGACGCAAGCTTCAGAGAGTGGGTATTTGGTAATGTTAATTTTTCATATCCGGTTGATTCTCAATACACGTTATTGGAACAAGCAGCGGAAGAAGAGTAATTGAATGCAAATGGAGGCGATATGTTGACTCTAAGACTTAAAGGCTTACCACCAGAGGATGTAAGGCAATTAAACAAGAGATTTGATGAAATAGAAAAAGGTAATAAGGTAAGCAAAGTTACTGTTATCAATCAAGGCTCTGCATCACCGACAGAAGGGGATAAGCACTTTGTGCATAATCAAATAACACCTTCAGCTGAATGGACGATAACCCACGGACTAAACAAATATCCTTCAGTCACAGTAGTTGATAGTGCAGGAACAAAATGCGTAGGAGACATTCAGTATATTAACCAAAATACCTTGACGATAACTTTCGCTGCCGAATTTTCAGGCAAAGCATATCTTAATTAAGGGGGTTGTATAATGCCTAAATTTTTAGTGCCAATAGATTTAAACAAAAACGAATTACAAAACTATGTTGTTCAAAACTTAGCTGCAGCACCTTCGAGTCCTAAAAAAGGACAAACATACTTCAATACAACAGACAATAGAAAATATACTTGGAACGGAACGGAATGGATTGCTAACGACGGCCTTGGCGCAACAATGACAGGCGATGATATCGTAGTAGCTATTAACGGTTCGTCATCAGTAATTGATTTCGACAACCTCAATGTAAATAAATCTGATATAGGTTTAGGAAATGTAACAAACGACGCACAAATTAAAAAGAGCGTTTCTTCTGTTGATGGTAATATCCCCACATGGAATGGCTCCACTGGCGATTCGCTGAATAGTGGTTATTCTGTAGAAACTACTTTGACAGGCTCAACAGGAGCAATTCCAAGAGCAGATGCAGTTAAAAGCTACATAGACAATGTATTGAGCGCAAATGATGCAATGATTTTTAAAGGTACATTAGGAACAAGCGGAACAATAACAGCATTACCGACAACATACCAAACAGGATGGACTTACAAGGTTATAACAGCTGGAACATATGCTAATAAAGCATGTGAAGTCGGGGACTTAATAATTGCTATAGTTGACAGAACAGGAACGGGTAATTTAGATTCTGACTGGACAGTAGTACAAACAAATATAGACGGTGCTGTCACTGGACCATCATCAGCAACTGACGGAAACCTTGTTGTATTTGATGGGCCAACAGGAAAGTTAATCAAGGATAGTACATATAATCTATCTTCTTTTACAAGAAAATACTCACAAGCGATAGGAAATGGAACGAACACGTCATTTGTCATAACCCACAACCTAAACAGTAGAGCGGTTACGGTGAGTATAGCGGAAACAAGTTCACCATACGAAGTGGTATATGCTTTGATTGAACTTACCTCAGTAAATTCTATAACTGTATCATTTGCAGAAGCGCCGACATCGAATCAATACACAGTAACAGTAATCGGGTAGGTGATTATATGAAAGTATTAAGTACATTGGAAAACGGCGGAATAGAGGGAAAACTTGACGAAATAAATCAGACGCTTGGCGGCTTGGTGGCTCCTGCAGCAAATAGAGTTGAATATAATAATGTTGCAAGCGGATTGACGGCAGCAAATGTACAGGGTGCAATAGATGAGGTTGATGCAAAGGTAGACAATAATGCGACACTAATTAACAATTTGGATGCCAAAACAAAAATACTGTACGCAAAATTTTATAACGGACCGCAAAATGGCTTAGATAATATAGCACTGAATGTATTTGGCATAACAACTCCCTCAAATTTGATTTTTAAAGTTACAGTGAATGAGAGTGCTCCTCCGTACCTGTTTGCAGGCAGCGCGTACGAAGTCGAAGAATACGCGTATACAAACTTATATAAGGCTCAGACTGCTGTATCTTACGGTGGTAATACAAAGGTTAGAAGATGCACGAATGGCGTATGGACAGCTTGGGAAGATATACCCACAATTGAAACCGGTTCATGGACACCTATTTTCACATCTCAAACTGGTTCTTTCAACGAAATAACTTACCACGAAGCCAGAAGAGGTGGATATGTCAGAATAGGAAGCCTCTGTTATATATATGGCTTTATTAGAACAACGACTTTAGATAAAGGCACAGCAAGTGGATTTGTATATATTACAGGATTGCCATTTCCAATATCTGAGTTTTCAGTTTTAGCATGTACTGAAGCAAATGGATGGGCAAGCAATCCACCAGTACAGTTATTAGCAAATGCAAACAAACTAACTCTTAGAAAATCTATTAATGGTAATTCTGCAAACAATACAATAGTTGCGGATTTAGCCACAATTGCAAATGCAAATAATGTAACATTCAGTGGTGTCTATAAGATCCAATAAAGGATGGTGAATGATATGATAATTGATATGCTTACTAAAAGCAGTGTGAGTATAAAAAAACAAACCGAAACAGGAATATGGCGAAAGGCATATGTAAATAGCGAACAAAGCAGACAAGAGTTGCAAACAGAAGTACCTGAACCGTATTTATCCGAAATACTTGCAGCATGGGGTGATGTTTCGACGGTGATTGAAGAACTGCCGGAATCGCAAGAGCCAACTTTATTAAAACCGACAGTTGAGGATAGGCTTGAAGCAATGGAAGAAGCTTTATTATTTATAACGTTAGGAGGTGGAATGGATGTATAACTTTATATTAAACATGTGGGTTATGAAAAGAATAACCGAAGAACAAGTACAAGCTTACGTTGTTAAAGGTTATATTACACAGGAACAGGCTAATATGATACTTGCAACACCGCAGGCATAAGGAACAAAAGAAAAATTTCGCTTACAAAAGGGGGCGCATATAATGGATGGGGGATATTAAAGAATTAGTAATAATTAAGATCCTTAACGAACTACAACAAAAGTATGACATTAATAACGTCGACGTGAAAAATATCCTTGATAAACATCTAAGCGAATATATTTTACTGACCAATAAAAATGAATTGATGGTTTCTGATTTAAATGAAAAAATCAATTTTTTTATTGGAATCAAGCAACTTGAGGGACTATCAGTGCAATCTCTTAGAAGATATTACGAAGAATTAAATATGTTTAGTAGATATGTATTAAAAAGTGTTTCTCAAATTACAGTCAACGATATTCGATTATATTTTTCTTCAATACAATCTGAAAAAATATATAAGAAAACTACAATAAACGGAAAGCTTGGCGTTTTACGCAGTTTTTTTGGAACATTGCACAAAGAAGAGGTTATAGATAAAAATCCTGCAATAAGATTAAAAAATTTAAAAGTTGATAATAAAAACCTAAGAGAGCATTTAACTGTAGAAGAACTTGAAGAAATAAGAAATGCCTGTGTGACGATTAGAGAAAAGGCGCTCGTTGAGTTTTTATATTCTACAGGTTGCAGAGTATCTGAAGTTACAAGCATTAAAGTTTCGGATATAAGTTGGGATAAAAGTTGCTTGATTGTACATGGCAAGGGAGATAAATACAGAACGGTTTATTTTAGTGTCAAATGTAAGATATACTTACAAAAATATATAAATGAGAACAAGGATAAAAGCGAATTTTTGTTTATTGGAGAAAAATGTCCTTTCAAAGGATTAACAAAATCGGGAATAGAAAAGATTATTAAAAAAATTGCTTCAAGGACGGCTTTATCCAAAAGTATTTATCCGCATATTTTTCGACATACATTTGCTACGTTAGCACTTCAAAAAGGCATGGATATAGAAGTCATACAACAATTGTTAGGACACGAACAAATAAACACAACTCAAATATATGCGACAATCAGCACCAATCAATTACAATTATCGTATGAAAAATATATTTCGATATAAGGATGGTGACAATATGGCTGTAAAAGGAATAAAGGTAATACGTTCAGGCGGCATTAATTTATATCAATGTTCGTCTACAGATGACGAAAGCACATATCCAACAGCAAACGAGTGTAAGGCTGGAAGCATAATGAATGTGATTAATGAGTCAAGTAAAACGGTATCGGACAAACTATATTTTGATGGAAACGTGTGGGCTTCAATTAATCCTGCGCAACCGTAAATAAAATGGGCGGTGGAATATGTATGTAGACATTATTAATTATATTAAATCAATTCAGGAAACAAATCCTATCTTATCTATTTTTATAGGCACATTAACATATGTGTTGTTCCCTGAACAAGCTTATTTAACAGCATTTTGCACCGTGTTGGGAATAATGGTGCTCGATGTTGTGACTAAGTATTATTCAATATCAGTCAATCACGGTGGACTTTGGAAAAGTATTAAGTCAAAACATATTAACAGCAATAAAATGTGGGAAGGAACTTCAAGAAAAATATTTACCTACATGATTATCTTTATCATGATAGGGCTTTCGTATAGGGTATCCCCGGTTGCTGGCGCGGCTTCTTTTTTAGGAACAATAGTATATTCATTGTTGTTCCTCAGAGAATGTCAATCGATATTGGAGAATTTAGAAGATGCGGGAGCCGATGTCGGTTGGCTTCTTTCTATTGTAAAAAAGAGAAAAAGTAAAATATTAGAAGATGAAGGAGTAAACGAAGATGCAGAAGATTAATTGGAAGCAAAAATTGACGTCCAGAAAGTTTTGGGTTGCATTTACAGGCTTTATCACGGCTCTCTTGGTAGCATTTAAAGTACCGGATTTAACTATTGAGCAAGTTGTAGCATTAATTACAGCTGCTTCAACTTTAATCGCTTACATAATCGGTGAAGGCATGGTTGATGCCGCAAGGATAAACGGAAGTGATAAGAGTGAGTAACGGTTTAAACGTAATACAAAAACTTGTACCATCTGAAAAATACGGAGTGAAATGTCCGTATAAAATGAATCCAACGTGCTATGTAGTGCATAATACAGCAAATGATGCTACTGCAAGAAGCGAAATAAACTACATGATAAGTAATGATAACTTAACCTCATTCCACTATGCTATAGACGATATAGAAATTGTGCAAGGTGTGACCGAGGACAGGAACACTTTTCACGCAGGCGATGGCGCAAATGGCAAAGGCAACCGACAAGGAATCGGCATTGAAATATGTTATTCCAAGTCAGGCGGAGAAAGATTCATTAAAGCAGAACGGTTAGCTGCTAAATTCATTGCGTGTAAACTCATAGAACGTGGCTGGGGCATAGAGAAAGTAACAAAGCACCAAGACTATTCCGGAAAATACTGTCCTCACAGAACGCTTGATATGGGATGGCAGAGGTTTTTAGATATGATAAAAAAGGAAATGGAGGACAATATTATGTCAAACGACAATATGACATTGGACGAAGCTTTGAAAGTTTTAAAAGCAAATGGCTTAATAAGCAATACCGAGCCGTGGAAAACGACAATAGAGACAGGGAAACACATGGAAACATTGATTCTTAATGTCGCTCAAAAATTAAAGTAGGAGGATTCATGGATCTAATAAACTTAATGATATTCATAGCAGTTATCTTTGCGCTATTCGCAGGAACTGTTATTTTTTTGGTCATTTGTCTGAATAAAAAAGACAAACAGTTTAATACGGAAAGAACGGACTACATCAATAGAATTGTGGCGAAAAACACGCCTGAATATGTTACGTTGACAAAACAATCAAAGTCACAGGAAATTAAACCATTAACGGATGCTGACATTTTGGGTGACGACAGGTTTAATGGAATCATCAATTAAAAAATACCACGGAAAGGTGGTGAGAAGTTAAATGTACAATGATATTTACAGTAAAGTAAGCACCCCTTTGCAGTTTGCGGAGGGGTTTGCTTATAAATACCATAAAGAAAAGTATCAGCGAAAGCATAGGCGCAGGATGAATACAGAATCTGAGAAGATAGCCTATATAAAAAGTGAGTATGAGCGGAGAAGAATGGAACGCTTATACTTTGAATTGCGTTGGCAGCTTAATATGGCTTTTATCGAGGGTGAACAATATAACTATATCTGTAATATTACAAATGATATTGTTGAGTTTCCAAAAGCTTTAAGGGCTCAGGAGAGAGAAGCATATAACCACATACTTCCTATATGGCTTACAAGGCTTGCTAAGCTGTCAAGATTAAATCAAGTGTATAAAGCGAGACCATCAAGTCAAGACTCAGACGACATTAACAATGCTTATATTACGACAAGGATCCTTGATTCGTGGAACAACAGCATCGGCTTAAGTAATGCGCAAGCTACGGCTAATGCATGGGCTGAAACAACAGGAACGGTTATATGGAAAAATATCTGGAATCCGAACGAAGGCAGGCGCCTTGGGATGGTTATTGATTCGGACGGAATGCCTACATATTTAAAAGAGGGAAATCCAAATAATATCGCGTGTTCTTCTTTTGAAATATTTCCTGATAGTTCTTATAACAGTGATATTAAATACTGCAAAAGCATAATACACGCAAGGGCTGTAGATGTTGATTATCTGTACGATGTGTTCGGAGTTGATTTACAAGGCGAAAAATTAAACATATTTTCAAGCAATACCTTAAGCAATCTTGCCTATAAGCATATGGGTGTTGACACAAAGCAAAAAGATGATGTTGTTATGCTTTATGAATATTATGAAGTTCCATCAAAGCAATTTCCAGATGGAAAGCTCATCATATGTTGTGATGGCTACAACAAACTTTTATACGAAGGTGATTTGCCGTATGTAAACAGCGAATACAACAACAGGGCATTACCGTTTGTTTTACAGCGGTCAATTGTGCGCCCCGGATACTTTTGGGGCAAGACTATTATTGACAGTTTAATACCTGTTCAAAGGCGCTACAATGCCATCAAGAACCGTATTACGGAATATATGAAGTCTGCCGCAATTGGTGTAGTTATAGTAGATGAAGCAACAGCGGAGAGAAACAATCTCGACAGTGAAGGTATTGCGCCTGGCGATATGATTATATACAACAAATCTGAAAGCACACAAGTTCCTACGTATATGCAAAACCAAGGAATGCCATCGGAGTTTTTCAACCAAGAGCAAAGTGATTTAAAGAATTTTACTCAAATGAGCGGAACGAGTGAAATATCAAGGGATAGCTCTGCGCCAATAGGCGTAGAGAGTGGCAGGGCATTAAACATTTTAAATGAGCAAGATGAAACAAGGTTACATTTGACGGCGAGAGGTATTCAAGACAGCATGCTTGAAGTAGCAAGGCAAACATTGTACCTGTACAAACAATTTGCAGATAATCAACGGTTGCTGCGAATTACAGGACAAGGAAGTGCTGTAAAGCTTCTATATTGGGACAAGAACACCGTGACTGCTGATGATGTTGTTATAGAAGGTGTAGCGCGAATATCGGAAACATTATCACAGCGCAGAAATATGATTGTCCAATTATTGCAATTTGGATTATTTAGAGATGAAAATGGAAGGATTGACGACAGCAAGATACTTGAAATGCTTGATTTTGGCGATTCGAATGTAAATATGGACAGCAAACGGCTTGAAAGAATAAAGACAGATGAACAAAATATTAAAATGTCGATGGGAGAACCGCAAACTGTAGAGTTTTTCGAATTACACAACGTAGCAATAGAAGCACATACCGAATTTATGTTAAGTTCTGAGTATGAGTCTTTGGAACCTCAGATACAGGAAATATTTAAGGCTCATTTAGCTGAGCATATTTCACACATACAAAGACAAGCCATGGCACAAATGCAAATGCAAGCACAGCCAGAACCGAAAGGAAGGACGCCGCTTGAACAAAGTAACCCGGTTAATTTAGAAAATCAAGAAGAAAACGGAGGATTATAATGAAGAATAATTTAATGAAACTTAATTTGCAGCTCTTCGCTGAACCACAACAGACTGTCACAGGTACAACAGACCCTGCGACACAACAGACCGCTGTACAAGACCCTACTCCTGCACCTGCACAAACAGCAACACAACCTCAAGCGGCGCCTGCACAAGTAAATCAACCGTCGTTTGACTTAAACGAGATTGTATCTAATATATCAAGCAAACTAGATGAAAGCTTAAATAACCGCCTTGCGCCAATAGAGCAAAGGCTAAATCAACCTACAGCAGAACAAATACAGGCGCAGAATGAAAAGATTAAGCAGGAGTTTGACAGTGACCCTGTGAGCTTCATTAGAAGAATACAAGAAGAAGCCAAAACACAGGCGTTGAATGAAATTAAATCGCAGTATGATCCGTTGATTCAAAAGACAGAACAGTTGAATAANNAATAATAGGCTGTCTTGGCAGGACAGTGTAAGGAATTTCCTTGCAAGCAATCCGCAGGCACAGCAATACATGCCGCAGATATCTCAGATTATACAAGAGAATCCCGGATTGCTGAGTGCAAACAATCCACTTGAGATAGCTTATAAGACAGTTGTTTCAAATTCTTTGCTTGGAAATAACGGCAATATGATTGACGGAATACTTGGCAACGAAGAATTGAAAGGTCAATTAATGCAGAATCCTCAGTTAAAAGAAGCCATTATACAGCAATATCAAAAAGAATTGAACAATGGCGCTGCACAAGGATTGCCGCCTTTAATGGGGAACAATCAAACAGGAACGCAAATTCCTGCAAGCGGCGGAGAATTGCCAAGGAACATTAAAGATGCAAAGCAATCAGCTTTGAGAAGATTACAGACATACAGCAATATGAATATGCAATAACACAGCAATAGACACCTTTAGGGTGTTTTTTTTATTGTCTTTAGCCAATTAGACGTTAAACAGGGCAATAACAAAATATCAAAGGAGAATTATTATGGGTATATCAATATCACAGTTAAATGAAATTTTACAGAAAGACTATTTACCGGGTTTTGTGGCGCAGCTGAATGAGCAAATGTCTTATTTATACAAGCTCATGGAGCAAAAAACAATTGAAACAAGCGGATCAGAATTTGTATTCCTTGCAACTTACGGAAGAAGTGGCGGAATAGGAATGATATCCGAGAGCGGAGACCTGCCGACGCCTAATGCTGCAGGCAGAAAGCAAATAAGCGCAAGCGCAAAAGACTTTGGCGCAAGATTTGCTATAAGCGAAAGGCTGATGAAGGCTTCAACCGGAGCAGCGTTCGTAGATGCCTTAGACTTAGAAATGAGAGAGTTGCAGAGAGATTCAAAGGATAATTACAATGTTCAGATGTTTGGAGATGGTTCAGGAGTTAGAGCAACGGTTACGGCTGCTTCAACTACTGCTACATTTACTGTTGGTAACGCAAGGTATTTGTTCCCGAATCAGGTGATAGATATAATCGACGCTTCAGCGTTACCTACTATTACGAAGCTTAAGGCGGGCGCTAAAATTGTTAACATTGATAGAAAGCTTGGAACGATAACAATTGATTCTACTGTTAGTGTTGACGTTGGCGACTTAGTAACTATCGCGAATTCTTATAAGCAGGAAATTACAGGACTTAAAGCGATAATGACTAAAGACAATACAATTTACAATATAAACCGTGCAAATAATAAATGGTTTAATCCCAATACCTTAGAGGCTTCTTCGTCAATACTGCTTGATGATGACTTGATGGAGCAGGCACTTCAGGAGGTTGACTTTGAATCCGGTAAGGAGCCTGATGTAATTTTAGCAGGATATCAGGCGTATAGAGTATTGAAAAATTACCTTTCCGAATTTCAGAGATACACTACAATTGATACAAGATATGATGCAGGGCATAAAGCTTTGTCTTACAATGGAATACCTGTTGAAAGAGACAAGTATCAGGCTAATGACGTAATGGACTTCCTGAATATGGATTCATTCAAACTCAGGTCAATCGGGCAGCTGTTTGATTGGATGAACGGAGACGGAAACATAATGAGAGCTGTTGCGAATAAACCTGCATATGAAGCTACTTTATTATCGTTCGCTGAAATACAGTGCGACCATCCGGCATCTAACTGCCGTATCAGCGGTATAGTGGCGTAATCAGGAGGATCTATGAATAGGAAAGAATATCTTGTCAAGCACTTGAGGGAAAGAGGATATCATCACATTGAGGATGATGTATACGACATAGCGAAGCGAATAAGTGAATATGACGAAGATTTAATTCTTTTCTTTAATCCACATATAAAAAGGTACGAGATTCATTCTTGTACCTTTTTTCCTTCTTCAAGACCTACGTATTGTGTAGGAAGCAATAAGCTTGATGCCGAATTGCTATACACGCTACGAATGGCAGACAACAGGACCGAGTATGGGTTTAAGGAAAAGATGGATGACGTTGAAGAAAGCATAATAAGAGAAGAAATAAGAAAAAAAAATGCGGTAGAGGATGTTCAGAAAGAAGCAGCAAAAGACGCAAAGCAAAGATTAAAAATGAAACAACATTTTGCTATGGGGTAGGTGATTAAATGAACTGCCAAGAAATAAAAACAAGGGCATTGATATTAGCAGGATTGCGAGAGATGCCGGATGCATACGTTCTTTCATATATAAATGAAATAATGCAAGAGCTGGCTGTTAAGTATGACGCAACGGCCGCAAAGAAAAAAAACATATATATCGACGCAGAAAAAAGCGAATGGATAGACTTACCGGAAGATTGTCTGTCTGTTAAAAGGTGCATAAATGAAGAAAATAATTACGTTTACGACGAATTTTTAATAGAAAATCAGCAAATTTCATTTGCTGTCCATGGGAGCTACAAAATTGAATGCATAGCGCCGCATTGTTCCGTAAAAGACATTTCAGAAACTCCCGGTATCAACATAGCTTTTCATGATGCAATAGCCTGCGGAGTTGCATTTAAAGAGACAAACAGAATATTCATGCATGAAGATATGTTTCAAGGTAACAACAAAACATTTTTGCTGCAGGAATACAGCCGAAAGGCAACAGAAGCGAATATTAAATTATTAGGAATGAAAAAATCAAGACGGCGAATCAATTATGCGCCGTTTTTTTAGGATGTGATTGATATGTCGTTAGAATATAAGGGTTATTTTGATTTTAGCGGTGGGTACAATGATTTAACAACAGAGGATATACTCAAAGATAATGTGCTAACCAACCTTATTAATGCAGATATTACCGAAAAAGGTGCAATCAAGATAAGAAATGGAACCGTGAATATCAATGAAAACAGCAAGAACACCGAAATAACAAGACGATATGAATATCTTATAAGAGATACTTCAAGAATCTTAGAGGTATATAACAAGAAGCTGTATAAAGTAACTGATGGCGGAGATGTGCTGTTGCAGAACATAAACAGTAACAGACCTTATTTCTTAAGACAGCAGGATGCCTTATATTGCTGTGACGGTGTTAATATATATGAAATAGGCGGCAAGGATTATTTCTCCAATTCGGGTACGGTAAATATTAAGTTTGGCGATATTGTTCAGATAGCAGATGATTTTTCTGCAACGGGTATAATAGGATATTTTTATCAAGCACAAGCGAATTTAGGAGAAACCGACTTGTCTGCTGAGAATTATAATAACGCCGCGAGATGGGATGACGTTACAGACGTATTGGGAGCTACTTCAAGCATTGTTAGGACGCTCAAGGCATATGAAGCTGGTAAAAAGGAAGTCGTCGAAATAAGCGTGTTTAATGAGGTCATAGACGGCGGATATGTAACAATTCATTTACATGGTTCTGAATATGATGTAAATGTATCAACCGGAGATACAGCTCGTCAAGTTGCGTCAAAGATTGCCGCAAAGACATACCCTGGATATTCCGTAAGTTCAAAACAAAACGTCGTAACTTTTACAGCTAATGGCATAGGGTATCGTGAAGATGGATATGCGGAAAGTTATGATACGGGCGTCAGTTTGGTTGTTAATATTGCCGTTAACGGAGAGGATGACGACAACATATTAAACGAAGTCAGGAACTGCACTAAATTTGTTCAGCATACAAAGAGCGGTCGTTATGTTGCCACAGGCAATCCCAAAAAGCCATCAGCTGTATATTTCAGCGAACCATACCAATTAAATTATTTCAAACAGTTTAATGTATTGTACCCAACATCAAGCGAAGGATCGGCGGTGTGCATGCTAAATCTTATTGAAAGTATTGTCATAGGCTACAAGCATAGCTGGTATGAATATACAGGGATTGACCCTGATACCGACGGAACGTGGAAGAGGCTTGCAATACCATATGGCTGTGCCGCAGAGAATAGCGTTCAAGTCTTAAACCTATACAGCTTCGTTTATTTAGCCGATAACGGATTGTATTTAGTAAGTGCAAATATACTGAATCAATATGGAGTTACCACACAAAACGACTCATCCATCGAGTGTATAAGTGATAATGTTGAAAACACTATAAAATCTATACCGAATAAATCAAAATGCGTTTCAGCCTATCACGACGGTATATATTATCTTGCTTTCACAGACAGCATAAGCGGAGGTAACGACAAGATACTGTTATATTATACCGAGAAAAAAGCTTATTCATTGTATAAAAATGTTCGTGTCAACGACTTTTTGTATAGAACAAATAGTAAGCTTGAATTTGCGAGCGTGAATTATGCAATGAAATTTGACAATACAAAGTATGCGGACATTAATCCTGCTACAGGCGAAGAAATACCGATTGAATTTATTATGTCAACGTCAAATTTAGCTTTGAATGACCGTATCGCTCATAAATTTATTGACAAAATATTCATTCAGGCCAACATTGGAGCCGAGGATTATGACAAGCATTTAAAGCTTGCTGTTTCAATTGATGATATAGAGGTAAGTTCAATGATTTTCAACCTCTCAAAACTAAATGAAGGCTTCGTATGGGGTGATTTATGGGGTTCGCCATGGGGTAATTATTCCACCAATTTACAAAGTCTTTTTATAAGAGAGAAGGGGAATAGAGTTTCTTTGACTTTCACAAATATTATAGATCCTCAAATCAATACAAATATTGTGGTATATGGCTTTGTTATAAGCTATAAACCGTTGATAGCATATCAGCCTATAGCAAACCTAGAATTTGCGAATATGCCTGATGTACCAGAAGATATAATTATACCGTAAAGGCGGTGATACAATGCGTGAATCAAGATTATTTAATGCCAATGTAGGAGATAAAAGTATAAACAATGCAGGACCCGACGCACTTGAACAGGACTTAGATAATTTATATGAAAATAAGGCGTGGCGTAAGGATGTTTTGACAAAAGATAACGAAACACTTTACACTCCTACAATGCCATACAATCCTGCAACAAAGGATTATGTTGATAATAACAGCGGCAGCAACACCGAAATAATAAACAACAACATCAGCATAATACAAACTGATGTTATAAGCGCAGACGTGGCGCAGCTTGTCAATGCATGGATAACTAATTTGTTTGTTGAAGTATTGACTACAAACTTTGAAGATTATCTAACAGGCGTAAGGATTGATAACGGATATGTTATCGGTAATACAAAGTTAGAAAGAAACTTTATGAAGAGCGAAAAAGAAGGATTGAGGTTTTATCAACAAATTTTAAGTTTGACACCAACCGATTTCGTGATATCAGACGGCGAAGATGAAATGCAAATTTATTATACGTCTGTCCGTGGTGCATATGCTTACAAGTTTTTCACAATACAGAATCCTGTCGCCTTGGCTGGCGATTGGACGCCTAAGATAAAGTACAATCCTTACAAGATAATTAAAGGCGAAAACGGACTACATTATTACACGCGTCCGTCGTATTCTCAGGATGGTTACGAGTATTGGTCAGATGCTCTGCCACACTTGATATTGACAAATGCTAATGAGCATAAAGTGAAAGTCAAAACGATCGTGAATCAGTACGATAAAACAATATTTGGTTTTCAGGACATCGAGACTCTTTCCGGCACAATAAAGGGCGTTATGCTTAAATTAGGAATGGGAGACGGCACAGTTGATGAACTTGGCAATCCTACGCACGGAAGCGAAGCGAGTATTTACAAACATCAAACAGGACTTGAAGCACGATACAATAGAAGTAATACGGGAAAGGTGAGAAAAATTAGCCTTAACGATGACGGTATAAATGTTTATGTTGAGGAATACCAAGCGGGGGCGCAGGTTCGAAATATCATCGTTACAACTTCTGAACCGAATGCAAGTATGGGTAATGTTAATGATATTATTATACAGATATAGATAGGACGTGTGCAAATGGCGACAATACAATTTAAAATAACTGATAGCATAACATGCGACTATAATGATGTAACTAACAAAGCGCTATTATATGGATCTGGCGCAATGCCTAATTATTCGCAATATGGTCCGTTTAAACAAAAGAGTCTTGATGTTGTCGAAGTTGAAATATCTTATGGGATAACATCTATAGGAGACAGGTTTTGTAAGGAATGCTCGAATTTAAAGTCTGTAATTATTAACGGAGCGGTTAATAGCATAGGGATCTCGGCGTTCGAAAGTTGCATTTCGTTAACAGAAATAAATCTATACATGTACACTGAATATATCGGCGTGTCTGCATTTCAAGATTGCAGGGCGTTAAGAAGTGTAATAATCCCCTCATCTGTTCGGACCTTAAACGCAAAGACTTTTTATAAATGCGCATCATTAAATTCTATTACGCTACATAACAACATAACCAACATAGGAGAGTTTTGCTTCAGTAACTGCGAATTGGAATCTATAACATTACCTGAATATATTGAGACAATTGGTCAACATGCTTTTGCGGGATCTAATTTAAAAAGCATAACAATACCCAACTCCTTAGTAACACTTTCACCACACACATTTTATAGGTGCCAAGAATTAACATCTGTTGTGTTTTCTAATAGGTTAACGACCATAGGCAAATATGCTTTTGGCGAATGTACTAAGCTTTTAAATATCTCGTTACCTTCATCGTTGAAAAAGATAGAAACTGATGCTTTTCATAGTAGCGGACTCAATCATATAACTCTACCAAATAGAGCCCTTACAATAGAAAGACATGCTTTTGCTTGGTGTAATAGTTTAAAAACAGTAACTAATTTAGCCACTAAAAATCAAGATATAGCTTCTGACGCATTTTACAAATCCGGTGATCTTTATTACGAAAAAATAGTTTATTGTTATTTGATAAATTATAAGTTTGTAATAGCCGCTGAATTGGCTGGATTCGACGTTGTATTTCTTGACAGCGACTCTGTTGTATACGAGATATGGACGCCACAAGATTTATATAATATCCGATATGCTTTGAATAAAAAATACAGACAGATGGCGGATATAGATTTAAGTGGTTATTCGAATTGGGAGCCAATAGGCGATATAAATGAACCTTTCACAGGCAGCTATGACGGTAATGGCTTTACCTTGTATAATTTAAACATTAACAGACCAACAAAAGAATATGTGGGCTTATTCGGAAATGTACTTATATCTAATAATGAAGGCGTGCACATTAGAAATTGCACACTTCATAACGCAAATGTTATTGGGAAAAGCCGCTGTGGGACGTTAATAGGTAGAATGAGTGCTGTTGGTACTAACTCTTACGATGGCAGTATATATAATTGTCACGCAACAGGACGTATTGTTGGAACATCTATTGTTGGGGGAATTATAGGTTCTACCGGATTTCTTTGGTGTGAAATAACGAATTGTTCATATGACGGCACGGCTCAAGGCAGTAAGGGGGGTAAAGGTGTCACTGGTATGATTGGTGGGTTAATAGGAGCTGGAGGAAGTGTAGGCGCGCCTATAATCATTAAACATTGTAGCGCCAACGTTCAAGTGTCAGGCGGAAGTGAGATAGGTGGGTTGGCTGGAGCTTTAATGAATGGTGAAATAAGAGAATGTTTTAGTATCGGAGATGTTACATTTATTCAAGACGAAAATAAAAGCCCTGAAGATGAAGGGTACGTTGGAGGATTAGTCGGGTATGCTAACTTGTATATATATGATAGTTTCTTCATAGGTAATGTCAACGGACCCAACAACGCTTCTTATGTAGGTGGATTTTGTGGTGTAATTTTGAATGCTTTTAATTGTTACTGTGTTGCCGTTGTCGCTGGCAATATGGCATCAGCTTTTGCAAAAGAGCCATATCCTATATATTCATGTTATTACAATGGTGACACAACTGATAAGTCAGACGAAAAGGCATTTCTTAAATCAACAAATCAAATGAAGCAACAGCAAACTTTTGAGAATTGGAATTTTGATAATATTTGGATGTTGACGCCAAGCGTAAATGAGGGCTATCCGTTTTTAATAGCTCTCTATCACTCAAACTCAAGAGTAATTGCAATAACTGATACGGGATTTAAACCCGCCCAAAAAATATTTATAATCACCGACACAGGGCTTAAAGAAATAAAAAAACTCAACATCATAACCGATACAGGATTAAAATAGAAAGGATGTGATACCATGGCAACCTACGGAGCAGGAACAAATGTTGACAACGAAAGAAAGTATCTCAATGATTTGATAAGCAAAGGCGGCGGCAATGCAGAATGGGCGAAAGGTCAAATGAATGAACTTGATGGATATGCCGCAAGTATTGCGCAGGCAGCACAAAAGCAATCAGCACCGAAAGAAGTTAATTATTACAATTCGGATGGAGTGAAAAATACAGGGTACAATGTAGGAGGAAAAACATACAAAGACCAAAGTGGCACACAGAGAATCGAAGAAGGCAGTTACGTTAATAACCCTGATGGTAGTTGGTGGAAGTTAACAGCAAAAGGCGGCGTACAGGCTAATATGCCTGACTTTGCAAAAACTCTATCTACCTACGGCAGCTATGAAAATATGTTATCTGACATTCCTTACCCAACAGGCATAAGTGATAATATGAAGAATATGCAGGGGCAAGTTGGAGATTTAGTTGCTGCTTTGCAATCTTACAAGCCAACTGACAGCATGAGCAGAGACGAGAGCCAAGCAAGAGCTAATTCACAGCTTAACAATATTTATAATAAGAACCTTGAAAAACAGTTAGATAATTATAATCGTGATGCTGTATCAAGGGGCATGTTTGGACAACTTCCCACCGAAGCATTAAAACAAAATGCAATATCTGAAAATGAAGTAAATAAAGCTGCTGCTATCGGGGATTTAGCAAACAACTTATTTACTCAAGATTTTAACATGGCGAGACAAATGGACTCGGATTATTACAATAGACAGAATGCGTTGCTTAATGCAGTAATGCAAGGATACGGCATAGAAAGTGATATTGTCGGAAATCAGAAGAATGATTTTGTTAATATAAGTAATCTTGCAAATAACGAGAAGATGCAGGGGTATGAAAAAGCTTTGACAAAGCTTAATACTCTTGGTTACGCTGATGAAGAGATTGCCAATATATTAGGTGTTCCGGTAGGAACTCCTTCAGAGCAGATTAATTTGCTTAATATCCAAGATAAGATGCAGAAAGATTTAATCGCTTATCAAAGTAAGTTTAAAACGGCAAGCGGTAGCGGTGATGCTTCAAAAAACAACGCAATAACAATGCCACAGAGATTGGATATATGGCAACAAGCGGTTAATATGTTGACAAAAGAAGAACCTGTAATAGATTCACTAACAGGAAGAGTAACGGGTTACAATAAGGCTTATCCGTCGTACGATGAGGTGAATGCTTTATATTTACAGTTAATAGGAAGCTTAGGATATGACCCTTATGATTTGATGCTGTTACAAGAATTGCAATCGAGTAATGCGCCGTCGCAATCTAAAAAAAGCACAAAAGTCTATACAAATCCTGTACTAGATGCAATAAGGAGCGAAACGGGCGCTAAATTTTGGGGGTATTAAACTATGGCGAAAATAGAAGAGCTATACCAGGGATTAAGAAGCGGCTCAATCAATAAGTCGCAATTAAGCGATCAACAAATAGGCGATGTGTACAAATATATGCTTGACAGTAACAAAGTGTCCGCAAGTCAATTTAAACCAGAAGTAGCGCAGAAATATAATCTTACACCGCAACAAAGCGTACAGCCTGCGCAGAGGAATCAATTTGCGGATACGCCACAAATAAATCTACAGGCACCGTATAATAAGTCAACCATTGCAGAAAAAACAAACGCACCTTTCAAGCAATATCCTATGAATGTTTCAATACCGAAGTCCACCACTCCCGAAATGGAGCTGGTGGATGTTTTGTCTAACATAACTATGCCTAAAAATAACATTGAATTATACCAAAGAGGACAGGATAAAGTTGCCGACACATCTAATGACAACAATCCTTCATTAATAGAAAGAACAGGGCACGGCGCAGCTTCTATAGGGCAAAATTGGTTAGGCGGAATACTAAGTTCTTCAGGAACGGTAAGCGAAAAAATAGGTACAGGCAATGCATTAGTATTAGGAGAAAACTTACCCAAAACAAAAAGCGGATTTGAATTAAGTTACAAGGCTCAACCAAGCGCAAAAGAACTTATGCAGCAATCAGACGATTTATTAATGGCAGCACAGGAAAACACAGCAAAAGGCAAGCAGGGATTAACTAAAGGCGGAGCAATAGCATACGACATCCTGACTGGAGCCGGACAAATGGGAGCCGATATCGGTACAGCGTCTCTTACTGGGTTAGGCATGATGCAAGTTTTAGGAACAAGAGTATTCGGTCAAGGAGCAAGCGAGGCGAGACAAAGCGGCGCAGACATAAATCAGCAAATTGCATACGGAGCATTATCGGCAGGAATTGAAATGGCTACTGAAAAAATTGTTGGTGGTTTGCCTATGGCTGAAAAATTGGGCGCAAGTGGTATAGCTGACAATACTATCAAGAAAATGGCTCAAGGAATAGCAAAATCGCCTAAGTTGGCAAAGGCTTTAACTTATATTGCAAATATGGCAGGCGAAGGTGCGGAAGAAGCTATATCGGAGATATTACAACCTGTAGCCAAGCGATTGACATATGACCCAAACGCGGATTGGGCTTCTATGGAAGAGGTTCTATATTCCGCTTTAATCGGAGCAGGAGTATCAGGAGTAATGGGCGGGGGAGTTTATTTCCAAGGTGACAATCAAGCGCCTTCTGTTATGGAACAACAAACTCCGATTGTACAAGCAGAAGCCATTATTCCGTCGCAGGCGAATGATAATGTTGCTGTTGAGCAATCAGCCGATAACAACAATAACGCAATTCAAAACTCATTTAAAGACGTAGGAGAAAATAATAAGCCGCTCGGCGAAAGGCTCCAATCGCCAATATCCGAAGTGGTCTCTGAAAGCGAGGGTATAAATCCTGCTCAAGGTATTGTAGCACATAATAATATTGTAAATCAAGAAATAAACACATCTACCGAATCGACAGATAATGATTTATTCGGAAAGCAAATCGACGATTGGATATCAGGGGAATTTAAAAAAGATAATCACTTGACAGTATTGAAAGAAACGCCTGAAATATATCAAGAATATGGGATTAAAAATCTTCCAATAACTGTAGCAAGCAATAAGCTTGAAAGAATTATAAACTCCGAAGGAAAGCAAAAAAGAAAATATCACGGATTAGGTGTTGAAATTGCAAAGCAATTACCACAAGCAATTAAAAATCCAATAAGCGTATTAAATTCTCACGACAATAACATTGTTGTTATAACAAATTTAGTGGATGGTGAGAATAGACCAATAATGGCGAGCTTGCTTATTGATGGTATTGGTAGAATTGAAGATGTGAACATAGCTGCAAATGTCATGACAAGCGCATACGGCAGAGAAAATTACGATAATTACATTAAAAGAAATACCGAAGCAGGCAATGTAATTTATGATTCCACATCAAAAGAGCCACCCGGCTCAAAACTACGTTCGTTAAGCTCCGAAGTGACTCCTAAAGAAGGAGACGTCTTGGCGCGTGATGCTGAAAACAGCTCCACGCTTTACGTCAGAAACGACCAAGACCAGAATCCTTCTTTTGAGGATAACATACCACAAAGCACCGGAAATGTCAAGAGCGAAGATTCGGCGGTAAATAACACATCTGAGAGATTGCGACAAGATTTTGATATTCCTGACACACAAATAAATGAAGCGGCTAAACTTACGGAAAAAATATCAAACGGCATTACAGATAATAACAAAATGGATTCTGATTCACTGTTTAAGCTTGCTGAGATAATTCACGAAGCGCATCCAGAGTTAACTGCTGCCGAGATAGAAAATGGGTTGCTTGATGTATTTATGGATGTTTCTGAACAGAGTAAGCAAGAAGTAAAGGCGCCTCAACAGAAACTTAAACAAGCTACTCAGCAATCCACAGGTGAACAAGCATTCAAAGGTAAAACTGATACAATTAAAGGCGAAGTTGACATGTCCAGACCTTTAAAACGGCCGTCAGAAATAAAAGGCGATATCTCAAAATTATTCAACATACCAGTGAACAGCAGAAAGTACAATAAAAGAAAGGCGTTAGGATTCTATAAAGTAATGCCTGAAGTTATCAGAATAAAATATGATAATGATTTAGGTGTAGTTGCTCACGAATTAGGACATCATCTTGATAAACAATACAGTTTTAATACAAACCATCCTGAGATAATACAATCTATGGTTAATAAAATGAGTCCTGAATTTAAAAAAGCCTATTCTGAGTCCGAATATCCTGCTGAAGCAGTCGCCGAATTTCTTAGATATTATTTAACAGATATCAATACAGCTAAGGAATTTGCAGGAGATTTCTATAATACATTTGAGCAATCCTTAAACTTAAAGGATTTAAAAAATATCCAGGAAATCAGAGCAGATGTTTTAAGATGGGTTAATGGTGAATGGATGGAAAAGGCTAAAAAAACAATGGTTGCAGCAGATGAAAATAGAAAAACATTAAAAGATAAAATAACAGCAGAAAATGCGAATATGTTATTTTTTGATGTGTTTGCACCGTTTAATCGTTATGTAAAAACAATTGAAGATAGCACAGGAAAAAAAGTTCCTCCAAGTTTAAATCCTTATCTTTTGGCATTACAAACAAACAAGAACGGAGGACGTATCGACTCAATCCTGCGTGGAGAAATGTCATCACCCACTAATAACATTATATATAAGGAAGATAATCTTCAAAAAATATTAGACGCTTCAGGTAAGAACACTTCTGAATTTGAATTATATTTGAAGCTTAAGCATGCGTTAACCTTAGAAGATAAGGGACATCAAATATTCCCTAAAGATATAGAGGTATCGCAGGAACGCTTAAATGCCATGGAACAACAATTCCCTGAGTTTAAAGAACTGTCTGAACGTTTATATAAATGGTATGATGCTTATTTTAAAGCTTGGGTTATCGATACAAATATGTTGGGTCCTGATAGCAAGAAAATCTATGAAGTAATGCGAAAAAAATACCCTTACTATGTTCCTATGTTCAGAGTTAAAGACGGACAAATAAAAGGTAAGAATACAAAAGCTGGATTTAATGACCAAAAATCACCCGTTGACAGATTGAGCGAAAAAGGCAGTGACCGCGATACGATAAGCCCTATTGACGGAATTGTTATGCAAGTAAATCGTGCCGTAAATGCGCAGACTAAGAATAATGTCATGCGTTCAGTTATAGAGCATTACAAAACTGTTGACGGATTGGGTAATTTTATAGACAGGGTATCGCCGGACATGGAAAGGCAGGTTGTAAGTACTCGAGGTATTAAGGATATGATAGATTGGGATTTTAAAAAAAATTCCAACGCTAAGGAGTTAGATGAGATAATTAACGCTATTCCTGATTTTATAGAAAACTATAAGTCTTTGCCTAAAAGTAGGGATAAGGACATTATCGGAGTTATAAACAAAGATGGTAAAAAAGAATTTTACCAAGTTTTTGATGAGAATTTCCTTAAGGCTATGACCAATATGGATAAGGTACAGCTTGATTTTACGGTACAGGCAATTGCCGAAGTAAGACGTAAAATAACAGCCCTAACAACAGGCGCCAATCCTATGTTTGCTTTAACCTCAAACATACCAAGAGATATACAGCAAGCCTTTCTGTATGGAAGTCATAATAACCCTTTTGAATATGCAAAAGCAACTGGAGCAGCGGTGATTAATGTTTTAAAAGAAAGTGAAGGATATAATAAGTTTAAAGCGTTAGGCGGTGGTTATGGTTCGAGTATTCAAGGCGCTGAAACAAAAATGAGTAAGGATATGAGAAACAAACTTACTGATTTTAGGAAAGGGAAAAAGAGTACGGGAAGAAGTAATTTAGACCACTTTATAGGAATGATCGCTGACATGAACGATTGGGCGGAAGCGGCTCCGAGATATGCTGAATATGAAAAAGCTTATAAGAAAGGTATGGAGCTGTACAAGAATGAATATGACGCCTCAATTTATGCTTTGCATAAATCAGATGATGTTACTCTCAACTTCATGAGAAAAGGAACAATAATGAATACAGCGGCAGGGCAAATAATACCTTATTTTAACGCAGGATTGCAAGGCATTGACAAACTGAAAAGAAGTTTAATCACAGACTCAGAAGTACGAAAACAAACATGGATTAAATCAATTACAATGCTGACTATCCCAACAATATTATTATGGGCTTTTCATAGAGATGATGAGGATTACAAGAAATTATCTAAGGGAATTAAAGATAATTATTGGATTTTGCCTTGGAAAACTTCCGATGGTGCATTTATTAGAATACCAAAACCAAAAGATGTTGCAGCGCTGTTTGGCTCTGATTTTGAGAGAGGGTTGAACGCAGTACTTGAAAAAGAGGGAGCAGATGCTTTCAATGGTTATTTCGGTACTTTACTTGACGCTTTAACTCCAAATACCGAAACTGTGTTTAGACCAATAATTGATGTAGAAAAAAATGAAAAATGGAGTGGTGGAGCTATCGTTAATCAGAGCATGCAAGGAGTGTTAAAGCAAGACCAATATGATGATACCACATCAAGTATTGCAATTCATTTAGCAAAGGCTGTAGCACAAGTATTCCCCGAATCGAAGTATGCATCTCCGAAAAACATTAATTATCTGTTAGACCAAATGGGCGGAGGTGTTATGGATATTCTTTTACCATTAACAACGCCAAACAGTTATACTCCTATTGAGGCTGTACGTCGTAAATATATCGCAGATCCTTCATATTCAAATGATGTAATAAATGAATTCTACGAACTTAAATCTGCTACAGAAAAAGCGAATAACTCTTTTGAGAAGAAAGGAACTATAACAAACAAAATTGACTTTTTAGCAGAGGATGAATTCAAATCGTATTACAAGGCTATAGATATGTATTGGGATAACATAGACTTTATAGGTAAGCTTGCAGACAAGCAATTAACTCAGCAGCAGTCAGAAACCTTTAAGGAGATTGTCAAGAGAAGCCGATACAAAGATACTACAAAGACAATGTTTAATGATGATTTAAAAGATAAGAAGTTATCTGATGAGAATATCAAGCTGCTTCAGAAGTCTTTGCGTGATGAAATTGTTAAAATGGCAGACAAAGCAGTTAAAGAGTACAAAAGATATCATGATGTAAGTTTTGAAAGGTTTCAAGAAAGAATTAAAGGAAAATAGCGTTATAAAGCTCCTGCAATAGGAGCTTTATTTATGTTACTTGGTTGTACTGGTAAATGACATCAACCAACAGGCAGCGGTAAAACAACAACATTGTATGCCGCATTAAACGAGCTGAATAAAATCAATAAAAATATAATTACTGTTGAAGACCCGGTTGAATACAAAATAGAAGGAATCAACCAGGTGCAGGTTAATACAAAGGCAGGACTTCTGTTTGCCACAGGACTCAGGTCAATACTCAGGCAGGACCCTGACATAATAATGGTTGGAGAAATAAGGGATGAGGAAACGGCTGAAATAGCAGTAAGAGCTGCAATTACAGGGCACCTTGTAATATCCACACTCCATACTAATGATGCCCCATCAACGGTTATGAGACTTCAGGATATGGGAATAAAGCCATTTCTCTTAGCTGCATCACTGAGAGGTATCGTGGCGCAAAGACTTGTAAAAAGAATATGCACAAACTGTAAAACTGAATATGAAGCAAGCGACATTGAAAAAAATCTGCTGGGTGTTAATGGGAACGTAACCCTTCACAGAGGCAGAGGATGCCCAAAATGCTATTACACAGGCTACAGCGGAAGAATTGCAATTCATGAAATACTTAAAATGGATAAGGATGTAAGAGAAGCGGTGCAAAACGGAAGAAATGCAGATGAGCTTGCCGCAGCTGCACAGAAGGCCGGAATGAAAACACTGAGAGATAACTGCCTTGGGCTTGTGCTCTCAGGAATCACAACAACGGATGAATTTTCACAGATAGTATATAAAATAGTGTAGAGAGGTAGCGGATGAATATAAACGAACTGTTGACCAAATTGGTGATAATGAAAGGCTCGGACCTTCATATATCCGTGGGATGCGCCCCGTGCTTCAGAGTGAACGGAGTATTGATTTATGCAAGTGGTGACAAGCTTACTCCTGCTGATACAGAAGAACTTGTGAGGCAGGTAACAAAGCCTGAGCAGTTTGCTGAAATAAACGAGATAGGAGATTTCGATATGTCCTATGCCGTTCAAAATATGGGAAGATTCAGAATCAACATATTCAAGCAGAGAGGCAGTTATTCCATAGCAATACGCTCGGTTCAGATGAACATACCAACACTTAAGGAAATAAACATGCCGGATGTGCTCTATGATTTTACACAGAAGCAAAGAGGGCTCATACTGGTTACAGGCCCTACCGGAAGCGGTAAGTCAACCACATTGGCATCCATGGTAAACATTATAAACAGCGAGAGAAAATGCCATGTTATTACATTGGAAGACCCTATAGAATATCTTCACAAGCACAACAAGAGTATTGTAAACCAGCGTGAATACAGAAGTGACTTCAAATCCTTTGCATCAGGACTGAGGGCTTGCCTGAGGCAGGACCCGGATGTCATATTGCTGGGAGAGATGCGAGACCTTGAAACCATGGAAATAGCACTAACGGCAGCAGAGACCGGACATCTTGTTTTTTCAACCCTGCACACTACAGGTGCCGCCAAGACTATAGACAGAATAATAGACGTATTTCCGCCTCACCAGCAGCAGCAGGTAACAATTCAGCTTGCCAACGTGCTGGAGGGAGTTATATCCCAGCAGTTAGTACTGGACATAGAGGAAAAGGAGCGTATGGCTGCAGTTGAAATAATGGTTTCCACACCGGCCATAAGAAATCTTATAAGAGAAAAGAAAACTCATCAGATTCAAAATCAGATTCAAACAGGCTCCAAGTTTGGAATGCAGACAATGGATTCCAGCCTGCTGAAAATGTACAGCGACAGAAAAATTTCCAGACAGACGCTGCTTAAGGCAGCACTGGATTTCGATTATGTTATGAAGCAGCTGTAACAGGAATATCCGTGACACAAGAAAGTTGCGTATCGTACAAATATTATATGAGAAGGAAGAACATATGGCAGCATACAAATGCAGTGTGGTAGATCCATCGGGAAAAAGGCAAAAAATAAAGTACAGCGCTGAATCAAAAACCGAGGTAATTGAATACCTGAAGCAAAACAGCTATACCATAATAAATATTGACAAATCCGAAGGCTCAATTGACATGAGCAGTATTTCTGTGAAGAGAATAAAGTCCAAGGATCTGGCGGTTTTCTGCAAGCAGCTCCATGCCATGCTGAGAGCTGGTGTAACCATAGTCAGCAGTCTTGACATACTCAGGCAGCAGACGGAAAACAAACGCCTTGCAAAAATTATCGGGCGAATGTACGAGGACCTTCAGAAGGGAAATACTCTGTCCGAAGCACTGTACTACCACAAGGACGCCTTTCCGCCAATTTTCATAAGCATGGTTGAGGCTGGAGAGCTGAGCGGTAACATAGATTTGATTATGGACAGGTTGGCAGTGCACTTTGAAAAAGAATATAAAATAGAAAACAAAATAAAGTCTGCAATGACATATCCCGCAATACTTGCGATTGTGTGCGTTGTAGTGGTTGTGTTTCTTCTGACTACGATAATGCCTACATTTGTGGAAATGTATTCAAGCTCGGGAGTAGAGCTCCCGCCGCTTACTACAATGCTGATAAATTTTAGCAATGCACTGAAGCAGTACTGGTATATATTTGTATTGGTTTTGCTGCTTATAATAGTGGGCATATCAGCACTGATGAAAAACTCAAAGGTTAAATACAAAGAGGATTACTACAAACTCAAAATACCTGTAGTTAAAAATTTAGCCCTCAAGGTTGCCACTTCAAGATTTACAAGGACACTGTCAACACTCATGGGAAGTGGAGTGCCATTGTTGCAGGCACTGGATACTGTTTCAGGCGTAACAGGCAATACATATATAGGAAGTAAAATTATCGAGGCAAAGGAAGATGTGCGAAAAGGAATGGCACTGTCCCAGCCTCTGAAGCAGCAGGGGGTTTTCCCTCCCATGGTTCACTCCATGATAAAAATAGGTGAGGACTCAGGTTCCATAGAAGAAATTTTGGATAAGACTGCAGACTTTTATGACGAGGAAGTGGATACTGCCGTACAGCGCCTTACCACAATGCTTGAGCCAATAATGATAGTGTTCATGGCAATAATCATAGGGTTCATAGTAATAGCAATGGTAACACCGATGTTTGATATGGTTAAAACGGTTCAGTAACGGGGATGTTTGAACTTTGTTACGGTGGGTATATACAGAAAACTCAGATATAAAGCATTCGGCAAAGGCATTGCAATAATCATATATTAGTCTTGTTGGATGTTTATATAAATAAAATAATTAGAGAAGAAGAGGAGAGAAAAGATGTTTAGATTAATTAACAGTTTAAAGAACAGAAAAGGATTCACATTGATTGAATTGATTGTGGTGCTGGCAGTGTTGGCGATTATTATGGCGATCGCAGTACCGAGGTTTATGGGTATTCAGGATAAGGCAAAAGAAGATGCAGACAAATCAACTCTTGAAATGATAGCAAAGGCTGCGGAACTATATTATGTAAGAAGTTCTGATTCTACTATAACTATTACAGAATTAGAAAGTGGTGATTACATCGATTCCGGGTTAAAATTCCAAAAACCGTCTGCAACTGTAAGTGATACTAATGTTGACATCACATTAGATGCTGATAGTGGAAAGGTTACAGTTACAAAAAAGTAATTCCATAACAAGACACAGGCTATGCATCGGAACGTTTAATCTGTCTTGAAGGTTCAGAGGTAATTTAACAATTTATAAAACATAAGGATGGTCAATCATTACATTGGAAATAGCAATGACATTGATTTTCTTAATTTACGGCCTGTTTATAGGCTCGTTCCTCAACGTATGCATCTTCCGCATACCTGCGGGAATATCAATTATAAAGCCGCCGTCCTCCTGCGGGAGCTGCGGTCACCGGCTGAATTTCATAGATATGCTGCCGGTGGTAAATNNGGTAAATTACATAGCAAACAGAGGAAAATGCAGGTATTGCGGCGAAGGCTATTCGCCGCAATACCCTCTGATAGAGCTGCTGAACGGAGTGCTGTATGCTCTTTTATATCTGAAATACGGCTTTAGCCTGACTTCTGTCATATACTGCATCATAATCAGTATTTTAGTTGTTATCAGTTTTATCGATTTAAAGCATAAAATAATCCCAGACGGTGCCAATATTGCATTGGCGGTTGTGGGAGTTGTTTTCATATTCATAGAGAGAGCGGGACTGTACAACAGCTTGCTGGGAAGTCTAATAGGCTTCGGGATGTTTTTGGCAATAGCATTCCTTACAAATGCCATGGGCGGCGGTGACATAAAGCTTATGGCTGCACTTGGACTTATTCTTGGCATAAGAGGAGTGCTTTTTATCACACTTACATCATTTGTTTCAGGTGCGATTATATCACTGATTTTATTGGGATTGAAAATTAAAAGCAGAAAGGATGAAATACCATTTGGCCCCTTTATATCCTTAGCTGCATTGACATACATCTTTTACGGGACAGAATTCATTAATTGGTATATTAACATTTTTATATAAACAAGAGAAAGCAATCATAATGTCATACTTATCAGGAGAAAAGACATGGGGAAAATTGTATCATTAGAATTTAAAAACCGCAGAATAATAATTTTAGAGGGTTCACGGAGAGGCTCAAGCGTAACTGTTCACAAGAGCGTAATGCTGAACGTTGACCCGGGTAGTATTGACGATGGTAAAATCGTGGATATGGAATCCATAATTGAAAAGCTTGAAAAGGCATTTTCTGAAAACAGCATAAATACTAAGAAGGCAACATTCATTATCAATACAAACGCCACGATTACACGAAGTATGGACCTTCCGGTTCTGAAAAGCAATGCCGAGACAATGTCCATGATTAAAAACGAGCTGGACCAGCTTTTATCGGTTAACTTAGACAATTACAAGCTCATATACAAATCTCTCATGAAAACAACAGAAAACGGAGTGGGAAAGGCGAGATACATGGTATACGGCCTTCCGTCAGATATTTACAATGATTATATACAGCTTGCGGAAAGGATGAAGCTTGAGCTCAATGCCATTGACCTGTCTCAAAACTGCTTGGATAAAATAAGCGACCAGAATCTTACACTAAACGGCAGCTACCTTAAATCTGGAGAATCCGCAGCGTTTGTGGATATAGGCTACAGCAGCATATCCTTCAGTGTATTGAGCGGCGGAAAAAATGTGTTTACCAGAATATCCACAAGCGGAATGAACGATGTGGTGAAAAACTATTCTGCAGTATTCAGCATGAGCGATGAGGACTCCATGCGCGAAATATCAAAGCTGTCATTGTGGGGCTACGATGAAAGTGTAATGAGTGTTTCCAAGGTCAGCGTTCTTGAAAACAATGTGAGCATGTGGCTTGACGAATTCAACCGCTACATAAGATACTACAATTCCAACAACAAGGATAATCAGATAAAGAAAATATATATCTATGGTATGTATTCAAAAATACAGGGTATTGAAGAATACATGGAGGAGCATCTGAACCTTAGCACAGAGCTGATTAACAATCTGTCAAACGTTGGTGCAGGTGTTGATGTAACCTCCTACATGAATTCCATACTTTCGGTTTATATAGGGAAAAAAGATATCAACTTCCTGTACGATAAGAAAAAGCAGCACAAGAGCAGCTTCAGCACGGGAGTTGTAGCAATGGCTGTGGGACTGATAATAATATTGACGGCTGCATATTTCGGATATTCATATATGGTGGAAAAATCCCATCTCGAAAAAGAAATAGAGGCAATGAATAAATTTATATCCAATGAAGAAAACATAGCACTGAACAGTGAATCAATAGAAACAAGAAACAAGGCAAGGCTGCTGCAGAGATACCTGGATGAGGTAACAAAGCTTCAGAAGGCCATAAGCGGCGAGGATGCCGTAAATTCTCTCATGTTTGAGCAGTTGGCGGCAGCAATTCCGCTGGGAACAAAAATTAATTCCATGAGTGCTGACGGTACAGTCATACAGCTCCAGTGTACTTCAGCCACCAGACAGGAAACTGCACAATTTGAGAAAAACCTCAAGGAAATAGAATTTATAGACANNAGACAAAGTATATATACCCGCCGTAGTTGACGGAACAGAAGGCGGAAGCTCCAACTATTCATACACTGTAGTCTGTGACTTAAAGGATGTGATATCATATGAAGCTGAGTAAAAGAGAACGAGTACTAATATTAATCCTTATTATAACAATAATGGTATATGCAGCCTTTAAATTCGGACCGTCACTGAATTTCCTGAGCCTGGATGCTCTCAGAGAAGAATACACAGGCAAAAGTGCCGCATATAATGAGATGACACAAAACATAGTGCTGAAAAATAAGCACGAGGAAAGTCTGAACACAATTACCGGGGAAATAAATGACCTAAAGGTAATATCAGACCTCCGTCAGGAACAGCTCATAGTATTCCTGAACAGCTACTTGGCAGCAAACAACATTGGAGCCAGTAACATAAGCTTCACAGACATAGCTCCGGTTTCAATAGCCCCGGCTACAGCATCAAAGACAGCGGAGCTCAGCTCTCTCGACATATTGATGAATGAAATAAACGGCTCCGCAGCAAAAGAGGCTACCGACAAGACAGCTGGACAATCACAGCCAGCAGATGGAGGCTCTTCGCCAACAGTAAGACGGATTTCAGCAACTATAACCTTTGAAGGTACCTACAGCAACATGCTAAAGTTCATAGATTCCATACAAAACAACCCTGTGGACATATCCATAACAAACATCAACACCATAGTATCTCAGGGCGACATGCTTCAGGGAACAATGACCCTGAACTTCTACGAAATACCTAAGCCGGTTGATTTCAAGGAAACAAACACCGATTGGCTCTGGACCGATCTGGCCCAATCCGGCAAGGCTAATCCGTTTTCGACGGATGCAGCTGTATTTGCTGTAGCCTCGGGCAACTATGATTTTTATATGAGTGTTGTACCGGAGAGCTCTGATTTGCCGACTATTATGTTAGGCAAGGCAGGCGATCCCGAAAGATCGACATATGTTTACGCGGACAGCAATTCTGTTGAAAATATAGCTTTAAGTTTTAACAAGGAAAATGACAAATATTATTTTAAATATAATACAAAAAATAGTGCATACCCGTCAATGGGAGGCTGGGCTGAGTTTGTGCCTGTAAAAAACGGAAATATTAATATAAAGATATATTCAAGTAAAAGAAACTCAAATGCTGATTCATCAGGGGCAAATATTTCTGTAAACAATGCATCAGGACTTAGTATTAGGGTTGATATAGAAGGTGATGACACTTCAAATCAAAGAATTTATTTTAAAGAACCAAGAGCGTTAGTGGTGACAAGAAAATAATATAAAATTAATGAAAACAAATTTTTAAAATTAAGAAGGCGGCGAGGTTATTGAAAAAGCTATTAAATAAAAAAGGACTGACTTTAATTGAAATAATTGTAACATTAGCAGTGTTAGGGGTTGTCGTCAGCCCCCTTATGAGCATGTTCATAACTTCTCAGAAGATTAATACAGAAAGCCGCAAGGAATACGAGGCGTTGCTGCTTGCACAAAAATATATGGAAGAAATAAAGGCTATGGATACTTTGGATATTGATTATGTTAAAGGTATTGACCCGGGGTTCATCTATAACGATGGAGCGGATAACCGTGGAGAGTTTACTATAAATGCAGCGAAGGACGGATATAATTTAGCTATAAATATCAGCGGTAAGGTAGGGGCTGACAGCACTGCGGAAGAAATTGACTTCAACGGAAACGAGAGAACAATTGACTCTGATGATAGTATAACTATTACGAATGATTTGGTTAAAAATATTAAAAGAGTGCTCAATGAGGATAATCTCACTATAACCATATCAAATACTGTCTCTGGACATACCGTAAACTTATATATTTACAGCAAACCGGGCGAACAATATGATGTGAATAAAGTTGTTATTTTAACCGGAAAAGTAAATGTTATAAAAAATCAGGCCTCGGGTCCACAGCCGGACAATTTATTGTATGATATAGTGATTACGGTAAAAAAAGACGGGAAAGAAATAAATACGATATCCGGAACTACAATTTTCAAAAAGAAACCTGTTAAACCAATATAATTTCTTGAAAAGGGTGATGAGTATGAAAAAGAAATTATTTAGCAACAAGGGTTCAACAATGGTGATGCTTGTAATGGCAGTGGCAGTTATTTCGCTGCTTGGTACCTCCATTTTGGCTGTTACAATGATGAACTATAAAATTAAGAAAGCAAATACAGACATAAAGGAAGCATTTTATAAATCGGAATCAGGCCTCGATAAAGCCTATGAAAAAGCATATTGGCTGATTGAAAAAGCAGTGGAGGAAGGAAACGGAAAAGCAAAGGAATTCGTGCAGTACTATGAAGAGCATGAGGCTGAAATTATTGAGGAAATAAAAGCCGGAGTAAACGTAGAGCGCATTCAATATTTTATATTATCAGATGTAGACTCTGATATTACATACTCGCTTGACTATAATGCGCTTCAGGATAAGGCAAAAAATGAATTTGAAAGTGCATATAAGGACAGGATTCTTGCCGAAAATGATTATGCAGCAGAGTCCGATATAGCAGAAGTAATCAAAGGTGTGTCTGATTCAATGCTGGTTGTTGAAATAAAAAATACTCCGCTCAGTTTTTCGGGAAATAAACTGACTGTTAAAATTGAATCCCAATACACTTCGGATAAGGGAATAACGAGAACTACCGCAGTTGATATGAATATTTCTGTTGCAAATTACAACGAAGCTTACACTGTGGAAATAAAGAAAATCGGTGTTAATCCTTTCTGGCTTAAGGCTTTAACGGCGGAAAATCTGGTAATTAAAAGCAGCAGTACTTTTAATGGCAAAGTATTTGTCGAAGAAAATATGGATATAAATGCATCGGATGTTACATTTAAAAATGATTTAACTGTAAAAGGTGATGTGAGTTCAGATGTTGAAGACAGTGGTATTAGATTAAACAGCGGCAATACGCTTAATGTGCGAAACGTATATTCAAGAAATATACTGATGAATGGAACTGGGGCAGAATTCAGAGCTGATTCACCGGGCTCAGAAATATATGTACGTGATGATTTAGAAATTAATAAGCCTAACCAGACAGTATATATCAATGGCTCCTATTATGGATTTTCAGACGGAGGTCTGTACGCAGGCTCCGATAATTCAAGCGGAGTGAATATCAATGAAGCATCGGGATTGAGCTTTACAATTACGAAGGATTTATATTTGCAGGGTACGTCATATGTAAATGTAGTCAATAGTTCGGGAAACAAATACCAGACGGGAGAATCTCTGTCTGTTAAAGGAAACTACAGGGCATATCTTCAGCCCTTGCTTAGTTCTTATTATTCAAAAGACGGGAAGGATATAAGTAAGGTTAGTTTTGCAGATTATGGACACTTGAGGCTTGCGGACCGCTTCGATGACAGCAGTGTGTTTACGGCGATGCACAAGGCTGACTACATGTACTTTTATCAAAATAATGAATACGGAGATTTAAGCATCCCTGATGGCATAAATGTAAACGGAGTGGTTCTCGGCTTAGGCAGCGTTATTAATGATAAGAAAATAATGCGTTCAAGCTATGAAATCAGTGATCGAGAGAGCTTTATTACATTTAAAAATGAATATTCCAGGCAGACAGAGCGCCTCGGATATGACATGAAAGCCGGCGGAGGAAGCATTACCGGTCAGCTAACGTTTAATAATCAAATCAATGATAATTTGATTACAATGTCTTCAGAGGAAATTGCAAGAGTAAATAACAGTGATCCTCTAAATTATATTTACATAAATAATGCAGGAGGTTCAGAGACACTTAAAAGTAGTAACTACAAGGGGCTAATTATCACCAACGGAAATTTAACGATATCATCGAATGTTGAAAGCTTTGAAGGTGCAATAATTTGCGGGGGAACCGTGACAATAGAAGTAGGCGCCAAGACGTTTACCTACAATAAGGATATTGTATCTAAGATAATAGCCGAAAATAACCTGCATACTTCTGTGTTTTCAGACAGTATATCTGTCGAGAATATGAATATAACAACCTTTAAAACTGACGAAACAGAAGGCGGGAAAGTAGATTTCAGCAATTTATTAAAATTTGCAAATTGGAAGATGAAATAAGGAGAGGAGGAAAGTATATGAAAAGTAATTTATTTATAAAGATTTTGTATATGATTATGGCAATGCTGATGATAATACCGGCATTGCCGGACAATTATGCATATGCAGCAACTGTTGCAGCTAACGATTATGCAACAATAACCACGCAGTACAACACTGCTACAAGCGGAAGCAACAGCAGATATATGAGAGTGCAGGTGTTTTTAGACGGAGCAGTAAAATTTGATTCAGGTGAGGGTAGTAGCAAGCTTATTCGCTTTTCAAGCAACGGTCCCGGTACAGTTACGGTTGCTGCAAAAGCCGGATATGGAATTTCAGATTTATATATATCCAACGAAGGTTCAGCAGATGGTAGCACCACATTTGTTAATGAAACTGCTTTCTCGATAAATTCTGGCACAGGAAAATATAAGACACTCAAGATATACCTCAGTTCAAGACCTCAAACAATAGTAGACAATGGATATGTGAATGTAGTTTCACAAGGAAATACAACCAACGATGGCAGTAACGACAGCAGAACATATATGCAGCTTCAGGTATTCGTAGACGATGAAACTGTACCAATATATGATTCAGGCTCATCTGCAAGGTTCAGATTCGGGAATAATGGTCCAGGCGCAGTTACAGTTACTGCAAAGGACGGATATGGAATTTCAGATTTATTCAGATCTGATGAAAATAAGACAACCGGAAACACTGTTTTTGAAAATGGAACAGCTTTTTCTATAAGCACAGGTGCGGGAAAATATCGAACACTCAGAATTTATTTAAAAACTGTTCCTCAGAAAATTGCAGACAATGAATTTGTCAGTGTGGAAACACAAAATAACACTACCAATATCGGTAATAACAATGTAAGTAAATATATGCGTGTTCAGGTATACTTAAACGGTTCAAGCAGCGCTGAATACGATTCAGGGTCAACAGCATCCAGCATGTTTAGATTTGGGAGCCCAGGACCGGGTGTGATTAATGTTGTTCCAAAGAGCGGATATGAAATTACATCAATGAACAGATCCAATCAAAACGGCACGGGTGGAACTGAAGGTTTTAATAACGGAACAAGTTTCAATATAAATACGGCGGATACGGCGGGATATAGAACGCTGAAGATTAACATCAAGTCCATTCCTCAGACGGTTATTGATAATGACTATATATCCGTGACCACAAACCCGCAAGCAGCAGGCGGCAACAGAACCCTGAGTGTTGAAGTATATTTGAGAGGTGTTCTTCAATATACTATAAACCGAAATTATTCAGCAAATCCAGGAAATACAATAGTAGCTGCAAAGGGACCATATGTTATTTCAAGAATGGAAACAAGAAAAGGAACTTCCGGAAGCTGGAGTAATTTCGCCGGTAACTCCAATATAGAAATCGACAGTAACGGGAAAACCACACTCAAGGTTTATCTTGTGACAGACAACCGCATAATCAACAATGGATATATATCTGTGTCTACTGGGACTGTTCCTGCTTTAAGCGGAAAGAAGACTCTGACAGTGCAGACATATGTAAGCAACAGCGAGGTAAGCTTAATATCGAACAATTATTCAGCTAACCCGGGAACTCCTGTAATTACTGCAAAGCAAGGATATGCGGTAACAAGCATGCAGATTAATTCGGAGAGCGGTTCCACAGCTTATAGCAACTATAACGGTTCGGCCATTAATATCAACGATAATGCCAACAGGACCTTGAGAATCTATCTTACTCCTATTGCGACGGACAATGAATACGTAACGGTTCTCACAAACAGTACTCCGGCAAGCGGTAGCAAGACAGTGAGAATCGAAACATACCTTGGAGGTGTTCTCAAGTATGCAGAGGAACAGGATTATTCAGCTAACCCTGAAACAACCACTGTTAGTCCAAAAGCAGGATATGTTGCAGCCAAAATCGATACAAGGGTTGGTTCATTAGGAAGCTGGAACGATTTTAGCGGAAGCATATCAATAAGCAACAATACTACTTTGACGTTAAGAATACATTTAGTTGAGAATAACCTGATAGTAAATGATGAGTTTGTTACTTTGAGCACCACTACGTCGCCAAGTAGCAGCGGTGACAGAACATTAATAACTGAAATATATGTTGATGGCATCTTTGTTAAGGAGATAATACCAAGCAAATTTGGTACAGCAGCATCTATAAGCACCACCGTAAGTGCAAAAGATGGATATATCTTTGAAAATATAGAAACACGTCAGGGTACAACGGGAAATTGGCAGACCTTGACAAGCAATAAAAATTCACTTAGTATATCAAGTGGAAATAGCAGAACAGTGAGAATTTATCTTAAGACACCGAGAGCACTGAAGATAAATTACTATTATGACAATGTGCTGCAACCTGACAAGAGCATAATAAATGCTGCGCCTGAAAATAATGTAAGGCTTGAAATGACAAAGATTGAAGGCAAGGTATTCCAGAAAGCGAAAATAAGTGATGATAGCATTGATCGTAATATTGACCAGGTTACTAAATTAATTTCCTTCACTATGCCAAATAAGACAGTTACCATAGATTATTATTATGGAACAGAGGGTCAGGTGTTGTTGAAAAAAAACGCTGAGCGCATTAAAGATAAGACGAATGAATTTTATATTGACATATCTGTAGAAGGAACTCCAATTATAGAGAGAAAGGCAGCAGATATTGTGCTTGTATTCGATAAATCAGGCAGTATGAATTTTGAACTTGGAAGGGATTCGGATGCAGGAGCTAATGGTACTTCAAGAATGGATGTATTGAAGCAGGCTGCTAATACATTTATTGACAGGGTAATACCTGCAAATGAAATAAGCATGAATAGAGTATCCATAGTGACATATTCAGGTTGGGATGATAATGATAAAAATTATCCAAATCCTAAAGGGAGAGGTCTTACGTGGGATGATGCGGATATAATTCAGTCTTTTACTTCCGTAAATAGTATTGCAAAAGGAAGTTATACAGGACTAACACCTAATGGAGGAACAAACAGCCAGGCAGGTTTTATGAAAGCTCAAGATGCTTTTAGCAGTGATAATGGTGCCAGGAATAATATAGACCGTTATGTTATATACATGACAGATGGTTCAGCCGGATTTTATTATCAAGATAATGGTCTTACGACAGGTACAGCAAGTCCAACATATGATAAGCCAGATGCCAAAGCTGTAAGTAAAACAATAGAGGCTGCAATTAACTTAAAAAATGCTACAAATGCTAAAATTTACACAGTTGCTTTAATAAGTAATGATAAAGGAGCTGTACAGGCATTAAATCCTGCTATTCCGAACAATTATCCTGAAGCATATTACAAGGCAACTACGGCAGATGACTTAACAAAGATATATTCGCTTTTGGCAGATAAAATAAGCGAAGACATAGCTGATAGAGCCGTTGTAACCGACACGTTGCCAACAGGTTTTACATTCAATAAAAATAAGCTTCCTGAAAATGTTACAATTGATGAAAGTGGCAAGCTTACTTGGAATATAGGAAATATCAATACGGATGAGAAGAAGATAAGAGTTGAAACCAAATATACGGGAGACAAGTATGGTGTTGCTTTTGCAAATGAAAATTGCGGAATAGATTACTACCATAAAAACACTCCTGATGTTAAAACAACAAAAACATTTGACGTACCTATGGGAGCATTGGCGCCGATCATAAACCTTCCGCCGCAGGAAGTTGCATACGATACTTCATTGCTTATAAATCCAATACCAAGTGCCTATGATTCTAAGAAGTTAAATGTTGGCGAAGATAAGGGATATAGAATTTCAGATTTGCAAATATTTATTGAAAAGCGTCCTTCAAACGGCACAATAGAGTTGACGGATGAAGGTAAGTTCATATATACACCTAAAGAAGGGTATGTAGGAGATGATTCATTTAAATATAAAGTTGTGATGCATATAACAAATATATATGGTGAGGACCCTGACGGGCTTGTAGGAGAATACTTTACTATTACTACGGTAAATATTAATGTAAACAAGAAGCCTACATATATATTGACTGTGAATTATGTATATGAAAGCGGAGAGAGATTTGCTCAATACGTAAAAGAACTTGCACCTGGGGAGCCCTATGAAGTACTTTCACCGGAAAAACGTGGGTATACTGCGGGTACGTCTAAAGTTAAAGGAACAATGCCAAGTGGAAACTTAGAAGTATTTGTGACATATACAAAGAATTACAGTAAATTGAAAAATTATTCTATGTATCCTAATAAGGAGAAGGAACTGAAATATACACTCATGGGTACACCTAAGCAAGACTATAAAATCGTTTCAGGTATTAATTATACCTTCGGATTTGAGTTTGAAGCTGGCGAAAATAATGCGGTGTTCCAGATTATAGAAAGCAATAAGTCAGGATCGGCATATGGCATTAAGAGCTTTAAATTGTATGCACATAATGACGATAAAAGCTATGACTTGATTAGCAGCAGCAACAATATGGAAGGGCTTAACTGGGAATTGATTGAGGCTGGCAAAACTTATACGGTAACTTATGCGTTGCGGTTTATAGATGAAAAAGGCGAAGGTAAGGTTTCATTGGAGGTTTTTAATGAATACCTTAGTCCGTTAGAAGGTGTTTTCAAGAAAATTAATATTACTTCCACAAGCATGTATTCGCTTCAGTAGTCAAGGTTTTAAACATCTCAGGAAATTAAAGGTGTTTTTATGAAAAATAAAAGAGGATTCACATTAATAGAATTGATTGTTATTCTTGGCTTAGCAACAATAGTCATAGGTGTGGTCATGTCGTTCTTCATAGCTAATTACAGAAGTTATAACAGACTAAACACGGAGTCGGAGCTTCAATATCAGTCGCAGTATATCATAAATTTCATGACCGATAAGATTCTTGAAGCTACAGAATACAATGAAACTGAAAAAATTTTTATCCGTGACGGTAAAGAGATTACTTTCAGAGTTGTAGGTGGAAGGTTGGTCTTCAAGGATGGAACTGAACCAGAAATAACTATAGGAGCTTCAATTGCAGGATTTGACATAAGCAAATCTATTGAAAATCCAAGGGAAGTACTGATTACACTCGAATTGGCGAAGGATGAACAAGAAGTTAAAGCAATTCAAACAATCTATATGAGAAACTCAATAAACTAACATAAGGGTCGGCGTAGCCGGCCCTTTAACTTTAAAAAACAGTGGATTTCTGTTCATAAAGGGTATAATAATATTAAAAAAATATACAAGGGGGGTAAATCATGACAAGCAATATTGAATATCATGTTGATAATGTTGTTAGGCAAATTGCAGTTAAGTTTAATCCGTCAAAAATCATATTGTTTGGCTCTGTTGCAAATGGGATGTATAGCTCTAATAGTGATATAGATTTATGCATTATAAAAAACAGTCCGGATAAAAGGAATTTATTAACTGACATATATACGGAAGTAGATTGTGAGATCTTGATGTTTTAGTTTAGACAAATAAAGAATGGGAAAGAAACGTTAAAAATTCTTCGACATTTGCATATAAAATAAATGAGCGAGGTGTAGTTTTATATGGTTGATAAATTAAGGTATGATGATATCAACATACGACAACAATCGACATAATTCCTCATTCTTAACTATTTGAAACACATTTTATGATTTTTTAATATTAAATTCTTTGACATAGTTTGTCTATTTATATATAATCTATATACCATAATTTGTAAATATAGGCTTAATATTCAAGAAAAATGCGGAACTTGCTGGTATAGGAGTACAAAATGATATTGGCTGTGGAAATAAATGATAGTAGTATTAATATTGCTCAGGCTTCGGTGAAGAAGGGCAGCCTGTCAAGGCTGCGGTGCATTTGTGAGGGTATTTTCCGGGGAGTTGATGACGGGAATATTGCGGATGTGGATTATGTGGCAGAGAGAATCAGGGAAATACTGTGCAGGAACAGGATTAATACAAGAAGGACTGTATTTGTCATAAACTCCAAAAGCGTAATAGTGCGGAGGCTCAGACTACCGTTACTTAAAAAAAGAAATGAAATAATGTCTATGATAGGGTATGAGCTGAGTCAGCTCATGCCATTTAACTCATCTGATTACAGGATGCACTATGAGGTTGCTGAAGATTGCACTTATGAAAAATATGCATGGTATATAATTTATTGCATCCCGGAAAAATTGTTGGCGAGCTATGGGGAGCTTGCCTTAAAATCAGGGCTGAAACCTGCAGGATTTGAAATATATTGTAGCTGTGTAAATAAGCTTCGGAACTTGAAGGAAAAGGTGTCTGCCTTTGCGGATATAGGGGAAAAAAGAATCAGTTTCACAGTCATGAACAGAGGTGTAAGCGATTTTTCAAGAACTGCCGAAATTTATCATGGCACGGCGGGAGACATTGTTGTTGAGGAGGCCGCCATTTATATGGATAGTAGTTATCCTTCCGGGGACAATCCCTTAAACATATGCTTGGATGAGATAATCAGATGTATCAGGTACTACCAGTCAATAGACAAAGAAAGCAAAATAAGCAGGATGTATATATTTAATTCAGAAATCAAAGGGCTTTTGCCGTCTTTCATTGAAAGTATGTCTGATGAATTGCCTACTGTTGAAATAGTTACGGAGCTGCCGATATTTTTGCAGGGGATTGATGAAGTGTGCTATGACGGGCGCTGTTTTATGCCTGTGCTTGCGGCGCTTAATGAAGGAAGAGGATCTTATAGGCTTCACAAATCTAAATATAATGAAATAAGTGACTTCAAGATTGCTGCAGCTATGGCCGTTATTCTTGTATCGTCACTTTTTTTTATTATGGGAGCTGTATTTGCCTTTACGCTGCACAGGGAGTACGAACATATGGAGGCATATGTGTCAAGTGAAGAAAATATCCTGCTTAATAATGAAATAGAGAGGCTGAAGGCGGAAAACTATGAAAATGAAAAAAGTATTGCGGATATGGAGTCTCTTAAAAATAAAATCGAAGCAGAAAGTTATGTGGATTCGGAAATATTCAGGTGTATATTTTCTGCCTTGCCTGAAAACACATTCCTTAAATCAATGCATGTAGGAATTGCAGGTGTAAGTGCAGATTGCACATCTGGTTCAATTGAGGAAATTGCCTTATTTTTGAGCAATCTTAGGGGATTATCTTATGTTCAGGATATTTATATCGATGAGGTGTCAAGAAACGGAAATCCGGAAGAAGGATATGTCTATACGGTTCACTGTGTGTTGCGGAGCGTACGTCCATGAAGTATATAGAAAGAATGAAAATCACAGAGAAGGTTAATAGCGCAAGAATTGCATTATTGTTGCTTGTTTTATGCATAGCAATTGCTTTGACATATTCGGGTATACTAACAGAGATATACACAAGTATTACAGGGACTATGGATAAATACAGAGACATAAAGGAGCAGTTTAATCACATGCATGATAACATCAGAGCCGCGGATGTGTATATGAGCAAGAATGTAAGCTTGCCGGATAATGTATATATATGGGATGAAATCTGTCTGTACCCTGAGGATGCAATGCTTTTCTTAAATGATTTATGCGAAAGCAACGGAATGGAAATAAAGAGAATAAGGTTTTATCAAGAGCCAGATGTGGCAGGTGTCGCGGATAGCCTTACATCGGAAATTGAGTTTGAATGCACATATGAATGTCTGCTGGGCTTCATGGATGATATTAAAAATAAAGGTGTAAATGCTGCTGTGGGCAGTGTCAATGCATTTGAGCTTAGAGGCGGAAGAATCAACGCGGTGATCATAGTGAACTTTTATTCACTGAATTATAATTAAAGGGTGATTTGTTATGAAAACTAATACAGACGGTTTTACACTGATTGAAGCTATAATTGCTTTAAGCATACTTGCTGTTACAATAATACCTCTTATGTCAATGATGACGCTTTCAGCACATATAAACAACGAGAGCAGCAAGGAATTCAAATCCTTGATGGAGGCTCAGAGGATTATTGAGAAATTCAAGTCGGTGGATATCGGTGAAATAAATGAAATGAATTACTCGTACAATTCGGATATAGGTTGTTATGAGAAGCGTATGGAGCAGACGAAGAGCGAATACGGTTCTCTGGTAAGAATAACCCAGGGTGTTTTACTTTATAGGATTGAGGTATTTGTGTTTGATAAGGGTGAAGTAATTAACTATATTGAGGGGAGCAGAATTGCCGGTGGTATATGATAAAAGGGGATCTGTCATGGTACTTGTTGTTGTAATTATTGCGGCAGTAACGGTTATTGTGTCTCTCATGCTGAGCGTAGCGATGGGCCAGTTGAAAATAAGAAAATCCAATAGCGAGCTGAGGAAGGCATTTTATTTGTCTGAGGATGGGCTTAACAGGACGTATTCAAACATATATGAATTGATATGTGATGCATCTGAGAAAAGCTTGAGCATGGCGGATGAATACCTGACGGATAATTCGGATGATGAGACGGCAGAAGAAGTTTTTGAGAACAGTTACAAACGGTACATGCTTGACAATATTTTTCGCTGTGTAAGCGGACAAAATCCTCGTACCGAAATAGCCAATCGCAAAAATCTTACATTTATGGATGGGAAACTCACCATTAGGGTCAGCTCGGTCTACATTTTTGAATCAGGTACAGAAAAGCGTACCTCAGCTGATATAATTGTATGTATTCCCTCATATGCAGAGGTAAGGTCAGGCACAGCAGAATCTGAAAGGCAGCTTTATTATGCAGGGTTTTCCTTGTGAGAATTGAGATGAAGAAAAATACGAGTGCCTTTACAACGGCTGAACTTTTAATATCCCTGGGAATTGTAAGTATTATTGCTGCTTTTGCTATTACTGTTCTAACGGTCAATTTCAAAAACGCTGAATTGCTAAGGAATGACTCTGAGCTGGAATTTCATTCTCAATACATTTTGAACTTTTTATCGGTCAAGGTAATGGAAGCAGGGGAAATAGTCTATATAAAGTCAGGTCAATCGAGTGCGTTGAACTATGGCAGAGAGGTTGCTGTGGACAAGGTTGCCTTCAGATATGGCATAGATGAGCGGTACTGCTACATATTTGAGGTGAGAAATGATAAAATATTTTATGGTAACGGCAGCATGAATGATACCGCCAATGCAGAACTTGGAACATATGTATCTGAACTGAAGATGGCGCCTTACCCTGAAGGAACTAAGTTCAGAGATGCTAAGGCAATTATTGTAACCTTGGTACTTTTAAAAAATGGACGGAATTATGAAATACATCAGGTGTATTATATGAGGGGCAGCTAAAAAAAGACAAATTTTCAAAAAAACGCATTAAAACATTGACAAACCTTGAATTAATTTATAAAATGGGATAGGTAGTTATCTTGGAGATTGTCCATGAAAGACGATGGTTTTACTCTTTTGGAAGTAATTACTGTATTTTCTTTAATCGGAATCTTAATGGTTGTGTGCATGCCTAGAATTTCAGCTAATTTCAGATATATGGATAAGATAGCAGAAGGATTTTTAGGTGATGCAAGGTTCATTCAGATGGAAGCAATGAAAGGCTCCTCCGGAAAATATCAGATTGCCGTCAACTCCGGCACAGGAAGATATTATCTGAAGAATAACACCGTGATTATTAAGACAGTGTCTGTTAAGGAAAGATATAAAATAAAATATACCGGAACGGGAGAACTATACTTCAATGCTGACGGAACACCTGTTCATCCGGGAACCTTTACAATTACTGATACTAAGACAAGGGAAGAAAAGAGCGTTACTGTTGTTCCTGCAACAGGAAGAACAATAATAAAGGAATAAGCAGCAGTCAGCTGGTTATAATATTCATAAGGAGGAGACAATCAATGGTTACAGCAAGTGATTTTAAAAAAGGCATTACTATATCTTGGAATAATGGATTATGGCAAATAATTGATTTTCAGCACGTTAAACCGGGTAAGGGAGCGGCTTTTGTTAGAGCAAAATTGAAAAATATCGTGACAGGAGCTACAAGGGAGGAGACATTCAATCCTACTGAAAAATTCCCTCTTGCACGTATAGAATCAAAGGATATGCAATACTTATATAATGACGGGGAGCTTTATTATTTTATGGACCCTGAGTCATTCGAGCAAATTCCGTTAAACTATGACCAGGTTGAAGAGGCAATTAAGTATATTAAGGAAAATGAATTTGCGCAGATGAGATTCTATGAAGGAAAGCCGTTTGAAGTAAGCGCACCAAACTTTGTTGAGCTTGAGATTACTGAAACTGAACCCGGATTTAAGGGTGACACTGCAACAGGAGCTAATAAACCTGCCATTGTTGAAACAGGGGCTAAAGTAAACGTGCCGCTGTTTGTTGAAATTGGCGACAAAATAAAGATAGACACCAGAACCGGTGAATATCTGTCAAGAGTATAAGGAGGGAAACTATGGATTTTCTGTATGAAAAAATTTCTTATTTAAGAGGCTTGGCTGATGGCCTGGATGTTAAGGCGGACACCAAGGAAGGAAAATTATTCAATGCTTTGATGGAAGTTATTGAAGAAATCGCAGACGCGATGGATGACATTGTTGAAGAGCAGGATGAAGTAAATGAGTACCTGGATTTATTGGATGAAGATTTGTCATTAGTCGAAGAAGAATTGTTCGGTGACATGGAAATCGATGAATATGATGATGACTATGACGATGATGATTATGATTTCGACTTTGATGATGACGATGAGTACGACGACGAATTTGAGGACGTAGATAGCAAACAATTTGAAGATTAATACATAGAAGGCTACAGCGCCAAGCTGTGGCCTTTCTTCGTCTTTAAGTCCTTACTGCCAGATTTCCTCGGGGTTTACGCCATAAATCTGCACAACCTCAAATAGATCGCTATTGGCAATGTCTTTTGGCGTTACAAGCCATGAGCCGTCGGAGTCTGTATCATATCCGAACTGCATAAACGGGTACCAGGCAAGGTGTGAGCATTGTGTGCCCTTTATATTTTCCGGTGAAGGATTCTTTTTGGATGTCAGCCCGGTTGTCAGCCCGTAAGGGATATCATTAAGGTTATCTTTAGCAAACTGTGCAATTTCATCAAGCTTTTCAGGAGATGCATCTTTCAGCTTAAGCATAATAAAGGACGGATATATTCTCCATTTGTTTATATTCTGCAGCATTGAGTTGCTTCCCAGAATAATTGCCTCAAGTGTTTCATTGTTTTCGGCGGCCGTTACAATGGCGGCGTGGCCGTGCCTCCAGCCCAAGGAATGCGTGGCCTTTGTTATGAGGACATAGCCGTTTTTGTAGGGAGCGAGATTAAATCCGTATGCGGGCTGCCCTTCGTCGTTCACTATGGATTCCTGATTTGTAATTATGCCTATGGATTCGCATAACACATTATTTTTTCGCATGAAATTGTCTTGAAATTCCAACAATTCATCTTTTCCGTTTGCGCTGCTGAGAATTTCATCAACAGCTGTTTTTCCAATACCCGTCTGATAAAACAGCTCCCTGTAATCCTCTTCGCTCAATTGGTTCTTTTCCAATATTTCCGAAATATCCGTTTTCTCGTAATCAGGAACAAAGTAACCATCAGGCTCAATCAATATGTTCATTATAGAAACAGATAAATAGATTAAAAGAAAAACCACAGCAGCTATTATGATTTTTTTATGTCTTGTTTTTTTGGTTTTATTATATATCATATAAATTCCGCTTTCTGTAGAAATTAATAATCGCAATCTTCATATAATTATATTACAATAAACACAAATTACAATGGTAAATAATTGTGGGAATAAAAAATATAAAATTATGAAAAGTTCAAGCTGTAAATATTATTATATATGTGATAAAATATATTATTATAAAGCAATGGAGGATTAAAATGAATAAGAAAGTAACAACAACAATGAGAGTCATATGTCTGGTGCTTGCTTTGGGAATGGTGCTGTCGGCACTCATGAGCATGTTTATGTTTATGTAGGAGGAAATATGGACAATACTAAGGAAATAAAGAAAATCGTAGATAGAATAAGCATGATGGAAAAAGCATATCCTCAGGAAGAGCAGGAGCTGTACCACATCAATTGTGCAGAGGCACTCTTAATGGCTGCAAATGAAAAATATGAACTAAGTCTGGACGAAAGATTTATAAAGGCTGTTTGCCCCTTCGGCGGCGGAATTCAGTCTGAAAAAACATGTGGTGCACTTTTGGGAGCGGTGTCGGCACTTGGAATTATGTATACCGAGGACAGGCCCTCCACAAATGAGGAGATGAAGGAAGTAACAAAGAAATTTGTCGAGGAATTTGAAAAAGAGTTTGGAGCTTTGGACTGCGCAGGCATAAAGGCAGCACACAGGAGTGAAACCGAAGGATGCAGGTACGTGAAAATCAGAGCGGCAGAGGTGCTTGAAAGAGTTGTGGGAAAATAGCACAATGGATTACTTTGAATTTTTAAAGGAAGTAAAAGGAGTGAGGCTCAACAATCAGCAGATTGAGGCATCCTCCTTCGACAAGGGAACCGCTCTTGTTCTTTCAACAGCCGGCTCCGGAAAAACCACCGTAACCATAGCCAGAGCAGGAAAGCTCCTGTATGAAAATAAGTGCAGAGAAAAAATCCTCACTATCACATTTTCAAAGATGGCAGCCAATGATATGAAAAGCAGGTTTCAATCATACTTTGGAGACTCATATAAAGCGAAAACTGAATTTTCTACTATCCATGCCTTTTCTTACAAGATCGTCAGAGACTTTTACAGAAGAAAGGGCATTGATTTTGAACTCCTGACAAATAATTACAGCGTACTGGCTGAAATACTCAGATCATATTATTCAAAGTCGTACTTCAGCTATGTAAGCGATGAAGAGGTTGAGAACCTATCATCAGCCATAGGCTATGCGGACAATATGATGATAAACCCTTTAGAGTATGAGAATTACGGAATTGAAATAAAGGGATTTGATAAAATATATGAGGCATACAAGGATTATAAGGCTAAGAACAGGCTGGTTGATTTTGACGATATGCTTGTGTATGCTCACAAGATAATTTCAGGTTCTGAAAGGTACAGGGAGCAGATAAGGAATACATACCAGTATATACAGGTAGACGAGGTCCAGGACACATCCAAAATCCAGCACGAAATTATAAGGCTCATAACATACAACAATTTGTTCATGGTTGGAGACGATGATCAGGCCATATATTCATTCAGAGGCAGCTATCCTGATTTTCTCGTGGAGTTCAAAGATATCTACAAGGATGGAAAAATATTCTTTTTGGAAAATAACTACAGATGTGATAAAAATATAGTAGAGGGCGCTAAGAATTTTATAGAAAGCAATAAGAGTCGATACAAAAAATCCATATGCACTGATAATCCTAAGGTAAATGAAATAAACATCGTGCGTACGGCAAGCAGGGCTGAGCAGGCAAGAATGGTAATAAAGGAGCTTGAGCACACGGGAGATGATACTGTTGGAATTTTGTTCAGAAACAACATATCTGCAATGATACTTGCCACCAATCTTCACGAAAAGGGTGTGAATTTTTACATCAAGGAGGACAAGACCAAGTTCTTTTCAAGCCCCGTACTTCAGGATATACTTTCATTCATGGCGCTTGCGCTGGACCCCAGAGACAGAGAAGCATTTTCAAGGATATATTACAAGAGCTATACATATTTTACAAAAAGCATGTGCCGTATCGTAACGGAAAGTCCGCAGACAGATATGACGGTTTTCAATATATTAGACAACTACAGATATTTTGACAACTATGTATATGAAAGAATAAGCCGTTTCAGAGCGGATATAAATTACATCACAAGGCTGAAGCCAAAGGATGCGGTGAGATTCATAAAAATTGAGCTGGAATATCTCAGCTATCTGGAAAGAATGCAGGATGAAGGAAGGAACAACCTTTCGAATGCCATGCACATACTCGAAATATTGGAGGAAATAGGCTCATACTGCAGTAATATCAAGGAGTTTATCGAAAGAATCAGCAGCATGCAAGATGTGCTGAAGAATGCTTCCGAAAACAGGGGAGCAAGAATTACTCTCACAACAATCCACAGTGCAAAGGGACTGGAATACGACAGGGTATACATGATAGACAACATAGAGGGAGAATTTCCGTCAGAGGGAAGAAATATGGCAGATGATGAATACAGAAAATATATGGAAGAGGAAAGACGAATATTTTATGTTGGAATGACCAGAGCGAGAAGGGTTTTGGACATAATCGTTCCTGGAAAGCCGTCCATGTTTGTAAATGAGCTGATTGCCTCCAACAAGAAAAAATAGATATTTCTCAAGGAAGCATGAAGAAAATTCATTTATATATTGATGAAAAAAAGAATAAATATTAATAATTTTGTTGATAAAATATATTGAAAATTATATAATATATTAAGTCTCTATTACTGTGGGGGTACATATGAAACTAAGCATAAGCACACTCGGTGAATTCGACATAAAATCAGACGGCCAGTCAATTCTCAGGCAGTCAAGCCGTACATACAGACTGAACAAGCTGTTTGAGTATTTTATTACATTCAGGAATAAGAAGCTCCTGCCTGAAATGATTATAGACAACCTGCTGTCTGAAAGCGAATCTGACGATCCTAAAAATATGCTTCGCACACAGATATTCAGACTGAGAAGAATTATCAAGTCTTTTTTACCTGACGGCGCAGATGAGTCTGAGTATTTAATGATTAATTTTATCAACGGATATTATTGCCTTGAGATTGGTGAAAGAACTGAGATTGATGTGGATGAATTTGAGGCGCTCATACATCAGGGAGATATTGAAATGGAGCACGACGACCCGGAATCGGCAGCAAGACTATATCAGGGTGCAATCAAGCTTTACAAGGGATTGTATCTTTCAGATAATGCATACGAGGTATGGCTGGTTCCCACGAGAAACTATTACCAGAGACTGTATTTAAAAACATTTCAGAAGCTGATTGGATTATTGAAGGAAAAAAACGAAACTGAGACAGTTGTTGCATTATGTGAGGAAGCACTGCTTGTGGAGCCTTATGAGGAAAGCATACATATCAATTTGATGGAGGCTATGCTGCAGCAAGGGCAGCAAAAAAATGCCATCAACCATTACGAATACTCCATGAAGCTGCTCATGAGAGAGCTGGATATCAAGCCTTCGACGATGTTCACTGAGATGTTCAACAAAATACAGAACCATGTATCGAAAGATAATCCCGTTGATTTCAACAGCATCAGCAGTGAACTGGAGGATGAGAATCTGCTGGGTGCCATGCAGTGCAATAGAGATTCGTTTAAATTCCTACTTAATTTGCAAAAGAGAAAATCTTTCAGAAATGATGAGAATGATTATCTGTGCATAATGAATATAAATGACAACAGCAGCAGAAAATCAAAAGAATTGTCCGAAATTCTGAGGTATTCCCTGAGGAAGGGAGATGTGTTCACATATTGGAATCAAAGTCAGATACTTATGATTCTGCACGATGTGAAGGATGGCGGAATCGCTGTGGTACGGGACAGAATATATACTAAAATAAGAAACAGCAGCTTGATAAATGAGAGAGATGTGAGCTTTTCATTCAAGTCGCTGATGCAGGGGGAGCCTGCAGTACAACATTAAAAACAACAGATAGCAGCACGGTATTTTTCAAAGCGGACAGCTTGAAGACTGCCGTGTTTTTGTATGCCTTAACCGCAACTCGCTCCCAAAGAATTCGGCAAGATGAAGCTGATTTTGATAAACTAACTTTGTTGTGTAATCAATTTGTAATTACAATAAAATTAAATCGTAATTGTTAAAAAATGAAAATGTAATTGGCGCAAATTATAATTAAATTATTATATAATAAAAATAAAGTATATGCCAATAATTGACATGATTACTCAGTTTATTATGATATTATCAGACAGATTCGACTTTTGACGGATGGTATTGTCGATTAGTTGCAGCAAAGGAGCGTAGAAATGGAATATCCCGCCAATGATTTTTATTTTAAATTTAAGACCATATATAACAAAGAAGGTAATTTCATAGATTACGTTCTTACCTATATCAGCAATTCATTTTGCAAACTCACAAAAATCGATCCCAAGCAGCTTTTGGGCAATAAACTTTCGGACATTGTTGTAAATAATGCCGGCATGCTTTGCCTTAAAGATATATATATCAATATGATACCCAAAAAGAGCTTTAAAATGGACAGATACTTTGATGAGCTCGACAAATGGTACCTCATACATGTATTCAGCGACGAGAGTATAGACAGCGACTCACTGTTCATATTCTTTGCAGACATAGATGAAATTAAGAAAAATGTTCAGAAGAAAGCCGGAGAATCTGATATGGATTCAGGCAATGTTATTAATTTCAAAGATAAAGCTCGATTATACTACAAGGATAAACTGACAGGTCTATACAATAAAAATTTTTTTGAAGAAGAGCTTGCAAGGCTTGATACAAGCAGACAGCTGCCAATGAGTCTCATAATGGGAGACATCAACGGCCTGAAGCTCATAAACGATGCCTTCGGTCACGGAATGGGCGATGGAGCATTGAAAAAAGCCGCAGAAATAATGAAGAGCTGCTTCAGGGATGAGGACATCATAAGCCGCGTAGGTGGAGACGAATTCATAGTGCTGCTGCCAAACACCACGGAGGAGACAGCTCTGAGCATAGTTGAAAGAATAAAGCACAAATGTGAAATGAATCCACTTGATTACGTGAAAATAAGCGTAAGCTTTGGCGTAGCAACAAAGACAGAAGCAGATGAGGACATAGAGAAAATACTCAAAAAAGCCGAAGACAGAATGTATTTCAAAAAGCTCAAGGAAAGCAAGGAATCCAAGCTGTCCATGATAAGATTTCTGAAAAGCAGGCTTGAAAAAATAACATACGAAACTAAATCACATTATGAGAGGCTCAAGGAGCTTACAATGGTGTTGGCAGACGCGTTGAGTCTAAGCGAAACTCAAAGAACAGAGCTCCTGCTCCTTTGTGAATTTCATGATATAGGAAAAATCGGTGTATCGAAGTCCATACTTCAGAAGGAAGGGTCTCTTGACAGTGAGGAATGGGAGAATGTAAAGCGCCACAGCGAAATAGGCTACTATATAGCCCGCGAATTCAGAGATGCTTCACCAATTGACGAGCTCATTCTCATCCATCATGAAAGATGGGATGGCAAGGGCTACCCCGGTCTCTTTAAGGAAGAAGAAATTCCGTTGGTTGCAAGAATATTTGCCATAGCGGATGCATACGACGTAATGGTCAATGACAGACCCTATAAATCCCGTATGACACACAGCGAAGCCATCCGTGAAATACGTGAGCAGGCTGGCAAGCAATTCGACCCGCACCTGTCCGATCTGTTTATAGGATTAATGGAAAGGGAAGAAAAAATTGTGTAGTGGTACACATAAAAAAATATGATATTATTGTATATCAAAATTGTTTATAATCCACATTCGGTGGTATAAATAGATAAATACCTGAATACATAAGATATGGGCAAACCTGCCGAAAGACAGGGACGCAAAGCTTTGAAGTCTAAAGTGCAAACTATGACGGTTCGGCTGCAAAATAACACAGATTATTTGCAGCCGGATTTTTTTGTTAGAATACAACTATCTCTATGAGGGGGAAGGTTGTTCTAAATAAATTATTGACAATTAATAGCTGTCAAGGAGAGGAGGTGATTTGTATTAAATGGTTATTAATGGTTCAATCCAAAAGAATAAGAACAATGAAACAAAAATATTGAGGAAAGGAGGAAAAACCATGCAAAAACCAAAAATGTTTAATAGAGTAATATGCTTTGTAATAGCGATGTTGATGCTAATGCCGGGATTGCCGGGGAATGTGGTGTTGGCTGCTGTGCCTACAGCAAATGATATTAAGCTGCAAAAGGAAGCTACTAAGGTAACGGACAATACATATAAAGTAAAATTGTCTGTAAAAGGTGCAGATATTGATACAAGTAAAAAAGTTGATGTAGTACTTGTAATTGACAGTTCAGGCAGCATGTACAATACCAACTCAGGGGGAAAAACGCTGGCAACAATAACGAGAGATGCCGCAAACTCATTTGTAGAAGGAGTATTGACGTCAAATAACAACACATCAGGAAATGTAAGAGTTTCTGTTGTGCGATACGGAGAGAATGCTAATGCTTACAGATACAATGCAAGCAGTTGGTCAAGCAATTGGTCAAGCAGCTTAACCTTGACGGGAAGCGAGATTTATACTACAAGCCTTACGAGCGCAAAGGCTGCCATAACTGCGGCAACAAACAGCAATCAGGGAGGAACCAACACAGAGGGCGGATTCTTAATGGCTCAAAAGGCGTCAGGAGTCAAAAGAAGCGATGCTGAAAGTATTGTAATATTTATGACAGACGGTATGCCTACATTTAGATATAATGGGAATTCGGCAGATTCCGGAGGCGGCACTTATGGAGGACAGAATACTTCTAAAGAGGAATTAAACGAAGCTATTGCAGCGGCACAGCTACTCAAGACCGGCAATGGAGCCAAGATTTATACGGTTGCACTGCTAAGTGCGGTAACAAGTGCAAGCAACCAGGCAAAGCTGGCATCTAACCTTTTGAGTCTGACTCCTAAAACATATACGAGCAACAGCAACACTGGCAGTATAATGTCTTATGTAGATAATAGCGGTAGATGGGCATCAGCAACAGCCTACGCTGAAAGGTATTATTCAATATTTTCGGGAGATAATGCTTCAGATAAAATGCAGGAAATATATAGTACTATAGCAGGAAACATTAATGCACTTGCAATAGGTACTGTTGTGGACATAATACCTTCATACTTTAAGCTTACACCAGCTTCAAGGGCAGAACTTATTGCAGACGAGGTTGAGATTACAGACAATATAGATGGATCCACTACGCTTACCTTTAAAAATGTACCGGCTAAAGGAGTAGCGTATAATTTACCCGAATACGTTGTTGAATCCCAGTCGGGAGTATACGGTGCAGGTGAAACAAATATTTCCGCAACGTATAACTATACCTTGAACACCCCAGGAGGAGGCACGGGCTCAGAAGATTTTCCTAAGCCTGTTGTTCCGCTTAAGCCGGTAGCATTCGGGGATGCATATACAGTACACAAGGGACAGACCCTTACAGTCGCGGCTTCTGACAGTATATTGAATAATGATGTGGGTATAAATCCTACTAAATTGCAACACGGAGGATATACAGTTTCAGGTCTGCAGGTTGCTTCATCTTCTGTGACAACAATTATGACTACTGCGGGAGGAACCGTAGTGTTGAACGTTGATGGTACATTTACCTATAATCCGCCTGCTAACTTTACAGGAGCAGATACATTTACCTACAAAAATTCCGTAACTGTTTCAGGAGGATCTTTGGCAGGCGAATACAGTTCAGAATTTGCTACTGTTACAATTACTGTTTTAGAGCCGACGGCAATCACAGTAAAAGCCAACAGCAAATCTAAGATATACGACGGAACACAGTTAACCGATAACGGCTGGAGTTTAACATCCGGAGTATTGGCAGCAGGAGATTCATTGGTTGTAACTGTGAACGGAACAATTATAAATGCAGGAACTGCTCCTAATTCAATCTCAGAAGTTAAGGTAATGAACGGCTCTACGGATGTAACCTATAAGTATGCAATTGAAACAATACCTGGAATACTGGAAGTAATACCAAAGGCAGTAACAATAGAT
>DDNC01000007.1 GCA_002340985.1 Firmicutes bacterium UBA2530 | reverse complement strand
GTATCATGCTCTGGTGAAGGATTATAAGCTTCAGACGGACGAGCTCAATAATCCTTTGAATGATTCAAAGAAGGCAAGAGAGCTTTTCTATGACGAGGTAGAGACGTTCAGGTCGCTGCCGGATGAAATGAAGCGCATATATTTCATATTGCTGGGAGATAAGCAGGAGTTCCGGGATTTTTTTGCATATGTTGAATACAGCTGTGGCAGGGAATCTTGTGATATTGAAATAAGGGAGTATTTTCACGGGAAAATATGTGAGCATGCAGATATTGAGCAGCTTTTGAGGGAACATGGAATTGAGCTTGCATACTGCTTGTCACTGATATATGCCGATGACGAATACTCCATAACTCCTCCGTGGATACTTATGAGGTATCCTTTTGTGGATTCTGTTATGAATAAGCTTAGAGGGACAAGATGTGCCCAAGGCTGTGTATTTTGTGATGAAATGATGGATGCTGTCAGAGGCCTTAAAAGATTCTTCGGATATGATGCCTATAGAAGCTTTGACGGGGTTCCCCTGCAGGAGCAGGCTGTAATGACAGCTGTGGATGGAGATTCTTTGCTTGCGGTATTTCCTACCGGAGGGGGAAAATCAATTACATTTCAGGTGCCGGCACTTATGGCGGGAAAGAATACGAAGTCTCTGACAGTGGTAATATCGCCCCTTCAGTCACTTATGAAGGATCAGGTTGATAATCTGGAAAGAGGAAGCATAACTGATGCAGTGACTATTAATGGTTTACTTGACCCTATTGAGAGAATGGAAGCAATCAGGAGAGTTGAAAGCGGAGAGGCTCATATTCTGTATATTTCTCCTGAATCACTGAGATCCAGATCTATCGAAAAACTTTTGCAGGACCGTAAAATTGCACGGTTTGTAATTGATGAGGCTCACTGCTTTTCAGCATGGGGGCAGGATTTCAGAGTGGATTATCTTTATATTGCCGAGTTTATAAAGAAAATATGTGAAAAGAAAAATCTTGGATACATAATTCCTGTTTCATGTTTTACAGCGACGGCAAAGCAGAATGTAATAGATGACATACGAGAATATTTTAATAAAAATTTAGATTTAAATCTGAAGCTTTACACTGCAAGCTCTGAAAGAAAAAATCTCACATACAAAGTAATAAAAAAAGAAGAGTCAGAAAAGTATGAAGCTGTGAGAGGCCTTCTTGAATACAATAAATGTCCCACCATAATTTATGTTTCAAGGACAAAGAAATCTAAGGAACTTGCCCTGAGGCTTACCCAGGACGGATATCCGGCAAGGACATATAACGGTAAGATGGACAAAACTGAAAAGAGCAGGAATCAGGATGACTTTATTACCGGAAAAGTTGATATAATGGTTGCCACCTCGGCTTTTGGAATGGGTGTTGATAAAAAGGATGTGGGAATGGTAATCCACTACGATATTTCAGACTCTCTTGAAAACTATGTTCAGGAAGCCGGGAGAGCGGGGCGGGATCAGAAAATAAATGCTCAGTGCTTTGTGCTGTTTAATGACGAGGATTTAAACAAGCATTTTCTGCTTTTAAATCAGACAAAAATAAGCATACAGGAAATTCAGCAGGTTTGGAAGGCTATAAAGGATGCTACAAGGACAAGGTCGAGGATGTCAAATTCGGCTTTGGAAATAGCCAGGGATGCAGGCTGGGATGATGGTGTAAAGGACATAGAAACGAGAGTAAAAACAGCTATCGCTGCATTGGAAGATGCCGGATACATAAGGCGTGGACAGAATATGCCAAGGGTGTATGCCGACAGTATAATGGTGAGAAATTCGGCTGAAGCTTCGGAAAAAATAAGGAAATCAGGTCTCTTCGACAGCAAAGAAGAAGAGCAGGCCGTAAGAATAATAAACAAGCTTATTTCTGCAAGAAGCCGCAGCAGAGGAAATGATCAGGATGCAGAGGCCAGAGTTGACTATATTTCAGACCATCTCGGCATAGAAAAGGCCCAGATATTGCATATCATACAGCTGCTGCGCCAGGCAGGCATTTTAGCGGATGCAAGGGATCTCACGGTATATGCAGAGGAAAGCGGCTTTGGAAATAAGCCCGCAAGCATACTTTTCAGCTATATGGATTTGGAGCGCTTTATTTTGTCGCAGATTTCCCAGACAGTGTCCAACAAAAACATAAAGGAACTTAATGAACTTGCCGGAGAAATCGGAGTTAAAAAATCCAATACTGATAAAATAAAAACAATATTGAACTTTTGGGCAATTAAGGGATTGATAAAAAGAGAAGTATCGAAATATTCTAAAAACCACATCAGATTAATGCTTACAAAGGATAACTCAGAAGTATTGGCAGCATTGGAAGAAAGATGGAATATAGCAGAATTTATATTGAAATATCTTGATGAAGTAAATGCAGGAAGAGAATCCACCGTGGAATTTTCGGTGCTTGAGCTCATGGAGGAATACAATTTTCGCATGCAGCTCATGAAAAAAAGTGCGACACCTAAACAAATTGAGGATTCCCTTTACTATCTTTCCAAAATAGGAGCATTAAAGTTAGAGGGAGGATTTCTTGTAACATACAATGCCTTCAGTATTGAAAGGCTTGTAAAGGATAATAAAATCAGATACAAAACAGAGGACTACAAAAGCTTAAAGAATTACTACAAGCAGAAAATGGAAATGATACATATTGTCGGAGAGTATGCAAAAAAGATGATGGATGACTATAAAGCGGCACTTCGTTTTGTGGATGATTACTTCTGTCTGGAATACAGTTCATTTTTGAGAAAATACTTTAAAGGCCCTAAGGGTGATGAAATACAGCAAAACATAACACCGGAAAAATTCAGGCAGCTGTTTGGTCAGCTTTCTCCTGCACAGCTGAGTATTATAAACGATAAGGAATCAAAATACATATTGGTGGCGGCAGGACCGGGCAGCGGGAAAACAAAAATACTTGTACACAAGCTTGCATCACTTTTGCTGATGGAGGATGTAAAGCATGAACAGCTTCTGATGATTACATTTTCAAGAGCCGCGGCTACAGAGTTCAAGAAACGTCTGACGGAGCTTATAGGAAGCTCTGCAAATTATGTTGAGATAAAAACTTTTCATTCATATTGCTTTGACCTGCTGGGACAGGTGGGAAATGTGGAAAAGTCCACTGATATTATAAAGTTAGCTGCATTGGGCATAGAGAGCGGAGAAGTTGAGCCTTCAAAGATAACGAAAATGGTGCTTGTAATTGATGAAGCTCAGGATATGGACAAGAACGAATACAGGCTTGTACAGGCACTTATAAGCAAAAATGAGGATATGAGAGTAATTGCGGTTGGAGATGATGACCAAAATATATATTCATTCAGAGGCTCGGATTCAAAACACATGAGCAATATTTTGAGCATGGAAAGCTCAAGGCTGTATGAGCTTGTGGAAAATTACAGGAGCAGCAGAAGCATCGTTGAATTCAGCAATGATTTTGTAAGAAGCATGGAAAGCCGCCTAAAAAAGACACCTATTTCAGCCGTTTCAAAGGAAAAGGGAAGTGTGGATATAGTACAATACAAGGATGTAAATTTAGTTGTTCCATTAGTGAATAAGCTTTTGAAGGAAGGTATATACGGTTCAACCTGTATTCTTACAAAGACTAATGAAGAAGCTCTCCAAATATTTTCTCTGCTTGACAGGAACGGTATAAAAGCAGGTATGATTCAGCGGGGAGAAAAATACGAGCTGAGAAATCTCATAGAGATACGAAGCTTTATAGATGAATTGAAATTAACTGATGAATCTTATGTAATAAGAGATGAAGTGTGGGAACCTGCAAAAAGAAATACGTATGAAAGATTTAAAAGAAGTGAAAATCTTGAGCTTTTAAAGCATATTATTGTGGATTTTGAGCATATTTCAGGTGAAATAAAATTCAAGACAGATTTTCTGCTGTTTATTAATGAGTCTTCAGAAGAGGATTTTTACAGAAATGAAGAAAGAATAACTGTTTCAACAATTCATAAATCAAAGGGGCGTGAATTTGACCATGTAATTATGATGCTTAAAGATATGCTTCCTGATTCAGAGGATGTTAAAAGGCAGCTTTACGTAGGAATGACCAGGGCGAAAAGGACTTTATCCATTCATTATAACGGAAGCTACCTTGGACGGAAGATAGGTTTTCTTGATGTAATTCGCGGAGGTTTTTCATATGAGCATGACAATAAATCATATCCGCCGTCTGAACTCATAGTTCTGCAGCTTAAATATAAGGATGTATACCTCTCACATTTTTATAAAACGAGAAAATATACTGAAGAATTAAGCAGCGGAGATGTTATGAATTTTGATGATAATGGATGCATAGATGAAAAAGGAAACAGAATTCTTATTTTTTCCGTAAACTTCAAACAGGAAATGAGAAAATATATGGTCAAAGGATATAAGCCCTTATCTGCAAGAGTGAACCACATATTGTACTGGAAGCAGGAGGACAGAGAAGATGAAACATTGATAATTCTCCCGCAGCTTGAATTTATTAAGGATAATTTAAATGACGGGAATAATTTTTAAGGAGGCGAAGAACAATTTAACATTTTATGCCGCATAATGTTGAACATAGATGTATATCATGATTTTAACCAAGGCACAAATAATCAGCTTATGATATCAGATTCTATTTTTTAGCAACGGAAGTCAAGAAATAAAAGCTTTTATGGAATATAATTCAGACATCAGGAGGTGAGAAAATGGATGAGGCTGAAACTATTATGGCGGTACAACGAATGCAAGAATATATAGATGATAATATCTTAAGAAAAATTACGTTAAAAGAAATAGCTGTTGCGGCAGGATATTCGCCATGGCATGCTGCAAGACTATTTAAAGAGGTCACGGGAAAAGCACCATTTGAGTATATTCGTGCATTAAGGCTTACTAAGGCGGCATTAATACTGAGAGACGGCAATGAGAAGATAATAGATGTGGCAATGGATTTTGTGTTTGATTCACATGAGGGATTCACAAGGGCTTTTTCAAAGGAATTCGGAATGCTTCCAAGTAAATACAGTCAACATACACCGCCAATTAAGTTGTTTATGCCTCAGAAAGTTTTTGATACCTACCGAGCATTTCATAAAGGAGAGAAAGCCATGAATGAAAATAATACTAAGTCAGTATTTGTACAGGTAATTGAACGTCCTGCACGAAAGGTTCTGTTAATGAGAGGAAAAAAGGCAGCTGAGTATTTTGCCTACTGTGAGGAGGTAGGCTGTGATGTCTGGTCGGTACTTTCAAGTGTAAAGGAAGCTATGTATGAACCTATCGGAATGTGGCTTCCAAAGCATCTTATAAAAGAGGGAACATCTCAATATGTGCAAGGTGTAGAAGTTCCGACAGACTACGCCAACAATATACCTGATGGGTATGAAATTATTGAATTGCCTCCTTGTAAACTAATGGTTTTTCAAGGCGAACCTTACAGCGATGATGATTTTATGGATGCAATCGACGAGGGTTGGAAGCATATTGAAAAATTTGATCCTTCTGTATACGGATACCAATGGGCACCGGAAACCGCACCAAGATTCCAGCTTGCGCCAATGGGGTACAGAGGGTATATTGAGGCACGTCCGGTTAAAGCTATAAATTAAATAGTAAATAAAAAAGGAAGGCTGAATTTCAGGCTGATAAAACTCGAAATTTAGCCATTTTGATGCGATGCGCTTTGGCAAAGTTTCGGCATTAATATATTCTATATCTCTGTGAAGAATTTTGAGCTCGATGCTGGATTGGTGCTCTTGCCATAATTAGAAATTGACCTTTGCGCTCAAACATACTAAAACAGTGGTATTCCACTTAATATTAAACAGGGTCAACAAATTAAAATACCCTTGGAGGAATCTATGTTTACAGAAAAAATTATAATAGAGATGAAAGAAGTTTTTAATGAAATTCCTTTTGGTATAGATCATACCCTCAAGGTTCTGCAAAATGCAAGAGATATAATGGAGGGTGAAAATATTGATGAGGAAGAAAAGGAATTAATCAGTATTGTAGCCATACTGCACGATATTGGCGCTGTTGAGGCACAAAAAAAGTATGGTTCAATTGATGGCGTCTATCAGGAAAAGGAGGGGCCCGACGCAGCGCGTGAGATATTGAAAAGGGTAGGCTATACTAAAAACATCGACAGGATATGCTTTATAATAGGCAGCCATCACACTCCTTCCAAAATTGACGGTCTTGATTTTCAAATACAGTGGGAAGCAGATTTGCTCGAAAACCTGATGTTTATGGATAAAGAAAATGAACAGCAGAAAATAAGAAAATGCATAGAGGAAAATTTTAAAACAGCCGCAGGAAAGAAGCTTGCTCATAATCGTTTCTTAAGAGCAGACTGTAATGATAATTTATAAGAAGAGATATTTAAAAGGAGGAAACAAACATGTTGGAAAAGGGAACAAAGGCACCGGAATTTATATTGAAGGATAAGGAGGGAAACGAAGTAGCTCTGTCAGACTTTGCGGGGAAAAGGGTTGTGCTGTATTTCTACCCGAAGGACAATACCCCAGGATGCACAAAGCAGGCCTGCGGATTTGCGGGTATGTATGATGAATTTATTGAGCTGGATGTACCTGTTATAGGAGTGAGCAAGGACAGCCCCGCATCTCATCAGAGATTCGTGGATAAATATGCTCTGCCCTTCATTCTGCTTTCCGACCCGGAGCTTGAAGCAATCAAGATATACGATGTGTGGAAGGAAAAGAAGCTTTACGGCAAAACAAGCCTTGGCGTCGTGAGGACAACATATATTATTGATGCAAACGGAATTATAGAAGAGGTTATGCCGAAGGTGAAGCCGGACACAAATGCGGCAGATGTGCTTAAGTATTTAAGAGGACAGCAGTTATAGAGCTCTGGGTGCTTAGAAAATAAGAGACTGATAAAAAAGGCACCGGAAATATCTATTCCTCCTGGCCTTCGGTGAAGTTCGTATTCAGCTTTTTTAACAACCGCAGAAATGTTCCTTTTTCTTCTTCCGTAAACCCCTTATATGCCGTTTCGTTTATCTGGGCTGAAATGGCGTCAAATTTGGGCTTCAGCATGCGGCCCTGCTCGGACAGAACAATATAGGTAATCCTTTTATCTGTCTCATCCTGAACCTTTTCGATATATCCAAGCTGCAATAATTTATTGATTAAAGGTGTAACGGTTGATTTGTCCTTGCCTATTATCTTTGCAATTTTGTTCATTGCAAGCTTGCCTCCGTTATTGTACAAGGCGGTTAAAATATTCCCGTGGGAAGTAATAATATCGTTCATGCCGTGTTCTGTAAGCTTGTGCTCAAGAAATCTCAGCATTTTTTTTCGTGTTCTGCTTATAAAATATATTATATATTTGTCGTTCATATTAATTCCTCCGGAAATATTATATATGATTCTATACAAAAAAACAATATAGTTTGACATCAAACTTAATTAATGCTACAATTAGTTTGATATCAAACCTTTTTTAGAATCGGAGGAAATGTATGGAGTTAAATATGAAAGAAACATTCAAAGCATTGATTGTCAGAGAGCAGAGCGACGGCTCTTTTCAAAGAAGCATTGAAAGCATGGAGGCTTCCTCATTGCCGGAGGGAGAGGTTATCATAAAGGTTGAATATTCAAGCCTTAATTACAAGGATGCCCTATCTTCAACAGGCAACAGAGGAGTAACAAGGAAGTACCCTCACACCCCCGGCATTGATGCGGCAGGTGTTGTAATAAGCGATATATCAGGGAAATTTCAGCCGGGACAGCAGGTGCTTGTCACAGGCTTTGACCTTGGAATGAACACTCACGGCGGCTTCGGAGAATACATAAGGGTGCCTTCAGCATGGGTTGTACTGCTTCCTGAATCTCTTTCAATGGAGGAAAGCATGATTTATGGAACGGCAGGATTTACGGCGGCATTATCCGTTAACAAGCTTGTTAATTATGGAATTAAGCCGGAGGATGGACCAATATTGGTAACGGGTGCAACAGGCGGCGTGGGCAGCGTGGCTGTTTCCATTCTTCACAAGCTGGGCTACAGTGTTACAGCGTTAACAGGAAAGGCACAGGCAAAGGACATGCTGATAAAATCAGGAGCGAAGAGTATTATATCCAGAGAAGAACTGCTTGAAAATGCACACAAGGCCCTGCTTAAGGAACAATGGGCAGGGGTAATTGACACAGTAGGCGGAAACATTCTTGAGGCGGCTATAAAGTCCACAAAATATTCCGGTTGTGTAACCTGCTGCGGAAATGTGGCATCTCCGTCTTTGGCAATTACCGTTTATCCGTTTATTTTGCGCGGCGTTGCTCTCCTCGGTGTTGATTCCGTTGAGTGCCCAATGCAGATTCGTACGGAGATATGGCATAGGATGGCGAGCAAGTGGAAGCCTGAAAGTCTGGAAAGCAATTCCCGAGAAATTTCTTTGACGGAGATCAGCGAAAATGTTGACCTGATGCTGAAGGGTCAGTTGAAGGGACGTACTGTAATTAATTTGAATAAATAGTAAGATTGATTTTATAAAACCCGTGCTTGTGCGCAATAATGTGTGCAAGCACGGGTTTATATGATGATATAAAAATTATCAATTGGCATTAATTCTTTAAAAATATCCGAAATATCTCTTCTGAACTACTGCCTGCTTCACCCAGTTAATAAGGGTGATAAAATCAAATACAGGAAGTCCGGTTGCCCTTTGGATGTCGCTGGCATATGGCGGAAGATCGCTGCATTCCAAAAGTATTGCCCCTATGTCCGGTCTTTCATTAACCAGCCTCTGTGCTGTTTCCGCCAGGTCTCTTGTCAGCCGTTCATTGTCCAGTTGTGTCTGCCCCCACCGAATGGGCGCAAAGCTTTCCAGATTGCCGATATTCTGAATCACGCAGTCATTTATGTCAACACCTGTCTTCTGAAGCAGTGCATCGTTTAAATTTTCTCCGCTTGCCGCAAATACCGCTATCTTTTGTGAAGGCTTCAGTCCAAGCTTAATCAGAGGTATTTGGCACAGACTGGATAAAAACACAGGCACATCTACAGCCCCTGCTACCTGTCTCTGAAAATGGGCGAAATAACCGCATGCGCCGATAATGGCACGTACGCCCTCGGCTTCCAGCTCCCTTGCGGCGGCAATTATCTCAGCCTCTATTTCCTGCGCCCCCACAAACAGAAGCTCTATATCGAAATTCACTTTTTTATATAATACCGGAAAATCATAGGTAGTGGCATTTGCCACGTTACCGGGCAGTTTTGGATATATTAGGTCTACCGCAATAATTCCAATGGGGTGCCCTGCCATATATGTGGCAGGAACCGTATGTGTTTGATAAATGTCTCCGGGTGTCTGTAAAATTCCTTTCCAGCTCACAGCATTCCTCCTTATTTTTCCGTATAAACTCCATCATGCAAATATGCCAGCAGCTGTTCTCTGTCTAAATGGCCTATTCCTAAATCATCAAGAGTCATACCTTCCTTATAGTAATCATGCCCTGTCATTACCGACGCCAATGTAATCATACTGTCTATAACCTTTGTTTCCACACCGTATTTTTTGCCCAGCTCATGATAAATATGGCAGCCAACAGGAACATCCTCTGTAATATAGCGGCTGTGAACTGTAAACGGCCCTGTACCATATGCCGTTTCATACTGCTCGTCAAAAGGAACGATGCAATCCTCTCCCATGTATTCAGGCCCCAAGATGCTTGTTCGGGATAAGAAGTTCTTCTTCGGAAGTTCCTGAACACTTACGCCTATTGCCTTTGCCAGCTCTAATTCCTCCAGATAAAAGGAATACTGAACCTCTGCAATGGAAGGACAATATGCATGGCTGTAAATAGAATATGTGTACTTGTCATTGCCTCCGAATATCCTTCCCCAGTTTTCCATAACACCTACACCCAGCAATGTACCCGGGCAGTGAAGAACAGGATTCACATTGCTGAACCCAACATCCAATACCGTATTGCCGCCAGATGGGCCGTCTCCCTGAGTAATTGCATCAAAGCATCCTAGATACTTAGTGCTCTCCAGAAAATCAGCCTGGTCGGTTGTCGGAAGCGCAGCTCCTCTAAGGGTTATGGCACGGTACACCAAAAATATCTCAGAGGTCATGACTCCTCCCTCGGTAACAACGCGCGCACCATACGGAGCACTTGACCAGCCTCCGATAATAACCTTTTTTTCACAGCCTAGTTCCCTCATTTTCTTCCTTAGCTTCAAGGACCCGTAGTTATCGGGAATAATATGAATAATCATGCCATCCTCCAATGCATGAACCAGCTTTTCAAAGAAGATATCATGAGCGATAGAAGGAACAGTCACAATGATTATTTTGGCTCCCTTCACACATTCAGCTACATCAGTTGTTATCATATCAAAATGTGCTGTGCCGGTGCGCTTGAATCCATATTTATTCTTCTCATTTCCCTTAAGCGTGATGCCTGTCCTGCCCACATAAGCAAGGGTACTGGACGCATACGGCTCCAAATCACAGATTCGTACCTTATTTCCTCCTAATATGCAATCTGCACCCACTGCCTTTCCCACGGCTCCTCCGCCAAGTATTGCAACAGGAAAATCCTTTATTTCATTAAAATCGTACATTTCATTTACCCTCCATGTAACAGGACACACCGATATAGGTGTATATCCTTAATTTGTCCACTGTATGTTTGATATTATATCAGCCATAAAAATAAAGTATTAATATTAAAATATGATAGTCAGCTATAAGCTGAACCTATAAACAAAGAGGTTCCAAACCAAATAGTTAGTGTTTGAAATACAATCATTTTGGTATAATAAATTTAAACGTATTTGTAAGCACTATATTTATTAATAGAAAATCTAGTAGGTTATTTAAAGAGGAGGAAAAAATGAAAAAGATAGTACCATCATTATGGTTTGGCGACAATAATTGCGAAGAAGCAATTAATTATTATGTATCTGTATTTCCTAATTCTGAAATACAGACAATTGTAAAATATCCTGATGAAAATCTTGATGAGCATTTTGAAGGTATGTCCGGTAAAATACTTACTGCCGAGTTTACACTAAATGGGCAAAAGTATCTTGCGCTGGACGGCGGCCCATACTTTCATTTCAGCGAAGCCATATCAATGACAATAGAATGTGAAGATCAGGATGAAATTGACTACTTCTGGGATAAGCTGTCACACGTCAAAGAGTCAGAACAATGCGGCTGGGTTAAGGATAAATTCGGTCTATCCTGGCAGATAGTACCCTATAACATGGGAGAACTAACTAAGACGGATGCTCAAATACAGGCGATGATGAAAATGAAAAAGATCATTATAAAAGAGCTTGAGGAGGCAGGGGAGATTTAGAGGATATATTATTTACGCGATTTAATTCGTTTATAGAAAGTGGACCAAAATAATTATAAATTAGGGCAATACAAAAACCGGCTGTCGGCGATGCCTACATCACCAACAGCCGGAAAAAATTGCTTACATTTTTATATGGCTTTTAATTACTTCCTTGACATGATGGATGAAATCATCATGAGCCTTTTCAACAAAGAACAGGGAAAGCCCGCCGAGACCTACGTGGGTGCCAACCGCAACTCCCATCTGCATGATATAGATTTCACCTCTGAAATCAGTTTCGGTATGAAACATCCCCTTTAGTGTTTCGGCTCTGGAGATATCTGACGTATATCCTACAATGACAAAGTTTGTTTGCTCATAGTCTACGTTCCTTATAAATTCTTGGATATAATAATTATATACCTGTCTCATGCCGCGCTTTTTAGCCACAACGGCACCCTTCGTATTTTTCATGGACATTATGGGCTTTATACTAAGCACCTTGCCTATCAGGCCCCCTGAGTTTGAGAGTCTGCCGCTGCGTATCAGGTTGTCCAGGTCGTCTACGGACAAGAAGTGCTTGATTCTGTATTTTACTGTTTCGCAGTATTGTATTAGTTCCTCAAAATTGTAGCCCTGCTCAAGAAGCATGGCGCATTTCATTATAAGCCAGCCGCTTCCGTGGCTCATGGAAACGGAGTCAATTACCTCAAAGCGTACGTCTGATTGAGGGTTCTGTTCGTAATACAGTTTTTTGGCAAGAAGTGCTCCCTGGTAGGAACCGCTTGTTCCGCTGGACATACAAATGCAGAGTATTTCGTTGCAGCCTTGCTCTACAGCCTCCTGAATACAGGCTATATACGATTCGGGACTGGGCATGGATGTGGTGGGGTGTGATTTGTAGCTGTTTAAATTTTCGTAAAATTCATCATTTGAAATATCAAATCTGTCGCGGTATTCGTTTCCATCAATGGTGATAATAAGTGGAGCCAGGCCTATATTGTATTTGTTCAAAACGCTGGGTGATAAATCACATGTTGAATCGGCCATTAATTTTATTTTCATCGCATACTCCTACTTCGTGATATAATAACTTTATTGTAGTTTTTTATCATAATAGCATTATATTCGACAGTATTCAACATTTTTCGCATTGAATATGCATGACTTTATTTACCACTGATAAGCAGTAATAAAAAAATTGGAACATATTTTTAAATTACCCAAATTTTTTGAAAATTTTGCCGAATTATAGTAAGATAAAAGAATATAAATTGCCGGACATTGGGGGACGTACATGACAAAAAATACTTATCTCAGATATATAGCTGTTCAGACTGTTATAATGCTTGTTGTACTTATAACGCTAATTTCTTTTTTTATGTTTTATCAGCATTCAGAAAATAATCATCAATTGACAAATATAGGACAGACTGTTGCATATTCGATGCAGCAGCATATTTTACGGACTGAGGGTGTACTGACTTCTTTGGCATATAATTATGAAATAGACAGCGATATAGACATAGAGAGATTCAAAATTCTGGCGGAAAGGTATATTTCTGAAGTGCCGGATATTCTTTTAATTCAGCATAAAAATAAAGAAACGGTTACTGACATGGTGTTTCCTCCCGAATATGACAATACCATGGGTCTGTCACTGAAGGACCGTGATGAGGTGGAAGAGGCTGTCAATAAATCTATTCAAAACAGGATAATAACCGCAAACGACCCGTATATAATGAAAAATGCAGATAATACACTTGGGCTTGTAATACGCTGCCCTCTTTATAAGGGGGATGAATTTGATGGTTTTTTTGTTGTTGTTTTTGATTTGAACTCATGTATTGACAGGTTGGTCAGTGAGGCTCTTCCGTCATCCTGCAGACTAAGCCTCTATGACAGTAAGGGGCGAATGTTCTGGTCAAACAGCGATACACAGCTTAAAAATCCATATGTCACGCAAATTCCGGTCATGGATAGTTTCTGGACTATGCAGCTGTCCAAGATGGAAACACATATGAAAGTTTCAGAAATTTTAATGGTTATTATATCTGTTTTATTTTTGTTAGTGACAGGCTTTCTTGCCTATGTACAGGTTGACCTGTTCAAAAAAAATAAAAATATTAAATCTCTCATGAAGCTCAGGAACGAGCTTGAGCGTGTGAAGGAAAGCTATACTCTTGCCTTGGACAGCGCAAACGACGCACTGTGGGAGTGGGACCTAATTACGGATGAGGTTATAACCTCGGACAAATGGGTGGATATTACGGGTAATGAGCCGGTGGGCAGCGGCTTTAAGTCTATTTTTAACGAGAATGCAATTCACCCTGATGACTATCAAAGGATTCTTAACATTTTTGAAAGGTGCCTGGATGGTACAACTGATGAATTTTACGGTGAATACCGCATAAAGGATGAATTCGGCAACTACACATGGGTCCAGAACAAGGGAAAGGTCTATTTTGACGACGAGGATATTCCTGACAAGGTTGCGGGAGCCGTATCAAACATAGAGGAAAGAAAGCAGAAGGAGTCCAAAATCGAGTACCTTGCATTTTATGATATACTCACAGGGCTTCCAAACAAGATACAATTTCTGAACATACTTGAAAAAACTTTGAAATATAATGAAAACTCTAATCTATACTCGATTCTCATGCTTGACCTCGATAATTTCAAGGTTCACAATGATTTGTTCGGGCTTGAATTTTGTGACAATCTGCTGGAGCATATAGGAGCCAGGCTTTCAGAGACCGTTGGGCAGGAAAACATGGTGGCAAGATTCGGAGGAGATGAATTTTTAATTCTTATTGCCGATGAAAATGGTATTTCCGGGGTGGAGGATATCTGCGAAGGTATAATGGATATCTTTGCTTCACCCTTTGTAATTATGAAAAAATCAGTCTACCTCACCGCAAGCATAGGTGTGGTTTACAAGCTTGAAAGCAGCCAGTCGGCAAATGAGATTATAAGAAATGCAGATACTGCTCTCAACAAGGCAAAGGAGAGAGGGAAAAATCAGTACTGTTTTTATGATTCGCTTATGCATGAGGAAATACTTAGAAAATCCAAGGTGGAGGCATGCATAAGAGAAGCGCTTATGAATGATTCCTTAATTATTCACTATCAGCCTCAGCAGGATTTGCTAAGCGGTAAAATTAGGGGAATAGAGGCATTGGCAAGGCTGGAATCGGAAGAGCTTGGAATGATTCCGCCCATAGAATTTATTGCCATTGCCGAATATACGGGGCTAATTATTCCTTTAGGTAATTGGGTGCTTAGGAATGCGTGCATCCAGGGTAAGACATGGATTGACAGAGGCTTCAAAATAGGGAAATTGTCCGTGAATATATCGATAAACCAGCTGCGCGACGTGAATTTTTGTAATATTTTGAAAGAAATTCTGCTTGGTACGAAATTTCCCGTAAATCAATTAGAGCTTGAAATTACGGAAAGTGTGCTGTGGAATTCATCAAAAGACAATATTGAAATTCTTAAAAAATTAAAGCAGCTTGGGATAAGCATAGCCTTAGATGATTTTGGAACGGGATATTCATCGCTTAACTACCTGACGATACTTCCAATTGACATACTGAAAATTGACAAGTCTTTTGTAGACAAGGCAATTAAACGAGAAACAGAGCACAGGGTTATAGGAAGCATAATTGAGTTGGCACACAATCTCCGCATGAAGGTTGTTTCCGAAGGGGTGGAAACCGCCGGGCAGAAACTGGTTCTCGAGGAAATGAAATGTGATTATATTCAGGGATATTATTTTGCCAGACCTGGCGATGCAAAAAGCGTTGAAAAATGGTTTGATATGCAATAGAATAAAAGTGCGGCACCCTTACGGGCAGCTGCACTTTTATTATTCATTCCGGTTTTACTCCGCATAAATTTTAACTTTTACAGTAGTGTTATGCTCCTCATCCCATGCATCAATATCAACTATGCTGGGATCGTCAAGGGTTCCGCTCAACAGGTCGTCAATAATTTCAACAAAGTCAATGTTTGAAATATCCACTCCCTTACTTTCCATCTCTCTTCGTGCATCCTTGGGAATCATTGTAGTCAATTTGCCTGCAATGCCTCCGATTGCCCTTAGAAACCTTATGGGAATGTTCACATTCACATTTACAGTATTGTTGTCTGAGGTCACTTTGATTTTAAGGTATTTATAATTTGATTTCAATGGATTGTGCACAGCTATGGCATTGATTTCATTCTCTGCTTCAGCTGCGTTAAGTGCATTCAGCAGATCCATTGCTTCAGAGGCTGTAATCTGCCCTTTTTCTATCATTTCAAGTATTCTTTTCTGCTCACTCATTTTTTACCTCCCGCGGTTATAGATTTTTTATTTTTTCTGTTGCTTCCTTTGGTGTTAGTTCACCGTTTGAAAGCTTATCAAGAATTTCATTCCTCGCAGCCTTTTTTTCTTCATTTTCTTTTTCTGTTTCCTTCGTAGGAACCTCATATCCCAGACTTCTTATCAATGAATCAAGCTTTCCGCGTACTGTGGGGTAGGATATCCCCATTTCCTTTTCCACATCTTTTATACTTCCGCGGCATTTTATGAAAATTTTTAAAAAGCTGAGCTCTTCTTCAGGAAGCCGGCAAAATTCACACGGCTCAAACACACCCTCAATCGACGTAGAGCATTTATGGCATCCCAGTTTGGTAATAGATAATTTTTCTCCGCATACAGGACATTTGCTCGGTGCTTTATATTTCATTTTTTCACCATCCTTATTATACATATAATATACATATATTTATATTAGATGTCAAGATAAAAATTAAAATATTTAATATAAAAATTAAAATAATTAATAATGCAATTAAAAATATTAAAAATATTATCAAATATATATACAAGCTCTTGCACGTGCAAAATTTGATGTAATACTGTTGATTTTAACGCCGGTATAATATAAAATTGATATGAATATTTTGAATCCTGTGAAAAGGTGTCAGGATGAGGAAACATACAATAAAAGCAGCAAAATAATTACTGGAAAGAGAGTGTAATAATGCCTGAAGAAAATAAAACAGCCTTGCATCGGGAAAATGATGATGAAATATGGGATTTATACGACCAGAACAGAATGATTACAGGTAGGAAGCACAGACGCGGTGACCCGCTTAAAAAAGGTGAATATCATCTGGTGGTTCATTTGTGCATATTTAACAGCAAAAATCAGCTGCTGATACAAAGAAGGCAGCCGTGGAAGAAAAAATGGCCGGGATTATGGGATTTGACCGTGGGCGGTTCAGCTGTTTCAGGGGATAGCAGTCAGTCGGCGGCAATGCGTGAAACAAGCGAGGAGCTGGGGCTGGAAATTGACCTCAGAGGAATAAGACCTCACTTCACCATAAACTTCGACAGTGGATTTGACGATTATTACTTTATAACAAAGGATATTGATATCAGTCAGCTCAAGCTGCAGGAATCAGAGGTGGCGGAAGTGAAGTGGGTTGATAAGGAGGAGCTTCTCGAACTGGCAGCCGAGGGTGAGATGATACAGTATTTTTTCCTGGATAAAATATTTGATATTAAAAATCAGTACGGAATATTTGCTTAAAAAACAAATCCGGTGCATATGGTAATGTCCGGATTTGTTTTTATTATAAAGGCATAATTGTTTTCTTAAATTCGTTGTTGATTATCTGCGCCATTGAGTTGTAGATAGCAGATGCACCGCAGAATATTCCAACGTATCCTGCCAGTGTTTTAATTGCATGAACGCCAGTGAAATCACCTATTGCAAGCAGGAAGAACAAAACTGTCAGTGACGCGAATACTACCTGTGATGCTCTGTTGTGCTTCAATGTTCCTATAAACATGAAAAGTGTGAATATTCCCCAAAGAAGCAGGTAGAAGCCCATACTTTTGTCGTCTGCGCCTTTTATCCCATCGAACGGATTAATCCAAATTAAAATGAGAGACCACCAGAAGAATCCATAAGCCGTAAAAGCTGTGGCTCCGAATACGTTATTTTTCTTGAATTCCATTATTCCTGCAATAATTTGTGCAGCGCCGCCCAAAGCGAAGCCCATTGCTACGATAACGATGGAAAGAGGTATTATTCCTGCGTTGTGAAGATTAAGAAGTACGGTTGTCATTCCGAAACCTAAAAGTCCAAGGGGGGCCGGATTGGCAATTGTTTCAAACTGTTTTTCGTTGCTCATTTTTCCTCCAAAATGTATATATTCCTAAAGCTTTTCTATATTAGCATAGGAAGTGAAATAAAGCAAGAAAAATGTCGAAAATGCTTTTAATTTCCATGATTTTATTAATAAATCCACATATGCTGTGATATTCACATTAATATGAATATATATCAACAGGTCAATTGATTTTTTGGTTTTTTTCTGATATCATATATTATAAAAATTGACAATACCGAGAGACAATGATGAAAATAATAATTTCACCTGCAAAGAAAATGAAGGTTGATGCCGATTTTCACGGGGATATAGCCATCCCTAAGTTTGTAAATGAAGCGGAGATGCTTTTATCGCATATGAAACGCCTGAGGTATGAAGAGGCAAAAGACATCTGGAAGTGCAACGATAAAATCGCCCAATTGAATTACGAAAGAGTTCAGAAAATGAATTTGTACAGAAACCTTACTCCGTCCATACTGGCCTATGAAGGGATTCAATATCAGTACATGGCTCCGGACGTGTTCTGCACGGAGGAATTCGGTTATATACAGGATCATTTGCGTATATTGTCGGGATTTTACGGAATGCTGAAACCATTTGACGGAGTAACCCCATACAGGCTTGAAATGCAGGCGAGGCTTCAGCCCGGAAACACATGCTCGCTTTACGATTTCTGGAAGGACAAAATTGCGTCTGAGCTGNNCTGCATTATAAATTTAGCTTCTAAAGAATACAGCAAATGCATTTCTGATTATATTGATGGCGGCATCAGGCTTATTACATGTGTTTTCGGCGAAAGGAAGGGAAACAGAGTAATCGAAAAGGGAACGCAGGTGAAAATGGCAAGAGGCGAGATGGTGCGCTTTATGGCAGAAAGGCAAATCAGGGATGCTGAAGATATTAAAAGATTTGACAGGCTTAATTATTTTTACTCGGAGGAGTTTTCGGACAAGAATACATATGTTTTTATAAACGGAGATACCGGATTATTTTAAACAACATTTATGACAAGAGGACAATATGAATAATTGCAAAAAGATGTTGAGTAAAATATTTATAATCGGGGTGTTTTTTATTGTAGGGTTTTATTTGCCTGTGGAGGCAGCGGTGTCATTTACACCGGAGGAGAAGCTGTATATAGCTGAACAGGATGTACTGAAGGCTGTGACTATCGGAGGGGCGGCTCCAATTCAATATATTGATTCAAACGGAGAAATAAACGGCATTTCTAAGGAGGTGCTCAGTGAAATATCAGATATGACGGGACTTACGATAGACTATGAAATATACAATACCATGGAGGAAGCCTTGGAAAGCGGTTTTGATATTTTTTTTGGTATGACGTTGAATTATACTTCTGAAGATATGGTTTTATCCCATCCTTTTCTGAAGTCGGAAACTATATTGTATATAAATTCTTCGCTTGATTCAACCAGACTGGATGATAAACTATATGCAGCCGTAAAGGGAGGTATTCTGCCTGAAGGTATAAAAGAGGAAAACACAATTTATTTTAATACAAGGGAAGAAAGTATTAATGCAGTAGAATTGGGGCGTGCCGATTATGGTTACGGCAACTCATATTCAATAGCGTTTTATACAATTCAAAACGGCTATAACAATATTGTGGCAATTCCGAGGCAAAAAGAGTCCAGAGAATATTGCATGGGGATTAAGGCCGGCAATGAACTGCTATTTTCTATTGTCAACAAATCAATAGATTCTATTGACGAAGGCCGTATACAGGATATAATTCTAAACGAAACCATGCATATTGAAAGAAAGATAACTCCGTCCATGATTTTGAGAGCTTATGGGAAAGAGATTATTTTCATTTCGCTTTTGGCCCTAAGTGTGCTGCTGTACAGTTTTATCTCATATATACGCATAAATAAAAAACTGAGGATACAAAACAGGAGGCATGAGAGGCTTGCTCAGATTTCCAATGAATATCTTTATGAGTATTCGCCCAAGGATGACCGGCTTGAACTGTCCGACAAATGTGTCCGCCTCTTTGGAATGCAGGAGGTATTTTATAAGGTATCGGACATTATGAAAAGCATTTTGTCAGGTGATATATCGGATGGATATATATCAATGATTCGGCTTCCACTTGCCGACGGAGAAGAAAGAATATTCAAGGCAGTTAATTCAATTGTGCGTGATGACTACGGCAGAGTGGACTCAATCATGGGCAAGCTCATAGATATCAGCAAAGAGGTGGCTGAAAAGGAAGAGCTTCTTATGAAGTCGCAGATTGACGGTCTGACGGGCCTGTACAATGCCACAACCACCAGGGAGCTGATAGTGGACAGAATACGCAGCAAGGATAAGCACAAGATGGATGCGCTGATATTGCTGGATTGCGATAATTTCAAAAATATTAATGACACACTGGGCCACCTTACAGGAAATCAGGTTCTTGAAGATTTAGGCAGAAGCCTTAAGATTACATTCAGAAGTACTGATATTATCGGGCGCATAGGCGGAGATGAATTCTGCATATACATGAAGGATATCCCTTCTGCAGAATTTATACATGCAAAATGCGAACAGCTGAGCAGGCTCGTGAAGAAGATAATGGAAAAGGAATTGGTTTCGGTAAGCATAGGCGTCGCCATTGTAAATGAAGAAAAGTCATATGAAGATTTGTTCAAAAAGGCGGACGACAACATGTATACGGCTAAAAGAAAAGGAAGAGACCAATTTTATGTATATGATACAGAATAGTTTTAACTGATATAAAGATATGAGTATATACAGAATTAAAGCCTATGAATAATCATGGGCTTTAGTTCTGTACAACCGGCTACATAATCTGTCTCCATGATTCGGGAGACCATCCGATTTTATCATATGGAATCGTGAACTCTACAATTCCGGTGGAGTATGGCGCAATGTCATATTGCTGATAGTAAATCACAAGACCGTTTGGAGTGAGATAGTAGCTGTCCGGATTGAAGGCACTCACTATTAGGTCCTTATAATTATCAAAGTAAATGCCGGGGTTTTCGGCAAGATTTTTTTCAGCCTGGGCAATTATTTCATCAGTAAGCAGCTTCTTGTAATCCGTACCGGGCTTGAAAAAACTGTAGAGAGGCAGGCGCGTGCCCCTGAAGAGCTCCCATGTGGCTGAGCTTCTTGTTGTATTTCCGTGGGCTCCGCCGGTAAATTCATATTCATCATCATATACACTCAAAAGGCAGTTTTGGTTGTAAGGCACACTGAAAGCCATGTACGCCTCATATGGGTGAAAAGGATAATCTGTAATCAAGGTCTCCCTGTATTGGTTGGCTGCCTGGTCATACAGCTCATTGACACGCTTTATATATTCATCTATGCTGGAAGCAATTTCACTGTTAATTAACCATTCCGAATTGGGGTTATAGTTCAGACGCAGTATCGGATATTTAATGTTAAGCTTCATAATTTCAATATTGTTAAATTTAAAAAGGCGCCTGAAATCCTCCGTTTTTATGTCTGCCCTGCAAATATTTCTGTTCATTTACATCCCTCCTGCAATATAATATGCTTAATATGCCCAAGAGTTTAAGAATAAATGGGTTTTTTCTTCCATATTCATGTGAGGAGGCCAGTTTTGACCGAAAATATAAAATTGAGTTGTTACACAGACAATAATATTGTATAATAATTAACACATATAATAAAATAAATCGCAGTCCCTGTAAAGGACATAGGAGATGTATGGAGAAAATAAATTTTAAAAATTTCATCAGTAATATTGTGTATCTTACTGTAGGATGTGTTATCACCGCGTTTTCGGTGAACTACATTTTAAAGCCAAACGGACTCATAACCAGCGGTATAACGGGATTATCAATTATAATTGAAAAATACACAAATATTAACTATTCATATATTTATTACTTCGCAACTCTCATAATATTGATTGTAACATACCTGATTATGGGGAAAAAGGAGGTAATGAAAATTATTTTCCTTTCGATTTTGTATCCTACGGTTTTGCTTGTAATGCAGAATTTCGAATTTCAGTTTGTGGAAAATGATATCTTTCTTGCCATGGTTTATTTCTCAATTTTCTACGGCGCAGGTGTGGGCATGATTCTCAGGAAGGGATTTTCCTTCGGAGGGACGGACACGATTGCCAGAATACTTAATAAAAAACTCTTTCCTGCAGTAAATGTAAGCTATCTCATGATGGCAATAGACGGAATTGTTCTGACCATAGCAGCCTTTGCATTTGGAATGAACATAGCGCTGTATTCCGTAATAGGGCAGATGATAATAACCAAGGCATGCGATTATGCCATGTTCGGCATAGGAACAAAATTGTACAAGCTGGAAATCATCAGCTGCAGGTATGAAGAAATCAGCAATTATATAATGCTTCAGTTGGGAAGAGGAGTGACAATCTATAAAACAAGAGGAGGATATACAAATGAGGAAAAAATACAGATAGAATCCGTATGCTCTCCAAGTCAGTCCATAATGATTCAAAAATATATAAAAGGAATCGACCCTGCAGCATTTGTAAAGGTGCTGCCCATGATATCCGTATGGGGAAAAGGAAACAGATTTATCGATATAAATACAGAAGATTAATCAGGATAAAAAGCATGAGAAAAAAGATGGCTGCCGCATTGGTAAATGCGGCAGCCGATTTTTTAGTGACTGTCTGCCTTTGTCTTGTGAACTGTACCGTGAGGATGATGAGGCGGAGCGTATATGGAATACAGCTTCATCGGTGTCTTTCCTGTATTGATTACATTATGCCACGTATTAGCCGGAACAATGAATGCATAGTTATCGTCCACGTTTATTACATATTCATCCGCGTTTTTGTCACTTCCCATTCTCACCATGCCCTGACCTTCCTCAATACGTAAGAACTGGTCAACGTCGGGGTGTATTTCCAGCCCTATATCTTCGCCGGGAGCAAGGCTCATCAGTGTAAGCTGCATGTGGTCGCCGGTCCAAAGTGTGGTACGGAAGTTATTGTTTTGCTTTGAAGCATCGTCTATATTTATGGCAAAGGGATTAGGTCCGTAATCCTTAATTTCCATTCCAGAATAATCTGTGTTTTGCACAGGATACCCCCACATATAATCCGGACGGCCCAGAGCATAAAAATATGGATACATTTCCGGGCTGTACCACGGCACATTTCTGTAGTTGTTGCACGGATAGTTATTATAGTTGTACATGAATTTTCCTTCCTTTCATAAATCTATATTATTTTATGCTGTCGGTACATAAATGTTTATGTCAAAAATCCAATAAGGGTGTGTAACAAAAATAAATGGAAATTTACAGGTAAAAGATATATAATATAAGCAGCAGTATTTATTTCAAATATGGAGGTATCTATGTACAAACGTATTTTATCATGCATTTTATGCATTTGTCTTGTATTTACCGCGTGCTCGCGAGGCAGGGAGGTTGTAAATGAAAAACCTCCAGAGCTCCCGGATACCATGCCTTCCGAGGACAGGTTTGAACTTGCGGCTGTTGAGTATGACAAGTACGGCATCGGCAGTTCTTCATCCTTCAAGCTTACGTCCAAGGATGGCATAAACAAATCATATGTGGAAAAAAACCTTAAGATTGCTCCCGAGAGCGGGTTTAAAATTGAAGAGCTGTCATCCACAGAGTACAATGTTATTCCTCTGTCTGATTTTAAATACGATGAAATCTATCAGTTTACGCTGAAGGATGAGTCCTACGAATATTCGTGGGCATTTCAGACAAGGAAACAGTTTGGAGTTGAGAGCACCCTTCCTGCGGACGCAGGCGAATATGTTCCTGTAAATTCCGGAATTGAAATATATTTCACCCAGGGAAATCTTGCGGGTATCGATGACTATTTTGAAATAATGCCTAAGGTTGACGGTAAGTTTATATATAAGGACAACGCGGCAATATTTGTTCCGTCACAATTGGACATGAACACTATTTACACTGTCACAGTTAAAAAGGGCTACGGTCCCGCAGGCGGTGAGGAGAAGCTTCAGGAGGACTATAAGTTCACATTTAAAACACAGAGCGAAAGAAGCGCTGAAATTTACTTCAACAGAGCTGTAATAAACATACATGAAAGCAACGTTAAAATAATAGATGCCTATGTTGGCAAGGAACAGGAATACAACATCAACATTTATCAGTATGATGATGTGGGGAAATTTACAGATGATGTGTCTTTTTATGCTGAAACGGGAAAATTTCCCGAAACCGGCGACAATGACAGGCTTGCTCTCATGAGCTCCCTGAGCCAGAGACCCCACATGCAGGAGACGCCAACCTATCTTAACGCATTATTTGAACTGCCGGAGGAGCTTAAAAAGGGATACTACCTTCTTGAATTCGACGGGGATGGGCTGGCCCAAAAGCAGTATCTTTTCCTCCAGATAAACGACATATTGGTTTACTACGGCATATTTGAAAACGGCATGCTTGTATTTGCAGGCGAAGGATTAACCGGCGGAGGAATAGAGGATGCGCAGGTAATACTGAACGGCAGAATGGCAGGCTACACCAATGAAAAAGGAGTTCTTGTGCTGGATGAAATTCCTTCAGATGAAAAGGCTATAAAGCTTACAGTGAGAGCAAAGGGCTACAATGACTTCATATACGGCGAAAGCTTTTTTATAAACGACTATTATTACAGATACAATTACGGCTCCTATGATTACTACAGGTACATAGACACTGACCGTCCCGTATACCTGCCTACAGACACAATCAACGTGTGGGGATTTGCGAAGCACAGGGATAAAAAATCCGTGGGAGAGGCAAGGCTTGAGCTGTACGATGGTGATTTGGTTCTTGAAACAAAGACTGTGAAGCTTACTGATATAGGAACATACCAGGCAAGCTTTGAAATAAGCAATATCACGGCTGAGTGGCTTGGAATAAGAGTTTATGACAATGAAACTCTCATTTCGGTAACGGGTGTTTCCATAAGAGAATATACGAAGCCCCTTTTCACACTTAAGGGAAGTATGGATAAGAAATTTGCATACAGCGGTGAAGAGGTAAATTATAAAATAAATTCGAGCTTTTTTGACGGCTCTCCCATGCCGGGACTTGATCTTCGCATTAAAACAAACGCATATAACAATGTGTTGAGATACAATCCTCTGGATACCAGCGTCAGAACAGACGAAAATGGAAATTATTCTTTCAGCTTTGACACAAATGTGGTCAGTGACGACTGGAGACCTGTTGAGGTATATGCCGATGCCTTCAATGACAAGGCTGAGGATGCACATGTGTACACCAGAAATACAATAAAAATATTTCCAAAGCACAGGATGCTTGAAATGGAGCAGAATGAAGAGAACCTAAAATCAATAAGCATATTGCTTCATGAGCTGAGCCTTGAAAACTACGACCCCGATAATGGGTATGACTACAAGCAGCTGAGAGGAAAGCCTGTGGATGATACCATAAATGTACGGATAATTGAAAGATACAACGAAAAGGTTGTTGTAGGAGAGGAATACGACTTTATCAACAAGGTAAATGTCGTAAAATATGACTACAAAAGGATTGAAAATACGGTATACGACCAGAATGTATCCACCGAGGGAGGCATTTCATTCATAGAAATACCGGATTTCAGAGAGGACAGAAACTATGAAATAATTGCATTCAACGAGGACGGCAACGGAGGTATCAAAGAAACACTGAGTGCATTCAGCAGAAGGTACTCATACTACGACGGCTATTATACGCTGGAGAAGGTTGATTCGGGGAAAACCTACAGGTTGAATGCCCCTGTGAATCTGCAGCTGAAGTATATGGGAGAGGATATTGAGGAACTGGAAAATGACAGCCTGCTTATAATATATATGAGAAACGGTATTGCGGATTATGATGTGTATGATACAACAAGAGTGCAGACAGTCTTCAGCGAGAATTATATTCCAAACACACAATTATATGCAGTGTATATTAAAAACGGGTATCTTTACTTAGCATTGCCTAATGAAAGCTTGATTTATGACAGGTCGGAGAGAAAGCTAAACATAGAGCTTACGACAGACAGGAAGGAATACAGGCCGGGAGAAGAGGTTGAGGTCAAGGTAAGGGTGTCGGATGAATACGGCAGGCCGCAGGTTGCGGATGTGAACATAAGCGTGGTTGACGAGGCATACTTTGCCGCTGTATACAGTGAAGAAGTGGATACTCTGAGAGGGTTGTACGGATATTCGTGGAACGGCGGAATGATAAAAAGCTACCTGTCAAACATTGACCTCAGCGAAAAAAATTCCTTTGCGGAAAAGGGCGGCGGCGGAGGAGAGGACGGCGAATTCAGAGATGACTTCAAGGATGCCAATGTCTTTAAAACAATTACAACCGGCTCTGACGGCAGGGCTTCCATNNCTTCCATGAAGTTCACGCTGGCTGACAATCTCACATCATGGCGCATAACCTATCAGGCAATTACAGAAAAACTGTATGCCGGAAGCGGCACCGCAAATATAAGCTCAAGCCTTCCGTTCTTTACAGATTTGATTATGGGCAAAAAATATCTTTCCGAAGATAAAATCGAGGCATCCCTCAGAGTATTCGGAACTGCGGTAAAGCAGGGAGAAAACATTGAATATATTGTTGCCGTAAGAAACAAGGATAACGATAAAAAAACAGAATACAAATCATCCGGCAAAGCGGGAGATTATACAAATATAAGCATGGGTAAGCTAAGTGAAGGAAGCTATGAAATATATGTAACCGCAAAAAGCGGCAGCAGCCAGGATAAAATTATGGAAGAATTCAGTGTTGTGGATTCATATGTATATTTCCAAAATACCGGATATTACAAGATTTCTGAAAGCACAGTCCTTGACAGGGTGTATTCAAATCCGGTCATTACGCTTTACAATGAAAGCACCTCCGATTTCTACAACAGCTTAAGAGCAGTTTCATCCTCAGACGGAAGAAGAATAGATCAGACGGCAGTCTCCATGATAGCCGCAAAGTATATAAACAGCCTTTTCGGAACTGAACTGTACTATGACGAGGATGAGCTCCTCAACACAATATTCAGATACGAGGACAAGGAAGGCGGGTTGAGNNCTTCTGACCTATTCGGAGAGGGATGCTGAGTTGACTGCTAAAATGGTTCACATATTCAACAACAGCTATCTGGACGAAAAAATGAAGAAATATTTTAAAAACATTTTGAGTAACGATGAATTCAGCACGGATACTGCCGCAGCTCTGTGGGGCATGAGCAAGTACAGGCAGCCTGTACTGGTTGCAATATATGATTTGCTGGAAAACCAAGATCTGAGCGAAAGAGATACAATATATCTGTCCCTTGCCCTTGCGGAGCTGGGCGACGGAAAAACCGCAAGAAAGCATTACAGGGAGCTGTCAGGCAGGCTTAATGCGTCGGAAGACTATCTGTACTGTGGAGAAGGCAGCACCAACGAGAATGATTACGAGCTTACGGCACTTCTTGCGCTCCTTGCCTCGGAGCTTCAGGATTTTGACAAAGGCGACAAAATGTTTAAATATATTTACAATAATCCGTCAAAATATACTCTCAGCAGCATTGAACAGCTAAAATACATTATGAACAGAGATATTATGAGCTTGAAGGAAGTACAGAATTTGTATGGTGAGGTTACGGTTGAGACCGGAGACAGTAAAAAGACCTACAAGCTTAAGCTGTTTGACATCGAAAGCTTTACAGTTAAAAAGGATGAAATAACCAGGGTTGTATTCAGCGGCATAAAGGGAGATATAGCATGCAAGGTTGAGGCTCTTGGAAACAAGGATGACCTGTATAAAAACAAGACTGATGAATTCTCAATATCTGTGGACTACATGCTTGAAAATGCTTATGAGAAAAAGAAAAGCTTCAATCACTCTGATGTGGTGAGGGTGGTTATAAACCCCAATATTTCAATTGTTGCTGAAAGCGGCATGTATGAAGTCACATATGTAATTCCTTCCGGCTTCAGATATATGTACGACGGAAAAAATTATGCATGGGGAGAAGTAAACGGTCAAAAGCTTGTATACAGATTTTATTACGATAAGGAAAGACCAAATGTATTTCCTATAGAATTTTACATGCAGGCGGCTCAAAAAGGGGAGTATACAGTTGACTATGCCGTAATCAAGAGATACTTTGAAAATAAACTGAATTATGTTGAAAGAACGGTTGTTTCCGTAAATTAACAAACAGGTGGTACAATGCGCACAATAAATAAAGCAAGACTGCTTCTGATGGCAGCAGCCGCAGTTATGCTCAGTATTTTTCTTATTAATTGCAGAAGTGAAAATTACATTCATGAAGTGGGTGCCGTGGAACAGGAAGCAGAATCATACATTCACAGCAGTAACGATATGCTGCAATGCTTGTATTATGACGAAACTCTTTTTGTGAATATAAAAAGCTTTAAAGAATTAAATGAAACAAGTGAGGGCAGGATACGAGGATGCATCCTGCCACACCATCTTACGGCGGTAGATTTGATACACGAGGTATNNACAGTGGTAATTATGGGACCCGACCATGAAAGCATTGAGAGAGGAAAAATATTTACGGCTGCAGGAGACTGGCAGACACCCTTCGGCATATTGAAAACAGATTACGAGCTTACCTATTATTTGTTACAAAACAGCTTTGTTTTAGAGAATAATGAAAAAATGACGTCAGAGCATTCCGTTTCAAGCATAATACCATTCATAAAGTATTACATGGGGGATGCGAAGGTGGTTTCGCTGGCTCTTACAAAGCAGACAAGGATCGCCGACATAGAAACGCTGATTGATGATATATTAAAAAAAACCGATGCTGAAAAAACACTTTTCATAGCATCGGTTGACTTCTCGCACTATCTTAATCTTGACGAAGCCGAAAGGATGGATTTAATAAGCATGGAGGCCATAGAAAACATGGATGTTGAGAAAATTATGTCCTTCACCAATGACAATATGGATTCGCCTGTATCAATCGTGACCATGATGAAAATCATGGAGAGGCTCAATACAGGGACTCATGTCCTCAACCATAGCAACTCTGAGATCATCACAAAGGTTAAAACCGAAGAAACAACAAGCTACATCACATACTTATTTTATTAATATGTTATTTTTCAAATACTTCCTTTGCAAGACCTATGGGGAATTCCATTATGCAGCCCTTGGCAGGATTGACTACCTGGCTTATGCGCAGGTTTCCCGCAAGTGAAAGGAGCATGCCGCTCTGGGCGTCCGTGAGCCCGGCATGCTGCTGCAAAAACACATGCATTTTTCTCGCCGCCTTTATGCTGCACACATCAAGTGATTTATCCGCAGCGGTGGTGAGATATTTTTCTTTTGTAACAATAAAGGGCGTAGGAATGTCATTTCTGTTTTTCAGCACATCAATTTTTACGGTTATATCACCGCTCATTTCCAGCGCACATATTACGGTTTCACCGTCGCCCTGCACGGCGTGGATGTCTCCCATTGACAGCAGACCTCCGGTCACAGCCACAGGCAGGTACAAAAGACAGCCTGCTCCCAAATCTCTGATATCCATGTTGCCCCCGTGCTCTCCGGGAGTTTGGGTAGGAATTACATCGCTTTCAGGAGCGGTGCCTATAACACCTATCATGGGCTTAATGGTAATGCGTATGTCATTGTCAAATTTCACCGAGCCGTTCTCTATATCTATTCTTCTGCAATGACAGCCGTCTATTTCATATATTCCCGCTCCTGTACGGGCACACATGCTGCCTGTGGACTCAATTTCAATGTCGATTATCTCTATTCTTAGAACATCCCCCGGTTCTGCACCTTCTATATACAGAGGTCCAGTAACCGGATTGTTCAGCTTCATATTTACATTTGAGAAATCATATCCGTCATGGAGAATTTGTCCGTTGTAGCAGTCCTGACAGCGGAATTTCACCGTGTCGCCGTCCTTGGCATATGCCGACGGCGCGTTTTCGGAGCTGAAAGCATAATGAGCATTGCTTTTGTCGATTGTAATCATAATGTACCTTCCTTATCTATAATTTATATCTTGAGCTTTCTGAGGAAAATATTGAACCATGTAACTAATACTATTCCTTTAAATACCGAGGATATGCTCAAACTTATCCATACCCCTGACAGTCCCAGGGCCGTGGAGCCTAAGAGCAATGCGGCGGGAATTCTTGCTGCATTGAAGATTACTCCGTTTATTGTTGGAGGAAGTGTTCTTCCCAGGCCGTTGAATGCACCTGTGGTGCCTATTTCCACGCTCATGAAGAACTGCGCCATACCTAAAATCTTCAGGTAATTAATACCTTCCTTTATTGCCGCGGGGTCATCGGGCACAAATATGGTAAAGAGAGCCTTTGAATAAAAAATCAGTAGGAATGAAGAGAATATACCCAGCAGTCCTAAAATCTGAATACCCTGCTTGTACCCCTCCTTGATGCGATCAGTTCTTTTGGCACCGTAGTTCTGCCCCACGAATGCCGATATTGCCGATGCAAAACCCTCTGCCGTCATCCATGTTATTGACTCTATCTGAGCACCTATGCTTTGAACAGCAACTGCCACAGGTCCGAAGCCCGCTACTATTTTTGTAATCACCATGTTTATGCAGGCGTGGAGGCCTGATTGAAGAAAAGGAGGTATCCCGATTCTTGCTATATTTTTAATTATTTGAATATCAGGCTTCTCAAGGAGCTTCACATGTGAATACATTGTTCCGTAAATTTTTCCTATTATGACAAATATCAATGTAACGATAAACTGAGACAATATTGTGGCCAGTGCGGCTCCCTTGACACCCAGAGATGGTATGGGGCCAAGCCCGAATATTAATATTGGGTCAATAATTATATTTGCCACAAGGCCAATTGTGTTTACCTTAAAAGGAGTGACGCTGTTTCCGGAGCTTGTCAGTATTACGGAAAATATGGGGTTTAAAAAATGAAAAGTTATACCGAGTGATATAATGGTCAGGTAATCCACCGCCATACTTATTACCTGCTGGTCACGAAGATTGAAAAAACCTATTATATTATGTCTGAATATAAATAAAAGTGCTGAATATATCAATGCTATAAATAAATCGAGCTTAAAGCCGTCAGAAATATATTTTTTTACACCTTCAATGTCGTTTTTACCATAGGACTGTGCTACATTGACACCCACGCCCACCTGAGAAATCATAGTCAAAGATGAACCGAACCACAGAAAAAATCCTGCGGCGCCTGCAGCGGCAACCGATCCGGTGCTAAGCCTTCCAAGCCACACTATGTCGGTTAAATTATATGCCATGTGAATAAAGCCTGTACCCATTATGGGAAGAGCAAGCTTAACCAGCGTGCCTCGTATTTTTCCTTCTGTTAAATTTAAATTGTCGCTCATAATGTTCCTTCCTATAAAAAATGTCCATACTTAGTTTAGCTTATAATTTCAATTTGTACAAGAGCCGATATTTGTATTTTTTAATAATAGTCTATATGGTATAATGTAAAAAAGTTATATAAAGTTAGGAGCCTTAATGGAAAAGGATAATAAGTGTAAAATTAAAATAACGGAGAAGGCATTGGATTATTTGAGGAAAAAGGATAAGACGGCGGTTGTTATAGAATATCCCGATTACAGAATAAACGGTGATTTTGCTGTTGTTCCCGTTCCCGAAATTTTTGCAAAAAGGCCGAAGGCGGAGGAAGGCTACAGCAAGATAACTGTTGAGAAGATAGATGTATATATTTCTAAAACAGTACATATGCCTGAGAACAGAGATGTTGTGATTGATGTGGATTCATTTCTGAAGATGCGGTTTCTTACATTATCAGGATTCAGTGTTAAGGATTAAGAGGAGTCAAGATGGAAAGGGTTGTTTTTTTAGTTGATATGAATGCCTTCTATATAAGCTGCGAGCAGACACGCCATCCTGAAATCGGCGGGAAGCCTGCCGTAGTTGCAGGCGACCCGGAAAACAGGACGGGCATAGTTCTCACCGCAAATTATGAAGCGAGAAAATACGGCATAAAGACTACCATGATTCTGAGGGAGGCATTCAGGCTATGTCCCGGACTTATTGTAATTCCACCTGACCACAGGTTTTATTCGCAGAAATCCAAAGAGGTAATGGAAATTTTATCATCATATACTCCCGTCATCGAGCAGAACAGCATTGACGAGGCATGGCTTGATATGACAGGATGTGAAGGTCTCTCCGGAAGCCCTGTGGAAGCGGCGTCCGACATAATGAAGCGCATAAATCAGGAGCTCAATTTATGGTGTTCCATAGGGATATCAGAAAATAAGTTTTTGGCAAAGATGGCATCGGAAATGAAGAAGCCACACGGCATAACCCAGCTGTGGAAAAAGGATATACAGGAGAAGATGTGGCCTCTTCCCGCAGGAAATTTATACGGTGTTGGAAAGCAAACTGCCGCAAAGCTTCACAACATGGGCATTTATTCCATAAGGGATCTGGCGTTGCACGACAGGGCGAATCTCATCAGCATGCTTGGCAAAACAGGAGACGAGCTTTACATGCTTGCAAACGGAAATGACGATTCTCCCGTGAGGCCGAATGCATACGACGATATGAAATCGGTTGGCAGATCCGTCACGCTTTCTCACGATATTACGGACATTGAGTATGCTAAATCAGTGCTGCTGGAACTTTCAGAGGATGTGGGAATGACTGCGAGGAAGTACGGTAAAAAAGGACGTACAATACAGATAAGCATTAAGTTTACGGATTTCAAGAGCATGACAAGGCAGATGACCGTGCCTCCCACATGCCTCGTCAAGGACATTTATTCCACAGGCGTGAAGCTGCTTGAAAAGAACTGGAGCAAGAAGCCTGTGCGCCTTCTGGGTATAAGCCTCAGCGGGTTTGATAATGAATATGAATCGGAACAACTGTCGCTGTTCAAGATGCCTGAAATAAATGACGAGAACCATGAGAAAGAAAAGAACAAAAAGACCGATGATCTTGAAAATGCCATTTTTAATATACGCACCAAGTATGGTTCTTCAATAATTAAAACAGGAACATCTGCAACCGGATATAGCGAAGAAAATAGTAAAAAATAATTACATGTGTAAAAAAAGCTGTCACATTTTGTGCATAAAAGCCGTACACAATTATATTAATGAAAAATAGACGTTCAAATTTCAAGGCATATTTATTGGCAGGAAAATTGCATGTAAATATTTGATATCAATTATTGGAGAAAAAATGAATACAGCGACTATATTTAATATTCAAAAGTTTTCTGTACATGACGGACCCGGAATAAGAACGACTGTATTTTTTAAGGGATGCCCTTTAAGGTGTCTCTGGTGCCATAATCCGGAGAGTCAGACAAACAGAAAGCAGATGCTTTTCGACAAGGAAAAATGCACTCTTTGCGGAAAATGTACTGAAATATGCCTTCAGAAGGCAATTACAATTGAAAACGGAATCCTTACAACTGATGAAGACAAATGCAATTATTGCGGCATGTGTGAAATATACTGCATCCCCGGGGCAAGGCAAATTGCAGGACGTGAATACACTGTCGAAGAAGTACTGAAAGAAGTTATGAAGGATGAAGTGTTTTATGAGCAATCAAACGGCGGAGTGACTCTTTCAGGAGGAGAACCGCTTGTCTATACGGATTTTGCCGAGGAGCTCCTCAAGAAACTCAAAGAGAAAAACATTCATACGGCAGTTGACACCTGCGGAGCTGCAGACTTTGAAAATATAAAAAAAATTTCACCGTATACAGATGTATTTCTATATGATATTAAGCTTATAGATGATGAGAAGCACAGAAATTTCACAGGAATTTCAAATAAGCTCATACTTGATAATCTTGTGAGGCTGGCTCAAATCCACAGTAATATAAATATACGGATGCCAATTATAGAAGGTGTTAATGCAGATACATCACATATAGAAAAAACAATTGACCTTATAAGAAAACTCGGAATAAAGAAAATAAATCTGCTTCCATATCATGATATTGCAAAGCATAAGTACAGAAAGCTTCATATGATTTATGAGGATGAAAAAATGAACAAACCTTCTGAAGAGAAGATGCAGATGTTCAGGGAAATGTTTGAAAAACAAGGATACGATGTAAAAATAGGAGGTTGAAATGAGAGGCTATACAGAAAGAACAAAGATATTAAGACAGGAAAGTGCAACAACACAGCCCAGTGTAAGTCTTGAAAGAGCTATTTTAGAAACAGAATTTTATCAGAAGCATTATGGCACGGTGGAAACCCCCGTTCTTCGTGCAATGAATTTCAAGCACTACATGGAAAACAGAAAGCTGTATATCGGAGAGGGAGAGCTCATAGTTGGAGAAAAAAGTGAAGGACCGCAGGTTGTTCCCACATTTCCCGAGCTTTGCGCTCACACCGTAGAAGATATGACGATAATGAACGACAGAAAATATATCAACTTCAAGGTAAAAGAAGAAGATAAAGACATACAGGCTGAAAAAATTCTCCCTTACTGGCAGAATAAATCCACAAGGGACAGAATATTGGCTTCAATGACGCAGGAATGGAAGGATTGTTATGCTGCGGGGATGTTTACAGAGTTTATGGAGCAGAGAGCTCCCGGACATACTGTAGCCGATGACAAGTTTTACAAAAAAGGCTTTTTAGATTTTAAGAAAGAAATTGAAGAGGCAGTAGAAGAGCTTGACTTTTTAAATGATGCTGAAGCTTACAATAAAAAAGCACAGCTTGAAGCAATGATTATTTCATGCGATGCCATCATCATTTACGGACAGAGGTATGCACAGTATGCAAGGCAGCTTGCGGAAACTGTGGAAAACCCACAGAGAAAAGAAGAGCTCCTGTGGATAGCTCATAACTGCGACGTTGTTCCGGCACACAAGCCCGAAACATACGCACAGGCACTTCAGATGTACTGGTTCGTTCATATCGGTGTTACCACCGAAACAAATACCTGGGATGCTTTTTCGCCGGGCAGACTTGACCAGTATTTATATCCGTTTTATAAGAATGAGCTTGAGGCAGGAACCATTGACTATCATAAAGCAAGAGAGCTGATGGAATGCCTGTGGATTAAATTCAACAATCAGCCCGCACCTCCCAAGGTGGGAATAACACTCAAGGAAAGCGGAACCTACACGGATTTTGCAAATCTGAACACCGGAGGAATAAATCCATACACCGGCGAGGACGGAGTCAACGATGTGTCATATATTATATTAGACGCAATGGATGAAATGAGGCTGCTGCAGCCAAGCTCCAATGTGCAGATAAGCGAGAAAACTCCGGATGAATTTTTAAAAAGGGCTGTTGAAATTTCAAGAAAAGGCTGGGGACAGCCGGCATTTTACAATACAGAGGAGCTTATACAGGAGCTTCTGAATGCAGGAAAGACATTGGAGGATGCCAGATTCGGAGGCTCCAGCGGATGTGTGGAAACAGGCTGCCACGGAAGAGAAGCCTATGTGCTTACAGGCTATATGAATGTTCCTAAAATATTTGAGCTCACTCTCAACAACGGCTACGACAAATATACAGGAAAGCAAATAGGCTTAAAAACCGGAAACCCCGAAGAATTCAAGTCCTATGAGGAATTGAGGGATGCTTTCTACAAGCAGCTTGAATACATTATAAATGTAAAAATCAGAGGAAATAATGTAATTGAAAAAATATTTGCCCAGCATATGCCGACTCCTTTCATGTCCGTGCTTACAACAGGCTGCATGGAGAGCGGAAGAGACTATAATGCAGGCGGATCCAAATACAATACAAGATATATTCAGATAGTTGGAATAGGAACCATAACAGACTGCATGTCATCGTTGAAATACAATGTTTACGAGCAGAAACGCTTCACAATGAAGGAGCTTCTTTCTGCCATAGACGCAAACTTTGAAGGCTTTGAAATGCTTCATAACCTTGTGCTCAATCATACGCCGAAATATGGCAATGATGATGATTATGCCGATGACATAATGATTGATATATTTGAAAATGTAAGAGACAGAATAAGAGGAAGAAAAACAGTGTGTGGAGGAACATACCAGATTGATATGCTGCCCACTACGTGCCACGTGTACTTCGGCTCAGTAATGACAGCATCAGCGAACGGCAGACTGAAGGAAAAGCCCGTTACAGACGGAATTTCACCTGAGAAGGGTGCAGACCGCAACGGTCCTACCTCAGTTATACGCTCCTGTGCAAAGATGGATCATACATCCACAGGAGGAACGCTCTTAAATCAAAAGTTCACACCGTCATCAATTGCAGGACAGGAAGGAATAGACAACGTATCCGCCCTGGTGAGAGCATATTTCAAAATGGAAGGGCATCACATACAGTTCAACGTAATAGACAGAAGTGTCCTCTTGGATGCTCAGAAAAACCCTGATGAATACAAGGACCTTATTGTAAGAGTTGCAGGATATTCAGACCATTTCAACAACCTTGAAAAAGCGTTGCAGGATGAAATAATCGATAGGACAGAACAAGCCTTTAATTGATATACCCCACAAAAAGCCCGAAACCACCGGGCTTTTTTGTGCTTATAGGAGTTTTAATTGAAAATTAATGGATATATTTAATGAAATGTGTTAAAATTATCTGTCAAATAAATTTAGAATGATATAATTATTATGGGCATAGAATATTTTGCTTATAGCAAATGACAGTAGGAGGATGTAATGATTGAAATATTTAAAGCAATCTTGCTTGGGATTGTTGAGGGGATAACGGAATGGCTGCCTATCAGCAGCACGGGACACATGATTCTGGTTGAGGAGCTTATAAGTCTGGGGGCATCGGATGCTTTTCAGGAAATGTTTCGCGTTGTTATACAGCTTGGAGCTATAATGGCTGTAGTACTTCTGTATTTTCACAAGCTGAATCCTTTTTCTGCAGATAAAACATCGAAGCAAAAAAAAGATACCATGGAAATATGGTTCAAGGTAATCGTAGGTGTAATACCTGCAGGAGTGCTTGGTGTGCTGTTTGATGACTGGTTCAACGAGCATTTCTATAATTACCAGACTGTTGCAATAGCGCTGATTGTCTATGGTGTTCTCTTCATATTGATAGAAAACAGAAATAAAGGAAAGGCAGCAAAAATAAAGAGCTTTAAAGATTTATCCTATGGTACTGCTCTGGGGATAGGTTTTTTTCAGGTTCTTTCTCTCATACCCGGAACATCACGTTCAGGCTCAACCATACTGGGTGCTATAATTTTAGGAACATCAAGGCAAATAGCTGCAGAATATTCATTTTTCCTTTCAATTCCTGTAATGTTTGGTGCAAGTGCTCTTAAGCTTGTCAAGTTCGGATTTGATTTTACGGGAATGGAGCTGACAATTTTACTTACCGGTATGATAGTTGCATTTGTAGTATCCTTGGTTGCCATAAGATTCCTGCTTAAGTATATCAAGAATAATGACTTCAAGGCCTTTGGATGGTATCGCATAGTTCTGGGGATATTGGTGGTAATCAAGAGCCTTATATTTAAGTAATACCGGAGGTATTTATGTCTAAGCAGTTAAAGGCGGATTTAATGCTGCTGTTCGTTACGGTGGCATGGGGAGCTTCTTACTATCTGACTGATTTGAGTCTTAGGGATATGGGATCATTCACTTTAAATGCAAATAGATTTCTCATTGCATTCATTGTTGCGGTTGTTCTGACATTTCCAAAAATCAAAAATGTTTCGAAAGAAACTCTGAAATACAGTGTAATCCTTGGAATTGCACTGTTATTTGTATACATAGGAGCAAATTTAGGTGTTCAGTACACAACTCTTTCAAACACGAGCTTTCTGTGCGGGTTGTCAGTTGTTTTTACACCGTTATTATCCTGTATAATTTACAGGAAGGCTCCGGGGAAGAAGCTTGCATTTGTTATATTTCTCAGTACTGCCGGAATTGCTCTGCTTACAATGAAGGAAGACTTTTCTGTAAATCATGACAATCTGCTGGGAGATTTATTCTCTATAATGTGTGCCTTTGCCTATGCAATAGACCTCATTATTACAGAAAGGGCGGTGGCTAAGGAGGAAGTGAATCCCTTCCAGCTGGGAGTTTTTCAGCTGGGTGTAACAGGAGTGCTGAACCTGCTGTTGGCGTTTATTTTTGAAAAGCCGCATTTGCCTTCCGAGCCAAGCATATGGTTTTCGGTGTTGTTTTTATCAATATTGTGTACGGGAGTTGCTTTTATAGTACAAGCCATAGCTCAGCAGTATACCACCGCATCACATGTGGGTGTAATTTTTTCTCTCGAGACATTGTTTGCAGGCACGGTTGCATATATATTTGCTAAAGAAGTTCTTACAGCCAAGTCATATTTCGGAGCGGTGCTGATGATTATAAGTATTTTCGTAATGGAAGTCGACTTTAAGGAATTGATGGCAAAAAGAAAGCGAATCAGACAATGACTGCAGGTATTTACCTGCCGAGATTTTCCCAGTGTTCGTATGCTTCATACAACTCCATGTATGCATTTGATTTGTCCTTTGCTGCAATTGCTCCGCGAAGTCTTGCGATATTTTTATAAAAACCGTCTATTTCATCCTTCTCCCCGCTGAACTGCACCCTTCTGACGACCTTATCCCATGTATCATGCAGCTTTGTGGCATTGCTTTCCGCACGGGTCCAGTCTCCATTGTCTATGTCATTGATCACCAGCTCTATTGCTTCGGGAATGTTGTCATTATTTGTCAATGGCTTTTTTAATACACTATCGCTCAGCATGATTAAAATAAATAATGCAATTGAAACAATGGGAATTGATATAACTAAAAATCTTCTCATAAGCACTCCTTAGTAAGGGCCCTTGAAATCTCCGATATCGGTGATTTTTTTTATATGGTCCTCATATTTATCTACATAGAAAGAGCCGGCAGGATTAAGGGTGGCGAGAAATACCTCTGAGATATCCTTTATTCCCTGAGCCTTAAGCTGCTTCATCAGCCACTTTGTATCCTTGTTAAGCTGTCGGAGGTTTTCCTCGATGAGTATGCCGTCATAAATAAGCTCTGTACTTATTCCGGAGGATTTTTTGCTTATTTTCATATCCTTAGCCGTCAATGGCTCATATTCAGGCTTTCTCAGCACTGACAGCTGCCCGTTTGATTCAAGTATTGCAAAGTCAACCTGAGACAAATCGAATATATCCTTGTTTCTGAGAAGTTCCATTACATCAGAAACCGTGAACCGCATTTTTCGAAGTACATTTTCCATAATCTTGCCGTTCATAATTATTACTGCAGGTTCGCCTACTATATACTTTGCAGCATATCGCCATTTCAGCGTTATCCATTCCATCAGGTATCCAAGAATGGCCCATGTTAAAAGCCCCACCCAGTGAGGCCATGCTCTGCTCGATAAATCAATTGTTAATTCTGCAGCTATTGATCCTATAGTGATGCCCAGCACATAATCAAAGAATGCCAGCTGACTTAATTGCTGCTTTCCCAATATTTTGGCAAAAATAAGAAGCGTAAAAAAACTGATAACTGCTCTTACTGCCACAACTAAACCTTCGCTCAATTTAAAACACTCCAATTCTATAAGTTATAATTATTATTGTACAAAGAGCAAATAATATACAATGAAAGTGTGGTTTTGACAAAGATCACTAATGTATGTTAATATTATTTGAATTAATTATAGCTGAAGGAAGAATATGAATTACAAGAATATAAAGAAAGCAATATTTATAAACAGACCGAACAGATTTATAGCAAATATAGAGGTGGATGGAGAGCTTCGTGTATGTCATGTGAAAAATACAGGCAGATGCAAGGAACTGCTGATTCCGGGAGCCGAAATATTCGTTCAGGAATTCGAGAATTCTTCAAGGAAGACAAACTATGACCTGATTTCGGTTTATAAGGGAAAAAGACTCATAAACATGGACAGCCAAGCGCCGAATAAAATCTTTCATGAATGGGTCAGGGAAGGAAACTTGTTTAAAGCACCTGAGGTAGTAAGGCCCGAATTTCAGCATAAAAATTCAAGATTTGATTTTTATGTTGAAGCCGAAGGCAGGAAAATATTAATTGAAATAAAGGGAGTAACCTTGGAGGAAGAAGGAGTTGTAATGTTTCCTGACGCTCCAACGGAGAGAGGACTAAAGCATATCAATGAGCTTTCCGAGGCATTGGATGAGGGCTATGAGGCTTATGTGTTTTTTATAATACAGATGAAGGATGTTCTTTATTTCACCCCGAATTATAAAACACATAAAGAATTTGGAAATGCCCTGAAGGCAGCGCGTGAAAAGGGAGTCAGTATATTGGCATTGGATTGCAGTGTAACTGAAAACTCTATACATGCGTCGGATTATGTAGAGATAAGATTATAAGCATGATAAAAAGAAATTACTCCCTCTGAGCTATAAGCAAGAAGGAGTAATGCTATACATACTTGGATGTATCGATGGAGGAATTAACTTGAAAGGTTAATTATTTAACAAATTAATAATAACATAATATTAAACTGTTTGTCAATAAATAGTTTCTTATTGTAATAAATAATTAGATTTTTAACATTTTGATAAGAATTCACCTCAAAAATACATTTTAAATCTGAAGTAGATTATTTAACAGTCTTTCTTATCATCCTGTGCATTATTATCTGTGCTTATATCCTCAGAAACCTTATTCGCGTGTCTTTTAAATTGTCCAAAAGCCTCACCTACGGATCTTCCGATTTCAGGAAGCTTAGATGGACCGAAAATTATAAGAGCGATGGCTAAAATTAGTATTAGCTCACCTGTACCAAGTTTGCCCATATTTTTACTCCTTTAAAATAAATTTATATTTCATGTCACATTAATTATACTGCGGCATATAGAAAAATACAATTAAAAAATAAACGAGGATTGCTCCTCGTTTTGAATGTTAAGCTAATTCTGCATTCAGCAGTTCCACCATTTTCTTGGTTACATCTCCTGTAACACCTGCACAGCGTGACTTTCTTTCAGGAGAGCCGTATTCATATCCGGATACCTCCATAAATTTACCTACAGAGTCGGCGCATATTATTGAATCTGCAACCGTTGTCGGAAGCTTTGTGTCAGGCTGGTACATTGGGAATTCCTGTACTTTATACCAGTTTTCAAGCTCTCCAAGAATTTTCTTTGCTGTGTCAGGTTCACATACTGAACCTATGCACATTGCTGCTGTGCCAATACAACCGCACAATGAAGCCTGTGTAAATCCGCCGCCGTAATTTGTAAATGCTGCCACAGGAATTTGATTGAAAGGATAACCAACTTTGTCAGCTAATTCGCCGAAGAACCCTTCGGCCACGCCGGCACCTCAGCCGCCCTTTTCTTTATATCCTGTGTAAGCTCTTTTTTCTACTGCTGCCGGATCAAGTTTCTTATATGGAAACGGGTATGCAGGAGCCTGTGAAGTATCCACATCTGCTGTCTGAGCCGGAGCTGCACATCCTGCAAGGAGTCCTCCAAGAGAACCTACAGCAACCACGCTGGCTGCAGTATATCCCATACCTTTAAGAAACTCCTTTCTTGTCATTTGTTTGTTTTCTGACATACTATCTCTCCTAATATGTGATTTTAATATATATGACGGGTGCTGCCGTCATATCAATTATAATATGATTTTAAAATAAGTTCAAGTATTAAAATTACAATAATGCAAAAAACATTGAAAAAATAGCAAAAACTCATAAAATTGATATGAAATATATTTATAATAAAAATATTTTACTTAAAAATTTTTTTTAAAACGATATTTGTTACACAATATACAGACATAACTTAAAAAATAGAAAAAACAACACTGAAGGCTTTGAAGCTTTCAGTGTTGTTTTATTTTTGTCAGCTTTTCATAATAGTTCGCCTGCAGCCTGCTATGTTAAGCTGCAATTTACTGAACTTGGTACATTCCATTGCTTTCCATATATTTGAATATGGATTCGCCGTGCTGCTGCTCTTCTTTTTGTATGTGATTTAAGATGCTGCGCACTTGAGGATCTCTGAATTCAAATATAGCTGTGTTGTATGCTCCGGATACATATTTTTCGGTCATAAGCATATCTGTGCATAAATCCTTGTCAGAAGTACTGTAATTAGACGACTGATTTTTAGGAATGAAGCTTGTTGCCTGCTGCGCCTGTTGTGCCTGCTGCGACTGCATCTGACTTCCGCCTGACTGTGCCTGCATTCCCTGAACCTGCGGCATTTGCTGGGATTTCATCTGCATGCTGTTTTGCTTCTGTCCCTGCTGCTGATTCTGCTGTTGTCCCTGCTGCTGTGTTCCTTGCTGTGAGCCGGAGCTTGATTGCTGCATTTGCGGCATCTGTCCCTTTAAAAGCTGGTCAAGGGTATTGTAGTGCTGCTTCTCGGCTTGACAGAGCTGATTAAAAAGGCTCTTAAGCTGCTGGTCCTGAGCCAGACTCTCATAGTTTGAATACTTCTCAATACAAATTTTCTCGTGGTTTTTTTGATCCTCAAGTAATGTTCTTTCTTTTGTTGTAAAGTTCATTTAAACACCTCCTATACTATTATTTTCAAAATAAAAAAATATATCCTTAAAATTGCTGATTTTGAATAAGCAATTTAACTACTTGTTTGTTTTGTGAAATGAGCTATAATATTAACAACATATAAATTACAGAGCAGAAAATACTTCAAGATAGAAAGGAGAATCAGATGAAGTATACAATAAGCAATGATGTATTTGAATTAAATCCTGAAATAAAATTTGGTATTCTGATAGGGCACAATATTAAAAATTCAGATGCAACGGCTGAGGATGAAGAGCGCCTGAGAAATGCCGAGGATAAAATGAGGCAGGAAATAAAGGCGGAGCAGCTCAGAGATCTTCACAATATTGCGCTTTACAGAGATGTCATGATGAAATCCGGAATTAATCCCAACAAATATCCTCCGTCGGTAGAGGCCATGTTTAAAAGAATAATCAAGGGAGGGCAGCTTCCGGCTATAAACGCTCTTGTTGACCTGTGCAATGCGGTTTCGGTTGAAAACGCATTGTCACTTGGAGGACATGACATGAGAGATATACATGATGATCTTGAGGTCAGGTTCAGCAGAAAAGGGGATGTATTTCTGCCATTCGGAGCACAGGAATATGAGGAGGTGCCTGAGAATGAGCTTGTTTTTACAAGCGGAAATACGGTGCAGACGCTGAAATGGGTGTGGAGGCAGAGCGAGCTGGGCAAGCTTACCCTTGACAGCTGCGATGTTTTTTTTCAGCTTGTTGGTTTTGAATATGGTGAGGGGACATCTCTCACAAATGCCATGAATGAAATTGAAAAATTAATAAATGAAAGATTTAACGGAAAGTGTGTCTCATATCTGGTTGATATAAATAATCCCTCTGTCGAATTTATATAGACACTCATACCCCGAAAATTATCAAACTCATACGAAAATTATGGCAGACAATAATTTAGTATGGAGGGAAATATGAAAAAAAGAGCTATAATGCGGACTATTGCAGCTGTGGTTTCAATCAGCATGATATTCACGGCAACCGCCTTTGCGACTCCGGGACATAATAAGTTCGGAAATGCTTATGGGAAATACAAACCTGTGGATAATGATTATGAAGGTGCCCTGAAGCAGCTGATTGAGAAAGAGATAGTAAGGGGATACGGTAACGGGGATTATGGTCTGAGTGGGAATGTTAAGCGGGGAGATGTGATTGTTATGATTGTCAGAATGCTGGACAGATATGGCATTATTGACAAGGAGGACTATGATTATGAAGAATTGGGCAAAAACTATCTGAAACTATTTGAAGATGTAAGTGCAGATGAATATTTCTACGGTTCAGTGAAAATTGCTAAAAAGCTTGGAATTGCAAAAGGTGATGGAATGTACTTCAAGCCCAACAAACCTGTTACGATTCAGGAAGTCATATGGCTGGTTGAGCGTGCGGGCAAATTGCTTGATGTGGACTTTGAAACAGAGAAAATAGATGACCTGAATGAAATTTATAAGGATGAATTAAATGATTATGCCAAGAGACGGGACGTATTCTGGATGATATACTATGTGATGAGCGAGCAAAAATCAGATTTGGATAACGAGTTTGATGATATAAAGCTTGACATTGCAAACAAGGCTCAGCTGGATTTCAAGGACAGTTGGTTTGTAAAGGTATATGATTCCTTGGTTTCCTCCAGGAATAAAGAGAAGCTCAAATATGTAAAATTTGCTCTTCCGGATAAGGGAGGAAAGCTATATTATAACTACGATGCCGACAGAAGCAGAAACTCTTTGGTGGTTGAGAGTACTAAATACTATTTTGGATACGATAAAGATAATGTAGTAGAAGAAATATCCTTTGTTTCGGATAAAAACTTCGTAGGAACAGCATCAATAAAGTATACAGCATATACTGAAAATAAGTCATATGACGGGATTATTAAAATAGCTGTCAAGAACCAGAATTTAGACACCTTGTCCTACCAGGTCAATAAAAATGAATATATTAACCTGGTAAAATCAGATTTTGAGGATTTCATTTCGGGAGTTAAATTTGAAATCCCGGATAGTAAGGCAGGCGCGTTGTATTTTGATAAAGATGGAGATGGAAAGCCTGAAAAGGGAGAAGAGACAGGTAAAGGGACAGTATATGAACGAAAGCAGCTGAGCAGTCTTATTTTTAAGCCGTATCAGGATTTCACAGGTGAAGTTACATTGAAATACACGGGATATGAAAATTATAATACTAAAAATGAGACAGCATACTACGGAGAAATAAAAATTAAGGTTGAAGCAGTTCAGGAAATTAAAATGCTTAAGCTGAATGCCAATGATGATGAGATAAAAATTGATTTTGCAGGAGAACTCAAAAAACTGATCGAAAGAAATTCAGCCATAGATTATGATAATCTTAAATATGCTGCATTCAAGCTTCCCGAAACCGGAACTTTAAAAATCAAGCTGGACGATAAAAGCAAGACTTTAAATGTTGTTGAAGATGAAAACTATAAGCTTGATGACATAGAATATATCAGATACATTTTTGAAGATGACGGTACATTTGATATCAAATATACAGTGTATGAAAAGGCTGCGGCTGCAGGCTACAAAGCTTACAATGGTACTATAAGAATAATTGCAGAATAAAAATACAGCTCCGAATTATCGGAGCTGATTTTTTATTTGTTATTTTCCTGTGATTTTTTCTTTTGCAAAGAATTCCTTTGTAAGCTTAAATACTGTACCGCTTAATGCGAGAACACCTATTAAGTTAGGAATTGCCATAAGTCCGTTTAATGTATCTGCCAGATCCCATACAAATTCAAGTCCGCCTATAGCCCCGATTACAACGAAAGGTATCCATAAAATTCTGTATACCATGTTTGCCTTAGGTCCGAATAAGTACTCTGCACATCTTTCTCCGTAGTACTCCCATCCAACTATTGTTGAGAATGCGAACAATACGATACCTATTGAAACAATGTATCCACCACCTGGAAGAGATGCATTGAAGGCCTCTGTTGTAAGAGCTGCTCCGGTTAAGCCTGATTCCCAAACACCTGATGTAACAATTGCCAATGCTGTGATTGAGCAAATAACCAATGTGTCTGCAAATACTTCAAATACTCCCCAAAGTCCCTGACGAACAGGATGGTCTGTAGTTGCTGCTGCGTGAGCTATAGGAGCACTACCTAAACCTGCTTCATTAGTGAATACGCCACGAGCGATACCATAACGCATAGCTTTTGCTATTGTTGCACCTGCAAAACCGCCAATTGCTGCTTTTCCTGTAAATGCAGATGAGAATATCAGAGCGAAAGCTGCAGGTATTTTAGCTGCATTCATTATTATTATAATAAGTCCGCCAAGAATGTATATAGCTGCCATGAAAGGAACAAGCTTTTCTGTAAAGGCACCTATTCTCTTGATTCCGCCTATTATAACCAATGCTGTAATAACTGCCAATACAACTCCTGTCATCCAAGGAGTAATCTTAAATGAAGATTCAAGTGCTGCCGCAACAGAGTTTGATTGAACCATGTTACCTATTCCAAATGCTGCGAGCATTCCAAATGCAGCGAATATTACAGCAAGCCATTTCCAGCCCAGTCCGTTGTTAATGTAGTACATAGGTCCGCCAACGAAACGTCCGTCTGATGTTTTTTCTCTGAAGTTTACGGCAAGAACAACTTCCGCATACTTTGTAGTCATTCCAAGTACTGCAGCAAACCACATCCAGAATACTGCTCCCGGTCCTCCGGCAGCAATTGCTGTTGCAACACCTGCTATGTTACCTGTACCAACTGTAGCTGCAAGAGCTGTAGCAACTGCCTGGAAAGCTGTTACTTCACCTTCACCCTTGCTTTCCTTAGCAAACATTTTAAGTAATGTGTTTTTAAGGATGTAGCCTAATTTTCTTAGTGAAAAGAATCCTGTTTTTGATGATAAAAATAGTCCGGCTCCAACAATTAAAACAAGCATTGGGGGTCCCCAAACAATGCCGTTTACGAAACTGTTGATTTTCATTATTGCTTCCATATTACCTCCATAAAATAATTAATTAAAAAACGTTTTACATTCAAATGAATCAAACGTTTTCTTTATTTTAGCATGTCCGTGAGTAATATACAAGTGCCTAAAATGAAAAAAAATTCATAAGTTAGATATTTTGCTAAGAACCTCATAAAATATGTTTTCATTTAGTTGAATTTTTTTTATGTATGCCAATATTATTAGACTAATTCTTACATTTTGTTAACATTAAGTTAAAATGATAACAATCAAGATAATTATAAAATAAATTGTAATAACAAGAAAAAAACCATAATTGCAATATAATTGTTAATTATTTGTAATTTATTGATTCTTAAAATTGTTATTAAAAAGATTATTTACTGAAACTGTTTTGCAATATTTTGAACTCGAAATTTGGTTAAAATAGAAGAAAAAAATTTTTTGCTTAGAATTCTGATGTGGGGGTATAATTTAGACATAATTAATTATATAAATATAGGAGGCTTACATGAAAATATATGATTTTATAGTTAAGGATGCAGGAAATAAGGATGTAGCTCTATCAGAATATAGGGGAAAGGTATTATTGATAGTTAACGGCGCCACAGGCTGCGGCTTTACTCCTCAATATGACGGCTTGCAAAAGCTGTACGAAAAGTATCAGCCTGACGGATTTGAAATATTGGATTTTCCGAGCAACCAATTCCTTGAGCAGGCTCCCGGTACAAACGAAGAGATTGTTGGATTCTGCAGATTGAACTTTGGAGTGGATTTCAAGCAATTTTCAAAAATAGACGTAAACGGAGCAAATGAAGAACCACTGTACAATTATTTAAAGACTACAGCCGAGGAATACAGAAACAAAGAAACAGCAGAGCTTTACAAAAAACTTAAGCAATATACACCGGACATCAAGGACAATGATATAAGATGGAACTTCACAAAATTCCTTATAGACAGAGAAGGAACAGTTGTTGCAAGATTTTCACCCAATATTACTCCCGAAGAAATCGACCAGCATATTGCAAAGCTTATAAACGACGAAGAAGTTGAGATAGTATGCCATCCGGATTTCTCAAACGGATGCCTGTAAATAGCTTATAAAAAAATGATTATAGCAAGGAGGCCTATGGCCTCCTTGTTGTTTCTATGGTTACTTTCCCCTCAGAAAGTGTTATTATCTTTTCTGCGATTTCGTCTACGAATGCATTGTCGTGAGTTACTATTATTATTGCCATCCCTTGTGATGAAAGCTTTCCTATAATTTTTGAAATCTGGCCTCTGGTGCTTTCGTCCAGAGCCGATGTGGGCTCGTCAAAGCAAAGAATGGATGGATTGAGCATGCATGCCCGTGCTATGGCGACTCTTTGCTTCTGCCCTCCGGAAAGCTGGTAGGGGTAGCTGTGTTCCTTGCCCTCAAGCTCCAGCTGTTCTAATAATTCGAGAGCTCTTTCTTTCGCTTTATCCGATGACATCTTTTTTAAGAATACAGGGGCTTCAATGAGATTTTCCATTACGTTCATGTGAGGAAACAAATTGAAGTTCTGAAAAACAAGCCCTATTTCCTGATGTATGGATTGAAGCTCGGATTTTGAGGCATGCTTGACTTGTCCGTTTTCTTCCTTATATAAGTATAAGCTATTTATTTCTATGGAGCCTCTGTCTGGAAATTCAAGATTGTTTATGCATCTGAGCAGGGTTGTCTTACCTTCTCCAGATTTGCCGCGTATACATACTATTTCTCCGGCAGCCGCAGAAAAGGAGATGTCTTCAAACACATTCTGTCCGTCGAAGCTTTTGCTTAAGTTATTAACCTTCAATACCATATGAATCTCCTATCTGTAATAGTTGTATTTGTTTTCGATTTTAGCCAGAGCTTTGGTCAACACTGCGGTAATTGCAAGATAGACAAATCCCACAAATATATATGGACTGAATGCCGAATATCTGTTTGATACAGATTTCGCGGCCTTTAGAATGTCACTTGCGCCCAAGATATAAACAAGTGATGTGTCCTTCACCAGGGTAATTACTTCATTTCCTATGGAGGGCAGCACATTTTTTATAACCTGAGGCAGTATAATTTTCATAAATGCATAATTCCTGCTCAGGCCTAAAACCTGAGCAGCTTCATATTGTCCGATGTCTATTGAATTTATACCGCCTCTGAATATTTCGGCGAAGTATGCCGTATAGTTCAGTATGAAGGCTATGAATATAGCCTGTGTCCTGCTGAACGCATATCCGATGTAAGGAACAAATACAAATCCGAAGAAAATAAACATGAGCTGTAAAAGCAGCGGCGTTCCTCTCATTATATAAATGTAGATTCCTGTTAAAGAAGAAACTATTTTATTTCTTGACATCCTCATCTTTGCGACTAAGATTGATAGAGGCAAGGATGTGGCAAGCGTCACCGCAAACACTCCTATGGTGGACTTAAGTCCCTCTAATGTCATAGGTACAAGCATTTCTAAAACTTTTGATTCCATATGTTCCTCACATCCGTAAATTAATTTTCAGAAAACCATTTTGCGTAAATTTTTTCGTATGTTCCGTCACTTCTCATCTGGTCAAATGCATCATTAAGCTTTTTCAGCAGCTCAGTGTCAGATTTTCTTACGCCTACCGCGTATTCTTCATCTCCGAAGTTTTCTTCAAGGACGCGATATTTTTCTTGTCCTTTCTGCTTCATGTAGTACCTTGCCAGAACCTCGTCAACAACCAATGCTTCGGATCTTCCTGCTTCAACATCCATGAATGCTTCATTGTTTGTTGAGAATTCAACCAGCTCCTTCAGAGATGACACGAAGTCTGGATCTGTGTTTACAGCATCCAATGCGCTTGATTCTGCTTGTACAGCAACACTTTTTCCTGCAAGCTCAGCTTTTGTTTTAACATCAGAGCCTGCCAGCACAACGATTATCTGACTGTTTTCAAGGTAAGTCTGAGAAAAGTTTACCTTTTCTTTTCTGCTGTCTGTTATGGTGTATCCGTTCCATATGAAGTCAATATTTCCTGCGTTTAATTCGGTTTCCTTCATAGTCCAGTCTATGGGCTGGAAGTTGATGGTTATACCCATTCTTTTTGCAGCCTCATTTGCCAGGTCAATGTCAAATCCCGCAAGATTACCCTTTTCATCTCTGAAACCCATGGGTGCAAATGTATCATCCAGCCCCATAGTGTAGGAGGTTTTTTCTGCGGATTCCTTGCCCGGCGAAGCGGTCTTGCTGTCGGCACACCCTGATGCCATTGTCAATACTGTCAGTAGTAATACTAATAATTTCATTGCTTTGAATTTTTTCATTGTTTTCTCTCCTCTTTATTTTATTGGCGATATATAAGCGTAAAATAACAAAACCCGCCCTCTGGACTTGCCAGAGGACGGGAGTATTAGTCACGTGGTTCCACCTCTTTTTATTGATGCCTCACGACATCAAACTCATAAAGTACATTCATACTTTTGCACTGTAACGGGTGCGAGTGCCCGGATTAAACTACTGCCCGAAGGGGTTCATCAATCAGCTCGAAGATGTGTTCAGCATAGGCTAATGTGCATTCTCACCGACCATGCACTCTCTGAAAAAAGTAACTATACCTACTGATTCCTGTCATCGCTTATATATTTAGCTTTTACACAAGATACCACATATCATTTTAATTGTAAAGAGTTTTTTTAAAAAAATTTATTTATATACATCATCAAATTCGGGATGCTTTTCAAACCAGTCAACAGCATATGAGCAAGATGCCACTGCCTTCCTGTTGTTTTTCTTCAAGTCATGAGCCAATGCAGTAAGGAGCTTATCGGCCACCCCTTGACCTCTCAGAGACTTGTCAACATATGTATGGTTAACATTAACCTTGTTTTCCGAAACCTTGGGGAAGGTTACTTCCGCAATACATTCGCCTTTTTCATTCTCAAGATATATTCTGTCGTTTTCATATTTAAAGTCCATACTTCCTCCTGTTTGTTATATTTAAATGTAGTTTAACTAAACAATACATTAATTATTCTGAACTGTCAACATTATTGCACTGTAAAAGGAATCAAAAAATAAATATAAAAAGTTTTTAAAAATGTAACATATGTTACAGAAAATGAAGAAAGTTTAATATATTATGTACCCATGAAGAGCAAACAATTAAATTAAAATAAAAATAAATTAAATTTTGGAGGATGTTAAATGGAAAATGCAATGTTTTGTTATCAATGTCAGGAGACTGCGGGCTGCACAGGCTGCACAAAGGTAGGTGTTTGCGGTAAAACTCCTGAAACAGCAAGAATGCAGGATTTACTTGTATATACATCAAAGGGATTGTCAGAAATTACAACAAGATTGAGAAGCGAAGGGAAAGAAGTTTCTGCTGATGTTGATAACCTTGTAACTTTAAACTTATTTACAACTATTACAAATGCGAATTTTGACATAGACGTATTCTATGACAGAGTGAGAATGACTCTGAAGGTTAAAAATGATTTAATAAACAAATTGTCAAACAAAGAAAAATTATCTGAAGCAGCTTTATGGACTGCGGATTCTGTTCAGGAATTTGAAGAAAAAGCAAAATCAGTAGGAGTTCTTGCAACTGAAAATGAAGATGTAAGAAGCTTAAGAGAACTTATTACCTACGGACTTAAAGGTATGTCAGCTTATATGAAACATGCTAACGTACTTGGCTTTGATGACAAGGAAGTAAATGCATTTATGCAGAGCACACTGGCGAAGCTTCTTGATGACAGTCTGGAAGTTGGCGATTTAGTAGCGTTAACACTTGAAACAGGAAAATTCGGTGTAAGCGGAATGGCATTGCTTGACAAAGCAAATACTACAACATACGGAAATCCGGAAATCACAAAGGTTAATATCGGTGTTGGAAAGAACCCCGGAATATTGATTTCAGGCCATGACCTTGGAGACCTTGAGCAGCTGTTGAAGCAAACAGAAGGCACAGGAGTTGATGTTTACACTCACTCAGAAATGCTTCCTGCACACTACTATCCACATTTAAAGAAATACAAGCATCTTGTAGGAAACTACGGAAATGCATGGTGGAAGCAGAAGGAAGAGTTTGAATCCTTCAACGGACCTATATTGATGACAACAAACTGTATAGTACCTCCGAGAGACAGCTACAAGGATAAGCTGTTCACAACAGGCTCAGCAGGATACCCAGGATGCAGGCATATTGCAGGAACAGTAGGGGCAGAAAAAGATTTCTCTGAAATTATCGAGCTTGCTAAAAAGTGCCAGGCACCTACAGAAATCGAAACAGGAGAAATTATCGGTGGATTTGCACACGAGCAGGTATTTGCATTAGCTGATAAGGTTGTTGATGCTGTTAAATCAGGAGCTATCAAGAAGTTCTTTGTAATGGCAGGCTGCGACGGAAGAGCTAAATCAAGAAATTACTACACTGAATTTGCACAGGCATTGCCAAAAGACACAGTTATTTTAACAGCAGGCTGCGCAAAATATAAATACAACAAGCTTGAGCTTGGAGACATCGGCGGAATTCCGAGAGTATTGGATGCAGGACAGTGCAACGACTCATATTCACTTGCACTCATAGCTCTCAAGCTGAAAGAAGTATTTGAACTTCAGGATATCAATGAATTGCCGCTGGCATTCAACATTGCATGGTATGAGCAAAAAGCTGTTATAGTATTGCTTTCACTGCTTTACCTTGGAGTTAAAAATATTCACCTTGGACCTACACTTCCTGCATTCCTATCACCTAATGTTGCCAACGTACTCGTTGAAAACTTTGGTATAGCAGGAATCGGAACAGTAGAAGACGACCTGAAAATATTTCTTGGATAATCGGAAACAATAGAAGTAATTTAGAAATATGGAGGCTTATATGAAAGAAATAACTAAAGATATGTATATAGGAGAAGTGCTGCAGATGGACAGAGGTCTTGCAGGAATACTGATGAATGCAGGAATGCATTGCCTCGGATGCCCGTCATCCCAGATGGAATCAATAGAGGAAGCCGCAATGGTTCACGGATTCAGTTCCGACGAGTTGGTTAAGCAATTGAACGACTATCTGAAGTCTACACATTAATGAAGCTTAAAGGGCATGAAGAAATTCATGCCTTCTTTTAAAGAAGAATATGGAGGTAATATGAGCGCATTTTTAGGACCAATACACTTTTGGCTTTACAATAAAATTAAAATACAAAATGATATAGTTGAAGAAATTATCGATTTTGCAGAAAAAAATAATTTTCAAATGAGAGAAAATCTTTACGGTAAATTCGGAAGCGGACAATTGAAACCGCTGGAAGAAGTTATATACGTAAACAACATACACGGATGGCTGCAGGAGCAGGTATCGAAAGTTGAAAACAAGCTTGCCCGCGCTGTAATTGAAATTTATAACGAGAAACCCGATATGATTGACGGTGTGAAGGAAATATTTGAAAACAAGGGAACAGAGGTATCAGAGCTTACAGAAATATCTGGACTTGATGAAATATATAAATCTTTAAACGATACATTGCTTGACGGAATGCCCTGCGACAGAGCAAATGCTGTTATATCAAGCGATGAAAATTCGGTTGTGTGGACAAGAACTCTTTGTGTTCATGAACAATACTGGAATGCCGCAGGCGGAGATGTTAAAAATTACTATATGTTAAGAGATGAGTTTATAAAGGGTCTGTTAAAGAATACAGGCGTTGATTACGAAAAAATTGATGATATAACATATAAAATTTCAAGGAGGTAATATGAACAGCGTTGAATTAATGATAAAAGAACATGATTATATACTTCGTATGCTTAAGGTTTTAAGAAAAGCAAGCTACAAGGTCATGAAGGGTGAAGAAATAAATTATGATGATTTTGATAAAATGATTGAATTTGTACGTAAATATGCTGACGGACACCACCACGGCAAGGAAGAGAAGTTTTTGTTTAAAGAAATGCAGACTCACCTTGGTAAAATTGGCCAGAACCTCATAACTCACGGAATGCTTGTGGAGCATGATTACGGCAGGCTTTATATGAGCAATCTTACGGAAGCCTTGCAGAGAGTTAAGGAGGGGGATGAGGAGAGCAGGCTGGACGTAATAAGCAATGCAGTAGGATACACGAATCTTCTCACAAGACATATAGCAAAAGAAAACGAAGCTGTCTTCAGCTTCGGAGAAACTAATCTGCCGAAAGAAGTAATGGAGCAGGTAAACTTTAAATCGGGAGAATTTGAGAAGGAAGCGGAAAAACAGGGTACTCAGAAGTATTTTATTGCTATTCTTGAAGAAATGGAAAAGAAATATATTTAATAGTTTAATATACAAAAAACCGCGGTATCCGCGGTTTTTTGTATGCCTGTCATAATAATAGACCGTATAAAAGGATGCTGGTAAGAAGGATTTAATTAACATTTTATATATTGAATTATATATATAAAGGGGGTACTATATAGTTGTGGACTAAAGGAGGGACAAAATGACGGGTTTAATTGAAAGGGTATATTCAAATAAATACATGGTGAAGGCGGAGGACATCGCCGGGGATATACCTTCTGACAGAGAGATATATAAAACAGCAATAGAAGTGGCGTGGCCTTCGGCTTTGGAGGCCGTGCTGGTTCAGTTAATATCATCTGCGGACCTTATAATGGTGGGAGGTCTGGGAGCCGCAGCAATATCTGCCATAGGTATAACAACCCAGCCCAGGCTTATACTTCTTGCTGTAATATTTTCCCTTAATATAGGTGTGACGGCAGTTGTGGCAAGGAGAAAGGGAGAAGGAAACTCTGAAGAAGCCAACAGGCTGCTTAGGCAGTCTTTAATAATATGTGGTGTATTGGCATTGGTTTTGTCTGCATTAGGAATTGTTTTTGCGGAGCCCATGATTATATTTGCGGGAGCTCAGAGTGACGTAGTAGGAAATGCAATTATTTATTTCAGAATTATATGTGTAGGCAATTTTTTCACGTCGCTTAGCCTTACAATCAACGCAGCTCAAAGAGGCGCTGGCAATACCAAGATATCAATGAAGACAAATGTCGCAGCAAACCTTATAAATTTATTTTTTAATTATCTGCTGATTAACGGACATTTTGGATTTCCGGCATGGGGTGTGACAGGTGCGGCAGTTGCTACAGCCATAGGAAATTTTGCCGGATTTTTACTCTCACTGAAATCAATTACATTTGCTCATGAGTTTTTGCATCTTAAGAGAGGGCAAAGCTGGAAGATAGAGAAGAATACTATTGCATCAATATTAAATGTAAGCGGAAGTGCATTTGTTGAGCAGGTATTCATGAGGGTAGGTTTTTTTACAACAAGCAAGCTGATTGCAAGCTTGGGAACAGTTGCCTATGCAACGCACCAGATTTGCATGAACATATTGACAATTTCATTTTCATTCGGGGATGGATTGGGGATAGCATCATCTGCCATGGTAGGCCAGAGTCTGGGAGCAAAAAGAGGAGATATTGCAACCATTTATGGCAAGTCGCTGCAGAGGATTTCTCAGACTGTGGGATTTCTGTTTGTATTTGTGTTTATTTTAGGCAGGAGATTTTTTGTGGATTTGTATACTAATGATTCAGCTGTTATTGCAGCCGGAGTGGATATAATGCTCATAATTGCCGCTACTGCTCCCATTCAGATGTCCAACGTCGTTATTTCCGGAAGCCTGAGAGGTGCGGGAGATACTAAGTTTGTAGCCATTACATCCTTCATCAGCATAGGAATTGTGAGACCGCTGGCAACATGGCTGTTTTGTTATCCCTTAAGCTTTGGTCTCATGGGAGCATGGTTTGCATTTGCAACAGACCAGATATTGCGTTTTGTTATAAATTATTCAAGGTTTTTAAAGGGAAGCTGGACAAAAATCAAAATATAGTCATGAAGACTGCCGCATGATATGCAGCAGTCTCTTTTTATTTAATATTTTCAAGACTGTCTATATCGAGGACAGAAATAATTCTCTGGCCCTTAAGCCTGATCCATCCATTATCCTGAAATAATGAAAGCTTGCGGCTCAATGTTTCCTGTGAGGTTCCTATGAGTGATGCCAGGTCACCCTTGCTTACAGGCAGAGTTATTTCGTATTCGCCTGTGCTGTTGTTCATACGGCTTTTTTCAATTTCCAGCAGCAGATAATTGGCTATTCTTTGCTCAACATCTCTGAGACCTATCTGTTCAATGAGTTCTTCGGATTCTTCAATCCTCTCCGTATACTTCTGCAGGAATTTAAGTGCCATCTCAGGCTTTTGAAGGATAAGCTCCTTTATCCTATGACCTCGTATAATACAAACCTCAGTATTTTCCAAAGCTTCTGCCACATTGTTCAGCGTCGAGCTGCTGAATAAAGCCAATTCGCCCATAAAGTCACCGGCTTGAAGAATACGCAGAATCTGTTCTTTTCCTGATGCCGAAATTTTTGATATTTTAACCGTTCCGTTGTTTACTACAAATAAATCATCAAAGGAGTCACCCGGAGTAAATATCAGTTCTCCCTTTTTGTACCTTTTATGGCTTGACGCATTCATTATGCTTTCCTTTTCATCAAGCGATAAGTCCTGAAAAATGGGTATATTGTCAACGCAGTAACTATTGTTGCTGCAATGATTGCATGTTTTCACCATATCACCTCACAACGTTTTATTATATATTAACAATTTTATTAAATTAAATCAACCGCAATAATCCGTTGTCAGAAAAGTATGATAGAACTCTAATTAAATTTTGTTGTTTAATTCATTGCATTAAACAAATAATTCTATTATAATAGAGTGCAATGAATTTATTTAAAAATTAACAGGGGAAACATATGAAGATAAAAACAGTTGCGTTAATTGGAATGGGTGCTATAGGCACTGTTTATGGAAAATTGCTGTATGAGCAATATGGCTCGGATTTTGCCGTTATTGCAGACGAATCGAGAAGGGAGAAATTGTCGGAAAAGGGCTTTACTTTAAACGGAAGCAGCTTTTACCCGAAGGTTGTATCGGGTTTGGATGATAGCTTAAAGTATGACTTAATAATATTTTGTGTGAAAAACTACCAGCTGAAGGATGCCATAGATGATGTAAGAAGCTTTGTGGGTGAAAACACAGTATTGCTCACACTTTTAAATGGTGTTACCGCAAGGGCGGCAATACATGCAGAATATCCGGATAACAAGGTTCTGTATGGACTTTCTATGAAAATAGATGCCATACGTACTGAAAACGGAGTAATTAATACAGTTGACGGAGAAATTCATTTCGGTGAAGCAGATAATACAATAATTTCGGACGAGGTTCAGGCAGTTTCTGATTATTTCAACAGCTCAGGGATACAAAATATAGTATTTCCCGACATGATAAGAATGATATGGAAGAAATTTATGCTGAATGTAGGTGTAAATCAGGTAACCGCTGTGACAAAATCCACATATGGCAAGGTTACGAGTATAGAAACAAACCTGGTGTTGTTCAGAGAAGCGATGTCTGAGGTTCTGGCAATTGCAAATGCGTCCGGAATCGATTTAAGAGAAGAGGATATCGAGGAATTTGTGGAGCTTATGAGCAAGTTTTCGCCAAACAGCAAGACATCTATGCTTCAGGATGTTGAAGCGCGCAGGAAGACAGAGGTTGATTATTTTGCGGGGACCGTTGTTGAGATGGGAAGAAAGCTCAGCATACCTACACCTGTTAATCACGTTCTTTATTGCATAATCAAATCTATGGAAGAGCTTTATTAAATAGCGGAGCAGAAAAAATCATGAGAAAAAAAAATAAAAAAGTAACCGAAAGAAATTTAACAATAGTCGGGCATCTTACGGAGCTCAGAAAAAGACTCGTTTATTCAAGCATTGTGCTGGTGGCCACTGTATTGATATGTTATAATTATGCGGAAAATATAGTCAAGCATATTATAGATATAGGTCCTCACATTAATTTTGTTTTTATTGCACCGGCAGAGCTACTTATGTCATATATAAAAATATCAATTATAGGCGGGCTTGTGGTGTCAGCACCATTTTTAGCGCTTCAGATATGGATGTTTGTAAGTCCCGGCCTTAAGAAAAACGAGAAAAGAACAATTGCGGTCTCACTATTTGTAGGAGGATTTTTCTTTATAATAGGAGTGGTATTTTCTTATCTTGTAGTAATGCCTACAATGCTGCAGTTCTTCATGGGCTTCCAGATAGAAGAAATAAGGGAAATGATTAGCTTCAGCAACTATCTGACATTTGTAATAAATACGCTGCTTTCCTTCGGGCTTATATTTGAGCTTCCTATAGTTATGGTAATAATGACAAGGTTCCATATACTGAAGGTGGAATTCCTTAAAAAGAACCGAAAGTTTGCAATATTGATTATATTTGTTATTGCTGCAATATTAACTCCTCCGGACGTCATAAGCCAGATGCTTTTAGGATTACCTATGGTTCTTCTTTTTGAGGTCGGTATAATTCTTTCAACGATTGTTGAAAAAGGTGAGAATAGAAAAAATAAAAAAGTGGAAAAAAATAAAAAAGAAGAGAAAGATGAAATAGAGCCTTCAGACGAATAGCACTAAAATATTTGACACAGGCAATTATACTATATATAATAAACATATATTATAAGCAGGACAGTGATGTCCTGCTTTTTAGAACAGGAGAGAAATATGAAAGAAAAAGTTATGGTAGCTATGAGCGGCGGAGTGGACAGCTCTGTTGCGGCTGTTTTGCTTAGAGACCAGGGCTATGACATATGCGGGGCAACATTGAAGCTTTTTGAAGGAGAGGATGTGCTTACATCCTGCAATACAAGAACCTGCTGCTCCTTAGAGGATGTGGAGGACGCAAGAAGAGTTTGCTACAAGCTTGGCATCGAACACTTTGTATTTAATTTTAAGGAAACATTTAATGATGAGGTTATAAAAAAGTTTGCCAGAAGCTACGAGGAAGGCAGCACTCCCAATCCATGTATTGACTGCAACAGATACATCAAGTTCAGCAAGCTTATACAGAGGGCTCTTTTAATGGAGAAGGACTATATTGCAACCGGTCACTATGCTCAGATAGAATATGATAAGGGCAGCGGAAGGTATCTTTTGAAAAAGGCCGTAGATGAATCCAAGGACCAGAGCTATGTACTGTATGTTCTGTCACAGCACGATTTATCACGAACATTGCTTCCGCTGGGCAAAATGTATAAAACAGAAGCACGTCAAATTGCAGAGGAAAGAAATCTGATAAATGCAAGAAAACCTGACAGTCAGGACATATGTTTTGTTCCGGATGGAGATTACGCGGGATTTCTTGAAAACAGGATGGGTATTGAATCTGCACAGGGTAACTTTGTTGATGTGGACGGAAAGGTAATAGGCCGTCATCAGGGAATCATCCATTACACCGTGGGACAGCGCAAGGGGCTGGGCGTTGCTCTTGGGAAGCCTGCATATGTTGTAAGCAAGGACAGAGATTTAAATACGGTAACTCTTGGCAGCAATGAGGATTTGTACAAAGACAGGCTGACAGCAGGAGATTTAAACATGATTGCGGTTGAAAAAATAACCGCTCCCATGAATGCCATGGTTAAAACAAGATACAGCCAGAAGGAAACAGAAGCGGTGCTGCATCCTGTTGGTGATGATAGAGTTTTAGTGGAACTCAAAAGCAAGCAGAGGGCTATAACACCCGGTCAGGCTGTTGTTTTCTATGATGGTGACATTGTAATAGGTGGTGGAACCATTATTTAATGCGTTTATATTTGTGATGTGTGGGTATCATTAGTATATATTATTTTTTGGAGGAACTATGATACGCAATGTCAAAAAAACGGTTACGGGCAGCAGAGCGGTTGACGGTGCGGGCGTGAGGCTTGTAAGAGTTATAGGATACAAGGATGTGAAGGACTTTGATCCGTTTCTCATGCTGGATGCCTTTGATTCCGAAAATCCGGAGGACTATGTAAAGGGCTTTCCGTGGCATCCTCACAGAGGAATTGAAACAGTAACATATCTGGTCGAGGGTAATATTGAGCACGGAGACAGTTTGGGCAACAAGGGAAGCATTCTTGACGGCAGCTGCCAGTGGATGACTGCCGGTAGCGGAATAATGCATCAGGAAATGCCCATGGCCTCAGAAAGAATGCTGGGAACGCAGCTTTGGTTGAACATGCCTGCAGCAAACAAGATGGCTGAGCCCAAGTATTGCGATATAACAAATGAAATGGTTCCCGAAATAGATGAAGGAAGCAGTATCGTAAGAGTTATTTCCGGCGAATACAAGGGAATGTCAAGCACTGTATACGGTGATTATGTGAGAATGCTCTATCTTGACGTGAGAATGGATAAAGGCTCTCAGTGGGACCTTAAGGTTGATCCGGAGGACACGGTGTTTATCTATATAGTGCAGGGACAAGGCTGCTTCGGGGAATCAGGCGAAAAGCTTGAAAGCAGAAGAGCATTGCTTTTCGGCGAAGGAGATGAGATTTCAGTCAGAACGGATGAAAATGAAATCAGATTCTTTCTTCACGCTGCCAAGCCTCTAAAGGAGCCTGTGGCATGGGGCGGACCTATTGTGATGAATACGAAAGAAGAGCTTGATTACGCTTTTAAAGAGCTGAGTGATGGAACATTTATCAAGCACAAGTAACAGGAAAATAAAACAGGCTGCGGAATTTCCGCGGCCTGTTTGCATAAAATTCTATTCTGGTGAGAATTGGTCTTTGCCAACTCCGCAAAGAGGGCATACCCAATCTTCCGGCAAATCATCAAATGAAGTTCCGGGAGCTATTCCGTTATCAGGATCTCCTTCAGCCGGATCATATACATAACCACATGCGTCACAAACGTATTTTTGCATAATTTTCCTCCTTTTATATGTACTTACTAATATTGTAACGTAATATAAGCAAATGTCAACAAAAAGGTCGTATGCGGCGGGAGAATAAATTTATAGACACATGTAATTAATAAATATATAATAGTATAAACTAATTAAGCGAGGAAAGCATGGCAATAAACAGGGTTGTTAAGGCAGCGTTGAAAGCAATATCCTACAATGACATAGATATAAAGAAAAACTATCTTTTACACAGGAATTTTGTAAATCTGGCTCACAGAGGATATCCGAGAGCTGTTGCAAATACCTGGGACTGCATGGTTGATGCTGATAGTCACAGCATTCCCATCCGGATATTTTCTCCTGATGAAGGAACAGACCATCCTGTACTAATATTTTTTCACGGCGGAGGCTGGGTTACGGGAAACATAGACAGCTATAGCAAGGTATGTGCCAACATGGCAAGAATGACAGGTCACAAAGTGGTTTCCGTTGATTACAGATTAGCTCCTGAGCATCCATTCCCGGCAGGGCTGGAGGACTGCTACAAGGTGGCAAAGCTGTTTATTAACAACAGTGCTGTAAACAGCAGAGAGGTTGCTGTAATCGGCGACAGCGCCGGAGGAAATTTAGCTGCGGCATTGTCTCTGATGGCAAGGGATAGAAAAGAATTTTATGTAAAAAAGCAAATATTGATTTATCCGGCAACCTACAATGACCACAGCGATACATCGCCCTTTAAGTCCGTGCAGGAGAACGGAACAGAGTACCTTCTCACCTCAAAAAGAATCCGTGACTATATGGATTTGTACATGAGCGGCGAGGAGGGTTTCCACAACCCTTATTCTGCCCCCATGCTTGCGGAGGATCTCACCAATCAGCCTGATACGCTGATCATTACAGCTGAGTTCTGCCCGCTGAGAGATGAAGGGGAATATTACGGCAAAAGGCTGAGAGCAGCAGGAAACAACACGGAGATATACAGGGTCAAAGACGCGCTTCACGGGTTTTTTACACTTCCTCCCGCGTTTCCTCAGGTAAAATTAAGCTATGAAGTTATTAACAGCTTTCTTGGAGTCAGAGGTGAAGTAATTGAATAATAAAAAGGTTTCTGAATGGAACAGGTTGGACAATGCGGCAAAGATATTTCCGCCAAACAGCAAAAACAGCGATACGAAGGTATTCAGGTTTGCATGCGAGCTGTATGAAAATATCGATAAAAATGTGCTACAGAATGCCCTCAATGTTACCGTAGAGGCATTTCCCATATATAAATCAGTCATAAAGAGCGGGCTGTTCTGGTATTACTTTGAGCAAAGCCATTTCAAGCCGGAGGTAGTGGAGGAAAATCTTCCGCCGTGCACGACTCTGTATGATAAAAATAATAAAACACTGCTTTTCAGGGTTATGTACTATAAGAAAAGAATAAGCTTTGAGGTATATCATGCCTTATCCGACGGAGCAGGAGCGCTTCAGTTTTTTAAAACACTGGTTTTCCACTATATTACCATGAAGCATGAATACAAGTTCAAAGACAAGGTTCCGGTACTTGACATTGAGGCCTCCAGAACTCAGAAAATGGATGATAGCTTTCAGAAATATTATTCTAAGGCAAAGACAGAGGTAAAAAAGAAAAAATACAAGGCATACCGCCTCAGAGGGCCTAAAATATTAGAATACAGAATAAGTGTAATCGAAGGTGTGATTCCTGTTGATTCAATACTGGCAAAGGTTAAGGAATACAGGACATCCCTGACTATTTTCATGGCTGCTGTACTGATGTGCGCAATAAATGAAGAAATGTCTGTGAGAATGAAGAAGAGACCTGTGGTTTTAAGCATTCCTGTGAACCTGAGAAATTATTATCGTTCACAGACAGCACGAAACTTTTTCGGTGTTATAAATGTAGGATACAACTTTTCAACAGGCAGCAACGACCTGGAAGATGTTATTGAAGGTCTGAAACGAAGCTTTAAGGAAAATTTAACACCGGAGCATCTGGCGAAGAGGATAAACATGCTTGCGACACTTGAGCACAACTACCTGCTCAGGGCAATTCCGCTTAGAATAAAAGACATTGCTCTTAAAATAGCCAACAGCATAGTGGACAGAAGCTATACATCCACTCTGTCGAATGTTGGTATAATCAACATGCCGGAGGATATAAAGCCGTTTATTTCATCCTTTGATATATTTGTCAGCACAAACAAGCTTCAGGCATGTGCGTGCTCCTATGATAACAAGCTCAGGGTAAGTTTCACATCCGCCTTCGTAAGTACGGAAATTCAAAGACGGTTCTTTAAAACACTGACGGATATGGGGATTCCTGTAACTGTTGAATCAAATATAGTCAACGAAGAATAGAGGTTTTCTATGAAATATTGTAATAACTGTAGGGTTGATGTTGTTGGAAGCAGAAAAACCTGCCCGCTGTGCCAAGAGAATCTTAAGGGAGATAAGCCACAGGATGAGGTGTTTCCAAAGATTTCGTTTGTATATAGAGAGCACAGTTTGTTCCTTAAAATAATGCTGTTAGTGTCCATTGTAATAGCTACCGTATCAACGGCTGTGAACATACTGCTGCCGCAGGGCGGCGCATGGTCTTTCTTTGTGCTGGGCGGTCTGGGCTCAGTTTGGGCAAGCATGATATCAGCTGTAAACAAGCGGAACAACATTCCTAAAAATATAGTTTACCAGGTCATGATTATTTCTGTAATAGCGGTAATATGGGACCTGCTGACAGGATGGAAAGGATGGTCAATCACATATGTCATACCATTCATATGTTTCTTTGCCATGATATCCATGTCCATAATTTCAAAGATAAGAAAGATGCATGTGGAGGATTTCATCCTATACATAATAATCGACGGTCTTTTTGGATTGGTGCAGATAATATTTATTTTTACGGGAGGGCTTACAGCGCTGTATCCATCCCTCATATGCATAGCAGCAAGCATAATATCCCTGTCTGCCATACTGATATTTGAGGACAGACTGCTGCTTGCTGAAATAAGAAGAAGACTGCACTGGTAAATACTAAAGATTGTAAAGTTAATTTTACTATTTATAAAGGATTTTACAATTTTTTTGTATCGAATATACTGATGTTCAATTTTTGTTATTATTGCTGTATCAGAAAAAGAAATGGTTGGCAGGAAAATTGCAATGATATTATTGAATTATAAATCATATGATTTATGTAGGCTATGATAATATCAAGGAGATGAGAACATTGGACAATAAAAATTTAGAGCTGGCGATACAATTGCGCCACGAGCTGCATGAGCACCCTGAGCTCTCTAACAATGAGGTGTGGACAAAAAAGCGTTTGATTTATTTTCTCAAAGAACATACAGAGCTTGAGATAGTTGACCGAGGCCGCTGGTTTTATGCTGTATACAGATCGTCTGTAGGCAAAAGGAATGTTGCATTTCGTGCGGATTTTGATGCTATACCAATAGACGAGCCTCAAACCCTTCCTTACTATTCAAAATTCCCTGGGGTTTCCCACAAATGCGGGCATGATGGACATTCCGCGACAATGGCGGCATTTGCTCTGGAAATTTTCCAAAAGGAATCAGAAAACAACATATTCTTTCTGTTCCAGCATGCAGAAGAAACAGGAGACGGAGCCAGAGAAGCGCGAGTATTCATAAAGGAAAATGGTATTGATGAAATATTTGCATTCCACAATATGAGCGGAATGCCTTATAAGGCAGTGGTTGTGAAGGATGGAACAGCACAATGCGCATCAAAGGGAATGACTATTTATTTGGAAGGGGCTCCGGCACATGCCAGTGAGCCTGAAAAAGGAAGAAATCCGGCATTTGCCATAGCTAAAATCATAGATGCTATTCCTGAATTGATTTCGTCTGAAAGTAACAAGGGCATGGTTCTTTGTACTGTAATACAGGTAGCCGTGGGTGAGAGGGCCTTTGGTGTGTCTGCCCACAAGGGAGAGCTGCTCCTGACAATTCGCGCGCTCTATGAAGAAGAGCTTGATAAGCTTCAAGAAAATCTGGAAANNCACAGGAACAAGCGGAAAAATACGGTTTGAAGGTTGCGTTTGAATATAATGATGAATTCCCCGAAACACGTAATCACAAAGAAAGTGCGGATAAAATCCGCAAGATATGCAAGAACAAGGAAATTCGGCAGCTTGAAATGGCTGAGGCTTTCAGAGGCTCTGAGGATTACGGATACTATCTGAAGGAAACAAAGGGAGCTATATGCTATATAGGAAACGGAGAAGATTACATTCCTCTTCATACTTACAATTATGATTTCAGAGATGAACTGATTGAAACAGCAGTTGAGCTTTTTAAGGGTCTCTCAGAACTTTAGACAATAAAAAACAACGTGAGCGNNTGAGCGTTATATAACGCTCACGTTGTTTTTTATTGCAGCTCTTTAAATATTTTCCTTTTTAGATTGAGGAGTAAGTTTAAAAATTAATGCCCCTGCTATAAAACCTGCTATTGCCGGAATCAGCCATGCAAATCCGTACTGGCTTAGGGGAATTGCCGCTAATATTTTTTCTATAAATGAACTTTTTATTCCTGCAACCGACAGACTTTCCATTAAGCTGACTATCAGTACCAAAGCACCTGCACCTTTGTATGCTCCGTCATTTGGGATATATTTTTTAAATAGCCCGAACAGCGTAAGTAAAATCGCTATGGGATAGCAGGCAAAGAAGAAAGGCCCCGCAAGATTGATTATTGCTTCAACTCCCATGGATGACTGGAAAATGCCGACAATGCACACAATTCCTACCCAAATTCTGTAGCTAATTTTTCCCCTTGTGAAACTGCTCATAAAATCTGCTACAGATGCCGTAATTCCTATAGCCGTTGTCAGACATGCAAGAACTACAGCTATTGACAGACCTGTGACACCTGCTCTTCCCAGCAATTTTTCAACAAGACCTATAAGCAGAGCTGCCCTGTTTGTATCTGCAGGAAACAAAGAGTTTCCTGATGCCCCTATATACAGCAATCCTCCGTATACAATAATCAATCCTGTTGCGGAAATAATCGCGGCATTGAACGTAACCTTCTTTTTGCTTGATTCATCAATGTATCCTTTTCCATGTATCATAGAAATAAATACTGTTGCACACAGTAGACCGGTGAGAAGGTCACCTGTCTGATATGCTTCAAGAAATGCGCTTGTAAAAGGATTTTCAATGCCAGTAGCAGATGGGCTTCCTACCGGAGCAATAAAGCCTGTTGCGACAATTATTAAAAGTATAATAAGCAATGCAGGAGTCAATATTTTTCCTATTTTGTCTATTACGTTGGATTTATCATTTGCAAAGTAGAAATTCAATGCAAAGAACGCTACGGATGTTACAATTATAGGTACCCCCGGTAATAACGGTGCTATGCCAAGCTCGTGAGTCGTTGCCGCTGTTCTTGGTATTGTTATAGATGTGGCGATTGCAAGCATTGCAAATAAGTTAAATACCGTGTTGAACCATTTTGACATTGGACGGGAAAGCTGTTCAAATGAACCTCCCGCATTAGATACAGCCAGTACTGACAGTATGGGGAGAATAATTCCTGTTGCAATCAGACCTAATAAACCCGGGAGCCAGGAGGTACCTGAAGCAGCTCCTATGGATGGAGGAAAAATCAAGTTTCCTGCACCGAAAAACGTAGCAAATAGTGCAAAGCCTACAATAATACTATCTCTTGTAATATCTTTTTTCTCGTTCATATGATTACCTCTTCTTTTAGTTGTTTAGTATTACAACTACATGTATGCAATTTTCCTGCCAACGTTTCTCTTAGAAAAAAATCAGAATTTACCTTTAAAACAGCAGATAAATTATTTTATAAAAAATTATAAATAATAATTATCCATAGTATATGTAAAATTTTTTAATGATACGAAAAAATATTTTACAAATAATATAAATTATAATATACTGTGACTGAATTGATAGTTAAGGAAGGAAGACTATGATAGAAGCATATTACGATATAATAAATAAAATAGAGAACTTTTTTGACGGTGTTATGATAGTGGATGAAAATTGCATTATAAGATACAATAAGTCCTTTGTGGAGGATTTTTATTTTAATGCCATCGACCCTATCGGAAAAACTCCCGGAGAAGTCTGGCCTAATCTAAGCAATGAGAATTCCACGTGCTACAGGGCTGTTAAATATGGGGAAACAACCGTAAATCAGATACAGAAATTAAGGTATGTAAACGGGGAGGAGTATATGACAATTGACAATACTTTCCCCATTAAAGAAAAAGGAAAAATAATCGGTGCCATAAGCACCACTAAGTTTATAGACAAATACCCCAATCGCAATTTCATTGACTTATCAAACATGACAACAACGTATACCAGTGACAACGGGCTGTACAACACAGACAGCATAATAGGAAGCTCCGAAGAGGTTATGATGCTCAAGTATAAAATTCACAGAGTGTCCCAGTCCAATTCCTCCGTATTGATTTATGGTGAAACAGGGACGGGCAAGGAGCTGATAGCCCAATCAATTCACAGCCACAGCAACAGGCGCAACAAACCATTTATTACACAAAACTGTGCGGCAATACCTCACACTCTTCTGGAGAGCATATTTTTCGGGACAACTAAAGGCAGCTACACCGGAGCAGAAAACAGACCGGGAATATTTGAGCTTGCCGACGGTGGTACAATATTCTTGGATGAAATCAATTCCATGGATATTAACATGCAGGCTAAGCTCCTGAAGGCCATAGAAGAAAAGAAAATTACAAGAATAGGAGGCGCTGAAACTAAAAAAATCGATGTGCGCATAGTGGCAGCTATAAATGAACTGCCGGAAACGTGCATCAAGGAAAACAGAATGAGGACAGATTTGTACTACAGGCTTTCAAGCATAGAAATTGAATCCCCGCCTCTAAGAAAAAGAAAGACAGACATTAAAGAGCTGACCGATTATTATATTAATTATTATAACAAGGAAATGAACAAAAATATAAAGGGTGTAGCACCTGAGGTTTTTAAGCTTTTTAATTCCTATGACTGGCCGGGAAATATCCGTGAATTTAAAAATATTATGGAGAGCGCATTTAATTTTGCTGGGTCAGCTGTCATAACGAAAGAAGATATACCAAAAATAGCGGGAAAAAAGGTTGCAAATGAAAGTACAGGTAATGGAGAATCCGGGTTATACAGCGGAAATTCGTTAAATGATGCACTTGAAAACTTTGAAAGAAGCTTCATTGTAAACAAGGCAAAGGATGCATCTTCTTTATCAAACTTAGCAGATTTAATGCAGATTTCAAGGCAGACGTTGAATTATAAAATAAAGAAATACAACATCAAGTTCAATGAAATTAATTCGTAGTTTTGAAACATTTTATGAAATTAGGACGTCTAATGAATGATAGAACATAATAATGTCATGCTTATATAAAAATGAAGGAGGGTAAAATGAAAATAAGAAATATTGCTATAGTTCTAATGATAACGCTGTTTTTAACATTTATGCCTGCAGATATGCAGAAGGTGTACGGTGCCGAATTTGTGAAGGGGCAGTCGCTTATAGCGGAGAACCAGGAAGAAGCAAGCAGAGGCTTAAGCTTTCCGGGGCTGGATATTAAGTGGCTTGACTTAAAGGGAAACCATGTACAATCATATGGTATACCTGAGGATTTCAGCGAAGGAATATTTTCACTTCATATGTCGGATGGTACACTGTGCTTTGATACATCAGGAAAAATAATATCCTATGGCAATTACGACGGAGCTTACGGATTTTCCGACGGTGTGGCAAAGGTGTGCAGATATTTGCCACCTGCAGAACCATATATACCGGGAAGAATTATGGCTCCTCCGGGTCGGATTGAGGGTTTTATCGACAGAGAAGGAAATGAAATAATCCCGTTGGGAAAAATCAATGGCCTCGGTGACAAATTCAGTGAGGGGCTTGCTGTAATCGGTGGCTATGAAGATAAAAAGGGATTTATAGATAAAAGCGGAGAAATTGTAATCCCGCAGGAATATAAAGATGCAAGAAACTTTTCCGAGGGGCTCGCTGCTGTGCAAAGTGCTGAAACTGAGCTGTGGGGATACATAGACAGAGAAGGAAGACAAATAATTCCGATGATATATGAGGCAGCAGCACCATTCAATGAAGGTGTGGCATATGCTGTAAAGGGTGGTAAGGCAGGCTATATTAACAAAGAAGGAGCAACAGTTGTAGATTTTAAGTTTATACCGGAAGATAACCAATTTATGGACACCGGCTTTCATGGCGGTCTTGCGGTTGCCCGTGACAGCTCCGGTAAGTACGGATATATAAGTATGGACGGCAGCTTCGCCATACCGGCAATATACAAGGAAGCCAACCCATTCATAGAAGATGCGGCATTCGTTGTTTCCGAAAACCAGAACTATACAAACGGCTACGGTTCAAGCTTTTTAATTAACAGAGACGGTGAGAGACTTACTCCCATGTGGCAGTACGGTAGATATGCAGGAGACCACATGAATGAAGGGCTTATGAGGGCTATTTCATCATACGGACCAATAGGTAATCAATATATTGTGATGCTTAATAAATACGGAGCCGAGGTTATACCGTCATCTCTTCATATAGAGCATCTCAGCATGTTCAATGAGGGCTATGCACTGATGATTGCCCACAATAACGGAGAAACAGCGGTAGGGTTGGTAAAGTTACCGGAAAATATTGAAAAGTACCAAGCAGGAAGGTTAATACGAGTATTCATAGACGGCAAGCTTCTGGACTTCACAGACACGGACCCAATAATTGAAAACTCAAGAACATTGGTTCCCATGAGAGCTGTATTTGAAGCACTTGGCGCAGAAATTACCTGGGATCAGGAAAGCATGACTGTTCACGGGAAGAAGGGTGAAACTACCGTGTCACTCAAGATAGATGACAACACAGGCTATATAAACAATAGCTTGGTTAAGCTTGACACCCCTGCAAAAATTAAAAACTCAAGGACAATAGTCCCAATCAGATTCATCGCAGAAAGCTTCAATGCAGATGTTGACTGGGATGCCAGTATGCAGGCGGTAATTATAACCACAAAATGATATCCGAATATAAAATATGAATGTTCAGTATAGACTTCAGATTAACTCCTTTAATTTGAAAATTTAAAAGATATAGCGGCTGTTAGTACAAGCCGCTTTTCAAATTACTATTAAATTAAATACTTAATAAAGCTATCGTTTTAATGCTTTATTAAGTATTATGCACTAAATGCATATCATTCAAGTTCAATTAAAAATGTTTTATTTAATTTCTCGTCGTAATATGTCATTTTATTATTATCAAAGGATATTATAGCCATACTATTTGGAGTTTTCAACAGTTCTTTTCCGGCCTTGCCGTATACGATGGTTCTATAGCTATCGGGAACAGTTGAATCGAATTTCAGAACCACATAATCTACGAATGAAGATATTTCAATTCCTTGTTCGCCAGAGTTCATGGGTGTTGCCAATCCCTCCTTATAAATTTTGCTATCGGATCTGTTAATGTAGTATATATCTTTACCCAATATTTCATAGTTCTCCTTGCCTGGCATATCTATTGGACCATTGCTTTCCAGTTCTGTTGTATCATTGTTTAAGGAAATAGAATAAAGTTTATAATCACTGCTTACAAAATACAGCTTTTCGCTATAATTTTTAAATCATCGGACAAACTTTTAGATCAAAGTAGACCTGTAATTGTTAAGCAAACTGGTGGTCCATATGGTCAACATTATGTAGTTGCATACAAATATACTAATGGAGCACAAGCCGATAGTGACATTTATGTTTTAGATTCTGCTAACCTTACTCAGGGAACAATTGAAGAAAGAAATAATCCGGAATATGGAATTGCAGGACAACCCAAAACTATAAAAGCAACAACATATGCTAACGGAAGACGTATAACATTAAAAGAATCACTTAATTATAATGAATGTACTGCTTACAGTACATACATGTTAACTTCTCCAAATTAATATGTATTGAAGAATTGAATAGTAAGTATCAAATCTGCTTTCTAAAAACAAGGGTAATGTTATATTCGACTACCCTTGTTCTATTAATTAATCTGTATTCCTTCTCTTTTTTTCAATTCATCAACTACTGAGTAATCAATGATGGGATTATTGATAAATACTACTCTTTTTAAATTATTTAATTTCGTTAATACACTTATATCAGTAATATTATTATCTGGCAGTATTAAAGTTTCTACATCAGGAAATAACTTTAAATCGGAAATATCACTTAAGTTACCATAGGTAATAGATATAGATTTAAGTTTCGTGTTATTTTTTAGATATTTTAAACTTTCTATATTAACATCAGAAAGAAATATATTTTCTAAATTACTTAAACTTTCTAATATTCTAATATCTTCAATTTCAACATTAGAAAGATATAAACTTTCTATATTATTTAAATTGCTAAAACTTTCTTTTTTTCTTATGAATACGTTAGATAAACCAAATGATTTTAGGTTAACTAAATCATCGAATTTATTAATATCCAGTACCATTTTTTCTGCTATATTTTCTGCTGTCCGATTATAAAAACTAAAGTAGAAGTTTTCCAGTTTATAGCAGTTAGATAAAAGCAACTTATCTGTATCAATATTACAACTATATAAATTTAATAAAACCAAATTACTTAAGTTATTCAATTTGGAAATATTAGATATATTACTATTTTCTATGTATAAAAATTCTAAATTTTTCAAATTATCTATAACATCAATATCTATCTCAGATTCTATACATCTCGATATATTATCAGCCTTTTGTCCAATATTAGATAGTTTGTAGATAATGCGGTTAGATTAAGAGCTTCAGCATATTATATTAATAAAAACATGGTTAAAACAAATGAAAGTATTGTAGAGAAAAGCGACATAATGGTTCATAAATCTACAGGATATTGTGAAGGTAAGCAAGTTGATATGTATATTTTCACAACAAATGACGGAGGAGTAGATTATGTTAAGTTAATATATAATAATATTGAAGAACTATATAAACTTAAAGAAGAATTAAAATCAGAACAGAAACTTTTGTATTTCAATAATATATGGACTGCAGATTAAAAAATTAATGAGATAGTAGCTGCAACCTCAAACAACCTTTCTTCCATAATTCATCACATGCTTCATACAATTCTAATATTATTATTTTAAATGCTTTCTTTTTTGTTTATAAATGGCTTGTCTCGAGGATAAGTCGGATATTACTATATTGAAGGAATATTCCCATAAAGGGTTTAAACAAATATTATATAAAAAGAAGGTGATGGAGAAGAATGGGTTATATGTTTTGTTTTCTGCTATTATTATAGACGGAAAAACATATGATTTTGGAGAAGTAGATTATAATTTGCAGCAGACCTCAATAGATAATGACAGGTACAAGGCGTATGAATATAGTTTCTTGTAAACATCCTAAGTCAAAGAGGGAGTTTATGTAAGAAATTGTGCTTTTTGCCTAAAGTGTATGGTATAACAACTTATAGTGTGATAAAATTTATTATATTTTTCATGTGTTCTTATATAATAAATTATTATAATATTAATTTGAGCAAAAGTAAGTAATTTTGAGTAATGATATAGACAATAAGAAATAATAACACTTTGAAATTGACTTATATTGAAAAGTGAATAAATTTTCTGATAGAGGAGTTGAAAAATGAGAAGGTATTTTATGATTATAGTTATTTGCGTATTAATTGTGATAGTGTCAGCCGCCTGTGCTGATAGTAACAATGTAGAGTTTGGAACTAAAACGTCACAAGCAGGACCATACGACGAATATGTTTTCACAATTCCTGATGAAATAAAAGCAAGACTAAAATCTGTAAAGTTCATGTTTAATGGAAGCTGGGGGAAGAATTTTGAAAATATACGCAAATCAAGAAATCTTGAAAGACCCGTTTATATATCAATAGATATCCCTGATTTTTTATTGACAAGTAATACTGAATTTGAAACAACTGAATTTGCATATGATGACCTTGAAACAGGGATTTATAATCAAATAGATATTAGTGGAATTTATTATGTTGACGATTCGTTTGTTTTAGATGAATATTCTTTGGGATTGTTTGAGTATAACGAATGGACTATATTAGAGTCACCTGATGCTAAGTACGTACCTACCTATTCAGGAGGGATTATCTCAAAAACAAAACAGGACTATAGCTATTTATATCAAATATCTAATATTTTGTCAAATACATCTATGCATACATCATTTATAATAGATGCACTCGTTCAAATTTCTTCTACCAGTGTAATTAAATTGTCAATTAGCATGGACATACGATATTTGGATATGATCCCATATATAATACAGTCAATAGAATATAAAGGTGAAATCTAATAATCATTACACGAGGGTTAATGAATAATTCATGCCATAGATTATAAAATTTATAATCTATGGCAAAAATAAACTTTCTTATTTTGTTATTTATGATAAGTAAATACTTCAGAAAATGAGGTCATGGAATTTAAAGATAATACTCGTGTTAAGTTTTTTGATTCACCATATTTTGATGTTAATTCTGAGCCATTGCCATCTTTCGGATAGATGGTATCATAGGTGAGTATATCATCTTTTGTTGCTGCTCCATTTGTATAACCATATGCTACGCAAAAATGATTGACTGATCCATTCTTTGTTCTAATTATAGCAGGCATATTTGCATCTATAAAACTTTTGATTTTTTGTAAACAATCTGCTTCGGAAATAATCCCAGACGTCTTATATTGTATAGGTGTTGAGATAATATTTGCTGAGGTAATATTTACAAAATTCACAAATCCATCGTTGTGAGGTATATTTAATGGATTAACCTCATATCCGGCAATGTTAGATAGTACGCATGCCACTGAACACCTGCTACAGCCCCATTTGTACATTGGATCATTTTCTCCTAAAGGATTAAATTTTACTCCTCCGATATTTCCGCTGTATCTCTGGTTAATATTTTTATAAGTAAGATTTAGCGTTTTAGAGCCTGTTGGTGGTACTGGATCAGACGGAGCAGGTCCTCTATCAACAAATTTCCATTGCTGATTTATTGCTCCGGATACATTTTGCCAACTTACATTTTTACCATTTGCTCTATCTTCTGCTGTTAAATATTTGTAGATTCCACTTTTAGGGGCAGATAGCTTAATAGTATAAACATCTGGTTTTCCTTGAACGGCTCCAATCTCTACTATAGTGTCTGCGTCAGTATTTCCATCATTCATTTCCCACATATCACAATTTCCAACTTTGCCTGTAGCAATGCTATAATCAAGAACAAACTTATTTGTTGGAATAGAAGGAGTAGCGAGGGTCATAATTCTGTACTTACCTGTACTTGAGCTCAATAATTTCCATAGCTGAGATATTGCTAACTCATCATCCCACACTGTCACATTTCTTCCGTTAGAAACGGAGTTATCAGTTCCATAAACATTCAAGCAAGGAATAATTCCTCCTGGTGTTTGTTTGTCGTCTGCAAATGCCAAAATAGAATATTTTCTTGAAGTTGATAATGCCATAATATTCTCCTCTTATAATATATTTTGTAAGGTATACAACATAAAGATATACAGCCTAGGTTTTCTTAAAATATACCTGAAGTGAATTTGCCTTACATTGAGTAAAGACAATATTCAAACCTTATTTGTAAACCTATTGAAAAATAATGTTACCTGTTCAAAAAATCCTTTATTTGTGCAACATCATCCTTTATGTCCTCAACAACATTAAGCTTGTCTGTAAGTGCTGAAATAATATTTTGGTAATTCTTTTCTCTCTCTTCCTGCCTGAGATCCCTTTTCTCCTGTGTTTTTATTATGTAAAATATCAGCACGACACATAGCATTGTCCATATTCCTTGAGTTGAAGCTATTTCAATTATTTTTTCTTCCATAATATCCTCCTGCTCTTTGGCAAGCTAAGCGTCTTCATAGATTGCCTTGATGATGCTTATTCCTCTGTTTTTAGCTCTGTTAACAGCTTGTCTCGAAATACACAGGCTATTTGCTATCTCTTGATCTGAAAAGCCATAGATATACTTTAATATTATTATCTTTTTTTGAAGATTAGTTAAGCATTGAAAGTAACTGTTTTCAAGGTCGGTTAATTCGTCATAATAGGGGATGTCTCTTATAAAGGTGTTTTCATCATCCAAATAAATGATTTGAGGTGGGGCTTTTCGAGCTTTTAGTAAATTTATGCACGTATTTGTGAAAAACTTATTAATATAATTTACAATTGCTCCGTCATTTTTAGAATTCATTCTATCTAAGTCCCCGTTTTTTATGAATTCTAAAAATTTTATTGTAATATCAGTCTCTGAAGTTTCATAGTGCAAGCTTCTACCACATTTCTTTATTTTAGGCAGAAACATATTATAAATCATTAATACCGCCTCTTCATCTCCTGTTTGAGCAGCTTTAAAAACTGAGAATAAACTCATTTTATTTCCTCCTTGTAAAAATTTGCTTGAATATTAAGGACAAGTCAGAAAGGGGTTTTGTAAACCTGTCCTATAAATTTTCACAAGGGGGAAGATATTAATTTTTTGCATTAAAAAAGACGCATTGCAAGGCTATGCCAATCAGCATTAAGCCACAATACGTCTCGTTTATTGTTGTGTATAAGATATTGTCAAGTGCATTGTATTACTTCGGCTTAATTGCATAAGTAGGAAAAGCCAATTGTAATAAAATAATGAAAATTGATTTGTTAAATTTACTTCTAATCATAATTTGTGTTCTTCCTTATTAACAAAAATTAAATATAATAATGTAAACTGGTAAAAAACTATAAAAGCTGCTCTTTATTTTACAAGGTAACAATATTACAGGGGGAGCATTGAAATAATCTAAGAAATTCTGACAGGGATGTAACAAGTAGGACATACAAAAAAGACTTAATATATTCCACAAAATAACTGATTATTATAAATTCCCCCCTGTTTCTATATTAATTTTAGTGGCTTTTCTGAGGTAATGCAATATGATGGTGACAAACAACAAAGTTTGTTATACGAATAACATTCGTGGACAAATTCCGACAATATTAGTACAAATATATTTAGAATTAATATATTTTTGTAGAAAAACACTTCAGATGAAACTTTTTATATTGGTATAACGTCTAATAAATTAAGAAAGGGAATTAGTTATTGTAGACATATTTTGAGACATTAAAGTACGAAACACGCATTAATTTTTCGTTTATTAATGATCTTAAAGGGGGAAATAATATGAGATACAGATTCTTGTTATGTGATGATAGTGAAGAACATTTGTATATTTTGGAGGAATATATTAAGAAGTTATTTGAAGATAAGAATGTATCATACACATGTCATAAGACAACATCTGGTACGGAGGCTTTTGAAATGTACATGAAGCAGAAGTATGATGTGGTTTTTATGGACATAATCATGCCGGAAATCGGCGGATTTGAGGTTTTAAAGAAAATATTTGAAATCGACTCAGATGCTGTAATAGTATATGTTACATCATCTACCGACTATGCGGTTAAGGCCTTTGAGCAATTTGCATTTCAATATTTAATTAAGCCAATAACTGAAGAAAAACTTAGTTTAGTGTTGGAAAAGGCATTTGAGAAAATTGAAAAAGATATTTTGTATAAGAGCGAAAAGGGCTTTTTTATCATAAGGAAAAACGGCAAAGAAATAAAAGTTATGAATGATGATGTTCTATTTTTTGAAAAAGTAAATAATTACATTCATATTAATATGGAAAATCATAAAGATGAAAGAATACGTATGACTTTAAAAGAATTTGAGGATATTATTGATATGGAACTATACTTAAGGTGCCACAACGGTTTCATTGTTAATAAATCAAAGATTAAGTCTATATCAACAAAAGAAATAGAATTGTTTAACACAGATATAAAGATACCTGTCGGTCGTGGATATAAAAGTGAAATTGTGGATTTTTGGAAAAAGTAAAAGGGAAGATGATTTATGAGAGAAAGATGTTGTATATATAAGAAATCATGCCTTTTGCTTAATGGTAATTGTAGGATATTTTGTAACGTGGTAAAATTCGCCTATGTTGAAAATACAATAATATGCAGACTTTATTCCATAATTGGACGAATAATATGTCGGTGGGTAGTACATTATAAATAATGAATATAAGGAGATATTATGAATAATAAATTAAGATTAATATTTATATTTTTAGCAATTGTTATGTTTCTTGTATCATGCAGGAAAGACTATTCTGAACATAATATAAAACTGGAGTACTCAAAGATTCCTTTTTTAAATGAGGAACTTGCTGAAATGAAGGATGGGTCAGATATCATTTTATTGAAGGAATATTCTCATGATGGATTTAATCAAATATTATATAAAAAGAAAGTAGTGCAAGATAATGGTTTATATGCTTTGTTTTCTGCTATTATTGTAGATGGAAAAACATATGATTTTGGAGAAGTAGATTATAATTTGCAACAGCATTTATTAAATGATGATAGGTATAAGGCTTATGATGTAGTTATTAACGAAAACATGACTTTGCATAAGATATTTGTTGGATACGGTGCTGCGTCATTTGTAGATAGGTATTTTAGTATAGTCGATAATAAGCCGTATATTTTAACTGAAATTTACGGTAGCTTTGACTATGATTTAGATGGTGACGGACAGATGGAAACTGTTTCGCAGATAGGAACATTACCCGAGCTATCTATTTATGAATGGGTGGATGACGGATTGATGTACAGCTATCTACCGGATTTCATTGACAACTATTACGGAGGAAGTTACAATAAATATGAAAATGAAATTAGATTTGCAAGGTTAATAAACGGAAAGGTTGGTAAAGAAGAAAGATATAAATATAGGGAGGGAACGTTGTATAGGGTAAAATAGAATATAAAATTATGTTTTATCTATATTTTACGTTAAAATAGAGGCTAATCATTATAGATTAGCCTCTGATATTGCAAAGAGTTACGAATCCATTACTTCAAATTTAACCGTTGAAGGTTTGTCTATGGAAATCCATGCCCTGTATGATAACTCAACACCTTTGTTAGCTGGCGCAGTATCTACGACCCTTACGACAATACTTTTATTAGTAGAAGTATTTGTTATCTTGATAAATTTATTTCTGTATGTAGAACTCCAGCTGTTTGACGAAGTTAATGCACATACCAGGTCTTGAGGATGAAAAACCTCACCATTTGAGCAAACTGCACTAAATATATTTTGTGCTGGATAACCAAGTTCGGGACAAGTAGAAGTAGTTCCTGCTTGAGTTCCTTGGCAAGGAACTCCATATACTTGTCCACTAACTGAATTAGATACTACTGTAGAGGTAGACTTTATATTTGTAGGTTTTATAAGTTGTCTACAAGAAGTGCTCCCACTAGCGTCTGCAGAGTTTAAAGTTATACTTTTTCTTATTAAATTAGCTGTTACTAATGCGTCATACCAGGGAGCTGTAACAGTGGAAGGAATAGTCATAATTGCAGACTGTAGAGCTGCGGTACTACCATCCTGCCAATTAGTAGGTTCATATAATGTTTCATCATAATAATTGTTTGTAGCATTAGACGTTGTATCATAGAAAGTATGGGGTAATCTTCAAAGATTGTG
>DDNC01000025.1:74077-104545 GCA_002340985.1 Firmicutes bacterium UBA2530 | reverse complement strand
TGTTCTTTTTTATTTAGAACTACGCAGTTTCGTTCACCAATTTATCTGCTCCTTGCGTCGCATAAATTGGGAACTCATTGCGGTTGACCTACCATCGATTTTTCTCTCCCTTCCGGTCGAAAAAATCGGGTTAGGTCATACTCAAAGGTTTCTTATGCTGTTTTATTGTCTAGGTTCTTTTTAACTTTTAACTGTTCGCCTCGGCGAGACAGCTTTGTTAGTTTAGCAGTTTTATTCTTTGTTGTCAAGAACTTTTTTTATTTATTTTTTCTCAGTTCTTCAAGCTTTTGCAAGCTTCGACAGCTTTGTTAGTCTACCACAGTTACTTACAATTGTCAACTAATTTTTCAATTGTTTTTCTTGATTAAACTTGATTTTTGTCGATTCAATTCTGAAGCGCTTTTATATTTTAGCTCAACCTGCAGCCTTTGTCAATCCCCATTTTTCTGAATTTTAATCATTATATTATTCTTCACATCTTCATTTCTTATTCTTACTTTACAGGAGCACTGCATACAGAAATTTGCAGTCGAATTAACAAGCATATCCCGTATTTTAGGCGAATATGCTTGAAATTCTCTGCAAAAATACAACAATGCTAAGTGATTATTTATCTAATTCATCCCTGATGCTCAGAGCCACAGGGTCTTCAGGATTAATTTTCAAGGCTGTCTGAATATCTTCTTTTGCTCTGTCAATCTGACCATTGTACATAAGTGCCACTGCACGATTACAGAACACCTCGCAATTTCCCGGATCAATATTCAGCAATGTTGTAAACAGCTCTGAAGCTTCTACATACTTACCCCTGCAAATTTTGCACAGACCAAGCTCATTTAAAGCGTCCTTCTGATTGTTCTCTAACTTTAAAACATTTTCAAAATATGTTTCTGCTATGTCATATTGCTCAAGCGCCCTATATGCAAGTCCTATAAAAAACAGTAAATTCCACCAGCTTCCGAAATTTTTAACTAACGGCAGCAATAAATCCAATCCTTCTTCAGGTCTCTCCCTCAGCACAAGATTATATCCATTTTCAAAATCAACATACGGCTTAAGCTGAATAAGCTCATTTCTTATTTCGTCAATTCTCAAAACATCATCATCCAATTCCTGATGCTTTGTCCAAATGAGGTCTGCCTTAACATATTTCTGGTTTCTTTTATAGTAATATCCAAGCTTGTAATATGCCAATGCAAATTTATCATCATAATCAAGACATTTTTCTAAATATCTGTTAGCCTCTTCCAAAAAGTACTGGCTTTTTTGTTCGTTTCCTTCTTCATGAAGCTTTAATCCTGCCTTTTCAAGTGCTGATGCATATATGAAGCAACTTTTTTCATCTTCTTTTATATTTACTAATGCCCTTCCGTATACAATACCATCCTCGTACTCACTGTCTTCAAATTTATTTATACAATACACGATGTATGGTGCTACTTCAAAATTCAGCTCTTTCAACATCTTATTGTATTCATTCACAAATCCAAAATCGATATCTGTACCCAATATATATATTATTCCGTCAATTAAATTGTTTAAAGTAATTCCATCTCTGTCATCCTGATTTTTAATATCTTCTAAAAGCCTCTGAACTCTTAACGGAACAGGAAGCTCCGCATCTGTTTTATATTGGGCGTTCTTAAAGCTTATAGACGCTCCTTCTTTTATAGAAATAAAAGACAGGTCATTTCTCTTTTTTTCAAAAAACTCTTTGAAAAATTTATCCTTTTTGTTCATTATCAATTTCCTCCAAATAATTATCGACTACATATGTCTCACATCTGTTAAAAATATTATCCTTGTCCTTATATATAAACAGAACTGCTTTATTATTAATATTAACCAGCCGGAACAGATTTGCAATCTTCTCTTCTGTAAAATACTTTTCTTTAAACAGCATATCATTGGACAGATATCTTTTTACTGCCTTATATCTGTCCTCTGATTCCCTGTCCAGATAGTCAGGCAAGTCTTCAAACTGATTGTTAAATACATAGTCATATTTCAAACACCATATAAATTCATCAGATGTTTTATTTGCGTCCCTCATATATTCAAACAGTATTTTATACAGCTTTTTTCTGCTGTGGGACATTCTGTACAAATCTTCTCTTTGCCAGTACATGCTAAAATCTTCATAAAATTCAAAAGGAGATTCCGTAAATATATTACTTAAAATATGGTTCAGTGACTTCTCGAAATATTTTTCATTATAATATCTTTCTACTAACTCTTCAATATTTTTAAGCTTCAGTAATTCTTCAGCAGATATATACTTTGTGCATATAACCTCATAAGGAGAAGTACCTCTGTACTTTATGCCATGTCTTTGGACATCTTCATAAATTTTTGTCCCCTTAAGAACCTTAAGGAATCCAAGCTGTACCTTTTCTGCACCAAGTATGTGAATACCGTCAAATGATTTTTTGAAATCATCATATCCTTCAAAAGGAAGTCCTGCAATTAAGTCAAGATGAATATGGACATTCCTGCTGCTTCCTATTTCCTGAATAACCTTACTCAGCCTGTCAACATCCATACGTCTGTTTATTTCGCAAAGCGTTTCTTCCTTCAGCGATTGAACGCCTATTTCAAATTGAAACATGTTTACAGGAAGATTTTTAATGTATTCTAAAAATTCATCATTTATAATATCAGCGGTAATCTCAAAATGAATCGTCATATTTCCTGTATTGTGCTTAATTATGAAATCCATGATTTCCATGGACCTTCTATAGTCAGCATTAAAGGTTCTGTCAACAAACTTTATTTGTCTTGCACCTGTGTTCAAAAGTCTTTTCAGGTCTCTTTTAACCCTTTCCATGGAAAATACCCTCATTTTTCTCTCAATTGAAGACATACAGAAGCTGCATGAAAAAGGGCAACCCCTGGAGGATTCGTAATAAATAATCTTGTCCTCGAACTTGTCATCTTCTTCGTAGGGGTAGTTAATATCATCCAATATTTCTATAGGCTCTCTGCTCTCGTTTATTGCAATTTTATCCTTCTCTCTGTATGCAAGACCCTTTATATTTCTAAATTCGGGAGCAGGCTTGTGATATTCCCGCAGGAATTCCCTGAATGATTCTTCTCCCTCTCCGAATATAACATAGTCCACGAAGTATTCTGCTTTCATGAATTTTTCAATTTCAAATGAAACCTCAGGCCCTCCGCATAAAATATCAACAGTTGGCACTGCTTCTTTTATTATATATGCCAGTTCCTTGATGTATTCTATATTCCACACATAGGATGAAAAGCATATTAAGTCTGCTTTTTCAGCAAGTATTTTTCCTAATATATATTCCTGTTTCTGATTTATCGTGAACTCTTTTATTTCGATATCAAACTCATCTCTGCAGTATTTTTCCAAATATCTCACCGCGAGATTTGCATGAATGAATTTCGAATCAAGAGTTACAAGTAAAATTTTCATAAATTCACCTTCATAAGTCCTGTCTTGCTCTTCAGTATTACTTCCTTTTCTCCTCTTTTCAATACTCTGCATTTTCCAAGCAGCGGATGGCTGAATGATTCATATTTCAGAAACTCCTTGAATTCAGGTATGTTGTCCAGAGATATCTTAAGCTTTTCAGGGCTTATTATACCCTTGCGCAGCTTAAAAAGGTATGAAGAAAAGCTTGATAATACTGTTTCCGTTGATTCCTCTGATTTTTCCGTTGTTCTTTCACGAAATATAAACTTCAGTGATTTAAACTTTTCAATCATATCATCAGTAACTATCGCGGTTTTTGAAAGAGCACTTATTCTTTCCTTTTCAAATTCAATTAAGCTGACTTTATTTATCTGAATACTATTTGCATTATAAAAATCCCTGAGAGAAAAATTAATAACTCTTTCCTTTATTATATCATTTATATTTTCAGGGAATATATCTTCACTTAAATATTCATTTACTGCTGAAGATATGATTAATGAATTAAGGATGTCCATCTTATTTGAAGAATAAAAACAAACTGTCTTCAGCACCTCATTAAGCAGATTATTCCACTGTGTATTGGCAATTATAACCGGAATGATTCTGAACTCCAGCAGCGCATCTTCCTTTTCCAATGGTTTTTTATTTTCAAGGTAATATTCTAAGCTATCATCACGTCCATTTTTGTAGTATGCAAGCAGTTCAATTTCTTTTTCATATCTGATTGTATCGAGACTGCACCCTATTGCATCCTCATATGGCATCAGAGACTTTGCCGCAATTAAGAAAAGCTGCAGATTTATATCGGGAAGTCTGTCTCCCGAATTGTCATTATAGCAATATTTAAGAAAATTATGTATTCTTGACAGCATTTTTACTCCTTAAAAAAATAGAATCTACGGTAAGCGTGATTCTATTATACAATCATTCTATAAATTTATAAAGCAAATTATATTCATTCTTAATTTACATTTGCAGCTCTGTAGGCATCCTCTCTGTATTGCTGAGCAAACTGTACGACCTTTGCTGAATATTCGCTGACTGCTGCGTCACTTCCTGAGTTCGATGCCATGTGGTCCTCAAGCCCCTGTTGTCCTCTATTGTATGCAGTAAGTGCCTTGTGAACGTCGTTACCATATAAATTCATGAGATATGCTATCTGTGTTATAGTTATTTTAAGATTGTACCTGCTGTCAAAAAGCTTGTCGGCATCATAAACATAGCCTAAATTTTCAGCCACTACCTTGGCAGTATTCCCCATAAGCTGACCAAGTCCACGTTCTCCGGCAGCACCCTCTGCTTTTGGATCGAAATTGCTCTCTCTTTTTATAACCCCCAATACTATAAACGGATCAATTTTTTTCTTTTTGCACTCATTAATAATAAAGCGGCAGTCATCACCGTCTAAATTAGTCAGCTTTTCCATATACTCTGCCAAATTTTTTTCACGTATGAACAAATCTCTTAAGTCATATATTAACGCATCTCTTCTTTTTACCTCTCCATACGTGCGGTATGCGGATATATCCTCTGCAGCCGCAGTCATACTTAAGTTTATCATCATAAAATACGACAGCATACACATTATTAGAAGTATCGGNNAGTATCGACATGTATTTTTCAAATTTCATTTCATCACCCCTCATGTAAGTTAATTAATTATATTTTTACTTTATTTTCGGGTCAACGAAGAAAGATGACATGTATTGGTGAAATTTGAGACGTTATGACGATTTGATATCACAAAAAAGGAACGCCTTGGCGTCCCTTAGTATTTTTCTGTAATTACATTTTTTCAGGTGTTTCCATTCCCAAAAGCTCCATACCTTTTTTCAATACGGTATTTACAGCCTTTGTAAGAAGGAGTCTTGCTTTTTTTACTTCAATGTCATCAACGACAATTGGGCACTCATGGTAGAATCGGTTAAATTCCTGTGCAAGACCCACAATATACCTTGTTATAAAGAAAGGTTCGTATTTGTCATGTGCGCCTACAACTGAAGCCCTGAAGCCCTCTAATTTCTTAATGACATTAAATGCTTCTTTGTCAGTCAATATTGAGAAATCAACATCATCGCTGATTTCCATCTCTCCCTTTCTGAGAAGGCTGCATGTTCTCGCATATGTGTATTGGACATATGGTCCTGTTTCACCTTCAAAGCTCAGAGTTTTTTCCCATGAGAATGTGTAGTCCTTAATTCTGTTATTAAAAAGCTCCTGGAAAATAACAGCGCCGATTCCAACTTGCTTTGCAACCTCTTCCTTATTTTCAAGTCCTGAATTTCTTTCATTTATTATTTCCATTGTTTTTTCGATTGCCTTGTTTAAAACATCCTCAAGGAATACCACCCTTCCCTTGCGTGTTGAAAGAACTCCGTCCTCAAGGCTTACCGTTCCGAACATAACATGGATACAGTCCTCTGCCCATTCATGTCCCATCAATTCAATTATTTTTCTCCACTGGTCAAAGTGCAGCTTTTGAGGAGCACCCACAACATATATATTTTTATAGAAATCATATGTTTTTTTCCTGTACATTGCAGCTGCAATATCTCTTGTTACATAGAGAGTTGAACCGTCTCTTTTCTGAATTACTGCATCTGTTAGGCCATACTCCTGCAGCTCAACAATCTTTGCTCCTTCCGAATCCTTGAGCAAATTCTTCTCCTTAAGCTCTTCCAGTACGGCAGGCATCTTATCTGAGTAGAAGCTTTCTCCGGCATATGAATCAAATTTAATGTTCAGCATGTCGTAAACTCTGTTGAACTCCTTCAGGCTCACTTCCCTGAACCATGTCCAAAGCCTCTTAGCCTCTTCATTTCCGTTCTCCAGCTCCTTGAACCAATACCTTGCTTCATCCTGGTATTCAGGATGTGTTTCAATTTCCTGATTGTATTGTACATAAAGCTTCAAAAGCTCCTGAATAGGATTTTTTTCTATTGCTTCTACAATTTCAGGTGTACCCCATTTTTTATATGCCGAGATAAGCATACCAAACTGAGTTCCGTAATCTCCCAAATGATTTATGGTAATTGTGTTGTATCCTAAATATTTATATATTTTATAAATTGAATTTCCTATAATAGTTGTTCGTATATGCCCAATGTGGAACGGCTTTGCAATGTTGGGAGAAGAGAACTCAACAATTACATTTTTCCCTTGTCCGATATTTGTACTTCCGTAATTTTCTTTTTGTACGTAAGCTTCCTTAAGTATTCTTTCCGCGAAATGTGTTTTATCCACGAAAAAATTCACATATGGACCCGCGCTTTCTATTTTTTCAAATACATCAACCGAACCTATTTTTTCTGCTATTTCAGCAGATATTACAGCCGGTGATTTACGGTATTTTTTTGCAAATTTAAAGCAAGGTACGGCATAATCTCCCATATCCTGGCTTGGCGGTATCTCTATTAATGAAAGAGCCTCATCCACAGACAACTCATCTTCCATAGCTGCAAATATCTCGGCTACCTTTAATTTAAAATCCATCTCATCCTCCATAGTTATCCCATGTTATGTATAATATTTAATATTTTAGCTATCATAACACAGCGAATTTTCAATGTCAACGCGCAATATAGCACAACCAGAATCAAAGATCCAGCTCCGTCTCTCCGTCTCCCTGAGTGATGTGCCATTTTTCGTGACCCATCAGCTCCTCCAATGTAACCCTGTCTGAAAGCACATTTGCTATCATCATATTATTTTTAGGCGGCTTTCGTGTAATCATGAACCCGTTATTCAGCAATACGCTTTTATATTTGCCGTAAAACCCGGTTCCCACAACAACATATTCCAGACCATTGTCATAACAATATTCCGATACACCTTCAGCTAATGCCTTTATAAATCTCTCATTTTCCGGGTCTGTAAAAAATTCAACAGCAGAAGTCATCTTAGAACTATTAGCAACCGAATTGTGAAGTATTGCAAATCCAATTATCTCATTGTTCAGCTTAGCAAGCACCGTCACATAGTCCACATCAGGTCTCTCGTTGTATCTGTAATTTAAATATTTATAATCCCTCGCCAGCAATACTCTGTACTTTGATTTATATTTATCCCAGCATTCCTGAACCTCTGCAGGAACTCTCTTAAGAACCTCAAATTTTATTTCCGTATCCATGCTTCTTTTGAGCTTGTTTTTCATGTATGTAGAATATATAAGGTTACCCATGGATGCCAAGGGTCCTATCTTTATTCTTCTCTTAAGTATGTTTGTGATTAATATGGGCTTTACATAGACTTCCTTTTCAAAAAGAGTTGGCCAGCCGAATCTTTGATATGCGGGATATGATTGGTCGTTGGCAAGACCGATTACAACATCCACTCCGTCCTCCAGACCTCTGTTGCAGGAATTTTCGGTCATTTGTCTGAATATGCCCTGCTTCTTGTAATCAGGATGTGTCATTGAGTTAACGGAGTGAGCTGTAAGAAGTGTCTTACCGTTTACGTAGAGCTCATTTGGCAAAAGTCCGTCACAGCCTATTACCTTGTCTCCTTCTTTCAGCAGGTACATCATATTGCCGGATTTATTATATGGGTTTTTATCAAAAAGCCATTCATACATTTCTTTTTTGCTGTTTGTATTTTTTCCGAAGGATATAACCGATAATTCTTCAAAAGCTTCGAAATCTCTATTCATGTCAAGTCTGACTATCTCTCTTTCCATAGTACCTCCATAAACTCCGATTTTTTCTATTGTATGTATTTTATACTGTTTTAATTAAAATGCGGACAAATAATTGTGCTCAACAGTGGAAAACAATATAAATTAGCATTATATTTTATTATAATATTTGAAACATAAAAATGCAAAAGTAATTTTATATTTTCATATTTGACATATAAGGATTCATTTATTATAATATATACAAATAAAAAAGAAAGGTAACAGTGGAATGATTAGATAATTTACTTTTATTTATGTATTAGCTTTATTAAAATGCCTTTACAGGTTTATTTTAATGCATTATATAATGAGAGTAAATTAATTTCCATAACCTTTATAATAATATAATAATTTTTGTATGTTATTATTTATGTTAATTTTAATTTTCTCTCTTTAAGGAGGGATTTTTTTATGTCTTTAATAAGCGTGAACAACTTAACATTCGGATATGACGGAAACTATGAAAATATATTTGAAAATACGTCATTTGAAATTGATACGGATTGGAAGCTTGGATTTGTAGGAAGAAATGGAAGAGGAAAAACCACATTTCTTAAGCTTTTAATGAAACAATACAGCTTCAGCGGAACAATATCATCGTCTGTGGATTTTGACTACTTTCCGTTTGAAGCAGATAAGGAATTGACTGCCCTTGACGCAGCAAGAAATTCAATAGCACCCTTTGCTTTGTGGGAGAAGAAAATGGATGAATGCATCCTTCAAAGCTCTGAATACTCAATGGAAAAATACGGTGAAATACTGAATTTATATATCCAAAACGACGGCTATATAATAAATGAATTGATAGAAAAGGAAGTGCGGAAGCTTGATGTTGAACCCGAGGTTCTGAACCGAAAATTCGGCACCTTAAGCAATGGAGAGAGAACAAAGATTATGCTTGCTGCGCTGTTTCTTAAAAAGAATAATTTCCTGCTCATAGATGAGCCCACAAACCATCTTGATATGGAAGGAAGACGCTGCGTTGCTGATTATCTGTCTCAAAAGAAGGGATATATATTGGTATCACATGACAGGCATTTTTTAGATATGACTGTTGACCATATACTCTCAATAAATAAAACCAATATTGAAGTTCAAAAGGGCAACTTTTCATCATGGAAGGAAAATAAGAACCGCCAGGATAACTACGAAATTGCAAAAAATGAAAAGCTGAAGAAAGAAATATCACAGATGGAGACAGCATTCAGAAGAACGGCAGGCTGGAGCGACCTTGTGGAAAAATCGAAAATAGGCGACCATTCCCCTGACAGGGGATATATAGGTCATAAGTCTGCAAAAATGATGAAAAGAGCCAAGGCTATTGAACAGAGGAAAGAGACTTCAATAGATGAAAAAAAGAAGCTGCTTAAAAATATTGAAAAATATGATGCCTTGAAATTGATTCCACAGGAATATCATCGAGATACATTGATTAATGCGGATAATCTAAGTTTGAACTTTGGTGACAGGAAAATTTTAAACAATGTAAGCTTTACCGTAAGGCGCGGAGACAGATTTTCTATAAAAGGAAAAAATGGCTCCGGAAAATCAAGCTTGATAAAAATGCTTCTGAGTGAAATCAAAAGCTATGATGGAACCCTGAATATAGGAAGCAATCTCAATATTTCCTTTGTTCCTCAAGACACGTCATTTTTAAATGGAACATTTCAGGATTTTATTGTGACTGAAAATATCAACGAAAGTATATTCAGAACATTATTAGCAAAGTTGGATATGGATTCTGATGATTTCTCCAAAAATCTCAACGAACTCAGTGAAGGGCAGAAAAAGAAAGTCCTCATTGCAAAAAGCCTTTCCCAAAGCGCCAATATTTATATATGGGATGAGCCTCTGAACTTCATAGACATCTATTCAAGAATTCAAATAGAAGAGCTCATAAAAGAATATGAGCCCACAATGATTTTCGTAGAGCATGATTTTACATTCAGCGAAAATATTGCTACTCAAACTATTGAGCTGTAACAACTGTTGCGCATGCTGGTAAAAAAGAGTCAAGAAATAGCTTTCTTGACTCTTTTACAATCAATTTATTACACAATAACACCTAGAATTTTCAATTGTTCGTTTATCTTAGCTTCAAGATCAGCAATTTCCTGTTTATCCTGTTCTAATAACTTAATTACTTCACCAAGATCAATTTCTTCCTCTTCTTCAAACGTATCAACATAGCGAGGAATATTTAGATTAAACCCGTTCCCTTTGATTTCTTCAAATGATGCAACATGTGCATATTTATCAATATCTACACGATTTCGGTAAGCATTAATAATTTTATCAATATTTTCATCAGTAAGTTTATTCTGATTCTTACCTTTTTCAAAATCGTTACTTGCATCAATAAACAAAATATCTTTTGTTTTACGATTTTTTTTAAAGACTAAAATGGTAGTTGGTATAGATGTGCCATAAAACAAATTAGCTGGCAACCCTATAACTGTATCAAGGTAATTTTTTTCAATTATTGTTTGACGTATGATGCCTTCTGCCGCACCTCGAAACAATACTCCGTGAGGTAATACTATAGCCATTGTTCCATTATCATTCAGATGATAAAGGCTGTGTAAAATGAATGCATAATCCGCCTTAGTTTTAGGAGCTAGTTTACCATATTCGCTAAAACGTGAATCTTTTAGTTTTGTCTCGCTATTGTCCCAATGAGCAGAATAAGGAGGATTTGCAACCACAGCATCAAAAGATCGTGGACGGTCAATTCCTTTTGCATCCGGACCATCAGGCCAATCACTTTCGAGAGTGTCAGCATTAGACAATGTCATATTATTAAATGAAACACCATGCATCATCAAATTCATACGAGCTAAGTTGTATGTAGTCGTATTTTTTTCCTGCCCAAAGAATTTAATTGCTCCTGGTTTATCTCCGCCGGGTAACTGATCCCGAACGGTTAGCAGCAATGAACCCGACCCACAAGTTGGGTCATACACTGAAAAAGTATTATCTGATTTTTTCACACCAATAGTTACAACTTTAGCCAAAATTTTAGAAACTTCATGCGGTGTATAGAACTCCCCGCCTTTTTTACCTGCACTTGCTGCAAATTGACCGATTAAATATTCATAAATTGCACCAAGAATATCTTTCCCCTCTTCATCCTTGTAATCAATACTATCAACAAGCTTTACAATGCGATTAAGTGATTTGGCACGTTCATTTGTGGAAGATCCTAGACGAGAGTCTCCGAGATTAATGTCATTAAACACACCGCGAAAATCCTTCGCAGCCTCTTTATTTAATTCTGCATTCTTATTGAAATTATCAAAAATAGTCTGATAATCACTTGGAATAACCATGCTGTTATCAATTTTCTGAATTAAAGATTTCCATGTATCAAGTGGGGCAATAGCATAGCCCAAACTTGAAGAAATGTCTTCTAAGTAGTCATTCAAGTCGTCACCATTCGCTTGTTGTAAATAGGCTTTATTGATAGATTCATTAACATCAACGTCAATCACATTATTTTCAACTAAATATTGTTCTTGATGTTCTGACAGATAACGATAAAACATAAATGCTAAAATATAGTTCTTATATTCTGCGGCATCCATGTTTCCCCGCAGCTCATTTGCCATGGCCCATAATGTTGTTGTAATAGTTTGTAGATTATTGCTCATTTTGTCTTTCCTCCTTAAACAAACATTTGTTGTAATAGTGATTTTTTTAATTCTTGTAAGTGTTCTAACTTACGCTGATGAAGGGTGATAAGTTTGTCTAGGTTCCTAAAAAATGCACCGATCTTAAATTGTTCATCGGGATCAGGAACACGAAAACTAAATTCTGCATACTCTTGTGCATTAACTCCGGGCTGTCCAGAACGTTGTGAATTTATACGAATGTAGTCATTATATTTACTTGTTAATGTGTTTTGAAAAATAAAATCTGCATCAAGTTCTGGCTTTATTCTTGCTCGTATAAGAAATCCTGCATAATACACTAACCCATCAGACTCCTTGTAAATATAAGATTTTCCGACACTTGCACCAGTTCTGGCGAAAAGAATATCTCCGATTTTTAATTTATAGTTCCCTGCATTGCTTAAGTCAATTTTAGGAGAGGTAAGATTAGTTTCAACAAACCTCCTTGATTCATCATCAATGTCAGTTATACGTATATATTTATTTTTTCCATCGTATTCTGTAGCTGCTGCGTTTAACCCATATTCAAACGAGTCGCTCACTTCCCCTAACTTACGCTGTTCCCAAGCGTCAGTAAATCCTGGAAAACGAATTTCCGGAAAACATTCACCATTTTTGGGGAACATTTTTTGAAGTAATCCCGACTTCAATTTTTTTACATTATTTAATTTACGCTGATGAAGGGTGATAAGGTTGTCGAGGTTGGCAAAATATGTGCTTATTTGTTTCTGTTCATCTTGTTTTGGAAATGAAATTATCAGTTCTTTTATTTCTTCATTATGTATGTGAACAACTGACTTACCTTGCGCTTTTTTTGCCAATTCTTTTTGTGGATTTCCATTTGAAATAGACAGAGCTAAAAATACGGAATCAACATTAGAATCAGGTGTTATTACGTTCAAGTCGCCACCAAGCAAAACCCCAGCATCTTTAACGATTGCAGCCCTTGCAATGTCTTCAGCTGTTTCGCCTGAAGCAGGAATAATGACCTCTCCACCTTTACTATATACGGAGCCACTTTTTGCATCAACAAAGGTGTCTACTTCAGAGATTGATGTTTCATATTTTGTATATAACCGACCATACAAAATTATAGGTGTTCCTTCATCACGCAAATCACTCTTTGAATATCCATGACCTTTACTAAAAGAAGCAACACTTTCCAACTTAACCTGTTCCCAAGCTCCAGTGAAACCAGGGAACCTTATTTTAGGCATATTTTCTTTGCCTTCACTCATTTCTTTTCTCCATGTATTTTCTAATTTCTTTATCAAAATCAGAAACTATTTTTTGATGTTTATTGAATTCTCTATATTCTTCAATGGCTTTTTTCTTAGCTACATTATGGGATACATTCCCATGTCCTTCCAATATTTCATAGCGATTAAATTTCAAAAATTCATCAATACTGGTAGCAAAATCTTGCATTCTCAATAAAGTTTCTTCTTCAAGCAGACGCTCTACGTAATCAAAGTAAGATGATACGTTACGCTCTAGACTTCGAATTTCTTTTTCTGTCAAATAATTCTTTGCAACTAATACATCGGATTGTAAAATGCGTCCATCAGGGGAGTTTTTCCAAGATGTAAGTCCCATGTGCTCTTTGTCTTTATCAGCACTATCGTATACAATTTCAGCGGCTGTCTTACCAGTAATGGCAAAATGAAACTTATTTTGTACTGTAGCATAAAAATTCTTAGTGATATCAGAGTTCTTATCATAATCATATGAAATTTCAGCAAAGACATCTGTTATTTGTTGCCATATACGTCGTTCACTTGCTCGAATTGAACGAACTGTTTCAAGCAATTCACGGAAATAATCTCTACCGAATACATCCTCACCTTGTTTTATACGTTTAACATCAATCTTAAAGCCTTTTTGAATATAATCTTTTAAAACATCCGTTGCCCATATACGGAACTTAGTTGCTTTTTGAGAGTTTACTCGATAACCAACCGAAATTATAAGATCTAAATTGTAAAATGTGGTTTCACGTTTCACACTTCTTCCACCCTCATTTTGAACTATTTCCATTTTGGAAACAGTATGTTTCTCATCTAGTTCGCCAGATTCAAAAATATTTTTCAGGTGTTTACTTATGGCAGGGATTCCAACATCAAACAACTGAGATATAGTCTTTTGAGTTGCCCAAATGCTTTCATCTTGAACAAGAACTTCCACTTTTTCATCAGTGTCATACATTAAAAATTGTATTTCGTTCACAACGACCTCCTGTAATTTTAAATAATTCTATTTTTATTTATGATTTAACTTTCCACCAACTCATCTGCTAATTCATAAATTGCCTCACGTAATCCATTACGATATTTAATTTTAGACAATGACTGTACTTTTTTATCATGTGCAAGTGTATCATAGTCAGTACTTGCCTGAGAGATAATATCACGGATTTGGCCAGTGTCATCTAAATCTTGTAGCCCATAGCGGTGACGGCTAAATAATTCACGCATCCCTGCGCTTGTAATAATGTCAGCGATTCCCCACTTAACTCGGAAGTCAAGAAACATTCTATCTAGGCTAACATTATTTGCTTGCTGGATAATTTGTTCACTGTCACTTAATTTCACAGGATACTTTAAGTCATGTCCTGCAGGAGGGAAATAACCTTTGATGATTGCCACAGTCGCATTCATAATCTTAGCAGCATAGTTACGATCATCCAACCCATTGGCAAATTGGTTAATTTTCTCTTGTGTTTCTTTTGCTTCTTCATTTTTACCTTCGTGAACTTGGTTTAACAATTGCTCCACCAGTCCAGTTAGATAATCATAGTCTATTTTAATGTCTTTTACATGTGTCATGCGCAGTTCAATTTGATAAAGAGGGATTTTCTTTTCTTTGGCAATATGTGACTTAAGTTCATTGGTTAATACTGTTGTCAACATTACTTCTTGTTCTGAAGTCATTCCTAACTTTACTACTAGTTCATCTGGATTATCATAGTTAAAACCGACTTTTTTACCATCAACCTCTTGGGGATCGTATTGCTTTAATTTTGCCATACCTCTATTATATTCACGGAGCAAATCAAGCATATAATATTTTTGTTTTTCAGATGGTGGTAATTGTTTAAAATCATCTGTTAAGCTGCTTAATTTAGCAACAACTTCCTTCACTTCGCCAAAAACATCTTCAAATGATTTAGCAATAATACCGTCCTTTTGGTTAGACTCACGTTGCTCATCATCAGACAACACAGCTGAATCTTTATTGGCATAAATTGCAAGTGCTTTATTCATCAACTTCTCATTTTGAGCAGGCCACCTATAATTTATTACTCGCCCCCATGGTTTTTCTTGCATATCTGCAATACGGTTAGTTCTAGAATAGGCTTGTATTAATCCAGCACCTTTCAAGGTTCTGTCCACATAAAGCGTATTAAGTTCTGGTGCATCAAAACCAGTTAATAATTGATCAACCACAATAACCAAATCTAAGAACTTTTTATCTGTAGCAGATTTATTTAAGCGTGAAGTTACATCTTGCGTATAACCCGAAACATCATCCATTCCAAAAGATGTACCAAATTCTGCATTATATGCTTTTATAGCATCATGCAAACCTTGATTAGTAGCTAGCATGCTATCATTATTAGAAGAATTTTGACTAAAGGTAACTGCAACCTTTAAGGTCTGTCCGCCTTTCTGCTTATTTTTTTCATTAACTCGCAGAAACTCATTAAAATACATCATAGCCATTGGTGTACTTGCTTTACCACCACCCACATGGGTTGTGAATAAAGCATTATATTTCCCTTCATTTGAACGGTTTCTCCAATTTTTAAAAATATCTTCCACAACCAGCTTAATGTGGTCTGTATTCTCATCATAAAAACTTGGTTCAACAGCATCATCCATATCTTCTTGAGAAATATTGTTGATTTTTTCTTGTATTTGCTCCTTAGTCCATTTCGGGTATCGTTCACCATAAAACAATGGAAGGTATTTTTCTTTCATTTGCTTTTCATCAATTGTTGTTTCAAAATCTACTTTAAAGCCTAAAACATTACGATCAGCAATTGCTTCCCTTATTGTATACGCGTGTAATAATGGACCAAAAATATCTTCTGTTCGAAGTCCCGTATTTGTTTCATCAAACATAGGCGTACCAGTATAGCCAACCCATGCAGATTTATTAAATGCTTTTTGAATATTTTTGAATGAGTCCCCGCCAGTTGAACGGTGTGCTTCATCAACTATAAATACAATATTCTTATCTGGAGCTTTAAAAGTTTTACGTTTCACTAAAGTATCAAGTTTTTGAACAGAAGTAACAATTATGCTGTTGTCTTTACTTTTTAGTTTACGACTTAAGTCTGTTGTATTATCTGTATTTTGAACACTGCCAAATGTGTCTTCTGAGGCATCAGGGTCATATGCTCTATAATTTTCATTGGTTTGCTTTGTTAAGGCAATTCTGTCCACTACAAATACAACCTTATCAATTTTAGGCATACGGCTCGCAAGCCATGCAGTCTTGAAACTTGTGATAGTTTTACCGGATCCAGTCGTATGCCATATATATCCAATTTTATTCATTCCAAGTTCAAAATCAACACGTTTCAAACTCTCAATAACATTTTGTGTAGCATATACTTGGTAAGGACGCATAACCTTCAACGTTTGATTATTCTTTGTTCCGTCCAAAATCATGTAGTTTGTAGCCATTTGATGTGCCATTGGAATTGAAAGCATTGAATCTGCAAATTCCTTCCAGTTACGGACAATTGTATTGTCGCTTTTACGTTGCCAGTTAAAAGCGAAATCCTTGTTAAATTTATCTGATGTAGTATTTGCCATGTACTTCACATTATTGGGTGTGATTGCCACCAAAATTTGTAAAGTCGAGTAAATATCACGATACTGATTCTCATCTGCGTATTGATGCATTTGATTCAGTGCTTCATTGACATCACGTGTGTCACGCTTTTCCTCAATTTGAATGACCGGCAAACCATTAATCAAAAGAGTTGTGTCAAAAAAACGTCTTTGTTTTCCTGTGATGACTGCTGGTCGTTCAATTTGATTGACCACTTGGTAGACTGTATCCCCTGCTCCTATTTGTTTTTGATCAAAGACGGTAAGAAATACATGACGTCCATCATCTAAATCAATTTCAATTTGGGACACTCCATTTAAACCGTACAAAAACTGCCCAGCCTCATAAGGTGTTTGAATATCAGAAATAATTTTCTTTACTTGATTAAATTCAACAACACTTAAGGGATAGTCAAGGGTCTTTTGATTGTGTTGTTCTAATATCTCCTTAAAATTATTCCAGAGTTGTTCTGTAGTTTTAATTTTTGGTTCGTATTTCCATAGTTTAGTTTTCACTACATAATCAACATTTGATTCTCTGGAGATAAATTCGCCTATTACCTCAAAGTGCTCTTGTTTTGTAATAGTGCCACTTGTAATATATTGAATTAATTCTGTTTCAAATTGATTCTCATTCATTTATTGCTTAGCCCCCTTAGTTTCTCAAATAATATAGCAGTTTCTAAATTAGCCGCCCTATTTCTTAACGCACAAAGTCGTAATTGGTTAAAATAAATATCACCGATAATTCGTTGTTTCTCTATTGTTGGAAAATCTGGTAATTCAAGTTGTTTCACTTGTTTAAGAGTGTATTTCAAAACCTGAGATCCTTGCAATCCTATTTGAAATTGTTTACCAATGAATTTATCTTCATTAAGTAAGTAAACAAGATATTTCGAATCAATTTTTTTATTAGTTACCAACTTAACATAATTTTGTGTATATAGATATCCCTGATGACTTGCAGCAACTATCGCAGACTTCCCCGATATCAGGCTAAAAACAACATCACCTTCACATAGGGTATTCACCTTGTCAAATGTTCGCACTTTCTTGCTATCACTATTATTATAATCAATCCCATTCAAGTCCTCTTCTATGTTTGGTTGTCCATAATAGATATAAAGTGGTGCCTTGTCATCAAACGCTTCTTTAATCCTAAATTGAGGCGAACCGCTAATGAACTTAACTACATTATCTAATCTTCTCATGCGAATCCGTGCCTTCCTAAAATTAAATTTTTATTAATATTAGTACTATACCAAAACAATTCTCAAAATGCAATAATTCTTAATTTTTTAAAATTACATTTTTATTGTTATTACTACACAACTTCAGAAGTGATTAATAACTGTAAATGAAATATTTGTATAATATTTAAATATTAATATAAAAATACAAAAGTAAGGAACCCACAGGTTCCTCACTTTAACTACGAATACAACTATTAATTATATTATAAAAAGCCTGATGAAACATGAACACTACTTAAATGTTACCACCGTTACTCCGTCGCCGCCCTCGTTGAAGGAGCCGAGCCTTGATTCTTTAACGTGCTTGTGTCTTTTCAGGAAATGGGTTATTCCTTCTCTGAGCACGCCTGTACCCTTGCCGTGGATTACCTGAACTTCATTTAAGTTTGACATGAAGGCATCGTCAAGATATTTGTCAAGCTCTAAAATAGCTTCATCAAGATTGAGACCTCTTAAATCTATTACAGGATTTATTGATGAGGTTTTCAGCTTAATCATTCGGGTAGTGCTTGTTCTTTGCTTTTCCTCTTCCTCAGACTTTATTTTCACCAAATCTGCCTTTTTCACTTTCATCTTTAAAAGTCCGATTTGTACCATCACATTTTGAGAACCGTCGACGTCAGATATAATGTGTCCTTTTTGGTTGAGGCTTCTTACCAGCACCGCATCGCCGTTAGACAGAGGGGTTTCCTCGTCGTAATTATCTTCCTTGTAAATTTGTTCGGTATATTGATTACCTTCAAGCTCCTTGGTTTTTTCATTCAAGCTCTGGCGAAGCTCATTGATTCGGCGGGCTTTGTCCTTATCCATATCAACATTAAGCTTGCGCAGCTCCTTTATAATTTCAGCAGCTTCCTTTCTGGCACTTTCTATTATTTTTCTTGCCTCATAATTAGCTTCATCAATCATTTTTTCGCTTTTCTCAAGAGATTTTCTCTCTTTGTCAATAAAACTTGAATGCTTTTTGCGGCTTTCATCGTCTAACCTTTGAATCTCACGCTTCTTTTCCTCTATATATATCCTGTTGTCTTCAATTTCTCTCAGTGCGTCTTCAAATTCAACCTTATTATCTTCGATGTTTCTTTTTGCCTTGTCGATTATCTCCTGTCTCAATCCCAGTTTCTTTGATATCTCAAACGCATTTGATTTTCCCGGTACACCTATGAGGAGCTTGTAGGTTGGACTTAGTGTTTCAACGTTGAATTCTACGCTGCCGTTGATAACGCCATCTGTAGTAAGAGCATAAAGCTTAAGCTCGCTATAGTGGGTTGTGGCGGCTGTCCCAAATTTTTTTTCGTGCAGTGTCTCAAGTATGGATATTGCCAGCGCAGCCCCTTCTGTCGGGTCTGTTCCTGCACCCAGCTCATCAAACAGCACAAATGATTTTTCGTCTACCTCTTCCATAATCTTTACAATATTGGTCATATGTGACGAAAATGTACTTAGACTTTGCTCAATGCTTTGCTCATCTCCTATATCAGCATACACGGCGCTGAAAACCGATATTTCTGTACCGTATTCCGCAGGCAGATGGAGCCCTGCCATTCCCATAAGTGTAAAAAGTCCCAGTGTTTTAAGGGATACAGTCTTACCTCCCGTATTCGGCCCCGTAATTATAAGAGTTGTAAATTCATCTCCGAGATATGCGTCTATAGGAACCACCACTGATGGGTCAATTAACGGATGTCTTCCTTTTTTGATTCGTATATATCCCCTGTCATTGACCTTTGGCTCAATTCCGTTGATGCTTATGGCATACTTGCCCTTTGCGAAAATGAAATCCAGCTCGGTTAATACTTCCTGATTGGCAAGCATCTCGGAAGCAATGTCACCAATCATGACGCTCAGCTCTAAAAGGATTCTTTCTATTTCCTTCTTCTCTTCAGACTTTAAATCTGAAATTTCATTGGTCATTTCCACAATTGCCATTGGCTCAATAAACAATGTGGAGCCAGTAGATGACTGGTCGTGGATAATTCCCTTCACCATGCTCCTGTATTCCTTCCTTACGGGAATTACATATCTGTCATTTCGCATGGTTACAATATTTTCCTGCAGGTATTTCTGCATGGCAGATGAGCCCACAATCTGATTTATTTTATTTTTAATGGAATTTTGCTTTATTTGTATTTCTCTTCTTATGCGCTTCAACTCAGGACTTGCGTCATCTGCTATTTCTTCCTCGCTTATAATAACCGCAAATATTCTGTCCTCTGTTTCCTTATTGGAATAAATGGATGAACAAAGCTTTTCCAGTATTTCAAAACTTCTTTCTTCCTTGTTGTTTAAAAGCACATAATTTTTAATAAGCCTTGCCGCTCTTAAAGTATCGGCACAGCTTAACAGGCCCTTCAGAGATATTATGCCTCCAACAGAGCCTCTTTTTACATATTCCTTTATATCGGCAACGCCTCCAAGGGGAGGAGTTCCCTTTTCTATAATAATCGAAAGAGCTTCCGCAGTCTGCTTCTGCTTGAATTCCACTCCCTCAGTGTCATAAGACAGCTGAAGCCTCATGGCCTCTTTTTTACCGTTTGATGTTTCGGCAAAATCTGAAAGCCTTTCAATTATTTTATCAAATTCCAATACTGATTTTGATTTTTCTCTCATTGTACTTCCTTTCATAGCTTGCTTCTATGACATTAAAGTATATTTTTCAAGTAGTGACCTCGTGTATAGTTATTTTCCTTCAGAACACCTTCCGTACTTACTCCGTTAATCTCGCAATACATAGCATCCACTACCTCTTCCGCATTATCCAGCCATTTTGTATCAACAAGAAAATATTCAATACCCGAACTTACAAAATCGTTAGTCTTGCCCAACAGGGACAAGGGTACGGAGTTATATATGTTTGTCAGTCGATTTTTTCTTTCCACATTGAAATAAACACCTTTTCTGTCCTTCAGCGAATATGTGTTCCTGTATTCACATCTGCTGCAATCTTCAAGATTTTTGCACTTCTTAAGCATGGACATAGGACAGTTCTTCATAACCATCATCTGTACATATTCATGTGCCGCAATTTCAGATTTAGCAGAAGTATTACGCATAATTCCTTCTATATCCTTTATATTTGCTTCCACGGAGAATGTAAAGCCCTCTGCTCCTCTTTCCTCCAGCAGTTTAGCCGAAAATGTATTTATAATATTGAAGAACGGACCGCAATGTATTTTCAGGCTGCTGTTCTCCTTGAAAAAATAAAAGCTTCCTATATTATTTACGCATGCTCCGTCAAATAATTCCTCATACAGCTTCACATTTCTCTTAAGCATATTGTACTTAGCTTTTGAAACTATATTCGGAATATACAGATATTTTTCTTCCACATCTATATTCTTAACAATATCCATGTTTAAATCATAAGGAATATATACTCTTTTAACCTTAACCTTATCTATGAGATAAACTTCGTCCTCATTGTTTATTTTAAGGCTCACCTTCGGATGAACCTCCTGTTTATCAGGTACTTCCGGAAATGCTTCATTCCTTGTTACGGTCTTTGTTTCTTTTCTGCCATAATGATTTGCACCCATTTCATACAGCTTTTCAACAGCATCTCTTCGAAGCTGATTTAAAGAACTTTTTCTAATAAACACATTTTCCTGGCTGTCAACCTTAAGCTCTCCCAATGCATAGACGGAATTTCCGAGCTTGCTTAGCTGCTCATATATTATTTCATAGGTGGCAGGGTTTTTCAGACTTGTTTCACAAGCATCATCACTGGTAACCACAACCTTGTTTTTATCATCCCATGCGGTTAAAGCCGCATTCTCTCCAACCTTCATAGTCAAATCAAAATTGATTATATTTCTTCTGAATTCTGAAAATTCATGTGTCCTTCCCTTTGTTTCTTCCTGTATATCTTCAATATTGTCTCCCTTTACCCCGGAGCTTCTTCTCGCAAACATCTCATCATCGGGTGAAGGCTTCAGATATCCGTTTGTATACCCTCTGCTGAAGGTGGCTATTGCGCGTTCCTTTAATTCTTCCAGCTTATTTATATCTGATTTTCTGCCTGCGCAATAATCATCTATTATCTGCCTGTAGTATTCAACCACAGCAGCAGTAAACTCCGGACCCTTCATACGCCCTTCGATTTTAAAGGTTGTAATTCCGGCATCTATTAACTCGGTTATGGTTTCACCTGCCATGAAATCCTTAAGGCTAAGCAATGGTGTTTCCTCTAACTCTTCCGAAAGCTCATCTTTTTCTTTTTCTAAAAAAGTGTAGCTCAGCCTGCATGGCTGAGCGCATTTTCCTCTGTTTCCGCTTCTTCCGCCAAGAAAGCTTGACATGTAGCACTGTCCGGAATAGCATGTACAAAGAGCTCCGTGTATGAATGTTTCCAGGTCTGTATCCGTGTTTTCCACAGCCTCCCTGAGCTGCTCAACAGACATTTCTCTTGCCATTATGGCCTTGTTCACATTGTAGTACTCAAAAAATTTAACTCCAAATTCATCATACACCACTGATTGCGTACTCATGTTCACAGGTAAGTCCGGAATAAACTTTTTAATGAGGTACAGGAGTCCCAAGTCCTGTACAATTACTGCATCCACATCGTTCTCGTATAGAAATAAAGCGTAATTTAACGCATCAATTATTTCCACATCCTTGAGCAGAATGTTCAATGTGACATATACCCTTACATTTTTATTGTGTGCATAGGCAATAACATGCTTCATTTCTTCATTCTCAAAATTTTGAGAGCTGTATCTTGCATTAAAAAGCTTGCCGCCTAAATATACTGAATCTGCTCCGCTGTTAACAGCAGCATAGAATGATTCCATACTTCCTGCGGGAGCCAATAGTTCTGCTTTTTTCTTCATCTTTTCTCCTGATTAATCTTAATAGCTTCTTAGTTGGATGTTTCTTCCTCAAGAAGCTCCAGCAATTCCCTGTTATCTTTTTTGAGCTTGTCAATTTCAAGCCGATTCTGAAAATTTTCGGCCTCTCTGCGGTTCAGTTTATCCTGAAGCTCATTGATGCTGTTAATTAAATTTTCCTTATCATTATTGCTCATTAGCAACTCTTCAAGATATTTTTCCTTTTCATCATTTATTATGTCATAATTCTTTTTAAGCTGTTCCACATGACTTTTTTGTTCGGAAACTGACCTGTCTTTACTTAGTATAACTTCATCCTTCTCGTTTAATTTATTCTGAAGAGTTAAAATTTTATTATTCAGGGAGTCAATTTCCTTCTGCTTGGTTTCAATTATAAGATTAAGCTTTTCATGGTCATCGCTTATATTGTATATTTTTTGAGTTTTATCTTCATTAGAGCTCTTCAGTTCTCTTATGCTCTTTTCAAGCTGAGCAACAACCTGCTCTCTTTCGTTAAGCTTAAGCTGAAGTTTTGAAATTCTTCCGTTCAGGCTGCTTTTCGTGTTATTCATAAAGCTTATTTCCTTCATGAAATTTTCACGCTCATCCCGCAGACCCTGACATATTTCCTCCAGTTCCTCATTCTTTAGCTTCAATTCATTTATAAGTATCTCGCTCTTTAAAAGCTGCTGATCCTGTTCATTTGTTTTGTCCTGCAGCTTGTCTATCTGTGTGTTTAAATATTCCCTGTCATTATCCCGTGCAAGAAGCTTCTCCCTGTACCTTTCCTTTTCGAGAACAGCCTCTGATGTTTTCGCTAATGCATCCTCTTTATCCAGCAATGCCTTTTCTCTTTGTTCCTTCAGAAGCTTTATTTCCTCGGACAATTCATTCCTGTAATCACTTACCTCATTGGAAAGCTTAATGTATTTATCGGCAATAACAAATGAGGACAATATCAGTTTGTCCATTTCATTGAATCTTTTGTTTGAGCCGGATATTTGATTTATTTGATTGTTTATAATATTTTCAATATGCTTAACGTATTCGGGACTTTCATCGGTTCTGACATTATATTTTTTATCACCTATAACAATTTCCACTTTATTCATAATCAAATCCCCTTTATATTCACTTTTGATTTTCTGAACAACTGCATTTATATAACTTTAATTAATATCCACCATATATTAATATTAAAGTATTATGCTTAAAATTTCAATAGGAAATAATATTTTTTCCGTAGTGATTTCTTTGTACTTGCTTATCGAAATTTACAGCTTATTATCAAAAAAATGTATAAAAATGTCATCCGCAATACTTTGCGGATCTAATTTGTTTTCTTTAAGCAGCTGATCCACGGAACCCTGACGGATAAATTCGTCCGGCAAAGTTTTAATCATGACATTAACCGATTCCGGAATAATATCTTTTATAATCAGTGATACTCCGCAATATATTCCTTCATCAATTATTACTGCTTTCTTTGTTTTATTTACAGATTTCAAAATCATGTCCCTGTCAAGAGGCTTTATAAATCTCAGATTTAAAATTTCCGCCTCTATGTTGGCATTTTTTAAAATCTCACTTGTTTCAACTGCTGTGCCTACCATTTTTCCGGAAACAATTATTGTGATGTCACTGCCTTCTGTCACTACCGTTCCTTTTCCTTTTTCTATCTTAGTATGACTGTTGTTAATATTCTCCTTGGAGCCGCCTCTCGGATATCTTAAAGCAATGGGTCCGTCATATTCGTTAACGGCATATTCAAGCATATTTTCAAGCTCTGTATAATCAGCAGGAGCTACCACCGTCATGTTTGGTATCTGGCTTAAAAATGCCTCATCAAAAACACCCTGATGAGTTTCTCCGTCATTTCCCACTAAACCGGCACGATCTACAGCAAAAACAACATGGAGATTCTGCAGCGCAACATCATGTATAATCTGGTCATATGCTCTTTGCAAAAACGAAGAATAAACAGCCACAACCGGCACTATTCCCTTAATTGCCAATCCCGCTGCCATTGTTACGGCATGCTGCTCGGCAATCCCAGCGTCAAAAATTCTTTTTGGATATTTATTTGAAAACTCAGTTAAACCTGTTCCATCTGTCATGGCTGCTGTTATTGCCGTAACACTTTCATTTTTAGCCGCTATTTCGCAGAGCTTTCTGCCAAAAACATCTGAATAGGATGTTTCCGGTGATTTATTGATATTTTCTCCTGTTATTACATTGAAGGGAGAAACACCGTGAAATTCGTTAGGCCTCAACTCGGCATATTTATATCCTTTACCCTTTTTTGTTATAACGTGCATGAGAAGCGGTCCTTCTATATGCTTTGCCGCTTTAAGTGATTCTAAAAGCTCCTCAATATTGTGTCCGTCAACAGGTCCCATGTATGTAAGACCCAGTTCTTCAAAAAGCATTCCCGGAACAACCATTTTCTTTATTCCGTCCTTGGCGCGTTTTAAAAACGCCTTAAGCTTTTTACCTCCAAAAGGCAAGTAGTTCAATACCTTTTCAACATCCCTCTTTGTAGACAAATATCTTTCATCCGTTCTCAGTCTCCTGAGATATCGGGACATTCCTCCCACGTTGGGGGATATTGACATCTCATTATCGTTTAAAATAATAATAAGCTTAGTATTGCTCCTTCCGGCATCATTCAGCGCTTCAAATGCCATGCCTCCCGTAAGCGCACCGTCGCCTATTACTGCCACAACCTCGTGCTTTTCATTTTTCAAATCCCTGCCACGAGCCATGCCTATGGCAGCCGAAAGCGACGTGCTGCTGTGACCTGTATCAAATGCGTCATATACACTCTCAGCACGCTTAGGAAATCCGCTTAAGCCGTTAAGCTGTCTGAGACTGCCCATATGATTCTTTCTTCCTGTAAGGATTTTATGTATGTATGTCTGATGTCCCACATCCCATATTATTTTATCTTCCGGAGTATTAAATGCATAATGAAGAGCGATTGTTAGTTCAACCACTCCTAAATTGGATGCAAGATGTCCTCCTGTCTTTGATACACTTTCAATTATATATTCTCTCAATTCGCCGCTGAGCATAGTCAGCTCATTTATACCCAACTTCCTCAAATCTGCAGGCGAGTTGATTCCATCCAAATAACTCATTCTTCCCTCTCATAATCTTCAAATTATATTGATTGTTTAATTATATATTGTTTAAATAAATATGTCAAAATTAATTATATAGGCTGCCTTTTCTTAAATTTATGCTGTACTTTTTAATAATTATGTTATATTATTATATATATTTATTCGTTGGTATTTTATGTAACAATATTAACATATGGCTAATTGACGGGATAACCCGTGACAAGTCGAGCTTAAGGCGCTAAACGATAATAAGGATTAATACAGGAGGACATTATGGGTAAAAAATGGGTTTATTTATTTAAGGAAGGCAGCGCTTCACAGAAAGATTTACTGGGCGGAAAGGGTGCCAACCTGTGCGAAATGACAAATATTAATCTTCCGGTACCTCCGGGACTGACTGTTACTACAGAAGCATGTACGGAATTTTATGTACAGGGAGAAAAACTCACAGACGAAATAGTTGACCAAATTAAAACAACTCTAAAAATTCTTGAAGAGCAAACCGGTAAAAAATTTGGTGATGTAAAGAATCCTCTTTTGGTATCTGTACGTTCAGGAGCTAAATTTTCAATGCCCGGTATGATGGATACAATATTGAATCTCGGACTTAACGATGATACTGTTGAAGGTCTGGCTGTAAAAACAGAAAATAATCGTTTTGCCTATGACAGCTACAGAAGATTCATACAGATGTTCGGAGACGTAGTACTGGGAATATCAAAACATAAATTTGATGACATACTTGACGGCACAAAGGAAAAGTACGGCTACAAATACGATACCGAGCTAAAAGCGGAAGATCTGAAATACATTGCCGGTGAATTTAAGAAATTATATGAAAAAGAAACAGGAACATCATTCCCTCAGGATCCTGAAACACAGCTTTTAATGGCTGTTGAAGCAGTATTCAGATCCTGGAACAACCCAAGAGCCATTACATACAGAAATCTTTACGATATACCCCACAATATAGGAACAGCCGTAAATGTTCAGTCCATGGTATTCGGAAATATGGGCGACACATCAGGAACAGGCGTTGCTTTTACAAGAAATCCATCAACCGGAGAAAAGAATGTATTCGGTGAATTTTTAATAAATGCACAGGGAGAAGACGTTGTTGCAGGTATAAGAACACCGTTGCCCATTGATAAACTAAAAGAGGTAATGCCTGAAATTTATCAGCAGTTCATTGACGCTGCACATACCCTCGAACAGCATTACAAAGATATGCAGGATATTGAATTTACAATCGAGCAGGGAAAATTGTTCTTCCTTCAGACACGTTCCGGAAAAAGAACAGCCGAAGCAGCTTTGAGAGTTGCAGTTGAATTAGTTGGTGAAAATCTCATTACCGAAAAGGAAGCAGTTATGAGAGTTGACCCGAAATCACTTGACCAGCTTCTTCATCCTAAATTTGACCCTGTAGATCTGAAGAATTCGACTCCTGTTGCAAAGGGACTACCGGCATCACCGGGAGCCGCAACAGGCAAAATCTACTTCAATGCTGATGATGCTGTTGCCGCTGCAAACAGGGGAGAAGCAGCAATACTGGTGAGAAAAGAAACTTCACCTGAAGATATTGAGGGAATGAACAGAGCAAAAGGAATACTTACATCAAGAGGCGGAATGACTTCTCACGCAGCAGTTGTTGCAAGAGGCATGGGAAAATGCTGCGTAGCAGGCTGTGAATCAGTACATGTTGATGAAGCTAAAAAAGTTATGACCGTAAAAGGTGAAACATATCACGAGGGAGATTACATATCTCTTGACGGAAGCACCGGAAGTGTATACAAAGGAAAAATAAAGACTGTTGAAGCAAATATATCAGGAAATTTCGGAAAGCTTATGGCATGGGCTGATGAATTCAGAAAGCTTGGCATAAGAACAAATGCCGATACACCGAAAGACTCCGAAACAGCGGTTAAATTCGGTGCGGAAGGAATAGGTTTGTGCAGAACAGAGCACATGTTCTTCGAAGAAAGCCGTATATTCTCTGTAAGAAAGATGATTATTTCTGAAACAGTTGAGCAAAGAGAAAAGGCCTTGGCAGAAATACTGCCTATGCAGAAAAATGACTTCAAGGGAATATTCAAGGTAATGGGTATACGTCCCGTAACAATAAGACTTTTGGACCCGCCGCTCCACGAATTCATCCCATCTGATGAAGAAGATATAATAGAGCTTGCAAAAGATATGGGTGTTTCTTTTGAGAGCCTGAAAGAAACAATAAGCGGACTGCACGAATTTAATCCTATGCTTGGCCACAGGGGCTGCAGACTTGCCATTTCATATCCTGAAATAGCTAAGATGCAGACAAGAGCAATAATTGAAGCAGCCATTGAGGTTTCAAGAGAAGAAAATATCAATATAGTACCGGAAATAATGGTTCCCCTCGTTGGTAAAAAAGAAGAGCTTGAAATATTGAGAAAACTCATAATAGAAATAGCTGAGGAAACAAAAAAAGCAATGAACTCTGATTTAATCTACTTGGTAGGAACGATGATTGAGGTTCCGAGAGCATGTGTGACAGCAGATGAAATAGCTCAGTATGCAGACTTCTTCTCCTTCGGTACAAACGACCTCACTCAAATGACATTCGGTTATTCAAGAGACGATGCGGGTAAATTCCTTGAAGATTACAAGGATGCAGGCGTCTTGGAGCAAGACCCGTTCCAGAGCATTGACCAGGTCGGAGTAGGTAAAATGGTTGAAATGGCAGTTAAGCTTGGAAGAGGAGCAAAGGATCATCTGCACCTTGGAGTATGCGGAGAGCACGGCGGAGACCCTGCATCCATAGAATTCTTCCACAAAGCAGGTTTGGACTATGTGTCATGCTCACCGTTCAGAGTACCGGTAGCAAGACTGGCAGCAGCACAGGCGGCGATTAGCAACAACCAATCGAAAGACGGTTCAAAAGTAACAAGGGATAAGTAGAAAACCTTTATACACCAAAGGTTAAGGAAGTATACTTCGGCACAGAGAAATCTGTGCCGTTGTTTTGCAGATACGCTTTGAAAAAACTTCGCACAGAAGGAAATGTTTTAACCCGATTTATTTGTTATACTGAAATCACCACGTGGAAGGGAGAGTGCTCATGCAACCGTCAGACACTATAAAATCTGGCATTACCTATATTGAGCAAAATTTGAAAACCGACATCACCGCCGAGGAACTTGCGAACATGGCCGGATATTCCGTATGGCATTATCATCGCCTGTTTGCACAGGTCACGGGAATGTCCGTCTCTGCATATATCGTCAAGAGACGGCTTAATCGGGCATTGAGTGAAATATCCGGAGGTCGTCGTGCCATTGATGTGGCCTTGGAATATGGTTTTGATACCTATGCCGGATTTTATAAGGCATTTGTGCGAATGTACGGAGGCTCTCCGAAAAATTATCTGTCTAAATCGGAGGTTTCAGTTATGTTTACAGAAAAAGAAATGCGGGAAATCCTTGCAAATTGGAATGTACCGCAGGATTTACCCATACTTGATGTTTACACCATGGATGGTACGAAGCTTTCAGAAAATGTGTGGTCCATAGGAGAGGATCATATCCTTAAAACAGGCAGCCGTGAAAGAATGCTCACAAATATGAAGTTGGCAAAGGCACTGGCAATGCAGGGATTCGCAGCATCGACGCCGGTTCCTGCCAAATCCGGCGAAGAATATTTGGATAAAGGGCAAATCATTGTATTAGCACGGGGCATCAAAGGTAACCCTCTTTCTAAATCAGACCGTTTCGATGAAAGCCGCCGGGAATTCGGAAATAAATACGGCGAGAGCATCGCCCGGCTTCATAGGGCATTGACTGTAATTGAATCCGAAATACAGCCAAATGAACAAAATTTATACACTCACGTCACCGAATGGGCATTGCCGAAGGTCAGGAAACAAAATATTCAATTCAATATTGGATTACCGGATACATTTTTTGAAGATTATATCAACAATTTCAGAATTTTGTTTGATAAGCTGCCAAAGCAGTTGATTCACCGCGATCCGAATCCTTCCAACATTCTGTTTGACGGCGGTGAAGTGACAGGGTTTATCGATTTTGATCTGAGTGAGCGTAGTGTCCGCTTGTGGGATCCTTGTTATTGTGCTACCGGGATATTGAGTGAATGGCGCGGAATTGACGATATATATGAGAAATGGCCTGATGTTCTGGAGGGCATCATGCGCGGATATAATAATGTGAATCCGCTGACGTTTGAGGAAAAGCAAGCGATATTTTATGTAATTTGTTCAATTCAAATCATTTGCATAGCATACTTTGAAGGTGTAACAGAGTATAAAGAATTAGCGAAAACAAGCAGAGAGATGCTAAAATTCATTTGGGAGAATGAAATGCAAATTCGGAAGATTTTGGCATAATCGGCACGGATTGAGGGCGAGGAGCAAAAACTCCCCGCCTTCGGCACGTTAATCGTAAATCAATTCGTTTCGGATAATTTCGTCGGCGAAAGCCTTGATTTAGGTTGCTCTGTACTTCCTTGCTCCTGCGTCATTTACACTTGGTGAATCTGACGTCTTCCTGTCAATACAAATGAAATTATTTTTATAAAAACAAACTTTGTTGAAATTTCAATTCAAACCTCTATTTTAAAGCCTCTCGGTATCCTTAAAAC
>DDNC01000025.1:0-73904 GCA_002340985.1 Firmicutes bacterium UBA2530 | reverse complement strand
GAATACGCGGTCATTCTGGCTATGTTTCTGTATTGATTATATAATTACTGTCAGCTATATAAATTGATTTATAAGATTTCACGTTTCTGTCAGAATTTCCTGTTATTGTGTAAAACTCTAATCATAGTATGCATGCAATAATACATGCTTTGTTACAACTGCTGCCATAAATATTTATCATTCTACATCTATATAGCANNGCATAAACTGCAAATTATTATTGGTCATGCAGGAAATTAACAGCTATTCTCGCGCACTTATGCATATTTCTCTCAATAAAATAGAGCCCTTCAAGACAAAGGACTTTTCAAATCCCGTAATCATGAAAGGTTCTTCCGAATGGTACTCAGTGGTCTGATTTCAGACCCGCACCGCACATGGGAATCAGGCAGTCAGATGTTTTACCGTTTAATTCGCAATATTTTAAATAAGCGGCATATGTGGCTGCGGTTGTATGCTCACAGTAGATTCCTTTTGACGCAAGAGCTAATCTTGATTCAATTATTCTATTTTCGGGAGCTGTTATTACTTCAATATTGTATTTATATATGTACTCTAAAATTTCCTCCCCGCGCATTGGAACTCCTACAGCAATTCCTTCTGCCATCGTTGGCTTGGGAGTTACAGCAGCAGGTTGCCTTTCTCCCAAAATAACTGCTTTTGCAAAAGGATCGCAATTTTCACTCTGTATCGCTATAATATTTGGCATTTTGCCGATGATTCCACTATTCATCAGCTCCTCCAACGCCTTAACAACTCCGATGAACAACGTTCCGTTGCCCAAGGGTATGAATATATTTTCCGGAATTCTGTGAAGCTGTTCGTACACTTCATAAATATAAGTCTTTGTTCCTTCATAAAAAAACGGGCTGTACACATGGCTTGCATAGTATTTTCCTTTGGCATCTGCCTCCGCTCTGCATACATCAGCACAGTTATCCCTGCTGCCTGGTATTATATTTACCTTTGCATTATGCGATTTAATCATATCTATTTTCTTTGGAGATGTTCCCTCGGGAACAAATATCTCACAGCCAATACCTGCTCTTCCACAGTAGGCGGCTACACTGTTTCCTGCATTGCCGCTGCTGTCCTGAACGACAGAATTCACACCGATTGCTTTACAGTGAGCAGCCAATACCGCCGCACCTCTGTCCTTAAAGGATAATGTGGGCATTAAATAATCCATTTTTAAAAGCACGTCCTCATCAAGAGCAATNNATCACTGGCGTCATTCCCTCACCGAGACTGATTTCACGCCAACCGTCGCCCTCTATGGCCATAAATGCTCTGTAGCGGAATATACTCCACGTATCATTATCAATAAGCGATAAATCAAATTTAGGAGGCGTGTAATCCAATTTCCAAAGACCGCCGCAGTCGCACTTTGATTTTAAAGTCGTTNNTAGAAAAGATAAAAGAAAATGCTTACACTTTGATTTTAAAGTCGTTACCTCCGCCGTCATATTGCATTTTGAACAAATATATTTCAATTTATCTCCCTCCATCACTTCAGTCTCCTACACCAAACACCTATTTAATGTATTGTAATTTTATAAAATATTGATGCCTCATGTCAATAGACAATCTATCATTATTTATTATATATCATCTTAAATAAAATATATTCTTTTTTTAAGGCGCGATATAATGTATACTGTCACTTAGAGAATAATAAGAAAAATAAAGAGAGGTAAATATGAATTTTGTAATATCATACAGCGGCGGTAAAGACAGTGCTCTTGCGCTTTACAGAATGATTATGCAGAGACACACTCCGGTTGCCATGCTCACAACTGTGAATTATGAACAGGATAGATCCTGGTTTCATGGAATTCCGTCCAAACTTTTACATAAAGTATCCGAAAGTTTAAATATTCCGCTGATTACCTGCATGTGCAGGCCGGATGAATATGTTGAAAGCTTTGAAAACAGCCTGCGAAAAGCAAAGGCTATGGGAGCTGAAGCCTGCGTCTTCGGTGACATCGATATTCAGGAACATGCCCAATGGAATAATGAACGCTGCAATGCCGCCGGGCTGAAATGCATCCTTCCCCTGTGGCAAGAAGAAAGAGAAGCATTGACAAAAGAATTTATAGATTTAGGATTTAAAGCGGTAATAAAAATAGTACAAAAGAAATTTTTAGACGAATCATTTGTGGGAAAAACTCTGACTTCAGAGTTAGTGGAAGACATTAAAAAAACAGGAGCCGATGCCTGCGGAGAAAACGGCGAATACCATACATTTGCATATGACGGACCAATTTTCAGCTATCCGGTAAATGTTGAAATAAAACAAGTTGTTGATCTCGGTACACATATAGCTGCCGATATAAGTCAGGCAGACTCAATTTAGAAGCAAGAAAAGTATAAAGCACGGCAATGCCGTGCTTTGTTAGTTTATACTAATGACTTGCCCAACGAGATGCAATTTCCATTTGCTGTTTCATTCGGAGATTCATTGCATATTACACTTTCGTGTGCAAGAATTGCGCCGTGACCGGCACAGCTTTCTTCCCAGCTTCTCATCCATTCACCGTCACCCCATCCGTAGGAACCGAACAACGCAATTTTCTTACCGTTAAGTGATGCTTCACACTCTTCAAACATCGGTGCGAACTCGCTCTCTTCAAGCTCTTCAGCTCCCATGGACGGGCACCCGAAAGCTATTGCATCATATTCATCCATCTTTCCGGCAGAAAATTCAGAGGCTGTAAATACAGTCACCTGTGCACCTGCCGCTTTTGCTCCTTCAGCTACCTTAGAAGCCATTTTTTCTGTATTTCCTGTACCGCTCCAATATACAACAGCCACATTACTCATATATGTATCCTTCCTTTTTTAAATTATTTATGTAAGGCGGCAACCGTAAGCCGCATAACAGACGTACCTTTTTTAAACATCTCACAATATACATCAGTACACTTTTTAAATTTCCTGAATAGCTTCAAAGCTTCGCACTCATCGTCGTAAACCTTCCAAAATCCTGTATACTTGCTGTTCTTACCTGAATTTATAATAAATCCTTTTACATCCTCAAGAGGATATCCTAAGAAAAGTCCGATTTCATGAGGAAAGCCATCACTGTATTTCACACGCATCTTCAGATGCTCAATAGCGCCCTCCGCTGATAAATCACTATATCCATATGTACTCAGCAGCTCGGAAACGCCCTTCCTGTGTAAGTCAGATTCAAGTTTGGATTTTCTAAAAACATATATCAGAGCCTTATCCTCCTTCTTCTTAAGAACAAGAAAAGATATGCCCTTGTACCCCAATTCACGATTTAAATTTTTTACTGCATTTATTAAACAATCTTCAGAATCAAAACTTAGATTAAAAAGATTTGCTGTTTTCATACCTGCCAGAGTCGGAGCACAATGCTGAACCAATTTTTCCTCTATCATTTCATACCACCTTATCCAAACCTATATAATTTTTATTTTTGAAACTCCAATTTTATTAGTTAGCTTTTGCTAACCATTTTTCAAAAAAATATTACATATTAATTTTAAATTGCAGTTAGTCTTTGCTAACCATTGTAAGTATACAATTATTTTACAGCCTTGTCAATATATATTTATTAATGAAAAAACTATAAACGTAAATCCTATCTCCCAATTGACAGAATATCAAAAATAAAGGAGTCACCTGCTGATAGCATGGTGACTTCTTATTTTTATTTTACAGCATTATTTTTATATGTATTGAATGTAAACTTAAGCCCGTTGTTTTCATGGACTTCTGATGCGTAGGACAAGTACCAGTTACTGTCTCCATCAAAATTATGAAGGTATGTATCTGCCTCAGCTATTGAATCTACCTTTGTTATATAGGCTTCACTGCAATATTCGTAGAGCTCGTTGTATATTTTACCCCCGCCCACTAAAAATACATCATCACTGTTGTATTTTTTCAATTCTTCAAACAGCTCATCATATGAATGGCATATTATACAACCTTCCTCCGAAAAGTCCTTGTTTGTTGTAAGAACTATATTTGTCCTGTTCTTTAAAGGCTTTCCTCCTGGAAAGGATAAAAGTGTATTTTTTCCCATAACAACAACCTTGTTCAAGGTGGTATCTTTGAAAAATGCCATATCGTCGGGTAAATCAAACAGCAGCCCTCCGTTGTTTCCTATGGCCCAATTTCTTGCAACCGCAACTATCAGCTTCATAACTACTCCTTATCTACACTGCAATAGGTACTTTTACTTTAAACGGATTATGTACATAATCAACAAGCTTAAAGCTGTCTACATTGAAACTATAAAAATCATCAATTGATTTATCTATTTCAAGTATGGGGGCATCATGCTCTTTCATCTCAATAAGCTCTTCTATAATCGGAACATGCCTGTCATAAATATGGGCATCCGCTATTACATGTACCAGTTCTCCCGGAACAAGTCCGCTCACCTGAGCCATCATATGCACCAGTATTGAATACTGCACAACATTCCAGTTGTTTGCCGCAAGCACATCCTGTGAACGCTGGTTCAATATGGCATTGAGCTTGTTGCCGGAAACATTAAAGGTCATGCTGTAAGCACAAGGATACAGATGCATTGCATGAAGGTCCTGAAAATTATATATGTTCGTCAAAATTCTTCTGCTTGCGGGATTGTTTTTAAGGTCGTAAATCACCCTGTCAACCTGGTCGAATTCGCCTTCCTTGTACTTGTGCTTTATTCCAAGCTGATAGCCATAAGCCTTTCCTATGGAGCCAGTCTCATCTGCCCAAGAATCCCATATCCTGCTGTTCAAATCATTTACATTGTTTGATTTTTTCTGCCATATCCACAGCAGCTCGTCAACGGCGGCCGTAAAGTTTATTTTTCTGAGTGTCAGAATAGGAAAACTCTCCTGTAAATTATACCTGTTTACTATACCGAATTTTTTAATTGTGTGAGCCGGTGTACCGTCCTCCCACCTTGGTCTCACATCATAATCAGTATCCCACACACCATTTGTAAGTATGTCCTTGCAGGTTTGTATAAAAATTTTATCTGCTGTACTCATGAGCGCCTCCTGTTTTTTATACTTAATTATATATTAGAACAGGAAACAATACAAGAAAAAAAGGTGCCGATTCGCACCCATCGCTATCTCATGGAATTTTGCTTTATAAAATTCTTTATTTGCATTTTTTGTTCAAATCCCTTAACTCTCATCGCTTCAGAATCTTCATTTTCAAAATTCTTAAAATAAATGTTCATTTCTCCGTCCTTGGTATCATCGTACCTTATGCATCTGAAGCCATCATCGTACATCTTTTTAATTTTTTCAAATTCGTTCATTTTACTATCCCCTTATGTATGTTATATATACATATTATTACCTATACTGCGGAAATTATGACTAAATCAGAAAAAAAATGTCTGAAATTTATATATTCAATTATCTCATTACATCGAGCAATTGCAGCTATGGAATAAATTCTATATTAAGTGCTAATAATACCATTAAATGAGCAGAAAGGGGATTTTTATGAGAATACCTAAGCATATAGGCCTTATACCTGACGGCAACAGAAGATGGGCAGAAACTATGGGGATGCAAAAACAAAACGGATATGAACACGGACTTAATCCGGGGCTTCAGGCATTGAAGCTGGCACAGGAATATGGCATTGATGAAATTACATACTACGGTTTTACAACAGATAACTGCAAAAGGCCGAAAATTCAAATTGAAGCATTTATGAAATCCTGTGTCGATGCGGTGAACTTAATTGCAAATGAAGACGTATCTCTTCTTGTAATCGGAAATACCGATTCAAAAATGTTTCCGGAGGAGCTCTTAAAATATACAAAAAGAACAGCAATAGGAAATGGAGGCACAAGAGTCAACTTCTTAGTAAATTACGGATGGGATTGGGATATTTCAAATGCTTCCGGTGTATCGGGAAGAAATAATATCATGGACAATCTTCATTCACGAGATATATCCAGAATTGATTTAATATTGAGGTGGGGAGGCAGAAAAAGGCTGTCCGGTTTTCTCCCTGTCCAATCAGTATATTCAGATATATACACCATCGATGATATGTGGCCTGATTTCAAACCCGAGCAATTCCACAAAGCAATAAGGTGGTATGACATGCAGGATGTAACTTTGGGAGGATAATCTTTTATAAATATTCATGTCTAAATATGCATAAAGATCGAAATTTTTTTAGTGCAGATTTCTTAACAAACATCTGTATATTTCAACGAAAAATTTCAGACAATTTAAGATTTTCAAGATTATAAAAAGAAAAAGCAGAAAATGTCGTAAACTATGCAAAACACTTTTGCATATATATACTTTTGAGATACGCTTGATGTGTGTGTGGCTTAATACCCAAAACACATATCAAGCGAAAATATTTTAACGACGGCATTTACAAAAATCTGCATATTTCAGCGAAAAGCCTTCAGGCAAATTAAGATTTTCAAGGTTCTACATGACACTTCCCTGAGTTGATTCCCTGCAAAATGTCCTTTTGTAGCACACTATTCCTGCCGGAAGCCAAACAAGGCTGAAAATTCCCAGTTGAAGAAGGCTCGGTATAACATACCTAAAGTTCATACCCTTTACTAAAACCTGCTGAACTACCTTGGCATAGTTAGCCAAGGGCCAACAAGCCCTTACTATGATTTCCAGCAATTTTGGCATTTGATTCATCGGCCATACACATCCGCTTGATACAAATGTAGGAAGAGAAAGCATAAATTCAAACTGGGAATATTTTAATTTGTCCTTTGCAACCGAAGCAATCAGGAGTGAGGGACCTATAATTGACAAAGCAAAGAATATTGTCAGAACCATCACCGTAAGCATGCTTCCTGCTATAGGTACACGAAAAAGCTTCAGCACTATAAATACGCTCAGCAATGTTGAAGGCAATATTCCAACGAAGCAGGCACTTACTGCTCCGAATATTTTTGCAGGTACATTTCCTTCTGTGATATATTCACTGTCTCTTATGAATGTTGAGCCCATGGATGAAAGCATGAGCTGCTGAAAAAATATTGCAAGAAAGCATATAATGAGGTAATTCATATAAGTCATCTTAGGATCGTACAGAATCCTTTCTCCCAGATTATAAACCAGTGCAATATTCTGAGCCATCCGTGGTGTCATACCCTTTCCCTGTATGAGCTTCATTTCAACTCCGGCCGATACAGACTGGGCAATCATAGTTGCCTGAGCATATGCATTGTTTGCCACAACAATATTGCTGCCGTCTGTGACTGCAAGTATTTGGGATGACTTGTATGTAGTGACATCTCTTTCAAATCCGTCCGGTATGCATATACCCATCTGTACCGTACCCTCATCTATGAGTTTTTGAAGTTCACCTCTCGAAGCAGGGTAATTTGTTACATCAAACCGCTCACTTGTCAGGAAATAACCTGTAACAAGATTGCTTAGGCTTGAATTATCCTCGTCAAGCACTGCAATGGGTATATCGTTTACGTAATCATTGCAATAAACTCCGCCGAAATACAATGTAAGAAAAATGGGTCCGATAAAAAGAAGAATCATCATTCCCTTATATTTGAATATAGATTTAAATTCCCTTTTGAACGATTCCAGATAAATCATCGGTTCAGCTCCTTATCATCAATTTCCTCTGCCGCCACGGCCATAACAAGCTCTGTCAAAATCAGGACTGCCATGGAGAATATAAGCATATAAGACACATCACTCATTATCTGATTCATCGGCAGGCCTTGCAGATATATTTTTCTTATGTTATTTGCATAATGTGCAAAGGGCATGTATGCAGCAAAGCTCTGATATCCTGGAGGCATTGATATAATGGGCCATGTGGTTCCTGCCATGACCGAATTCGGAATAAATATTACCGCACCTCCCACCAGCGCAACCATCCTGTTTTTTATAACTGCAGATATAAGCACGCTGAATGATGATACTGCAAAGCTAATCATAAAAATAAGCATTAATGCGCTCAATATACTGCCTTTGAATGGTAGGCGGAATATCAGCACTTGCAGAGCTATGCACAATATGAAGCTTAAGCTGCCGCACAGTGTATAAAACATTATTTTGCCTGATGTATAGCCTAATCTTTTTCCGGCCGGTTCTCTGTAAATTTCATGATTGATCGATATTGAGGCAACAAGCGCTATAGCTGCCTGTATATAGCCTGCAATCAAAACCGGTGACAGAAAATAGTTAAAGTTTTTTGACGGATTGTAAAGCATTCTGGTATTCAACTGAAGCGCCTGACAGATGTTATAGGCCTCCCTGTATGACAAATTGAGCCTTGCTGTCAAGTGATTGATTGCAGCTCCGGCCTTGTACGTAAGAAGTATTTCCGTTGCCTTAGCCTTGGCAACACTGGTCACCGACATGCTGCTTCCGTCATAAACCATTAAAACAGTCGGAGACCTTAAAGATGCTATATCGCTATAAAAATTCTCGGGAATTATAAGTCCCGCACCAGCCTTGCCGTTTCTCATCAATTCCTCCAGCTCAACCTCATTTTCGGCATAGTATGCCACATTGAAAGTCTCGCTTTTATCAAAAGCATCCACAAGCTGCCTGCTGAATGATGAATTATCGTAATTTACAACCGCTATCGGTATATTTTCTATAACTCCCCCGGACAGCTCAAACCCAAGCATGAACACGAAAATAACAGGCAGTATAAATAATATCAGTACATTTATTTTATTAGTCAAAAGGCATTTTGCTTCTTCCTTAAAACTTTTTATAAGCATATTCCCACATCCTAATTTTTAAAATTTACAAAGGCTGTCATACCCGGTCTTATAGATTGGTCAAGGTTGTTAAGCTTTATTTTTACAGCATAAGATACTATATCAAAATTTCCGTTTTCATTTGTGGCTTTCTTTACTGCAAAATCCGGTTCCTTGTTTATTGTGGATATTGTTCCCTCATATGATTTATCCTTAAATGAAGCAAATTTCACATCCACAGTCTGTCCCTCCTGCAGCCCCATAAGTCTGTCTTCTCCCAGATTTACGTTAACCCAGCAGCTTTCCAGGTTGCTTATGGTTCCTATTGAGGTTCCTGTAGACACAAGTTCCCCCTCGTCAGAATTTATGGAAGTGACCGTTCCGTCAATTGGGGATTTAATTATTGTATCATTCAGGTACACCTCAATCTCCTGTAGTCCCGCCTTTGCCTGTTCCAGCTTTTCCTTTGCCGCCACAACTCCTGCCTGAGCCTGGTTCACCTGCGCAAGCGCGGCATTGAGCCCTTCGTTCGCCTGTGAAAGTACAGAATTGCTTGCCAATACCCCGGCTTCTGCCATGGAAACCTGCGCATTGGCGGCTTCCTTGTCTTCTGACCTGGCACCTTCTTCTGCCATGCTGAGAGTCTGCTTTGACACCTCCATCTGCGTTTTTATTTCTTCAAGCTTCTGTTGTGTAATCGCTCCACCTTCATAAAGCACAGATGCCCTGTTATAGGTGGATTCCCATAAGGCGTATGCGCTCTGAGCCTGTGCAAGCTCCTGAGCCCTGGCTCCGTTTGCTGCCTTTTTACTTATTGCAACCGCAATATCCCTTTGGCTTTGACTTGCCTTAACGCCTGCCTGCGCCTGATTTACCCTGTCCTCTGCCAGATTATAATTTGCCTGTGCCATTTCCACAACAGCCTGAGAGGCATCCACACCTGCTTGTGCCTGATTCACCTGAGCTACAAGCTGTAATTTTTTTGCTTCAAGCTCCTCGCTGGATATTTCCACAATTTTATCGCCTGCTTTAACCTTCTGGCCCTCTTCTACATAAAATTTTACTATCCTGCCGGGTATTTTAGTATTTATGCTTACATCCTTGGCATAGACTATTCCCTGTAAAATACCCTCCTCCATATTCTTAGCATAAATATCCATGGCTCCCGCTGTTATGCCCAGAGCAGCAACGGTTACCACAAATGCAATTACAATTTTTCTGAAATTTTTACTAATCCAATTTTTGTCTATGTATTTATTTATATTGCCTTTTATATCTTTCATAATTAACAACCCTTTCCTGTTATTGCTATATTATTTATTTATAAGTATTCCGGAATCATTTTTATACTTTATCCTTGCCATGGTATAGCTGTATCTTATCTGAGCTACCTGGGCTTCAACCTCCGCAAGCTTCTCCTGTGCCGCGATAAGCTCAGCCATGGTACCGGAGCTTTCCTGAAGGTTAAGCTGCTTAAGCAGTGCATTTTCAGCCCCGAAGCCTTGTTCATACTTCAGTCTTGCTATTCTTACCACCTCTTCGGCATTATTTATAAGTTCTCCTGACGATTCTAGCATCTTCCCTGCAGCAACCATAGTTTCGTAGGACTGGCTTATTTCTGATTTCAGGTTTGTTTTTGTTCTTTCCAGCTCTATTTCCGCTCCTTTTTTCAACAACCTTGCCTCGGTAAGTGCCCTGCTGTTATTTCTGTATTCGGCCCTTGAATTCAACAGCTCTTCATTTAACTGATAAATAGTCAGCTGCCCCAAAATCTGCTGGATTTCAATTCTGTTTGTAAGTCCGCTTTTTAGTCCTTCCTCCAGACTTTCAGCCGTTACATCCTTTTGCATTGAATCTGTCAATGTAATTTCAGTATTCATGTCAAGATTCATATTTTTCTTAAGCTCATAAAGCGCATTTTTATAATTTGCTTCGGCAAGATTCAATGCAATTACCGTTCCGTCATAATACATTTTTCCCAAAAGCATGTCATCCTTTGCCTTCATTCCATTTTCATAGGAAAGCTTAGCCATGTCGTATTGCTTTAGCCCGCGTTCCATGGCTGTTTTTTTAAGAAAATAAATTTTTTCCGCATATAGTGCATCATAATAATTTTTTTGAATGAGCATTGCAATCTGATTTTTGTAAATTTCCTTTGCATATCTGGTTACATCAAGATTAACACCTGCCATGGTAACCATCAACTTGCCAGCATCATTTGCGTCAAGGCTTATTACAGTATTGAAATCAATTTTAGTACCTACCTTTTCAGACGTATCCTTCATAACCTCCTTGAATTGCTCCTGCTTTAATTCAAGTGTTTTTTCTGCCTCGTATATTGCCGTTCTGCCCTCATCAATCGAATCCTGCTGTAAACCCAATTGTTCCCGAGCCTCCTCAACAACCTTCGAAGCAACAGAGTTTGCCATTGCAGACGGAACTCCTGCCGCAATCAGTGTATCCAATATATTCGCTCCCGGCTGAACAGGAATTTCACCGATTCCGGGAATAGGAACCGTTAAGGCCATCGGAGCTATTCCCTTTGACAGCAAATCTTTAGCACTGTCCACCTGATCCTGACCTTCACTTAACTGTTTTCTCTTGTCAAAGAGCTGATTAGATGCGTCGTTCAGCATTTTTTTTGCGTCCTTCAAATCTTCCGAGTTTTTAGATGCATTCTGTGATACTACCATTGCAAGCCGTATTTTATTGTCTAAAAGCTCAATGCTTTTATTGTGCTCAAGTCCAAACTTAACAGCCGCATCAGCTGTCAGCACCATGGGAGAGGTATCTTTATTTTCATCTTTATTTTCATCTTTTTTATCGGCCGTCTCGGAAGGAAGCTTGTAAGGCGCCGAAGGTAAGTCATCACCATATGCAGGACTAACCGAAGACAGTATGATCGCCGACGTACATACGCATGCCGCAATTTTTTTAATATTCATGTTGTTCAATCCTTTCCTTATTGTTATCAAATAAATATATTTCGATTTTTTGGGACTTCAAATATGTTTTCTCATCCGAATCAATTGCTTTTAATTCGTCACTTTCCAATATGATGTATTTTACTTTGTTCCTTTCAATATAATCATTTAGTATTTTAATGGGACTGTCAGAAAAAAAGACGAGCATCTGCGCCTCCATACTATTTGATATAATAAGCATGCTGTCCAGCTCTCTACTTAAACTCTTACCCCATTCACTTTTTTGCCGGACATTTATCACATTGAGCTTTGTATTTGTTATGTCGGCGATTTTTTTACCCTTACTTATCAATAAGCCGAATTCATGATGTGATGATACAAAAACAAGAGTCACATATTTTTCGGTTTTATCAAGCATAATTCACCTCACAATCATCGTCCTCGTGAGCTACTATATTATCAAAATATGTCACCAGTTTGATATAGTTCCGAACAATTGTGAACATTTCATTTTATTTTGGCATATAAAAAGGATATATGCCAAATCATATATCCTTTAGATAAAATAATATTAATTTTCTTCCTTGTGAACCGTAAATTCAAATGTGCTCCCGCAGCCATAAATGCTGCGAACATTGATTTTTTCGCCCATTATGCTAAGTATTTCCCTGGCTATGGACAAACCAAGTCCCGAACCTTTTTTTGACCTTGATTTATCACTCTTATAAAACCTGTCAAAAATACATTCCAGCTCATCCTCAGCAATTCCTATTCCGCTGTCTCGTACGGAAACAATGACATCATTTGCCCTTTCCTCTGTAAATATTTCTATTTTTCCTCCCTCAGGAGTAAACTTATATGCATTATCCAGTAATATTACAAGTATCTGCTCAATTCTGTCGTAATTTGCATAAACCTTAGGTAATATAACGGGATTGTAAATAAGGCTTATATGGTCATTGGAGAGTTTATATCTTTCATGCACCATCTCAACTACCGAATTGATATCAACAGAGGTTTTTTCAATGGGCTGATTGCTCTGCAGCCTGGAAAGCTCCATAATATCATCCACCAGCCTGGACAGCCTCATGCTTTCCTGATAAATAATTTTATGATACCTTTTAACGTCCTCTTCGTCGGTCACAACAGAATCCATAAGTGGCTCAATAAGACCTCTTATGGAGGTAAGCGGGGACCTGAGCTCATGTGATACGTTGGCAACATATTCCCGGCGCACCTTTTCAAGTTTTTCAAGCTCTGTTATATCTCTGAATAAAACAACTGCGCCAACTACCTCATTTTTTTCATTTTCAATGGATGACATTGCTATTCTCATAATAACATCTCCGCAGACACAATTTTTAACTATAGTGTACTTACATTCTGTTGCCTGGCTAAGCTCATGCAATTCTTTTTTTAGAACATCTATATCATCTATACAGCGGTCCTTTACCTCATTCTCCTTAAGAGAAAACATTTCTAAAAAAACCTTGTTATAATGGGTAATATACCTATTTTCATCTACAGCCATCACTCCTTCATCAAGGCCGTTCAAAACCTGACAAAGTCTGTTTTTTTCGATGAAAAGCTGAGAAACATTTCTGTATAAGTCGATAGACATTTTGTTCAATGTTTTTCCCAAAAGCCCTATTTCGTCCTTTAAATTTTCATCCGCACGTACTGAAAAGTCACCCTGGCTCATAGAAATAGCAACATTTATTGCACTTTTTACAGGCTTTATAATCCTCCTCAAAACAAGATAGGAAAGAGCTGCCACAAATGGAATTATAATTGCGATTGAAATAAAAAGAGTTTGTACAAGTGTTTGTATCTTATCGGCTTGGCTACCCTCTATCAAGTACACTCCCAATGATGCAATAAGTATTGAAGATATGAATACGGCAGTTGAAATTAATATGGTTATTCGCCTGATCAATATATTCTTCATATTATTCTTCCTCGAATTTGTATCCGACGCCGTAAACGGTATGCAGCTCCCAGCCCGTCCCTTCCTGCGGCAGCTTCGCTCTTATTCTTTTTATATGAGTATCTACAGTTCTTGTATCACCATAATAATCATAGCCCCAAACTCTGTTCAGAATCTGTTCTCTTGAGAATACTTGTCCCGGATTTGACGCCAGCAAATAAAGTATTTCTACTTCCTTGGGAGTTGATATAACAACACGGTCATCAAATTTAACACGATAATGCTTAAGGCTTATTTCAAGGCGGTTAAAATACAATACCGAGGATTTCCCCTCAGATGCATTTTCAATTACGCGCCTTCTTACAGCTTTTATACGTGCAACAACCTCCCTTGGACTGAAGGGCTTTACTATGTAATCATCGGCACCCAACTCAAGCCCCAAAATCTTATCTATTTCTTCTCCCTTGGCAGTAAGCATTATTATGGGAACATCACTTGACTTCCTCACCTCTTTGCATACATTCAGCCCGTTTACCTTCGGCATCATTACATCCAATACAACCAGAGAAGGAGGTGTCGTTTTAATAACCCTGAGTGCCTCTTCGCCGTCATAGGCCGACATACATACAAAACCCTCGCTCTTCAGATATATTTCCAGCGATTCATGCACAATAGGATCATCATCACAAATTAAAACATTAACATTCTGCATACTATACTTCCTTTATAATTTTATGATTCAAATTAATTCTATATCATTTTTAGAATAATTCAATAAGTTTTAATTTATATTATAACACGTGCCCAATTAATAAGGTACAGGAAACATAGGCTCCCAAATGGAGCGACCATTCTTGTCATATCCAACTTTTTTTGAAGCTCTGACGAAACTTCCATCCCTTGCATTAAATTCACAAATATTTTATTCTTCCTTGAAATAAGAAATATAAGATACCTTGCCGGTTTCTTCGTTAAAGAAAATCTCTGCATATGTTTTATTCTCTAATAAACAAACAAGTGAAGGAGGTGTGGATTCTGAATTTTCATGATAAGGTCTTCTTAATTTACTTATAACAGATTCGTAACCATCATCTTTATTTATGCCTAAGCATAAAATGGCATCAGCGTAATAGAACGCATGCATACATGCGTCGCTTTCAAGCTGATTGTCCTGCTCAGCCATTTCTTCTGCTGTATTTTTCTCGTAGCTGTCTATTATCACATTATCATTTTGAACGCTTTTTTCCTGATTGCATCCCATTGATATAAGTGTCATTAAACATAATATAATGAATATCCTTCCTTTTTTCATTTTTTTCTCCTTATATATACGATTATTTTTGTTTATTATACATACTATATTTTATTGCACAAATATATTTTTAGTATTATATAATAAAGTTCATCGTTGTATTCATATTATAAACGCCTTTTTCAATCTTATCAAAAAACACGCAAGCCCCATTAATGAAATCATTAATAGGGCTTTACCTCTTATTTTGGCAGGTTTATCTTTTTTTCTTCGGATTCTCTGTAAAGCACAAATCTTCCGCCTATGCTTTGAACATATTCTGCTCTTACAGCCTCGGCAATTTCATTTGCCGTCTCTTTTGCTTCGAGCATACTGTTGTTCAGTAACTTTATCTTAATCAGTTCTCTGGCTTCCAATGCTTCATCAATTTGCTTTATAACATTTTCCGTTACGCCGCCCTTGCCTATCTGCATTATTGTTTCCAAACCGTTCGCCATAGTTTTCAAATAACTTCTTTGCTTTCCTGTAAGCATTAATCCTCCTCAGACCTTAGTCTACGAAATCGAATTCAACTCCGCATACACTTATAAGGTCTCCTTCTTTTGCTCCAAGCTCTCTCAGCTTTTCAATAACGCCCTTATCAATAAGAACCTTCTGGAAATTACTGAATGACTCAAAATCATCAAAGTTTGTTGATGCAACAAGTCTTTCCAAAAATTCTCCTTCTGCCAGATAATAATCCTCTTCCTTGGAAACAGCGATTGTGTCTCTCGCTTTCCTGTCAAAGAAGTTTTCAATCTCTTCTTCGTTAACAAAGTCGATTTCTTCTTCAATCTGCAGGAGTCTCTCATATGCTCTTTTCTTAAGAGCATCAAGACCTTCGCCTGTAGCCGCAGAGACCTCAATAATCTCATAGTCGGAAGAAAACTTTTCTTTAATTCTTTCTAAGTTTTCCTGAGACTGAGGCAAATCCATTTTATTAAGGACTATTATTTGTTCTTTTTCTGAAAGCTTTTCACTGTATTGCTTTAATTCATCGTTTATTTTATAGAAATCCTCAACAGGATCTCTGTCTTCCTGACCTGATGCGTCAATTACGTGTAAAAGAAGCTTTGTCCTTTCCACGTGCCTCAAAAACTCAAGTCCCAGACCGGCACCCTCAGATGCGCCTTCAATCAATCCGGGAATATCCGCCATTGCATAGCTGTGTCCTTCTCCGATGCTTACAACCCCTAAATTAGGCTTCAGCGTTGTAAAATGATAATTCGCTATCTTAGGCTTTGCACTTGTTATTGATGCTAATATGGTTGATTTCCCTACGTTAGGAAAACCTATCAATCCCACGTCAGCTAAAAGCTTGAGCTCGAGTATTATTTCTCTGCCTTCACCCTTAGTTCCCGGCTCCGCAAAGCGCGGCGTACGTCTTATGGCATTTGCAAATTTCGCATTTCCCTTTCCGCCGTGTCCGCCTTTTGCAACAACATATGACTGCTCGTGGTTCTTCAAATCAGCCATAACAATGCCTGTCTCTTCGTCTTTCACCAGAGTACCGATAGGCACCCTCAACACAAGATCCTTTCCGTCAGAGCCGTATTGCTTTTTTCCTCTTCCATCCTGGCCGTTTTCTGCCTGATAGTGTCTTTTATATCTGAAATCCATCAATGTTCTCAAACCTTCGTCGGCAACCAATATTATACTTCCCCCGTCGCCGCCGTCACCGCCGGCCGGTCCGCCCATAGGTATGTATTTTTCGCGCCTGAACGCAACGCTGCCGTTTCCGCCATTGCCTGCCTTAACATTGATTTTAGCTATATCTACAAACATTCTATCCCAACTTTCTCAACTAATACAAACACCTACCGTATTGGTAGGTGCTATGTTTATTATGCTTCTATTTCACAAGGATATACACTTACTTGTTTTCTTGTCTTGTCTTTTCTTTCAAACTTAACTTTTCCGTCAACCATTGCAAACAATGTGTCATCGCTTCCTATGCCTACATTAAGTCCCGGATGAAGCTTAGTTCCTCTCTGTCTTACAAGAATGTTTCCCGCTAATACGAACTGTCCGTCAGCTCTTTTAACTCCAAGTCTCTTAGAGTTGCTGTCACGACCGTTCTTAGAGCTACCAACACCTTTTTTATGTGCAAATAACTGCAAATTTAATTTTAATAACATGTTTACACCTCCTCAAATTTAAGTGTAATATAATCACTGTAATCTTCCAGTAATAGTTCTATTCCTACCATGAAACTCCTGTACAGCACATCGGTCTTGTCATTGTTGACTAAAGTCCTGAGACTCATAAATCCCGTTTCACTATCCACGTCATAGCTTAAATCCTCCGGTTCAATTCCCGCAACCAGATTCATGGAATTAAGCGCCGTGTATGATAATATGGAAACCGATGCACATACTATGTCCATGCCTTCTTCGGCATAGCCGGAATGTCCTTCAACAATAAATCCGCTGATTTCTGTTCCGGTTCTATATACAGTAACTGTAATCATATACTATCCAACAATTTTTTCGATTTTAATCTGTGTATATGGTTGACGATGTCCTTGTTTCTTTCTGTAGTCTTTCTTTGCTTTATATTTGAAAACTATTATTTTCTTTGCTTTTCCCTGATTTTCAACCAGACCTTCAACTACTGCTCCGTCAACATATGGCTTTCCAACGTTAACTTTTCCTTCTTCAGCTACAAGTAAAACTTTATCAAATTTTACTGTTTCTCCATCAGCAATGTTTAATTTTTCTACTCTTATAACATCGCCTTCCTGAACTCTGTATTGTTTTCCACCTGTTTCAATAACTGCGTACATAAATTTACCTCCTCTTCCCAGTCTCGCCATTGCAGGTACTCATAGTTTTAACCTGATCCGTGCGGCTCTAACAAATATAAATATTATCAAACAAAGCAATGTTTGTCAACTTATTTTTGCTTAAATATACCGTTAATATAATCTTTTTTGCCCATTTTATCTAGATGAATTTCGTGGTCCTCTATATTCTTATCCCCGAGGAAATAAATCTTCATATTATATTGCTTCTCAATTTTATTTATTATATCCATGCACTCTGATGTTATTTTATCATATAGAGTATATCCTGCCTTAAGAATCACTGCCTCGCAGGATGTATTCTTCTTTATTTTTTTGACAATACCTTCAATTTTCATCAATATGAAAATATTTGAGCTTATCCTCCCGCTGCCCTTACAGCACTGACATTCTTCAGTGATGAGGTTGAAGAAATTTTCGCGGTCCTTCTTCCTTGTGATTTCCATGAGATTAAGCCTCGTCATTCCAAGGACATTGGTCCTTGCCCTGTCTTCTTTAAAAACAGACTTTGCTTTGCTTATTAAAAGGTCGACGTTGTCCTTGTTCTTCATGTCGATAAAATCTATTATAATTATTCCGCTTATATCCCTCAGTTTTACCTGTCTGCCTATTTCTTCAAGAGCATGCTGATTTATGGCAAGAGCAGTATCCTCCATGCTGTCGCTGCCCACGTACTTTCCGCTGTTCACGTCAATTACCGTAAGTGCCTCCGTGACATCAATAAAAATCGATCCACCATTGCTCAGCTCCACCTTTCTTTCAAAGAGCATTCCAAGCTGCTTCTCCACACCGAGAAGCTCAAACGCCCTTCCTGTTTCCACAACCTTTATTTCCTTGAGCCTATCCGAAGCAAATTTATGGATAAGTGCAAGAACCCTTTCTTTTGTTTCCTTGTCTTCCACATAAATTTCCGACACTGTTGAGTCAATATAGTCCAGAAACATTTTTTCAATCATGGAACTGCTGCGATACAGGAGCTTTGGCGCATAGGAATAGTTGTATTCCTTCTCCAGCTGCTCAAATGCTTTTGAAAGCAGTGAGTATTCCTCTTCTATTTCATCTCTTGAGCAATCCTTTGAAAATGTACGGAATATCATCCCGTTTCCATTTTTCATAATTTCGCTGCCTATATCCTCAAGCCTTTTGCGCTCCTCAGGATTTTTGATTTTCTTGGATATGTTAACCTCAATACTTTTAGGTATGAATGCAAGGCATTTGCCCGACATTGAAATATCAGTGGTTAATGCTACATTTTTTTCACCCATAGGCTCCCTGACAACCTGTACAAGCAGCTCATCACCCTTTTTCAGCACCTTGCTGATTTTTGTGACTTCCCTTTTTTTCAAGTTGTTTTCTTTTAGGAATTTATCAGAAAGCAGATCATCCAAGAACAAGTATGCATTTTTTTCAAGTCCGATGTCAATAAAGGCGGCCTCCATTCCCGGAAGGATGTTCATAACCTTACCTTTGTAAATATTGCCCACTACACTTTCATTATATTTTTCCTCGTGCATATAATCCATGAGCCTGCCATCTTCCAGTACGGCTGCCTGGTCAAAAAACACAGAACTGCTTATCAAAATCTGCTTCATAATACCACCTACAGTATTGTTTTCATTTCCTTATCCAATGCATCAATCTTCATTATTGTGCTGTAATCTATGCCGAATGCCTTTTCATCTATCAATCTGAGGAATTCATCCACTCTCATGCTGCCTGTTTCTGTGGTTGCGAACACCGCCTGTATCCTTGCTCTTCCCTCGCCGGAAGATTCCGCCTTCAGAAACTTGATAAAATCCTTTGTATTTATTTCCTTGGTAACTGTTTTATTCTTTTTATTTTTCTTCTGCCTGCTGAATTCAACTCCCGGTTCAAGCATTTCATTCATCAGCGCATTCAGCTTATCCATATCGAGGCTGTTTGATTCAATTCCGATTATATATTCGGCATAAGAGCATCTTGCCATCAGTGACTGCGATTCTTCAAGGTATCCGGCCTTTAACATCTGCATTTCCTTCGGCATTACCCCGTTCATTTTATCCATAAATTCCTGAGGTGAAATTTTTTCATTCAGTTCAAGTTCAAAATATTCTCCTATGCTCTCTGTTCCAAGGGAAAGCGGAAACCCGAATGATGTCTTCATGTGAGGATTGAAGCCTTCAGAATATTTTGCTTCTATTCCGGCTCTTTTAACTGCCCTCTGAATAAATCTCAGAACATCCAGATGAGAGATGTATTTTAAATTTCCTGTCTTGCTAAATTTACTTGTTATTTTGTACATGAGGGCAGGCACCTCCTATTAATTTATGGTTTACTCCGCAGTTAGTGCAGTTAAGTCTGCAATCCGGCGTAGTCATTGCCTCCATGGCATTTTCATATTCGCTTATGAGATATTTTTTCGTAACTCCCACGTCAATAAAATCCCACGGAAGTATTTCATCAAGCTCTCTTTTTCTCTTTCCGAAGAAGTCAGGGTCAATGCCTGTCTCTTCAAATGCTTCCATCCACTTACCAAAATCAAACATGTCATACCAGCCGTCAAATCGGCAGCCTTTTTCCCATGCTCTTATTAAAGCCTTGGAAAGTCTCCTGTCTCCTCTGGCAAAAACAGCTTCGAGGTAGCTCAACCTTGGCTCATGATAGCTGAAGGATACCTTTTTATCCTTGATTTCTCTCTGCAGTGACTTTGCTTTGTCATAAAATTCATCCATGCTGTCCTGCTCCACCCATTGGAACGGTGTAAATGGCTTCGGAACAAAGCATGAAGCACTTGCATTTATTTTAAGGTTTCCCTTTATTTCTTCCTTAGGTCTGTTGAAAAACTTATCCTTTACCTTGTACGCCAAATCCTTTATGCCAAGCACATCCTCCATTGTTTCTCCCGGAAGTCCTATCATAAAGTATAGCTTAACTGTTGACCATCCCAATTTGAACGCTGTTTCCACAGGTCCCAGTATTTGTTCCTCAGTAAGGTTTTTATTTATAACATCTCTCATTCTCTGAGTTCCCGCTTCGGGTGCAAATGTAAGACCGGATTTTCTTACCTCCTGCAGCCTCTCAATAATATCAAAGGTCATTGAATCCAGCCTCAGAGACGGCAGAGATATGCTTATATTTTGGTTTTCATATTTATCTAACAGCTTCAGTGTTAAATCCTGCAGACATGAATAATCTCCTGAGCTCAGCGATGTGAGAGATATCTCGTCATGCCCCGTGGAATTAAGCATGCTTTCAGCCTGACACACAAGAGTTTCGGGAGCCTTCTCTCTTACAGGCCTGTAGACCATACCAGCCTGGCAGAACCTACAGCCCCTTGTGCAGCCTCTGAATATCTCAAGCACCACCCTGTCGTGAACCACATCGATATATGGCAATATGCTCTTGTCAGGGTAGTAGCTTTTATTCAAATCCTTAATAATGCGCTTGGTTACAACATCCTTTGCATTCTGATTCAAAACTTTTCTTTCCTTTATCGTTCCGTCGTCTCCATATACCTCTTCATAAAAACGCGGAACATAAATGCCCTCCAGCTTAGCTGCTTTCTCCAAAAATGAAAGCTTGCTGAAGTTGCCTTTCTTCTCTTCTTCATAAAGCTTCAGAAGCTCCGGCAGAAGCTCCTCTGTTTCACCCACAGTGAAAAGGTCTATAACCTCATACAGTGGCTCAGGATTATATGCACAGGGTCCCCCTGCTATTATAATGGGCATATCATTGGTTCTGTCTTCAGCCCTTATAGGTATATCCCCTAAATTCAGCATATTCAATATATTTGTATAGCTCATTTCATACTGCAGAGTAAAACCAACAAAATCAAAGCATCTGAGCTCATCCTTGCTCTCAAGGGCATAAAGAGGGATATTATTCTTTCTCATTACCTCTTCCATATCAGTCCATGGAGCAAAAACTCTTTCACACCATATATTCTCCATGCTGTTCAGCATGTGGTACAATATATGAAGTCCGGTGTGGGACATTCCCACCTCATAAACATCCGGAAATGCGAATGCAAATCTCACATTCACTTCTTCCCTGTTTTTTATGACAGAATTAAGCTCGCTTCCCACATATCGGGCAGGCTTTTCCACCTTTAGCAGCTCTCTGTCAAGTTTTTTTGTATCTATCATATTTTTCCCTTTCTATTTTTCAGCACAACTGTTCATTTCAATATTTATTATTAACTAAAGTATTTTATCATATTAAATTTTAAATGACAACTTCAAATTGCAACACGTGTTCATAGAAGCATTTTTTTATTGAAAAGCAGCATTAAATGTTATAATATAAAAGCATAATTTACACGGAGGATGAAATGGACTACAAAGAAGCACTTGATTTTATTCACTCTACATACAAATTCGGCTCAAAGCTTGGACTTCAAAATATTACAAGGCTTACAGAACTGCTGGGCAACCCTCAGGACAGCTATAAAATAATACACGTTGCGGGAACAAACGGAAAAGGCTCCACAAGCAACATGATACACGATGTATTAATGGCATCGGGATACAAAACAGGCTTATTCATAAGTCCTTTTTTAGAGGAGTTCACTGAAAGAATTCAGATTAATAAAATCCATATCGATAAGGAATCTCTGGCAAGAATAACCTCAACAGTTAAGGAAAAAATTCAGATAATGCTTGAGGAAGGCTGCAATCATCCAACGGAATTTGAGGTTGTAACTGCCATAGGCTTCAAATACTTTCAGGAACAGCAAATTGATTTTCTCGTTCTTGAGGTAGGTCTCGGAGGGAGGTTTGACGCAACCAATGTTGTGGACAATACACTGGTTTCAGTAATTACGTCAATCAGCTATGACCATATGGAATACCTGGGCGACACATTAGAAAAAATAGCATTTGAAAAAGCCGGGATAATAAAGGAGGGCTCCTCTGTCGTAATATATCCTCAGGAAGAAAATATCGTCAGCACTGTAAAAAAGACAGCGGACGAAAAGCATGCGGCAGTATATGAAACCGATAAACGCAATATTGAAAAAATAAGAGGAAATTTAACCGGGCAATGGTTTAAATATTTAAAAACAGATGTGTTTAGCCTGCCGGAAATAAAGATTACCTTCTTGGGAGAGCATCAGTTGTATAACTCCCTTACCGCACTGCGTACACTTGAAATATTAAAAATCAAAGGATATGATATATCCGAAGAAAGCATCTTGAAGGGGTTTGGCAGCTGCAGATTTGCCGGACGGTTTGAAATATTGAGAGAAGCTCCTGTCATTGTACTTGACGGAGGCCATAATATAAATGGTATTGAATATTTTGCAAAAGCTGTAAAAGAAAACTTCAAGGACAATAAAATAATCCTTTTCTTCGGTATGCTGAAGGATAAAAACCCGGAGGACGTTCTTTCGTTCATACTGCCTCTCTGCAAGGAAGTGTACACTCTTACTCCAAATAACCCAAGGGCTATGCCTTCAGAAAAGCTTGCAGAATTAATCAAAATGCACTCAGACTTAAAGGTCACTCCCCTGATCGACTATGCACAAATTCTGCCCGCAATAAAGGAAATCTCCACAGATGAATATGTGGCTTTTGTAGGCTCTCTGTACATGATAGGAGATGTGAGAACTCTCCTTAAAAATAGCGGAATTATTAAACAGAGCAATTAAAATACAAAAGGAACGGATAACAGCCGTTCCTTTTGCTATGTACTAAAAATCTATTAATCCCAGGCTTATTTTAAGGCAGTCATCAACTTCACCCATTAGGTTCTTGTCAAAGCGTCCTATTTTTTCCTTCAAACGCTTTTTGTCAATGGTACGGATTTGTTCAAGCAGGACAACGGAATCCCTTGGGAGGCTGAAATCCTCAGAACTTATCTCGATGTGAGTAGGCAGCTTAGCCTTATTAATTTGTGATGTAATTGCAGATACAATAACCGTAGGACTGTATCTATTTCCAATATCATTTTGTACTACTAAAACCGGTCTTATTCCGCCTTGCTCTGACCCGATAACCGGGCTTAAGTCAGCGTAGTACACATCTCCCCTTTTTACAATCAAATTATTCACTTCCCAATAATTTTGTTTCGTAGCTTAAAAAATCTTCATAGTCCCCTTCTGAGTATTCTTCTGTAATGCTTTTATTTATATTGCTCATTTCCAGATATCCGGCCTTCATCTTACTTCTGATTTCAATCTTTCTCTTCTCGATTAAATAGAACCTTATGGATTTGCGTATAAAATCGCTCCTGTTAGTTCCCTCTGTTTTAACTGCATTATCCAATTCTCTAAGAAGATTTTCAGGAATTGAAATCAATATTTTTTTGTTATCAGCCAAATCTCACACCTCGATTACTCAAACTAAGTTCATATAAACATATCATATGTAATTTTATCACATTCATTATACAAGTTGTATGGTAACTTCTTCAATAATGTGAAATTTATTATTCTTCAATATTAATTTTTTCATATTGTATAGTTTTTACCAAGTTATCTTTTTTATAAATAAAAATTGATGCTGGAAGCAGGCTTTCTTTTCCAAAGTTCAAAACATGCTTGTAATTTCCATCAAAATAAATCAGCTCATCCGGCAATTCGTCCATGGAAGTGTTGAATTTCGTCAAATCAAAATCATATACAAGAGAATCAATCAATTTAAAATTGTCAACTGATACACTGCTTTCCGGAAATCTATCATTGTTTAAAACACATCTGCTTCCTGAAAGATACGCAAAGTTCCAGGCTTCTTTCCCGGTGTCTGCCCTGAAGCTATAGTTTCCGTCCCTGCACACAATATTCATCTTATAGGAATTCTCGCTGTTGTCAGTATAAACTTTTACTAAAGCCTCACCTGTATAATTTACAGGAATAACAAATTTTTCTGTCTTCGCCGAACACCCGCACAATGCAATAACCAGTACAATCAAACAAAATATTTTCAGCTTCATCTCAATATCCCGCTTCCATCTTTATATAACAGGTATATGCCGTTCTGCAGATTTATAGAACAATTTTACAAAAATCTTAATCCGCCAACCTCCTGCAATGATTCGGCCACACAATATGCCGTCGCAAGTTGAGATGTATGAGATATGGATATCTGTATNNGAGCATTCTCTGTTAATTTCACATAGGGCTTACCCTTTTCATCCTTTAAAATCTCTATATGACATGGCCCAAAATTAGAAAATCCCGTTCCCAGACACTTAGAAACAGCCTCCTTGGCCGCAAACATTCCTGCCGCAGTCTGAGCATTAAACTTTCTTTCTTTTAAATATTCCTCTTCATTTTTTGAATATATCTTCTGAATAAATCTTTCATTATCAAGATTCTTTTTAATTCTGTCAACTTCTGTTATATCAATTCCACATCCAATAATCATTTTCAATCTCCCTTAAAAAATTAATTGACAAAGAGCTCTGCGTACGTAATAATTATATTATATGATTAATTTTAAAACAATTCTTTATTTATAAACCATACGAAGGAGTCAACAAACAAATGAACAATGTAAATGTAGTTTCCCACCCGCTTATTCAGCACAAGCTGACTATGCTAAGAGATAAAAACACTTCATCAAAGGATTTCAGGGAGTTAGTAAGAGAAATTGCCATGCTTATGGCATATGAGGTAACAAGAAATCTTCCCTTACAAGATATAGAAATAGAGACGCCTATTTGTAAAACTGTGGGCAAAGCACTGGCTGGAGAAGATATAGCCATAGTTCCCGTGCTAAGAGCAGGGTTAGGAATGGTTGACGGCATGCTGGACCTCATCCCCAATGCCAAAATAGGACATATCGGATTATACCGAAATGAAGAGACTCTTCAGCCCGTTGAATATTACTGCAAGCTTCCAAGCGACATAGGAAACAGGACAGTTATCATAACCGAGCCAATGCTATCAACCGGTGGTTCAATGAACGGTGCTATAGAGCTTCTGAAAAAGCACGGTGCTAAAAAAATAAAATCCATTCATTTGGTGTGTGCTCCTGAAGGACTCAAAAAAGTTATGGAAGCTCATCCTGATATTGAAATTTATACCGCAGCAATTGATGAGAAATTTAATGAAATAGGATTTATAGTACCTGGATTGGGTGATGCAGGCGACAGACTCTTTGGAACGAAATGACTATAATCAGATCAAATAAATAAACTAAGCTTAGTAATAAGCCGGGACGTGATTTATCACGTCTATTTTCTTGAGGTGAATATGCAGAATACAATTAAAAACAACAAAGCTTTTATAAATACCTTATTAGTTATTGCCGTGCCGGTTATCATTCAAAATGCCATAAGCATTGGACTTAACATGATTGACACAGTAATGGTCAGCAGCCTGGGCGAAAATGCAATATCGGCAGTTGGCTTGGCAAACAGAATCTATTTTATTTTTACAACTATTTGCTTCGGAATTTACAGCGGAGCATCCATATTCGTGGCACAGTATTGGGGAGCAAAGGATACTGAAAGCATTAAAAAGGTATTTGGTATTGACCTGATTATCGGTTCAGTGCTTGCCATTGTTTTTTCGGTTACTGTTTTTCTTTTCCGGGATCAGCTTCTGAGAATATTCATCAATGAACCAGATGTAATTCACCTCGGTAGCAAATACCTGAAAATTATAGCCGTTTCTTATTTTTTCACTGCTGTTTCATTTGCATTCAGCTTTAACTGCAGAGCAATCCACAAACTGAATATGCCTACGGCAATCAGTGCAGTTGCCCTGTGTGTGAACACATTTTTAAACTGGGTCCTGATTTCGGGTAATTTAGGCTTTGAGGCAATGGGTGTTGAAGGCGCAGCTATTGCTACTCTGATTGCAAGAGTTGTGGAATTTATAGTTCTAATATATTTTATTTACAGAGATAAGGGGCATCCATTGGCAGGTACCTTCGCTGAATTAACATCCTGGGATTTTTCAATGCTGAAAAAAGTAATGAGCACCTCCGTACCTGTAATTCTTTCTGAAACAGCATGGTCCGTAGGTACTTCCGTTTATTACATTGCATACGGATTTATGGGTTCATATGCCATTGCAGTTGTCCAGATTGCCTTTACAATATCTGATTTTTTCATGACACTGTTCTTTGGTATAGGCAATGCCAGCGCTGTTATGATAGGAAATGAAATAGGTAAAAATGATGTGGATACAGCCATGAATTACAGCAGAAAATTTGTAAAGCTCACACTTGTTCTAAGCATTGTGCTCTCATTTTTACTGTTTATATCAAGGAATGCAATAATTAAGTTTTTCAATCTGGAGCCCGAAACAAGTGTATATCTGAGCAAGACATTAGCGGTATATTCGCTGTACTTTACTCCTAAAATGTTCACATACATGTTTATATGCGGAATATTGAGAGCAGGAGGAGATACGAGATTCTGCATGTTCCTTGATATGGTTACAATCTGGCTCATGGGAGTTCCTCTTTCATTTTTCTCCGTGCTGGTGCTTCATCTTCCTATACATCTTGTAATTGCTGTTGTATTCAGTGAAGAAATAATAAAGATGGTAATAATTTTAAAAAGATATAAGAGCAGAAAATGGCTTAACAATTTAATTATGGATTAAGCTGCTTAATCTGATTTGTATATCGGAGGTACTATGAGACATATATTTATAATTAATCCTGTTGCAGGCGGAGGAAAAGCACAGAAAGAAATAGCAGATGCCGTGCACTCCCTGCTGAAGGATGGAAACATTGATTATGAGATTTATTTTACTAAATTCAAAGGTGATGCAGAAAATTTTATAATGGCAAAATACTCCGAGCACGTACCATGCGTATTTTATGCATGCGGCGGAGACGGGACACTTCACGAGGTAGTAAATGCCGCGTGTGGGTTGGATAACATAAGTATCGGTATAATTCCATGCGGCTCAGGAAATGATTTCGTTAAAAATTTTGACGAGTACAGCAATTTTCAAAGTATACAATCACAGATTGATGGTCAGAGCATAGATTTGGACCTTATAAAAATAAACAACAAGTATGCAGTATCTGTATGCAATATAGGTCTGGACGCTGACGCCGCCTTCAACATGCATAAATTTAAGAAACTGCCATTTGTATCAGGTTCCGGCAGATACTATTTATCTGTGCTTTATTGTCTATTGAGCAAACTTGGGAAAAATTTAGAAGTAGTAATTGATGACAATGAAATACTGAAAGGTTCATTTCTGCTTGGAGTCATGGCGAACGGTCATTCTTACGGAGGAGGCTACAAATGTGCTCCTCTCGCCTCGGTGAACGACGGAATAATGGACCTGTGCTTTGTGGATAAGCTGTCACGCTTTAAGATTATGAGCGTCATAGGAAGCTATAAAAAAGGGACACATTTAATCAACCCTAAGGTAAACAAATATATATCATATTTCAAATGCCGCCATGTTAAAATGACAGGCAAAGAGCCTTTAAATGTGTGCATTGACGGCGAAGGCTACACCTACGATGAAGTGGACGTATCAGTGGCAAAAGGCGCATTGAAATTCTGGATACCGAAAGGCACTGAGATTCAGCAAGTTAAAGAGCTGTCGCAATAATTGCGGCAGCTCTCTTTTCGTTTCAGATTTAATTAATCCATAGACAATCTATCGGCTAACCCTCTGTTTTTCATTATATAGTCCACTACCGTCGTTCCTGCTATTGTTACCACAACAAATTCACCTATGGCAACATATATTGCATTCATTAAAAACGGTGTATTGAATAAGTATGTGAGCTCAACACCCACTATCAGTGCATTTGATATAACCGGTCCCAAAGATGCAATAAATAATGATTTTTTGCTGTATCCCATAGTCTTTCTAACTGCAATAATGTACATTATTGCTGCAAATGTGGCAAATGAACCCGCCACAACATCTATTATTCCCAATGGGCTTGGGGCGTTTGCTAACACACATCCCAATATTAAGCCGAGCCCGTATCTCGGCTCTATAAATGCAAAAAGCACTAATATTTCCGATATTCTGAACTGCAGCTGCTCATAGCTCATCCATGCAAATGCATAGGTCAGCGCTGCATATGCGGCAGCAATTAATGATGTGCGCGTTATAAACTGTATCTTATTTTTTTCCATTAAAAAAACTCCTTTTAAATTAATTCTCGGAGTCACTAAAAAAACTTGATTTTTAAAGTGGGTGCCAAGAAAACACTGTAATATATTAAGTTAAATATAATAGTGGGACATAATTCCCCACAAAATTATTTACCTATTTAATTATATTATATAATTATTTGTTTTTCAAGCACTATTTTTTGGTACAATGAAATTGTCCTTTCCATTGGCATTATTCATTTTGTTGTTAGTGTTTTACCTTTCTGGAACCCGAATTTGTTTTAGCTTTGCTACAATAAAAGGCTCTAATAATTATCTGAGCCTTTTATTGTGTAATGCAAGGATATTTGATCACTTTATTATGCCCTAAACATAATTTATGTGCTTACGGTCAGCAATCTTAATATAAAGTGCAAATTACGATTTTAAATTTAATTAATGTTGAGCCTGGAAGCAGGAAATAACTGTTGTCGCAGCAGCTCCGCCTGTAATTACAAAGCGAACATACTGTAAAAAATTTGTTACAGTTATCATTTTTGCGGCGTTAAATGGTACAGTAATTGTAGATCCCGTATCTTCTAACCAGTTCGTTCCATCAGGACTTAACTCAACCTTTAAAGTAATATTCTGATCTGCAGAATCAGTACCTGTATTTTTAATAAACCAGTTGTAAGATGATTCTTGAGAGACATCTTGGGAATCTGCAGTTTCAGTAGCACCAATGCCGACAGCTTTTGATGTCAGTGGTGTTCCAGCTCCAAAAGAGTCAACATTGGTAAATACAAGCTGATTCTCAACTTTACCTATAACGTTGGTACCTGTTGCCAACCCTACATTTAAAGCTGTTGTACCATTTACAATTTTAACGTCATTTGTAATAGTGTCTAATGTCGTAACAGAAGCTACGTTATCAATATCAGAACCAGCAGCTAAAGTTACTTCAGTGCCAGCAGCTAGTCCAACTGTTAAAGTAGATGAACCATTAATAATTTTTACATCATTTGTAATAGTGTCTAATGTTGTAACTGACGATACATTATCAATATCAGTGCCAGAGGCTAAAGTAACCTCGGTACCTGGTGCTAAATCTACAGTGCCGTTAACTGCAAGCTTTCCGCTATTATCAACCTGCAACGGAACAATACTTTGCGTAATACTGTTAAGAACATAAATTTGTCCCTTTAATTGGGACGGTGAATCTTGGAATATTGGCATTCCTGGCATTATTATCACTCCATAATTATTTTAGGGTTTTCCCCCTTATAGTATATGTCCAATTATAAAAAATGATATCATTATTTTAATGGGTTTTTCCCTGAAACCATGCATTAATTAAGTAAGTTCCAGCAGAATTCAGATTTCTGAATGAGAAACGGATGTAGCGACTTTCTCTCAGTGGCTGAAAATAAGATACTTGTGAACTTTTAATAATAATTTGATCTGAATCTCTGTATACTAAATTTTTGTCAGGACTTATTTCAACATATGCTTCAACATCACTGTCTCCTAAATTTTCAACAAAATAATAATATTTATCTAATGAAGTGCAATCTATCCAATCTGAATAATTTAATATACTGCTTGAGTAATATTTTTTTACAATATTTATGAAACATTGAGGAGTAACTGGATAATATACTTTACAGCTGCACATATTTGTTTTACACAAATCATTCACTTTGCTTATTTGTTTATTAAGATTTTTTTTTTGATCCATGTTTGCACATCCTTGCCTTTTTATATAATATTATAATCAATTACCACAAATATGTTACAAAGCCATAGTGTGAATATGACGTCAAGAATGAACAGCAAAGCCGGGCAAATTGAACAGTAGAGCCGGAGAGATTGAACGTCATGTACGCATAAATTGAACACCTGTGTCGGGTTGATTGTAAATTGACAATATAAAATATAAATGCTACATTAGGTCTTGTACAAGATAAGCAAAATCGTATGTCTTACTTGTGTCTTACACAAACATTTTTAAATATCGTTAAAAACATTGAACCCCTGAAAACATTGTGTTTTCAGGGGTTCTTTCGTTAAACTTATTATCTCTTGCTGAACTGTGACGCTCTTCTTGCTTTTTTCAAACCATATTTCTTTCTTTCCTTCATTCTTGAATCTCTTGTCAAGAATCCGGCTTTTTTAAGAATTGGTCTTAATTCACTGTCAACCTCAAGCAATGCTCTGGATATACCATGTCTGATTGCTCCTGCCTGACCTGTGTATCCGCCGCCTTTAACATTTACCATTACGTCGTACTGACCTAATGTATCTGTAATAACCATCGGTTCTTTAACTAAAACTCTCAAAGTTTCATATTTTATATAATCTTCTAAGTCTCTTTTATTTATAACGATTTTTCCTGTTCCGGGTATTAATCTTACTCTTGCTATCGCTTTTTTTCTTCTACCTGTTCCTCTGTATTGTGCGACCATCTAATCGTCCTCCTCTCTTAAAACTCGTATACTTGCGGTTTTTGAGCCTGGTTATTGTGCTCAGGACCTGCGTATACTTTAAGTTTCTTTAACATTTGTCTTCCAAGACTATTTTTCGGAAGCATTCCCTTTACTGCAAGATAAACCGGCTGTGTCGGTTTTGTCTGGAATAAATTTCTGTAAGGAATTTCCTTCAATCCGCCTGGATAAAGAGAGTGGTGTCTATATAATTTCTGATCCATTTTATGACCTGTCAAAACAACCTTATCCGCGTTAACAACTATTACAAAGTCTCCTGTATCAACATGCGGTGTATATATTGCTTTATGCTTACCTCTCAATATTTTAGCAACCTCAGTTGCAAGTCTACCAAGAGTTTTTCCTTCGGCATCGATGACATACCATGCCCTTTGAACTTCATTAGGTTTAGCCAAGAAGCTTTTCATCATGTTTCCTCCTGTATTTCTACTGTTATTAATTATAATATATTGAAAAAACCTAACTCCGGGGCATTGGATTCCGGTTTTTATCTCAATTTTATCATACCTTAGATATTCTATATTAAATACATATTTGTGTCAAGACCTTTTTACTAAATTTTGCATCAAATTATAAGCTATTTGTTCAATCGTCAATGCCGTAGTTAACATTCATCAAAAACAATCCTTGCGGCTCCGCTGTTTGTCCAAGCAGTGTTCTGTCCGTAGTCTTTATGGCATTTTCAATACAGTCAGAGCTTTTTATTCCCTTACCGATATCAATGAGCGTGCCAGCTATTATTCTGACCATATTGTACAAAAAACCGTTTCCGTTAATATATAATTTTATGAGCTTATCTTCTTTTTCATCCCTTGTAAGCCTTGCTTCATACACAGTCCTGACTGTTGTTTTAACATTTGACCCTGATGACATAAATCCTTTGAAATCGTGAGTTCCCTCAAGCCATTTGACCGCTGCTTCCATTCTCTCAAAGTCAAGATTTGCAGGTACAAAGCACGAATATCTGCTGTAAAACGGATTCCAGACTCTATCGTTATATATTTGGTACATATATGTCTTGTTATGAGCATCAAACCTTGAATTAAAGCTTAGCGGCACATCGTCAGATTCCATTATCCTTATGTCCCCCGGCAGATTTGCATTCAATGCAATCTTAATTTTTTCCCGGGGAATATTTGTGTCCGCTATAAAATTAGCCACCTGACCAATTGCGTGAACACCGCTGTCAGTCCTTCCCGAGCCTGTTAAATTAACTTCTTGCTTCATTACCACCGATATTGCCTTTTCAATGGTTTCTTGAATTGTAGCCCTGTTTAATTGAGTCTGCCACCCGTAGTAATTCGTACCGTCATATGCTATTTTAAGCTTAATGTTTCTTACCATATTTTAATTACGATTATTGCCGCAAAATAAACTGCAAATACTCCTGCCGCAGCATAATCACCCTTTGAAATTTTCAGCTGACGCATTCTGGTTCGGTTTTCTCCACCTCTGTAGCATCTGGCTTCCATAGCCATAGCAAGCTCATCAGCACGCCTGAAGGCGCTTATGAACAACGGCACCAGCAAAGGCACAAGATTCTTTGCCCTGCTTACTATGTTTCCGCTTTCAAAATCCGCTCCTCTTGATTTCTGAGCCTTCATTATTTTTTCTGTTTCCTCCATGAGAGTTGGAATAAATCGCAGTGCAATAGTCATCATCATTGCCAGCTCATGAGCCGGAAGACCGAATCTCTTAAACGGATTCAACAGGCTTTCAATACCGTCCGTAAGTATTATGGGAGATGTGGTAAGCGTCAGTAACGATGTTCCCATAATGAGCAACGCAAGCCTGATTGCCATAAATCCTGCCTGCCTGAGGCCCTCCTCAGTTATTTTAATGAACCCGATTGTTACCAGCACCTTTCCGGGAGTCATCAGCATGTTTATAATAAACGTAATGGCGATTATCATCAATATAGGTCTCAGACCTTTGATTACAAACTTTATAGGCACCTTTGAAATGCTGATTGCTACAGCAAGAAAGGCCACCACTAACAAGTATGTGGCAAAGCTGTCTATTAAAAATAATGAAACTATAAATATAAATGTAATTATAATCTTCAGTCTTGGATCAAGGTTGTGAACAGGTGATTCCACGGGATAATGCTGACCGATAGTTAAATTTTTAAACATGTCGTCTCCTCACTTCCCTCATAATTTCTTCCTTTGCTTCTTCAACTGTAATTATATCATTTTTAATTTCAAATCCACGTTTTCTAAGCTCATTTACAATCTGTGCAACCTGAGGAACACCCAGCCCTATTTTCTCTAATTCCTCTGCCTGAGCGTATATTTCTTTTGGAGAACCCTCCATGTGTATCTTGCCTTTTGACAGCACAATTACACGGTTCACTAACTTTGCAATATCCTCCATGCTGTGGGAAATAAGAATTACAGTTACATTTGCTCTCTCATGCAGCTTCTTAATCTGGGCAAACAACTCATTTCTTCCTGCGGGGTCAAGTCCTGCCGTAGGCTCATCCAGCACGAGATAGTTAGGTTTCATTGCCAGAACTCCGGCTATGGCAACCCTTCTTTTCTGTCCCCCTGATAAATCAAATGGAGAAGCATCTTTTATTTTATTATAGTTGAAACCCACAAGCTCCAGCGACTCTCTAACTCTTTTATCAATTTCATCATTAGATAATTTCAGATTCAGAGGACCAAATGCAACATCCTTTGCAACTGTTTCTTCAAACAGTTGATATTCAGGGTATTGGAAAACAAGTCCCACTGTCTGCCTTATTTTGCTGAGCATCTTCTTGTCTTCTCCGACAACTGTCCCGTCTACTGCTATTTTTCCCTCTGACGGCTTTTCCAGGCCGTTTAAAAGTTGAATAAGCGTTGATTTACCCGAACCTGTATGCCCGATAACCCCCAGAAAATCACCTTCATTTATTTCAAGATTCACATCCTCCAATGCAACAGTTCTGAAAGGTGTTCCATCACTGTAAATGTATTTTATATTTTCTGCTTTTATTGACATAGTGCATCCACCAGTTCCTTTACATCAATTGTATCATAAGGTATGTTAAGCCCTTCCTTTGCAAGTGCCTGCGCTAATTCCGTAACCTGAGGCACATCCAGACCGAACCTTTTTATTTCGTCTATATTTCTGAATACTTCTTTAGGGGTACCGTCTAATTTAATATTACCTTTATCCATTATAACTACCCTGTCGGCCTGTACAGCTTCATCCATGTAGTGTGTAATCAATAAAATGGTCTTGCCCTGTTCCTTTAATTTTCCCAATGTCTCCATAACTTCTTTTCTGCCTGAAGGATCCAGCATCGCCGTTGGCTCATCAAGTATTATGCAGTTAGAATTCAGAGCAAGTATGCCCGCAATGGCAATTCTTTGCTTCTGTCCCCCGGAAAGCATGTGAGGTGGTCTTTTTCTGAATTCATACATGCCTACAGCATTCAGCGCGTCATCAACTCTTCTTCTTATTTCTTCCGGCTCCACGCCCTGGTTTTCAGGTCCAAAGGCGATGTCCTCCTCCACGATAGTTGCAACAAGCTGATTATCAGGATTCTGAAATACCATCCCCGCGGTCTGTCTTATATCCCAAAGTTTTGAATCATCGGAGGTATCCATTCCCTTTACATAAATTTTTCCTTCTACAGGCAGCAGCAAGGAGTTTATAAGCTTCGCCAGCGTTGATTTCCCCGAGCCGTTATGCCCTATTATTGCCGTAAACTCACCTTTTCTTATATCAAGGTTGACTCCGTCCACAGCATATGTATTGTCTTCTTTATCATATTTATATTTAACATTTTCTATCCTAATTATATTTTCCATATAAGCACCTGAATCTTTATTTTTCACTGCATTAAATGATAACACTATTTCAATAAATTTACAACACTAACCTTCTGTAATATTGAAAAAAGCAGTTCAATAAATTGAACTGCCCACCCAATACGTATACAATTAAAATGCCTCACTTCTTCAGTAAACTTACTGATTCGATTACCATAGCCGCAGATGCCGTAACGTAAATATAATCAGTCTTCATTCTTAATATATACAGAATAATTGCTGCAAAGCTCAAAGCCACCACTGAAGCCCTGCTTATCATTTTGTATTTTTTTCTTTCACTTTTGCTCAATGGTTTGTTTTCAGACTCTACAGGCGCTAATTTAAAGACCATAAATAATGAAAATAATAACCCAAATATAAGTACAATTTCCCCATATGATCTCAAATACATACCGCATAAAGCAGATATTACAAAACCAAGCATCGATAAAGCCATACACTCAACATGAGTTTTAGCATGGTATCCACCGGCATATGTTCTTAAACCTGAGAAAAAGATTATAAAAATTAAGAGTTCCCACTTTTTATTCACAACGTGTGCCACACATAAAAGAAGCATTAAATTCACAAATAATGACAATAACACCTCTATGCTGTAAGCATACACCGCTTTTTCATCATCTGAGGAATTGAGTTTTACCCCAATTCCATCAGATAACAAAAGAGAAATTTTGTTAATCATTTTTTAACAAGCATTGCGGAACCTTTGGCTGATTAAGCAATAATATGCATGTCATCCCCACTGTTGTTTGAGCAGTTGCCACCAAAAATGCAGCAATACATGACATAAAGGATAAAGTTTTTTTCACTTTACATCCCTCCCTTCAAACGTTAATAACATAATACATCATTTTTTTTCATTATTCAACGTATTTCATGCAACTTGTCTATTTGGTCATTTTTATTGTCCAAGCGGAAAAATGAAGCAAAATAATGTTATTGTTTTTGGTTTTAGAGAATTTACAAATCTAATACTTTTCTACATCTTTACAATCATATGGACTTCAAGTATAAAAATATTGTTGCCATAATTGATGTTCATAAAACCTCCGTACTTTTCTGCAATTCCTTTTACGCTTTTAAGTCCGTAACCGTGCCGGGCCTTGTCTTTTTTTAATGTAATTAGTTTGTCCCCTTGAGTTTTTACTTCTCCCTTGAATGGGTTTTCTGCTTTGATTATAAGACAGTTACTTACCATATCTATTTGAAGCTTTATGTATTTCCCCTCAACATGCTCGCAAGCTTCTATTGCATTGTTTATTATATTATTTAATACCCTGCATATATCTTCTTTGTCTATATTTATTTCGTCTTCTTCAGTTAAATTGCTTTCCAGCATTACCTCAATATTATGTGAGCGTGCTTCTTTTATCTTAAAATTTATAAAAGATGTAAGTATATTGTCATTGTCCATCCTCGGAAGCAATTGTATATCTAACTCTCTAAGTTTTTTCTCAATGTGAGTACTGATTTTATCTCTTTGGTTCATTTCGTTATATCCATGGATAACAACCAGTTCTCCTCGCATATCATGCCTAAGTATTCTTATTTCTTCTAATACAGAGTTAACATCTGAAAAATATGTATGCTCCAATTTCATGTGCTGTAACTCAAGCTCATTCTTATGTCTCTCATTCATTTCTTTTATTATTTTATCAGTTAAGATAATTGATAATAATGATACTGATGAAATACAAATTGTAAGTAATACTAAATTTGTATTTAGGCTTTCATTAATATCAACATTACCATATATCCAAATTACAATAATAATTGTAAAGACAGTTAAAAATAGTAGCAATGATACAAGCAGATAATATCTGTTGTTAGATAAAATCATTTTGTCTCTATTTCTCCCCTTTTTAATAAATAGATATATGAATATTAAAAAGGTGTGAGATATTATCATTGCTTCAAAGCGACCGAAAACCTGCCCTAATACAGAATTAATCTCTATCCCAGTTATGGCAGATATCAATAACGCAGATACTAATTCACATATTCCTATTATTACAATGATCAAAAAAGTTGTTATTATATTAGAGAATATACTTCCCTTAAAAATCACAAGTGAAAATGCGTATATAAGCAGAATATAACATAAATAGGCATATGGATTTAGTTCAATGGACACTAAATAATTTAATAAGCATAATGCTAGTGTCATAAATAATATGGAGATATTAAGAGCATACTTGCACTGAAATCTTTGTTCATAATATAAATCAAACACCTTAAATATTACATAAACCTGAATAAAATTTACTGAAGCCTCTATCAAATACCAATTCATCACATCTTCACCGCCAGTTTTCTTATTTTGAATCTGTTCAACAATTCTGAAAGGCAACGTCTGCTTGCCTCTTCTTGGACGTCATTACTAAAATGAATTACATTTTTGTTAATTGTTCTAACATTATCAAGATTAACAAGGCATGACTTGCCTGCCCTGGCAAATATGCTGCTGTACATAAGTTTTTTCTCAATACTGTCAAGTGTTTGAACTAATATTATTTCTTCCTTGCTCAACCTGTATATGTGTAGCTTTCTATCCTCCTTCTTCCTAAGAACATGAGTTATTTCATGTAAGGGTATTCGATGCAGTACTCCGTTTATATCTTTTACATCAAGGAGCATCACTTCTTCTTTCTTTTCTTTCTTTTCTTTATCTTCGATGTGCTCAAGCAAGACCTTTTCTAAAGCGGAAACTGTAACAGGTTTAAGAAGATAATCTCTGGCCTTTACCTTGTAGGAATCATAGGCATATTCTTTGTGTGATGTAATATAGAATATGACTGCCTCACTGCTGATTTCTCTTATCAAGAGACCTGTTTCTATGCCGTTCTGTTCCGGCATCTCCATGTCCAAAAAAATGATGTCAAAGTTATTCCCTTCACATGCTTGTACCAAATTTCTCCCCGAATTAAATGTAAATAAATTGCAACTAATGCCAATTCCCAATGCCGCCCTTTGCACGAATTCTGTAACTATTTCACCATATTCCTCAGAATCATCACAAATTGCAATATTGTACATCATATTTTCACATCCTATATAAATATAATATATTATAACATAAATTCAGTACTTTTCAATGTATAACTATTAGTATATATACAATTTGTATATACTAATTATACTCATGGTTACATTTTCATTGGAGTTAGAGCATATAGAATAGTATTAAGACTTTTTGGGAACGTGTTGCGGTTGACCTACCGCTATTTTTCAGAAAAAAGACTCTGAAAAATAGGGTTAGGGCATATCACAGTCTCGTTCACCAAAGTATCAGCTCCCGCTGGTCGCATACTTTGGGAACGTGTTGCGGTTGACCTACCGCTATTTTTCAGAAAAAAGACTCTGAAAAATAGGGTTAGGGCATACAAAAAAAGCAACTTAAAGGAAATTTAAATTGCTTTTTTTAAACTGAAAGGGAATAATCCCTGACAGTTATATTAATTTAAAGAACTTATGCCCTATGTTAATAGTGCAAGAGTGTAAGACAACTCTATACAAGTTCGATTATCGCCATTTCTGCTCCATCGCCTCTGCGTGGTCCCAATTTTAGAATTCTGGTGTATCCACCATTTCTATCCTTGTATTTAGGAGCAACTTCTTCAAATAGCTTACTTACTGCATTTTTATCATATAAATAAGCTGCAGCTTGACGTCTTGCATGCAGGTCTCCTCTTTTGCCAAGAGTAATTGTTCTTTCTGCAACTCTTCTTAATTCCTTGGCTCTTGTTACTGTTGTAACAATTCTGCCATGATTAATCAAGTCAGCAGTCATATTACGAAGCATTGCTACTCTATGGTCGGTTTTAAAACCAAGCTTTCTGTGACTACCCATGCTTAGTCCTCCTTTTAAAACTAATTATCGTTTTTTCTCAGAGATAAACCTAATTCCTCAAGCTTTTTCGCTACTTCATCCAAAGATTTCTTTCCGAGGTTTCTTACTTTCATCATATCATCTTCTGACTTGTATGTAAGCTCCTCAACAGTGTTAATTCCTGCTCTCTTCAGACAGTTATAGGATCTAACTGACAAATCAAGTTCCTCTATTGTCATTTCCAGAACTTTTTCTTTTTCATCTTCTTCTTTTTCTACCATAATTTCCACATCATTTACGTGGTCCGTCAATGATATAAACAGATTGAGATGCTCATTTAATATTTTTGCTCCCAAAGATACTGCTTCTTCAGGTTCGATTGTACCGTTAGTCCAGATTTCAATTGTAAGTTTATCGAAATCTGTTCTGTTTCCTACTCTGGTATCTTCAACCGTAAAGTTTACTTTCTTAACCGGAGTGTAGATAGAATCAATCGGAATGACGCCTATTGGCTGACTTTCCTTTTTATTTCTTTCTGCAACCACATATCCTCTGCCTTGTTCCATTTCCATTTCAATAATGAGCTCGGAACCTTCTTCCAGAGTTGCAATATGCAAGTCTTCATTGATTATGTCTACGTCTCCGCCGGTTATGATATCGGCTGCTGTAACTTCCTTAGGACCTTTTGCATCTATTAGAAGCTGCGCAGATCCTGAAACATTCATTTTAGCAGCCAGATTCTTTATATTAAGAATTATTTCTGTAACGTCTTCTCTTACTCCCGGTATTGTAGAAAATTCATGCAATACTCCCTGAATATTGATGGATGTTACAGCTGCTCCTGGTAAAGATGAAAGAAGTATTCTTCTAAGCGAATTTCCAAGTGTTGTTCCATAACCTCTTTCAAGTGGTTCAACTACTATTTTCCCATATGTGTTATCATCATTTTTTTCAATTAACGTAATATTAGGCTTTTCTATTTCTATCATCCCAACCCTCCTTAGATTTGATGTTTGCCGAGGGTAATAATTCTTAATTCTTATTACTTAGAGTATAACTCGACAATCAGATGTTCTTCTATTGGTATTTCTATGTCCTCTTTAGCCGGTGCAGCTATTATTCTTCCTGTAAAGTTATCAGGATCTACCTGCAGCCACTGAGGTGCTGTTTTCTTGTGATTTTCAACTAAAGCTTTGAATTTATCTGAGCTTTGGCTTTTTTCTTTAACTTTTATTTCATCACCCGGTTTAAGAATCATTGATGGAATATCAGCCTTTTTACCGTTTACTGTAAAATGACCGTGAACAACCAATTGTCTTGCTTCAGGTCTTGATGTAGCAAATCCTAATCTGTATACTACGTTGTCAAATCTGTACTCTAACAGTTTTAACAGGTTCTCTCCTGTCTTTCCTGCCATTTTTTCAGCCATATTGAAGTACTCTGCAAATTGGCCTTCCAGAACTCCATAGTATTTTCTTACTTTTTGCTTTTCTCTTAACTGAATACCATAGTTGGTTAATTTTTTGTTGTTTTGACCGTGCTGTCCCGGAGCATAGTTTCTTCTTCCGATTGAACACTTGTCAGTATAGCATCTGTCGCCTTTTAAATATAACTTTAAGCCTTCTCTTCTGCATATTCTGCATACAGGTCCAGTATATCTTGCCATCTTTTCACCTCGTTTCCATTATACTCTTCTACGTTTTGGCGGTCTACAACCGTTGTGCGGTATCGGAGTAACGTCTTTTATTAAATTAACTTCAAGTCCGGCTGCCTGCAATGATCTGATTGCAGCTTCTCTTCCTGAGCCCGGTCCTTTAACGTATACTTCTACTGTTTTCAAGCCATGTTCCATAGCTTTCTTTGCAGCTTCTTCAGCAACCATGCTTGCTGCATAAGGAGTAGATTTTCTTGAACCCTTGAATCCTAACTGACCTGAACTTGCCCAGGAAATTGCATTTCCCTGCAAATCTGTAAGAGTTACAAGTGTATTGTTAAAAGTTGACTTAATATGTGCCTGGCCTTTTTCGATATTTTTACGTTCTCTTTTTCTTACTCTTGTTGCTTTTTGTTGTTTTTTAGCTGCTGCCACTTAAGTCCCTCCTTTTATTTTTTAGATTTCTTACCTGAAACTCTCTTCGGACCTTTTCTGGTTCTGGAGTTGTTTTTAGTATTCTGTCCTCTAACAGGTAATCCTTTTTTGTGTCTTATTCCTCTGTAGCAGTTGATTTCTTTCAATCTCTTGATGTTCAACGCTACTTCTCTTCTCAAGTCACCCTCAACAGGTCTTTTATCTATTTCAGTTCTTAATTGCTGTACTTCATCTTCTGTAAGGTCTTTAATCCTTGTATCAGGGTTAATACCTGTTGTCTTTAAAATTTTATTAGAAGTTGCTCTGCCAATTCCGAATATATAAGTCAATCCTATCTCGACTCTTTTCTCTCTTGGTAAGTCAACACCCGCGATTCTGGCCATTAAGTTTACACCTCCTACCTTAGTAGCTACTTAATATCTAAATTTATCCTTAGCCTTGTTTTTGTTTGTGCTTTGGATTTTCGCAAATTACCATTACCTTGCCTTTTCTTCTGATAATTTTACACTTCTCGCACATCGGTTTTACTGATGGTCTTACTTTCATTGTAATACCTCCTTACTTTTTCCTCCAGGTTATTCTTCCTCTTGTCAAATCATACGGTGACAATTCAACTGCTACAGTATCTCCCGGAAGAATTCTGATATAGTTCATTCTCAGTTTTCCAGAAATATGCGCTAAAATCTGGTGCCCATTTTGAAGCTCAACTTTGAACATTGCATTAGGAAGTGCTTCCAGGACTTTCCCTTCGACTTCTATTACATCTTTCTTGGACATTGATCACTCAACCTCCATTTCTTCAGATACATCCTGTGTGAAAGGTGTTAAAAGCTTTCTCACATATGCATCATCTAAATTTTCATTTCTTTGTAACTTTTCTGCAAATTCTGTCAATACTGTATTATAAATCACTAAATGCTTCACTTTCTTCTTTTTCGGGGAGCTCAGTTTCCTGAGATCTCCGTCACATACTAACACATGCTGTTCATCTAAAACTCGGTTTATGATAAATATTCTTCCTCTATCTCTTCCGGCCTTTGATTTAGCAATCTGACCAATTTTCAAATCTGTTGTAATTTCCAATATCCACCTCTATAATACGGTTAAAAGCTCCGGTTCTCCATCTGTAATGGCAACCGTGTGCTCGTAGTGCGCCGACGGTTTTCCGTCAACTGTCACCACTGTCCAGTCGTTGTCAAGTACTTTAACATGATACGTTCCTGCGTTGATCATAGGTTCAATAGCCAGGACCATTCCTTCTTGCAGCCGCGGTCCTTTGCCGGGTTTTCCGAAATTAGGTATTTGCGGTGATTCATGCATACTTCTACCAACTCCGTGACCCACATAGTCTCTTACAACCGAGAAGCCATGACTTTCAGCATACTCCTGCACTGCATGTGATATGTCAGACAGTCTGCATGATGTCTTGGCAAATTTAATTCCTTCGTAAAAGCATTGTCTTGTTACTTCCACAAGGCGCTTCTTCTCGTCATTTACTTCTCCGACGTAAAAGGTCTTTGCACTGTCTCCTACGTATCCTTCAAAAGTTGCACCGATATCTATGCTGACAATATCGCCTTCTTTAAGCTTTATGCCGCTTGGAAATCCGTGAACCACTTCTTCATTAACAGAAGCGCATATTGAAAATGGAAATCCGCCATAGCCTTTAAACGTAGGTATTGCATTTTGGGATCTTAAGAAATCTTCAACCAATTGGTCAAGTTCTTTAGTAGTGACACCGGATTTTATGTGCTTTCTTACCAGCTCATGTGATTGTGCAACCAATCTTCCGGCTTTTCTCATTACTTCTATTTCTCTTCTTGTCTTGAGGATTATCATATTACTTTTTCCCCATTTTTGCAACTATATCTTTGCCAACCTCAGCAATAGGTCTCTCTCCGTCAATATCGATTATTATACCTTTCTTGGTGTAATAATCTATAAGCGGTTCTGTCTGCTCCTGATAAACATTGATTCTTGTGGTAACCGTTTCTTCAGCATCATCTTTTCTCTGAAGAAGCTCGCCGCCGCAATTGTCGCAAATTCCTTCTTTTTCAGGCTTGTTGAATGAAATGTGATATGTCTGACCGCAGTCCTTACACACTCTTCTTCCAACAGCTCTTTCAATAAGAAGCTCTTTTCTGACTATTATATTAACAACATAATCTAACTTCTGATTCATGCTCTGCAAAGCTCCGTCAAGCGCATCTGCCTGATTGACTGTTCTTGGAAATCCATCAAGCAGAAATCCGTTGCCGCAGTCATCCTGGAGCAATCTGTCCTTAACCAGCTCTACCGTCAATTCATCCGGAACTAGAAGTCCCTGGTCCATGTATTCCTTGGCCTTCTTTCCCAGGGCAGTTCCTTCTTTTATATTTTTTCGGAATATATCTCCTGTGGAAATATGCGGTATAGAAAATTCCTTTACAATTGTTTCTGCTTGAGTTCCCTTACCGGCTCCCGGAGGTCCCAATAAAATTGCTCTCATTTTCCTTACCTCTCTTTATTTCAAAAATCCTTTGTAGTGTCTCATCAACATCTGAGCCTCTATCTGCTTCATTGTTTCAAGAGCCACACCCGTTACGATCAGCAGTGATGTTCCTCCGAAGTGAATGCTCAGGTTCGTAAACGATAATACCAATGTAGGTATAGTAGCTATAATCGCAAGTGCTACAGCTCCCGCTATTGTTATTCTGTTTAAAACCTTGCTTAAATATTCTGCTGTAGGTCTACCCGGTCTTATTCCCGGTATAAATCCTCCGTTTTCCTTAAGGGTATTTGAGTATTCAAATGGATTGAACTGTACCGCTGTATAGAAATACGTGAAGAATATTATGAGCAATATGTTTAGTGTTGTGTATAAATACACTCCAGGTGCCTGAGCAGGTGAGAAGTATTTCTGTACTCCCGCTGTCATGCTTGGGAAAAAGAATGCCAGTGTTTGTGGTATTGCCAAAAGTGTAGAAGCAAATATTACAGGCATAACTCCTGCCATCAATACCTTCATAGGAATATGAGTGCTTTGTCCGCCATACATCTTTCTTCCAACTACCCTTTTTGCATACTGAACGGGTATTTTTCTTTCACCCTGCTGAATTGCAATAACTCCAACTACTATTATGAAGGCAAATACCAGGAATAATATAATTTCCAGTATATTTACTTTGCCATTCTGCATATTGAATATTACTGTTCCTAAGTCTCTTGGATATCTTGAAACTATACCTATCATGATAATCATTGATATACCGTTCCCGATACCTTTTTCTGTTATCAGTTCACCAAGCCACATCAGGAATGCTGTACCTGCGGTGAGAACTATTATTACCGAAACTATTGACAAAAAGCTTCTGTCTATGATTGCTGAATTGAAGAATCCAACAGCATATGCTGTAGCTTGAATCAAAGCAAGTATAACAGTTACGTATCTGGTCCACTGAGCCATTTTTTTCTTTCCGTCTTCTTGTTTGAACATCTGCTCAAGCTTTGGAATAGCTATTGCCAAAAGCTGAAGAATAATAGAAGACGTAATGTATGGATAAATATTTAACGCAAATATTGTAAAATCTTTAAATGCACCGCCGGACATCATATCAAAGAAATCCAGCAGGCCTCCTGCATTGCCTGAAAACATCTGGTGAACAACGGTTCTGTCTATGCCCGGTACAGGAATAACAGCTCCGAGTCTGTAAATAACCAACATCATAAATGTGAACAGAATTCTTTTTCTTAAATCAGGTATTTTCCATGCATTTTTTAAGGTTTCAAACAACTAGATCACCTCAGCTTTTCCGCCGGCAGCCTCGATTTTCTCCACCGCTGATTTGCTGAATTTATGAGCCTTCACTGTAAGCTTCTTAGCAAGTTCACCGTTGCCCAGCACCTTAATACCATCAAGTTGTTTTTTAACAATACCCTCTGATTTAAGAAGTTCTGGAGTTATCTCTGCCCCATCTTCGAATTTGTTCAACACTTCAACATTTATTTCAGCAAACTGAGTTCCAAAAATATTTGTAAATCCTCTCTTTGGAAGTCTCCTGTAAAGAGGCATCTGTCCGCCTTCAAATCCCGGTCTTACTCCGCCGCCTGAACGAGATTTCTGTCCGTTCATTCCTCTGCCGGCAGTCTTTCCTTGTCCTGTGGCTGTACCTCTTCCTAATCTCTTTCTATTTTTCGTACTACCAGGATTAGGTTTTAATTCATGAAGTTTCATTTTTAACACCTCCTTATAGTTTTATTCTACTACCTCTACCATGTGTTCAACTTTTCTGATCATTCCTCTTACTTGAGGTGTATCTTCTTTTTCAACCACGTGGCCTATTTTTCTCAAACCAAGAGCTTCTATGTTTTTAATCTGATTAGGAGTTCTTCCACTCAAGCCCTTTGTTTGCTTTATTTTTATCTTTGCCATAATTTTCACCTCTTAACCTAATATTTCTTCTACGGATTTACCTCTGACTTTTGCTACATCCTCAGGTTTTTTCAGAAGTTTTAAGGCTTCAATTGTTGCGTTTACTACGTTTCTAGGATTACTTGATCCTAATGACTTCGTTCTTATGTCTCTTACTCCTGCTAATTCCAATACTGCACGAACAGGACCTCCGGCTATGATTCCTGTACCTTCTTTTGCCGGTTTTATGAGAACTCTGCCTGCGCCAAATCTGCCGATTATTTCATGTGGCACTGTTGTGTTAATCAGTGGCACTTCAATCATATTCTTTTTAGCATCTTGGATTGCTTTTCTGATGGCATCCGGAATTTCAATAGCTTTTGCCATTCCTATTCCAACATGACCATTTTCGTCGCCAACTACTACCAACACGCTGAATCTAAAGTTTCTACCACCTTTAACAACTTTAGTAACACGGTTGATGCTGATTACTTTCTCTTTTACATCCAATTGGCTTGCATCTATACGTCCACGTTGCTCCATGACTAACCTCCTTATTAAAATTCAAGTCCGCTTTCTCTTGCTCCATCTGCAAGTAATTTTACTCTTCCGTGATATAAATATCCGCCTCTGTCGAAAACTACTGCATTTATACCTTTATTTTTCGCTCTTTCTCCTACTGCCTTGCCCACTAACTTAGCTGCATCAGATTTATTGAGCTCAGCTGCCTGAGCTGCAATCTCTTTATCCAATGTTGATGCAGACGCAAGAGTTGTGCCAGTAGCATCATCGATTACTTGAGCGTATATGTGCTTAGAGCTTTTAAAAACATTTAATCTTGGTCTCTCAGGAGTTCCTTCGATTTTATTTCTTATGCTGTGATGTCTTTCAATTCTCTTCTGATTCTTGTCAACTTTTTTAAGCACTAATACTCACTCCTTTCTTAAATTCCTTGTTATTTACCAGTCTTACCTGCTTTACGTCTAACAACTTCATTAGTGTATTTAATACCTTTACCCTTGTAAGGTTCAGGTCTTCTCCAGTCTCTGATTACAGCTGCATAGTTTCCTACCTGCTGCTTATCAATACCTTTAACTGTTATTTTATTTGTACCCTCAACTGCTGTTTCGATTCCTTGCGGATCTTCCATTTCAACAGGATGAGAGAAACCTAAGTTCAATACTAATTTGCTTCCTTGTTTTTGTGCTCTATATCCAACACCTACAATTTCAAGTGTTTTTTCAAATCCCTGTGTAACTCCAACTACCATATTGTTAAGAAGAGTTCTTGTAAGACCATGAAGTGATCTGTTTTCTTTCTGATCATTTTCTCTTGAAACGTTAATCACTGAACCTTCAACTTCAATTTTAATCTGCTTTGGAAGTTGTTGTTCAATTTTTCCTTTTGGTCCCTTAACAACTGCATAGTTGTTGTTGAGTGATATTTCAACATTTGCAGGTATCTCTATAGGTTTAATACCTATTCTTGACATCTTAGCACCTCCTATTCGTTATTATTACCATACGTAGCAGATTACTTCTCCGCCAACACCCTGTGCTCTTGCTTTTCTATCTGTCACAATTCCTTGTGATGTTGAAAGTATAGCTATACCTAAGCCACCTAAAACCTTTGGAGTTTCTTCTTTTCCTACGTAAACTCTCAAGCCAGGTTTTGATATTCTCTTAATGCCCGTTATAACTCTTTCCTTATTTTGCTGGTATTTAAGTTCAACTCTTATAATACCTTGTTTAGCGTCATCTATAACATCAAAGCCCTTAATATATCCTTCTTCCAACAAGATGTTAGCTATTTCCTTCTTTATCTTAGAAGCGGGTATATCAACAAATTCATGTTTTGAATGATTAGCATTTCTTATTCTCGTTAACATATCTGCGATAGGATCTGTCATTACCATGTAAGTAACCTCCTTCCATTATATAAAATTTTACCAACTAGCTTTTTTAACTCCAGGTATCTGACCTTTGTAAGCCAGTTCTCTAAAGCATATACGGCATATACCGAATTTCCTTAAATAAGCATGAGGTCTTCCACAAATCTTGCATCTTGTATATTCTCTCGTAGAGAATTTTTGTTTTCTCTGTTGTTTAACTTTTAGAGATGTTTTTGCCATTTTCGCTCCTCCCTTACTTACTAAAAGGCATTCCCATTAATTTCAAAAGCTCACGCGCTTCCTCATCTGTGTTAGCTGTGGTTGTTATGATTATGTCCATACCTCTTATTTTATCAATCTTATCATAGTTTATTTCCGGGAAAATCAACTGCTCTTTTACACCTAAAGCATAGTTTCCTCTTCCGTCAAAGGCTGTCTTTGAAACACCTCTGAAGTCTCTAACTCTTGGGAGTGCAATGTTCACAAGCTTATCAAAGAATTCATACATATGAGCTCCTCTCAAAGTAACCTTGCAGCCTACAGCCATGCCTTCTCTTACCTTAAAGTTAGAAATTGATTTTCTGGCCTTTGTAACAACAGGCTTCTGACCTGCTATAATCGTCATTTCTTCAACTGCGTTGTCTAAGAATTTTTGGTTTTCCTTAGCTTCGCCAACGCCCATATTAATAACTATTTTCTCTATTTTAGGTGCCTGCATAATGCTTTCATACTGAAACTTTTCCATCAGTGCCGGCACTACTTGTTCTTTATATGTCGTTTTTAATCTAGCCATATTATTGTTCGTACCTCCTTTCGAGCATTATTATAAAACTGAACCGCACTTTTTACATGCTCTTACTTTTTTTCCGTTTTCTATTTTAACTTCAGTTCTTACGCCTGATTTGCATTTATCACAATATAGCATAACATTTGAAGCATCAATAGCGCCTTCATGGTGTAAAATACCTGCCTGCTGCATCTGGTTAGTAGCCTTTTTGTGCTTCGTAACCATTCTTACACCCTCAACGATGACTCTGTTCTGCTTTGGCATGCTTGTAAGAATCTTACCGATTTTACCGCTGTCGCTGCCTGCTATAACTACAACTTTATCGCCTTTTTTTACGTGCATCTTTATACACCTCCCATTAAAGTACTTCCGGTGCCAGTGAGATTATCTTCATAAATTTTCTATCTCTTAATTCTCTTGCTACAGGTCCAAATATACGAGTTCCTATTGGCGTCTTATCTTCTTTGATAATAACCGCTGCGTTTTCGTCAAATTTTATATATGTGCCGTCTTTTCTTCTAACGCCCTTCTTAGTTCTCACTATTACGGCCTTAACCACATCACCCTTCTTAACAACTCCTCCAGGTGTTGCAGATTTAACCGCACATACAATTATATCGCCAATATTGCCATACTTTACGACTGAACCGCCCATTACTCTTATTACAAGGACTTCTTTAGCTCCTGAATTGTCTGCGACTCTTAGTCTTGACTCAGTTTGTATCATGACTTCTACCTCCCTTCAATTGTCTTAGGGTCTATTTAGCTTCCTCTAATATTTCAACAACTCTCCAGCATTTTTCTTTTGATAATGGTCTGGTTTCCATTATTTTAACTGTATCTCCAACTTTGCACTTGTTCTCTTCATCATGTGCTTTGTATTTCTTAGTCATTTTAATTTGCTTGTTATAAAGAGGATGTGCTACAAGCTTCTCAGTAGCAACTACGATAGTTTTATCCATTTTATCACTAACTACTTTTCCAATTCTTACTTTTCTGTTGCCTCTTTCCAAAGTAAAGATCCTCCTTTCTTATTACTGCGCGTTAATGTTTAATTCACGTTCTCTTAGAACTGTCTTAACACGGGCAATATCTTTCTTGACTTTATTTATTCTCATCGGATTGTCAAGCTCTCCGGTTGCAAGTTGAAATCTTAAATTGAAAAGCTCTGTTTTCAAATCTGATACTGATTTATTCAGCTCTTCAACGGATTTATTTCTTAATTCATTAGCTTTCATTTGCTTCACCATCCTTTTCTGATGCCTGATCTTTGGTAACAAATTTGCATTTGATAGGCAATTTATGCATGGCAAGTCTCATTGCTTCTCTGGCTACTTCTTCACTAACCCCTGACATTTCAAACATTACTCTGCCGGGCTTAACTACTGCTACCCAGTATTCAGGTGATCCCTTTCCTTTACCCATACGAGTTTCGGCTGGTTTCTTTGTTACTGGTTTATCTGGGAATATTTTAATCCAAATCTGACCGCCTCTCTTAACAGATCTTGTCATAGCTCTTCTGGCAGCCTCAATTTGGTTTGATGTAATCCAAGCTGGTTCTAATGCTTGAAGTCCGTATTCGCCGTAAGTAATATTATTACCTCTTGTTGCAACACCGGTCATTCTGCCTCTTTGTTGTTTACGGCGTTTTACTCTTTTAGGCATTAACATAATTGTTCCTCCTTCCTTCAGGACTTATTACTTTTTATCTCTTTTAAAATTGTTGTTAGGTCTTCTTTTTTTCTTATTGTCCCTACTGTCATTAAGTGCTTTTGTCGGCTCTTGATTGTCTGATAGCAATGAACCCGGTTTTCTCAGAACTTCTCCTCTGCATATCCAAACCTTAACACCGATTTTTCCGAATGTTGTGTTTGCTTCTGCAAATCCGTAACTTATGTCAGCTCTTAAAGTTTGAAGAGGAATCTTGCCCTCTGAATATCCTTCTGTTCTTGCCATATCTGCACCGTTAACTCTGCCTGATACGCTTGTTTTGATACCCTTAGCACCTAACTTCATTGATCTTTGCATAGCCTGCTTCATAGCTCTTCTGAAAGAAATACGCTTTTCAATCTGGCTTGCTATATTTTCTGCAACTAACTGAGCATTTAACTCAGGAACCTTTATTTCTTCAACATTTACTATAACAGTTTTTCCGGTTATTTTCTCGATGCTTGCTTTCAAGCTGTCAACGCCTGTACCGCCCTTACCGATAATCATACCTGGTTTTGCTGTAAATACACTTACTTTTATTCTGCTGGCAAATCTTTCGATTTCAATTTTTGCAATGCCTGCCTGATTCAGACTTTCTTTTATGAACTCACGAATCCTGTAGTCTTCGGTTAAATTTTCGCCGAAAGTTTTTTTGTCAGCATACCATTTTGAGTCCCAATCATTGATTATACCAACTCTTAGTCCATGAGGATTTACCTTCTGACCCATGTTTTACCTCCTTTACCGTACTATTCTCTTTCTTTTACTGCAGCACCAACGTGACTGCTTCTTTTCAGTATTTTATACGCACTGCCTTTTGCTCTCGGTCTCCATCTCTTCAGAGTTGGTCCCTGATTAGCGTAAACTTCGGAAACATATAGTTTATCTCTATCCATATCAAAGTTGTTTTCAGCGTTAGCTGTAGCTGATTTAACTACCTTCTCCAAAATCTTAGCTCCCTTGCTCGGGTAAAATTTCAGGATTGCCAAAGCTTCGTCAACTTGCTTTCCTCTTACCATATCACACACGAATTTCATTTTTCTTGGTGATACTCTTATATATTTAGCAACTGCTCTTGCTTCCATTTAAGCTTGCCTCCTTCCTGTTTATCTTATTTAACTCTTGAAGATTTATCAGTCTTATCATGCCCTCTGTAAGTCCTTGTCGGAGCGAATTCACCGAGTTTGTGTCCAACCATATCTTCAGTTATATATACAGGAACGTGCTTTCTGCCATCATGTATAGCTAATGTATGGCCTACCATTTCGGGGAATATTGTTGATCTTCTGGACCAAGTTTTCAACACTTTCTTGTTGTTGGCTTCATTCATTTCCACAATCTTTTTCATAAGACTCGGTTCACAATAAGGCCCTTTTTTCAATGATCTACCCATTCACTATTTCCTCCTTTCACTAACCTGATACTATTTTGTGTTTCTTCTCTTAACAATCATCTTGTCAGATTTCTTGTTTTTCTTACGAGTTTTCAATCCCAGTGCCGGTTTACCCCAAGGAGTAACAGGTCCTGATCTACCTATAGGAGCTCTACCTTCTCCACCGCCGTGAGGGTGGTCGTTAGGGTTCATTACGGAACCTCTTACTGTAGGTCTGATTCCCATATGTCTCTTTCTTCCTGCTTTACCGATTGTGATATTCTCGTGGTCTAAATTTCCTACCTGGCCGATTGTAGCTCTGCAGTCCATGCTTATCATTCTTACTTCACCGCTTGGAAGTCTTACCTGTGCGTATTTTCCTTCCTTAGCCATAAGCTGAGCTGAGTTTCCTGCGGAACGCACCATCTGCGCACCCTTGCCTGGTTTTAACTCTATATTGTGAATCATTGTACCTACGGGAATGTTTCTTACCGGAAGAGCATTTCCGATTTTGATATCTGCCTCAGGTCCTGATTCAATCATATCTCCAACATGCAATTTGTGAGGAGCGATAATATATCTTTTTTCTCCGTCAACATAATTGATAAGTGCTATATTTGCGCTTCTGTTCGGATCATATTCAATTGTGGCAACGCGACCGGGAACTCCGTCTTTATTTCTTTTAAAATCTATAATTCTGTATTTTCTCTTTTCTCCACCGCCCTGGTGACGAACAGTAATCCTGCCGTATGAGTTTCTTCCGGCTTTGCTTTTTAATGGAGCTAAAAGAGATTTCTCTGGTTCATTAGTTGTAATTTCTTCAAATGTTGAAACTGTCATTTGTCTCAACGCCGGAGAGGTTGGTCTGTACTTTCTGATACCCATGAGATTTTCCTCCTTTTTTCTAATTTATATTCCTTCGAAGAACTCAATTGTTTTGCTGTCTTCTGCCAAAGTAACAATGGCTTTTTTCCAATCCGGTCTCTTGCCGACACTTTGGCCCATTCTCTTTTTCTTTCCAAGCATGTTCATAGTGTTCACACTTGCTACTTTAACTCCGAATATTTTTTCCACTGCGTTTTTTATTTCTGTTTTATTTGATCTCTTATCAACAACAAAAGTGTATTTCTTGTCTGCCATAGCATCCATACTTGCTTCTGTCACTATAGGTTTCTTTATTATATCGTGTGGATCGCGCATTATGCGTACACCTCCTCCACTTTATTAACTGCCTCTCTTGTTATTAAGAAAGAATCGCAGTTTAATATGTCATAAACATTAATTGTGTTGACATATGCTGTTTTCACACCCGGAATGTTAGCTGCTGCTCTTATTACAGCCTCATCTCTTTCCGGAATAACTACCAATGTCTTTTTACCTGAGTTAAGATTTTTCAATACCTTAACCATTTCTTTTGTCTTTGGCTGTTCAAGCACTAATTTATCTACAACGATTATTTCCTGATCCTGTACTTTTGAACTTAACGCCGATTTAAGAGCCAATCTTTTAACTTTCTTAGGAATTGCGTAGCTGTAATCTCTCGGTTTTGGAGCAAATACAACTCCGCCGCCTTTCCATTGCGGTGCCCTGATGCTACCTTGTCTTGCACGGCCTGTTCCTTTTTGTCTCCAAGGCTTTCTTCCGCCGCCTCTAACATCAGCTCTCGTCTTTGCCGACTGAGTTCCTTGTCTCTGATTAGCCAAATAATTTTTTACAGCTTCATACATTACATGAGTGTTTACTTCTACACCAAATATGGAATCGCTTAATTCGATATCTCCTACCTGGCTGCCTGTTATATCATAAAGAGCTACTTTTGGCATCTTTAATCCTCCTTTCCATGCAATTATTACTTATAGTTTTTAACTGCTTCTCTGATTTTTACTAAACCTTTTTTAGGTCCCGGTATTGCACCTTTTACAAGTATTGCATTCTTGTCCGCATCAACTTTAATTACTTCAAGGTTTAATACTGTTACTTTTTCATTACCCATATGTCCGTGAGCTTTTGTGCCCTTAACTACTCTTCCAACGCCTGCAGAAGCTCCCAAAGAACCTCTTAATCTATGGAATTTTGAACCGTGGCTTGCATCACCTGTATGATGACCGTGTCTTTTGATTGAACCCTGGAATCCCTTACCTTTGGAAATTCCTACAACGTCAACTTTGTCTCCCACCTGGAATATGTCAACGCCTATTTTCTGACCAACTTCATAGTCATCAATGTTAGTTACTCTGAATTCTCTTAAGAATCTTTTTGGTTCCACCTTTGCTTTATCAAAATGACCCTTTTTAGGTTTAACGACATTTTTTAATTTGATGTCTCCAAAGCCAACCTGAATTGCATCATAACCGTCTTTTTCAACTGTTTTCTTCTGAACCACGAACATATCGCCTGATTCAACAACAGTTACCGGAACAACGTCTCCTTCTTCTGTGAAAACTTGAGTCATTCCGACTTTTTTACCAAGAATTGCTTTCATTTTACACCTCCTATTTTCTTACAGCGGATTACCGTATGGTAATCATTCTAAGCAGAGTGCATCATATATTTTTTCTCTACTTGCTTTACAGTTTAATTTCAATATCTACACCAGCCGGCAAATTCAGCTTCATCAGCGAATCTACAGTCTTAGGAGTAGGATTGGTTATGTCAATCAATCTTTTGTGAGTTCTTTGTTCAAACTGCTCTCTGGAATCTTTGTACTTGTGAACTGCTCTAAGTATTGTTACAACCTGTTTTTCTGTTGGCAGCGGAATCGGTCCCGCTACGGTTGCGCCTGTGCTTTTAGCTGTTTCCACGATTTTCTGTGCAGATTGATCAATTAATTGATGATCATAAGCTTTCAACCTAATTCTTATTTTCTGTGCGTTTGCCATTTTTTTACCTCCTTCTTCGTATGTCATCCATACAACTCGGAATTGCTCGATACACCCTGCCGGGTGTTTCTTGTTTTTAGTTTTTAACAATACCGGTCGCCCTGTTTCCTGACAGGACATACTCTGCAGAAATTCCCTGATTTTTTAAGTAAAATCAGCAACCTTCCACGTCATCGCATGTGGCAAGCTTTATTATAATATACTATCTTTTTCTATAAATCAAGTGTTTTTTTCGCTTTTTTTGATTTGTTACAAATTCTTAACTTTTAAGCTTGTTCCACTCTTTTATCAACCCTTATTCCCAGCTTTTCCATCTTATAATACAGAGTTTGTCTTGGAATATCCAATCCTTTTGACGTCTTCAAGACATTGTAGTCATTTTTCTTCAATGATTCACTTATTATTTTACGCTCATATTCATTCATCATTTCATTGAGAGGTGCATTAATGATTATTGCGTTTTTCTCTCCTCCGCTGTTTTCCCGAATTTCATCCGCATCTTTATGATTTATATCAATATATTTCGGTAAATCTTCTATTGCTATAACACCTTTCTCGGTCATATTTACGGCATGCTCAATGGAATGTCTCAGTTCTCTTATATTTCCCGGCCAGCTATAGCTGCGGAAAAACTCAATCACATCATCAGTAAAACCCTTTATATTTTTATTTAAGACCCTGTTGAATTCATTTAAAAAATAATATGAAAGCACTTCCAAATCTTCACTTCTCTCTCTGAGAGGCAAAATACTGAAGTTTATTACATTTAACCTGTAATATAAATCATTTCGCAATCTGCCTTCTTCTATGGCTTTGTACGGATTCTGATTCAATGCGGTTATAATCCTCACATCCACGAAACGAGTTTTATTTTCACCAATTCTTCTCACATGACCTTCTTGAAGAACTCTCAGAAGCTTTGCCTGAAGCATTATATCCATTGAATTTATTTCGTCCAGAAATAGCGTACCTCCATCAGCCGCCTCTATAAGCCCTTTGGAATCCTTGGCACCCGTAAAACTTCCCAATGCAGTACCAAACAGCATGCTTTCCAGCAGTGTTGCGGGAATAGCCGCACAGTTTTGCGCTATAAATGGGTTATCGCGTCTTTTGCTTAAATTGTGAATGCTTTGTACAATCAGCTCTTTTCCTGTTCCTGTTTCTCCGTAAACCAACACAGGTGACTTGCTGTCTGCTATTTTTTTTATTTTTAGCTTTATATCATTTACAAACTGGCTTACACCCACAATATCATCAATTGTATAGTAAGCTCTGTCTATAATATTACATTCCTGTTTTTTATTATATTTATTTTGATTTTTATATTGGTCAACATCTGAAAATATTTCAATCGCCCCTGCAATTTCTCCGTTTTCATAAAATGGCACGGTATTTGATAAAATGGTTACAAGCTTCATCTGATAGTTATAATAATTCTGAACATAGTTCTTTATGACCTCACCGGTGGTTAATGCCCTCATTATTGTACTTGTCTCTTCTGTAAGCTTGGGGAATATCTCCAGCATATGCTTTCCTATGGCGTTTTCCACATTGAGTCCCGCCAAGTCATTTGCCGACTGATTATAAAAAACGACAATCCCTTCTTTATTCACAATAAATAATCCGCTGGAGATATTTTCAGATATTAGCTTTAAAATATTTTTATAATCCATATAATCACCCGCCATTAATTTTTTACATACATATGTATTATATCATATATTAAATAATTAATAAACTTTTTTAAACATCCGCTTTGCTATATGTATATTTGATGCCGAAAGCTTATGCCTGATTAATGGGAACGCGTTGCGGCTGCCTACCGCTGCTTTTCAGAAAAAACGCTCTGAAGTAGGGTTATGCAAGCAAAACCACCAACCAAATTTTCTGGATGGTGGTTTTTTATAGATATTGAATAGTCCATATTTTTAAAACAATTATTTGGCGCTGGTTTCTTTAGCATTGATTCTTTTAGCATTGATTTCTTTCCAAAGTTCCACATCAACGCCTTTCCATGAAAGTTTGTCAGGATCATAATAAGGATCCACGCCTGCTTTCATTTGCTCAACATAGTCTTTGTACAAAGCTATACATTTGGGGAATAACAAGATAACGACTAACATATTAACCCATGTAGTAGTACCAAGAGCAAGGTCTGAAAGATTCCAAGCTGTACCGGATTCAATGATACCCCATAAGAATACTAATGCAGGCATACCAAATTGCATAGCTTTTGTTATCATTTTACGAATTTTTTGTTGTTCCGGTTTTTGGAATAAGTACAGAGCTGCTGTTTCTGCTTCATAGTAATAGCTGATTAAGCATGTGAAAGAGAATAATAACAACATAACTGCAATGAATATATTACCTAATCCGCCAAGAACTGTACTTGCAGCCGCCTGAACGAATACAACGCCGCCTCCGACGCCTGCGGCAATACCGCTGCCATTGTACNNTTGTACCCACCTGCTGTATTGAATGTGTCGGTTAAAAGAATTAAAAGACCTGTACATGAGCATACGATAACTGTGTCTAACCATACGCCTGCAGCATTTGATAACCCTTGTTTAACAGGATGGCTGGTTTCAGCAGCAGCCGCGGTTGGTGTAGACTCACCCATCCCTGATGCAGATGAGAATGTACCTCTCTTAACACCTTGCTTAATGGCGGTACCAATAGTAGCGCCAAATACAGCGTTCAATCCAAATGCTGAAGTAACAACGTTAGAAATCAATGCAGGAATTTTTGTAATATTTAACACTACTACTATAATAGTTACTGCCATGTAAACAGCTGTCATAAATGGAACTATCATGGAAGCTACGGAACTGATACGTTTGATGCCACCAAAGACTGTTATAAAAAGTAATATTGCAACAACAGCGGATGTAACAGCCATCGGAACACCTGTTGCTTGCTGGAATGCATCAGAAATTGTGTATGTCGCAGCCGCCGGCATAAATAAAGCACACGCCACACCAAAAACTACAGCCATAAATGTACCGTATGCTTTCCAACCGAGTCCACGCTCTGCACAGTAAGCACCGCCGCCACGATAGGCACCGTCAACACGGATTTTATAAAGCTGACCAAGTGTACACTCAGCAAAGCAAACTGCAGAGTTGGTCATTCCTATAAGTATCATCCAGAACATTGCACCGGGACCACCCATATAAATTGCAACGGCAACACCCGCTATATTACCTGTACCAATACGCATAGCCATTGTAGTACAGAAGGATGCAAATGAAGAAATACCTGATTCAGATTCACCTTTTTCTATAATACGGCTCCACATATCCTTGAAACGAACGAATTGGAAAAAACCTAATCTTACTGTAAAATAAATACCGGCACCAGCAATAAGCACAAGCATGCCAACGCCCCAGATATAGCCATTAGCCCAATCAACAAAATTAATTAATAAATCCATAATGCTCCTCCTCCTTATTTAATATTATAATTTTTTTAAAACTTCGACAATCGTAAACTTGTGACAACGGGGCAGTCCTCCTGCAATACGGTATAATTAGACCTCTACCCAAGTCACCCCTTTCTTTTCACCCATAAGTTTCCTCCTTAAATATTTGGTAATGTTTTCATAGATACTATAAAATTAATACAAATCATATAAAATTAATGCAACTACTATGCCAACTCTTTTTTTCTAATATAATACCATAAAATGCATAAATCCAATTTTATATCATTTAGTTTTTCATAAGAATGTACAAAAAATCATAATATTCTGTGTACAATTATCTTACATGTGTACAAGATTCCATAAAAAAAACGGAGATAGTCCGCAGCGTTACGAAATAAGCGCAACACCGGGACAATCCCCGTTTAACATCAAGGTTGTTTAATTGCAGTCACATTCACCAAAATATGTGCTCCCTCTGGTCGCATATTTTGGGAATCGTTGCAAAAGACCTACCGCTATTTTTCAGAGAAAACCCTTCTGAAAAATAGGATTAGAGCTTCTTATTTTATTATGCTTGTAACAACGCCTGAACCAACTGTTCTTCCGCCTTCTCTTATAGCGAATCTCAGTCCTTCTTCTATTGCTATCGGATGGATTAATTCTACTATAAATCTTGCGTTATCTCCAGGCATACACATTTCTGTTCCATCTTCCAAGTCGATTTGGCCTGTGATGTCTGTTGTTCTGAAATAGAACTGTGGTCTGTATCCGTTAAAGAATGGTGTATGTCTTCCGCCTTCTTCTTTTGTCAATACGTACACTTCTGCGTTGAATTTTGTGTGCGGTGTAATTGAACCCGGTTTTGCCAATACTTGACCTCTCTGGATTTCAGTTCTCTGAACTCCTCTTAAGAGCGCTCCTATATTGTCTCCTGCCTGAGCCTGATCAAGTAATTTCTTGAACATCTCTACTCCTGTACACACTGTTTCTTTTGGCTCTTCTGACAAGCCTACTATCTGAATCTTATCCTGTACTTTCAGGATTCCTCTTTCTACTCTTCCTGTTGCAACTGTTCCTCTTCCTGTGATTGAGAACACGTCTTCTACTGGCATTAAGAACGGCTTATCGATATCTCTTTCTGGTGTTGGTATCCATTCGTCTACCGCTGCCATCAGTTCAAGTATTTTGTCTCCCCATTCTCCGCTTCCGTCTTCCAGAGCCTTCAATGCTGAGCCTTTTACTATCGGTGTGTTGTCTCCGTCGAATTCATATTCTGATAAAAGTTCTCTTACTTCCATCTCTACCAATTCGATTAACTCTGGGTCATCTACCATGTCTTCCTTGTTAAGGAATACTACTAACTTAGGAACTCCAACCTGTCTTGAAAGAAGGATGTGCTCTCTTGTCTGTGGCATCGGACCATCTGCTGCTGATACAACAAGGATTCCTCCGTCCATCTGTGCTGCTCCTGTAATCATGTTCTTTACATAGTCAGCGTGGCCTGGGCAGTCTACGTGTGCGTAGTGTCTGTTTGGAGTTTCGTACTCTACGTGAGAAGTTGAAATTGTTATTCCTCTTTCTCTTTCTTCAGGAGCCTTGTCTATGTTGTCATAGCTTATTGACTCTCCTGTTCCGTATCTGTCATGTAATGTCTTTGTAATAGCTGCTGTTAAAGTTGTCTTACCATGGTCAACGTGGCCAATTGTTCCTATATTAACATGCGGTTTATTTCTTTCAAATTTTGCTTTTGCCATTTTAATTTCTCCTCCCGATTTATTTGGATTATTATTTTTGGATTATTTTTTCTGCTACATTGTTAGGAACTTTTTCATAGTGATGGAATTCCATTGAGTAGCTTGCTCTACCTTGTGTCATTGATCTCAATGTAGTTGCATAACCGAACATTTCTGAAAGCGGTACAAATGCATCAACCACCTTAATACCATTTCTGTCTGAAAAGCCTTCGATTCTGCCTCTTCTTGAGTTGGCATCTCCCATAACATCACCTAAGTACTCTTCAGGTGTTGTTATTTCAACCTTCATATAAGGCTCTAAAAGTACCGGTGAAGCTTTTCTCATTGCTTCCTTGAACGCCATGGATCCTGCTATCTTAAATGCCATTTCACTTGAGTCAACTTCATGATATGAACCGTCATACAATGTTACCTTAAAATCTATTGCCGGATATCCCGCTAATACACCATTTTCAGATGCACCTCTGACTCCTGCCTCAACAGCCGGTATATATTCTCTTGGTATAACTCCGCCTGTAATTGCATTGACAAAAGTAATTCCAGCACCTGGCTCCTGAGGCTCCATGGTAATTTTAACATGACCATATTGTCCCTTACCGCCTGACTGTCTTGCATACTTCATATCAACATCTGCATTGCCTGTAACTGTTTCTTTGTAAGAAACCTGAGGCTTACCTACATTTGCTTCAACCTTAAATTCTCTTAAGAGTCTGTCAACGATTATCTCCAAATGCAACTCGCCCATACCTGCAATAATTGTCTGTCCTGTATCAGGATTTGTATATGTCTTGAATGTTGGGTCCTCTTCAGCAAGTTTCTGAAGTCCTACACCCATTTTTTCCTGACCTGCTTTAGTCTTAGGTTCAATAGCTACTTCTATAACCGGTTCAGGGAACTCCATTGACTCCAACACAACCGGATGTTCCGGATCACACAATGTATCTCCGGTAGTAGTAAACTTCAAACCTACTGCTGCTTCTATGTCTCCTGAATAAGATATCTTAATTTCTTCTCTTTTGTTAGCATGCATCTGAAGAATACGACCAATTCTTTCTTTCTTATTTTTAGAAGAATTTAATACATAGCTTCCTGATTCTAATGTTCCGCCATAAATTCTAAAGAAAGTAAGCTTTCCAACAAATGGGTCAGTCATTATTTTGAATGCTAATGCTGCTAAAGGATCTTCATCCTTAATCCCTACAGGTATTTCCTCTTTTGTATCAGGGTCAAAACCTTTCATCTGTGGCACTTCACTCGGACTTGGCAAGTAGTCAACTACTGCATCCAACATCAATCTAACACCTTTATGCTTGTATGAAGTACCGCAAATTACAGGAATTATCTTAACATTAGTAGTTGCGATTCTAATAGCTTTTTTGATTTCTTCAACAGTGAATTCTTCACCGTTTAAGTATTTTTCCATCAATATTTCATCAGTATCTGCAACAGCTTCAATTAATTTTTCTCTGTATTCATTTGCTTGATCTAAATATTCTTCTGGTATCTCAGTAATAGTAACGTCTGTTCCTTCATCGTTTCCATAGTTTATAGTTTTCATTTCAACTAAATCTATTATTGCTCTGAAGTTTTCTTCAGCCCCGATTGGCAACTGAATTGGAACAGCATTAGCTTTTAATCTGTCAATAATTGTGCCTAATGAGTAGAAGAAGTTTGCACCTAATTTATCCATTTTGTTTATAAAACAAATTCTTGGCACATGATATTTGTCTGCCTGTCTCCAAACAGTTTCCGACTGAGGTTCAACCCCCATCTTAGCATCAAATACTGTTACTGCTCCATCAAGTACTCTCAATGATCTTTCAACTTCAACTGTAAAGTCTACGTGACCCGGTGTATCTATAATGTTAATTCTTATATCTTTCCAATGACAAGTAGTAGCAGCTGAAGTTATTGTAATTCCTCTTTCCTGCTCTTGCTCCATCCAGTCCATCTGAGCTGCACCTTCATGAGTTTCGCCTACTTTATGAATTTTCCCGGTATAGAACAGGATTCTTTCGGTAGTAGTTGTTTTTCCCGCATCAATATGCGCCATAATACCGATATTTCTTGTATTCTCTAAAGAATATTCTCTCATTATTTCCCTCCTTCACGCTGCGAATAAAATCTTACTACTTTGATTATTACCATCTAAAGTGTGCAAATGCTTTGTTGGCATCTGCCATTTTATGAGTATCTTCTCTTTTCTTTACACTTGCTCCAACGTTATTAGCTGCATCCATTATTTCTTTTGCAAGCTTTTCACGCATGGTTTTTTCTCCTCTTTTACGAGAATAACCTACAAGCCATCTCAAGCCTAATGTCTGTCTTCTTTCTGGTCTTACTTCAATAGGCACCTGATAAGTTGCTCCACCTACTCTTCTTGCTTTAACTTCCAGAACCGGCATGATGTTATTCATGGCTTTAATGAACACCTCTAACGGGTCTTCACCGGTTTTTTCTTTTATAATGTCAAACGCATCATACACGATAGTTTGAGCAACACCTTTTTTTCCGTCATACATAAGCTGGTTGATTAATTTAGAAACAACCTTATCTCTGTATATTGGATCTTCCATTACTTCTCTCTTAGGTATGTGACCTTTTCTTGGCACTTTGCTTCCCTCCTTAATATTAATTTAATTCACAGGTACTCGACAATAATATGCCGTTGTGCACAAAATGCATTCATTTCCGAAACAGTTTCTATTTAAAGCATGTGTATGCTAACTGTAAACATCAATGTAACAACCTTCCGCATCTGAATTTATTCTAAACGCGAAATATTATATATATTATGGCGCGATGCATCATAACCTGCATAGTGTGCCGGATATCATCTAATTATTTTTTCTGTTTTTCCCTTTTTGCTCCATACTTGGATCTTGCTTGCTTTCTCTTAGCAACACCAGCTGTATCAAGGGTACCTCTGATAATATGATATCTAACCCCTGGTAAGTCCTTAACTCTTCCGCCTCTTATAAGAACAACACTGTGTTCCTGTAAGTTGTGACCAACTCCCGGAATGTATGCTGAAACTTCAACACCTGTTGTTAACTTAACTCTGGCAATTTTTCTTAATGCTGAGTTCGGTTTCTTAGGTGTTACAGTCTTAACTGAAGTACAAACTCCTCTTTTCTGAGGTGAATGAGCTTCGTTCATCTTCTTCTGAAGGGTGTTATAGCTTACATTCAATGCTGGAGCAGTAGACTTATATGTTACTTTTTCTCTACCTTTTCTCACTAACTGGTTAATTGATGGCATTCGTGCACCTCCTTGCAATTTGTTTATTTTAAAACGGCAGCCGCCGCTGCGTTTACGCTGATACCCACTGATGCGCCAAGCTCCTTCATTGTATCAAAATATGTTATTTTGATACCTTTTTCGCCGCAAACATCAGTGATTTCTCTTGTAACATGCAAATCAGCATCCTTTGATATATATACCCTCTCGGCCTCGTCTCTTTGCAAGGCTCTCAAAGTCTGCTTCTTTCCAATTACTATTTTGTTGTTATCTTCCATTTTAATCACCCTTTATCGCTAACTGTAGCATCATCCGGGCAGCCATGTCTCCGGCTGCCCCAAGATGATGATTCAATCTGTTATTAACATAAGGATTAAAACACTCAAGTATTCTACCATCTAATTTTTTAGATGTCAAATACTTTTTTTAATTGTTATTCCCCAACAGCTTCCTCTGTTTCTTCAGGTTCAACATCCTTGGATGTAACGCCTATATTTCTGTATTTCTTCATTCCTGTACCGGCAGGTATCAATTTTCCTATTATAACATTTTCTTTAAGTCCTAACAGGTTGTCAACCTTGCCTTTTGTTGCTGCATCGGTAAGAACTCTCGTTGTTTCCTGGAAGGATGCCGATGCAAGGAATGAATCTGTAGCAAGAGACGACTTTGTGATACCTAAAAGCGCAATCTCTCCCGTTGCAGGCTCCTTGCCTTCAGCAACAGCCTTGTCGTTTTGTTCCTTGAATTCAAAGGCTGACACAAGACTTCCCGAAAGAAGAGTAGTATCTCCCGCATCCTCTATACGCACCTTGTTAACCATCTGCCTGATAATAACCTCAACGTGCTTGTCGCTGATATCAACACCCTGCATTCTGTAAACTCTCTGAACCTCCATGAGTATATATGACTCAAGTGCTTTCATTCCCTTGATGCTCATTATGTCGTGAGGATTTATGGAGCCGTCGGTAACCTTATCGCCGGCTTCTATATATTCTCCCTCGGAAACCAATATCTTGGAGCCGTACGGAATCAAGTAAGTCTTGCTTTCCATACTGTCGTTGTTTGTAACCGTAACTTCTCTTTTGTGAATTTTCTCCGTTACAGTTATCTTGCCGGGGATTTCTGAAATTATTGCCTGACCTTTCGGTTTTCTTGCCTCGAAAAGCTCTTCAATACGCGGTAAACCCTGAGTGATGTCACTTGCAGCTGCTATACCTCCGGTATGGAATGTACGCATTGTAAGCTGTGTACCCGGCTCACCTATTGACTGAGCTGCAATAATACCAACAGCTCCGCCCACATTAACAAGCTTTCCTGTGGCGAGGTTCGTTCCATAGCACTTAGCGCAAACGCCGTGTGGAGTTTTGCATGTAAGAACGGATCTTACCTTTACTGACTTTATACCTGAATTTTGAATTTTGTGCGCTGTTTCTTCGGAAATAAATTCTCCGGATTTAACCATAACCTCGCCTGTTTCCGGATGTAGAACATCATCAGATGCGAATCTGTCAGCGCATCTTTCGCTCATTTCCTCGATTACTTCTTTGCCGTCAATGAAGGATTCAACCTCAATACCGTCTGTAGTGCCGCAGTCTACTTCTCTTACAATAACATCCTGGCTTACGTCAACAAGTCTTCTTGTAAGGTAACCTGAGTCTGCCGTTCTGAGGGCAGTATCTGTTAAACCTTTACGTGCTCCTGTTGCCGAAAGGAAGAACTCAAGAACCGTAAGTCCTTCACGGAAATTTGATTTAACCGGAACTTCAACCGTCTTACCGGTTGCACTGGCCATAAGTCCACGCATACCCGCCAGCTGTTTAATCTGGTTACGGCCTCCACGAGCTCCTGAAACCGACATGATATAAATGCTGTTCAATGGATCCAAATTGTTCATCAGAGCTTCGGTAACATCCTCTGTAGTCTGGTTCCATATTTTAATTACATTCTCATATCTTTCATCATCGGTCATCAGACCTCTTCTATATTTCTTTTCATATTCAATAACTTGCTTCTCGGCTTTTTCAATAAGTTCTTTCTTTTCGTCGGGAACTGTTATGTCGCTTACGCTTATGGTTATTGCTCCCTTTGTTGAATACTGGTAACCCTTGGACTTTATTCCGTCCAATACGTCCGCGGTTTGTGAGTTTCCATACTTTCTGAAGCATCTGTATATAACCTCTTCAAGCTGCTTCTTGGTTACTGTCTTGTCAATTTCAAGCGAGAACTTATCCTTTTCTCTGTCAACGAAACCTAAGTCCTGAGGAATATTTTCATTGAATATAAATCTTCCAACAGTGCTTTCTACCAGCTTTGTTTCATTGTCAACAGTTCTTCTTATTCTAACTCTGGCATGAAGATCAACCACTTTGTTGAAATATGCCACCATCATTTCATCGTAATCCTTGAATACCATTCCATGTCCCTTGGAATTTTCTATTTCAAGAGTCATGTAGTAGCTGCCCAGAACCATGTCCTGTGTAGGAGTGGTAATAGGCCTTCCGTCCTTTGGAGCCAGTATGTTGTTTGTTGACATCATCAAGAATCTTGATTCTGCCTGAGCCTCAACTGACAGAGGAACGTGCACCGCCATCTGGTCACCGTCAAAGTCTGCATTATATGCCGTACATACCAGAGGGTGAAGCTTTATAGCCTTTCCTTCCACAAGCACGGGTTCAAATGACTGAATACCCAGCCTGTGAAGAGTAGGGGCACGGTTAAGCATTACAGTGTGGTCCTTGATTATTTCATCCAATACGTCCCATACTGCAGTGTCGACCTTCTCGACTTTTTTCTTTGCACTCTTTATGTTGTGTGCGCTTCCGTTTTCAACGAGTTTCTTCATAACGAATGGCTTGAACAACTCCAGAGCCATCTTTTTCGGCAGACCGCACTGATTGAATTTAAGCTCAGGGCCTACAACTATAACTGAACGTCCTGAGTAGTCAACTCTTTTTCCCAGCAAGTTCTGTCTGAAACGTCCCTGCTTACCCTTGAGCATATCAGAAAGAGATTTCAAAGGTCTGTTTCCGGGACCCGTTACGGGTCTTCCTCTTCTGCCGTTGTCTATTAAAGCATCAACAGCCTCCTGAAGCATTCTTTTTTCATTTCTTACTATAATATCCGGAGCTCCAAGATCAAGGAGTCTCTTCAATCGGTTGTTTCTGTTTATAACTCTTCTGTACAGGTCGTTTAAATCTGATGTTGCAAAACGGCCTCCGTCCAGCTGTACCATCGGTCTGAGCTCAGGCGGTATTACTGGAACAACATCGAGTATCATCCATTCAGGTCTGTTCCCAGAAACTCTGAATGCTTCAATAACCTCAAGCCTTCTCGTAATTCTTATTTTCTTCTGTCCCTTGCTATCTCTCAGCTGGCTTTTCAGTTCAGCAGATTCCTTTTCAAGGTCTATTTTTTCCAGAAGCTTCTTTACTGCTTCCGCTCCCATTTCAGCCTTGAATGCATTTTTGTAATGGTCCTTGTACTCTCTGTACTCCATTTCGCTCAAGAGCTGCTTTTCGGACAGCGATGTGTCGCCTGCCTCTGTAACAACATATTGTGCAAAATATAGCACCTTTTCCAGAGCCCTTGGGGACATGTCAAGAATAAGTCCAAGTCTTGACGGTATTCCTTTGAAATACCAGATGTGGGACACCGGAGCAGCAAGCTCTATGTGGCCCATTCTCTCTCTTCTTACCTTAGCCTTTGTAACCTCTACTCCGCAGCGGTCACAAACAACCCCCTTGTATCTGACTCTCTTATATTTTCCGCAATGACATTCCCAGTCCTTGGTTGGTCCGAATATCTTTTCACAAAACAAACCATCCTTCTCGGGCTTCAATGTACGGTAATTTATTGTTTCAGGTTTCTTTACTTCCCCTCTTGACCACTGTCTTATTTTGTCCGGAGAGGCCAAAGCAATTCTTATTGATTCGAAGTTATTGTAATCTATCAAGGAGTTCGCTCCCTTCATTATAATTTTTTTACAACTGGTCCTTGTATTTAAAAGTCATCACTGACGAAATCTTCATCTAAGTCAATATCTGACTCAAAGATGTCAATATCATCTACGTCTTCAATGTCTTCTGCATCCTCAGATTCGATCTGCATATCATCTAAATTTATTCCTTCTTCTTCAACATATCTCATGTCGCCGAGGTTTTCTCCGTCAACCACAACATCCTCTTCAACATCCAGCGTGTCAACTATTTCAACCTCAGCCTGGTCGTCTGTGATAATCTTGATATCCAGCGCCAAACTCTGAAGTTCCTTTACAAGTACCTTAAATGATTCAGGGATTCCCGGTTCAGGTATATTTTCACCCTTGACAATGGCCTCATATGTTTTAACTCTTCCGTTAACGTCGTCTGATTTAACGGTCAGTATCTCCTGCAGAGTATGAGCCGCACCATATGCCTCCAGTGCCCAAACCTCCATCTCTCCGAATCTCTGTCCTCCGAACTGAGCCTTTCCACCCAGCGGCTGCTGAGTTACAAGTGAATAAGGTCCTGTTGAACGGGCATGTATCTTGTCGTCAACCAAGTGGTGGAGCTTCAGCATGTACATGTATCCAACAGTTACAGGTCCGTCGAAATATGATCCCGAACGTCCGTCTCTGAGCTCAATTTTTCCGCTTCGCGGATATCCCGCCATTTCAAGAGCATCCCATATATCATCTTCGATAGCTCCATCAAAAACAGGTGTTGCAACATTCCAGTTAAGCTTCTTAGCCGCAAGGCCCAAGTGGACCTCCAGCACCTGACCGATGTTCATACGTGAAGGAACGCCCAGCGGGTTCAAAACCACCTGCAGCGGAGTACCGTCAGGCAAGAACGGCATATCTTCCTCAGGCATAATACGGGAAATAACACCCTTGTTACCATGACGACCGCACATTTTGTCCCCAACGTTTATTTTACGCTTAGTGGCTATGTACACTCGCACCATCTTGCTTACTCCGGGACTCAGCTCATCTCCGTTTTCTCTTGTAAACACCTTAACGTCAACTATTATACCTGTTTCACCGTGAGGAACCTTCAGCGAAGTATCTCTTACCTCTCTGGCCTTCTCTCCGAATATGGCTCTCAAAAGTCTTTCTTCCGCCGTGAGTTCTGTCTCTCCCTTTGGAGTTACTTTTCCTACAAGAATATCTCCGGAATCAACTTCCGCCCCAATTCTTATAATTCCTCTTTCGTCCAGATCCTTAAGAGAATCATCTCCTACGTTAGGTATGTCTCTTGTTATCTCTTCAGGTCCAAGCTTGGTATCTCTTGCTTCCGATTCATATTCTTCAATATGAACAGATGTGAGCACGTCAGCCATAACAAGCTTTTCATTAAGCAGCATGGCATCCTCATAGTTGTAGCCTTCCCATGTCATGAAGCCTATGAGCAGGTTCTTACCGATTGCCATGTCTCCGTTGTCTGTTGAAGGGCCGTCAGCAATAATCTGTCCTCTTTTTATTTCGTCGCCTTTATATATTATAGGTCTTTGATTTACACAAGTACCACTGTTTGATCTCTTAAACTTCAAAAGAGGGTATTTGTCAATCATACCGTTGTCGCTTCTCTTAATCAATATTTCCGACGCTGTTACGGATAATGCAATACCGTCATGCTCAGCAACTATAACAGCTCCGGAATCCTTTGCTGCCTTATATTCCAGACCTGTTCCTATTATCGGAGCCTCTGTGATGAGCAGCGGCACTGCCTGCCTCTGCATGTTCGCACCCATCAGAGCACGGTTGGCGTCGTCATTTTCAAGGAACGGAATCATTCCTGTACCAATTGATATTACCTGCTTAGGAGAAACCTCCATGTAGTCAACCTTATCTCTTGATACAATTTCGTTTATACCGTCAATACCTCGAACTACAACACGGCTGTGTTCAAATGTTCCGTCTTCGTTCAAAGGCTCGTTTGACTGAGCGATTATTTTGGTATCTTCCACGTCTGCCGTCAGGTAGTCTATTATCTCCGTTACCTGTCCTGTCTCCTTGTTTACTCTTCTATAGGGAGCCTCAAGGAAGCCGTAATCGTTGATTCTTGCATATGTTGCAAGAGATGTAATCAAACCGATGTTAGGACCTTCAGGAGTTTCTATAGGGCACATTCTGCCGTAATGAGAATGGTGAACGTCTCTTACCTCGAAGCTTGCCCTGTCTCTTGACAAACCTCCCGGTCCAAGAGCTGACATTCTTCTCTTATGGGTAAGCTCAGCAAGCGGGTTCGTCTGGTCCATGAACTGTGACAACTGTGACGAGCCAAAAAATTCTTTGATAGCCGCCGAAACGGGCCTTATATTTATAAGCACCTGAGGCGTTACCACATCAACGTCCTGAATGGTCATTCTCTCTCTTACAACCCTTTCCATTCTGGACAATCCAACTCTTACCTGGTTCTGAAGGAGCTCTCCTACTGACCTTAATCTTCTGTTTCCAAGGTGGTCTATATCATCTGTATCGCCTAAGCCCTTGAACAGTCCAAACTGGTAGTTAGCCGATGCAACCATATCTTCAACAATTATATGTCTCGGAGAAAGCTGCTTTATGTTATCAATTATTGCTTTTTCAATATCCTCATGTGAATTGTTCTCTTCAAGAATCTTCTTCATCACAGGATAGAAAACGCGCTCTTTTAATCCTATTTTTTCAAAATCTATATCTAATCCAAATACACTTGGTTTTACAAACTTATTGCTTAATATTTTCGTGGGTTTTTCTTCAGAGTTGAAAACACTTACTGTAAAAATGCCTGCAGTTTCAACCTTGTCGATTAATTCACTGCTGAATACCTCGTCCTTATGTACTAAAACCTCACCTGTTTCTTTATCAATTACATCCTCTGCTGCCCGTCTTCCCACAATTCTGTTCTCAAAGCTCAGCTTCTTGTTGAATTTATATCTTCCAACTTTGGCGAGGTCGTATCTCTTAGGGTCAAAAAATAAGGAATTTATCAATGAGGTCGCACTGTCTAACGTAGGCGGCTCACCTGGTCTCAATCTTTTATATATTTCGATTAAGGCTTCATCCGAATTAGCAGTGTTGTCCTTCTCAAGAGTTTTCAAAAGCTGCTCTGTTTCTCCCAAAGTCTCTATAATCTGAGAATTTGTTGAAAGACCCATAGCTCTTACAAGTACTGTTGCAGGAAGCTTTCTTGTACGATCAACTCTGACATATATAATATCGTTTGAATCGGTCTCATATTCGAGCCATGCTCCTCTGTTAGGAATAAGCGTAGCCTCATACAGCTCCTTGCCGACCTTATCTCTTGTCATGTTGTAATATACGCCCGGCGATCTCACCAACTGGCTTACAATAACACGTTCCGCTCCGTTTATAATGAATGTTCCTCTTTCAGTCATGAGAGGGAAATCACCCATAAATGTTTCTTGCTCTTTAATTTCTCCAGTTTCTTTGTTAATAAGTCTTACTTTGAGTTTTAAAGGAACTGAATATGTTGCATCTCTTTCTTTGCATTCAACTTCGCTGAATTTAGGTTCTCCATATAAAGAATGATCCACAAACTCCAGAATTAAATTGCCTGTATAATCCTCGATTGGTGAGATATCTTCAAAAACCTCTTTCAGTCCTTCATTAAGAAACCAATCGTAGGATCTCTTCTGAACCTCAATCAAATCCGGCAAGTCTAAAACTTCATCAATTTTAGAGTAAGTCATCCTCACTCTATTACCTATTTTCACAGGATGCGGCATCTTTTCACCCCTTAATTATTTTTTTGGCATACAAATTTTATGCCAACAATTTATGCTCATGGCAATATAATATATTATCACCATAAATTTTTTCTGTCAATATAATTTTTAAAAATATTTAACATTTCTGAAGTATTTCCATAAATTGCATACCTCGGACAATAAACATAAGTAGTGTGCACATTTTTATGAGAATTATACATAAGGCATACAAATAAAAAGACTTTACTTAAGTAAAGTCTTTTATGCTGTCAATTGTCTATCGTTGGATTATTTTATTTCTACTGTTGCGCCTTCAGCTTCTAAAGCAGCTTTCATCTTGTCAGCTTCTTCTTTAGAAACAGCAGACTTCAATGTAGTAGGCGCTCCGTCAACTGCATCTTTAGCTTCTTTCAAGCCAAGTCCTGTTAACTCTCTCACTACTTTGATAACTTTGATTTTGCCTGCTCCTGCATTTGCAAGAACTACGTCAAATTCAGTTTTTTCTTCTTCTACAGGAGCTGCTGCACCTGCTGCTGCACCTGCAACTGCTACAGGAGCTGCTGCTGATACACCGAACTCTTCTTCGATTGCTTTTACTAATTCATTTAATTCTAATACGGATAACTTCTTTATTTCTTCAACAAAGTTTGTGATTTTTTCACTTGCCATTTTAAAATACCTCCTGGTTTATAATTAATTTTTCGATTTGATTTTTTAATATTTTACTGATTGATTTATGCCACTTCTTCATTTTTCTTGCTGATCTGATCAAGCATATAAGCAAGATTTCTGATATTTCCCTGTAATACTCCGGCCAATTGTCCAAGAAGAATTTCTCTTGTAGGAACATTTGCCAAAGCTTTTACTTCATCGGCGTTTAATACTTTGCCTTCAGCTATACCGGCCTTAAGCACTACTGTATCGTTGCTTGTTTTTGCAAAATCATTTGTAACCTTTGCAGCGCTCACTTCGTCATCGAAAGACATCGCTATTGCATTTGGTCCTTCCAGGTTCGGAGTAATGTCCTTGTATCCTAATTCCTCAAACGCGAAACGCATTAAAGTATTTTTGTACACTTTGTACTCAACACCTGCTGCTCTGCACTTATTTCTCAGCTCAGTAGCTTTCTCAACCGTCAATCCTTTATATTCAACCAATACAACTGATTTAGCACTTCTGAGCTTCTCTGTTATATCGCCGACTACCTGTTTTTTCTGTTCTAAAACTGATTGATTCATTTATATACACCTCCTTGTAAGGTTCTCCTGAAAAATAGAAAATCTCTCCGCAGACGAAGAGAAATTAATTTATATTATCTCACCTCGGCTGGATATTTAAACTCTTGAGAGTACCAACTGTCTGCGGTTTATTTAATTTTCGCTTTTATTATAATTCGGTCCTAACTATTTCAACTAATACTTGAACTACTCAGATAATTTTGATGTATTGAGTTTAAGTCCAGGGCCCATTGTGCTGGCCACTACACAGCTTCTCAGATATTTTCCTTTTGCAGCTGCAGGCTTAGCTTTTATTATGGCCTGTATTATTGTTTTGATGTTATCAACTAACTTTTCAGTACCGAAAGATTTCTTTCCTACAGGAACGTGAATAATGTTTGTTTTATCAAGTCTGTATTCAACCTTACCTGCTTTAATTTCTTCAATAGCCTTAGCTACATCAAATGTAACTGTTCCTGATTTCGGGTTCGGCATCAATCCTTTAGGACCTAACACTCTACCAAGTCTACCAACAACACCCATCATATCCGGAGTTGCAATTACAACGTCGAAATCAAACCAGTTTTCTTTTTGAATTTTATCAGCTAATTCAGCTTCTCCCACATAATCTGCTCCGGCTTCCTCAGCTTCTTTAGCTTTGTCGCCTTTTGCAAATACAAGTACACGAACAACTTTACCTGTTCCGTGCGGAAGAACTATAGCTCCTCTTACCTGTTGGTCTGCATGTCTTGAATCCACGCCTAGCTTAACGTGCAATTCGATTGTTTCGTCAAATTTAGCTTTTGCTGTTCCAAGCATTGCTTCAACAGCTTCTTCTAAGTCGTATAATTTCAATTTTTCAATTGATTTCATACTTTCTTGATATTTTTTTCCTCTTTTTGGCATGTTATTAACCTCCTTAGTGGTCCGACAGCCTTTGCGATTTCAGGCCTCCCACTGTGCCATTCCTATTTTTCTACTGTAACGCCCATGCTTCTTGCAGTACCTGCAACCAAATTCATAGCTGCTTCAACTGTGTTGGCATTCAAATCAGGCATTTTCAGTTTTGCGATTTCTTCGCATTTTGCCTTAGAAAGTGTTGCAACTTTCTTTTTGTTTGGTTCTCCCGAACCGCTTTCAATTCCTACTGCTTTTTTAATCAGGACTGCTACAGGCGGAGTCTTTGTGATAAATGTAAATGATCTATCTTGATAAACAGTCAACACAACCGGTATAATCATACCTGCCTGATCAGCTGTCTTTGCATTAAACTCTTTACAAAAACCCATAATATTCACACCATGAGGTCCTAAAGCTGTACCAACCGGTGGAGCCGGAGTAGCCTTTCCTGCCGGTATCTGCAGTTTAACTAAAGCTGTAACTTTTTTAGCCATATTATTGCACCTCCTTCATCGCATAACGATGTATCTATTGAAAAGCATTACACTTTTTCAATCTGTTCATAATCAAGTTCAATAAGAGTTTCTCTTCCGAACATTGACACAAAAGCTTTAATTTTTCTCTTTTCCTGACTTATGCTTTCTACAGCACCGATAAAGTCTTCAAAAGGTCCTTCTTTTACTTTGATGGTATCTCCCGGTACAAGTTCAATTGAAGGAAGTCTTTCAACAACACCAAGTGCTTTTACTTCTTCATCTGTCAGCGGAACGGGTTTCGATCCGGGACCTACAAAGCCTGTCACACCTCTGGTGTTTCGAACAAGATACCAAGACTCATCAGTCATTATCATTTTAATAATAACATAACTCGGGAACATTTTTCTTTCTTTCATTTTCTTCTTGCCGTTCTTAACTTCCTGAACTTCTTCGACCGGCACTCTGACTTCGAAAATAGTATCCTGCATTTCTCTGTTTTCAACTAATTTTTCGATATTGGCTTTTACCTTGTTCTCATGTCCCGAATATGTATGAACAACATACCATCTTGGCCCCTGTGATTCTTGCTTCATACCCGCATTACTCCTTCTTATACAATCAACGAAACCACATTCTGGAATATGAGATCTAAGCCCCAAATTACAAGTGTCATAGCAAAAGTAGTAACAAGCACTACAACAGTATAGTTAGTTAACTCTTTTTTGGTAGGCCAGTTAACCTTCTTCATTTCTGCTTTTACGCCTTTAAAATAATTGCTTACACGAGCTGTAAATTTTGGTTTTTCATTTTCTCTATTTGACATTTACACACCTCAATACGGTTATTTTGTTTCCTTGTGAAGAGTATGTTTTTTACAGAATTTGCAATACTTGTTCAACTCAATTCTTTCAGGGTTTTCTCTTTTGTTCTTTTCTGTATCATAATTTCTTTGCTTGCACTCTGTGCACGCCATCTTAACTGCTACTCTCATTTCAACACCTCCAGACCCTTATTCGCCCAATAAGACTCATTATCCAATTTAAGATAACATAAAACAATTTCGCTGTCAATAATTTATTTTATGATTACCTTTTTCTTACAATAAATACATGTATTTTTTATTCATTAAAAAAAGCCTCCAAAGGCTTCCTAAGAAATACTCTTAATTTTACACCATACAATATAGTATGTCAATATTTTTTTAAAAAAAATTCTAAATAAGAGGACGCCCTGGCGTCCTCAATAGAGCTTCTTATTTTATTAT
>DDNC01000026.1 GCA_002340985.1 Firmicutes bacterium UBA2530 | reverse complement strand
AACAGAAAAGGAGCTTCTCGGAATATATAATTCAAGAAATTACGACTCCATGGCGAGTTAAAGAATTAAGTTCAGTGTTGTTTTATTTCTGTTCAGATACAATAAAATGATGTATAATTATTTTATAATAAATTATGGAGAAATAACATGAGAAACATAAAAATAATTATACAGTACGACGGATACAGATACAAAGGATGGCAAAAGCAGACCGAAGATGTTAACACGGTCCAGGGAAGATTAGAGGATATATTGAGCGGAATAACCGGAGAAAATGTTCAGCTCATTGGATGCGGAAGAACGGATGCAGGAGTACATGCACTGAATTATACGGCTAATTTTCACACGGGTTCAGATATGAGCACAGAGAATATGGAAAAGCAATTCAAAACGGCTCTTCCTGAGGATATAGCTCTGTTGTCGATGAAGAATGCAAGTGAGAGATTTCATTCAAGGTACAATGCTTTGTCAAAAACATATTTGTACAGAATTAATAACGGCGGAATTAAGGATGTATTCGGCAGAAGGTATATTCACAATATTGAAGAAAAACTAAATGTTGAGAAAATGAAGCAGTGTGCGGGTGTTCTGGTAGGAAGTCATGATTTTCAAAGCTTCACAACTCTTAAATCAAAGACGAAATCAACAATGAGAACTATAAATTATATTAATATAGAAGAAAAAGACAACATGCTGGAAATAGAGATTAACGGAAACGGGTTTTTGTGGAATATGGTGAGAATAATCATAGGTACATTGATTGAAGCCGGCAGAGGCAAGCTGAGCGCCGGGGATGTTGAAAATATTTTAAATGTGAGGAAAAGAGCTGAAGCCGGTCCCATGGTTCCGGCAAAGGCATTGTTCCTGAAGGATGTTGAATATTAAGATTTACTTAGTATAAAGAGCCTCGCTGCCTATAATAGGTAAGCGGGATTTTTTTATTTATAAAAAATATAATTGTGTAATTGTATTACCTTTTATTAATAAAATAGTACCATAGAACGAAATTTGTTTGAAGTAACCATTGTTTGGAAATTATGACAATAAAATTCAATATACTAAAATATGTACACTTTATTGACAAATATACGAATATAGTGTAATATCAATACAAAGTGTATCTGCAGTTAATAGAGTAGTAATGTCATTCCATAACATATGTCTTGAGTTCTATTTCTTCCGGGTTCACTATTTTTATAAGTAAAAAGAAAACGAATTCACAATTAATTTCAGTTAATAAAATTAGGACTCTAATTTTGTTATATATATTAATCTTGGAGGGAAAAATGAAAAAATTAATATCACTTTTATTAGTACTAACAATGATTTTAACCGCATGTTCCGGAGGACCTGCTCCAGGACCGGCGGAAGAGCCAAAGACACCCGAAGGACCTAAAGAGGATGTAACTGAAGGCGGAAAATATGCTGCTGAGCAGGTGTACAAGTATACATACGCCGAAGAAATAACAACGCTCAACTATCTGATAAACACAACATATGTAGATATGAACGTTGCGGCGAACCTGATTGACACATTGGTTCAATACGACAAGTACGGAGTTCTTCAGCCGGCTTTGGCAGAGAAATGGGAAGTGTCAGATGACGGGCTTGAATGGACATTCCACTTGAAAAAAGGGGTTAAATGGGTAGATTTTGAAGGAAACGAAGTTGCAGAAACTACTGCAAATGACTTTGTTGCATCCGCTAAATACATATTGACAAAGGCAAATGAATCAGAATCAGCTAACATTGTTTATTCTGTAATAAAAAATGCAGAGGAATATTTCAATGAAGAAATTACTGACTTTGCACAGGTAGGAGTTAAGGCAACAGACGATTATACATTGGTATACACACTGAAAGAGCCGGTTCCTTATTTCGAATCAATGCTGACTTATGTAAGCTTTTTCCCTGTTTACGAGCCGTTCCTGGAAGAAATGGGAGATTTATTCGGGACAGCGAACTCAGCTATATTATATAACGGTGCATATCTGTTAACTGAATTTGAACCTCAGATTAAGAGATTGCTCACAAAGAATGAAGCATACTGGGATAAAGATGTTGTATTTGTAAAAGAGCTGAACTACAAATACAATAAAGAAGCAAGCTCCTTAGGAGGAGAGCTGTTCAGAAGAGGAGAGGTTTCTCATGCGATTATTCCTACAACGAACCTTGATGAATGGATGACAAATCCTGAACTGAAAGACAAAATATCTCCTGACAGATTGGGAACATACACATATTTCTATGCATTTAACTTCAATCCTAAGTTTGATGCGCAATATGAGCCTGATAACTGGAAAATTGCAGTAAGCAATCCTAATTTCAGAAAGTCTATTATGTCTGCATTCAACAGACTTGCTGCTATGGCAACAGAAGATCCTTACAATCCTGAATACAGGATAATAAATACGATTACACCTCCGAACTTCACTTCGCAGAATGGTTTGGATTATACAGATATAGGCGATTTGGCAGCCCTTAAAGGCAAAGATTTCTTTAATGAAGCAGAAGCTAAATCCTTAAGAGATAAGGCTGTTGAAGAGCTTACAAAGGCAGGAGCAAAGTTCCCTGTAAAAATATTGATGCCTTACAATACAAACAGTGCATACTGGGCACAGGAAGCACAGGTTGTTAAGCAGGGATTGGAAACATTGCTGGGCAATGATTACATTCAGATTACGCTTCTTCCGCACGCTCCTACAGGATTCCTTGACGGAACAAGAAGAGCAGGCAATTACTCACTTATGAAAGTAAACTGGGGTCCTGACTATGCAGATCCACAGACATATACAGATCCCTTCAGACGCGGCGGAAATTACAACTTCCCTGAATACACGACTGAAGTAAGCGCAGACGGAAAAAACGCTTATGACGTGTATGATTCTATGATTCAGGAAGCGAAAGCAGAGCTGATTGATTTGACAAAGAGATATGAGCTGTTTGCAAATGCGGAAGCATACTTGATTAATAACGCTTTTGTTATTCCTTACAATGTAAGCGGAGGAGACGGATATGTTGCATCAATTGTACTTCCGTTTGAAAGACCGTATGCACCGTTCGGTATTGCAACATCAACATGGAAGGGAGCCAGACTTCTTGCTAATCCTATAAGCATGGAAGAATTTGAAAAAGCTCAGGAAGAGTGGCAGGCAGAGCGTGACAATGCTTTGAAAGAAGCAGCTAAATAGTTCTTAACGGATGGGGGCTCTTAGCTCCCATCTTGCATTTGAATCAAAACAGAAAGGAAGAATTATAATGAAGTATTATGCAACAAGGCTTTTGAGATCCTTCATGACGCTGATGATAGTTATAACAATTGTGTTTCTTTTGATGCGTATGATGCCTATTGAAGGATATTTCGGCTCAAGCTTTGATAAGCTTGATGCTGGTCAGATAGAAGCAAAGCTTAAAAATCTTGGGCTTTTGGACCCGCTGCCTGTACAGCTTAAAAATTTTTACATTAATTTGTTAAAGGGAGACTTTGGTCAATCAATCACATACCGACCCAAGGTTGATATTACGAAAATTTTAGGAGATAAACTGATAACATCACTGCGTTTCGGGGTAGCCTCTTTGACTGTGTCGCTGGTATTAGGGCTAAGCCTCGGTATTTTAATGGCGAGATACAAGGGCAAGTTCTGGGATAAATTCGGAACATGCTATGTTGTCGGGGCAAATGCAGTCCCTGCTGTAATATACTATCTTCTCATACAGGTGTTTTTTACGGATATATTCAAGCTTCCTTTGCTGTTTGACAAATCAGACCCTAAAAGCTGGATACTTCCGATTCTCTGCTTATCACTGGTAAACATTGCTTATTACGCTATGTGGATAAGAAGGTACATGGTTGATGAGCTGAATAAGGATTACGTGAGGCTGGCAAGAGCCAAAGGCTTAAAAAATAAAAGCATTATGATACGCCACGTAATGCGTAACGCATTTGTTCCCATGGCACAATACCTTCCGGCATCAATTCTGTATACCGTCGCAGGTTCGATTTATGTGGAATCATTATTTTCAATACCGGGGACAGGAGGACTTTTGGTTACAGCAATACAGAGGCAGGATAATACGCTTGTTCAGGCGCTGGTTCTTCTGTACTCATCAATAGGAATCCTTGGATTAATGTTGGGGGATATACTGATGGCTGCGTTTGACCCGAGAATAAAATTAAGCAATAAGGGAGGATCGAGATAATGACAAGCAAGAAGATAATTAACAAAATGACAGAAAATATTGATCCGTCTTTATTTGAATTTGCGGACTATGATGAATCAAAAAGTGAGTTGACGGGATATTCAAACTATTCGTTCTGGAGATCTACATTCCAGGTTTTCATGAAAAACAAGGCCGCTGTTGCACTTTTAATATTGATAACGGTAGTGGTTTTGTTTATGGTGATACAACCATATATTCCTGGTCAAAAAAGCCCGACGCAAATATATATCAATCCTGAGACTAACTTGCAATATAGAAATGTCCAACCCAACGGTGAATTCTGGTTTGGTACGAATTCCATAGGACAGGACTTATGGGCACGTGTATGGAGCGGAGCAAGAACATCCCTGTTTATAGGTGTTGCCGTAGGATTGTTTGAGGCTGTGGTTGGAATAACCATAGGTGCACTTTGGGGTTATGTAAGAAAGCTTGATGCAATAATAACTGAAATATACAATGTGTGGGATAATATACCTACTACGGTTGTATTGATTATCCTTACCTACATTATGAAGCCAAGCATTTCCACAATTATATTTGCTATGTGCATGACGGGATGGCTTCAGATGGCAAGATTTGTCCGTAACCTTATAATGATTATAAGGGACAGAGAATATAATTTAGCCTCCAGATGCCTCGGTACTCCCACAAGCAGAATAATCGCAAAAAACCTTCTGCCGTACCTTGTATCGGTTATCATGCTCAGGATGGCGCTTGCAATACCTGCTGCCATAGGTAATGAGGTATTCCTTTCATACATCGGTATGGGTCTGCCTCTGGATGTTCCTTCCCTCGGAAATCTTGTTAATGAAGGAAGAGCATTGATTATGGATCCTAACCAAAGATACCAGCTGTTATTCCCGGCTGTAGTTATATCAGTTGTAACCATATCCTTCTATGTGATCGGTAATGTATTTGCAGATTCCGCCGATCCGAGAAACCATGTATAGGAGGTAAAAATGGCACAGAGATCGATTGAAGAAATTATGAACAGTGAAGTTATACTATCCGTTGAGGATTTAGTTATAAAGTTTAATTTGAGAGGACAGGAGCTGACCGCCATAAGGGGCGCTTCCTTAGACCTGCGCAAGGGAGAAAGCTTAGCTATAGTTGGAGAATCCGGTTCGGGAAAATCCGTTTTCAATAAATCATTTATGGGACTTCTTGATGGCAATGGCAGAATCGAATCAGGTTCAATTATATATAAGGGAAATGACCTTGCTAAGTACAAGACCGAGGATGATTGGGTTAAAATAAGAGGAAAAGAAATAGCAATGGTATTTCAGGATCCTATGACATCATTGAATCCTCTGAAGACTGTGGGAAAACAGGTTCAGGAATCCATTGAACTTCATCAGAATCTTAAGGGTGAGGCAGCTAAAAAGCTGGCAATTGAAATATTAAATGATGTTGGTATATCAGAACCCGAAAGAAGATACAAGCAATATCCTCATGAATTTTCCGGCGGTATGAGACAGAGAGTTGTTATAGCCATAGCAGTTGCATGCAATCCCAATATATTAATATGCGATGAACCTACAACGGCACTTGATGTAACGATACAGGCACAAATACTTCAACTTTTGAAAAATCTTCAGGATAAATACAACCTGACAATTATTTATATTACACACGACCTTGGGGTTGTGGCAAATGTTGCTGACAGAATTGCCGTTATGTATGCGGGAGATATAATAGAATTAGGCTCCGCCGAAGAAGTGTTCTTTGATCCGAAGCACCCGTACACATGGGCTTTGTTGTCTTCGCTTCCACAGCTGGGCATAAAGGGAGAAGACTTATATTCAATAAAAGGTACACCTCCGAATTTGTTCAAGGAAATAAAGGGAGATGCATTTGCCCCAAGAAACCCTCACGCACTTAAAATTGATTTTGTGGAGCGTCCTCCGTATTTTGAGGTTAGCCCCACACATAAAGCCCGTACATGGCTTTTAGACCCGAGAGCTCCAAAGGTGGAACCACCTCTTTTAATTAAAAAGATGCAGGAAATGGAATTGAAGAGAGGTGATGACATTGAATAACAAGGAGACACTGTTAGAGGTTAAGAACTTAAAAGTAGAATTTGGCAATAAACACAAAAATTTTGTGGCAGTTAACGATGTGAGCTTTGATATTTACAAGGGAGAGACATTCGGACTGGTTGGGGAATCCGGCTCGGGAAAAACAACCATAGGAAGAGCAATCATAAGGATAAATCCTGCCGCATCCGGTGAAATAATTTACAAAGGTCAGAAGATTAGCGGAAAAATAAGCAGGGATCTGGACAGAGAGCTCACAAGAAAAATACAGATGATATTCCAGGACCCAATGGCATCGCTGAATGAAAGAGCAAAGGTTGATTACATTGTATCTGAAGGATTGTACAATTTAAAAAATTACGGAAGTGAAGATGAAAGAAAGAAAAAGGTCGAGCAGGCATTGCTGGACGTTGGACTGCTTCCTGAATTTGCGAGCCGTTTTCCTCATGAGTTTTCGGGAGGACAGAGACAGCGTATAGGAATAGCCAGAGCTCTTATTATGGAGCCGGAGCTTGTTATAGCTGACGAACCAATATCGGCTCTTGACGTATCCATACGTGCGCAGGTTATAAATCTTTTGGCTGCACTTCAAAAGAAGAAGGGTCTCACTTATCTGTTTGTTGCCCACGACCTGTCTGTGGTAAGATTCATTTCAGACAGAATTGCGGTTATTCATAAGGGTAAGATAGTGGAGCTGGCTGAGACTGAGATATTGTTTGCAAATCCTATGCATCCATATACGAAATCACTGCTGTCAGCCATACCTACTCCGAACCCCAGAGTGGAGAGAAATAAAAAAATAGAAGTATATGACCCCAGTAAGTATCACTATGATTATGATAGCAATCCACCTGAGTGGCTGGAAGCTGAGCCGGGACATTTCGTACTCGCAAACGAGAGAGAATTGAAGGAATATAAATCAAAATAAATTATGGTGACGGGAGGATTAATATGGACTGGATTTGTGAGAATGGCGACCTTGAGGCCAATCAATTAAATAACTTAACGGTTAAAGGTGAATTTGCTGAGCTTTCAGAAAATAACGGAGAAGGCTTTTTGGAGACTCCTATTGTTGAAACTGAGAAATTCAAGGAAATAACTCCTTCATGGAATTCAAGGACTGATAAAGGAAGCTTTGTGGAGCTTTTTATAAGATTGAGAGTTGAAGACAATTGGACACCATATGTAAGCTATGGCTTGTGGTCCACAGACGGCAACAACACAGGAGTTGGAAATTATTACAAGGATGAAATTATCAGAGCAACTGATGACAGGATTTTCGTTCTTAACGATAAATATGGAGATGCTGTGCAGATTAAGGTTGTTTTAAAAGGAAAGAATCCGAAGCTGAAGCTGATAGCATTTTCGACTGACGCCGGAGAGGATGAGACTGTGGAAGGAGACTATCTGAGGACACTTGCCAATGTTCCTTTGATTTCCCAGCTGGCAAGCGGGCACAAGGATGCTCATGTAATATGCAGCCCAACATCTCTGACAATGGCACTGAAGTATCACGGCAAAAATGTGGAACTGGAACAGGTTACAAGAGGGACATTTGATACCGGCAACGAAGCATATGGCAATTGGCCTCAAAATGCCGCATTTGCGGGAGAAATGGGCATGAGGGCATATACAAAGAAATGTAAATCAATAAACACAGTAAAAAATTATATCGCAAAGGGAATACCTGTGGTGGCTTCGGTGCGCATGGATAATAAGGAAGATTTGGACGGAGCGATTTCCTCATTTTCCGGCGGACATTTAATGGTTGTTGTGGGATTTGATGTTATTGATGATATTGAATATGTGGTTGTGAACGACCCTGCTGCAAATTCAAATACTGAGGTCCGCAAGTATTACAGGCTTGACCAGTGGATAAAGGTATGGCGCCACTACATATACGCAGTTACCCCATAGCATGAAATAAAAATGCTTGTTGTAATCAGATAAGTTAATAAATAAAATGATAGTCTAAGAACAGGATGTTAAGTACCTGTTCTTTTTTATGCGTTAGGTTTTCTTTACCTACAAATTTCTTTTGCTTCCATCACCATTTTTAAAATATGCAAATTTTTCTGATGTAGGAGCAATACTTATGCATCAGGCTTATATATCTCTGCAATTACAAATGAAATTTTTTTTGCAAAAACAGCCTTTGTTGAAATTTCAATTCAAATCCCTATATTTGTGCTCCGCGGTATCTATAAAAGGTCATTTCAGACGAATACACGGTCATTTTGGCTATATTTCTGTAAGGATTTTATATAATAATTGTCAATACAAATGAAAATTTTTTTGCAAAAATAACTTTTGTTGAAATTTCAATTCAAATCCCTATATTTGTGCTTCGCGGTATCTATAAAAGGTCATTTCAGACGAATACGCGGTCATTTTGGCTATATTTCTGTAAGGATTTTATATAATTATTGTCAATACAAATGAAAATTTTTTTACAAAAACAACTTTTGTTGAAATTTCAATTCAAATCCCTGTATTTGTGCTTCGCGGTATCTGTAAAAGGTCATTTCAGACGAATACACGGTCATTTTGGCTATATTTTTATATGGAATTTTTATACACTTACTATAAGTCCATATAAACTAATTTATAATATTTCACGTTTTGCTTTGTCAGAAAAATTTCCATTATTGCGTACAACCCTAATCATAGTATGCGGTAATGCAAGCTTTGTTACAATTGCTGCCATAAATATTTGTCATTCTACATCTATATAGCATAAACTGCAAATTATTATAGGTCATGCAGTGAATTAACTGCTATTGTCGCGCACTTGCGTATGTTTCCATTAATAACCGCATACCGAAACTTTGAACAGAAGGCTTTGCAACTTATCTTAAATGGTGTATAATAGTTTCATATTTTAGTACGGAGAAATACATGAAGAAGCTATTAAGAGCTGTAAAGCGTTTATTTTCAATATTTATTTTAATTATAACCATAGGGCTTTCTGTGTTTATAGCTATAGATCGATATGTTGTAATATCAACTTTGGGCAGAATTGTCTCAATGGAGGATGCCCTGAATGCTCAGGCAGACTGTATACTGGTTTTGGGCGCGGGCGTGAGAAGTGACGGCTCACCCAGCCCTATGCTGAGGGACAGAATAACAACCGGAGTTGCACTGTATAATACAGGAGTTTCGGACAGAATTCTCATGAGCGGCGACCACACTACGAAATGGTATGATGAAGTCAATATAATGAAAAGATGCGCCGTTGATATGGGAGTCCCTTCGGAAAACATATTTATGGACCATGCGGGAATATCCACATATGACAGTGTGTATCGTGCAAAAGAAATATTTGCTGCGGAAAAAATCGTTATAGTGACACAAAGATATCATCTCCACAGAGCGCTGTATATTGCGAAAAGGCTTGGGGTTGAAGCAGTTGGAGTCTCGGCTGATGTACAGGTTTATGCCGGACAGGAAATGAGAGAGCTCAGAGAAATGGCAGCAAGGGTGAAGGACTTCTTCAAGGCAATACTGAAGCCGCCTTCGCAGATAGGAGGGGAATTAATTCCTGTCAGCGGAAACGGTGATGACACTAATGACAGATGAAATTAAAGCTGCAGAGGAGAAATCTCCGCATGCAGCTTTACGTATACACCAGCCCATTTTTCATAACGGCTTTTTGAAAAAATGGCTATAGGTTAACGTGATTGTGATATTAGTCTAAAAGTGTTCCGTCTGTTGCAACAACCTTGAATCCCCAAGGGATAAGCTTTCCTGAAGACATTATTGCGTTTTTAACCGCATTTACAATTCCTGAGCAGCACGGAACTTCCATTCTCAGCACAGTGATGCTTTTTACATCGTTGTTTTCCAATATGGCTGTAAGCTTTTCAGAATAGTCCACGTCATCCAGCTTCGGACAACCGATTATTGTTACCTTACCTTTCATGAAATCCTGATGTATGTTTGCATAGGCATATGCTGTGCAGTCTGCGGCAACCAATATATCAGCGCCGTCAAAATAAGGAGCCATAGGTGAAACCAGCTTTATCTGAACAGGCCATTGTCTGAGCTGGCTGCTGATTTGAACATTTTCTTCCTCTTTCTGAACGCTTTTAACGCTTAAAGGAGCCTTGTGATTTATAAGCTTTGCATGGTGTCCAGGACATCCGCACGGCATTTCTTTCTTATCTTCCTTCTGTTTTCTTTCCTGCATTCTTCTTTCGACCAATTCCTTGTCAAACTCTTCTGCTTCCCTTTCAATGATTTCTATTGCGTCAACAGGACACTGAGGCAGGCAATCTCCAAGACCGTCACAGTATATATCTGAAAGCAGCACTGCTTTTCCGTTCACAAGTTCCAGTGCGCCCTCATGACATGCATTTACACATAATCCACACCCGTTGCATTTTTCTTCATGTATTTTAACAATTTTTCTTTTCATATTTACCTCACAAATATCTTTACTTAATGATTGCATTATATTAAAATTAAAAAATAAAGTATGTAACATTTGTTACTAATAGTTATATAACATAAAGAAAGAAAAGTAAAGAAGGAAAAACCCATGGATGAAATAATAAAGGTTATAAAAAGTAATCAGTTGTTTGAGGGTATAAACGAGAAGGAAATAGCGCATATACTTAAATGCAGCAAGGCAGAGGTTGTTGAGTACAAGGATAATCAGATGTTATTTCAAAAGGACGATACAATTAAAAAGCTGGGAATAGTGGTAGAAGGCAGCTTCAATCTCGTATCACAAAAATACAACGGTGCAAGAGTAATAGTAACATCGTTGGAAATAAATGACTTGTTCGGAGAAGCCCTTGCCTTTTCTTCATCAAAGGAAACTCCCTATGACTTAATCAGCCAGGGAAACAGCAAGGCCCTTATATTACCTTACAGCATATTTTTCACCATGTGCATGGAGGCATGCAATTATCACAATATATTAATCAGAAACATGCTGACAATTCTTTCTGACAAAATTGTTATGCTGAATAAAAAAATGCATATTTTAAATGCAGAAACATTGAAAGGACGTATTGCAGTATATCTTTTAGAGCTGCATAAAAAAACAAATTCCCTGATATTTGACATGCCAATGAAAAGGCAGGAGTTGGCTGATTTTTTAAATGTCAAGAGGCCGTCGCTCTCAAGGGAGTTTTCATCCATGCAGCAGGACAGCATAATAGACGTGTATCGTTCAACAGTAAAGATAGTTGATTTGGACAGGTTGAAGGAACTTGCGGACTAAAGAGGATTATGATAGAATAATACAAAAAGGAGGTTGCCATGATCAGAAAATTAAATGCAAAGGATGCGATTACAGCATTGGAGTTTCTTTCGGAGGAAGCTGCGTTCAATTTGTTTATAATAGGAGATATTCTCAATACGGGATTTGAGGAGCCATGCATGGATTTATGGGGCGACTTCAATAATCATGGCGCACTTCAAGGAGTGCTTCTCAGATATTTTGACAATTTTATTCCATATTTTAAGGAAGGCTACGCTGGGAAGCCGGAAAGATTCAAAGAAATTATTTCATCATATAAAGATAAAAAGCTTATTTCAGGAAAATATGACGTTGCGGAAAAATTTATTGACGCACTTAATAATAAGGTTGTTAGTAAAAAATTTTTTTGTGAGCTCAGGGATAAATCAAAACTTTTGAAGGCCGAGGGCAGATATGTAATTAACATCGCATCTGTGGAGGATGTGGACAGGCTGGCTGATTTCATAGATTCAATTGAGGAGTTTAGATCAACCGGAGAGAACAGAGAAATGCTAAGAAGAAGTATTGAGACTGGAACAGGACGATTCTACTATATAGAAAACGAAGAAGGAAGCATTGTATCTACAGCGGGAACATCGGCTGAAAACCAGTATGCAGCAATGGTTATAAGTGTTGCAACAAATAAGGATTACAGGAGACAGGGCATGGCAGTGAACTGTATTTCCAGTCTTTGTACGGATGTGCTTAAGGACTGCGGCAGCATATGCTTGTTTTATGATAATCCAGAAGCCGGTAAAATATATCACGGCATCGGTTTTGAAACAATAGGCAGCTGGATGATAGCTGCGGAAGAATAACATGGGATAAGGGGAGAAACCATGAAAGTCAGCTTTATACATACATCAGATATACATATAGGAAAAAGATTTCGTATTAAGAACTTCAGCCTGAAGGAAAGAGAAAAGAGAAGGCAGGAAATACAGGATACATTTGATGAAATAATCAGGACGGCAAGGAATGAAAAAACCCGATTTCTGTTTATTGCAGGAAACTTGACAGAAGGAGAATATATAAACTTCAAAATCCTTAAAGGTCTGTCTGCAAAGTTCAAATCAATTCCTGATACAGATGTTATAATTGCGTGCGGAAAAAACGACCCGTACAATATAAGCAGCCTATATGAATATATAGACTGGCCGGGAAACGTGCACATAATCAAAAACACCCAGAACATGGAAAAAATTTATTTCCATGAAGAAAATTTATGCGTTTATTCCATGAGCAGTGACAGCAATGAACAACTGCTTGCTCAGGCAATGTATGATATTTCTGTGGATGAGAGCAGTATTAACGTTCTTTTGCTGCACTGTGATGCAGATACTGAGCTGTTTGCAAGTATAGATGCCATAAAAAATAAATTTGACTATTGTGCTTTGGGAGGCAGAAACAACTTTTCAGCAGAGCAGGATAATATCGTATACTGCGGAAGTCCCGAGCCAACTTCCTTTGACGAAGAAGGCGAGCACGGCATAGTTAAAGGAGATATCGAAAAAGGAACAGTGGAATATGAATTTAAGCCTCTGTCCAAAAGAAAGTTCATAACCCGCAATATCAACTTAGAATCCGGCTACAGCTTCAATAAAATTCTCGACCTGATAAAATTCTCGGGAGATACATTTTCCAACATCAAAGATTATGTAAGAATAAATCTCACAGGGGAAGTCAACACAGATATTTCAATGGATGAAGTTGAAAATGAAGCAAGGCAATTTTTTTACTATATTGAGTTTGATGAAAATTACATTTATAAGAATTCAGAAGTTAAAATACAGGACTGCAATGAATTTAACATAATCGAGAGCTACAAGCTGCAATTTGATAATCATCAGGATAAGACACAGCAGCAGGCATTTAAGCTTGGTCTTGAAGTTCTCCGCAAAGAAAAGGTGGTAAATTAGCATGTATATAAACAAGCTGCATTTGAGAGCTTTTGGAAAATTCACATATAAGAGACTGTATTTTGAAAATAAATTCAATATCGTTTATGGGGAAAATGAAGCGGGAAAGAGTACCGTGCATAACTTCATAGAAGCCATGTTGTACGGGTTTGGAAGTGATGATGCCGATGCGCTGAGATTCAATAAGTACAGGCCATGGAACAGCAATTTGTACAGGGGCTCACTTGGAATCAGGGACGCGGATGGAGAAAAACATATAATTTCCAGAGATTTTGCTCTGGGTACCACTCAGGTTTTAAAGAGAGCTGAGGATGATAATGAACTGTACGAGGAAGAAATAACAAACCCTGGCGAATATTTTTTCAACATGAGCAAGATTTTTTTCAACAATACAGTGAGCATCCGTCAGCTTGGAAACAAAACAGAAAATGAAATGGCTGATGAAATTAAAAATAAAATAATTAATCTCAGCAAGACCAGAGATGAATCCATATCCGTGGACAGGATTATCCGCAGATTAGGCGGCATAAAGGATGAGGCAGGAAATGAGAGTGATGACAAAACTCTGCTTGGTCAATATGCCCTTCGTCTGTCAGAATTGAAAGAGGCAAGAGAAAATTCCATGAAAGCATGCAGACAGACTGTATTCTTAGCTATGGAAAAGAAAAAAATTAACGGCAAAATTCAAGAGCTGAGCCTGCGTATTGAGGAATTGAACAAGGAATTGGCAGACTATGACCTTTCTCTTGAAAGAGATAAATTTTTAAGGGCAGAGCCTATTAAAAAAGAGCTTGATGCAATTAATGAAAAGTTATCTGATTATCCTGCGGTTAAGCTGAGGGAATATTCCACGGAGGATTACAGAGAGGCTCTGAATATTGAGAATGCACTTAATTTAATGTATCTTCAGAAAAGGAAGCTTGAAGAAGAAAAAGAGGACAATGAAGCCGAGCTGAGCAGGCTCATGGCTGATATATCAAATAAGATTACCGAAGAATTCAGCATAGATATTCTGAAGGGTAATTACGGAAAATATAAAGATAATATTGTAAGAATTGAAGAACTTAAGGTTAAAATACAGGCAGGAAAAGAAAATTTATCAGGTACAAATATTGAAGAAATAGAAAGCTATCTCGAGAAATTTGAAAAAATAGAGGATTTCAGCAGGAGAATAGAGCTTACAAATGTTCTTCTCAACAATGGAATCTATGAAAAAATGAGAAGCTACAAGAGATTTAAATCCTGGGGGCTGTTTTTTATGGTGCTGCTGGCATCCACCCTGATTTCAGCTCTTTGGTATTCTGTATATAAATACAGTGATATAATCAAAAGCTTTCTTGACAGCTACTATGTTATGGATGAATCCGTGAATATTTCTGCAGCCGTTGTTACAGCTCTTATTGTTATAAACTCGGTTATATTTGCAGGACCGGTTTTGAATAAAATCAAAAGTGCAAAAAATGAAATTGATGCCATAGAATGTGAAACTGCCGACAATACGGTTTCACTGAACAGGCTTCACAGTGACAGGCAAGACATAGTAAGCGACACAGGATGTGAGAGCCTTGAAGAAGCTGTTGAAAAATGCAGCAAAATGAGAACTGAAAAAAGTATGCATGAAGAAAAGATCAAGTTAATAAAATACGATGAGGAAGCTTTGAGCACACTGAAAAGCGAGAATGCATCTCTTGAAAATAATATTCTTGAATGCCTGTCCATATTCGGTATGGATATTATAGGCGATGACAATATAAAAGAAATAAATGATGCATATTTAAGGAAGGATGAGGTGAGCAGTCAGCAATCCGCCATCAGAGGCAGGATTGAGCAGGAAAGCCAAAGCCTTGTTAAGCTTAACAAGGAAATATCCTTTGAAGAAAAAAGGCTTGAAATGATTTTAAGCGGTAACGGTATGGAGGATATGGATAGCTTTAAATGTGCTGCTCAGTACAGGAGTACATATACGGAGCTGGCTTCCGACAGGGATTATAAACAAGAAATACTTTATAAAATAATAGGTGATGAAAGCTTCGAAAGTTTGAAATCTAAAGTTGAAAACGCCGATTGTTCAGAGATTAAAAAGATTGACAGGCAGGAGCACCAGCTGAGAATATTCAAATTATCCGAAGAGAAGTCAGGTCTGGAGAAAAGTATTGATGATATTCTCGGAGAAATAGATGAAATAGAGGGCAGCACTCGAAGCCTGGTTGAGATTGATGAAGAAATAGACTTCTATGAAAATAAAATAAATACATTCAAAAGAAAAATAAGGGTTGCGGAAATTGCCGCCGAGAAAATTCTCAGCATATCCGATTCTATTAAGGGAGATTTTATGCCTCTTCTGAGAAGGTCAATAAGTGATAATTTTGCATATCTTACAGCCGGAAAATACAGCCAGGTTTTAATAGATGAAAATATGCATATCACAGTGATTGAAGAAGATAATAAGGAGAGAAATATCGAGCTTGAAAGCCTGAGCGGCGGTACGCTGGATCAGCTTTATCTGTCCCTGCGTGTAGGACTTGGCAGCATACTCAGCGGCAATCAGAACATACCGTTGATTTTCGATGACAGCTTTGTGCAGTATGACTCCAAAAGGCTGAGGAATTCAATTGACATGCTGGCAAAAGAAAGCCAGAGAAGACAGATAATTTTGTTTACGTGTCAGGAGCGCGAGGCTGAGCTTGCCAAACAAATGAATATCAAATTTAATTATATAAAATTATAAGGATACCGTATGAAAATTTATGCTATAGCCGATTTGCATTTTGACAGCAGAAATGAAAAACCAATGAATATTTTCGGCGACAACTGGATAGACCATGAAAATAAAATAATGAGCAACTGGAAGGAGCATGTGGGAGAGGATGACCTTGTTCTCATACCCGGAGACATTTCGTGGGCGGGAAAACTTGAAGATGCAATGGCCGATTTAGTCAAAATTGACGAGCTGCCGGGCATTAAAATAATAGGCAAGGGAAATCACGATTACTGGTGGTCCACATCAAATAAGTTGGACGGCATGGGTCTGAAAACCGTGAAGTTCTTAAAAAACAACAGCTATGAACATGGGAAAACAATCATCTGCGGCACAAGAGGATGGGATACAATGGAAGAGCATTCAGCTGATGCGTCAGAAATATCAAATGAAAAGATATACCTGCGAGAAATGAACAGGCTGAAGCTTTCACTTGAGTCTGCAAAGAAAAGAAATGGCATGACAATAGTAATGCTTCATTATCCACCCTTTGACGGTGACGGAAATCCCAATGAGTTTTTCAAAATCATGATGGACTACGAAGCCGACATATGTATTTACGGACATCTCCACGGTGAGGAAGGCCACAAGAACGTAAGAGAAGGCATAATTAACAACATAGATGTTCACTGTGTTTCAAGTGACTACATGGATTTTAAATTAAAGAGAATTATCTGACAGAACATTAATAGATATATAACAGATACCGATTGGTATCTGTTTATGATTTGTGTACAAATCATTCAACTGGCTCTTGACATGAAAACAAATATGAAGTATTATTTTATTAAGAAAAACGTTTGTTTATGAGGAGGGTGAGAGATGGCCAAAATGGATGCACTTGTGAAAAGATACAGAGAACCGGGCTTATGGCTTGAGCAGGTTGATATTCCCGTTCCGGAAGAGGGAGAGGTTCTTGTAAAGATGCACAAAACATCAATATGCGGTACTGATGTTCACATTTATGCTTGGAATAAGTGGGCACAGGAAACAATACCTGTTCCCATGACGATAGGGCATGAATTTGTAGGTGAAATTGTCGAGGTAGGAAAGGGTGTCAAGGAACTGCATGTGGGAGATTTAGTTTCGGGGGAAGGACATATAGTTTGCGGCAAGTGCAGGAACTGTCTTGCGGGAAGAAGGCACCTCTGCAAGGATACAAAAGGTGTCGGCGTAAACCGGACAGGGATATTTTCAGAATATGTTGCTTTGCCGGCTGCGAATATATGGCTTTGTGACAAATCACTGCCGGAAGAGCTGTACAGCATTTTCGATCCCTTTGGCAATGCTGCTCACACGGCACTGTCATTCAATGTGCTTGGTGAAGACGTACTTATTACGGGAGCGGGCCCCATAGGTATTATGGCGGCGGCTATTTCCAAGTTCGCCGGAGCCAGATTTGTGGTGGTGACGGATATTAATGACACGAGACTTGAACTTGCGCAAAAAATGGGTAATTTCAGAACTGTCAACACTAACAAGGAAAGCATCACAGATGTAATGAACGAGCTGGGAATGAAGGAAGGCTTTGATGTTGGAATGGAAATGTCAGGCAATGACGCTGCGCTCAACATGATGATTGACAATATGGCACATGGCGGAAAAATTGCAATGCTTGGACTTCAGGAGAATAATGTTTCAATTGACTGGAACAAGCTTGTTTTCAACGGACTTAAAATTAAAGGAATATACGGAAGAGAAATGTTTGAAACATGGTATAAGATGCAGGCTATGATTAAGGCTGGTCTGGATGTTTCACCTATTATTACGCACAGATACCACTATACGGAGTTTGAAAAGGGATTTGAAGCAATGATCAGCGGAAAATCAGGCAAGGTTATTTTGGATTGGACTGAAAAGCGGAAGTAATTTAAAAGGAGGAGCTATGTACAAAGAAAAACAATATTACTCAGACATTTTGAACGAAATAAAGGAAAGCGGTCTTTGGAAGAATGAAAGGATAATTACAACACCTCAGGGAAGCAGAATCAATACAACAAAGGTAGACGGAGTTCTCAACATGTGCGCAAACAACTACCTTGGACTTGCTGATAACAGTGAAGTTATTGAAGCTGCCAAGTCTACGTTTGACTCATGGGGATACGGTCTTTCATCAGTGAGATTCATATGCGGAACACAGGAAATTCACAAGCTTCTTGAACAGAAAATAAGTGAATTTTTAGGTATGGAGGACACAATTTTATATTCTTCATGCTTTGACGCAAATGGAGGTTTGTTTGAGACCATCACAACAGAAAATGACGCAATTATAAGCGATGAATTAAATCATGCCAGCATAATTGACGGTATAAGGCTGGCAAAGGCAAAGAAATACAGATACAAGAACAATGATATGGAGTCCCTGAGAGAGCAGCTTGTTCAGGCAGACAAGGACGGAGCGAAAATAAAGCTTATTGCCACGGACGGAGTTTTCTCAATGGACGGAATAATTGCAAACCTGCAGGGAATATGCGATCTCGCAGATGAATTCAACGCCATTGTAATGGTGGATGACAGCCATGCCGTAGGATTTGTGGGCAAGACCGGAAGAGGAACTCATGAATACAGAGGCGTAATGGACAGGGTGGATATTATAACAGGAACTCTTGGCAAGGCATTAGGCGGTGCAAGCGGCGGATACACCAGCGGAAGAAAAGAAATAATCGACCTGCTGAGACAGCGCTCCAGGCCATATCTGTTTTCAAACACATTGGCACCTTCTATAGCTGGAGCATCGCTGAGGGTTCTTGAAATGCTTACAGAAAGCACTGAGTACAGGGATAGGCTCGAGGAAAATACAAAATATTTCAGACAGGAAATCAAGAAAATTGGTTTGTCAATAATTGAAGGAGAACATCCAATAGTGCCTATTATGCTGGGAGATGCAGTTTTATCCCAAAAAATGGCGGAAAAGCTCCTGGAAAAGGGAGTGTATGCAGTTGGATTTTACTTCCCTGTGGTTCCTAAAGGAAAGGCCAGAATCAGGACTCAGATTTCTGCTGCTCATACAAAAGAGGACCTGGACTTTGCATTAAATGCATTCAGGGAAGTAAAGGAAGAATTGGGAATCTAATTACCCGGGAAATATTTTGACGAAATTTATAAAAATTTATTGAATAATGCAGTATGGAGGGCTATCTCTGCAAGGGGAAGTCTTCCATAGTTTTTTTATGTATATACTTGAAAAGTATGCCATCAGACTATATAATAGAATCTAATGATAGAAATAAAGGAGGAAGAGAAATGCAGAAAAAAGATATCAAGTGGGCAGAACTGGGATTCAGCTACATTAAGACAGACAAAAGATATATATCTTACTGGAAAGACGGAAAATGGGATGACGGACAACTTGTTGAGGATAATAAGATAGCAATAAGCGAAGGCTCCACATGCTTGCACTACGGTCAGGAATGCTTCGAGGGACTTAAGGCATACGCAACAAAGGACGGTGGAGTTCAGCTTTTCAGACCTGATGAGAATGCGAAAAGAATGCAGAGAAGCTGCGAGAAGGTATTGATGCCGGCTGTTCCTGTTGAAAAATTTATAGATGCGTGCATGCAGGTTGTTAAGGCTAATGAAGCTTGGGTACCTCCATATGGCTCAGGAGCAACATTGTACTTGAGACCATTTGTAATCGGTATAGGTGATAACATAGGTGTAAGGCCTGCTCCTGAATATATATTCGGAGTGTTCTGTATGCCTGTGGGACCTTACTTCAAAGGCGGAATGAGCCCTGTAAACTTTACAACAACAGAGGCTGACAGAGCTGCCGCTCACGGAACAGGAAAAAATAAGGTTGGCGGAAACTATGCGGCAAGCTTATATTCTCATCACGAGGCTGTTGAAAAAGGATTTGCTGACTGCATTTATCTCGATCCTTCAACTCATACAAAAATTGACGAGGTTGGAGCTGCCAACTTCTTTGGAATAACTAAGGATGATAAATTCGTAACTCCAAAATCATCATCCATACTTCCGAGTATTACAAGAATTTCATTGATGCAGGTTGCCAAGGATTATCTGGGAATGGAAGCTCTTGAAACAGATGTTTACATAGATCGGTTAGACGAGTTAAAGGAAGCCGGAGCATGCGGGACAGCAGCTGTTATAACTCCTATAGGAGGAATAGAGCACAAAGGCAAATTCCATGTATTCCACAGCGAAACAGAAGTGGGACCTGTTACAAAAAAACTGTATGATACACTGTATGGAATCCAGATGGGAGACGTAGAAGCTCCTGAAGGATGGATATACAAGGTTATATAAAAACAAAGATAGCCGGGCACAACGCAAGTTGTGCCTTTTTGTATGCCCTAACCCCAACGAGGTATGCGAGATTGTGATATGCTTATTACGGGCTATTTTTTGTAATAGGATGCGTTATGCGTGAACAGCAAAATAATTAAGTGTTGATATGGAATTGAAGTTATGATATTATTGTTTAAATTTTTAGACTGACAGGTACGCCTGTTAATAAACTTTTACAGGAGATGATAAAATGCACAAGAATAAATTAGTTGTTGTAGGAGTGGGTCATGTTGGCTCATATGTGTTGGCAGATGCAATGAAAACCGGATTGTTTGCTGAAATCGGGCTGATTGATATCTTGGAAAATGTTGCGCTTGGGGAGGCCCTTGATCAGGCTCAGGCTACAGCGCTTACATATATGAACAATGTGAGTGTTAAAAGCGGTGGATATGAGCAGTGTGCAGATGCGGATGTTATAATAGTTGCCGCAGGTCCGAGCGTTATACCTGATCCAAACGACCCAAAGGGAGAGCCCAACCGCACATTGCTTACAAGTATAAACTGCGAGGTAATTCGTGAGGTTATGGCAGGTATTACAAAGTATACCACGGAAGCAATAGTTATTCTTATTACAAATCCGTTGGATACCATGGTGTATATTGCGGAAAACGAGTTCGGATATCCGGCAGGGAGAGTATTTGGAACAGGAACAATGCTTGATTCGGCACGATTGCGCAAAATAGTGGCGGACGCATGCAACATCGATCCTAAATCTGTTACGGGATACATGATGGGAGAGCACGGCATCACGGCATTCCCTGCGTTGAGTCACATGAATGTTGCGGGCATACCATATGATAAACTTGGACAATATTTTGAAAACACAGAAGAAATCAGAGATCCTGAAAATGTTAAGAAGCTTGTTGTAAGTGCGGCATATAGCGTTCTAAACGGCAAGGGATGGACAAATGCAGGTGTTTCTCAAGCAGCTATTACCATGGCAAAAGCTGTGCTGCTGGATGAAAGAAGCGTTTATCCCGCTTGCACCACATTGAGAGGACAGTACGGACATGATGGTGATGTGGCATTGAGCATGCCTTGCATTATAGGACGTGAGGGTATATTGAAGCAGCTTCCTGTTGAATTAAANNCAGAAGCTTCAGGAAACAATCGCATACATACAGTCCACAATGAAGGATGCAAAAACCGGTCTGGAATTCCTTGCATAGTGCACAGAAGGAGGCAAAGTGACATTACAGCAATTAAGATATGCTATTACAATAGCTGACTGCAATTCAATGAACAAAGCTGCCCAGGCATTATTTATTTCGCAGCCCAGCTTGTCAGCAGCAATAAGGGATTTGGAAAATGAAATTGGCATTACCATATATAAAAGGACTAACCGCGGAATTACCATAACACCGGAGGGTGAGGAATTCCTTGGCTATGCCAGGCAGGTGGCAGAGCAGTATGAGCTTATTAACCAGAAGTATGTTGATAAAAACAATGTGAAGAAGAAATTCAGCGTTTCAACCCAGCATTATTCATTTGCGGTTAAAGCATTTGTTGAAACAGTTAAGCAGTTCGGTATGGATGAATTTGAATTTGCGGTACATGAAACCAAGACATACGAGGTAATAGAAAATGTTAAAAGCTTCAAAAGCGAGCTTGGAATTTTATATTTAAATGATTTTAACAGGAAGGTAATCACAAAGCTGTTGAGGGAAAACAATCTTGAGTTTACTGAGCTGTTTGATTGCAAAACATATGTATATTTGTGGAAGAGTAATCCTCTGGCGGAGAAAAGTGTTATAACAATGGAGGATCTGCAGGACTATCCCTGCCTGTCATTTGACCAGGGGATGAATAATTCATTTTATTTTGCAGAGGAAGTTCTTAGCACAAATGTATACAAAAAAATCATTAAGGGAAATGACAGAGCTACAATGCTTAATCTGATGGTAGGTCTCAACGGGTACACGCTATGTTCCGGCATTATATGCGAGGAGCTGAACGGCGATGAATACAAGGCGATTCCCCTTGATTCTGACGAAATAATGAGCATAGGGTACATTTCGAGAAAAAACACTACAATCAGTCACATAGGCAAAAAGTATGTGGAAGAATTGATCAAGTTCAAGGAAAATGTGCTATAGCTTTTTCCTATAGCGCGCTGTCAATTTTACGTATTAACACTGGTCCTCAAAAGTATGTATAATACATAATATAGCAAGGCACCAAATAAAAACATTATGAACATGATAAAAATGGAAGGGAGAAATAAGATGCGTACAAATACAAACATAACAACAATGTATATGATGAACACAACGATGTGCAATGCCATGTATATGCAAATGACGATGATGCAAAGAAAAATGGCTGTATTTAGTATGCCTTATGTAACCTGATACCATATTCGCTATTTACGAATAGATGAAAATATAGACAGGTACATTGTACCTGTTTTTTTTATGGTGCTACCACCATTTGTTCGAGCGACAGCGATGGACAAATGGTTGGTAGACCTAATGCAGCGCAATCCAAATTTATGCGACCAAAGGGAGCGAACAAATTTGTGATGAAGCCTGCGTTCTCTAAACGAGAGGCATCAGCCGAAGAGAAAAAAACTGAAGTGGAGTCAAACGCAAGACCTGTGGTAGGCCAAATTACGGGAAAAGGAGGGAAAATAATTGATAGTATTTGAGAATGTAAGCAAGACCTTTCAGGCAAACGGCAAGACTGTTGAAGCTGTAAAAGATGTGAATTTGAGCCTGGAGGAAGGTAAGATACATGGAATTATAGGGTTTTCGGGAGCGGGAAAATCAACGTTGGTAAGATGCATAAATCTTCTGGAAAGACCTACAGCGGGAAAAGTGGTTTTAGGTGATGTGGAAATCACGGCGCTCCCTGAGAAGGAGCTTAGAGAAGAAAGAAAGAAAATAGGGATGATTTTTCAGCAATTTAATTTGTTCGCATCCAGGACAGTGTTTCAAAATATTGCATATCCGTTAAAGAATAGCAGAATGAGCAAGAGGGAAATAGAGGATAAGGTCAATTATCTGCTTGAGTTGGTAGAACTTAAGGAAAAGACAAATGTATATCCGTCACAGCTCAGCGGAGGTCAGAAGCAGAGGGTTGCAATTGCGCGGGCGCTGGCCAATGACCCGAAGATACTGCTCAGTGATGAATCAACAAGTGCACTGGATCCTCAGACGACAAAATCAATATTGAAGCTATTGAAGCAGTTGAATGACAAACTTGGAATTACCATTGTTGTCATAACCCACGAAATGCAGGTTGTTAAAGAAATTTGCGAAAATGTTGTCGTTATGGAAAATGGCAGAGTTGTTGAACAGGGAGATGTATTTCATATATTTGCAAATCCTGTTGAGAGAATAACAAGAGATTTTGTTGACAGCACATCCAATTTATCTAAAATACATGAGCTGATTAATGAAAAGGCAGAAATGATACAGCTTAAGGAAGGAGAGTGCATATTAAAGTTCACATATCTGGAGCGTGATGCATCGGAGGCTCTGGTATCACATATTTCAAGAAGCTTTGATCTGAATGTCAATATAATATTCGGAAACATCGAGCTTATCGGAGACCATCCCATTGGAGGGCTTGTATCCATAGTAAGTGGTAAGGAAAGCAGTATAACCGATGCAATTGATTATCTGAGAGGAAAGAATGTAGGAGTGGAGGTGATTTTAGATGCAAGAGTTTCTAAGTAGTATTTTTCCCAATGTATTTTCAAAGCTTCCTGTTTTCTTTGAAAGTATTTTAGAAACATTTGTGATGTTAGGATGGTCAGGTTCAATCTCATTTGCTATAGGGATTATTTTAGGAATAATACTTACGGTTACAAAAAAGGGTGGAATTATTCAAAATACAGCAGTCTTCCAAATACTTGACAAGGTTATAAATTTCTTCAGGTCCATACCCTTCATCATATTGCTGGCAGGAGTAATGCCGCTAACAAGGCTGATTTCGGGAACTGCAATAGGTGTTAAGGGTGCCATAGTACCTCTTGTGTTTGGTACAGTGCCTTTCTTTGCAAGGCAGATAGAAACAGCACTGGCAGAAATGGACTCGGGGTTAATAGAGGCAGCTCAGTCCATGGGCTCAGGACCGCTGGAAATTATATTCCGGGTGTACTTGAGAGAGTGTATTCCAGGTATTGTAAGAGGAACAACCATTACCGCAATCAGCCTCATAGGACTTACGGCAATGGCAGGTGCAGTTGGCGCAGGCGGGCTTGGAGATTTCGCCATACGCTTTGGCTATCAGAGGAATCAAATTGATGTCACCTATGCTTCGGTTATAGTATTAGTTGCTTTAGTAAGCGTAATACAGATGATTGGAAGTGCCATAGTCAGAAAAAACAGTCATTGATATTAAAAAATAAAAATAATTAAAATTAAAGGAGAAAAATTATGAAAGCAAAAAAAATAATATCAGTTTTAACAGCAGCAGCATTATTGACATCATTTACAGCATGCTCAAAATCAGCGGATGCTGAGAAAAAGGATACGACAACTGTAAAGGTGGGAGTTGTAGGAGAATCCAATGAAATGTGGGAACCGGTAATCGAAAAACTGGCTAAAGAAGGAATAAATATTGAGCTGGTGAGCTTCACGGATTACGGAACACCAAATAAGGCATTAAACAACGGAGATACTGACCTGAACGCGTTCCAGCATCATGCATATCTTAACGGTGAAATTAAGAATAACGGATATGAAATTCAGGCAATAGGCGATACATTTATTTCAGCTATGAACATTTATTCAAGTAAGGTGAAAAGTGTAGGTGAAATAGGTGAAAAAGCAAAAATTGCAGTGCCTAATGACGCAACCAATGAAGGAAGAGCACTTAAAATTATTGAAGCTGCCGGTCTTATTGAACTTAGCAAGGAATCAGGAGACAGCCCTGAATTATCGGATATAGTTTCAAATCCGCTGAACCTTGAATTTGTTGAGGTTGATGCAGGAAATGTTTATGCGGTGCTTCCGGACGTTACCGCAGCTGTTATAAATTGCAACTATGCATTGGACAACGGCTTAAATCCGGGAGAAGATTCAATATTCCAGGATGACGTGAGATACTATACGGGGAAAAGCTATATAAACCTTATAGCCGCAAGAACAAAGGATGCAGATAATGAAATTTTCAAAAAAATCGTAGCAGAATATCAATCTGAAGCTGTGGAAGAAATATACAATACTACCTTCAAGGGTGCATATAAGCCGGCTTGGAAATAACAGATATAATAAGGAGCTGCAATGAGAGAATTAAGTATACGTACTGCTGGTTTCACGGATTCCGTAATCCGCAGAATGACAAGAATTTCAAATGCACATGGTGCGGTTAATTTATCACAGGGATTTCCGGATTTTGACCCTCCGGCAGAAATTATAAACAGACTGACTCAGGTGGCTTTAGAAGGACCTCATCAATATGCCACAACATGGGGAGCTCAGAATTTCAGAGAGGCTCTTGCGAGAAAGCAAGAGCACTTCTCGGGAGTAAAAGTTGACCCGGACAAAGAAATTGTGGTTACATGCGGAAGCACGGAAGCAATGATGGCAGTAATGATGTCAATAACAAATCCGGGAGACAAGGTTGCAATATTCTCACCTTTTTATGAGAACTATGGTGCTGATGCCATACTTTCTGGAGCAGAGTCTATTTATATACCTCTTAATCCCCCGAAATTTGATTTTGATGCGGATTTGCTGGAGGATGCTTTCAGGCAGGGAGCAAAGGCGCTGATTTTGTGCAATCCGTCAAATCCGTGCGGGAAAGTATTTACAATGGATGAGCTTAAAATAATAGCTGATTTGGCAATAAAATATGATGCATATGTTATAACCGATGAGGTATACGAGCATATAATCTACGCGCCTAACAAGCATGTATATTTATCCTCTCTGCCCGGAATGAAGGAAAGAACAATAATATGCAATTCGCTGTCAAAGACATACTCCATTACCGGGTGGCGTCTGGGTTATGTAATTGCAGATGAAAGAATATCAGACAGAGTAAAAAAGGTTCACGACTTTTTGACTGTGGGAGCACCTGCTCCACTTATGGAAGCCGTAGTTGTGGGGCTGAATTTCAAGGACGAATACTATTTGGAGCTTCAGAACCACTACACCCATATGAAAAATTTATTTACAAATGGATTGAAGCAAATCGGACTGAAGTACAGCGAGCCTCAGGGAGCCTACTTCGTGATGGTGGATATAAGTGAATTTAACTGCAATGACGACCTTAAGTTCTGTGAATGGCTTGCAAAAGAAGTGAAGGTTGGAGCAGTTCCGGGCTCAAGCTTCTTTAAGGAAGATATAAACCAATACATCCGATTCCATTTTGCGAAAAAAGATGAAACATTAAACATGGCGCTGGACAGATTATCAGAAATATACAACAAGGTGAGGGCAACCGCAGAATTCAGGGTATGATTAAGTACATACTACAAAAATGCTTGAAATTATATTTTTTTAGGATATAATATAGTAAGCACATTTATAGTAGGTGAAAAATGGAAATTAAAGAAATTCTGGTAACTGAAGAAGGATATAAGGAGCTTGAAAACGAGCTTGAATACAGAAAAACGAAGCTGAGATATGAAATATCCGAGAGAATAAAGGGAGCGCTGAAGGAAGGCGACCTGAGCGAAAATGCTGAATATCACGAATCAAAAGAAGAGCAGAATAAAAATGAGTCAAGAATAATCGTTCTTGAACATACAATTAAGCATGCAAAGATTGTTAAGCACAATGAGAAAAATAAAGATATGGTTCAAATAGGAAGCAAGGTTAAGCTTAAGGACCTTGAATTTGATGAAGTTCTTGATTACAGCATAGTTGGGGCAACAGAGGCCGACCCTGTGGCGGGAAAGATATCAAATTTATCGCCTTTGGGCTCTGAACTTTTAGGAAAGAAAAAGGGCACAAAGGTACATGTAACATCCCCCGGCGGTGTGGTAGATTACGAAATTCTTGAAGTAAATTAAAGAAAGATTAAGCTTTGTAGTATATAATTACAAAGCTTATTTAATGCTTGAAGAAAATATATATTAATTGTATAATACATTGATTGGGATTAGAAAAGGGGACAAAATGAGTGATTTAATCAAAAGAGAGGTTAAGAAAACCAGTATTGGCGGTCAGGCCTTAATTGAAGGGATTATGATGAAGGGTCCTGACAAAATCGCTACTGCGGTAAGAAAACCAGACGGTGAAATTGAAATAAAGGAAAGTGAAATAAAGCAGATTTTTAAACATAAATTTTTCAAACTTCCCATAATAAGAGGAAGCTTTGTTCTTATTGATTCACTGGTAAACGGTGTGAAGGAGCTTATGTATTCGGCAGAGTTTTACGGAGAGGATTACGAAGAAGATGCTATAGATAAGTTTTTGAAAAAGGTGTTTAAGGATAAGGCGGATACTGCAATAATTTACGCTTCGGTAATTATTGCGCTGGTGTTCTCGGTGGGAATATTTATTTTAGGTCCGACACTGCTGACAAATATTTTGAAAAATGTCGTGAAGAATACATTTATGCTGAATTTGATTGAAGGCGTAATAAGGGTTCTGTTGTTTGTGGGATACGTGTATATAGTATCTAAGCTCGATGATATCAAGAGGGTTTTCATGTATCACGGAGCTGAACATAAAACCATATACTGCTATGAAAACGGTGAGGAGCTGACCGTGGAGAATGTAAGAAAATATTCAACACTGCACCCAAGATGCGGAACAAGCTTCATGATTAATGTAATGCTCATAAGCATACTGGTGTTTTCATTTTTTGGATGGCCTAATCCGTTTGTAAGGCTCGCAATAAGGCTTGCAATGCTTCCTGTTATTGCGGGATTGTCATATGAACTGAACAAGTACGTAGGCGGATGTGAGGGCGAAAATATTTTTACAAGGATAATTACCTATCCGGGTTTCCAGATTCAAAAAATAACAACGAAGGAACCGGATGATTCTATGATAGAAATTGCAATAGCTGCAATGGAAAGAGTTATACCTCAAAACGGAGAAGATGATACATGGTAACAATTGAAAAATTGTTGACGGAAGGAACAAAAATTATAGAGCAGAGGGAATACAACAATCCCTTTCTTGATGTGCAGACAATCCTTGCCTATTTACTCCATAAGGACAGGATTTATTTGCATGCTCACAAAAAAGATGAAGTTGATGCAGGTATTGAAGAAAAATTTTACGAAATGGTAAAAAAGAGGAATGAAGGATATCCGCTGCAATATATGATAAATTCCCAGGAATTCATGGGACTTGATTTTTATGTTGCTGAAGGGGTGCTTATTCCCAGGCCGGACACGGAAATACTTGTTGAAAAAATAATTGACATAGTAAAAAACGGCCCTATGAAAGAGAAGGATATAAATATACTTGATATAGGAACAGGAAGCGGGGCAATTGCGGTGAGCCTTGGATATTATCTTGGGAATGCTAATGTCACAGCGATGGATGTAAGTGATGATGCACTTAAAATAGCTGGTATTAACGTGAAAAAACACGGACTTAAGAATGTGGAGCTCCTCGAGGGAGATATATTCTGTCATGATTTTGGAGATAATAAGTACCACATAGTTGTATCAAACCCTCCGTATATTGAAAGTGAAATTATAGGGGGGCTTCAGACAGAGGTTGCGGTACATGAGCCACGGCTGGCTCTTGACGGCGGAACAGACGGTCTGAATTATTACAGGCGCATAGTTGATGTGTACAGGAACATACATGAAGAGAGCGGTATACTTTCTGTTGAAATAGGATGCGATCAAAGAACGGCGGTCACCGGCATATTTGAAGGCTCGGATTTATTTGCAAAAGTGGAAGGATACAGAGATTTGAGCGGCAAAGACAGGGTAGTGACCGGATTCTTGTAGCGTCCGGAACGATGTAAACCAAATAAATAAATAAAATAATAATCGTTAACAGAGAGGTAGAAATGTTAGAAAAATTAGAAGCGTTAAAAGATAAATATATAGAAATCAGTGAAAAGATTTCGGACCCGGAGACATTGAGCGATTCACAGAAGCTGCAGAAGCTGATGAAGGAGCAGGCACAGCTTGAGCCCCTTGTTTTAAAATATGACGAATATTCACAGGTTTCCTCACAGCTTGCGGAGTCCAAAGAAATGCTGAATGACAAGCTGGATGATGATTTCAGGGAAATGGTTAAGGAAGAGGTAAAGGAGCTCAGCGCAAGGGAAGAAGAGCTGATGCAGGAAATAAAGGTACTTCTTCTGCCTAAGGACCCAAATGATGAAAAGGATGTAATAGTAGAAATAAGAGCCGGTGTAGGCGGCGACGAGGCAGGCTTGTTTGCAGGAAATTTGCTGAGGATGTACTTGAGATATGCGGAAAGACAGGGCTGGAAGACAGAATTCATTTCTGTCAATGATCAGGGGATAGGCGGATATAAGGAAGTAATATTCTCGATTAAGGGCAGAGGAGCATATTCCAAGCTTAAATATGAAAGCGGAGTTCACAGGGTGCAGCGTGTTCCCGAAACAGAATCCAGCGGACGTATTCACACTTCTTCAGCAACGGTTGCGGTTCTGCCGGAGGTTGACGATATAGATATCGAAATAAATCCGAACGATGTTAGAGTTGATGTGTTCCGTTCATCAGGAAACGGAGGACAGTGCGTAAATACAACCGACTCTGCGGTAAGACTTACACATATTCCGACAGGAATTGTAATTTCATGCCAGGATGAAAAATCCCAGCTTAAAAATAAAGATAAGGCATTTAAGGTTTTGAAGGCAAGGCTCTATGACTTATATCAGCAGGAGCAGAATGCAGAACTCGCGGAAACAAGAAAAAGTCAGGTTGGTTCCGGTGATAGAAGTGAAAGAATAAGGACATACAATTTCCCTCAGGGAAGGGTTACAGACCACAGAATAGGGATGACTATCTACAAGCTTGATGGATTCATGGATGGAGACATCACTGAAATGCTTGAAGCCCTTTTAACTTCCGACCAGGCTGAAAAACTGCAGGCAGTTGCGGAATAAATATAGAATAATTGTGGAACGGCAGAAGCCGTTCTTCAAATTTATTGGGAGGTAAAGTCAATGAGAATAGATAAATATTTGAAAAATGCAAGAATAATAAAAAGAAGAACTATTGCCAAGGAGGCATGCGACCAAGGAAGGGTGCTTGTTAACGGGAAGGCTGCCAAGCCGGGAACAGAGGTTGGCACAGGTGATGAAATAGAAATAATATTTGGAACTAAGCCTATGAAGATAAAAGTTGAGCAGGTTTTGGAGCATGTTGTAAAAGATGCTTATAAGGATATGTACAGCATAATAAATGATTAAAACATTTAAAAATGGGCATATATATTATTGTGCCACAGGAAATTTTTATATTTTAAGGTTGATTTAGGAGACGCGTTATATTATAATTTTAGTGGACATAATTTAAAATACAGCTATCCTTGGCTTATGCCATTTAGGATAAATAAATCAGAGAGGTGTACATATGGAGTTAAAAGGAAGTAAAACAGAACAAAATTTAATGACTGCATTTGCAGGAGAATCACAGGCTCATGTAAAGTATACATATTATCAGAACAGAGCAAAGAAAGACGGCTATGTGCAAATAAGCAAATACTTTGAAGAAACAGCAAGAAACGAAAGAGAGCATGCAAAAATCTGGTTCAAGCTTCTGCATGACGGAATTGGTGAAACTGCGTTGAATCTTGAAGATGCAGCAGCAGGCGAGCACTATGAGTGGACAGATATGTATGCTAACTTTGCTAAAGTAGCAAAAGAAGAAGGGTTTGACAAAATCGCATATTTATTTGAAGGCGTTGGTAAGATTGAAAAGGGCCATGAAGAAAGATATCTGGCATTATTAGATAATATTAAGACAGGCAAGGTGTTTAAGAGAGAAGGAGAAGTTGTGTGGATATGCGATAACTGCGGACACGTTCATTACGGCAAGGAAGCTCCTAAACTATGTCCTATATGTGCTCATGATCAGGCACATTTTGAACTTTACACAAAAGCATATTAGTAATAACATAGCTGCTGATTTCATCAGCAACTTATGAGCTGAAAAGCCAACACAAGACTAAATAAAAACCGTTGATATCAACGGTTTTTTTAGTGAGTTTATACTGTTTTAATTTTAAAATACGGACAAATAATTGTCCGCAAAAGCGGAAACAGTATATACTAATTCGCTTCAAGGGAAATATTTAATGCGAATTAGTAT
>DDNC01000011.1:34395-118728 GCA_002340985.1 Firmicutes bacterium UBA2530 | reverse complement strand
AGCGAGTAGCTTTACCTCCCCTAATGTGTCTTTCAGACTTGTTTTTAAGCAAAACTTTTTTGACTTCGCTTGCAGCTGGAGGGTTCAGTTTGGGAAGACGTTCTGTTACATCCTTATGGACCGTACTTTTGCTGACGCCGAACTTTTTTGCAGTCTGCCTTACAGTAGATTCAGTACTTATAATATATTCCGCAATTTCCATGGCTCTCCGTTCTATGTAATCTTTCATGTTTAACCCCCTTTGGCATTATACCGTCTTATTTTAATTTTTATGCATTTATTTGTCCTATTAGAACCTTTACATTAATTAATATAGTCCATGGGGTTAACATTTTTTCCGTCAACCATTAATTCAAAGTGTAGGTGGGCACCGTCTGATGCTTCAATGCCGGCTGTTTTACCTATGTTTCCAATTGCCTGGCCCTGCTTCACATGTTCCCCCGCCTTTACAGTGGCTGATGCTAAATTGCTGTAAACCGTTTTAATGTTGTCTCCATGATCAATAACAACTTCTGTACCGGACAACTCTGATGTATTGACCGACATCACTGTTCCCGCCAGTGCCGATTCAATGAGAAGTGTATCTTTCGGCTTGATGTCCACTCCTTTATGTACTCTCCATTCTCCTATTGCTTCATAGTAAATTAGGTCGTCCATTGTAAACTCTCTGTATATTTCGCCAGCCAGCGGAGTTTTCATCGAATTCAAATCAATTTTATTGTTCGGGGTATCTTTATCCGGATTATTGTTTGCATTCTCATAATCTTTGATTATACCTTCAACATAGTCCTGATATGGGTCTAAGTTGACGCCTATGTTTTCGTTTTCGGCATCTTTTCCTGCCAAATTATTTCCTTTATCTGGACCCGGAGTTGAAGAATATCTCCAAACTATTGCAGTGGCTAAAATAACGACACAAAGAGCAATTATAAAGAAACTTGTATCTCTGTGCTTCAGTTTAATAAAGAAATCTTGCATTTTCATTTTTGCATTTTTAAATCTTTTATTTTTCATACAATCCTCCTGATACTTCTTTATTTATCTTGTGATAGTGTGTCCCACTTTTTACGTTTAATACAGAATTGTTCTAAAAATTTTTATTGTTCATAAAATTATAGTAAAACTTATGATGAAAGGGTTGATTTTTTTGTTGAACCGTTTGATTTATGCCTTGGCGGTATTTGTTATGCTTCTCACTGTACCGAGTTTATCTCTTACATTTTTTGAGCAGAAGGTTGATACGCCGGTTAAGGCAGAAATATATGAAGCAGCAGAGGATAATGCAAATCAGGAAGACAAGGCTATAGAAATAGTTGAAGGATTTGAAAAAACAAACATTGAAGAACCGGAACTAATAAAAATTTACAATGTTAGCACAGGTAAAGTCATGGGCATTAATTTTGAAGAATATATAAAAGGTGTGGTAGCTTCTGAAATGCCCGCCGAATTCAATATTGAAGCACTCAAGGCACAAGGTGTCACAGCACGTACCTATTTATTGTACAGATTGAAGAAATATCCTGACGGTCATCCTGACCATCCTGGAGCACCCCTTTGTACAAGTACTCATTGTCAGGTCTGGAGCTCTAAAGAAATCCTGATTGCATCCCACGGTGAAGAATGGTATGAAAACTACTGGGGAAAAATTGAAGAGGCAGTCAATTCAACAAAAGGGCAGATTTTAGTATATGAAGGTAAAATAATCGAGCCTTTGTTTCATTCAACAAGCGGAGGAAGGACTGAAAATTCAGAAGATGTTTTTTCAACTTCCGTTCCTTATCTTAGAAGTGTTGAAAGTCCTTATGAAAGTGATGCACCGAAGCTGCACGCTTCAGTTAAAATATCTGTTGATGAATTTATTAAAAAATTGAAATCTTCATATGTAAATCTGGATATATCAAAAAATAATCTTAGTGAAAAAATAAAATTAGGTGAGGTAAGTGAGGGAGGGAAAATAAAAACAATTTATGTAGATGGGACGGAAATTACAGGTCGGGAAATAAGAACCATATTTAATTTGAATTCTACTAATTTCAGCTTCATTCAATCAGGAAATGAAATTGAGATTGTAACCACAGGTTATGGGCACGGTGTCGGAATGAGTCAATGGGGTGCAGAGGGTATGGCAGGCAAGGGTTACGGCTATCTGGACATATTGAAGCATTACTTTACGAACATTGACATAGCCAAAGTCAAATAAACTATTAATACAATATTTTGTTATTTTTTATATACAGCTTCTGATTAATATGTTATCATTGATTTACATTAATTTAAAAGAAGGGAAACTATAATGATATTCATAAATGATCAAGCTTACGATGAATTCAAGGTGCTTTTAGACGATGCCAAAGTTGAATCATACAATATAAGAATAGGAATAAACAACTATTCCTGCGGCGGTCCAATTTTCGGCGTTTATGTTGAGGAGCCTACAAACAAGGACGATGTGGAAAAAATAAAGGATATTACTTTCATTGTGGATAAAGAACTGAACCAGCAGTACGGCGGTTTCATAATTGTTTCAAGTGATGAAAACAACGGAAACGGCGTAGGACTCATGCCTGTTGTACAGCCATCTTCAAGCTGTGGAGACGGATGTGGCGGATGTGGCGGCGGATGCAACTAATAAATAATAAAACGACCTGTTGGAAATTCCGACAGGTCATTTTTATAATCTATAATAATAAAATCAAATTATTTTAATAGGATCCATTTTCTTGATGAGCGTACACATTAACCTTGCGTTTATTCTCTGATTTTTCGTAGGCTTCTGAATTTCTGTCAGAAATGTTTTTCATAGTAGTTTCAAGTTTTTCCCTGCGCCCTGCATTTTGTACAAAATCAACCAAAAATGATGATACCGTAACTGTAATCATAGAAAAAGCAATGCGTTGGAACGGAATATACGAAAGAGAAAGCAACAGTACTATAATGTCAGTACAGAGATATGCATGTGCTGTTCGCCATTTAAAGGTCTTTGAAATAGAAAGCGCCAGCGCATCATCTCCTCCGCAGGACCCTCCCTGCCTTATGACCATTCCTACACCGATGCCCACAAGTGCTCCTCCTGCAAGTGCAGCAATCAGAGGGTGAAGTAGCAGACCGGGTAGCCGCAGAGGCAACATGCCCCATAATTTTAAAAACCCCGCAAAACTAATGGTAGCTATAATTGACAGTTTAATAAAATCCCTGCTTATATACCTGAATGCCAAGACATAGCAAAGTATGTCAAGTACAGGTGATAGTACAGCTGGTGATATATTAAACCAGTGACTAAGCAGCAATATCATACCTAATACGCCGCCTTCGGTAATATCTGCTTGTTGATGAATGTTATGAATACCAAAGGATACAATAGCAGTACCTGCTACTATTCCCAAAATTTTTCTGAGGTAAGCAGATTTTCAAGTCCCTTTTACTGAGTTAAAATGTTCAATTTTGAAAAGCATAATAATAAATCCTTTCTGTATTATATTTTTTTGTTCAAAATTACCTATATTTTAATTCTAAACCCTGGTATAATACTAATGTCAAGTATTATTTTACAAGAAATATAAAAGGAAGGTATAATGCTTTGAAAGATTATTATAAAATAGGTGAGATTTCAACCCTATATGGTATTGGAGTTGATTCACTCCGCTATTACGAAAAAATAGGAGTATTGAAACCCCGAAGAGGCGAAAACGGCTACCGGTTGTACAGCCTTAAGGATATATATAAGCTTAATATAATACGTGATTTGAGACAGCTGAATTTCTCCATGGAGCAGATCAAAAGTTATCTGTCTCATCAAAGCATAGACAACACTTTAAACTTGCTGCAGGAAGAGCAGGAGTGGATACAAAATCAGTTCAAAAGACTTCGTGCAACGGAACAAATCATACGCTCCCGCATGAACGCATTATTGGAGTCTTTTCAAATTCCCACAGGCATCTTTACGGTTAAAACCTTTCCTGACCGCATATGCCTCAGATTGAGCACAAACATAACAAGAGATGAAGAAATGGACTTTGCCATAAAAAAACTGCACAGCAAGCATGAAAATAAAATATATGATATAGGCAATCAATCCATCGGTGCATCATTATCAACAGAAGATTTAAACAAGGGGATAACCGGAGTGTTCCGCTATATATTTTTTATTCTTGAGAAAAAAACAAGAGAATATGATTTCATTTTACCGGCAGGTCAGTATCTCTCTTTTTTCTATCGTGGCGGCTACAGTCAAAGCACTGACCGGATTAAAGAAACCCTTTCATATATCGAAGAAAAAGGATACCATATTTTAGACGACCCCTTTGAGCTGTATCACATTGATAATCGCGATACTATGCTTAAGGAAGAATTCTTAACAGAAATTCAGGTTAGAATCTCCGAATAATTTAAGAATAAACAAATAAAAAAGATGCTGCACTGATATCAGTGTAACATCTAATTTTTCCTATTCTGCTACGTATGGTAGCAATGCTATTGCACGTGCTCTCTTTATTGCTCTAGTTACCATTCTCTGATGCTTCGCACAAGCACCTGTAATTCTTCTTGGTAATATTTTACCTCTTTCAGTTGTATATTTTTTCAACTTTGCGAGGTCCTTATAATCTATATGTGTAGTCTTTTCCTGGCAGAATTGGCATACTTTTTTACGGGGTCTTCTTTTTTGGTTCATTCTTTCGTTCTTGTCGCCTCTGTCCATACCTTGTCTTGAACTCACTTGATATTTCCTCCTTCCGACTAATTAACTAATTATTTTCGTCTATTTTTTAAAACGGGATGTCTTCATCATCTACCGGTTGGAAAATGTCATTGTCTTCATCCGGGAAATCACCGAAAAAGCTGCTATCTGGCTGAACCGGTCTTCCTTGCTGCGGTGATATCTGGCCTTTTCCACTGCCAATAAACTCTACTCTGTCTGCTACAATATCTGTTGTATATCTCTTTTCGCCTGTCTGTGTAGTATAACTTCCTGTGGATACTCTGCCGTGAATTGCGCACTGACTTCCTTTTGCAAGGTAGTTTGCACAGTTTTCAGCCTGCTTTCCAAATACTGTTATACCTATAAAATCCGCTGTCTGTTTTCCTTGAGATGTCGCTTCTTGTTTCTTATCTCGTGACATTTCTCTATCTACTGCTAAGGTAAATCTTGCAACAGCCATACCTGTGGACGGTATGAATTTCAGCTCCGGATCTCTGGCTAATCTTCCAATTAATACAACACTATTCATACTTTTCCCTCTTTTTTATTTATTCTTCTTCTACTGTAATCATATGTCTAACTACGTTGTCGCTGATTTTACAGATTCTGTCTATTTCATCAACAGCATCTGAGCCTGCAGTAAAGTCGATAAATACATAATAACCTTCTCTTTTCTTCTCGATTTCATAAGCAAGTCTTCTCTGACCCCACTCATTAACCTTCTCGATTGTTCCCTGTCTGTCAGTTATTATATTTTTTACTTTTTCAATTTCTGCGTTTCTTACATCTTCTTCTAAATTAGAAAGTAAGATTAAAGCTGCTTCGTATTTTCTCATCTGAGTCACCTCCCTTTGGACTTCGGCTCCTGATCCCAGGAGCAAGGATAGCTAATATATTATAGCACCATGATTATTCTAATACAAGCACTTTTTTAACAATTTACTATTTTTTTATTTCATATTCAGCTTCTTCTACACAATAGCTGCATTTTCCATTTTGAACCTTAATTATTTCAGGAGCGGACTCCTCTTCATTTACGAAATCATCAATAGCCATTTCAATGTGCAGCCTGCATGCACGTATTACTTTTTCTGTTTCCATATTTTCACCTATATTTCATAGAATTTGCTTGCTCTGTCTCTGTATGTCATTTCTAAGCAAACTCCCGGATTAACCTCAATTGAATTTTCTTTTAATATATTTTCCACTGTCTTGTAAGCCAACTGTGGAAAATTATTTTCCTTACTCAAATGCCCCAAAAACACAATTTCTTTTCCTTTTTTTATGACCTTTGAAATCAGTTCCCCGGCAGTATCATTGGACATATGTCCGTATTCCCCCAAAACCCTTCTCTTTAACGGCCATGGATATGGACCAATAAGAACCATATCTTCATCATGGTTTGATTCGATGAGCAGAATATCTGAATCCATTATGCTGCTTATTATCAAATCATTTACACAGCCCGTATCCGTGACCAAGCTTATTTTTTTGTTTTTACAAAATACGTTGTATCCTACAGGATGGGCTGAATCATGTGATATGTCAAATGGAATTATGGTAAGGTCTCCAATTTCAGCACAGTCGTCGAATATTTTTATATTTTCAGTCTTTATATCTCCTATGACCGCGCTCATGGCTTCCCATGTTTCTCTGTTTGCATATATAGGTACATTGAGTCTTCTTGACATAATTCCGGCACCCTGAACATGGTCAATATGCTCATGAGTTATAAATATGGCATCTATTTTTTTGGGATCTTCTCCGATATTTACAATCTCCTGCTGTATTTTCTTGCCGCTTAGTCCTGCATCAATAAGTATTGTTGCATTGTCAGTCTTTATGTACTGGCAGTTTCCGCTGCTTCCACTGTATAATGAACAAAATTTCAACTTATACTTGTCCTCCCTATGTACCTTTAATCGCAATAAATCAATTAATACTATCACATAATCTTACATTTTACAATTATATTTAGCGATATATTTTTCTCAGTCAGGTTGACGATAAGGTCATTCTCTTTCACTTTTTATATTACTCATATAAAGGTATTTTAAATCATATAAATTTATTATATGAACGTTCCACAATAAATTTATTTAGCAGGTTGCATATGATTATAAAAATTAAGTACAAAACATTGATAATATTTACCGTGATTTTTGCTGCGGCAGGAATTGCTGCGGCTTTTGTTACGCTCAAACCTCCTGCTGTATCTGTTGAAGGTGAAAAGGATTTTATAAAGTGGGTTGATTTCAGAGTATCCTATGAGGCCATGGATAAGGCCTTGAAAGCGGATATAAACAGCATCGATGAGGATATAAAACTCAATTGGGTTGAAATACTGGCGTATCTTGGCACCAGGTACGGAGGAGATTTCAAGAGATACAACTCAAAAGACATGGATAACTTCATAGGCAAACTGAAAAGCGGCATGAGCATTGAGGAACTTACAAAGGATTTAAAGCACTACGGATATTACTATGAAGCGTATTCAGCTGTGCTGGGAAATTTCGTGGGTCCTTATGAAATTCAGGTTAAGGATGAAATCGATCCCGAAAAGAAGGTATGGGTTAAAAAATACGGATTGAAGGTTTTTTCACCCATAGCTGCCGGCTACAGCTACGGTCACTATGATGACTTTGGTAATTCAAGAAGCTACGGTTTCAAAAGAGTCCATCTTGGGAATGACCTGTTAGGCTCTGTGGGCGCACCCATAGTAGCCGTTGAAACAGGACGTGTCGAAGCATTAGGCTGGAATCAGTACGGGGGATGGAGACTGGGAATAAGAAGCCTTGATAACAAGAGATATTATTATTACGCTCATCTGCGCAAAGACCATCCGTATGTTAAGACTATAAAAGAGGGAGACATTGTATATGCCGGGGATGTCATCGGGTATCTTGGGATGACAGGCTACAGCACTAAAGAAAATTCCAACAATATTGACACTCCTCATCTTCATTTTGGTATGCAGCTGATTTTTGATGAATCCCAAAAAGAAGCTCTCGCTGAAATATGGATTGATGTATACAAAATCGTGAAACTTTTGCACAGAAACGGCTCTCAGACCTTGTACAACAAGGAAACTAAAGAATTTGAACGAGTATATGATATAAGATTTCACAACACTCCTGAAAGAACGTCAAAAAATCCGTAACACGCAAAAATACCGGAAAAATTCCGGTATTTTTGCGTGTTTTATTTTAATTTGTAATGCTTCCTAATTTTTCATTGATTTTCACCATTATGGCTGCTGCCTCTGCTCTTGTCAGATATTCATCCGGACAGAAGCTACCTGCTCTCTTGCCTGCCATTATACCGTTGGTGTATACTGACTTAACGGCTTTAACACCTTCATCATTCAGCTGCGATAAATCTGAGAATATCGTCTTTATATCAATATTAGCATATGCTTTATTCTCACCAAATATATTTTCTATTATATTTGAAGCTTCTATTCTCGTCAGCTTATCCTGAGGTTTAAGCTCGCCATTATAGTCTTTCAGAAGGCCTAATGCATTTACATGATTGATGTAGCTCACTGCCCATGAATGTATATTTCCGGCATCCGAAAATGGCAACACGCCCTCATCAATTGAAACGGTATCGATGCTGTCTTCAGAAATCGGGAGTTTATTTCCGTTTTTCTCAATTGCCTTGCTCAGAAAAACCAGAAACTCCTCCTTTGTAGCTATATTGTCAGGATAAAATGCTGCTGATTCGCTTATTAATCCATCGTTGTAAAGCTTCATAACAACCTTTCTTGACCAATGGAATGCTATATCGTCAAACACATACCTCCCATATTCAATGTCTCCGGTTCTTAAGAGCCAGTTTCTCTCAATCCATCCTTCTCTTTTTTCATCCACATATACTTTATACCAATAGTAGCCGTTTTTAAGCACGGGACCATCAGTTATAGTACCAAGCTGATTCACTTCCAGCTCGTGGATATAGCTGCCTGCCGGAACGTCCCTCAGCTGATATTCATTTCTTACACCGTCAGTCCTGACATAGTCTCCCTTTTCGTAAAGAACGATATTTCCGCTGTTTGTATACGACGGCGTAGGAACTACCAGCGACCTGCTTGGTTTTCCGGACTGGGGTAGATATGAAATGTCTATATTGTTGATTTTCTGTCCATATTCCCTCTCAGCAATGTTATATATGAGCTGCTGGTAAGTGTATCTTTTGCCGTAGGATGACAACATGTGCGGATTATTGCTCTGAGCCCATCCATTGTATGCCCATAGAGCAAAATACCAGTTTTCCAAAACATCAGGATCCATGTTTCCCACGCATGATACACTCTGATATGAGCTCATGCTCCATTTATTAAGCAATACGTCTGCGCCTGCCTCAATGTTGTATAAAATATCGTATTTAAGCTTTCCTGAATCATATCCGCCCTGTATGTTGTTTACCTGCATCAATCCTATGCTGCTGCCGCTTATTTTAGGGCTGCCATCAGAATTGAAATGCTCGTAAACTGATTCCACTCTTGCTATGGACTTCAGTATTACCGACGGAATTGCTCTTTTAGCGGCAACCTCGTCAATCATATCCTCAACTTCCTCGCGGGAAGGATTGTAGCCTGCATACGCAAGTGTGTTAAATGTAAATATAAAAATGAATACTACCGCTATAACTTTGCGGGATGTATTGTTCATTAATTTCATATTTACAGCCTCCAATTTCAGATTTCGACCATTAAGCGTTAACTTGTACACGGTCGATTAAGTTTAATACCTCTTTTTTAGCATTCTCCAAAATATTAATTGCTTCTGCCTTGTTTTCTCCTTTAGTTGAAAAATATACTTTTAACTTAGGCTCTGTACCCGATGGTCTGAGCACGAACCATGAACCGTCTTCAAGCGAAAACTTCAAAACATCTGACTTTGGATAGTCGAGCTTTTCAGTACTGCCATCCGATAAATTCAAAGCTATTCCCAATTTATAATCATACACATAAGGTATGCTTTTGCCTGCCAACAAACTGAGCTTATTTTCCCTGAAGTTTTCCATAATGGCCTTCATCTTGTTCATTCCCTCAACTCCTGCAAAGCTCAGTGAAACAGTTTCTTCAACATAATAACCATGTTCACTGTAAATATCATCCAGTATGTCTAATAGTATTTTCCCTTTTTTCTTATAATATGCAGTCATCTCACAAATGAGCATAGATGCAATTACCGCATCCTTATCTCTTACAAATGTTCCTGCCAGATACCCATAGCTTTCTTCATATCCAAATAAAAAGCTATATTCCCCTGTGTCTTCAAATTTCTGCATTAATTCCGCAATATATTTAAAGCCTGTAAGTGTATCAAAGGTTACTGTGTTATACTTGTCTGCAATGTCCCTACCTATTTCACTTGTTACAATTGTATTGACAATTGCCGCATTTGACGGAATTTTTCCCTTCATGCTCATAGATGACAGCACATAGTTCAGAAGCAAGGCACCAGTCTGATTGCCGTTTAACGGAACAAACTTATTTTCATAATCCTTTACCACGAGGCCCACCCTGTCGCAGTCAGGATCTGTTCCTATTATAATATCGGCATTTAATTCCTCTGCCTTTTTAATCGCTATTTCAAATGAGCTTATCTCCTCGGGATTAGGTGACTTAACCGTTGAAAATTGAGGATCCGGCTCCTCCTGCTCTCTTACTGTATGAACATTTATGTAATTTAATCTGTTCAGAGCTTTTCTTACAAGCTTGTTGCCTGTTCCATGAAGCGGAGTATAAACTATATTTATGCCTTTGTCAACATCGTTGTTAAGGCTGAGCTTTGTTACCTCATCAATATAGATTTCATCAATATCACTGCCTACTATATGTATCTTTTTGTCTTTATTATCTGGGTTTGTCTTTATATTCTCTAATTTTACCTTGCTTATTTTTTCAATTATTGTATCCGCATCTGCAACAACCTGCCCCCCAAAGCAGTCATACACTTTATAGCCGTTATATTCCGGAGGATTATGGCTTGCTGTAATAACAACTCCCGCCTTGCATTTAAAATGTCTCACAGTAAATGAAAGCTCCGGCGTAGGTCTCAAGCTTTCAAACAGGTAAACGTCTATCCCGTTTGCGGCAAATACTTCTGCTGCTTTTGATGCAAACTCCCTTGACATATTTCTTGAATCGTATGCTATGGCAACACTTATTTCATCCTTGTACTTTTCATTCAGGTAATCCGAAATTCCCTGGGTTGCCTTTGAAACGGTCACAATATTCATTCGATTGGAGCCTGCCCCTATTTTTCCTCTCATGCCCCCAGTTCCGAACTCCAGCTCTCTGAAAAATCTGTCTTCAATCTCTGCATCGTTTTTCTCGATGCCTCTGAGTTCTTCCTTTAAGGACTCCTCCACATACGGGCTATCCAGCCACATTTCATATTTTCCTCTGTACATAAATATCCCCCTTTATAAATTAAGACTATTTAAATACTTTCTGAAATCATCTTTTAATCCATCTCTTTTAAGCGCAAAATCAACCGTCGCTTCAAGAAATCCTATCTTGCTTCCCACATCATATCTTCTGCCCTCAAATATGTATGCAAATACATCTTCTACATTACACAAAACCTTCAGGGCATCCGTAAGCTGAATTTCGCCTCCCACTCCCCTGCCTGTACTCTCCAGTATTTCAAATATTGTCGGTGTAATTATGTATCTTCCTAAAATGGCTATATTTGTGGGTGCATTATCCATGGAAGGCTTTTCAACCAAATCCTTTACAGAGTAAATGCTGTCGCTTATTTTATCTCCCGAGACTATTCCGTATTTGTTAACATTTTCCCACGCTACCGGCTGCACTCCAAGAATTGTAGCTTTATACTCTTCATACATCTCCATCATCTGCTTCAGGCAAGGTTTCTTCGAATCGACAATATCATCACCAAGCAAAACGGCAAATGGTTCATTGCCTACAAAAGATTTGGCGCAGTAAACCGCATGACCCAATCCAAGAGGACTTTTCTGCCTTACGGTATGAATATTTATCATTTTTGAAATTTTACGAACTTCTTCAAGAAGCTCTTCTTTATTTGTTTTTTCAAGATTGTCCTCAAGCTCCACAGCCCTATCAAAATGTTCTTCTATTGAGCCTTTATTTCTGCCTGTAATAATCAGAACATCCTCTATTCCGGAATCAATAACTTCTTCAACTATGTACTGAATTGTAGGTTTATCTACTATGGGCAGCATTTCCTTCGGTATTGCTTTAGTTGCAGGGAGAAATCTTGTTCCGAGTCCCGCTGCCGGTATTACTGCTTTTTTTATTTTCATATCCTACCTCTATTTGCTATTTGTACACATATTCAAAGACTCTGGCAAATTTGCCAGAATCCGAATATATTTTATATATTAATGTTATGTTGCACTATAGTTTGTCTTAATGCTGTCTGTTATCAAAGCATCTTTCAATGCATCCATTTGTTCAAGAGACTGACCGGTTCCTTTTGCAACACATGAAATTGCCTCGTCGGCTATGGTTACATCAAGACCTGTTCTTTTAGCAATTAATTTGTCCAGACCTCGAATCAGACACCCGCCTCCAGTCATTACAATTCCCTTTTCACTTATATCTGCCGCAAGCTCCGGCGGTGTTTTTTCAAGGACTGAATGAACGGCATCAGCTATGGATGTAATAGTTTCTTCAAGTGCCTCAAGCATATCGGATGATGATATGGTAAGGTTCACAGGCAGTCCTGTAACAAGGTTCCTTCCTCTTACTTCCATAAACTTTTCTTCCTCTTCAGGAAAGGCCGTTCCTATATTTATTTTAATTTCTTCTGCACTTCGTAGGCCTATCATTACATTGTACTTCTTTCTTACATATCTCACAATGGCATCGTCACACTTGTCACCTGCTACTTTTATAGACCTGCTAACAACAATTCCACCCAGAGATATAACTGCAATGTCCGTAGTTCCACCGCCCATATCTATAATCATATGACCGGAAGGCTTAGTTATATCAAGGCCTGCTCCGATGGCAGCAGCAACCGGTTCTTCTATCAGATATGTCTTCTTGGCTCCGGCATTCAGACTCGCTTCAAGCACCGCTCTTTTTTCTACTTCTGTTACTCCGCTGGGTACACATATGATTACTCTTGGCTTGATTATTGAGTTGCCCACAGCCTTTTTTATAAAATATTTAAGCATTTTTTCTGTTATGTCAAAGTCTGATATAACACCATCTCTCAAAGGTCTTATAGCAACAATATTTCCGGGCGTACGTCCAAGCATCTTTCTTGCTTCTTCACCGACCTCGAGTATCTTATTAGTATTTATATCAATTGCAACAACAGAAGGTTCATTAATAACTATTCCCTTGCCCTTTATATATACCAGAACACTGGCGGTACCAAGGTCAATTCCGATGTCCATTCTGAAACCCATTTTATCCTCCGTAATTCTCATGTATTATTTTACCAATTTATCAACCAAATTATACAAGCACATATTAATAATGATAGAAATTATAACATATAATTAATGCCATTTCAATTTTTTTGTTTTTAAAGCTACAATCTTAATATTATATCGTATGAGACTGCTGAAAATATACAAAAAGTCATTCTGAAAAATTTGATTTTTAGAATGACTATATTTTATGCTTACCAAAATCATCAGTGCTGCAATACCTTTACGGTATTAACATTATTTCTTAAGAAGCTTTTCAATTTTTTGAACAGGATCCAGCAATTCACTCAACGATCCGTCATAATTCAATGTATCAATTATGCTAGCAATGTATTTTGACATATCAACTTCTGCATACCAAGGTTTTTTCAATAACTCAGGTTTTCTGTAAATCATATTTGTAGTAAATATCTTTGCTATTGTGCCATCTGCATATGCTTTGTCAAATTTATCAAGGCCCTCTGTAAACAGACCAAAAGATGAAAATACATATACATTTCTAGCCTTTCTTTCCTTAAGCTTTCTGGCAACATCTATCATTGAATCACCTGAAGCAATCATGTCATCAACTACGATTACATCTTTTCCTTCGACATTGTCACCCAGGAATTCATGGCTTACTACCGGATTCTTCCCGTTTACTATAACAGAATAGTCTCTTCTTTTATAGAACATTCCCAAATCCAGCTCCATCACGGAAGAATAATAGATACATCTTGACATCCCAGCTTCATCAGGTGAAATAATCATCATCTTTTCTCTGTCTATTTCAGCATCCGGAACCGCTCTTACAAATGCCTTTATCATCTGATAATGAGGATGAAAGTCTTCAAATCCATGCAGAGGAATTGCATTCTGAACTCTTGGATCGTGTATGTCAAATGATATAATATTTTCTACTCCCATGGATGTAAGCTCCTGAAGAGCCAGTGCACAATCAAGGGATTCTCTTGTGGACCTCTTATGCTGTCTTCCCTCATAAAGCATGGGCATTATAACGGTAATTCTTTTTTCCTTGCCATTCATTGCGGCAATTATTCTCTTTAAATCCTGATAATGATCATCCGGACTCATTGGCACATCCATACCATACATCTTAAATGTCACGCCATAGTTGAATACGTCCGATATTATAAATACATCATGCCCTCTGACACTTTCATTAAGAACACCCTTTGCTTCGCCTGATCCAAATCTCGGACAAACAGCATCAAGCAGATATGTTCTCACAGGAGCCGAATCTTCCATATATATGACTCCATTTTTATCCTGTCTCCATTCTTTCAAATAATAGTCAATCTTAGCTGCAATCTCCTCACAGCCCTTCATAGCTATTATGGACAATTCACCAAATGGTTTAGGCTCATTGTACGTATAATCATTTATGTTCATTTCTTCCTCCTGTAACCAACAGCTATCTTTCATTTTTCCTCTTAATTCTATCAAATATTTATTAATTGTCAAAACAAAGTGCTCAGAATTATATTAAGTTATCTTAACATTCTAAAAAACATGGAGCTTTTCAGCTCCATGTTTTTACTTACATATAGATTTTAGCTATTTGTACAGATAAGTCTTCGTATGTAAATGGTTTCTGTATTATAATTTCGCCTCTTCGCTCAAGTTCCTCGTAATCTGACTGCTTTGCAAAGCCTGTTATAAAAAATGCTTTGCTCTTTTTATTCACTTTTTGCATTTCTTCGTAAAGCTGTTTTCCTGTTATTACCGGCATTGATAAATCTATAACCGAAAAAGCAATCTTTCTGCTATATTTTCTGTAATATTCAAGGGCCTCCAAAGGTCTTATAAATTTGATGACATCATATCCGAGATCCTCAAGGATTTCGGCCTCCACATCCAGAACATCCGCATCATCATCTACAAGCATAATTAAATTGCTTTTAATATCAATCTTGGTCTCCGCTTCAGGCTTCTGCTTTTTATTATGCACCGGCAAAAAAATCTCAAAACGTGTTCCGCTTCCGACCTTACTTTTGACATTTATGAATCCCGAGTGAGACTTTACAGTTCCGAAAACAACCGAAAGACCCAGCCCTGTACCTTTTGACTTGCTTTTTGTAGTATAATACGGTTCAAATATTTTCATCACAACATCTTCTTTTATGCCGACTCCGTTGTCCTCGACATATACGGTAATATACTGTCCGGGCTTCAGTATTTCCCCATGGCTCAGCACCATATCCGAAAAAACTACAGTGTCATACGTTCCCGCATCAATTTTTCCGAATGAATCTCCCATTGCGTCCCTTGAATTCAATATCATATTTACTATTAAATTCTCTATCAGCGCCTCATCACCTAAAATAGTTTTCGAGGATGCGCCATATCGGTAGCTAAGTTCAATTTTTTTGCTTATTATGGATTCAACCATTGTAAAAGTATTGTCCATAACGCTTTTCAAGTTAATTGGTTTGTTATTGCTGCTTTCTTTCTTTGAAAACATCATTATTTTCTTTGTCAAACTTGCTGTGCTTTGAGAAATATGGATTATTCTCTCTGCATAGTCTTTTATTTTTGTCAGATCATCGGTGCGTTGTATCATTGTTGCATTGCCTATTATGCTCATTAACTGGTTGTTAAAGTCATGTGCAATGCCTCCTGCCAATTGTCCCAATGCTGCCATTTTTTCGCTTTGTCGTCTTGCAATTTCCTGCATTTTCTGCACATCCTGCAAGTAGTCATCACTTACGTCTCTCTCATCTTCTCTCATAATTATTTTTCTCTCTTCGCTTTTAATCATTTGTTCCCCTTTACCTTCGCTAAATTATTTAACTAAGTAAATATACAATTAAAAAAAGGAAAATTTTGTAGAAAAATGTAAGATGTTAAAAAATATTCTGAAAAATGGGGTTAGGGTATATAACAGTCAAAAAAATGGGGTTAGGGCATACAAAAAAGCAACATCCAACGTCGCTAAGATCGTCAGATGTTGTTTATAATGGTGATCCATCGGCGATTCGAACGCCGGACACCTTGATTAAAAGTCAAGTGCTCTGCCTGCTGAGCTAATGGATCATAAATTTGAACTTTTATATAATACAATGTATGTCTGAATTTGTCAATAATAATTTCTGTTTTTTTGTCGTTAATTCGCATACATTTCGCTTAAAATTCACATTGCAATAAATATATAGTTATATCATGTCTTTTATCACGTTTTATATACATTTTATAATATTGACTTATATTTTTTATAATGTTAAAATTAAAGAAAAAACGAGGTGAAATTATGTCTATTAACATGGTTGCGGCTCATGCAAAATGGCCTGAAGAAAACGATGCTATATTTGGTCTCGCTGCTAAAGCAAAAGAAGCCATAGATAAATATGGAAAAGAAAATGTTATTGATTCTACTTTGGGTGCGCTGGTTGATGATGACGGAAATCTTATTTGCTTAGATACAGTATACAACGAATTAAAATCTCTTCCTAATGCGGCTATTGCGGCATATGCTCAGGTTGCAGGACAAGCTGATTTTCTCGAAGCTGTTCAGGATGCATGCTTCAAGGAATACAAGCCAAATGCTTACATAAAGGCTGTCGCAACTCCGGGAGGAACAGGAGCTGTAAGACATGCCATTTGGAATTACACAAACCCAGGAGACTCGATACTGGTATGTGATTGGTTTTGGGCACCATATGTAACAATTTCCGAGGAATTCGGAAGAAAAGTTACAAATTACGAATTTTTCAATGATAACGGCGAATTTAATATTGATTCATACAAAGAAAAATTTGAAGAACTTGTTAGAAAACAAAAAAGAATAGTTTCTATACTTAACACTCCAGCAAATAATCCTACGGGATACAGCCTGTCGGATGAAGAGTGGGATAAGGTTCTTGACATTGCAAAGGAAAGCGCAAAGGATCCTGAAAACAGAATAATACTCATGGTAGACGTGGCATACATAGACTATGCCGGAGTAGGCTCAGAAAGGCGAAAGTTCTTTGCTAAATTTTCAAATCTCCCTGAAAATATATTTGTTATCATAGGTTACAGCATGTCGAAGGGTTACACAATGTACGGAATGAGATCCGGAGCTGCCATCGGTATTTCATCCAAAGAAGAAATTACCAATGAATTTTACTATACTTGCATGCATGCAAATAGGGCAAACTGGTCTAATGGAACAAGAGGCGCAATGTCAGTTATGACTAATATATCGAAAGATCCAGCAAAAAAGCAGGCATACGAGGATGAAGTCAACAGATACAAGGTAATGCTGAGAAATCGTGCAAATGCTTTTGTTGAGGGCGCAAAAGAATGCGGGCTTGAAATACTTCCTTACAGAGATGGTTTCTTCGTAAGCATTCCTTGCGAAAATTCAAAGAAGGCGTCAGATGAATTAATCAAAGAGAATCTATTTGTAGTTTCATTGAAAAAAGGCCTGAGATTTGCAGTCTGCGCTGTATCGGAAGATAAATGCAGAATGGCCCCGGCTAAAATAAAGGCTGTACTGGACAGCTTAAAATAATCTCAACATAAAAACACCGGCTTCCCGGTGTTTTTTTACTCCAATATTATGTTGTTAAGAAGCTTTTCAGATTTTGTCTTCCACCTTCCGGACAGATAATAAGGTCCTGTAATTAGCAGCCAGAATATCCATCCTATTGCATAGCTTAAAAAGATATATTTCTTTCCGAAATTATCTGCTATGTAATAAGCCGCCGGAACCCTGCCAAGCCACAATGAGACTATCGCTCCTATCATGGGCACCACTGACTCACCTGCACCACGTATAACTGAGTTCAACGTAAATACAATAGCTAAAATAGCAATAGTAGGCATTACACTATTTAAATATATCATTCCCGCTTCAATTACGGCAGGGTCTGAGTTAAACATACCGAGAAGAAACGGACCGAATGGAATAATCACAAGACATGCTATGCATACCGCAACAGATAAACCTATGGCTGTAACAGCACCCTTATGAACTCTGTCCATGCGCTTAGCTCCTATGTTCTGGCCGGTAAACGTAGTAACTGCATTGCTGAAGCTTTGTATTGGCATAAAAGCAAATGTATCAATTTTATTGGCCGCATTATAGCCTGCAATAAAATCAGAGCCATAGCTGTTTACAAGCGATTGAAGACTCATGATACCTACCGCAAACAATGTTTGCTGCACGCCTGTTGGCAGTCCAAGCTTAATTATTCTTTTGAATATATCCCTATCAAAATGAAACCTGAATATCGAGAAATTTAATACCTCATATTTTTTTCGCATATATCCGATTCCGAACAGCCATGAAGCTGATTGTGCTATTATAGTTGCAATGGCGACACCCGCTACATCCCAACGGAAAACTATTACAAATAATAAATCAAGAACAACATTTATTACTGTAGCAATAGCCAAAAATAAAAGCGATGACTTACTGTCGCCGAACCCCTGCAATATTCCCGCATTTACGTTATATCCGATTGATCCTATCATTCCGCCGAATATAATCATCATATATATTTTTGCCATTGATAAAGCCTCCGCAGGCGTATTAATTAACATCAATATAGGTTCAGACAGGAATATCCCTATTATAGAAATAGGTATGGACCCTAAAATCATTGCGGTATAAATTGTCTGTGCAGTTTTTTGAACACTGTCCATGTCTCCAGCACCTATATACTGAGAAATAAGAATCGTTGCGCCTATTCCAAGTCCTATAAACATAGCAGCCATCATAAAAATAATCGGAAATCCCGTTCCGACTGCCGCTAAAGCTAACTTCCCAACATAATTACCCACAACAATACTGTCAACCATATTGTAAAATTGCTGAAGGACATTACCTATAAGCATTGGAAATGCAAAAGTAAGTATAATTTTAAGAGGACTTCCCTCTGTCATCGTTGTTATAGCACCACTATTTTTCTTGTCCTTTAATTCCAACAAATCGCCTCCCTTTTAATTAATATAGTATATCATCAATTATTAAAAAAACAATAAAAAAGCACTCCCCCTAGAATATATATTTTTCCTTTGTGATGCCAGGGATACAAAAAACAGGATGCCAAACATCCTGTTTTCGATGGAAACTATAGGGCTCGAACCTATGACCCTCTGCTTGTAAGGCAGATGCTCTCCCAACTGAGCTAAGCTTCCGTACTTCTTCTATCAGTGAAAATAATATTATCACATAATTATATGCTTGTCAACAATTTTTTAACAATCATTATTACTGATACCAATTGCAGCTTTATAGTAAATTTATTTTTGTATTATTGAAGTGCTTACTTGTACATGCTATAATATATTTCATAAATAAAACGGAGGTTTCCATGATTAAAATTGTTGCAAAAGGAATTTTTTATGAGGATAAAATTGACGAAGCACTTAAGCTTTATGAAGAGCTTGTAATTAAATCGCAAAAAGAAAACGGATGCATTTCATATAACTTATTCAGAGATGTTAATGATAAAACAATTTTAACAATGATTGAGGAATGGGAAAGCCGTGAGGCCCACAACATACACAAAAATACAGAACATTTCACGAGAATAGTGCCTCTTGTCAGCAATCTGAGAAAAAGCAGTGAATTAAACATATATGAGTTGATTTTATAGTTTGTTAATATTTCATAAGAATAATACCGCCAATTTTACATAATAAAATTGGCGGTATATCTACTTAATTTTAAACTTTTCAAATAAATTTCTTATGCTCGGAATCATTAATATGGCAACTGTAGCCACAGCTTCAGGCAGCATGTATGTCATGTTGTAGAAGAATGACCACGTCACGGCATTAAAGCCTTCAGCGGCATACATTCCCCAGAATATAATCCCTGAAATAACCACAACTGCATATCTTCCCAGCACTCCCGCCAGATATCCCAAAATCATACCCTGCTTGTTTTCTCTTAACAAGCCACCTAGTCCAATTGCTCCAAATGCAAGCGGATAATCCATAAATATCTGAATCGGATGAACAACATATGGATTAATTACCAAGTCCAGAAGACCGTAAGCCATACCTGCAAGAATTCCCTGCCTTGGTCCAAACAAGTAGCTTACCAAAAATATTGCAAACATGCTGAACGCAGTTACAGAGCCTCCCTGCGGCATCCTGTACAATGTTATGTGATTTAAGACAAAAGCAACTGCAAGTAATATTGAGGTTTTAACCAATATTGAAATATCATTTTTCTTTTCATTGGTCCTCATTACCGCTACCAGCAACAAAAATATAACTACCACGGTTGTAACCTGCCCCACGGCAGATTCAAAAAAAGATTGTAAAACTTCTCCTGACATAAAAATACCTCCCATTTTTCGCGGGAGGGGGCTATACTACAATTTACTGTCGTCTTCCTTTCGCCGGTACTAACCGGATCAAGTTATAAGGGTAAATTCTCAGCACTTATGCTCCCCTAGCGAATTAATTTATTAAGATAGCATCATTATAGCACATAAAATATAAATTTCAACCTATAAATATATTTTTAATTATATATCATTACGCAATATAAAGTCACTATTAGTCGATACTTGAATAATATAAGTGTAGGAATTGATATACAATATTTATAGAAAGGAATGAAAATCTTGCATATGCAATATAACGATCATTATATACCAATGGTTCCATACATGCCGGAGGACCCGCTGCCGGGATACGGCTATGTCCCATATCAAATTAATCCGATGTATTTCAATAATATAAGCGATGCGTTTTTTCACGGAACAATGTTTCCCGAACTTACCACTCCTTATGCAAACTCTGCTCAAAGGAGGATTCTGCCATGATCAGCAATGAATACAATTCTCTCAATGAAGAGCAGCATATGCTGTTAGATATTCAGAAATTGGAATTTGCTCTTTACGATCTTGCCCTTTACCTGGATACCCATCCAAACGATCCCATAGCTCTATATAAGCACCAGGTATTGGCTGATCAGCACATGCAGGTTCAACGTGCGTATGAAACAAAATACGGAATAATGTCTGTAATGTCCCGTGAAACAGGTGATACCTGGAGATATATCAACGCCCCATGGCCATGGGAAAGATAGAATATAAGAAAGGAAGGATTACAATATGTTTATATATGAAAAAAAATTACAGTACCCTGTAAGAGTTTCAAATAAAGACGTAAGAATGGCCAAGGCAGTATTAAATCAATACGGCGGGGCTGACGGTGAAGCAAGCGCAAGTATGAACTATCTGACCCAGAGATTCAGTATGCCCCTTAATGAAACAAAGGGACTGCTTACAGATATAGGAACTGAGGAATTAGGTCACATGGAGATGGTTGCGACATTGTTTAAAAAGTTGATACAGGGTGCAACAAGGGATGAATTGATCGCTGCCGGTATGGGCGGTTACTACGCAAATCATGACGAATGCCCTTTTCTGCTTGATTCGGACGGTGTTCCATGGAGCGCAAAGTATACTCAGGCGAAAGGAGATCCTATTGCAGATTTATACAACGATATGGCTGCGGAACAAAAAGCCAGGGCCACATACGAGGGGCTTATGGCCTTAACCGATGACCCTCTTGTTAAAGATACATTGAGATGGCTTCGCGAAAGAGAGATTGTGCATTTTCAGAGATTCGGAGAAGGTCTGAGACTCGTTGAGGAGTATACATCAAGCAAAAAGTTTTTCTAAATGCTGACTATAGCACCTGCGTCTGATTTCATCATGCAGGTGTTGTTTTTATTTACATATATTTGCGGTATAATATTACATACTTCTTTCAGATCAGTTATAACATCACGTATATGTCTCAGAAATTTTACTAAAAATAATTATCAAAGATGATATAATATTGTTAAATCAGTTAGTATTAGCAACGGAACTAACAGGACTTTTAATATAAATTTTGATACACTGTTTTTAAGATGAAGGAGGTAACATATGAATGTTTTAGCACAGCTTAATGAAGCCATGGATTTTATAGAAAAAAACTTAATGAATGATGTTGATCTAAATCAGGCTTACCGAATAGCAGGATGCTCTGAATACCACTTTCGGAGAATGTTTTCTTTTCTTGCCGGAATACCTCTTGGCGAATATATCCGCCGTCGCAGATTATCTGTAGCAGGCATACTTTTACAGTCAGAAAAGATAAAAATAATTGACATAGCCTTCGAACTTGGTTATGAATCGCCAGAAGCTTTCAGCAAGGCCTTTCAGGCCATGCATGGAATCACACCCTCACAGGCCAGAAAAAAAAATGTTGTGCTAAAGTCCTTTCAACCTCTTACATTCCAATTGACTATACGAGGAGGAATAGAAATGGATTATAGAATTGTTGAAAAAAGCAGCTTTAATATTGTTGGATTTAAAAAGCATATTACACTGCAGTTTGAAGGAGTTAATCCGCAAATGAAAACGCTGGCTGAAAAGCTAACCCCCGAGGTAATATCAGAACTGAAGTCTCTCTGCAACACAGAGCCCGTAGGCATTCTCAGCATCTCGGCAAATTTTTCCGAGCGAACTACCGATGGAACTGAGCTTGACCAATACATCGGTGTGGCGACAACAAAGACCGAATCCGGTAATTACGACATGCTTCATGTGGAGCCCTCTGTCTGGGCGGTATTTGAAGTGGCAGGTCCATTTCCAATGGCCTTGCAGGATACATGGGCAAGAATTTATGCTGAATGGCTTCCTGCATCGGGATACCAGTTGACCGGAGGTCCTGAAATTCTTTGGAATGAAAGCCCTGATACGACAAAAATAGATTATAAAAGCGAAATCTGGATACCTGTCAGTAAGAAAGCAATCTAAGAATAATAAATAAAATGCCTATGAGATATAGGCATTTTATTTATCACGCATTTATTGATGATTTTTTTATAAATCTGTTTATTGCATATATTAATGAGGGAATAAATATCAACTGGATTATTATTCCTGGCAACCCTGTTACTACAGCTCCTGTTACAAACATTACAGGATTCATCTTAACTCCGAAAAGCTGAACCAGTACTGCGACCGTCAATCCTGCCGCAATTCTCCCCACAACCATTGAAATAATCAAAGAAGGTATTGCAGGCAGATTAAACTTTCTTGTAGCGAGAGACGCGGTAAATCCGTAGAAACCAAGCTCAAACGCCATTATTACCGCCATGGGGAACATTACTGGCATACCTGTCAGAATACCGCTTGACAACGGAGTAATAACACCCAGAAGCAACGCTAACTGAGGCGGAAGCAAAAATCCCCCTATTAATACAGGTATATGCATTGGCAGCGCAATTGGACCTGTCATACCAAACATGTGGAAAAACATAGGAAGTAATATTCCTGATGCTAAAAGCAGACCACTTATTACAATTTCTTTTGTTGCATTTTTTTTGTTCATGTTTTCTCCTTCTTTTCAGATTTTCAGAAAAAAATAACCACAAAAGTTTCATACCTGTTAAAACCTTCATGGTTATTTTTCTTTTATTATTTTTTTAATTGTTTCTGTAAGCTCATTAAATATAGTTTTGAATTGAAGGCTTTCGAGCCCTATTACCTCAATATTGCACTTGCTTACGGGAAGCAGAAGCTTCTTTGCTGGACTTTCGGCTATTGCCTCAGACATTTTAGGACTTATTTCTCCCATCATTGAGTTCGCCGCAATAATAGCCAATGGCCCTATTATTATATCAACCTTTTGGCACATCCAAGAAATTGCATTTTCTCCGGTTGCTCCTTCATGCGCCCCTGATTTCAGCATGTTGGCGGTTGCCTGGGAGTTCGTTCCCAGAGCAATGATTTCAATATCATTGCTGTTTAAAGACTTCAGCCTCTCTACCGCCTGACTTCCTATTCCACCGCCCATTCCATCTATAACGGCTATTTTCAATTTATTTAACCCCTCTTTATCTTTTCAAGAAAATCAGAAATGCCATTTAAAAGATCATTTATATTATCTGTTTTCAATGATATTGTTTCAACAGGACACATTCCTGTGTGGTCCCTGTTTTTTATAAACGGAGTACGTTCATCGTACTCATATTCGATGTTTGATTCCTTTAATACATTAATTGCATTATCCGATATTAAATTTGTTTTTAACGCCTTAACTCCTGCATGTGAACAAATCATGGCTGCAGCTTTTCCTGTTACTCTGTCTGCAACACTTGAGCCCTCAAGTTCAGCTTCATGCTCCTTAAGAGCTTTGTACAGCGGACTTATGCCCTTGTCAGTGCTCCTGAAAACAATTCTTTCGTCTTTAACTATTGCTAATGCAAGATTTTCTTCTTTCAGAAGCCCTACTGCCTTTTCTATGTCTTTCATCAATTGGCCCCTTTGCTATAGGTTATGATTGTCATTATCAATATCGCACTAAACTTGTTCAGAGTCAACATTGACTATTACAAGCATTGTTTCGTTAAATTATATTATAAACACATGCAAAAGTAAAGATGCAATATTTCTGCACTTTCAAAGTTTATCTCAGCAATACAAAATGCCACAATTAAAAAAGCAAGTCAAATGGCCACCCATATGACTTGCTTTTACAGTCTTACCTGAAGAATCAGAATGTATCAACAGTATTAAGAGCAGTTATATCTTTAAGCGTAAATTGACTCGCAAGGTCGCTGAGCATCTTCGCTTGTGCGGATAATTCCTCACTTGCGGCAGCACTTTGCTCTGCAGTTGCAGAATTAGACTGAACTACTGCAGCAATTTTATCTACGCTTTTGTTTATGTGTGAAATAGAAACACTCTGCTCCTGTGATGCAGACTGGATCTCTCCAATACCAACAGCAATCTCTCTAGCATCCATAAGTACAGTATTCAGTGTATGCGCCATTTCATCGGATATATCCTTGCCTGCATCCACAGACTTTACTGAAACATCAATCAGTTCAGCAGTATTTTTTGCAGCAAGCGCACTCTTCGCCGCCAGATTTCTTACCTCGTCAGCTACTACGGCGAATCCCTTTCCGGCCGCACCGGCTCTGGCTGCTTCAACTGCGGCATTCAACGCCAGAATATTGGTTTGAAATGCGATATCCTCAATAGTTTTATTTATTTTTATGATTTCTTCCGAGTTCTTCCGTATATCGTCCATCGCGTTTAACAAAAGATGCATCTGGCGTTCACTTTCATCAAGACTTGTACCCATTTTTTGCGCCTTCTCATTAAAAACACTTGCATTCTCAGTCGTGTAATCTATTTTTGACACTATTCCTTCCACAGCAAGAAACAGATTTTCTATAGCGGCACTTTGCTCTACGGCCCCTTCAGACAAAAGCTGCGAACTTGACGCAACATGGTCGGCACCTGCCGAAACCTGTTCAGACATCTGATTCAGCTGACCAAGAGTATCCGAAATTTTTGTTGAAAACTTTTCAATAGAACGTCCTATGCTTGTGAAATCACCAATATACTGTTGAACCGGAATGTCAAAATTTCCTTGCTCCATTTGTTCCATTGACTGACCTATTCTGGAAACATAGTCAGAAAGCGTATTAATGGACGTTCTCATACTATCAGCAAGCATTCCCAGCTCATTTTCAGAAGTGTAATCTACATCGCTCTGTAAATCACCCTGTGAAAGGTATTCCATTCCCTCTTCCAAGATTTTCACAGGCATCAAAATCTTTCTTCGTATAATGCTTAGAATGAAAACGATAGAAATAAGGTTAATAGCTAATGTAACTACACTTACAACCTTAAGCTTGATTATGCCCTGAGCTGAATATTTTTCGGCTTGCGAAACCGCCGCATTGCTTTTAGTAAAAAGCTCCTCGCTGTTTTCCAGCAATTTCGCATAGGAATCCGAATCTCCGTTCATAAGTGGAAGAACCTGCTCCTTCCAGTAAGAGCGAATTTGCACCATCTGTGATACTAATTCTTTATCTATCGGAACCGGAAGTCCAAGCTCCTTATTTCCGGAAATGATCCCATCCATTGATTTTTCCACCTTGGAGATTTGCTCTTCTACAGGCTGGTTAAGCAGATAAAGCTTCATAACCCTCTGTGTCGCTCCCCTTACGACTCCGCAATAATTCACAATTGTGCCATTGCTTTGATTTTGATCAAGAAATGAAAACATCAAGCCTGTGCTTAAAACGCTCAATAGAGCCAGACAGACCATCGTACTATAAATAATTCTTTTAATGCTCATGCTTTATCTCCTTTAGGTCTATGTTATGTAATGTATTGCGTACCATTAAAACAAATTAAAATCAATTAAAACAAAATGCAATACGCTTGATATTTACCGATGATACCTTATACCCCAAAGTAAATCTTCTTACACAAATATTTTTGAATAAAAAAATCAAAAATTTTATATGATCAATATTGGAATGTCCAAACGTAAGACAAGTACATTTATTTTAAAAATATTGACTTAATGTTGTACACAAGCTGCTCAGATTTTATATTTATAAATAACTCTTCAACCGCAGCAATACTTGCGATGCCGCAAAGTAAAAAAGATGTAACTGTTATTCCTAAACCATAGTAAAATAAAGGGAATGCAAATAACAGTGCTCCCGTAGCCTTATTCATATATGTATGCAAAAAAGCAAGTGAACGGTATTTTATAAATCCTATTAATAATGATAATGCTTTAACTGCTGATATTCCAATTAACCATAACTTAACCCAAAATTCAACCTCTATAATAGGAATCATTATAAACAGCATAACAGCTATAAAAATAAAATCTGCCGTGCTATCGAGAATTGCTCCAGCTCTACTTTCGCCGTTTGTTTTTCTGGCCGCATATCCGTCCAAAATATCGGTTGCTCCGCATACAATGTAAAAGGTGAAAAACACAGATGACAGCGGTTCGGTAAATAAAAGCATAATTGAAACAACAATCCGTATTGTCGTAAGTATATTAGGTATATATTTTATTTATAATCACCTCTACGCCTCCTACTTGGGGTAAATTCTATTTTTTAATGTGACTCATATTTATGTATGATAATTATATCGTATTGTTTTTTATTCTGTCTATATTTTGTGTAAAAAATAAACTTAAAATATGTAAATAAGGCATATATATGTCCTCACTCAGTTAATAATACCTTATCCATAAATATTTATAACTTCATATTGACTTTATTATTAACATATGTTATTGTTAACACATGTTATGAAGGAGTTGTTTATTATGTCAATAAATTATGCAATTTTAGGAATGTTAAGTTTTAAGCCGCTAACAGGATATGACTTGAAAAAAATTATGCAGGATTCGTCATTCATGTATTGGTCTGGAAATAACAATCAGATATACAAAGCATTGCTTGAATTAGAGAATGGAAATCTTGTAAAAAATGAAGTTTATCACCAAAGTGGTTCTCCCTCAAAAAAAGTATATACGATTACAGATATGGGATTAGCCGAACTGAAGAAATGGACACAATCCATACCAGAGGCATTTGAAATTAAAAATTCATTTCTTATTCAGCTCGCATGGTCAGATCTGTTAAGCAGTGAAGAATTGGAGCAGCTTTTAAATCAATACGAACAAGAGTTAGAAGGACGGCTTTATATTGAAAAGAAAAAAGCCGAGACCAGCTTTTTTAAGCATGGCAGAACTTCCAGGGAAGATGCACTATGGAAGCTGATAAACGAAAACATCCTTATATCGTATCAGTCTGAATTTGAATGGGTCCGTAGAGTAAAAGAGACTTTGACCAACGATGCTGATAAAGTCCATAAAGGTTTAGCTTATACAGCATCAATTTCAGCAAAGGAGAATGAAAAAATGACATACCAGATAGTTAAAAAGAATAATCAGAAATATATATTGCTAGGTTCGACCGGAAAGCCCATTCAAACTGAGCAGGACGCCATGGAATTGCTTACCGTTTGTTTTGAAAATAGGATTCATCTCCTATTAATTCATGGTGAGAGGCTGTCGGATGATTTCCTCAACTTGAAAACTGGAATAGCCGGATCTGTACTGCAGAAATTCACAATGTACAGCATTAAAGCTGCAGCCATTCTTGATGAGGAAAGGACAAAAGGAAGATTCAAGGAGTTTTTAATTGAAAGCAACAAAGGCAATGTTTTCAGAAGCTTCGGCAATTCAGATGACGCTGAGAACTGGCTGCTTTATTTACCGTTGAATGAATAGTGATACCGTTAGTAACATTCTCTATAAAAAGGATCCCGCTGATGCCCTGCAGTATTGAACGACAAGTGCACGACTTGGGACAAACATTTTTTTTACAAAATTATAATTATTGACATATGCCAAATAAGGTATATAATAGTTATTGACATATGTCGATAATAAAACAAGGCAAAGTGAGGTGAGACGATGCCAAGACCCCGTAAGCATCGGCGTGTATGCTCACATCCCCGATGTACAAGTTTTAAGCCCTGTGGAGGGAACGAACAAGTAATCACAATGACCCTCGACGAATATGAGGTCATTCGCCTGATTGATTTAGAAGGAATGACACAGGAGCAATGCTCAACACAAATGGAGGTTGCCCGCACCACGGCGCAAGCTATTTATGCAAGTGCCAGAAAAAAGCTGGCGCAATGCATCGTACAGGGACATCCTCTGCAAATTGGCGGCGGTGATGTGCGTTTTTGCGAGCATCATAACCCATCCTGCAACAACGGTTGTTGTCGGAGGGGAAATAATCTAAATAAAAAAATGGAGGTAAAAGATGAGAATAGCAGTAGCATATAAAGATGGCAATGTGTTTCAACACTTTGGACACACAGAACAATTTAAGGTTTATGACATAGCGAACAACATTATTCATACAGCTTCTGTCATTGATACAAATGGCAGTGGACATGGTGCATTGGCTGAAATTCTTAAAAGCAACAGTGTTAGCACATTAATTTGCGGCGGTATTGGCAGTGGTGCAAAACGTGCCCTGTCCGAAGCTGGCATTGAATTATATGGTGGAGTTACCGGAGATGCAGATAAGGCCGCCATGGATTTACTTTCTGGTAAATTGAATTATAATCCCGATGTTGAATGCAATCATCATGGTGAGCATCATCATGGCGAAGGTCATACTTGCAGCGGTCATGGCGAGCATCATCATGGTGATGAACATGTTTGCGGCAGTCATGGTGAGCACCATCAGCATTAATAAGTAAATGAATTGTATCTAAAAAGGAGCTTCCATTGTAAAAATGGAAGCTCCAAAAATTTCTTTTTAATCATTACAAATATTATCGCATATCCCCGCCCTATCCATAATACTTCTTATATGGGGTTTGACCCTTACAAAAGAGAAGTTAATTTTCATTCCCTCCCCCGTCTGTATCAATTTATCCAAGGCATTTAGGCCTGTAGCATCAATAAGTATTACTTTATTGAAGTCAAGTATAACCAGTTCTGCCTGGGCGTTCAATTCCTTTTCCAAAGCCTTTATATTATGAGCAAATCCAAAGAATAAGGGACCGTCAATTTCGTATGCAATAGCAGTAGCCTCTTCTTTTTTTACAAACTCATTCTCACCTATGTCCTGAAGGCTGCTTAACCTAATCATGCGGGCAGTAAAAAGCAATGATGCCAAAAGTACGCTGGATATTATTGCCGTCGAAAGATCAAGAATAACCGTAAGGACGAAAGTTGTAACCATAATCAATACATCCGTCTTTGGCGCCCTTATCATTTTTTTTATGCTTTTCCATTCCACCATATTAAAGCAAACTATAAAAAGTACGGCGGACAGCGCAGTCATAGGAACCATGCTCAAAAATGGCATTAAGACCAAGTTACAAAGTATAACAACCGTAGAATGAACTAATCCGGAAATAGGAGTTCTAGCCCCGCTTCTTACATTTGCTGCCGTTCTGGCAATAACTCCTGTTATCGGAAGTCCTCCTATAAGGGAGCTTACAAGGTTCCCCCCGCCTTGGGCTATAAGTTCCATTCCGGGGTCATGACTCTCCCCCGTTGCTCCATCTGCTACCACCGCTGAAAGCAGTGTTTCAAGAGCCGAAATAAAAGCAATGGTAAATGCAGGAAATAATAAAAATCTAATTTTATCAAACTCTAATGCAGGTAAAATAATTGGAGGCATTGAAGCAGAAACGTTGCCAAATCTTGTGCCGATAGTTTCTACCGGCCATGACGCCACATGTGCCACTATTGTAGCAAATAATAAAGCAATTAAATATCCGGGTATTTTCTTGTTCCACTTGTTCCATACCACTATGACAATAACAGACAGCGTTCCAATCATAAAGGCATAAATATTCAGGCTTTGGATTGCCTGAATGTATGCAACAATTCTTCCTATGGATTGCACCGGCGGATTATGCAAAGTCAGACCCATATAATCCCCTAACTGCCCTACAGCCAATACAAAGGCTACGCCCGAAGTAAATCCTACAATAATGGGATAAGGCATATACCTTATTGTTTTGCCTAAATTAAGAAGTCCAAGAATAATAAGGAATATGCCTGCCAAGAAAGTGGCGGTCAAAAGACCCCCAAAGCCGTATAATGAAATGGTGCTATATGAAACTACCACCAATGTGGCAGAGGGTCCGCTGATTTGCTGCGGACAGCCTGAAAAAAAGGCTGCAACAAAGCCGGCAAGGGCAGAAGTCCAGAGACCTGCCTCAGGTGTGGAGCCGGAAGCAATAGCAAGTGCTATTGAAAGCGGTATGGCAATAATACCTACGCTTATTCCTGCAGTTATATCTGTAAGTAATGTTGCTTTATTAAATGTATTTCTCCAATTAAACAATGCCGGCTTGATATTCATAATATTTACCTCTAATTTACGATGAATTCAACTTATATCCAGTAAGATGGGTAGCTTCTCTTTTTGTCAAGGTTATTGACAACAAGAGCAACCAGTATCATTATAATAATACCGAGTGCAACCGGATTTAAAATCCATAGGAAGCTTCCTTTTGAAGCAGTTACACCAATGAAAGCTGTGGCACCTGCGGGTGGATGGATAGCGTTAAACTTAACCATCAGTGAAATGGCAAGAGCAACACCCACCGCTATAGCGAAGTACGATGTGCCCAGAAGATTATTAACGATTACCCCTACTAATGCGGCAATCATATGACCGCCAAAAACGTTACGTGGTTGCGAAAATGGAGCTGCAGGTGCTCCGAATAACAAAACGGACGATGCTCCGAACGGTGCGAAAAGACTGAGAAGCTTAACTTCCTGTGCCAGATATGCCACTATAAACAGAGCGCAAAATCCACCGATAAATGACCACACGACCTGATCAAATCCAACCTTAGGAAGCTTTGCCTTAAATGTTTGACCCTTCCACTTTTCAAAATAGGTAGGTGTCTTTTTTTCAGCATTCACAGATTCACTCATAAATGAATCCTCCTCTCATTTTCCTGTTAAAGACTGAAAATACCGGCTTTCACCGATATTTTCGACATTCTGATAAATTAATTTTACCAGGGATATTTTCCTTTATGGCTGTATGGCAAGAACTTGCCGTCAAAAGTAATGATAACTCTATCACTTGATGGGTCCTCAACCTTTTCAACAGTTACGGCAAAGTCTATAGCACTCATGATTCCATTGCCCATGCTTGGGAACTTCTCATGGATGAGTTCCTTTATTGTAGGTCCGTATGTGTCAAACACTTCGTGTAAACGATAGAGAACGGGGTCTACATTTCCTTTGTACGGATGTGTTGTAAGTGTAGCAACTTCATCATTGGACAGATCCAACAATTTTGCAAGCTTCTCTGCATATACGGGAGGAACGAACTGCTGTCCCAAGAAAGCGCTTGCTATCCAAGCAGGGCTAACTTCTAAAGCTTCTGCAATCTGATCATAGGTAAGACCCTTCTTAGCTTTTGCGGTCTTAATTACTTCTAATGCATTCTCACGATAACTCCATAAATACTCTTTGTTATTAATTGGTGTTGCTGACATAATGACCATCCTCTCTTGTTCTAAAATTTTGGTTAACAACCATTTGTTATACCTTAGCATAAATGAGTACTTGCGCATATTCACTGAAAGTAACATTCTAAGTACTAATTTTTTATTTGCTAATAGTTAAAACAGAGTACTGCTTAATGTAAAAATAGTTAAAAGTATAGTACTTTCGGACTATTGAAAAGCAGTGACAGAAGCGATATAGTATGGTAAACTTATAGGCAATTGACTTTGGAACGAAAGGAGATTCAATCATTGAAATTAAATCTTGAAAGGAAATCGGCAATACAAGCAGGCCTCTCTGTACAAGATTTTTTTAATGCAGTTCAAGCTGTTTCTTGCAGCTTCCTGCATGGAAGCAATCTATCACTAAGCGCACAAGGGAGGTGTTCATGATGTTTGTAGCTTTAGAACAGCGACTGAAGTCGGTACTTAATTCAGTTGATGATGCTATCCTAATGATAAACCGCGAGCTTAAGGTAGTAATGTGCAATAAGCAGTTTGAAAGCTTTTTTGGATTGCCCGCATCTACAATTCTTTATCAGGATAAGCGAAGAGCAATAACAGAGCAAATCAAATGGAGAGTGCGCTTTCCTGATGAGTTTGAAAAGAGATTGTTTTGGCTATATGACCATCCCGAGGTTGTTTCAAATGATGAAGTCGAGGTCGTCATGCCCAGGAGGCGTATACTCAAACGCTTCAGCGGACCGGTTTATGGTGACGCCGGAGAGCTTTTGGGTCGGGTTGAGGTATATTCGGACATCACAAATGAAGTTGATCTTAAGCGGGGTCTGGAAGAAAAAAACGCACATCTTTTTATACTTAACGCTGCCGCTACCTCTATCAGCCAATCTTTTACTTTGCAAAGCTTCTGTGATACCTTTTTAAGGCGGCTGTCACAAGCACTTGAGGTTCAATTAGGGCTTCTTTACGTTAAGACAAATAAAGAAGGTTTTTCCCTTTTTTCCCAAATAGGACTTAATTCGGAGTCCGCAGATATACCCGAACAGCTTAACGTCCACCTGCCGCAAAAGCTTTATTTGGGTCACAACTCAGAAAAATCAGAATTTAACTTCCTTCACAGGATTATTGACAGCGGGTATTTTCTGGCCTTCCAATCTTATGATAATCAAGGCATACCAAGCGGCCTTTGCATACTGGTCTGGCATAATATCGATGAAATGCTGCTGAACAAATCATTGTTTGACAGCATAAGCATTCAGCTGGGTATAGGAATAAACAATGCGCTTCTTTATAGTGAAGCCATGAGAAGTGCCGTCCTTCAGGAACGTGACCGCATAGCTATGGAAATGCATGACGGACTTGCACAAACTCTCAGTTATATAGGTTTGGGACTCGATTCGGCAAATGTCAGATTGAGCAATGAAAATTATGAGGACTGCGCACAGGTTTTAGACGAGCTTCGCGAAGTTGTGGACAACTCTTACCAGAATGTTCGTGAGGCTATTATCGGCCTGCGTGTAGATGTAACTCATGAGGGACGGCTCATTGACAGTATTAAACTATATATTAAGGAATTTAATAAGCTTTCCAGCGTCCACGTTTCTCTTAGTACCGAGGGGATATGGCCCGTTATAAAGCTTGAGGATCAGCTTCATATACTCAGAATTGTTCAGGAAACTCTCACAAATGTGCGCCGTCATGCCAAAGCTACTCATGCTGATGTCAATATTGTCTTTGTCAATGGAGAACTGACCATCACAATCTCAGACAACGGCCAAGGTTTTGATAAGGATGAGGTAAGCCATAACTCTATTCTTCATCAGGGCATACGCATCATGAACCAAAGGGCAAATGCTCTTGGCGGACAGCTGGATATTCAAACACAAAAGGGGCACGGGACCACTACATGCCTGAAACTGCCGCTTCGCCGCTAAGGAGTATCATAATGAATAAAGAATTAGAACAATTGACAAAACTTAACTTTTTGATAGTAGATGATCATAGTCTTTTCAGGGAAGGGCTCAGACGAATTTTAGAGGATTATAATATCACCAATATTATGGAGGCCTCCAGCGGCGAGGAAGTTCTTATGATGAACCTATCTCCCAAGCCCGATGTCATTCTTATGGACCTTTATATGAAGGAGCTAAACGGCATCGAAACAACCCTACGCTTATTGAAAAGATATCCTGCTCTTACAATTGTTATACTGACTGTCAGTGATGATGATGAGATTATAGCAGAAGCTTTGCGAGCCGGTGCACAGGGTTTTCTCAATAAAAATATGCATTCAAAAGAGATTATACAGGCTCTCATTCAGCTGCTTGCAGGAAAAATCCCCCTTTCCAAGCCTATCAGCAGGGTCTTGCTCAATAATCTTACGGCCCCCGAGCAAAANNGAACGCTACAACCCGCCAAACTCATCAATGAGTAAGATTTTAAAACTTTCTCCCCGAGAAAAAGAAATCCTACGCAATCTTGGTTTGGGAAAGAGCAACAGAGAAATCGGACAGCAATTATTTATTAGTGAAAGTACAGTAAAAAATCATGTAAGAAACATCTTTAGAAAGCTTAATGTTTACAACCGCACTCAAGCTATTACCACTGCCATAGACTTAGGGTTAATCTCCCTTGCTAATGGCAGGGAATAAGACAGAATAAATAACACCTGCATATCTGAATCAAATTCAAATGCAGGTGTTATTTATTTCACTTACAGTGCAATTGATTGGCGCCAACGATATGTTGCTGCGTCTATTTAAGACATCATTGTATTTTCAGATTCTGCCCAAAATGTTGGGAAACTGTCTGACAATGCCTTGTGTCATTGTATCTGCCATAAGCAATGCCTGTTGCTCAATATTGTCAAAGACATTAATACTTTCATCATACTTTTGAGTCAGCATATTGACGGCTTCGTTTTTCGTCATTGCAAGATGGTCGTACAGCAATTTCTTCCACTCCTGCGCCGACCAATACGGATTAATCGTTCCAAGAAATTCTGCAATCTGATCCGCATTTGCATACCATCGCTTTTCAGCTTCAGCAGCCGCAGCACTATTGCCGTCTTTTGCAGCTTTAACAAGCTCAGCGGCAATTGTAAGATGTTGCGTGAATAACTTTTCAAAATGTGAAGCAACGTCATCTCCATAAAACAACCGCAATACCGCCGCAAAATCCTTGGGATTGCGAAGAAGACGATTTGTAACAAATTCCGCATCAGGCAATCCAAAAACTATGCTGATAATGAGCATCCTTGTCCAATAGACATGTTGTTCCCACAATAATCGAAACCGATTGCTCAAAGCCTGTTCCGACTGGCTAATGCTGTTGGAAAAACACTGCGGACTAATTGGATTATATCTTCCATACATCTATCTTTATCCTCCTTTTTCACTGAATATTACTATATCCATTATATGACTTCCAAAAGATGATGTGAGATTTAAAAATTATCTCTGCTTTGTAAATGCGATTTTCAATTATAACAAACAACCGCCTGCAATTGCAGACGGTTTGTTGCTATAAATTGTTATTTTTTCTTGACGGGATAGCAAACCTCGGTCACCAGTTCATCTGGATTCTGCGTTTGTGCCGGACTGACATGATAAATGCAAAACATCGCGCCATTAAATTCATAACCATTGTCGTTTACCCAATTGGCTACCGCATGGTTCACAGCGGTAAGCTGCTCATAGCTGCCTTTGTAAGTGGCTGAGGCAATCTCTACCTCAGGCATAGTTTTAAACGCGACGTGCTCTGTGTTCTTGTATGTCCCCTGCACGTTTATCTGGACTTCCACATCCACATCGCTTTCCTTGTATCCTTCATCGTGGAAAATAGCAAGACTGTAACAGTTGTCGGCAGGCTGCATTTTAAGATGCGCCGTTTCGGTCATCATCATGTTCCAAAGAGTGCCCTCTTGGTCGTAGGCGGGGATAACCTTGCGTACACTGGCTACATACCGCTCCGGCAAGGTCTTTAATGATACACTATAATTCATAGCAGTTTCGTCCTTTCTCAGCCTCTCTACGGCTGTATCGAGGAGCAGTAAGCGGCGTCTGATTTCTTCGGCTTCTGCTTGCATCTCCGCTTGCTTCACCGTCAGAAATTCAGCCAGCACCTGTGGATTGTTGTAGATTTTCAGGATTTCACCAATAGCTGCAAGTCCAAAGCCCATATCCTTAAGCGCTGTGATTCTGCCTGCAGCCGGCAGCTGATCCTCGCCATAATAGCGATAGCTTGTAAAGCTATCAGTGCTTTTAGGCACCAACAAACCTATTTCATCGTAATGGCGCAGCATCCGTATACTGATCCTTGACAGTTTTGAAAAATCACCTATTTTCAGCATTTTTTATTATCCTCACATATATGTGTTTTTGAGCTCATCCTCAGTATAGAGTATACCACAATGTGAGAGTCAATAGGGTTTTCAAAATTATCTGACACCTGCATTTCCGAGAGCACCCAGCAGCTTCCACATCGCCCCGCAGGGGAGCGTGTTTATTAAGTTGCATTTGATAGCCTTTCGGCCTTAAAAAGATAACCACCCCACCTTTATCTAAAAAGGCAGGGTGCTTCTGTTTTAACCTAATGTTATGCGAGTTCCGCTGTATTAAGATATCGTGGAATTTTTTGTTGGGATTTGAAATATTATGCACCATAGATTATGCTCATAATAGTTAGTACCCAAATTTCAACTGTTCTTTTTCTTTTCATAAAAAATGTAGGCTATGAAATATATGGGGATTGCTAAAAGCAAAATCAAACAAAAATCTCTAGTTGCTGAGTATGAGGTAGCATTAAATCCTGTAATCATAACATGACTTACAAAGTAAGAAACAAGAACAAATAGCATCTTTACTATTATAGCTTTAACCTTTTCTTTCTTTCTGAACATTAGAAAGAATACTGCTAAAACAAGCGCAATTAATATGTCAAGAGTAATATAGTAATTCAAAAACAATCGTGGTAAGGTCATAACTCCTCCATTATAAATGGGATTTTCACCATAGATTACCTTATCTTCTTGGCCCCCATTGGATACATAATAAATGGTATTAACTGCTTCTCCGTTTGGGTTTACTATTATTGTTTGCTTTTTCTCGGTATTAAAGAGTTTGTTCCAAATTGTATCATAAAGGCTTATGCCATATACACCCTGTGCTCTTTGCGAAAGCTCATATTCTCCTGTGAATGAAAGTGTTACGCTACCATTATTTTCCTTTGCAGCGGCAATTTCTAATGATTCGGTATATGGTAGATATTCGGGTGCAGTCAGATATGCAAAAGACAATATTACAATAATAGCTGAAAGTATTCCTGTAAATACTCGTTTTTTCCTTATATCCAATCTTAATTTTTTCAGAATGGCAACACCGTCTTGCTCGTTTATTATAGCTTCTGGTACATTTAAATCTGTTTTTAATAAAGAAAGTTCTTTTCTACATTCGTCACAATTTTGTATGTGATTTTCTACAAACTTCCTTGTATCTTCGCTTATAAGATTATCAATATACAAAGGCAAAATATCCTTTATAATACTACAATTTACATTATTCATTATTTGCCTCCCTTTCACCTTACTAACTAATGAAACCTGATTTCGTTACAAATTTTTTGATTTTTCAAAAACAGCGGTCTTCTTTTGTAACCAGCTCTACTATAGGGTATATAAATAATCTTTATTTGCCCTATCTTATCACACAAAATGAAAAAGGTCATGTATGAGTTTGAATCCTCATACATGACCTTTTTGTTAACGGAGGCGGTGAGATTCGAACTCACGTGCCCGTGAGGACAACCTGATTTCGAGTCAGGCTCGTTATGACCACTTCGATACGCCTCCATGTTTTAAGACTATATTAGTTTATCTAATTCGAGGTTTTTTGTCAATACAATTTAAAAATAAACATTCTCAAAAGAAAAGACATGTATGAAATACGAGTAATAAAAAAGACCTCATAGGTAAAATAAGGTCTGTGTTAGATTTATAATGTGTTTTTCTCTTTGAAAATTTCATCCTTTAATTTCTGGGCTGTTGGGGTTATTGCTATTCCACCCTGAGCCGTTTCTCTGAGCTCCGTAGGAAGCTGCCTTCCTACCTTGTACATTGCCCATACAACCTCATCAAAAGGAATCTTGCTTGCAACTCCTGCCATTACCAAATCTGCTGTTGTGAGGGCGCTTACCGCTCCTGCTATGTTGCGTTTGGCGCATGGCACCTCAACCAGACCTGCTACGGGATCACATACTAATCCTAAAATATTTTTCAGGACTATGGCGGCTGCATTCAATGCCTGCTCGGGAGTTCCGCCCATCATCTCCACAACTGCGGCAGCGCCCATTGCTGCGGCCGAACCGCATTCTGCCTGACATCCTCCCTCCGCTCCTGCAAGAGTGGCATTTTTGGCTATGATAATTCCTACACCTGAAGCCGTAAACAGACTGTTAATCATATCATCCTCTGTTTTATTCAGTCTTTCAGCGGCAGAAATTATTACTGCCGGCAGTATGCCGCATGAGCCTGCCGTGGGGCTTGCAACTATCCTTCCCATTGCCGCATTTACTTCGGAGGATGAAATAGCTCTCGCCATTGCCCTGACCATGAAATCACCTGTCAGTGTGTTATTGTTCTCCGCATATTTACGAATCCTGAAGGCATCTCCGCCTATCAGACCGCTTACGGATTTAACTTCCTTTTCCTGAGCGAGACTGGACGAGCTGAGCATTACATGGAGGTTCTTTCTCATTCTGCTTTCTACGTCTTCTCTGCTGAGCTCAGATCTTGCCATTTCTTCTCTTATGGTGTATTCCCCTATGGTGATATCTTCTTTTTTACATATATCAATTAATTCAGTACCGCTTGAAACGAACATTACATGCCTCCTTCCGTAACTGGGTTTATAAATTTAACATTTTCAACCTCTTCGGTATTTTTGATTCTGTACATTGCATTTTCGGAAATCACGCTGTCGGTCTCCAAGGCCATAGTTGCCATCCTCCCCTTACCACTTCTATAAACCCTCATGTTTGCTATATTTATGTTCTCCACGTACAATATTGAGGATATTTTTGATATGACACCTGGCAAATCCTTGTGGTGTGTCAGTATTGTAGGACGCTCGCCGGTAAACTCAACATTCTGCCCGTCTATATTAAAAATCAGTATGTTTCCTCCTCCTATTGATGAGCCCGTTACCTCTGTACTGCTGCCATCTTCCTTTGTTATGACAAATTTAACGGTGTTTGGATGTACATCACCTAAATCTTTACCGACAAATTCAAAGTCAATCCCTTTTTCCCGAGCAAGACTGAAGGATATTTTTAAGTTTTCATCCCAAGGGTCCAGCCCAAGGATTCCAGCAACCAGAGCCTTATCCGTACCATGCCCCCTATAAGTTTGGGCAAATGAACCGTGGAGCAAAAATTCAACCTTTCTGATTTTTCCTCCGGCTATGATTGCCGCAACCTTTGCCAATCTCGCCGCTCCTGCGGTATGAGAGCTTGACGGTCCAATCATTATTGGCCCTAAAATATCAAAAACACCGTAATCGCGCATATTTTTCTCCTGTTGTGCTCTTATTATTTGAACGGACTTTCATTATATATTTTTAAATGTTTCAACAGCATGCTTCAGCTTATTTACTATAGGCAGGTTGTAAGGGCATTTTCTCTCACACTTTCTGCACCTTACACATGCGGTTGCCTTGATGGGCATTGCCTCATACTTGCTTTTTCCGTATTCAGGCAGATTATACCTTGTTACATATCCTTCAAAAAGAAATACATTTGGTATATCGATTCCTTCCGGGCACGGCTTGCAATATCCGCATCTCCTGCAAAAATCATTTCCTAGAATTTTAACCTCTTCATTTATTTCTTCCTGCTCCTCTGCAGTTAAAGCTTCTGTTCCATCACCTATGGAGGAATTCTCAATTACCTGCTCAATGGAATCCATACCTGGTATCGCAACATTGATTAAGCCGCTGTTCACAATATATTTCAATGACAGCTTCTGTTTTGTGAATGCCCCTCCGGCCATAGGCTTCATTGCAATAGTACCTATTCCCTTTTCCAATGCTTTTTCAAACAGCTCTGCTCCCTGTGATTCCACCGGGTTAAAAGGAAACTGTATTGTTTCAAACTCATCATACTCAATTGCCTGCAAGAGTATTTCACGTGTATGCCCTGTTATTCCTATATGATTTATAAGTCCTTTTTCCTTTGCTTCAATCAATGCTTTAAGGGCTCCGTTTTCCGAAACAGCCGTATCAAATTGCTCCTGCTTGCTCACATTGTGAATTTGAAACAGATCAATGTAATCAAGCTGCATGGCACTTAAGCTTTTCTCCACTGCCTTTTTCATAGACTCATAATCATAGCTCATAGCTTTTGTTGCAATGTAGAAATTTTCTCTTCCTATTTGCTTAAGGGCATTTCCTATATATTCTTCACTTACTGTATATGCCTGTGCAGTATCAATAAAATTAATCCCTCTGTTCTTAGCTTCAGCAATAATTTTTATTGCCTCTTCCTGACCTACTCTCTGAATGGGTATTCCCCCGAATCCGATAACTGAAACTTCCATTCCCGTCTTGCCTAACAATACTTTTTTCATTCTCTTCTCCTGATTTTATAATATTATAATTATATAGCAGTTAATTACTAACGTCAAATACTGAATTTACATACAAACATCCCGCAGGTTTTTGACCTGCGGGATGTCTATATGATTTGGAAGAAGATAAAAAAGTATTATCTGTTGTAATTATGTGCAATTTTTAATTTTTTATTCATATATTTAAATTTTTTAAAATATGAATAAATGAAGAAGGTGGTGCCTTGAAAAAATATTTGCTTTTTCTTCCTGTGTTTGTTCTTTACATATCAGTATTTCGCTTTATTTACTTGGATAACGGACTTTCTCTGATATTACAGGTATGTCTTCCCATTATAATGGGGATAATTTTTGCGTCTGTTTTAAATCCAGTGCTGCTTTTTATCCAGCATAAATTGAATATAAAAAACAGATATCTAGCTCTATTATTTACTTTTTCATTTGTTTTATTCATTATTTCATTGATAGTCACAATAATTACCCCAAGTATCGTGCTGAGTCTCCGGAAATTAACAGGAGATATTCCTGTTCTCTTTTACAGGGCAAATAAATACCTGTCCGACTTCGGAGAAGGAAATTCCATCCTGAAAATTTTCCTCGAAGAAATAGTCGCCAAATTTTCACACTTCATATCCTCTATTCTGAATTTTGCAATTGAGAAAGTCATAAATATAGTCGCTGCTTTAGGCAACATGCTTTTAGCTATAATTATTTCAATTTACATATTAATTGACAAGGAAAAAATAGAAAATTGGACGATGCGGCTGTGCTGCAGCACATTTGGCAGGAAGACAACACATAATGCTTTTAAGATTATGCATCGGTTGTATGACAATGTCTCGGGCTACATAGGAGGTAAAATTATTTCCTCCGTTATTACGGGTATACTGACTTACGTGGGCTCTAAGTATTTATTAAAAAACCCATACCCTGTAATTGATGGAGTCATTATAGGCGTGACAAACATAATTCCATATTTCGGAACATTGATAGGTGCTGTTCCCATACTGCTGATAAACATGCTTCATGATTCAAGAAAGGGGTTTTTATTGCTTATTTACATTCTGATGGTACAGGAGGTTGACAGTCTGGTAATTGACCCTAGAATACTGAGCAGCAGACTGTCGGTTAAACCCATAATTGTTATAATATCAATCATAGTAGGCGGCGGGCTTTTCGGAGGTGTGGGATTGTTCCTTGCCACACCTGTGGCGGCACTGACCAAGTCCCTTATTGATACTTTTATAGAGCTACGCTTAAAAGAAAAACAGGAAAATGTGTCTTTAAAAAAATAGAGCTGAATTTAATGCAATATCAAAAATTGTACACATTTGTGGATAAATCTGTTGACAACTGCCTAAAAAAGCATAAAATTTGTGTATAACTTATTCAAACAAACAATTTAGGCTGTGCATAACTCAAATTTATAAGGATGAATTTTATATGTGGAATGAAAAAAAATACCATTCATTGGATTATGAAATGAAAAAAATTTTTGGCGAAAAAGCAATTAAATTAATAATTGACGGAGGATTTACTTGTCCCAACAGAGACGGTACCGCAGGATACAGAGGCTGTATTTTCTGCAGTGAACGGGGTTCCGGAGATTTCAGTTCTGAAAGATGCAAATCAATAGAGAAGCAGATAGAAGAGCAAAAACAGATAATGTCGGGAAAGTGGAAAAGCAGCACTTATATAGCATATTTTCAAAGCTACACAAATACATACGATTCTGTTGAAAACCTGAGGAAAAGATTTTATGAGGCGTTGGACTGTGAAAATATTAAGGGGCTGGCAATAGCCACCAGACCGGATTGTATCGATGAACAGGTGCTGGAGCTGCTGAGTGAATTGAATTCCAAAACATTTTTGTGGATTGAACTGGGGCTTCAGACTGCTGATGATAAAACTGCAGAATTCTTGCGAAGGGGGTATAAGACACAACAGTTCAGAGAAGTCTGCTCACAGCTAAAAAATAAAAATATACGTACCGTTGTTCATATGATAATGGGACTTCCCGGTGAAATAAAGACCGATATGCTGAATACCGTGAAATATGTTGCGGAGCTGAATTTATGGGGTGTTAAAATTCATATGCTGCACATCCTTAGGGGAACAGATTTAGCGGATTATTACATGCAAAACCCATTTCATATACTTACGCTTGAAGAATATGTGGACGTTGTATGTGACTCCCTAGAGCTACTCAGCGAAGGAACGGTTGTGCACAGACTTACGGGAGACGGAAAAAAATCAGATTTGATTGAGCCCTTGTGGACACTTCACAAACTTAAGGTTTTGTCTGATATTGATAAAACATTGAAGATAAGGGAAAGCTATCAGGGCAAGAAATTTTCATTGTAATTTTAATGTAATACTATAAATACGTATTTATTATATAATATTATAAGAAAATACTGTATATATAGTATTTTTTATTTGAAAATCAGGGTGTATGAAAAATGAAAAAAATATTGTTGATAATTATTGTTTTGATAATGACTTTAGCTTCATATATGAATGTATACGCACAAAGCTATCCTGATGTGCAGAAGAATGCTGTCCTGGAGGGAGCAGTTGGTTTATTGTCAGGTTACGGAATCATACAGGGTTATCCCGATGGTACCTTTAAACCGGATAAGGATGTAACCCGCGCTGAAATGGCGAAAATAATTATAGTTGCGTCAGGATATTCCGAATACTCACAAAATATGACTTCTGTCTATGAGGATATGCACGGACACTGGGCAGAGAAATATGTAGAGCTGGCAAATGCGCTCAATCTGGTAAACGGGATTTCACCCACCACCTACGGTCCGGATAACCTTATTAAGTTTGAGGAAGCATATACGATGATAATAAGACTGCTTGGATACAGCGATAAATCACTGGCGGGTTACTGGCCTTCAAATTATTATCAGAAGGCTGTTGAACTCAACCTCTTTAAAAATGTAAACACAAATTCCGTATTTGCATCAAGGAAGGACATAACATTGATGCTTTATAACGCACTTGATTGTGACATGGTAAAGGTAAGAGACAACAACACTACATATTCCACAGGAAAGACGCTGCTATCATCGCTTGGCAAGAAAGCAACAAAAGAAATAACCCTTGCCGATCTTAAAACTGAAAGTTTTGATTTTGCGGATTACCTGTTCAATAAGTGGGATGTTTTTTATGACAGCAACGGAGACCCAGTATTTGTTACAAACCCAAGATACAGCGAATTTAACGGAACAGTAACGAGCCTCCTGACAAACAGAGTAATTTTCGTAACCGATGCGTATGGAAATGTAAGAGCTTTTAAGCTGCCTGACGTTCCTATTGCTATAAATGGTGAGAAGGGAACATTCAGCAACCTGAATAGCAGCAGGATAAAGGTTGTTTATGAAGACGAATCCTCCAGCGGAGCGGTAATAGGAATAGTAGCATACAAGGTGACTGATGTTAAAGCCATTGAAAGAGAAAATCTCTACAAGGAAGGGAGCAGGACATTTGCAGGAAAGGCCCTGCCTCTGAAAAGCAACGGTGAAATCAATTACTCCAAGCTTCACATTTACGGAGATGCTTCCACCTTGGAAGAAATCAGGCAGGATGACGTTGTGTATTTCTATGAAACTAAAGATTCATACAGAGTTACAGCCCTCACCATAAATGTTTTAAGAAAGCAGACTGAAGGCGTTGTAACAAATATTCAAAAAGTAAACGGAAACACATTTTATACCGTTAACGGAATAAGCTACAAAGATGGCGAGGACTTTGTATTCACAGAAAATATTTCTGTTAACGACAATGTAAAGCTGATACTTGACAAAAGTAACAACATACTGAAAATCAATGTGCTGAAATACGGCAAATACCCCACCACCTTCGGCATAGTATTAAGCTCGGCAAACAGCGCTGGAGGAAGTGCATCCGTGAGAATATTCGATAAATTCGGAGCATTAAAAACATATTCCCTTGCAGATAATTCAAGTGTTGTGAGTATCAGAGAAGACAACGGTGCTCAGACTAAACAGACATTTTTGAAAAAGAATGACTTTATAAAGTATGATCCTGTTGCAACCGGAAACCTGAAAATAATTGAATATGTACCGTCTCCCACATATATCTCAAGCAACTACAACGCTGAAACCCGAACCTTGTCAAACGGATACGTGGTTTCATCAAATACATTCATAGTTTACGAATCAAATGGAAAATATCAAATTCTTGAACCGGGACAGCTGGATACCTACCTTGTGGGAAAAGCGGTATTGGGATACAACAGTCACATAGATGCGCTGTATTTAAGCCGCGGCATAAAGCCTGAGGGCTCCATAACCGTTACGCCAGAGGTACCCCAGACCTATAACGGAACAATTTACGGCATAATCAAGGGGGTAACAAAAATAGACGACTCTACAAGCCATGTGCAGTTTTTCAATAACAGCAACGTGTTTTCAGTTTCAAACACTTCTGCGGCTGGAAAAAAGATTTCATCAGTTTTGAACACCTACGTAAAGGCCGAAATAGTGAACGGAATTGTTTCATCCATTGATAAAATTCCGCCTGAAACCGATAAGGTACAGGTAACGCAGATTTTTTCAAACCAGATGCTCATTGACAAAATAACATACATGGAGTATTCCTCAAATTTAACCGTATATGTTTGTAGCGTTGACAGATCAGGCATTGTTACTGGATTTAGAACAGGCTCCAAGTCAGATATCAAGGCCGGTTCCATTGTACAGCTTTACGATTTGTACGGAGGATTTGACGGCATAATAGATGTGGTGATTGTTTTCAATTAAATTAAAAATATAAGAGATTCTTTTTCCGAAGATTAAAGAATCTCTTTTTTATTATATTATTTTTGTTGTAAAGTCTTCAATGTTCCAAACATCCGTTACAAAGCTTTCATAAAAATACGGCTCGTGGCTTACAAGCAGCACTGTTCCTTTGAATTCCGCTAGGGCCTTTTCAAGCTCATCCTTGGCCTCAGGGTCAAGATGGTTTGTGGGCTCGTCAAGAACAAGAAAGTTCAACTCCTTAAGCAGAATCTTACACAGCCTCACCTTGGCATTTTCTCCACCTGACAGAACCTTCATCATGCTGGTTATATTCTCGGTGGTGAGTCCGCAGCGCGCCAGCTCCAGTCTGACCTCATGGTTTGTCAGGGAAGGGTATTCGTTCCATACCTCATCCAATGCTGTTCTATTGTTATTTTTGGAGTCCTCCTGTTCGAAGTATCCGTACACCACATTTTCTCCAAGGGATATACTTCCGCTTATTGGAGGAATAATACCAAGCATTGTTTTTAAAAGAGTTGACTTGCCTAATCCATTAACCCCCACAAGGGCTATTTTCTTATTTCTTTCTATCTGGAAGTTCATTGGATTTGTCAACGGATGGTCATATCCGATTACAAGGTCCTTGGCATCTATTAAAAATCGGCTTGGCGCCTTTGTTTCTTTAAATCTAAATGTTGGTTTCGGCTTATCTCTTGGCCTTTCAATAATATCCATCTTTTCAAGCTGCTTCATACGGCTGTTTGCCATGCCTCTGGTTGCAACTCTCGCCTTGTTTCTGGCTATGAAATCCTCTAACTTTTCAATTTCCTTCTGCTGTCTCTCGTATTCTCTTTCTTCCTTCTGCTTGTTTAGCTCGTATATTCTTCTAAACTCCTCATAATTTCCCACATATCGTGTCAGGCTGCAGTTTTCCACATGGTATATGATATTGCACACGTCATTTATAAACGGTATATCATGGGAAATTAGAATAAATGCATTTTCATAGTTCTGAAGATATGTTGTTAGCCATCTTATGTGGTTTTCATCCAAATAGTTTGTAGGCTCATCCAAGAGCAGTATTACGGGATTCTGAAGCAGAAGCTTTGTTAAAAGCACCTTTGTCCTCTGACCGCCGCTGAGCTCATCCACTGTCTTGTCGAGGCCTATGTCTACGAGACCGAGGCCATTGGCAACCTCTTCTATCTTTGTATCTATGGTGTAGAAGCCGCTGCTATCCAGCATGGTCTGTATATCGGCTGCATCCTCCATCATCCTGCTGACCTCATCATCCTCAGCCGAAGCCATATCCTCGTAAAGCTTCATCATTTCCTGCTCCATTTTAAACAGTCCGTCAAAAGCAAGCCTCAGATTTTCCCTTATGGTTGTTCCCGGCTTCAATGCGGAATGCTGGTCCAAGTATCCTACGGTCACCCTTCTGGACCATTCAATCGTCCCCTCATCGGGCATGAGTCTTCCTGTTATAATATTTAAAAATGTAGATTTACCTTCTCCGTTTGCCCCTATTAAGGCAACGTGCTCACCCTTCAAAAGTCTGAATGATACATCTTCCAATATTGCCCTGGCTCCGAAGCCGTGAGTTACATTTCTTACATCTAAAACACTCATACTTTCTCCTTAATATAATTAATCCAAACCCTATATTAATAAATATTGTTGCCCTTGTAAACACATTTTTTAAATTTTATACTGTTTTTATTTAAAAATGCAGACAAATAATTGTCCGCAGCATAAGAAAACAGCATATACTAATTCGCTTCAATGGTACTTATTAATGCGAATTAGTATTATCTGCAATACGCTTAATTTTTTTTACATTTCGTTGATTTAATTTATGCCGTTTGTTATAATTAGCTGTAAGTAAATTTTAGGAGGATTAAATATATAATGAACGAAAAATTAAGACCTGCATGGGTGGAAATTAACAAAAAAAAGGCAATTCATAACTTCCTGGAAGTAAAAAGAGCCGTAGGTCCCAATGTTAAGGTTTGTGCCGTTGTAAAAGCCGACAGCTACGGAATGGGCTCCGTCGAACTTTCTAAAATGTATTTGGAAAATGGGGTTGACATGCTTGCGGTAGCTGTTTTTTCCGAAGCTATGGAACTCAGAAAAGAAATAAAAGACAAGGATATCCTTGTTCTCGGCTACACTCCTGAAGAATTTTACGATGACGCAATCGAAAACAACATAACGCTGACCGTTTACACTCTTGAGCTTGCGGAGAAATTGAACGCTGTTGCCGAAAAGTTCAATAAAACCGCAAAGATACACATAAAGGTAGAGACCGGAATGAACAGGCTGGGATTCCTGCCAACTGAAGAAAATGCCGATAAGGTTGCCAAAATAGCAACTTTGGGCAATATATTCATCGAAGGCATATATTCTCACCAGGCAAGAGCCGATGAAAAGGATAAAGCAACAGCACATAAGCAGGCAGGAAGATTCATGTCCTTCATAAAAATGCTTGAAGAACGCGGCGTTACAATTCCTGTTAAGCATATTGCAAACAGTGCAACTATAATCGACCTTCCGGAATATCATTTTGACATGGTAAGGCCAGGAATAATATTGTCGGGCTTCTATCCATCCGACGAAGTAAACAAAGATGAGTATAAATTTGAAATATGTGTTACATTGAAGGCTAAGTTAGCTAATGTAAAAAACATAGAAGGCGGTGAAGGCGTAGGATACGGACACCTATTCAATACAACCGAAAAAACTGTAGTAGGAACTATTCCAATGGGATATGCAGACGGATATTCCAGACTTCTGTCAAACAAGGGATACATTGTTGTAAAAGGAGTTAAATGCCCTATTTTAGGAAAAGTATGCATGGACCAGTTCATGGTGGATCTTTCCAATGTTGAAAATCCTCAGATCGGCGACGAAGCAATAGTTTACGGTGACGGAACAGACGATGCCATGACTGCAGAAGATGTTGCAAACATGAGAGGAACAATATCCTATGAGGTCCTCACAAACTTAGGAAAAAGACTGCCAAAAATATATGTATAGGAGATAATTATGAACTTTGATTTAATAACTAAAAACGACCCTGAACTATATAGCGCAATGATGGAAGAAAAAGAAAGACAAAATATCAACATAGAGCTTATTGCTTCCGAAAACTTTGTTTCCGAAACAGTTCTTGAAGCAATGGGAAGCCATCTTACAAACAAATATGCCGAAGGATATCCTGGAAAGAGATATTATGGCGGATGCGAATTTGTTGATAAGGTTGAAGATCTTGCAAGAGACAGAGCAAAGAAAATATTCGGTGCCGACCATGCCAATGTACAGCCTCACTCGGGCTCAAATGCAAACTTTGGAGTATATTTTTCAGTTTTAAAGCCAGGAGATAAGATACTTGGAATGGACCTGTCCCAGGGCGGCCACTTGACACACGGCAGTCCCGTGAATATGTCAGGCTCATATTTCGATGTTGTTTTTTACGGAGTAAATAAAGAAACTGAAACCATAGACTATGAACAGGTCAGAGAAACAGCAAAACGTGAACAGCCAAAGCTGATTGTAGCAGGCGCAAGTGCATATTCAAGGTTCATTGATTTTAAAGCTTTCAGGGAAATCGCAGATGAAGTTGGCGCATACTTCATGGTTGACATGGCTCACATAGCTGGTCTGGTAGCTGCCGGACTTCATCCAAATCCGGTTGAATATGCTGATTTTGTTACAACAACAACTCATAAGACTCTGAGAGGCCCAAGAGGCGGAATGATTTTATGCAAAAGCGAATTTGCCCAGAAAATCGACAAGGCTATATTTCCCGGTATTCAGGGGGGACCTCTGATGCATGTCATAGCCGCAAAAGCCGTGTGCTTCAAGGAGGCAATGGAAGACGGATTTAAAGAGTATCAGCAGCAGGTTATAAAAAATGCTAAGGCATTGTCACAGGAGCTTGCAATCAGAGGGTTCAGAATAGTATCCGGAGGAACGGACAACCATTTGATGCTTGTGGATTTGAGAAACAAGAACCTCACAGGCAAGGAAGCCGAAAAAATGCTTGATGAGATACACATTACAACAAACAAGAACACAATACCCTTCGATCCTCAAAGTCCTTTTGTTACCAGCGGCCTGAGAATAGGAACACCGGCAGTGACCACAAGAGGTTTGAAAGAAGCTGAAATGGCAGAGCTTGCTTCAATAATTGACTCTTCCCTGAGCAGGACAGAAGATGAAACTGTATTGAAAAACAGGGTTTTGGAATTAACATCAAAGTTTTAACATAATTATTTTAGTCAAATAGTTAATCATAAACATGGACAGAGTCTAATATATTATATTAGGCTCTGTTTTATGTTTAAATGCTCATACGTTTTATTAGGAAAATGTTTTACTCCAAAGACAATTAAGTATTTATGTATCTAAAATAGAGAATGATGTTTTTATAGCACGGAAAATTTTCTTGCAAAACAAGCTTTTGAGTGTTATAATCATTAGAAATTTAGTCAATAAGTGAGGAGAAGAGAATGAAAAGAAAATTATCTTTATTATTATGCTTATTATTGATTCTTTCAATGTTTACTGCATGCGCAAAGGAACAGGGAACAGGCTCCGGAGCAAAAAATGATGTAATAAAAATAGGTGTTTTTGAACCGCTTACAGGTGAAAACGGCGGAGGAGGACAGCAGGAAACAGACGGCATCAAATATGCAAACAAAATGTATCCTGAAGTTTTAGGCAAGAAAATAGAACTTGTAATAGTTGATAACAAAAGCGACAAGGCTGAAGCCGCAACAGCGGTATCACGTCTGATTGAAAGTGAAAAGGTTGTTGCCATTATAGGTTCATACGGCTCAGGTGTTTCTATTGCCGCAGGAGATATAATCAAAAATGCAAAAATACCGGCAATGGGTGCTTCCTGTACAAACCCAATGGTTACTCAGGGAAATGACTATTATTTCCGTGCATGCTTCCTTGATCCTTTCCAGGGAAGAGTAATGGCAAACTATGCCGTTCAGAAGGGTGCAAAGACTGCCGCTGTTATTATGCAAAACGGTGATGACTACTCCATAGGTCTTGGTAACTTCTTTATAAATGCTTTTAAAGAATTAACAGGAGACCCTAACAGTATAATCGACGAATCATACTTCCAGACAAATGACACAGACTTCAACGGAATTCTTACAAATATAAAAGCTAAAAAGCCGGATGTAATATTTGCCCCAAGCTCAGCCACAACAGCCCCTCTTATTATAAAACAGGCAAGGGCTCTTGGTATTGACGCTCTCATAATGGGCGGAGATACATGGGAAAATCCTGCCGTTATAGATGTTGCCGGAGCAGATGCCGAAGGTATCGTATTGTCCACATTCTTCGATGAGAGCGACCCTGTAACAGCAGAAGCTAAAAAATTTGTTGAAGGCTACAAGAAAGAGCTTGGAAGCAAAGAGCCTATTATTCCTGCTGTTGCTGCTCTTGGATATGACGCTTATCTGTTGGTGCGCGACGCTATCGAAAGAGCAAACTCCACAGATGGTACCGCAATAAGAGACGCACTTAACGCTACAAAGGATTATGAGGGTGTAACAGGCGTAATCAATTTCACCCAAGATGGCGATGCAGATAAAAACATGGCTGTTATCAAGACTGTTCAAGGCGGAAAATTTGTTTACATTGACACTGTCACTGTTAAATAATCATTAAAGCAATTAAAAGTACGAAGGCGGACAGTCGTTCGCCTTTTAAAGTTTATCCTTAGTGGAGGAATACTATGACTTTTCAAACATTTTTACAGCAGCTCGCCAACGGTATTTCACTGGGAAGTTTATATGCTCTTATTGCCATAGGGTACACCATGGTATACGGTATACTCAGGCTCATAAACTTCGCACACGGCGATATATTCATGATGGCAGCTTACTTCATGGTTTTCAGCGTTGTCAACTTTGGTCTTCCATGGTATATAGCTTCAATAATAGTAATTCTGGCAACTGTTGCACTGGGAGTACTGTTGGAAAAGGCAGCATACAGCACGCTACGAGATGCACCCAGAATGTCAATTATGATTTCTGCAATAGGCGCATCCTTTCTCTTGGAAAACCTGGCAACATACTTGTTTACCGGAGTTCCTAAGGGATTCCCAAATATTGCAATACTGACAAAATCAGTTTCCATAGCAGGTGTGTCCCTTTCTGTGGCAACTATGATAACACCTGTGGTAACTATAGTTCTATTGTATGTCGTAATGTTCATAACAAATAAAACAAAAATCGGAATGGCCATGAGAGCCGTATCAAAGGACTTTGAGACAGCAAGACTCATGGGAATAAATATAAACCGTGTTATTTCCTCAACATTCATAATCGGTTCGGCACTTGCGGCCGTTGGCGCAATATTATGGGGTTCAAAATATCCTTCCGTTATGCCTCTCATGGGCGTAATGCCCGGATTAAAATGCTTTATAGCCGCAGTTCTTGGCGGAATTGGCAACACTGCCGGAGCAGTACTTGGAGGATTCATACTTGGTATGGCAGAAATACTCCTTGTTTCCTTCCTTCCATCGCTGACAGGCTACAGAGATGCCATTGCCTTTGTAATATTAATAGTTGTTTTGCTGGTTAAGCCAACCGGACTTCTTGGAGAGAAGGTGACAGATAAGGTATGATGAAAAATATAAATATGAATGAAAATAAAATGAGCAAAAAAACTAAGTTAATATTGAATATTATATCTTTGATTGTCTTTGCAGTGCTTATCACGCTTTTGGACAAAAGGGTAATAGGAGACAGTTATGTTAGACGTGTGCTCAACACCAGCGCAGTCTATGCCATAGTGGCAGTTTCAATGAACCTCATCAACGGCTTTACCGGACTTTTCTCGCTGGGGCAGGCAGGCTTTATGGCATTGGGTGCATATGTGGTTGCCATATTTACAGTTCCTGTGGGTCTCAGGCCAAGCATATTCTACGTTATTAAACAAAATCCGGTTCTCGCACAAATAGAGCTTCCGTTTTTTGTTGCCTTGATCCTAGGAGGTCTATTAGCTGCATTTGTTGCAATTCTTATAGGTATTCCGGTTCTAAGGCTGAAGAGCGACTATCTTGCAATCGCAACATTAGGGTTTTCAGAAATAATACGAATCATTATTACAAATATCCAGCCTATTACAAACGGTGCTCTGGGAATTAACAGAATCCCCGAGATGCCTACTATGTGGATATTTTTCGGCATACTGATTCTATCTGTAATATTCATCAAGCTTTTAATAGATTCCAGCTATGGCCGTGCCTTCAAGGCCATACGGGAGGATGATATTGCCGCGGAGGCCATGGGAATAAATTTATTCAAGCACAAGGTCCTATCCTTTGCCATAGGTGCCTTCTTTGCAGGTATAGGCGGGGGCCTTTACGCTTCTCTATTAGGCTCTGTTGTACCCAATTCATTCAATATACCAATGACCTACAACTTCCTGCTCATAATCGTGCTGGGCGGCATGGGAAGCGTATCCGGAACTATAATCTCATCATTTGTAGTAACATCCGGACTCGAGGTTCTGAGATTCTTTGATGACAAGCTTACTATAGGCGGCGTAGTAATTCCTATTTTCAGGCCCGGATTCAGAATGGTAATATTCTCCGCTCTGCTGATGATACTGGTACTGTTCTTCAGAAACGGTCTTTTGGGACAGAAAGAGCTTTCCTGGGATTTTATAAGGGAAAAATTCCTCCGGAAGAAATCCGATAAGAGAGGTGCGGAATAATGAGCGTTTTAAAACTTGAAAATGTAACAATGCAGTTTGGAGGTGTAATTGCCAACAACAACTTGAATATAGATGTGGAAAACGGAAAAATCGTTGCTCTCATTGGCCCTAACGGTGCAGGAAAGACTACGACCTTCAACGTGGTTACGGGAGTATACCAGCCCACAAAAGGAAATGTGTATTACAACGGTGAGAAAATCAACGGTCTTCTTCCCGACAAAATAACGAAGAAAGGAATAGCAAGAACCTTTCAGAATATAAGGTTGTTCAGCAAGCTTACAGTACTTGAAAATATATTGATTGCAAATCATCTGCACATTAAAAGTGATTTCCTTTCCTCAACAGTGAGAATGCCATGGGCAAGGAATGAAGAAAAGGCTATGAGAGAAAAATCTGAAATGCTTTTAAATAAGCTTGGGTTACTTCATCTGAAAAATGAAACATCCAGCTCACTGCCTTACGGAGAGCAAAGAAAGCTTGAAATAGCAAGGGCACTGGCAACAGATGCAAAGCTTCTTCTCCTGGATGAACCTGCGGCGGGTATGAACCCAAGCGAAACAGAGCAACTTGCAAACTTCATCCATTCCATAAGAGATGAATTTAACCTGACCATATTTATGATTGAACACCACATGGACCTTGTAATGAAAATATCCGATAAAATTTATGTTCTCGATTTCGGTCAGCTTATAGCTGAAGGAACGGCTGACGAGGTTAAAAATAACCCTAAGGTTATCGAGGCTTACCTGGGGGTGGAAGAAGATGCTTAAAATTAATAATCTGCATGTCAACTACGGAGGAATTTCAGCAGTTAAGGGAATCAGCCTGGATGTTCCCCAAAAATCCATTGTAACCCTCATAGGTGCCAACGGCGCCGGAAAAAGTACCACTTTGCGTACAATTGCGGGACTGGTGAAGGCTGCCAGCGGAGAAATCAAATTTTTAAATGAGGATATAACAGGCAAAGAAACAATTGAAATAGTTAAAAAAGGTATAACCCTTGTACCTGAGGGCAGAAGAGTTTTCAGCAACCTTTCTGTCCTTGAAAATCTTAAGGTAGGCGCATATCTGCAAAAAGACGGAATTGATGAAGGTATTAAAAGAGTATTTGATTTGTTCCCAAGGCTGAAGGAACGCTCATGGCAGATGGCGGGAACACTTTCGGGAGGAGAACAGCAGATGCTGGCTGTAGGAAGGGCTCTTATGGCAAAGCCTAAGCTTATCATGATGGATGAACCGTCACTTGGTCTTGCTCCGTTGATTGTAAACGGTATATTTGAAATAATAAAGGAAATAAACAAGGAGGGAACAACCATTCTCCTTATAGAACAAAATGCAAATAAGGCACTGAAGATTGCCGACATAGGTTATGTTCTGGAAACAGGAACCATAACCATGGAAGGCAAGGGCTCTGACCTGTTACAAGATGAACGAGTAAAAGAAGCATATTTAGGAACATCAAAAAAATAAGAGGGAGACCTCTTATTTTTTCACTTTCTCTAAACATTTCGAGCATATTCCCATTAGCTGAAGCGTATGACCTGTCACCTTGAATCCTGTGCTTTTGCTTATATTTTCACTTAGCTCTCTGACGGGACAGCCGTCAAGAGGAACAGAGCTGCTGCATACTGAGCATGTTATATAATGATTGTGAGACAAATTATTTATTTCATATGCCGCTGTTCCGTCACCCTTCAATATCTTAAGCAATATATTTTTATCCGTAAGCACATTAAGTGTTCTGTAAACCGTCGATAAATTGATTTTGCAGTCTTCGCTTACCAACTGCCGGAATATATCCTCTGCGGTGACAGGTTCCTTCGACAATTCTATTTTTTTCAGTACGATATATCGCTGCCTGGTATTTTTCAGCCCTGCTTTTTTAAAAAGATCTTCAATCATAGCTACCTCTAAAGAAATATTTGTATCAGATTTCCCGTCAATATTGCAACTATATAAATATATGCCATTATTTTAATGTTTTCTTTTAAATTTCTGTTGACCCTGAATAGTACAACGAGTCCCACCCCTGCTCCCGTGCATAGACCGGCAACAGCTGAGCCGAAGCTTAAGCTTCCGCCAAGATAAAGTTGGGTAATAATTATGGACGATGCGCAGTTTGGAATAAAACCTATCAATGCTGCCACGGCAGGCTGCAATACGCTGTCGGTGAGCAGAATCCTGGAAAGATTATCTTCACCTATGAAGTGGATCGCGAGATTCATTATAAATATTGTTGCCGCTATAAAGGCAGCTATTTGAAGGGTATGCTTAAGAGCCGAGCTTACTATGCCTCCGTGGCATTCATGAAAATGATGGTGCACGTATCCTTCCTCTCCATGAGACTCCACACCCGCAAAGATTCCTGCAAATAACTTATCCGCGGCCAAACCTGCCAGTATAGCTATAACAGCCTTTACCGCAATAAGTTTAAGGACTATACCCAAGTTCCCCGTATCCGCCAAAATAACGGGAATAGCCTCATCCGATGTTGAAACAAAGACAGCTATCAGTGTTCCTGCAGATATGAGCCTGTTCCTGTAAAGATTTGCCGCTGCCACAGAAAACCCGCACTGGGGAAAGCATCCCAGAATTGCTCCACCCATCACACCATATTTTCTCAAACCTGTAACCAGCTTATTTGATGATTTGTGCCCTATATATTCTATTATCAAATATGTTATAAATAAAAACGGAAGTATCTTCAATGAATCAAGCAATGTATCCAGTAAAATATCTACCATGTTTTCCTCCTAATTGCAAATAATTCGCATTTGCAATTATACTTCAATAATTATTATTTGTCAACATAGTAAATATATGCAAGAAAAACCCTCTTGCATACAAAAAAGACCGCGTAACGGTCTCTTCATGTATATATTTCTTATTAGTTAACTGCTTCTTTTAATGATTTTCCAGCTTTGAACACTGGTGCCTTTGATGCTGGTATTTCTATTGTTTCGCCAGGATTTCTTGGATTTCTTCCTTGTCTTTCTTTTCTGTCTCTAACTTCAAAAGTTCCAAATCCAACTAATTGAACTTTGCCGCCTGCTACCAGTTCATCCTTTATTGTCTCCATAAATCCATTTAAAGCTTTTTCTGCATCCTTCTTTGTGAATCCAGTTTTTTCTGCAACACTAGCAATTAATTCAGCTTTATTCATTAAAAAACCCTCCTTAATAATGTTCTTTTGTTTTTTTATCTAAATTCCTATTGGAACTTTGATTCTTCCCATAACTCATCCATTTCTTCAAGGGTCATCTGCTTCATATCCTTGTCAGAATGAGTTTCAATGTATTCAAATCTGCTAATAAACTTATTTATTGTCCTGTTTAGGGCAACATCCGGATTTATCTTCATAAATCTCGAAAGGTTGACAAGTGCAAACAGCAAATCTCCGAACTCTTCTTCCATCTTTACGGTATCGTTTTTCTCGCACTCCTCCATAAATTCATAAAGCTCTTCCTTAATTTTCAGCAGTGCACCTTCTTTGTCAGGCCAGTCAAATCCCACCTCTGCCGCACGCTTCTGTATTTTATAGCTTCTGCTTAAAGGCGACAATGCCTTGGGTACGTTTTTCAGGTTATCCGTATAGGACATGAGATTTTTTTCTTTTTGCTTTGATGCTTCCCAGCTTTCCAATGCCTCATCGGCATTATCCGCCTTCACATTTCCGAAAACGTGAGGATGTCTTAAATACATCTTTTTGCAAACATTTGTAACCACATGGCTGAAATTGAAATATCCCTCTTCACTGCCAAGCTCTGCGTGAAACACAACCTGAAACAGCAAATCTCCAAGTTCCTCAACCAGATTATCCACATCATCATTATCTATGGCATCTACAACCTCATATGCCTCTTCAATCACATGCTGTCTTATAGATTCATGAGTCTGCTTTCTGTCCCAGGGACATCCATCAGGGCTCCTTAATAATTTCACAATTCTGCATAGATTAGTAACATTATACACCGTATTTTCGTTAATTTCAATAGGCAGAATACAAAAATATGTTGAAAATCCATATTTTTTTTCTTGATCAAGCATAAAAAGAGGTATTTTTTTTACACTTTCTTCCAAAACATCCACCAATAATACATGTGAATCATCATCATATGTTTCCATCAGCTTAAGCTTAAGCTGTGATGCCATTTCAAGATCATAAACCTGTGTAACTACATTAAGTGAATTTACATCAAAGGAAAACTCATCCGCCTCGAGACAATCCAGAATTTTTACTGATTTATAATCAGAAAAGCCTGACAGCTTAAGGCCCTTGTCAAGAAAACTCATTCCATCAATTATTATTATATTTATTTTGCCTTTATATTCATCAATGAGTTTTTTTGTTACTATATCACCATATAAAGGACTTCCGGCAGTACAATAATTAATTTTTCCATACCTTTCTGCCAGTTCTATTATATTATCGGTTATTTTTTCATAAACTTCATCAAAACTTTCATATTTTTCAAAAAATTCATCAAAACATTCTATATGAATTTCTTCTTTTAGCTTTTTAATTACCGGATGACGTTCTGTTCTCGCAAATGTGGGCATCCCCTCATGCAAAGCCTTATGAGCCTTTATAGTCAAATCATCGCTGCTTCCCGCACCCAGTCCTATTATCTGAATAGTATTCATTTTATTTCCTCACAAACCTCGCTAACTTTTCTCCCTTAGGTATTAACTCCAAATCTTCCTTTGTAATGGCTCCTGTCAACAACAAGCAAATTCCATATACAACCGCTGCAATTGCTATTGAACCAAGTACAGCCAGATTCTGACTTCGGAGCACCGACTTTAGTACCATGAAGGAAACGGCTGTTGCCAGAGCCATAGCAGCAGAAGATAGCAGAGTTCTTGAAGATATCTGAACCAAATTGATTTTTATCTTTGTTTTATTTATATCTATCAGGTTCAGAACCGCCACCACCAGGTATGAAACAGTGGTGCTTATTGCAGCTCCTCTTATATTTATTGAAGGAATACCAATTAATATGTATGATAAAATTACTTTTACAACCAATCCGATAGCCAAGTTTTTAACCGGGTGGAACTGCTTGTTGATTGACTGTAGTATTGCCGTAAATGCCTGCACCATCGTAAGGAAAATAACTCCTATTGACAGGATTTCAAGAAGTGCACCGGAGCTCGCATGCTTTTCCGGCCCTATGGATGCATACAAAAGCGCTATAACAGGCTCCGCGAGCATGAACAGACCTATTCCGCATGGCAGACCTATAATCAGCGACATTTTGATTCCTGCGTTTGCCGTAGCGTTCAGTCTTCCTTCCTGCTTTCTCGTAAATGCATCTGTTATTGCCGGGACCAGGCTCATTGCAACAGCTGTTGAAAACACCTGCGGGAAGTTAATGAGGGTCTGTGCGGTACCGCTGAGCTCACCGAACATATCGGCAATCTGCACGCTGCTGTATCCTATTGCTGAAAGTCTGTTTGATACTATGTATGAATCCATTATACCCATCAGCGGTGCGATTGATGCACCTATGGTTATTGGTATGGCAATATACAGCAGACTTTTTACAATATCCTTTACAGGCTCCGTTCTGTTTCCTGATGCTTTTGAAATCTCTTGCTTAATGCTCTTTTTGCTGAATAAAAACATCAGATAAATCAAAATTAAAGATGCCACGCCTCCTGCAGATGCTCCAAACGTAGCTCCTGCCGCAGCTTCCTCCAGCCCTTTACCCACAAATGCATATGCAAGATAGAGGCCCACGACAACCCTGAACACCTGCTCAATAATTTGTGAAAGCGCAATGGGAGCCATATTCTGTGTTCCCTGAAAAAATCCTCTGTATGCCGAAAGAAGAGGAACAGCAAATAAAGCCGGAACCAGCGCGAGCATTGAATAATAAGCTCCGGGAAAACCTATGAATGAAACAAGCCCTCTGGCAAAAACAAGCACCAGCAGTGATGATACAATTCCTATTAAAAACAATCCCCAGCGTGCCACCTTGTATACCTGGTATGCACCGGCATAGTTGTGAAGTGCCCTGCGCTCAGAAACAAGCTTGGCAATTGCTGTGGGAAATCCTGATAAAGACACCACTAACAGCAGATTATATATATTATAAGCGGGTTGATAATAACCTATTCCTTCTGTTCCTATGAGATTTGTAAGAGGTATCCTGTAGACAGCTCCCAATATTTTTACAAATAATCCTGCGATGCTCAGTATTGCAGCGCCCTTAACGAAATTTTCCTTAGACATGACTATTCCTTTCCTGCCGAATAATATTTTACATACTACTATGATATGACTATTTTACGAATTTTTCCTTAATTTTTAACAATTTCTGAAATAAAGTTTATCACAGATCCCTTGAGTTTTAAAGAAAAATTTGCGTTCTTTTTAATTTTATTATTGCAATAACAGAAAATATGATATAATTCTTATTACATAAGAGGCATAAGGAGAATTTAATGGAAACACTGAAGGGCACAATTGCTGAAACAATTTTTCGCAACGAAGAAAACGGATATACCGTTGCATTGTTTGAAGCCGACAATGAGGTTATTACTGTTACAGGTACTTTTGCTACGGATGTGGCCGGCGAGACATTGGAGATATTCGGAAAAAGGATAAATCATACTAAATACGGTGAACAGTTTCAGGCTGAAATGTACACCATCATTCTTCCTTCAAGCCTTGACCAGATAGAAAATTACCTTGGATCCGGATTAATCAAAGGAATCGGCAAGTATACAGCAAAAAAAATTGTGGAGCTGTTCAAGGAAGATACCTTTGACATTATACAGAAGCATCCTGAAAGGCTTATGGAAATTGAAGGGATAGGCGAAAAAAAGGCTGATATGATTGCCAAAAGCTTTTCAGAGCAGGCAGATTTAAAGGAAATAATGATGTTTCTGCAGGATCACGAAATAAGCATAGGCTACAGCGTTAATATATACAAGCAATACGGAAAAAACACCATAAGCGTCATACTTGAGAATCCTTACCGTCTTTCGGAGGACATATACGGCATAGGCTTCAAGCTGTCGGATAAAATTGCCGCTTCTCTTGGAGTTGAAAAAAATTCTCCCTACAGAATATCCTCGGGAGTCAGATACCTGCTTACAGAATATGCGGCCCGCGGTCATTCTTACGTGCCTTACTCCGTGCTGCTGAACAGTGTGGCAGAACTTCTGGAAATAAGTTGTGATATAGCTGAGGACGAACTCCGCAATATGGCCTTTACGGAAAAAGTACATATAGAAACAGTCAGGGACGAAACCGCGGTGTATTACATGCCCTACCATATGGCAGAGGTATGCGTGTGCAGAGACCTTATAAATTTGTCCGCTGTGGATTTCAACATGGATGAAGAAAGCGTGCACCACTACCTTGAGGAAATAGAAGCTGAGGCCTCCATTATACTTTCAGACAAGCAGCGAAAAGCGGTATTTCAGTCCATTATTAATGGAATAACCGTTATAACAGGCGGTCCGGGAACAGGAAAGACAACCATTATACATTCCATAATAAAAATATTTGAAAAAATGAAGAAAAAGGTTCTGCTCTGTGCACCTACGGGAAGGGCGGCAAGACGCATGTCCGAATCAACAGGCAGAGAGGCAAAAACCGTCCATCGAATGCTGGAATACGCCTACGGTGAAGATGAAAGCAATCTTACATTCAACAAAAATGAGGAGTCTCCACTGGACGGGGATGTTGTTATTGTGGATGAAATGTCCATGGTTGATATAATCTTAATGAGCAATCTTTTAAAGGCAATAAAAAAGGGAACCAGACTGATTTTAGTTGGAGATGTGGACCAGCTCCCGTCTGTGGGCGCAGGTAACGTACTTTCAGACATTATAAATTCAAATGTGTTTAAAACCGTGAGGCTTGACACAATTTTCCGACAGTCTGCAGGAAGCATGATTGTTCAGAACGCACACTCCATAAATAAAGGCTTTATGCCTGTATATAATAAAAAGGATACTGATTTTTTCTTCATGCGTGAAAGCAGCACCGAGGATATAATTGAGCTGATAATTGACCTGTACTGTACAAGGCTCCCTCTTAAGTACGGCCTTGATTCCGTAAAGGACATTCAGATTCTTTCTCCCATGAAAAAGGGAGATTTGGGCGTCATTGAGCTCAACAAAAGAATTCAGGAGGCAATAAATCCGCCCTCCAGGCTTAAAAAAGAAAAATCATCCGGAAACTACATCTTCCGTGTTGGAGACAAGGTCATGCAGGTTAAAAATAATTACCGCACAGAATGGAAATCGTGCGGTGATGACGGAAATGCCATTACGGGAGAAGGAATCTACAACGGTGATATAGGATACATCGTTTTTATTGACGAGACTGAACAGGAGGTAACTGTCCAGTTTGACGAGGAAAGGGAGGTTACATACCCTTTCAGCCAGCTTGATGAGCTTATACTTGCATATGCCACCACCGTACACAAAAGTCAGGGAAGTGAATTTCCAGTAATTTTAATGCCCGTGGTGTGGGGACCTCCGATGCTCCTCACAAGAAACCTGCTTTATACAGCCATAACAAGAGCAAAGCAGCTTGTTGTTCTTACCGGAATGGAAAAATATCTTCAGTCAATGATTGATAACGATAAAATAGATAAGAGATATTCAGCTCTCGATTACAGACTCAGCCAGGCCCTTGCAACATACAGGCTTTTAACGGAGGGAATTATTGAAATATGAAATCCTATGCAAATTCATTCATGGAGCTTATTTATCCTGAAAAGAATGTGTGCTTCATATGCGAAGCCTATGACGAATTAATAGGTGACAGGTATCTTTGCCGTGACTGTGAAGCGCATTTTAAAAAGCTGACACCTCCCCTGTGCCGCAAATGCTCAAAGCAAATCGATTACGGATATGCGGACAATCTGTGCTCGGAATGTACCGATACGAATAAATATTTTGAAGAATCCAAATCGCCCTATTCCTATGAAGGGCTTGTTAAAAAAGCAATCTACAGCTATAAGTATTACAACAAGGCGTATTACTTCAAGCTTTTTGGAAATATCCTCGTTGAATTTATGAAAAATACAGGGTATACGGATTTTGATTTCATAGTATCTGTGCCTCTCCACCGGTCAAGGATGCAGGAAAGAGGCTACAACCAGTCTCAGCTCATAGCAAAATACATATCTGAAAAGCTTTCCATTCCATACGCAGACGTTCTGAAGAGGACGCGAAAGACCCAAAAGCAAAGCCGTCAGAGCAGATTGTCCCGTAGAAGGAATATAATAAATGCTTTTGAAACAAAGAAATCTGCTGATAAAATTATCCACAGTTCCGTGCTTTTAGTGGACGACATATACACAACCGGTGCAACAGTCAACGAATGCGCAAGGGCCCTCATAAACAAAGGTGTATCGAAAGTCTCCGCAATTACAATAGCAAGGTAACAAAAACAAGGGCGCTTAGCGCCCTTAATTGTTTCAATTTTATATTTCTGTGATAATCATATCCATTTTTATATCATGGGGTTCTGACGGCACTTCATCGAGCACCTGAAAATCATATGCAACGGCAATTGCCTTTGCATCGCTTCTTTTTCGGGATAAAATCCTGTCGTAATATCCCTTACCGAAGCCTATTCGGTTGTTGTTCCTGTCAAAAGCTACTCCCGGGACTATTATCAGATCAAGCTCCTCCGGTTCAATTCTTCTTATTTTCTCAAAAACCGGCTCATAATATCCAAAATGGCTCAAGGTTAAATCCTCATGAGTGTTCTTGATTTCAGACGGTATTATCGCAGTATTGACCGTGTCCGTATACGGTATTACAACACGCTTGTTGTCTTCCAGCATTTTGCTGATTAAGGCTGTTGTATCAACTTCATTTTTAAAGCTCATATAAACAAATATAACCTTGCTATTTTTATACTCGTCCATACAGGTAAGCTTATTCATGATTGTACGGCTTTTGTTTTTAACTTCTTCTTCAGACATGGTATTTCTTATATTTAACATACTCTTTCTCAGTTGGTTTTTTGTCTCCATTATTATCACCTGAAAAATATTGATATTAAAAAACCATATAAGCTGCTTATTGCAGGTCCTATTATAAAACTAACTCCCCTGAAAACTATCAAGAGCAGCATTGCAAACCTAAGCTGATCATAATACTTATAATAGAAATTCCATACCCTTGCTCCGCCTATGCTGCCTAAAATATGGTGACCGTCAAGTGGCGGTATGGGAATCAAATTGAATACCATAAGAACGAGATTTATGTATACTGTACTTTGCAGCACCTCCCAAATTACCTGGGTTGTGAGATTGTATTCCATGAACATGTCCACGGCCTTCATAAGTGCCACAAATAAAAAAGCTATAAGAAAGTTTGCAGCAGGCCCTGCCAATGATACTATTGCATCATCTTTTCTCGGGTTCTTAAAATTCCTTGAATTTATAACAACGGGCTTAGCCCATCCAAATCCAAATAACATCAGGCACAGAAATCCCATAGGATCTATGTGCTTAACAGGGTTCAGTGTAAGCCTTCCCTGCAGCATGGGAGTGTTGTCACCCATTTTGACAGCAGCGTATCCGTGGGCAAATTCGTGTACAGACAATCCGAGCAAGATTCCGGGTAAAATTAATAATTTACTTAATATAGCGTCCATGTGTCCTCCTTGTACCTCTATATAGTACACTATCTGTCTTAAGAATACCTGAATTAGTCTTCATAGTCCGCAGAGTCCTTGAACTTATAAACAATTGCTGTTTCAAGCCTTCTTCCTTTTATTTCGGTTACTTTTATTTTCAAACCGTACTCTTCCAACTCCATTGTTGTTCCGTCCTCAGGAATTATGCCCAGCACACCGAACACAAGCCCTCCAAATGTATCAAAGTCTTCATCCGGCAGACTGATTCCAAGTTCTTTGGAAACATCCTCAAGATATGCAGAGCCTTTTATTTTCCATGTATCCTCATCTATTTTTTCAATTGTAGGAGGTTCTGGTGTCAGATAGTCATCATCAAAATTACCCACTATCTGCTCAAGCAGATCATTCATGGTTATAACACCGCTCATTCCGCCATACTCATCAAATACTACGGCAAAATGATTCCTTGTCCTCTTCATATTTTGGAACAGCACATCTGTTCTGACTGTTTCAGGCACATAATATGCTGCTCTTATGGCCTTGTTCATTATATTTTCTCTCGATCTGTCCTTTAATCTGAAATAATCCTTGACATTTAAAACCCCTATTATATTATCTGCGCTTCCGTCGCACACAGGATATCTTGTATGTCTGCTCTTTGTTATCTTCTGTGCCCATTCTTCATCTGTCTCGTCAAGCCACAATATATCTACTTCTGTCCTGTGAGTCATTACTTCTTCAGCAGTTTTATTGTCAAATTCAAAAACATTTTGAATCATTTCCTTTTCATTTGCATTGATTGACCCTTTCTCACTTCCCACATCAACCATCATTCGGATATCCTCTTCTGTTACGTCATCGTCCTCAGAATCAGGGTCAATTCCCATGAGCTTTAATATGCCGTTTGTTGAAGCCGTAAGAAGTTTTACAAGCGGTGCGAACAATTTAGAAATGAAATGTAAAAGTCCGGACATTAACAATGCCAATTTCTCAGCATTTTTCATTCCTACTCTTTTAGGCACAAGCTCTCCGAAAATCAGTGTAAAGTAAGACAGTATTAAAGTTATTACAATAACTGACATTGTATTTAAGGTTGCTGACGGCAAGGTTACTCCAAGCCTAATGAAAAGATTCGTCAGTCTGCTTGCGAAGTTGTCTGCCGCAAAAGCACTGCCGAAGAAACCGGCCAACGTAATTCCTACCTGTATTACGGAAAGAAAATATGATGGTTGAGATGTGAGGTTAAAAAGCCTCTTAGCGCGTTTATCTCCTTCTGCTGCCATTTTCGCCAATTTGTTGTCATTCATGGATATAACGGCTATTTCGGCTGAAGCAAAAATTGCATTAACTAAAATCAGTATTATCTGTAAAATCAACGGACCCCATATCGAGCCTTCTTCTAACAAAGTAAATACCTCCAAATAAAATATTACAAAAATAATAACATACTTATTATAACCAGTCAATTCATTTATTATTGAACACTTGCGGCACTTTATGCTTTTGTTCTGTGAATTAATACTAATCCGCATTAAATAACTTCCCTTAAAGTGGATTAGTATATACTGCTTTCCTATATTGCGGACAAATATTTGTTCACATTTTAAAATAAAAGCAGTATAAATTTATTTAACAAAAAGTTGATATATCTATAGATTTATTGTAATATACAAGTAAGAATAAATGTCCGCCTGCTTTTAGGATGGGCAGAGAATTTCATGGAGGCTAACATGTTTCTTGAAGCTCTGATTTTAGGAATAATCATAGGTCTGGTCAGGAAGGGCAAGCTATCCCGACTGGAATATGTAAATTTCAGCTGCAAACCATTCATATATATAGCTGCTCTCTTGTATCTCTCAATAATAGTAATGAATTTAGGTTTGTTTAATTATAGTTCATCCCTGTATTCTGTTTTTCTTTTATTGTCATACATATTCACCGGGCTATTTCTAACCGCAAACATAAGCATGAAATTTGTTGCAATCCCTCTGATTGGACTGAGCATGAACCTGCTTGCATTTTTATCAAACGGTTTTAAATTCCCTCTATCATCAGAGGCTGCAGCAAAGCTGTACGGAAATGAAATGTATGAGCTTTTGATTAACGGTAAAATACTGTTCTTCACTCCTGCAGAAGGTGCTTCATTAAGCTTCCTCGGCAATATAATAACTATCGGAAGCCGCATAATAGTAAGCGCCGGAGATATCGTTGCCGCTATTGGAATAATCCTTGCAGTGCAGGCAATAATCTCAGATAAGTTCATACAGACCAGAAATAAAATTACCTTTTCAAAAGACATTTTTAAATAAATAACGCGCCGAGCACGGCGCATTATTTTTTACTAAATATTTATTTGCTGCTTATTTCAGTCAAGGCTGATGCCAGCCCTGCCAGAGATTGAATTTCAGACGGAACAATAATTTTCGTTGCCTGGCCGTTAGCTGCCTTCTCAAATGCTTCAAAGCTCTTCAGTGTGAGAACTTCCTTGTCAACCTGTACTTCCTTTATCATCTTAAGACCTTCAGCGGTTGCTTTTTGAATGCTCAATATTGCTTCAGCCTGACCTTCGGCCTCTCTTATAGAAGCTTCCTTCTTAGCCTCGGCTCTCAAAATTGCAGCCTGCTTTTCAGCCTCGGCTTCAAGTATGAGAGATTCCTTCTTACCTTGGGATACCAATATGGCCGCATTCTTCTGACCTTCGGCAATAAGTATGGATTCTCTTTTCTCTCTTTCAGCCTTCATTTGTTTTTCCATTGCATTCTGTATTTCTTTAGGCGGTATTATATTCTTGACTTCCACACGGTTTATTTTTATTCCCCAAGGGTCTGTAGCCTCATCCAACACTATACGCATTCTCGTGTTTATTATTTCCCTGGATGTCAATGTTTCGTCAAGCTCCAAGTCACCTATTATATTTCTCAGGGTCGTAGCAGAAAGATTTTCTATGGCTGACATAGGTCTGTCTACACCGTAAGTATAAAACTTAGGGTCGGTAATCTGAAAGAATATTACCGTATCAATCTGCATCGTTACATTGTCCTTTGTGATTACAGGCTGCGGAGGAAAGTCAACCACCTGCTCCTTAAGTGATATTCTCCTTGCCACTTTGTCTATTAGAGGAATTTTCACATGAAGCCCCACTCCCCATGTGGCCTGATACGCACCAAGACGCTCCACCACATATGCATTTGCCTGAGGTACAACCCTTATATTTGTTGCCACCAATATTACTAATATTGCCAATACTAAAACAAACCCGATAAACTCCATTACTTACCTCCTAATTTTTTCTTTTTACTATAAGTTTAACTCCTATAATACTTTCTACAACAACAAGCTCGCCTTCTTCAATTATTTCGCCATCCGCAGACCTCGCTGACCATATCTGCCCTCTTGCTTTGACATAGCCCTCGTTTTCAATATTGTTTATAGTTGACTCCACCTTTACCGACTCACCTATAAGGCTGTCTATATTAGTTTTTATTTTTCCTACCTTCAGCTTTTCAACAGCTATAGGCCTTGTTAGGACAAGACATATTATCGAAACCAACAGAAAAATAATTATCTGCACATGTAAGTCCAGTCCCATAAGGTGTACAAACCATGCGACCAATGCTCCTATGGCAAACCAAATAGTCGTTAGTCCCATTGTGGAAGCCTCAATAATAATACATGCCACAATAATTATAAGCCAAGCCCATCCAGTGTATTCCATAATGCCTCCTTTTAAATTATCCCTTTGTTAATTATATACCACATATGCGCCCAGGTAAACATTAATTTCAATCAATTATGCCGCTGAGGGGCTGGTAGGGATTAACATATGTGTTATAAATGCTCACAGCATAATGAAGATGGGGTCCTGTGGAGAAGCCCGTCGTTCCCACCGTGCCTATTACTTCACCCTTTGATACCTTCTGCCCCTTTTGTGCCAATATTTTATCCATGTGATAATATGATGTGAAAAGTCCCATCCCATGATCTATGACAACCGTGTTGCCCGGTGACAGAAGACCCTCCATGGCAAAAACCACAATACCGTTGTTCGGCGCCTTAATTTCTGTTCCCAAGGGCGCCGCCAGATCTAATCCCGAATGTCTGGATGAGGACTGAACGTTGTTTACAAACCTTATTTCCGCGAAATCTGTTGTAAGCCTTCCTTCCACTGGTATATCAAAAGTGCCCTCCCAGAGCTTTTCAGGCGATGATTCTGTTCTTGCAGGCTTTACAAGCTTTGCAAATTCATATATTGCAGTATCGTCATTGTTTGTCTCATTCATTTCGTTTGATACTGTCAGGTACTGAGTTTTAAACGTCTTACTGCTTACGGTAAATGTCTTCTCTATTGTGTATTCCCTTTCCGTTCCTTCATTTACCACTGCAATAAGCTTATGCTCTCCCGGCTGAGCATACAAATCTATAGGACATATGAATATATTTTTGCCGTTGTAGCTGTACATATTAGTATCAGTCTTCACCACATCTGTGGAAATTTTTAATGTTTCATCACTGTTCAGATTCTCTGCCGAAACAAGCAAAATATTGCCCGGGGAATTTTCTCTTGTTATAACAGAAATATCCGCATCTTTGTCAATTGCGACCTTAAAGCTCAGTGTCTGATTTCCGTAAAATTGAGAGTCACTTCTCATAAGCCACTGAGCATGGCTTTCAATTTCATATTCTCCATCGGAATTTATACCGGCCAAAACATCATTGAGGTATGCTCCGCTTCCTATGAGCTTCCCCTGCGAATAGGCCTTAACAGCCTGACTGTCAGGAGTTCTTTCATAAGCTATATCCAGTGTGTCGCCCTTTCCGATTTTTACTGAATTTTCCTCAATTTTTCCCTTTATCTTACCCTCTTTTTTAACAAAATTCCCTCCCGAGTTCCTGTATGTCCAGTCATACTGCCGGTCTGTCTCAAGCATATGTTCGTTGTAATCGAGAAAAGCATCATACAGCGTGGAATTTACATATACATAGGAAAAACTTTCATTTAAAAGCAAATCTCCGGCAACCTTGTCATCAACTAAATAACTGCTTCCTTCCCTTGATACATATGCCTTNNGCCTTTCTGCCGTTCAAATCAATACTCAGTATATAACTGTCGGTACTCGAATTTTTCTTCATCAGAAGTTCATAGGATGGCAGCTCCGAAATATTTTCTTGTGTTTTATCTTTTGCCTTTATTGCCTTAAGCAGCGCCGCCGCATTTTCACTTCCAGCAGGCATTACTGTTTTCTCTCCATCCGCTAAATTAACAATTTCTATTTCAGATATATTTTCAGCCAATGAACATCCCGAAGAAATTATCATTGGCAGCATAAGCAGAAATATCAAATATATTCTTTTCATTTGGCCTCCCTGAGTATTCATTTTATAATACAGTATATATAAATTGTGCAAATATATTCTGATGTATATTATGTCCTATACTTTTAAAACCAAAACAAAAAACTGCTGAAAACTTTTAACACTATCATTTTCAGCAGTCATAGGTATTATCTTTCTTCTCTGTAATAATTCACTCCGCAGCTTGCAGGCTGTGAGTTCTCTTTGGATTTTCTTATTGATGTAATAACAAGTACCAGAGCGGTTATTACAAACGGCAGCATGCTGTAGACGGCATTTGGTATCGTAATAATTGTTTTCGGAAAATAATATTTCAATACATTGAATGCACCGAATATAAATGAACCGAAAATCGCCTTGTTAGGGCTCCATGAAGCAAAAATTACAAGAGCCACGGCAATCCATCCAAGTCCGTTAACGCTGTTGCTCATCCATACACCGCCGTTAATTATCAGCGAGCAGTATGAGCCACCGATTCCGCATATTCCTCCGCCTAAAAGAACGTTAAGATACTTAAGCTTTGTAACCTTTATACCTGCAGCATCGGCAGCAGCCGGATTTTCACCTATTGCCCTGAGATTAAGTCCCGCCTTTGTACGGTTCAGGTACAGACCGCAGAGAATTGCAGTTGCAATTCCAAGATAAACAAATGGGTCGTACTGAAGCAGCAGCCTTCCTATGACAGGTATGTCGCTCAATCCGGCAATATTCAAGTTTTTCAGCTGCATTGTTATATTTTCCGGAAGCTTTAGGGATGTAGTTTCAGAGCTCACAAGCATGTATTCTCCGAAGAAGTTGGATATTCCGGAGCCAAATATTGTAAGCGTCAATCCTGTTACATTTTGGTCAGCCATAAATGTAATAGTCAATACAGCATAAATCAATGCGCCTAAAAGTCCTGCCAAAAATGCGGCCGCAAGTGCAACTAAAAGGCTGTCACTCATATATCCCGCCATGAAGCCCCCGCACGCTCCCATCATCATCATACCTTCAACACCAAGATTGAGATGTCCGGATTTTTCGTTTAATATTTCTCCCAGTGTACCGAACAAAAGAGGTGTACCGGCAAATACAGCCGCCACAATAAAGTTTATAAACAGATTCATGCACGTCCTCCTTTGAACTTATATCTTATAAAAAATTCGCTTCCTAAAATGAAGAACAATATAATTCCCTGCAGAACATCCGCAGAATATGTTGATAATCCATACGTGGACTGCATTACACTGCTTCCCTTCTCCAGTACGCTGAACAAAAATGACACCAGTAAAATCCCAAGTGGATTAAGATTTGCAAGCCATGCAACAATTATAGCGGTAAATCCCACGCCGCCCGCTACAGAGGATGCCAGTGTCATATCTGAGCCGGCAGACTGCACTACTCCCGTAATCCCGCATATTCCTCCGCTTAACAGCATTGTACGGAGTATAACCTTTTTAACATTCATTCCTGCGTATCTGGCTGTTGACTGGCTTTCACCCACAACGCTTATTTCGTATCCATACCTGGTGTATCTCATATATACAAATACAAAGACCACAAGCACCAATCCCACGATCCATCCAAACTGCACTCCGAAAACCTTATCTATCTGCGCATTGGAAACAAATCTCGCAATCTTGGGAAATCCCGATGAGCCCGGATCCTTCCACGGACCGTCACGCAAAAATGATATTACATGCAAAGCTATGTAGTTAAGCATCAGCGTCAACAGTGTTTCGTTTGTATTGAATTTAGTTTTAAAATATGCAGGTATCAGCCCCCAAAGCCCACCTCCGATGAAGCCTGCAATAAACATTGCAGACAGCAGCACAAAATGCGGCCAGTCGCTGTGAAACAGTGCAAAATACGATGAGAACACCGCTCCCATTATTATCTGTCCCTCAGCCCCTATATTCCAGAATCTCATCTTAAATGCCAATATTACTCCTAAGGAGGACATAAGCAGCGGTATCATTATTTTAACAGTTGCCTGAATTGCCATCTTGCTTCTGAATGCGCCTGAAACTATGGTGCCGTACAGTTGAAAAGGGTTGTATCCAATCAATAATATAAATAAACCGCCTGCTGCTAAAGCAAGGATAAAAGCAATTATTCTCAGCCTCATTATTTCCATTTTAGAGCGCTCTGCTCTTTTTATAACACGAATAAAGGGTTCCTTTGCTTTTTTATTTACGCTATTCATCCTGATCATCCCCCTTCAGGCTCATTCCCGCCATCATAAGACCCACTTCTTCCTTTGTTGTTTCCTTTGCATTCACTATTCCTTTTACCTCTCCGTGGCACAGCACCATTATTCTGTCCGAAATTTCAAGCAACACGTCCAAATCCTCGCCAATAAATAATATTGCCACGCCTTTTTTCTTCTGCTCATTCAACAAATCATAAATGAGATACGATGAATTTATGTCCAATCCCCTCACAGGGTATGCTGTTATCAATACGTTGGGGTTGGATTCAATTTCCCTGCCCAGCAGTACCTTCTGAACATTTCCCCCCGACATCATACGCACGGGCATATCAACATTTCTTGTAACTATATCAAGCTTTTTAACAAGCTCCTCCGACAGCTTTCTGGCAGGCTTCTTATCTACTAAAAGGCCTTTATCCTTCTTATATGATTTAAGCATTACATTTTCAACCATTCCCATTGAGCCAACAAGACCCATTCCAAGCCTGTCCTCCGGCACGAAGCTCATACTTATTCCCAGATTGATTATTTCATCCGGTGTTTTACCGATTATATTTTCCTTATTGCACAATACTGCTCCGCTCTTTATGTCCATAAGGCCGGCAATAGCTTCGCACAGCTCTTTCTGACCGCTTCCCGCTATTCCTGCCACGCCAAGAATTTCTCCCTTTTTAAGCTTGAAATTAACATTTTTAAGAGCCGGTGCACCATCACTTTCAACGGAAAGATCAACAACATTGAGAATAGTCTTCTTGCCTGTTGTTTCAGGTCTCTCTATTTTCAGACTTACAGGCCTTCCAACCATCAGCTCTGTCAGCTGGCCTTCATTGGTTTCGGAGGTCTGAACGGTGTCAATCAATTTTCCCTTCCTGAGTATTGCCACACGATCACTTATAGACAATACCTCATGAAGCTTGTGGGTAATAATGATTATGGCACTTCCCTGCTCCTTCATTTTTCTGAGTATGTTAAACAATTTTTCAGTTTCCTGCGGAGTCAGAACAGCTGTGGGCTCGTCCAGTATAAGAATCTGGGCTCCCCTGTAAAGAACCTTCATTATTTCAACAGTCTGCTTTTCACTTACAGACATGTTGTATATTTTTTTCTCCGGTTCAATTTCAAGACCGAACTTCTCACTTATACTTAGAATTTTTTCCTTCATTACCTTGGGTTTTTCATACTTGCCCTTTGTGCCAAGCACTATGTTGTCCATGGCGTTAAAAACATCAATAAGTTTGAAATGCTGGTGAATCATTCCTATTCCGTAATAGATAGCATCATTCGGAGATCCGATGGAGACTTCCTTGCCGGCAATTGTTATGCTTCCTCCGTCAGGATAATAAATACCGGACAGTATGTTCATGAGTGTTGTTTTTCCCGAGCCGTTTTCCCCAAGCAGCGCAAGAATTTCACCTTGCTTTATTTTAAGATTTATGCTGTCATTTGCAACAACTGTTCCAAAAACCTTTGAAATTCCATTCAGCTCAATAGCATAATTAGTTTCATTTGACTTTGACATGCCTGCTCCCATCTTTGCTTATTTAATGTTAATACTAATTCGCATTAAATAGTTCCCTTGAAGCGGATTAGTATATACTGTTTTCCTATGTTGCGGANNGTCCGCAACATAGGAAAACAGAAACAGTATAACAGGCTGTTGAGATTGCCGCATACGGATGCGGTATCTCAGCAGCCTGTATTGATATTTCTTATTTTACCGTTACAGTCTTAAAGTACCAGTTGATTCCTCCGGTAATTGTTCCGTCATCCAGAGTTTTTCCTTCCTCACCAACTGTTTTTCCGTCATTTGTTTCGATTGCTCCGTCAAATACGTTGAAGCTTCCGTCCATTATTTCTTTTTCAGCTTTGGCAATTGCTTCCTTTGTTCCTTCAGCTGCTATGCTTTCATTAAGAGGTGAAATTGCAATTAATCCGTCTTTCATTCCACCAAAGTAGTTTTCGCCTGTCCATGTTCCGTTTATGGCATTTTCAACAGCCCATGTATAATATGCTGCCCAGTTCCATACAGCGGAAGTTATTGTAGCTTTAGGAGCATCCTTTGACATGTCTGAGTTATATCCGATTCCGAAGGCCCCTGCCTTTTCTGCTTCAAGCTGAGGGTTAGGAGTATCACAGTGCTGAGCTATTACATCACAGCCTTCTGCCAGAAGTGCCTTTGCTGCATTTGTTTCTTCCTCAGGTGAATACCAGCTGTTGGTTACCTTCACATATACCTTAGCATCAGGATTCACTGAATAAACGCCCATTGCAAATGCGTTTATCCCGCCTGTTACCTCAGAGTTCTCCTGTCCCATTGCAGCAACATATCCAATTAAATTCTTTTCAGTTTTCAGACCTGCTGCAATACCGCTCAAGTATCTTGCTTGATAAATTCTTCCAAAATAGTTGTTGAAGTTTGAACCGTTGCTTTTATATCCTGAACCGTGTGAGAATATTACTTCCGGATATTCCTCAGCCAATGCTTCCATCGTGTCCATGTATCCCCAGCTTGTACCAAAAACAATATTTGCTCCTTCTTCTATAGCTTCAAGAATTGCTGTTTCAGTAGCTGTTGGATCAGTGTCGTTTACGTTGTTTTTGCGTATAATTTGACTGTCGCTTAAATTTAAAGCCTTCTGCATTCCCACGATTCCCTGGTCATGTGCATAAGTATATCCTGAACCGTCCGCAGGATTTCCAATATGTATAACTGCTACCTTTATATTTTCCTTTGCAATTGCAGGAAGAACTCCTTTTGATCCGCTTTCGGCATGCTGCTCTGTTTTAGGAGCTTCTGTCTTTGGCCCTTCCGTCTTTGGCTGTTCAGGTGCTGATGTGTCTGATGCACAAGCAGAAAGTGAAAGTATCAATGCAAGTGATAAAATAATGCTTAGTAGTTTTTTCATTTTATTCTCCTTAGTTTTTTAAATATATGATAAAAAGCGATGCTTTTTATATCGAAAAATAATAATGCGCCCGAAAAAAATTCAGACGCATCAAAAGACAAAAAGACAATCAATAGTCAAACAATTTACGGCTGTTTGGTAGAAACTTCGGAACCATATCTTCCACATTATATTGATGCGTATATTTAGTTGTAAAGCCTTTAGCAATGTTATTATAATATATAAAATAAGAATAAGCAATACCTTATTTAAAAATAATTTTCGTGTTATTGAATACTATACCTATTTATCGCAGAATAATATTCGTGTTTATTTGATTGTCAATCCTACAGGGCAGTGATCGCTTCCATAGTATTCAGGGAATATGAATGCATCTGTCAATTCATCCTTAAAAGATCCGGATACCACAAAATAATCGATTCTCCAGCCTACATTCCTTTCTCTTGCTTTTGAAAAATTTGACCACCATGAATATGCTTCTTCCTTGTCCGGATAGAAGTGCCTGAATGTATCTACGAAACCTGCTTCCAGCAGCTCCGTCATTTTATTTCTCTCTTCGTCCGTAAATCCTGCGTTTTTTTTGTTCGTTTTGGGATTCTTCAAATCTATTTCTTTGTGAGCCACATTCAGGTCTCCGCATACTATAATCGGCTTGTGCTCATCCAGCTTAAGGAGATAGCTTCTGAAATCATCCTCCCACTGCATTCTGTATTCCAGCCTTTCAAGCGCTCTCTTTGAATTGGGAGTATACACATTGACTAAATAAAATTTATCAAATTCAAGTGTTATAACTCTTCCTTCCTTATCGTGCTCTTCAATACCTATTCCGTAGGACTCTGACAAAGGCCTTTCTTTTGTGAAGACCGCCGTTCCCGAATAGCCCTTCTTCTCTGCGTAATTCCAAAAATCATGGTAGCCTCCCAGGTCAAGCTCTATCTGTCCCGCCTGCAGCTTAGTTTCCTGAAGGCAGACAACATCTGCATCCATGTCTCTGAAAGCATCCATGAAGCCTTTATTTACACAGGCTCTTAGCCCGTTGACATTCCAAGATATTAATTTCATAAGTCCTCCTGTTACTTCTCGTCACACTTAAGCACTCCGCCCTGGGCAAAGTTCTCATACTCCATTTCCCTTATGATTATTTTTACTGCATCCCTTGGGCAATTCGCAGTTTCCGCAACAGCCTCAGTCACCTTTTCCACCATGGCTTTTTTTTGTTCTACGGTTCTTCCTTTAAGCATTTCAACTTGAATAATCGGCATAATACCCTCCTGTTATTTATTCTATAAATAATTCTTTCCTGTTGTTTTCTTATATACATATTCTGAAAGCGATGTGAAAAGCATGGCCTGGTAAAGGACGTTAAACTCAATTACATCACCAAGCTTGTATTCTTTTTTGCAGTCATGTATATCAATGATTGTATGGTCGCTGCTTGCGCCCATAACTATCACGTCACTGTCCCTCGGCACAAGCTTTGATGAGTCTCCCACGTCCTGGTTCCCCAAAGCAATTATTGCCCTTCTTCGTATTCCTCTGTCTTCGTAGTGACCATATTCGCCAAAAGCATTGACCATCAGCTCTCCCACCGGATATGTGGGCTTGTAGTTTATCTCTATAATCTGAGCCTTCAACACAAATGTATCCTTATCAAGGCCCTCAATATCTGTGTCCCAGTAAAGAGGTAAATCCTGTGTATTTATTATTCCTTCTCCTATGCGAAGATGATTAATTTTCTCAGGAACACCACCTCTTGTAAGCAGCGGCAGTGTTGTGGTTCCTCCTCCGGATACAATATTCAGCTTTCTTCCAATTATTTCTTCAATATCCGATGCCGCACCTGCCAGCTCACCCAAATTCGCGGCTGTGGGAGCAACGGACCCGTAGCAGCTGAGATTTGCTCCGATTCCCTCAAGAGTCAGGTTTTCCAGCTCATATTCCACAAGCTTTGCAAGACCTATGAGTTCCTCTCTGTAAAATACACCCTCCCGCAAATCTCCAAGGTCATACATAAGGACAACTCCATATTTTTTCTCTTGTCTGCCTGCCTCATTATTGAGCATGAACAGTGTTTCTTTCTCCGAAACAAGGCACATGTCGCTGTATTTGACAACATCCTCAATTTCACACATCATTGGAATTCTCACAAGAAGGAGAGGTATAGGTATTCCACTATCCTTCACCGCCTTAAGCTGCTCTATGCGCGAACTTCCTATCTGACGACAGCCACCTTCCGCCATTGCCTCAGCTCCGGAAACAATGCCGCCAAACCCCTTAATTCCTCCCGCCACACTTATTCCGTTTTTTCCGCACAGCTCCGTGATAATTTTTGCGTTTGTATATATTTTTTCCAAATCTACTTCAAGTACAGGATATTTTTCCATAGGATTCTCCTTTTTATTTTTTGGAATTTCTCAGCTCTTCAAAAAACATCTTCAGGATATCTGAGCATTCATTCTCCAGAACTCCTGACTGTACGTCAATCTGATGATTCAGCTTCTCCATTTGAACTATATTTAAAACTGAGCCGCATGCTCCGGTCTTATAATCGCTTGCACCTATTACAAGTCTTTCGACTCTTGCATTTACCAGAGCTCCGGCACACATGGAGCATGGCTCGAGAGTTACATACATTGTGCACCCCGGAAGCCTCCAGCCTCCCAAATTTCTGCAGGCATCCTTTATTGCGGAAATTTCCGCATGAAGTGTGGCATCCTTCAGGGTTTCTTTTTGATTAAAGCCCCTGCCCACTATTTCACCATTTCTCACAATTACAGCACCTATGGGCACCTCATTGATTTCATACGCCTTACGAGCTTCCTTAAGAGCTTCTTTCATGAAAATTTCGTCCATAATCACAACCTGCATTGTTTTACAATCATTATAGTTTATATCCGGCTTATAAGTCAATATATGACTTATACTGTTTTTAATTTAAAATGCCGACAAATATTTGTTGCAATATAGGAAAACAGTATATACTANNATTTAATGCGGATTAGTATAATATTACCTGTTTACTTTTTAAGGTGACGATTTTATAATTTATTTTAGAAACACGGAACATTTTGCATTAAAAATCAGTCTAATATTATGCATGGTTATATTCTGCATACAGAAACAAGGAGGACGAAATTGAAAAAAATTATTAATAAAATATCAGTCATGGCACTCTGCGTGACATTAAGCATAAATACAGTTGCATATGCCGGAGTTCTTGACGCAATAACTGAATCACCACAGGAAAATACTCAGTCCAACAATGAAACAAGCTCCGACTCAACATCTGAAACAACTGCCGAAACGGCAGCACCAAAAGTTGTATCGGAGGTTTACAGCAAGACATCCTTTTCGGACATCGATGGTCACTGGGCAAAAAGCTGGATTGAGAAATCCGTTAAAATGGGATTTGTATCAGGCTACGAGGACGGAACATTCAAGCCGGACAGAACTATCACAAGAGCCGAGTTTTCAAAGCTGATAAATAACGCTTTGAATACAAACAAAAAAGCTTCGATAAACTTCACGGATGTGGGAAGCAAAGACTGGTTTTACGAAGAAATTCAAAAATCTGTAGCTTCAGGCTTTTTTTCAGGGTATGAGAACAACACATTCAGGCCCTCCAACCCAATAAAAAGGGAGGAAGCCGCAAAGGTTGTGAGCTCTGCAATAGCAACCGGAGGTATTGAAGGAGAAGGCGCCACACTTCTTTCAGATTACGGAACTATACAGGAATGGGCAAAAATCAGTGTAAATTCCGTTTACAACAAGGGATATATACTGGGATACCCCGAAGGTACATATCGTCCCTCCAAGGCCCTGACCCGTGCAGAGGCAGTTAAAATTATTTATGAAATAATCGAAAATGAAAATATAGAGCTTGGCTTCAATATAACAAATTATAATGAAACATATTCCAGCGCAGTTGTTGTAGGAGACCTGAATATTTTAGATTCTGTGGGAACAGGAAATATAACACTGAAAAACGTAGTGGTTCTGGGAGATATAGTTGTATCCGCTACAAGAATTTCTTCCATACAGCTTACGGATGTAAAAGCAAGAAGCATTATTGTAACCGATGGCAGTAATCCTGTAAAAATTATATGCAATGACAATGTTTCTATTTCTGCGACCAAGCTTCCTTCAGCGGCAATTATTCAGAGGATAGGAAGCAACGTAAATATATAACGCAAGCAAAAGGATGCCTCTTTGAATTTCAATGGGCATCCTTTTTACATTCTTATACTAATCCGCTTCAATGGAACTTATTTTATGCGGATTAGTATTAATTTAATTTTTCAAGCTCCGGCTTCAGATAATTCATTGTATTTTCAAATTCTGAATTAAGGCGAAACCTCGCTGTTCTTACCTCGTATGAGGAATTATCGTTCTCACTCCTGATTCTACTCTCAAGACTTATATAGTAACCCATTTCTCCATATCCTGGATAGTACTTTTCGTAGTTATAGTCACTCAGCGAGTAGAATGCATTGTCCATGTTCACAAATAGCTTATCAACATCCTTCATCAAATACGGTCTTAATTCATCCATTGTTACAGCCAGAGGAACTTCTTCTCCCTTATAGTCACTTCCGATATAAATATCTATGCCTATGTAATTATCTTTATAATATTTCTCATTATAAATATAGCTGTAATTTATTTCTTTGAATTCTCGGGAATTCAGCAGCTTAGCCGCCAATTCGTCCTTTGTTTCATTTGCTCCTTCTTCCCTGTCTACTACATATTCCCTCACCATAAATTTCCCGTCATTCATAAAGTAAACTATTGTTATACTGCTTAACCAAAGATCATTCTTGTAATTATTGTCTTTGAGCAATTCCTTATGAATATCTGTGATTGCTTTGACATTTTCCTTATCTGAAAACAGCACTATTCCATTACTGTTGTATATTCTGATTATATCATCCGAGTTCAGGGAGCTGTTTTCATTTTCATTTATATATTCACGCACCTTGCTTAATCCCCATGTACCCGAGCCTACATATGCATATTTTACATTTTCAGCATCAGGAACCACATCTCTGTACCTTCCTGCGAATAAAACCGTTCCCCCTGTTGCAGCAACAAAAACAGCCATGCTTACGATAAATACTTTTATTGAAAGTCTTGATATCCTAAAGGATTTCTCCATTGCGGCAATTATGAGATAGTATGTCAATGCAGCCATCAGAACAGATGCGAAAATTGTGCCCGTTATATCTTTTCTGTAGTATAATGTCATTGATAAAAATGCCGGAACTATCAGACATGCAAGCACGGATGCGAAATATTTATAGCCGTCAAACACAATGAAGTTTCCCGTATTTTCATTTTTTCTTCTTTTCAGCGTCTTGAATATAAGCATTAAAATACCTGTCAATATAATTCCCAAGAGCAGGAAATATACACAATCCAGAGGCTTTTCAAAATACCTGCTGAAATATATGTAATCAAGCTTATATACAGTATTCACAAAATATTGCATCAGGACATCTGCGCTGAAACCTGTTACCATATTTTCAAGTATTGTAAACATGAAATAAAGTATAAGATAAATTATCCCCGGCAGCGCAAAATTAAACATTGTCATAATTCCTGCAACCAAAGTATTACCTGCCAGTATTGAAGACAGTGACGCTAAAAATATCCCTGCCAGAAGCCACGGTATTATCAGCTTGAACACCTCAAATAAATCAAAATTCGCATTATTTACAGCATTTGATATAATTATCAGTACAAGCAAGTATGCTGTAAGAACTACATTTACTGCCGTATTAACCAATACCTGGTCTCTGAATGTCGCAGGCTTGGATTTGTAATACGCCATCTTGGCATCATTGTGAAGAAAGCTGTTATCCACGAGACAATTTATGAAGACAAGCACAAACATCTCAAATATCCCAAGTCCAATGAAAAATCCATCATAGATATTAAGTATAAACGGCACTAAAAGTGTACTCACAAATATTACAACAGCCGACAGAAAAAACCAGTTTTTCTTTGATTCCAGCGAATTCTTAAGAAGTGGAAAAAACATGCTACTTTTTCTCTGTTCCATATCCTGCACCTCCCAGCTCTGTTATGAAAATTTCCTCAAGTGTCATAGAAAGCTTATCAAACAAAAGAACCTTGTATTTTTCTTCAAGCTTATTTCTGAATTCTTCAGCATCGCCTGTCAGCGTGCACAAATTTATACTTCCGATTTTCACTGATTTAATAATGTTGAATTCACTGAATTCGGAAGCATCAAACTCGCCTTCAACGGCAAACTGAACTCTCTTCAGCTCATCTTTCATTCTTTCAAGGTTTTCTTCCTTAAGAACCTTCCCCTCATGCATTATGCCGACCTTGTCGCATATATTATCCAGCTCTTTTAAATCGTGGGATGAAATAATTACGGTCATTTCCCTTTCCATAACTTCCTGTATGAGCACATCCCAGAATTTTCTCTTGATTACAGCATCAAGACCGTCTACAATTTCGTCTAAGAGAAGCACCTTAGGCTGTGCTGCTACGGCAAGAACAAATGCTGCCTGTTTTCTTTGACCCTTGGACATTTTATTCAGATTTTTATTTTTATCAATATTGAAATAACTAACAAGCTCTAAAAACTTTTCTTCGGAAATATTTTTATACATTATTTTTTCATATTCAAACAGCTTGCTGAGTGTGAATTGATGAGGAAAAAATAAATTGTCCTGCACATAATAAAAATCCTTCATAATGTCGGTGTTTTCCTTAACCTCTTCATCATCATAAAAAACATGCCCCTCATCCTGTATGTATATCATCATTATATGCCTCAGAAGCGTTGTTTTCCCGCATCCGTTTGAGCCTACCAGACCATATATCTGACTTGCCTCGGCATTTATGTTAATATTGCTCAACACCTGAAATTCACCGAATTTCTTGCTTAAATTCTCAACTCTTAACATATGGCCTCCTTATTCTCTGTGCAAATTCAGGATTTTTTTTACTAATTCCACTATGCTGTTATCATTCAATCCTAAATTTTTCAATGCTTTAATCGTTTCCTTAAGTCTATCTTCCGCAATTTTTATATGGGTATCCCTTAATTCTTCCGAACTTTTTACAAAATTGCCCTTTCCCTTTACAGTGTAAATATAATTGTCTTCCTCAAGACTTCTGTAAGCTCTCTGTATGGTATTGGGGTTTATTTTTACCATAGCAGCCAACTCTCTTACAGAAGGCAATTTTTCATCGGGCTTTAAGGCTTTTGATAAAATAAGCCTTGTAATTTCTTCATAAATTTGTTCATACAACGCCTTTGAACTGTTATTATCAATTTGAATCATTTTACACCTCCTCAGATATTGCTGCAGGCTACTTTTCCACTTACATATTCCTTCAAAGTCCCCTCATAAACCTCTTCAAGCTCCAATTTATTGTAATCATCAGGCGTAACAAGAGAAATTTCTTTTTTGAACGGAACTATTCCCCATAAAAGATATGTAACAAAGCTCGAACACACGTAAAAGTGCTGCCTTTGATACGGTATATTGAAATAAATCAGAAAGATATTTAAAAAGCTGTATCTGAAGCTGTTCGGTTCTTCCAGAAATCTTTCAAGCCTATCATTAATAACATTATAATCCTCATCCGTAACCTCAAGCCTGTAAATTTTGCATTTTGTTTCCGGATGCATTTTAAATACTCCCCTGTCAGGCTCTTCCCTTACAAATCCACCTATGAGCGGAAACCATGTTATTTTTCTTCCGAAGCTGAACATTGTTCTGCAATTATTATCAAAGGATATGGATATATGATTGTAAGGTTTCTTTGACACTGCTTTCAATGTCTTGGATATAACTGTGTTTGTCTGTGTAAGTACAATATTAATTTCCTTCATATGTAACTCCTATTACCTAATCAATGTCGCGTGTATTAATACACTCAGTACAGTAGCTGTATTATATATTATAGTACAGTCACTGTCAATAATTATTTTGTAAAAAATAAGGCCCGCTGCTGTGAAGGTTCACAGTGAAGCAGGCCTTATTTATTTTATAAAAATTATTATTTATATAACAGAATACAGCCAGAAAAACAATGGTATTGTAATTAATGAAATCAGATGTGTAATAACCACTATTTTTGAGCCAAACTCAACATCTCCACCGTATTTTTGAGCCAGAATAGGCATGAGCACCGCAACCGGCAATGCAGCATATATAATATATATCTGTTCTGCCATTGGATCAAAATTCAAAAACTTTAATAATATAATCATTATTACGGGAGAAGCAATCAGTCTGAAGAAGGTTGTAAAATAAGCTTCCTTGCTTACCAATGATTCCTTTACTCCTATGGTAGCTATTTTGCTTCCTATTATAATCATTGACAGAAATGTTGTTACATTTGTCAGCAGGCTCAATAGGTTTGTAGCAAACAAAGGAAGCTTCAGCTGAGTAAAGTACAGCACCAGACCCGCATACACTCCTATCATACCTGGATTGAAAAGCATGAACTTATATCTGTTTTTGATTTTCTTATCTCCCAAAAGCAGAGATACCCCGTATGTCCACATAAATATTATATTTGGAACGTGAAACATTGTCGCATAAAACATACCCTGTGCACCATATATCTGATATGCCAGGGGAAATCCCATAAACCCCCCATTAAGCAATACAATTGAGTACTTTATCATCTTTTTCTTTTCATTGTCTCCTGTTCTGGCAGAAGCGATATTACCAATAACTATAAGCAAAATATCAAATATAACAGCTATTGCAAGAAGTACGCCTCCCGTTTTCAGCTGCTCAAAAGAAAAATCAATATTCATTGCGTTTATTATCATTACAGGTGTCGTTATATTAACCAATATATATGTAAGCGCACTTTCCCCGTCATTATTTAAAATTCCTTTATTCCTTAAATAATACCCCATTGCCATAAGTATAGCCATCAATACTATACTGTTCACTAATGTCATTAAAATCATAATAACTCCCCTGATTATTTCTTCATTTTCATTTCAGAATATCACGGAACAGCATAAGTTACAAGCACAATTTACAATTTGCTGCGCCTATGACCCCGTTGATTTATATCGGCTCAGACCTATGCGCCAGAACATGAGGCATGGAATAATGAACAGTATGCTCAGAACCGGCAGAAACATATAATATACATTTTCTGATTTTCCTATGATGTATAAAAACGGATAATATTGAAAAAGCGCCAACGGTATAACGTAGGTCAGAAACTTAAGCACTCCCTCTCCGTATATGGAAAACGGATATTTGCCGAACTCTCTGGCACCGTCTGTCAAAATGTTCATAAATTCAAGGCCTTCTGTTGTAAAGAAGCAAAGAGATGCATAGACAATAAATAACCCTGAAAACACCGCAATTCCTCCGAGCAGCATAAAAATCAGCGTGCATATTTTAGAAAATGTCCATTCTATTCCGCTGTAATGCACGGCATAGACAAACATGGCAACAGCTTGAGCCATTCTCCCAATGCGGGCAAATTCAATACGGGAGGCAAGTACCTGAAAGATTTCATTCCGAGGTCTCACTAAGATACGGTCAAATTCCCCGTTTGAAATAATCGTGGAAAATGCATCAAAGCCCCTGACAAAACATTCCGAAAAAGAAAAGGCTGTCAATATGACGGCAAAGCACAGGAGCACCTCAGGAAATGTAAAACCATTTACAGACCTGAATCGATAAAACATGAAATAAATTCCCAGAAGTGCCGTAAAAGACACTAAAAACTGTCCTATTGCAGACATGCAAAATGATGCCTTGTACTGCATCTGACTTTTTAAAATAATCGAAGCATATTTCAAGTATAATCTCATACTATCCTCCCTGAACCACTGTCTTTTTAAGTGCCTGATTTATAAGCAGCCTGCCTGCCATAACTAATACAGCAATCCACACTGTTTGAACCGCCATGCTTTTAATAATGCCAAGACCTGAAATATATCCGTTATATATTTGAAATGGCGTGTTTTGTATAGATGCAAAAGGCAGAGCAAGCATTATTTTCTGCAGACTGTCAGGGAAAAAAGGCAGGGGTATCACAGCACCGGAAAAAAACTCAACAACGCTTGTGGCAAGAATCCGTGTACCCATGGAGGATACAGTGTAAAAGGCCAAAATATATATGATCATGGAAAATGCAACTAATATTATCATGCCGAGCATCATGGACACAGC
>DDNC01000011.1:0-34312 GCA_002340985.1 Firmicutes bacterium UBA2530 | reverse complement strand
GCCTGCTGAAGCCATATGTAGCTTGACAGCTCAGGGAATGTCATGGGAAATATATTTTCGCTGTCTTGATAAAATGCCCAAAACATAAGAAGCGTCATTCCTCCCCAAGCAAATTGAGTTGAAACACCTGCCCATGCTGCCGCACGATATTGCAGTCCGTTTATAAACCTTATTCTGAAGAATGATATGTACTTTCTCATATTTTAAACTCCCTGTAGAGAGATACTACCATCTCTTCAGCCGTCGTTCCCGTAACGGAAATATCTCGGATATTTACTTGGGCAGATATTTCAGCAATGGCCTCCGAAACGGATATTACGTCTGTATCAATGAGAATTTCAGCATGTCCGTCCAGCTTCTTTATAAAGCTCATGCCATTTCCTATTTCATCAATGGTACCTGCGTAATCAACAACGAAGGTCTTGCTGTTGAAATTTCTCCTTTTTAATTCGCTCAGGGAACCGTCCAGCAATATTTTCCCTCTGCCTATGAGAAGTATCCTTTCTGTGAGAGCTTCAATATCCTGCATGTCGTGGGTGGTTAAAATCACGGTTGTTTTGCGCTCGCTGTTCACAGTCCTGATGAATTTGCGCACAGCAACCTTGGAAACAGCATCAAGACCTATGGTAGGCTCATCCAAAAAAAGAATAGAGGGGCTGTGCAAAAGAGATGCGGCAATTTCGCAGCGCATTCTCTGACCAAGGGAAAGCTGCCTTGCAGGGGTACGGATTATTTCACCTATGTCAAGAAGCTCCTTCAGTTCATTAAGATTTTTTTTAAATTCTCTGTCATCCACCTTGTAGATGTCCCTAATCAGCTCAAAGCTGTCCACAACCGGAACATCCCACCAAAGCTGGCTTCTCTGACCGAAAACAACCCCGATTTCCCTTACATGGTCAACCCTCTGCTTCCATGGAATCCTGCCGTTTATAACACATTCACCGCTGTCTGGAGTAAGTATTCCGCTCATTATTTTAATAGTGCTGCTCTTTCCGGCGCCGTTGGGACCTATATATCCCACCATTTCACCGTCATTTATGGTAAAGGACACATCATTTAACGCCTGAATGTATGTATATTCCTTTCTGAACATAGCCTTTACCGCTTCATGCAGGCCTGCATTCCTCTTAGCAACCTTAAAGGTTTTATTTATATTTTTAAGCTCAATCATCCTCTTCTCCGTCCGTTTTCCTATCCTTATTAAACATATTATATCACACTGACGGATAAAAAACTACAAACAGAAGCTGCTTGTAGTTTTATGAAATAACTGTAATATATTTATGAAAACCTACCTGCTTTATATCCATGTTCAATCTTGAGTTTTCCCACTTCATGCCGCAGCATGGAAGCCTGTGCAGTCATTTCTGTGATTGTCCACTTTTCTGAATTTCCGGCTGTAAATTAAAAAGCCAGTACGTTGCCAAGACAAAATACTGACTCTTTAAAGCTATCGCCCTTTTACATGATGTCACCTGAGATTACCAACTCCACAAAACGGTGCAGCACTGCCGAAACCTCAGCACGGGTGGCTGTACCCTGCGGGTCGAAAAGATTTCCGTTCTTGCCGCTGATAATGCCTGACATCTGCATCTGCTTCACGGCATCCTTGGCGTAAGCACTAATTTTGTCACTATCCGCAAAGGTGTTTTCGGCATTGTTCTCTTGCAATGTGAGACCGATGATCTTAGCGTAGCTGCTCATAATGACCGCCATTTGCTCACGGGTGATGGACTGATCCGGGGCAAACTTATTATTTCCAACGCCGTTTACAATGTTGTTTTTATTTGCCCACTCAATGTAGCCCATATAGTAGGCGTCGCCCTTCACATCGCTGAAGCTGCTCTTTGCGTAGCCGCTCACATCGGCATTTGCCAGCCGTCCCAGCGCCGTAACGAACATTCCTCTTGTCATGTCGGTATTCGGGCTGAAGGCGGTGGCAGAAGTGCCGCTGAACAATCCACGACTTACCACAAACTCAATATCTTCCTTTGCCCAATGTCCTGCAATGTCTATAAATCTGATATCGTCCTGTTTATATCCGATACCGTAGGTGGAAAAATGATTGGTTCTGAAGTGCAGTACCTTTTCCACACTGTCATAGACCGAGTCAGTGAGCCAGTGTATCTTGCCCTTATCATCTACGTAGACAGCACAGATATTCTCGGCTTTTTCATTTGCGCCGAGGGTGTATGGGATGGTTACTGATACGCTGCCTGCGCCGAAGCTGATGACCGCCTTGCCATTCCCGTAGTTCACCTTGAGGTCAAATGCCGGACGGCTGCCAATCGCCTTTTTCGCCTCGGCCGTCAGCTTGCCGCTGTCCGTGCGGGTGGCGGTGATATTTACATCAGATTTTGCCTGTTTGTTGATTTCTTTAACGGTCGCCAAATCCATGCCCACTCTGATGTCTGGATTGTCCACCACCACAATAACGCTCACGATTTTCTTTGCAATGATAGTATCCTGCACGGCCTTTGGCAGATTGACCGTAACATTAGAGCCGGTCTTGTTGCCGGTATCCACACGGAGAACCACCGTGATGCCACTTTGCTCCGTGCCGTTTTTCTTGGCCTCAGCGAATGCCTTGTCAAAGGCATCGGTCACAGTTTTGTCAGTGATGTTCACTGTGACATTGCCCTTGCCGTCCACTGTGCCGGGAACCTTGATTTCCCCCTGCGTAGGTGAATTCGGCTTATCCGGTGCGGGTGGGGTGACGATGACAGGGCTGCTGTTGTCGTTTGAGGAGCTTCCACCGCCATTTCCAGAGCCACCGCCGGCGGTGTAAGTCCAATGGGCATAGTAGGTCACATTTGCATTGACGGTTGTGCTTGCGGAGATTTGAGTTCCGCCGCTTGCCGCCGTATACCAGCCGTCAAAGCTGTAACTGCCGGAGCGTGTCGGTGTCGGGAGTGCTCCTACCGCCGTACCAGATGCAACCGAGCGTGAAGCTTCACTGACCGTGCCGCCGTTCGGGTTGAAGGTGACGGTGTAGTTCGGAACCGCCGTTACCGTTAAGATACCCTTTGTATAGGTCATGTCATAGCTTGCGGCGTTTGCCACCACTCCACCTGAGATGATAATGTCAAAGGTACCGATGGCAGTTCCGTCCGCTGCGGTAGACATCGTTGGCGCAGTTGTCACGGTATCGTCGTTTACCAAACCTGTGGTTGTATAAGTGAAGGTCGGCAACGCATCGCCTTGGGTCATGCTCTTGTCATCGGCTTTTAGGGTAAGCTCTTTTTTAGAAATGGTCACAGTATAGCTTGCCGTTGCCTGCGCATGGGTACTTGTTTCCGCAGCGGTAGCGGTGATGGTGGCGCTTCCCGCAGCAAGAATGGTTACCTCGCCGGTGGCATTGACAGTCGCCACGGAAGTATTGTTACTTGCATAGGTGATTGCACCGGTTACGGTTGTTTGGGTTAGCGAATTTGTAAACTTAGTGTCACCATAGGTTTTGAAAACGGTGGCTGTTGCATAAGAAATGCCCTGCGGTATCTTTGCCGTATAGGTAACGGTTACCACAATATTGTAATCATTGTAATTGGTCGCACCAGTCACAGGAATCGTTATCGTGCCGGTTTGTCCTGCTGTGCCTGTGGGTGCGGTATAGGTCAAGGTGCTGCCCGAAATGCTCATATCGGTCATCGTCACGCCGCCTGTAGTTGGTGTGCCGTAGCTTGCGCCTATCGGCAGGTCGGGAAGCGTTACAGTCGCGCCTGTTTGTCCGCTTACCAAAACGCTTGCCGACACGGTTGTTGTGCCTGTATAGGCAACTTTATTGATGGTGTAGCTGCCGAGCTCCAGCCCCGTAACTGCGTTGTATCCCGCGCTTTCGGCAATATTCACGGTGACGGTATAAGTGCCCGCGTTGATGGGCGGTGCGGTGGTGCTGCCGGCACTGCCGTTATATAGGACGGTGATCGCACCCAAAGCCTTGCCGGATTTTGCCGTTACGGATACCGGCTTTGCGGCGCCGTCATAGTTCACGTTGGTCAAGCTGTAATCCAAATCCGTCGCAGCCGGTGTTGCCTTGACAAAGGTGGCAATGACCACCACGGCATCCTGGCTTGCCAGCGCTGTGCCGGCGGCCTTGAGGCGCACAAGGTATGTGCCGGGAGCAAGGTTCGTCACCGTGCTGCCGCTGATGGCGGTGTAGCTTGTGTCAGCGGATTTCTTATACTCCATCAGGCTGCTCACGCCGGTGATGGCGCCGTCGTTCAGAGCCGGGGTTTCGTCTGTTTGGCCGAGGCCTGCTGGCGCTGACGGCTGGGTAATAGTAATGGTCCGGATGGCGCCCGCAAGATGAGTGGCGGTTTGGCTTTCCCGCACCTGAATGCCATTTGCCGTTGTAATGCTGCCGAGAACGGCAGTTAAATCCGTATCTGCGGCGCAGCCTGCCCAGCTGCCGCCGCCGTTCAAGCTGTATTCCATCAAAGCGGTTGCGCCCATGAGCTTATTGGCGTCAGAGCCGTCAAAGGAGAAGCTGACGCCGGACGGCGCGGCGGGGCCGTCAGCCCTGGTAACGGTGATGGTTTGGGTGGCCGTGATGCTTGTGCTTGTTGCCGTCAGGGTGATCGTGGTATCGTCCATTCCGAGGGAGCCTGTTTTGTCCACTGTGTAGTTAGTATAGTTCACATCTTCCGTCCCGTCGTCGTAGGCGGCCTTGACGGCCATACCTGTGGGATCGAAACTCTCCCCATATTTGTAACCCGTCTTGGCAGGCGGCGTGGTGACAACAAGGGATGCCAGCGCTTTCGCTTCTGTGCTCGGGAAGGTAACCGCTGCCGTCAAGATATTCCCGCTGCCTGCGGCATGGGTAACAGAAGCGCCGGTAAATGTAAAGCTGTCTGCCGTAAGGCCGCTGAACGTATAGCCCGGTTTCGCCGTCAGCGTGACATTGGCTGCGTAGGCTGTTCCGCCGAGGAATTTCGAGGGAGAACCGGCCCAGGCTACCGTACCTGTGTACTGGGCTGTCTCTATGCCTGTGGTACTGGGCGTCCCATTCTTGACCGGAGCCGTCAGCATACCGCTCAAATCGAGGGCATTGACCGTGTTCGCCGGTGCGAACGCTAAATATTTGTAGTCACCGATGTTGGCGGGATTGTAGGAAACAGAGGGTGTTCCGTCGAAATTCTCACTGGCGCTGACGCCGGCGTTTTCCAGGGTAAGGGTATAGCCGTCAGCCAGAGCTTTCTCACCACCCTTGAATGTAGCGCTGCCGCCGGACGGGATATTTATTTTTACCGTAACGGAAGGCGCTCCGCTGGTGTTACCGATGACCGACTTGTTCGTGGACTGCAGTGTCCCCCCCTGCACAAGTATCGTGTTACTTAACAAAACATCAATCACATAGCCTGTAGTACCGGTATGCATCAGGGTTCCGCCGGTGATTTCCAGAACCGGATCAGATGATGTGTTGCCATTCAGGAAAATACACCGATACGCTGCGGTAATGGCTGCTGTTCCCGATAGGATGATTTTGCCGCTGCTGCCGTAACCTCGGGCAATTGCCGTACCGGCGCTGTTTGCGGATTCCATCGTTCCGCCGGAAATCATCACATTGCCTGAACCTGTGCTATTGATTACCAGCCCGGGACCATTAGATTTGACGGTTCCGCCGGAAACGGTTACGTCACCCGATCCTTGATTCGCGATTGCTCCCATAGATGTTTCTATTGTACCGCTTAAAAGGGTCACCGAACCGTTATTCAGAATCTTAATCGTTGAAGCGGCGCCGTGTATCGATGTGTTCGCAATTTTTCCGCCACTGCCGCCGTCCTGAATCGTCAGGGTACCGCCGCCCTCATGCTGAATCGTTGTCTGAACAGAAGCAATGCCGCTGATTGTCTTGCCGTTCAGATCAAGGGTGAAGCTGCTTGCCTTGGCACTGGGGATAGTGACCGGTTCCGTCAGGCTGATATTACCAAGCAGCAGGATGGTTTCCCCGTCCGCAACCGCATCTACCGCCGCTTGCAGGGTGGGGTAGCCTGTGCTGCCGATTTGGGCAACATCTGTGCCCACTGCGCCCGGCTCAACCTTGATATATTTGTAGGTTGCGAGATCCGCCGCATTATACGTACCCGCACCATCTCCGTTTTTATTGGCTCCCGCAGTAACGATACATCCCTCATAACCCGAAGTCGTTAAGCTGCCGTTCAGCGCCTTCGCATCACTTTTGACTGTCACCGTGCCGCCTGTGACAGTTACCGCACCGGCTATGCCTACCTCAGAGCCATTTGCAGTTACCATGCCATCGGAGATTGTGACAGAGCCTGCTGCTGCATTTGTGTGCAAGCCTGTTTTTCCGCTTGCAGTTACCTCGCCATCGTTAATCGTGAAACCGTCGGTTGCCATCATTCCCCAAGCTATGCTTGCGGCAGTATTTGCTGACGCTTCTACGCCTCCATCGTGAATCGTTATATCAGCATTAGAGGCTATGCCGATGGAGGTCTGGGTTGCTGCTGCGCCGACAGCCGTAACCCTTCTGCCTTCAATTGCGATACTGTCTGCACTGTATATGCCGACGCTAAATTTTCCTGTGCCGCCGATGATGTACAAGCTGCCGCTGCCGGAAATGGTCAGCGCACCGGTGGTATAGATGCCGATGCTGGCGATGCCGGTCTGACTTTTGCCTGTGATGGTGCTGTCTCCCACCATCTCAAGCTTCAGAGCGGTGTCGGCGTAAATGCCGTAATAGGCGGATGTAGTACCGTCAATCCATGTCCCCTCATAGGTCCCGTTGATAGTAGCGCCGTTCAGTGTGAGGGTATTTGTGTCACTGTTATAGGTGACGGTTGCGCCCTCACCATCTGCTGCGCCAAGCACATCCGCTTTGTTATCACTGGTCACTTGCACGCCGCCCACCCATATATTGTAGGTTGTGGCTGACAGGGGAGCGACCATTCCGCGTCCCATTATCGCCACACCCACCGTCACGGTAAGCTCCGGTAGCGGGGCGCTGACCGTATAGCCCACGATCACCGGCGTAAAGACATATGCGCCCTCGGTATCCATGTCATAGTCGGGCGAAGTCCATGTAACAGGAATCTCCACCGTGTTTTCTTCCCATTCCGGATCATCTGCCGTTGTGGGGGTTGCCGTTTCCAGACTGCCGGAATCCTGCACAGGATTTTCATCGGCGGGCACGCCTGTCCGCACCGTAGCGGTTAATGTTTCGGGCAATTCCAAATCCGCAATGGCTGTTCCAAGGGTTCTGGCTATTTCTGTCTCGGTCAGCGGTGCAAAGCGGATAATTTCTCCGCTCCCGCCAATGGTCGTATGTATTTCTTCCGCCATTGCCGATACCGGCAGCATGGTCACAATCATGCACAGCGCAAGAAACATACTTAATAGTCGTTTGTTCATAAGGTCTGTCCCTCCTTGATTTCTAAACTTGTTTTTCCTTGTTCCAAAAGTTTTTCCAGCATCCCGATTTCTTCCTCGGTTGCGGGGCGAATATAGGGTTTCTCACAGGAAGGGCATTCCTTTACCGCTCCCACCCGGCAGAATAAAAAGCCGCAGTCCTCGCAGGCGTAAGTCATGTCATGCCCCCCTTCCGCATAGACAGGTTGATTTTCTTCAAATCCCAAGGAGCTGCTTTTTCTTTGCCTCAAACTCCTGCTGGGAAATCACGCCGTCTTCCATGAGCGCCTTGTATTTTTTGATTTCTTCGATGGCGTCGGCAGGCGGAGCCATACCGAGGCCGACAAACTGCTCGGTTGCGCCGGGAAAGGCTACCGTCCTAAGTGCAGCCACCAGCTTTTCAATTTCTTCTATACTTTGCTGATAGGAGCGGAGGTAGTTGTTCACATCCGGGAGGGTGTTATTAAACCGGGGACCGTCCATATCACATTTGAGCACCGTCCAGTAGGGGTGGTCGAAATGCAGCTCCACGTGAAACGCCTGAAAGGGTTCAGGAATATCAAAATACTGCACCGGTGCGGAGTTATTTACCTTGCCGTCGTCCAGCCTGTCAAGGGTTCGTGCCATCCGCTTGTTCGCTGCAATCTGTGCGATTTGCGGCGCCATCGCCATAGCCCGCTCTGTTACGGTGCTGGTATAACGGCGTATGCCTGCCGCTGAACCCTCAAACAGAGGGATACTGTCCTCCCTGATGGTAAAGGATTTCAATTGCCTTCCTTCAAACACGGTTTTATCCGGGTTTTTGCTCATACAGAACAGCTTGTTCTGGTAATCAAAGATGATTTTGGTATCCCAAAGGCCGAAATCAATCCGCTCAGAAACCACGAACTGGCCTTTCAGTATTTGGTTTTGGTCGTAGAATGCCAGATACTCCCGAAAGCCCTGCATGGTCAGATTGCTTTCCTTGTCGGCACCCATATCAATCTTGTTGTAACAATCGTTGCAAATATATTCTCCCTCGATTTTCGATGGCAGAATCAGTGGAATCTTGCCGCCGCAGATGGGGCAAGGGGGTTTTTTAGAAAATAAGCCCATATCCCGTTCCTCCTTTTGTTCGCATTATCTTGTTCCGCCGCCTGTTCCACCGCCAATAGAGCCGCCTCCTCCGCCAAGGGAAGCAAATCCGCCGCTTCCGCCGCTGCGTTTTTCCTGCTCACGCCGCTGTTCGGCTTGCTTCATATTGTTGTAAAGCAAGTAGTGGTAGGAATGGGCGGCCGCCATGCTCCCGCTGTAATCGGTCAACTGGTTAGAAATTTGGGGGTACAGCTCTTTCATCTGCTCCGCCACCTGATCGGCGATGCCAAACAGCATGGCATAGGTCAGCAGTTCCCTCCAAATCGGCATTTCCTTGACGCAGCGCTGGTTAATCAGTGAAAAATCCGTCAGATACCGTTTCAGCCCCATCAGCTCGCCCAGCTCCTGTTCACCAGTTGGCGTCAGATCCGTCAGCTTTGCTGGCATATCCCACCGCTTCAGGCAGATTTTTTGATTCAGCCAGGCTCTGCCTGCGCTTTCGCATTTCTGTATGTAGGCACGTAGCAGCTTGTCGTTTTGACTTGCAAAGCGTTCCAGCTCCTTTGCCTGCAAAGTGGAATCCGAACCGGCCGCGCTTTCGAGCACCGTATAAAGGTACTCGTCATATTCGTTCATACTGCTATGATTGCTACCCATCAGTCGCAGGCTCACTGTTTCGCGGGTTTGTCCCATCAAGCCGATCTGCTGCGTTTCCATGGGGGACAGGCAGCCAAGCTGAATCAGCCGCAGCATTCCTGTGGAGAGGATCGCACNNGCCGTCCTCACACACATCAAACATCCGTCCCAGCGCATAGGTGGCACTCAGATTGCCGTCGTTGGGAATGTCCCTGAAATACCCGAACCGCTCTGCAAATCTCTGCCTTTTTTTCTCCGCACGTTTCTTTTTCATTCTGGAAAACCAAATCATCAGCCCGATGGGGAGTCCGATAGACAAAAGCATCGTGACAATCGCTTCAAATGTGGATACTTCTTCGCCGGTATCATCGTAATCGCTGCCTGAAAAGGCAGTTTCTTTTACTTCCTCAAAGCTGCCCTGTTCTTGCCGTGAGGGGGACAGGATTCCTTTCTCCAGAGAAAACAGTACCGTCACATGGTTTTCGGGAGCAATGGGGCTTTCCGTGTAGGCCAGAATAGCGCCGTCTGAAAATTCCACCTGTCCATCATAGCCAAAACCCCATATGTCGGCGGTTTCATCGGTGATGGGTGTGCCGTCCGCCAGTCGGATTTCAATCTTCACATCGGTGGGGGTGGTGTTCATCCCGTCGTTTACGAATCGGAAGTTGACCCCGTCCCTGTCGCTGTAACCGCCCACCGCATTGTCCAGCTTATATTCAATGGCATAGCGGTTTCGCCCATACCGGCTGATGCCAAAGCAGATTTCATACCCGCTGTCCGTATCATGGATGCCGCATTTTCTCGCCTTTTCTTCAAAGCTCCAGTCAATGTTCCAATCCGAAACTGTCTCATAGCTCCCATTTTGGTCGGAGACCGTAAGCTGGCTGATGGTCAGATAGTCGGGTGCGTTCATGGGAATATAGCTTTCGGTTCCCTCGTCAAAATCTCCCTCCCAGACCTGTGTCACATACATGGAGCCGTCTTCGTAAATGACCGCCTGAATATCCATGGTACTGACCTGATTTGCCGCAAAAGTCGGGAGAGGGAAGGCAAATAATAAGGCAAAGCATAGAATCAGACCGCTCACTTTTTTGCGCATCGGGCACCTCATTTCATGCTGGGCATATCCGCCTTGTCAGCCTGCTCCACAAGATATTCTTTTTGCCCAAAACCCAGCATTCCGGCGACCATGGAGACCGGGAACATTCGGATTTCACGGTTCAGCTTTGTTACACTGTCGTTGTAGATCAGACGGCTGGTGCGAACCATGTTTTCAAAGGTCTGCACCGCGTCCATGGTTTTGATGTAATTTTGATTGGCCTTCAGGTCGGGGTACTGCTCCGTTACCATGGCAATCCTGCCCAAGGCTTCGGAAATAACCCCTTCCTGACGCATCACCTCATCCGGTGTTGATTTTGCCGTGATGACGCTTCTTCTTGATTTGATTGTCTCAATCAGCGTTTCGCTTTCGTGCCTGGCGTAGCCCTTTGTCAAATCCAAAAGGGCCGTCAGCGCATCAAAGCGGCTTGACAGCTGCACCCCGATCTGGCTCATGGCATTGCTGATGTTTTCATCCAGCACCACCAGTCTGCGCTGGGTGGAGATGATCCATAGAACAATGACCGCAGCAATTACGATAATTGTAATAAAAGTTGGCAACATAATAAAGTCCTCCTCGTTTATTTTTGAATAGGCCGAAGACCACGACTTCGTCCGCCTGCCCATTTTGTAGCTTATGCCCGCAGGAAAATGAAGCTCTTTGCCTGCTGTAGGTACATAAGGGTATTACTCCAATGAAATACTCTCAATAATATCGGTCAGATTAGCCTCAAGCGAGGTGTTTGTCTCCGTGTCATAAGTAAAGCTAAGCTGCTGCTCACAATCCTGGCCTTCGATTGAAAAGAACAAAGTAAGGTGACAAACAGTCTTGTTTTTACCGCTTGTATCACCGCTGGGCGTCTTGCGGGGCTCAATCACGGCATACTGTCCGTCCCAGCCCACATCGAACTGTGCAGCAGTGCTGTTGAGCATTGCTGTAATTGAACGAAATAACATCTATTCTCTACGTTCAATCTATCAGAAATTTCCTGAGAAAACCGTCCACTGCATGAAACATGATTTTTTCGACATGAATCATAGTTTCGGGAATTAATTTTTTATGGTAAACTTATTATGGATAATATAGAATAATAAAGAAAAGAAGGAATGCTTATGCTGCAGATTGCTTTATGTGATGACAATATTGACGAGCTATCCAATATGGTACAGCTAATAGACCTGTACCGAACATCAAAACATCTAAGCTGCGAACACGCCGTCTTCCCAAACGGATTTGAGATGATTTCGGCCTTGGAAAAAGGAAAACGGTTTGATATATATTGTCTGGATATTATTATGCCGGGGTTTACGGGCATTGATGTGGCAAAGGAAATCCGTGGTTTTGACAAAACTGCGCAGATTTTATTCTTTACATCCTCGCCTGAATTTGCCTTGGAGAGCTATTCGGTGAAAGCCATTAACTACATACTTAAGCCAATCTCAAAGGAAAAATTGTTCTTCACCTTTGATGAGCTGCTGGAGCAGATCAAAACAAAAAAGGAAGAGGATGCGGTTATAGTAAAGAGTAATGCAGGAATACAAAAAATACTGATCTCCAACTTGGTTTTTGCCGAAGTCATTGGCAGAAACGTGCTATATCACCTGCGCTCCGGCAAGGTCATCGAATGTACGGAGCCTTTTTCCTCTGTCTGCGATAACCTTCTGAAATATGGGTGTTTTATCAAACCTCACCGCTCTTATCTTGTGAATATGCAGTATGTGGATACCATCGAAAACCATCAGATAACCTTACAGACTCTTTCCTCTGTTCCTGTTGCACAGGGCAAGGCGAGGGAGATTAAGCAGCAATATCTGAATTATCAAATGGCAGGGGAATAATTAAATGGATGGATGTGCTTTAAATATTGTAGTAACAGTGATAGGACTCTTACGATTTGGATTTTCCCTAGTCTTTGGCATAGCGGTGTCAGTTCTCTTTGCGGGAATAGAACCCACAAGGAAAAACAGGCTTGTCGCTGGCTTGCTCTGTGTAATTTTCCTTTTTGTGCAGACCGCCAGTTGGTGGATCTTGGGCTTGGATTTGACATCAAAGCTGTATCCGCTGATTATCCACCTGCCGCTGATATTTATTTTTTCCCTATATTATAAGCGTCCGTGGCTCATATCCGCCGTCAGCGTGCTTTCCGGTTATCTTTGCTGTCAAGCACCGCGCTGGGTAGGTCTCCTTGCTGGAGCTGCCTTAGGAAGTGGAATCGCAGACCACGTTTTTTATATTGCGGCGGTGTTTCTGTTCTACTATTTCCTGAAAAGGTATGTGGCCGGGTCCGTTCGACAGCTTATGGAGGTATCCACTAAATCTTGCTTATTTTTAGGCGGGGTGCCGCTTTTTTACTATATGTTCGACTACGCTACCACCATCTACACCGATGTTCTTTACCGCGGTGCGAAATGGGCGGTGCAGTTCATGCCATCAACAATCTCTGTTTTCTATTTTGCGTTTGTTATCCTTTACTACGCTGAGACGCAAAAACAAGCAACTCTCCAAAGAGAACGGGATATGCTGGATGCGCAGTTCCGACTGGCGCAGACAGAGTTTGCTTCTCTGCGGCAGCTACAGCAGAATGCCGCATCCTATCGGCATGATATGCGCCACCACTTCGCTCTTTTACAGGGGTTGGCATCCAAGGGACACCTGGAGGAAATCAAAGAATATTTACGGACTGCTCAGTCCGACATGGATGCTATCACGCCCATGCGCTTTTGCGAAAACGAAACCGTCAATTTGATTTTGTCCGCTTTTGCCGCCAAAGCAAAAAAATCGGGAATCCTGTTGACAATAGAAGCGAAGCTGCCTGACTCGCTTCCTTTCAGTGATACCGAGCTTTGTTCACTCCTGTCTAACGCTTTGGAAAACGCCATACAAGCCTCGGAACCTATCCCGGACAGCAACAAACGCAGCATCCGGCTACGTTTGTATTCCAAGAATACAAAGCTGTGCGTTGACATTCGCAACAGCTATCATACAGAACCGCTCTTCCATAAGGGCTTGCCTGTAACAAAAAAACAGGGTCATGGCTTTGGCACAAAAAGCATGGCTCATATCGTGGAAAAGCATGGCGGTGTATATCAGTTTTCAGTCAAGGATGGCTTGTTTATATTTCAGGCAACTATATAAAAGATATTATTTTTCTATAATAATTTTCATAAAAGTGTGAGATTATGAGTTCAGCAAAAAATAAAAAAGCTTCCACTTTTCACAGTGAAAGCCCCAAAAGGCACGGACTTCCATGCAAGAATAATACTATAGGTTCCGATTGATATAATTACCCAAAAACTATTTTAGGTGGTATAATTAATTTAAAGTAAGTTTTCCGGAATATTAGGAGGTTTCTATGGTGAAGATTGCGATAATAATTCCAAGAGATTTGGTAAAGGTAGCAGAGTCAGCAGCTTCTGACTTTGAAGAGAGTATTCATATAATTGAAGGTTCCATGGAAAGAGGTCTTGATTTAGCAAAAGAGTATGAAGCCAATGGCTATGATGTTATTATTGCAAGAGGAGGAACTCAGCTTCTATTAAAGAATGGTGGCTTAAGTATACCCACTGTGCCGATTCCAATAACAGTAATAGACATATTTAATGCTATAAAGGAAGCAGAAAAAGTGGGCGACAATATTGCTATAATAGCCTTTAATAATATGCTTACAGCAATCGAAAGCTTCATAAAAGTAACAGGAATAAAATACCAAATAATTCAGGTTGCTGATGAAAAAGACGTTAAAGAAAAAATTTCAGAAATTGCAAGTAAGGGAATTAATGTGGTTATTGGAGGGGGCGTTGTTGCTCGCTACGGACCTAAATATGACATCAAACCTATTGTTATAAACACTGGAAGAGAAGCTATCATTAGTGCAATAGAGGAGGCAAAAAGAGTAGCAATAGCTACTCGTGAGGAGAAAAAAAGAGGAGAAAGATTTAGAACTATAGTAGAAAACTCTAAAGATGGTATTATATCAGTTGATAAAAATGGATATGTAAATATTTTTAACTCAACAGCTGAAAAGTTATTGAAGATAAATGGTAAAGAGGCTATTGGAAAGCATATAGATAATGTGCTTCCTCAGCTTGAACTTACTGATATATTGTATAGTGGCATTGGTGAAATGGAGGTCATTAAAAATATTCAGGAAAACAAGATAATGGTATCGAATATACCTATAAAGATAAATGATGAAGTAGTTGATGCAATCTCAATGCTGCAGGATGTAAATAGAATTCAAATGATGGAAGAAAAAATTAGAAGAGAGATTTACACTACTGGGCTATATGCAAAATATACTTTCGAGGATATTTTAGGAGTTAGCAAAGAATCTAAAGAATCTATAAGAATAGGTAAGGAATATGCAAAAGTAAATTCAACAGTTTTAATAGAGGGCGAAACAGGGACTGGGAAGGAAGTTATGGCTCAAAGTATTCACAATTATAGTAACCAGGCAGAAGGACCATTTGTAGCAGTTAATTGTGCTGCACTTCCTGAAAATCTGCTGGAATCAGAGCTGTTTGGCTATGCACCAGGTTCTTTTACCGGAGCGGATAAAAAAGGTAAAAGAGGCTTATTTGAACTAGCCCATAGAGGTACCATATTCTTGGATGAGATATGTGGATTAAATCCTTCGATTCAAGGAAGATTGTTAAGAGTACTTCAAGAAAAACAGGTTATGAGGATAGGAGACAACAAGGTAATTCCTATAGAAGTAAGAGTTATAACTGCAACAAATAGAAATCTTCACAATTTAGTTATAGAAAGAAAATTTAGAGAAGATTTATTTTATAGACTTAATGTTTTGAAAATAGTGATTCCTCCTTTAAGAAAAAGATATGAAGATATACCATATCTAGTAGAACACTTTATTCAATATTACAGTCTCAAATTAGGGAAATCAGCGATTACCCTTAGTGAAGAGGCAATGGAATATTTAAGCTTGTATAATTGGCCTGGTAATGTAAGAGAACTAAAAAACTTTGTTGAAAGATTAATGGTCGTTGCAAAGCATTCACACATTGAGCTAAGTGATATTAAGGACAAATTTATTGTAGTGGATAGTGTTAGAAATGATCCAATTGCATATCAATTAGACAATCAGCGGATACATAATAAAAACAATATTAAAACAGAGGATTATATGACGCTCTATAGTTCTGAGAAAGAAGCCATAATAAATGCTTTAGAAGATAATATGGGTGTAATTAATTTTACTGCAAAAGCACTTGGTATATCTAGAACCACCTTATGGAGAAAAATGAAGAAATACGACTTAGATGTGTTGAGATAATAATTAGTTTGGCATATGCAACATAAATGTTTCGATTTTGAATCAATTGCGTTGCAGGACGTGAAACATAATTGATTCAAATGTAGAATACTTAAAGAAGTACATTCAAATCACTTGATAAGAACCATGTTGCATTTTGGCATGGTTCTTGCTTTATGTATAATAGCGTTGTTAAAAATATTACAAAGATACAAATCTAAAGTTTATTAATGATGTATTTAAATCATAAGTAGGAGGTGATGATATGAAAAGATTCATTGATCTTCGCTCAGATACTGTAACGCAGCCTTCTCAAGAAATGAGAGATGCAATGCACAAAGCTGTAGTTGGTGACGATATCATGGGAGAAGATCCGACAGTAAGAAAACTAGAAATAATGTCGGCAGATATAACGGGAAAAGAAGATGCACTATTTGTTACTTCAGGAACTATGGGCAACCAAATTGCAGTTATGGCTCTTGCAAATCGTGGAGAAGAAGTAATAGTGGGTGACACCTCACATATTTATAATTTAGAGGCCGGAGCACTTGCTGCTTTATCACAAGTACAGACTAGAGCTATAGAAGTACCAAATGGAGTTTATGATATTAGGAAAATGGAAGAGCTAATTCAAGCAGATGGTATACAGAATGCCCGAACTTCATTAATATGTATAGAAAACACAAATAACTTAAATGCAGGATTTGTAGTACCTTTAGAAAATATTAATGCTGTTTGTGAATTAGCAAAAGAAAACAATATACCTGTTCATTTAGATGGTGCAAGAATATTTAATGCAGCCGTTGCTTCCAAAACGCCTGTTAAAGAAATCACAAGAAATGTGGATACTGTTATGTTCGCTTTAACAAAAGGTCTTGCTGCACCATTTGGAGCAATACTTGCTGGAAATAAAGATTTTATTGCAAAGGCAAGATGGATGAAACAAAGAATAGGTGGTGGATTCAGGCAGGCAGGGTTTTTAGCGGCGCCTGGAATTGTAGCGTTAAATGCAATGTCGCCACAACTTGAAGTTGATCATAAGCATGCACAGATATTAGGTCATGGTTTATCAAAAATCAATAAATTGAAAGTAGATACATCTAGAATTCACACAAATATAATTACTGGTTCAGTTGAAGATTTGCCAATTACAATTGATAACTTCCTTGAGAAATTATTGCACATGAGCATTAAAGCTAAAAAGATTTCCAATAAATCTTTTAGAATGGTTACCCATTATGGAATTGAGGAAAGAGATCTCCATGAAGTAATTAAAGCTGTTGGAGATATAATAGATGAATTATAAAGGATGGATATAATGGAAAGAAGAAAATATTTACAAATACCTGGACCAACTAATGTGCCAAACAGAATACTTACAACTCTATCTAAGCCTCTGATAAATCATAGAGGGCCAGAGTTCGAGGAGCTATTAACAAATTGTGTAAATGGCTTGAAAAAAGTATTTAGGACTAACAATGACATCCTTATGTTTCCAAGTTCAGGAAGCGGTGGATTAGAATCAGCTATAGTTAATCTTTTCTCACCTGGAGATACAATTGTAGTAGCTTGCCATGGTTTGTTCAGCGAGAGGCTTGCTCTGATTGCAGAAAGATATGGAGTCAATACCATTAAAATTCAGAAAGAGTGGGGAAAAGCTATAAAAGCAGAGGAGATTGAGGAAGTTCTTAAGCAGGATGTGGACAAAAATATAAAAGCGGTATGTTTACCACAAAATGAGACAACTTCTGGTATCTCAAATGATATTGAGAGCATTGGTAAAATAATGAAGGAAAGTGGACACCCAGCATTATTGATAGTAGATGTGGTTAGTTCCCTAGCTTGCCTTCCATTTGAGACTGATACATGGGGAGTAGATGTTGCCATAACTGCTTCACAAAAGGGTTTCATGCTGCCACCTGGCCTTAGTATGATCTCCATAAGTGAAAGGGCATGGAAACTTACTGAAGAGTCAAAATTACCTAAATGGTATTGGGATTATAAAGCTGTGAGAAAAAAAATGGAAGAGCAGCAATTACCTTATACACCTCCTACAACATTATTGTTTGGGTTAAAAGAATCTTTGGATATTCTTGAAGAAGAAGGTATTGAGAATGTTTGGAATAGGCATGCTTTAATGGCACAGGCTACAAGAAATGCGGCGAAGGCCATGGGATTATTCCTGTTTGCAGAACCAGGATATGAATCTGATACAGTTACAGCCATTTATATGCCTGAGGGAGTAGTATTTAAGGAATTTTCAAATATATTAAAGTCAAAATATGGTGTGGTTGTGGGAGGTGGACTGCAAAGATTACAAGGAAAGATTTTGAGAATTGGACATATGGGTTCAATCCATGAATTAGATGTTTATGCTGTTATGGGTGCAATAGAAATGTCACTATTCGAACTTGGATATAAGGTTGAATTAGGAACAGCTTCAAAAGCAGTTTCTGAAACATTTTTTAAATATCTTATTTAAAAAGATTGCGCTATGCCATAGGTAATAGTAGGATAAGTAAAATAAATTTAAACTGCTAAAGTAAGGGGTACTGAGAAAAAATAAATTTGGAGGTGGGAAAATGTCGTATGCAATCATTAAAAATAACACTTACTATGATTCTGTTACGCTAATGGTAATTACTTCTGAGATTACAAAGATTCCCGGGGTAGGAGAAGCTTCCGTCTGCATGGGAACGGAGCTAAACAAAGAAATGCTTGTGGCTAGTGGACTTTCAAATCCTGATACTGAAAATGCTACAACTAACGATTTGATAATAGCTTTTGAAACTAATGACAGTTCAGTAAAAGATGACGTTCTAAAAACCGTCGATGAGCTACTTAAGAAGAAAAAACATAGCAGTGGGGCAGGCGGGGCAACATTCGCTGCACCAATTAGCTTAAAGACAGGCTTGTCTGAAGAACCGGATACAAATCTGGCGATTATTTCTGTGCCAGGACGTTATGCTTTTATAGAGGCACAAAAAGCGCTGCTTTCTGGTTTAAACGTTATGCTCTTTAGTGACAATGTGTCATTGGAAGAAGAAAAATTACTTAAGACTTATGCTGTTAAAAAAGGCTTGCTAATGATGGGGCCAGACTGTGGAACATCAATCATTAATAATAAAGGTCTGTGTTTTGCCAATGAAATCCGCAAAGGAAACATAGGAATTGTTGGCGCAACCGGAACAGGAATACAGGAAGTTACTGTTCTAATAGACCAGTTTGGCGGAGGAATTACACAGGCAATCGGCGTTGGCGGCAGAGATTTAAGCAGTGAAATCGGCGGAATTATGATGCTTAATGTTCTAGAGTCTCTAGAAAATGACAAAGAAACTGAAATTATACTATTGCTTTCTAAACAACCGTCACAGTCTGTTGCCGATAAAATAATCACAGCTGCTGAAAATTGTGGCAAGACTGTTGTAATATGTTTTATGGGGTACAGCGAAGCCGTTACAAATAGTAAGAATGTATTCTTTGTTCCAACATTGGAAGAAGCTGCAATGAAGGCGCTTGAATTAACAGGAATTAAACCGGATATGAAACCAGAAGATTTATCATTTTCAGAGGACCTTGCTAAAAAACTTTCATCTGAACAAAAATATGTTAAAGGACTATTCTGCGGAGGAACTCTATGTAGCGAAGCAAAATATATATTTAACAATTATTTAGCAGAGACATCAAATGGAAAAGCTATAGACGATACGTTAACCAAAGGCCATACATTTTTGGATTTAGGCGATGACAAATATACAATGGGGAAACCTCATCCGATGATTGACCCAACAATCAGAAACGGAAAAATCGCTGAAGAAGCTAAGAATAAGGAAACAGCAGCAATTATATTAGATTTTGTAATCGGCCATGGGGCACATGATGACCCAGCTAGTGTTGCACTTAAGTCTATCCAGGAAGCGAAAGCTGCTTCACCGAATATGGTAATCATTGCATATGTATGTGGTACAGAAAAAGATTTTCAAGGGCTTCAAAAACAAAAAGATATATTGACATCTGCAGGGGTAATCATAGCGGATAGTAATGCACAAGCAGCCAGAATTGCAGCAGAAGTGATACGGAGGAAAAATTATGAGTTTAAATAATCAATTTTTAAATCTAGATATTAAGGCTATAAATATTGGTACGGATATTTTCAGTAAAGCAATGTCCGATCAAGAAGTAGAGACCTTGTACATAGATTGGACTCCGCCTCGCACTAAGAATGATGAAATGTTAGCTGCTCTAAAAAAACTTTACACTGAAGAAGTTGAGGAGGCTAACCAGATAGCTTTAAATCGCTTTTTTGAAGCTGAGCCGTTTTTAATTGACGTTGTAAAGGCTATAGATGTTATTCCGAACATGACTCCATATACTATTTTACATTCGGGGCCTCCAATCGAATGGGAGAATATGTGCGGACCGATGAAAGGGGCAATTATAGGTTTAGTATTGTTTGAGGGTTTTGCAGATAATCCGGATGATGCTGTTAAATTTGTAGAATCTGGTAAAATTGAATTCGGTTCATGTCATGATTATGGAGCTGTAGGACCTATGGCCGGTGTAATCTCAGCATCAATGTATGTACACGTAGTAAAAAATATGAAACATGGAAACTTATCATTTTGCCCATTAACTGAAGGAACTAGAGCCAAAGTTCTTCGCTTTGGTGCATATGATGATGATGTATTAGAGAATTTCCGATGGATCCACGGTGAGCTAGCAGAAACACTGCACAAAGCACTTAAGAATTCTAATGGAATAGATGTGCGCTCAATGATTTCTCAGGCTTTACACATGGGGGATGAATGTCACAACAGAAACAAAGCAGGAAGTGGTTTGTTTATGAAGGAATTGTTCCCACTCCTTGTAAAAACAAAACTTGAAGAAGATGTTTTTATAAGAGTATTGAATAATCTAAATACAAATGATCATTACTTCCTGAGTCTTTCAATGCCTGCTTTGAAGGCATGTCTTGACGCTGCACACGGAGTAAAAAATAGTACTATAGTAACTGCTCTATCCAGAAATGGTGTAGAATTTGGAATCCGTGTAAGCGGTTGTGAAGGTAATACATGGTTCACTGGACCATCCCAATATGTTGAAGGACTTTATTTACCTGGTTTCTCTAAGGAGGATGCGAATTTGGATATGGGTGACAGTGCAATCACTGAAACAGGAGGGGTAGGTGGATTTGCACTATCAGGCGCACCTGCAATTGTGCAATTCGTAGGTGGAAATGTAGAGGACTGTCTAAAGATAACAAAAGATATGTACGAAATTACATTTACTGAAAACCCTACGTTTTCAATGCCAAATCTTGACTTCAGAGGTGGTCCAAGCGGTATAGACATAAGAAAGGTGATGGAAACAGGAATTTTACCTGTAATTACAACAGGTATAGCTCATAAAAATGCAGGAGTAGGATTTATTGGGGCAGGGATTACAAATGCACCTATTGACTGCTTCGAAAAAGCTGTATTAGAAGTTGCAAAAAGAATCTAAATAAAGAATAGGAATGGGGAGAATAATATGAAAAAAATGTCGTTTTCAATGAAAATGATTATGGGTTCACTTTTAGGTATTTTAGTAGGTGCAGTCCTGGGTAAAAATACGATACACATTAAAATCTTTGGGGAAATATTTATTAATCTTATCACTATGATGGTTCCCTTCTTGGTTTTCGGTGCATTAATAGAAGCAGCTATGACATTAGACATTAAAGACTTTGGTACAATAGGTGTTAAAACTTTATTTTCATTTGTAATAACAAGTTCTGTAGCAGGAGTTATAGGTGTTTTATTTGGTTATTTATTCAAACCTGGTGCTGGGGTTACAGGTATTCAACTATCAGAATATACCGGAAATACAACAGGTATGACTATTTCTGAGAGTATATTATCCTTCTTCCCTAAAAATATTATTGCAGCGTTTAATAATAATACAATAACTCAGATTATTCTTTTTGCTTTAATAGTAGGTGTTGCTATCTCATATTATAAAAACCTAGAATCAATCAAAAGAATACATGATTTAATACTTGATTTAAATGTACTAGTAATGAAGATCGTCACACTAATTATGAATTTTGCACCAATAGGTATATTTGCCATTACTGCGAATATGATCGGCCAGAACGGTCTTGGAATTCTAATTCCTCTACTTAAATTTATTATCGTTTGTACACTTGCAAATGTTGCGTGTTTATCGTTTGTAGGATTGAGTGTAGCCGCATTCGCAAAAGTTAACTTCTTCAAAATGCTAGCTCATGCAAAACGAACATTTATTGTGGCTGCAACCACAACTTCATCAGCAATGTCTCTTCCAATGAAGTTTCTGGATGCAGAAGAAAACATGGGTGTCAGCAAAAGAATCTCAAGATTTGTTAATCCTTTGGGCGGTACCCTTAACACGGATGGAGGCGTAATTCTAACTGTTTTAGCAAGTATGACTGTTGCTCAGATTTTGGGAATTGAATTATCTTTCTCGGCGATGGGTATGCTGGTGGTGACAGCGGTGTTATCTTCATTCGGAAATACTATGGTTCCTGGTGGCGGAATCGTAGCAATTGCCATCGTATTTGCTCTGAATGGTATACCACTTGAAGGGGTTGCCCTATTTGCAGGTATTGACTGGATTCTCGCAATCACAAGAGTACCTATAAACGTTGTTGATGATGTCTTCTGTTCGGTTTTTGTTGCAGCCAGTGAAAAGGAATTGGATCGTGACGTATTTTACGGAAGAAAAAAAATAGTGTCAGATGAGATAAATGCTTAAAGTATATCCAAAATAACAGAAATACATTTTGCGAATTCTAAATGTAGGTCAGGACAATTTTACGAATATAATCTGACCTACTTTACTTTAAAATACTTACAGATCTTAAGTTTTTGTGAATTGTTTTAAATTAACAGTTGGCTATGAGGTGAAAACATGACATATGCCCTAAAAATATGCGAGCACCTAGCTCGTGAATTTAATAACCAAAATGGGACAATATTAAAACTACATTCCGTTTATAGCTCTGCTGTGAATTATAAGACTATAAACGGACGAATAGTGACATTTTTGTCTTCACAAAGATCGATGGGGGTTGCATCAGTTTGCCTTCCTACCGATAATATTAGAGAATTTTTTTATGGCACAGATGAGCTTCATATTTACAATTCTCATTTAATAGGGAAGTCAGCAAAAATAGATTTTAGCAATTCTGAAATTATAAGCCCATATATAAGTGGCTATATGAATCTAAATAAAAAGGCTGATTTAGCTTCCCAATTAAAAAAAGAGCTTATTAGCAATATTCCTGAAAATGGAATATATAAAGAAATTGCAAAGTTGAAAATTCTTAAATTGCCTGAATTCCCGGGAGTAACATCAAATGGAATATATCCAGAAAGGTTTCGAAAGCTAATGGAAAGCATTCTGCACAATGTAGAAATTAATGCACTTGACGAAATTTTTAAAGGTATAATAGGCTATGGGATAGGCCTAACACCATCAGCAGATGATTTTATTTTAGGGATTTTAGCTGTATATTCATCTTGTGATAGGGTTTTTAAGAATTTGGCGCAAGTATGTAAAGCTAATATTTACAGGACTAACGATATAAGTGCTGAGATGCTTTTTCATGGAAGCGAAAAGAGATTCTGTGAGCCTATAACAGAGTTTTTCAAATCACCAGATATAAGCAAAGCAACAGCAAGTATTCTCAATATCGGGTATTCTTCAGGACATGATATACTTTGTGGTATATATGCAGGTCTGATACTATTATGCGAAGGCCAAAACCAAATTAACCTGCGATAATTTTAATTTGAAAAAAAGGTGGTTACTTATGAAATTTGCAACATATATATATAATTCTCAGGAGTTAGTTGGTGTACTTTCCAACAGCGGAACTGAAATATGCTCAATACAAGAATTTGGTCTAGATTATAAAACTATGACAGAACTTATCAAAAAAATGACAGAAAAAGAAAAGCAACAAATTACAAAACAGCTTGATGCAAATGACTATAGCGGATTGCCAATTGAAGATGTACAATTGCTCTCTCCAATTCCAATGCCAAGAGATATAATAGCTGTATCGCAGAATTATGTGTCACATGTAAAGGAAACTTGCCGGGTAAACGGAGTAGAGTATGTTAGGCCGAAATACTGTAATTATTTCTGGCGTAGAGTAAATAGAGCTATAGCACATAATGGAAGCTTAAGTCTGCATGCTGAGATTTCTTCAAAGATGGATTACGAAGTTGAACTAGCTGTTGTAATCGGAAAGGAATGCAGCCGTGTCTCTCAGGAATATGCAATGGACTATGTTTTTGGATATACAATATCAAATGATATAAGTGCAAGAGATATTCAAAACAATTTGGCACAGTACGCTTATGCAAAGGGACTTGACGATACTACTCCTATAGGTCCGTATATTGTTACAGCTGATGAAATCAAGAATCCTCACAATTTAAATCTTTTGCTTAGAGTAAATGGTGAGTTAAGACAAAACGGTAATACTGATGATTTTATTTTTAATATTCCATATGTAATCAGTGATATTTCAAAGGGAATGACACTTTTTCCTGGAGACATAATTATGACGGGTACACCATCTGGCGTTGGTATTGGTATGAATCCACCTGTATTTCTTAAACATGGTGATATAATAGAAAGTGAAATAGAAGGGCTTGGAACTCTAAGAAATATTATGGAGTAAATATTCCTTAAGTAGAGATAACTATTTTAAATTTATTATAGATATAAAGGAGTGATAGCGTTATGAAATTCCAACCATTGGAAAAAAGCATTATGGAGTTGCAACAAGCAATGGAGAACAATGAAATCACGTCTTTAGAGCTGACTAAGTTCTACCTGGACAGAATTGAAGAGTACGATAAAAAAGGACCTAAATTAAACTCCATCGTAACAGTTAATAGTACTGCTATTGAAGATGCCATCAAATTGGATGAAGTTAGAAAAACCAAAGGAAAACTTAGCAATCTGCATGGTATACCAATAGTCATTAAAGATAATTTAAATACATTTGACATGCCTACCACTGCCTCAAGCATACTTTTGGCTGACAACAAGCCGTCTTATGATGCTTTTATAGTAAATAAACTACGTGAGGCAGGTGCAGTAATTCTTGCGAAAACAAATTTATCAGAATTTGCCTGTCATGGATTCACAGATGGAACACTAATTGGTCAGACCCTAAATCCTTATGATTTAACCAGAACCCCAGGAGGTTCTTCCGGAGGCACTGGAACTGCTGTAGCCGCAAATTTTGCCGCTGGCGGGCTTGGTACCGATACAGTAAATTCAGTGCGTAGCCCGGCAAGTGCAACTAACCTGGTTGGTTTTAGACCATCAACAGGATTACTGTCCAGAGGGGGAATCCTACCCGTTACAGAAACTCAGGATACAGCAGGGACACTTACCAGAAGCGTTTCGGATGCGGCTATTTTATTAGATATATGCGTAGGTTTTGACCAGGAGGATAAAGTAAGTGCAGAACAAATCAAGCATGTGCCTCCTTCTTATACTGATTTTTTAAAAGTTGATGGACTTCATAATAAACGATTGGGGCTGCTTTTAAACACCATGGAAATGACTGACGCTGAGGTAAATGAAATAATGGAAGAATCAATCAAATTGATGCGTGAAAATGGCGCTGAAATAATTACTATTGATGTGCCAGAATTTGAAATGAACCGTCTTAACAAGGAGTGCGATGTTCAAATTTACGAGTTTAAAGAACAATTGGATAAGTATTTTGCACAAGCTTCAAACTGCCTCGTGCCAAACTTTCAATTTCTTGTAAACAGCGGAAAATTGTATTCTGCAATTAACGGATTCATGGAGAAATGCGCGGAGGTAGAAAATCCTAGCGAATTAGAAGATTACAAGGACAAACTTTTAAATATTGTTAAAAATAGGAAAATCGCTTACTATGTTATGGCTAAATATGAGCTGGATGCGTTAGTTTATCCACATCAAAATATTCTTGTTCAGCATGTGGGTCTTCAATCTCAGCAGGGACGTAATGGGTTGCTAGCTTCGATACTTGGTTTCCCAGCTGTGACTGTTCCAGCCGGATTTTCCAAGCAAACTGATGAAGCGCCAATCGGTGTGCCAGTTGGAATAGAGTTTATGGCAAGACGATGGGATGAGCCAACTTTGTTTGAAATTGCATATGGCTTTGAGCAGCTATCGGGTAGCAGAAGGCTTCCGCCAACTACTCCATAGAGTTGTTTTTATGCCATTCTTACTTGTTCTACTCTCATCTTAATGAAAATATCAAATGAGAAGGCTACATTCTATCTATGTTTTGAGATCTATCATGCTAGTTAACAGAGCGTTACTGTTATTAAGTCCCCAGATTCTCGTAAATCTGGGGACTTAATATGATATAGCATTTAATAGAAAGGAATGATTATAACAGTGAAATATATTATGCATTATCTTGCAAAAGCTGCTTCATTACCTGAAGTAGTTATAGGACAAGAAATAAGCCTTAAAGCTGACTTGCTTTTAGGGCACGATGGAACATTGCCAAAAATTCTTTCTATTTGGAAACAGGGAGAATACAAAATGGCAACAGACAATAAGTTTCTTATAACTGTAGATCATGCTTTTCCTGCACCTACTGTACAAGATCGTGTTAACCAACAAGAAATGGCTGAAGTATGTAAAGACAAAAAATGTCAACTCTATAATCACGGAGAAGGTGTACTGCATCAGGTTGTTGCAGAGAACATTGATTTTCAACCAGGTATGATAATTGTTGGAGCTGATGGTCACGTATCAACTTCCGGAGCTTTTGGGGCAATTGCTTTTTCTGTATCTCCTGAAGGACTGGTACCAGTATTGGAGACGAACAACTATAATTTAAAAGTACCAGATGTAGTTACAATCTATCTAGATGGAGAGTTAAGAACCGAGACTATGGCTAGGGACGTTGCCCTTTATATTTTAGGTACCTACGGGCATGATGTACAAGGTAAAGCAGTAGCATTGAGAGGTTCTTTCTTGGACAATGCTAGTATCGATAGTAAGATGACGTTATGTAACTTGCTTCCGGAAGCTGGAGTAGTTACAGCAGTTATTGTTCCTAAGGATTCAGAGGAAGAAGGAACTGTTATTAGTATTAATGTTGGCTCCATAGAACCAATGTTAGCTGTTCCACCTGAGTCTAATTCTGTAATACCACTTAAGAACATGGCGGGGAAAAAGATTACTGTTGCAATTATAGGCGGTTGCTCCGCAGGAAGGCTAGAGGATATGATTGTAGTCGCAGATGTTTTAAAAGGACAGTCTGTTCACCCTGAAGTAACCCTAATTGTAACACCAGCTTCCATTAAAATTTTTAATGAAATGGATCAGAGGGGTTTAACATCCACCTTAAGGAGTAGTGGAGCAGTTATAATGCCGCCTGGTTGTGGACCATGCCCAGGAAAACACTTTGGAATATTGGCTCCTAATGATGTGGCTATAACAACGACTATTCGTAATTCACCTGGAAGAATAGGTGCTAAAGAAGCAGAAATTTACCTTGCATCACCGTTAAGCGTAGCTTTGGCAGCTATCAAAGGAGTAATGTAGGTTGCCATACATTAACTTAATATTCATGATGACTTAGCGACACGAAAAGTGATGTATTTTAAAAACACGGACTGTCTCACGAAATCAACCTAATTAGAATCAATAAATCCAAAACTTAATTAAGTTCTGTTTTAATAGCACAGTTAAAGGAAGTGTATATTATAATGGAATTAAAAGGAGAAACTATTAGCCTTAAAGTTCTGCTCAAGACAAATAAAAAAGCTGTAAACCCATATAAATAAAGGTTACAGCTTTTATTTCTGGTGTTCCCGACACGAATCGAACGTGCGGCCTTTCGCTTAGGAGGCGAACGCTCTATCCTACTGAGCTACGAGAACATTATTCATTTTAAAATATTACACTATATTTTTCTATTTGTCAACATGAGTATTTTGAGTTTGTGCCTTTATCAGCAAAAGCAGCGTCCATTGCCGGTGATAGGGGGCATGACAGCATACTTTTGCATTGACATCATATATATTTATGAAAATATGTTTTTAATAAGTCTCAAAAATATTACAAATACATTTGCCTTGCCGATATCCTCGGATACAACCGCATCCACCTGTCCTATTTCTTCATCATTTACAAATATACTGATTGTTCCTACCTTGTCTCCCTGCTTCAGAGGTGCCTTTACGCTGTCTGAATAAACTACCTTTGTCCATATGGAATCATCATTTTTTACCATCTTGTTATAGTCCACGGACGGATAAATGCTTACATTTCCACTCTTTGAATTGTTTATAAACACTTCGTCAACCTTATGAGTCTTGTCCGCAAGCCTCTTATAACTGTAGTTATTTTTACCGTACTCCAGCAGTTCCTTCGTCTTGTTGAGTCTGTCCTCATGAGTTTTCGCCCCTAGGATTATTCCCACAAGTCTGAAATCCTGGCCGCTGCCTGTCACAGGAATTGTTGATATGAGGCATATTCCTGCCTTGTCAGTGTATCCTGTCTTGAAGCCGTCAACTCCCTCCACAATTCCAAGTGCCGGATTTGTAGCAGTTTTCTTGTAGTTTCTTTCGGGAATTACAAGCTCCTTTAAAGACGTAATCTCCAGAACTTCCGGATATTTAGTAAGTATGTGTCTTGTAAGCTTGTACAGGTCTGATGCGGACATGTGATTTTGTCCTGTTTCCCTGTCATCTATGGGCAGCCCGTGAGGATTTATAAAGCTTGCCGAAAGAAGTCCAAGCTCAGATGCCTTTTCATTCATCATCTTGACAAAGTTATCCTCCGTCTTACCCAAATGCTCGGCTATTGCAGTTGCACAGTCATTTCCTGAAACGACAAGCATGCCCTTTGCCAGCATGCTAAGCTTGATTGTTTCTCCTGAAATCAGTCCAAATCTGCTGCCTTCCGTAGCTGCGGCATGCCCGCTTATTACAATATCATCATCCAAAGATATCTTTCCTTCTGATGCCGCGTCCATCATAACAAGATATGTCATAAGCTTTGAAATACTGGCTATTGCCCGCTGTTCATCTATATTATAACTGTAAAGAATTTCTCCTGTTTCAACATCCCCCAGCAATGCTGCGCTGATATCCTGATTGATATTTATTTCAGCATATGCCGTAACATTAAAAATAGTTATTATCAAAAGGAATAATGAAAGTACCTTACTGATTTTTCTCATAAACTTCCTCCATTTTAAATTATTTTAATTATATAATATTCTTCGACAAAATGCATTATCAAATTTCAAAAATCGTCATGTAAATAATGGACCTGTGTCTATATTTTCCATAAGTGATTTATCAAGATATCATCCATATAAAAATACAGGCATTGAATGTCTCTAATGCCTGTATAATTTCTTAATAATTTCAATTTCTTCGGAATGGCCTTTTAAGTCATTTGGTGTCTCAAGAAAAAATGGTAGATTGTAAAGCCATGGATGATTTATTATTTTTTCAACGGCATCCAGACCTATATACCCCTTTCCTATATTTTCATGGCGGTCCTTGTGGCTTGAAAACGGGTTCTTGCTGTCATTCAGGTGAACAGCATGAAGATACTCAATTCCCACAGTATGGTCAAATTCCTTCAATACATCATCTAAGTTATTCACTATATCATATCCTGAATCATAAACATGGCATGTGTCAAGGCATACTCCTATTTTCTCCTTCAGGTATACTCCGTCTATAATTTTCTTTAATTCCTCAAAGGTTCTTCCTATTTCTGTACCCTTTCCGGACATTGTTTCAAGAAGTACGACAGTGGTTTGCTCAGACGTGAGAACCTTATTCAGAACATTGACAATGTAGTCTGTTCCTGTTTCTATTCCCTGCCCTAGGTGGCTTCCGGGATGAAAGTTATAATAGTTTCCGGGAAGATTCTCCATCCTCCTTAAATCTTCCTCTATTACTTCCCGCGCAAATTCTCTGGTCCTTTCTTCTGCCGAGCAGATATTTAAAGTATAGGGCGCATGGCCTATTAATTTCCCGAATTTGTTTTCTTTCATTATTTTTATTAATCTTTCTACATCTTCTATGTCTATCTCTTTAGCCTTGCTGCCTCTCGGGTTACGTGTAAAAAATTGAAATGTATTTGCACCGATGCTCAGAGCATCCTTACCCATGGCCTCGTATCCCTTAGAAACAGACAAATGGCATCCTATTTTCAGCATTTGTTCTCCTTTATAGTTATTCCGTAGTATGTTTTACATATACCACAAAAAATATTACGCTAATCACAAAGTATTCACATCTCTCGGCAATAAAATAAATGAGAGGCAAGCCTCTCAAAATATTTCATTATAAAGTTATTCTTTCCAATCCGTTCATATAGCTTCTCAGCACCATGGGTATGGTTACCGAGCCGTCTTCATTCTGATAATTCTCAAGTATTGCTGCAATGGTTCTTCCCACCGCGAGCCCCGAACCGTTTAATGTATGAACAAACCCGGGTTTGCTTTTTCCATTTGTTCCACTTGCTCTATAGCGTATATCCGTTCTTCTTGACTGAAAGTCCTCAAAATTTGAACATGAAGAAATTTCAACGTATCTGTTGTAGCTTGGCATCCAGACCTCTATATCATATGTCTTTGCCGCACTGAAGCTAATATCTCCCGTGCACAGCTCCATAACTCTGTAAGGAAGCTCCAGCCCCTTCAGAATTTCCTCGGCGAATCCCGTCAATAGTTCCAGCTGTCTGTATGAATCCTCAGGTATTGAATACATAACCATTTCAACCTTACCGAACTGATGGTTGCGAATAAGACCTCTGGTATCCCTTCCGGCAGAACCAGCCTCTGCTCTGAAGCATGGTGTATACGCAGTCATATAAAGCGGAAGCACACTCTCGTCCAAAATTTCATTCATATAAATGTTGGTCACCGGAACCTCGGCCGTTGGAATAAGGTAATATTCTTTTTGGTTTAATTTGAACATATCATCTTCAAATTTTGGTAGCTGACCTGTTCCGTACATGCTTTGCCTGTTTACCATATACGGAGGAGAGATTTCAGTAAATCCATGCTCCAGCGTGTGCTTGTCAAGCATGTATGATGCTATTGCTCTTTCAAGCCTGGCACCGGTACCCTTAAACAGCGGGAATCTCGGACCGGTAATTTTTGAAGCTCTTTCAAAATCAATTATTCCGAGGGAAGTGCCTAAATCCCAGTGCGCCTTTGCTTCATAATCGAATTTCTCCGGCTCTCCCCATCTTCTTATCTCTCTGTTGTCGGCTTCTGACTCTCCAACCGCGATGTCCGGATTTGGTATGTTGGGAATATTCATAAGTTCTTTTTCTATTTCAGTATCTATTTCCTTAATTTCAGTATCAAGAAGCTTTATTTTTTCAGATAGCTCCTTCATTTTTAAAAGTATTTCCGTCACATCCAAGCCTTGCTTTCTGAGCATAGGAACACGGACGGAAACTCTTCTTTGCTCCGCCTTCATGTTTTCCATCTCTGTAAGCTTTTCTCTTCTTTGCTTATCTAATTCTAAAATTCTGTCAAGGCACAACTCATGCCCTCTTCTTTTTAAAAGCTTTTCAACTTCCTCGGGATTGTTTCTTATTCTCTTTATATCAAGCATGTATTACTCCATATTTATTAATGTATCGCCGGAGAAAGTATACATAAAGCCTCTGTTTCCTCATTGCAGCTGTTAAATACAGCGTGTCCGTTATTTTCCGGAACACAGATGCTATCTCCCTTTGAAACGACATAAATTTCATTTCCGATATGACATTGTATTTCCCCGGATAATATATACACACATGCTTTTGCGGCATGTGTTATGGTATGTTCACTCAACCATGTCTTAGGCTTCAGCTTAAATAAAGNNTTATCATCATTATTTAATATTGGAGTTATAAATTCCAGTTCGGAATTGATGTTTCCGAATTTTACCTTTATCCTTTTATTTTGAGGTATAGTTATTACGTTTTTATTGCTTTCCTCCGCAAAAAGTGCTGATAAAGGCACATCCAAGGCCTCTGACAGCCTCTTTAAAACTGCCAGGGAAGGAGAAATTAAGTCTCTTTCAATTTGAGATATATACCCCGATGTTACGTTAATTTTTTCAGACAGTTCAACAATAGTCAGCTTCTTACTTTTCCGTATACTTCTTATCTTCTCACCAATCAATTTTTATCCCCTCGTCATATAATACTATGTATACATTATACAACAAATATGATAAATGTCATCTACATATTTGTAAAATAAGTTAAAATTTAGAAATATATTATCACATTTTAATTATATGTCATATTATTAAAGCTATTATATTTATTGTTATAATAACAAACAAAGAAATTAATTAAGTTTAATTAATATGCAGTATGATTAATTTTTTCTTTTCATATAATGTATAATATGATATAATTATCTATTAATTATCAATATTATTTTTATTCTTATTGTGCAAGAAGGGGATATTAAATGACAGAATATAATGAGAAATATATAGAGGAAATCAATTATCTCGAAAAAACAACAGACTTGTTGAAATATAAATTAGAAATGGAAACAGAAAAGTTAGCGGAACAGAAATTAGACCTTATAGCCTCACGAAAGGAAATGTGGGAAAATACAACTCACTCTTCTTCTGATTTTGATAAGCTCTCTGACCTGAATCAGTATTTAAGCGCGCTGAATTCCCAGACATTCAGCTATACAGAACTTGAAAAAAGAATAGCAAAATATGAAAAAATGGTTGATAGCCCATATTTCGCAAGGATTGATTTCACAGAAGACGGTTATGATGACACCGAGAAAATATATATAGGCCTTTTTAACCTAATGGATGAGGATACCCATGAAATAGCGGTATATGATTGGCGTGCGCCTATTTCAAGCGTATACTACAGCTCAGAGCTGGGGCCTGTTAAATACAAAGCTCCCTCTGGAATAATAAAAGGAGCCGTCTCACTTAAAAGGCAATTTAAAATAACCAAGGGCGAGCTGGAATATTTTTTTGACAGCAATGTTAATATTGTTGATGAAATGCTGATGGAGGCTCTGTCAAAAAATATGACCTCCAAAATGAAGACTATTGTTGAGACAATACAAAAACAGCAGGACATGATCATACGTGACTTAGATAATGATTTGCTTATTGTGCAGGGAGTGGCAGGAAGCGGAAAATCCTCTGTGGCACTGCACAGAATTGCATTTTTGCTGTATCAGGGCCTCAATCTCAAGCTTATTGCCAACAATATTGTTATCATATCTCCCAATACTCTGTTTTCAAAGTACATTTCAAGCGTGCTCCCTGAGCTCGGCGAAGACAACATAAACGAGTATACCTTTGAAAACATATTTGTAAAACTTTTTGACAATAAGCTATCTGTTAAAACAAAGAGCGAAAATTTTGAAAGAATAATATGCTCCGAAACAGAGGAAAAAAGAGATTTTCTGAGAGCATGCGATGAATTTAAAGGTTCTGAGGTTTTCCTTAAAATAATAGATCGTTTTATAATGTACTTTGAGAGGAAGCTCATACCATTTGAGGATGTGTACTTCGACGGTAAAATTGTTGAAACTCGCCAGCTTTTAAAGGATTTCATGCTGAGCGGAAAGCTGAGCATGCCTGCTGCAAAGAAGCTGAAAATTATTGAAAGCAGACTTATGGATAAAATCCGCGATGGAAGACATGACCGCAGAAGCAAAATAGAAGAAGCAGTAAACAGGTCAAAGCTGCATGAATTTGAAACAAAGGCCTTTTCAAGGGTTCTTGCCGCTAAAGAAACATCGATGCTTTTAACACGCATAAAAAAATTCACCGAATTTGACAGCTATGATTTATACAAACAGCTGTTCAGCAGCAGGGAATTATTTAAAAAGCTGGCAAAAGGCCTGGTTCTGCCGGATAATATTGATGAGATTATTGATTTCACCAACGAATCCGTTACAGACCCATACAACATTCCATATGCTGACGGAATAGCTATGATGTATTTAAAGGTAAGAGCGGAAGGAGCCGATTCTCTAAGCGGCATTAAGCAGGTAATTGTGGATGAAGCCCAGGATTATTATCCTATGCATTATCATCTGCTGAAGAACCTGTTCAAGGACGCCCGGTTTACCGTGGTCGGTGACATCAATCAGTCTGTTGACAGGAAAAATGATCTTTCTTTTTATGATCATATAGTATCAATTTTTAACTTTGAAAGAAGTAATAAGATATTCCTGAATAAAAGCTATAGAAGCTCTTATGAAATAAGCAAATTCAGCGAAAAATTCCTGTACGGAGGGATGAGCACAGAATATTTCAGACGAAATGAGGAGGAGCCTGAAATAATTTACAAGCAGAATGTTGAAGATCTTGAAGATGAAATGATTAGAAATATTCAAGAATACAAATCACAAGGGTTTAATTCAATAGCAGTAATATGCAAGAATAGGAAGGAAGCGTCCGACTTATTTTTCAGACTTAAATCAAAAATAGATGTAAAGCTCATAGATTACTTGGGAGAGCAGAATATCGGAGGCGTAATAATAGTTCCCGTATATCTTGCAAAGGGCCTGGAATTTGATGCCGTACTGATTTATAAGACCGACAGCAAAAACTACAGCACCGAATATGATAAGCGTCTGTTATATGTAGCATGCACGAGAGCACTGCACAGACTATCACTGTATCATACGGGAAAACCAAGCAAGTTCTTGAAATAGGCAAGTGCCGGATAATGTCCCCTGCGAATAAGGATGTCTTCAGTTTTTGAGATTTGCCGTAGGGTTTTAAGTCCTACGGCTTTTCTAAACCTTGCCCAAAAGTTGAAGTATATATCAACCTGCTGGATGT
>DDNC01000022.1 GCA_002340985.1 Firmicutes bacterium UBA2530 | reverse complement strand
ACAATCTTTGAAGATTACCCTATAAATGAACTTCTTTTTTGCTTTGCTTAAAATCATTGTAGGTATCAATATCCAAGAAAAAGGGAAAATCACTATAACAAATCCACCCCATTTTAATATTCAACTCAGATTCAAAATAATCAGCCTTATTTTCTATAATTTCATAGTTTAAAGTTTTTGTATCCATTATAAGAAATTCAGGATGTCCTGATACATAGTTAAAAGTAGCCCAAAATTTTGATTTATTCCAATCCAAAGGTTTTAATTCTGTATGCAACTTAGATGGTATAACCTCATCATATATTATTTTATCATTTCTATCTAGTATTTTTAAATTTCTAATATTCTTAGAATCCATATCCTTTAATTCTATCTGAGCTTCCGGATTTTCAATAATGATAAGATACTCTCCATCAGGGCTGGTACTGATTTCCACATTTTTCCCTTCATATATTAGATTTTTATTAGAATCATTGTCAAATTTTATTACTTCTTCTTTATACTCATTTGTGTCTATATTTTTTTCAACCGCACAATATAAGTACGAATCTCTAGTTTCAATATTAATATTTACTCCTTCTTCTAATAATGTAGCAAAAGGCTCTCCTGTATATTTCCATAATTGAGTATTCCCATAACCATTAACCTTTAAAACTATATAATAAGTTCCATCGGATTCCTTTACATGTAGTATGTCCTGTACCGCTGAACTTGATTTTTCTATAATGTCATTTTGAATATTTTCATTATTTTTATAACTGTTAATGATTTTGCTTAATTCCATATTTTTTAATTTTAACTCTTCATTTTCACTTTTATAATATTCAATATCCGCATTTGAAATTGTATTACTACATCCAACTAAATATAAAGAATATAATAATACTAAAATGATTATTACTATATTATATTTTTTCTTTAAAATTGTTTTACTCATAAAAAAATCTCCCCTTTATGTTGCTTTTATAATTAATTAAATTATATATTATGTTTTTATAATATGCAAATCTTAAGATATAAAGTGCACCCCTTTATCAAGACAATATTTCTAAAAAACAAGTTAAGTTGAGCACCAATATTTGTTAATATATGTAATAACCTATGCGGTTCTCAAGGGCGCTTCATTTAGTTGCGATAAATGTAAGAGCGCTATATAATGACTGTGATATTGTTATAAAAGTCTATTTTGGTGATGCAATATGAAAAATATATTAGAAAATATTATTAAAATTATTAAAAAGCATAGATTTTTTTTCTTGTATTATTTCAGGTAATTTTGTTTCTGTTTTCATTCTACAGCAAATGTATCTCATTCCTTCTGCAGAGCTCCTTCATATCCTCGTGCCATACGGAGGCTTGAACCTCACCTATGTGGGCTTTTTGCAGGAAGTACATGCACATTCTGGACTGTCCGATACCACCGCCTATAGTGAAGGGAACCCTTTCGTTGATTACGTCTTGGTGGAAGGGATATTGAGCCTTGTGCAATTGGTTTCTTTCTTCGAGCTGGCCGAGCAATGCGTCCTTGTCAACTCTTATACCCATTGATGAAAGCTCAAGGGCGATGTCCAGAGTTGAGAAGTAAAACAGTATGTCTCCGTTTAAGAACCAGTCGTCATAGTCTGCGGCGCGTCCATCGTGGATTGTGCCGTCGGAAAGCTTGCAGCCTACTTCCATGAGGAATACGGCTTTTTTTTCTTTGGTTATGAGATATTCTCTTTCCTTCGGTGTTTTGTCAGGATAAAGCTGAAGCAGCTCCTCCGTGGTCAGGAAGTGAATTTCTTCGGGAAGCTCATTTCTTAAAAATGGATACAGACTTCTCAGATGCATCTCCGTTGACTTAAATGCACTGTATATCTGACGTACAATATGTTTGAGTGTATCCTTTGTGCGGTCTTCTTTCTTTATTATCTTTTCCCAGTCCCATTGGTCAACATAAATAGAATGTATGTTATCCAAATCCTCATCTCTGCGGATTGCGTTCATGTCTGTGTATAGACCGGTATATGTGTCGAAGCGGTAGCTGCCCAGGGCCATTCTCTTCCATTTAGCCAGTGACTGTACTATTTCAACATCGTACTTCGTTTCAAGCATGTCGAATCGCACAGCTCTTTCAAAGCCGTTCAAATCATCGTTCAATCCTGATTCGGGTCTTACCATCAGCGGGGCGGATACTCTTATGAGGGATAAGTTTTTTGCCAGCTCCGATTCAAAAAAGTCCTTTATTTTTTTTATTGCAATTTGTGTTTCCAGAAGCGAAAGCTTACTTGTATAGTGTTCCGGAATAATGAGTTTTTCTATTGACATATGTACCTCCGATTATTGAGTTGATGTTTTCAGTTTTCTTGTTACAAATGTAAGTGCGGTCAGGCAGCATGCTATTGATACCGGGGCCGCGTAAAATGCCGTGTATGTTCCAAGCCAGTCATTAAGTGTGCCCATAAGTGCAAATATGATGACGAACAGTATATTGCTTATTGTAACAACCAGGCCGATTGCCATGGATGCATTTTGATTAAAAGCTGAATTTATTATTACCATCATTGTAGGGAACATTATTGATATAAACAATCCCGATGAAGCCATCAGCATCAGTCCGCTGCGTTTCAGCTGAAGTCCGGCGACGAGGCACAAAGCAGCCATGCATAAAAACAGCTTCATTCCTCTTGAATCACCAATTTTATTGATTACAAACCCGCCCAGCAATCTTCCCAGAGCAAATGTCAGGAAGAATACAGATGCATACTTTGATGCCTCTGCGGGACTCAGACCGTAGGAGCCTCTCATGTAGCTTATGAACCATGTGTTTATTACGGCCTCGGTTACGAGAACGAAGGTGAGTGCAATTACAAACATGTAAATCAGCGGATTCCTGTAGAGCTCCTTTTGTCCGAAGGCTCCGTCGCTTTTAAGGTGCACATCCGGAGTCTTGATTGTGGTGGACAGTATTATAGAAGCAATGAAGAATATTCCCAGGTACATGTAAATCGTCCTCCATGGCATCCCTGCTGACAGCAGCTGACCATATGCTCTTTGTCCCGCAAAGCTTCCCAATCCGTACATGAAATGTGTCACATTCATCAATATGGATTCAAAGCCAAGGGAGAGAACAGGAACCATGGAATCTACGGCAATTGATAAAAGGGAGCGCCCAATTCCGAATATTAAAAAGAAGAGTCCCAGCATAAATAAATTTGACGTAAATGGCGCTATCAATACTGCTGCTGTGGATATTGCGGAGCCTATTATGTATACGGTTTTATGGCCATATTTTTCACAGAAATGTCCTCCGAAAAAGCTGCCTGCTATACAGCCCATAGTGTTAAGGCTTAAAATCATGCTTATGGCAGAGTTGTTAATTTTAAATTCATCTATGAAAAAAGGGATGAAATTTCCTCTTGAGCTTTCAAAAAGAGCCATTGTAAAATACAGATAAAACAGTGTGAATATTAATAATAATTTATTTCCTCTTTTTATGTCAGCTCCTCCTTTCGCCCATAAAATCAATAATCTTAATACTATCACAAAAAAAATGTATAGTAAAGCAAAATAAGTTGACTAATTCAGTGCGCAAATATAAAATTAAATTCAGAAAAATTAAGGAGAATGAAATGTTCAAGCAGACAAGATATGACTCTGAAAGATTGTATTTACGAATATTGAAGCCTCGCCACGGGCAGGAGGTTTTAGAATATTATAAAAGAAACCGCGATTTTCTGGCAGAATGGGACCCGGGGCAGCCGAGGGATTTTTACACACTTTCCTATCATAAGAGGAAGCTAAACAATGAGTATAACATGTTTAAAGACAACTCCCTTGTTAGATTCTGGATATTCAGGAAGGAAGACAACAAGCTGATAGGCAATGTGTGCTATTCAAATATAGTAATGGGAAATTTCAAGTCCTGTTTTTTGGGATACAAGCTGGATAAGGATGAAATAAACAAGGGGTATATGACTGAGGCAATAAAAAGAACAGTGGAAATAATGTTTGAGGAATTTGGTCTTCACAGAATAGAAGCTAATGTTATACCGAGAAATGCAAGGTCTCTTAAGGTAATGGAAAAGCTGAAATTTGAACAGGAAGGCTTTTCAAAACGGTACCTGGAGATAAACGGCAGGTGGGAAGACCACATTCATTTTGCCGTTTACAATGATGAAATGTAACGTGGTCTAAATTGTTTCCCATGAATTAAAAATCTTTTTTAAGTAAGAAATAATTGCCGGTACGGCAATGCATACAGATAAAATATCCGATGCGATAAACGAGTACCAGAACAAATCAAGACCGCCGATGCGGGCTAATACATAGGCTGCGGGCAGCAGAATCAGAAGCTGTCTCGCAAATGAAATAACAAGGCTTATAGTTCCCCTTCCGAAGGACTGGAATGCAGCGCTTATTACTATTCCAACGGCGGCGGCTATGAAGCTGATGCTTATGGTTCTCAGAGCTCTGATGCCTATGGACATCATTTCCTCATTGCTGTCAAACAGACGAAGCATAGGCTCTGTGAATATCTGGAAGATAATTGTACCCAATATCATAATCAACGAAGAAATAACAAGGACGGTCTTTAAGCAACTTATTACCCTGTCCTTGTTTTTGGCGCCGAAATTGTATCCCACAATGGCCCTGAATGCCTGCATTATTCCAAACACGGGCATAAAAACAAAGGACTGGAGCTTGTAATATATGCCAAGTACAGAAACCGCCGCATCGCTCAAGGATATCAGAATTAAATTAAGTCCGCTGATCATTACTGATGCCAGTGACTGCATGATGATTGCAGGAAATGCGACGGAATACATATCCTTTAAAATTATTCTGTCAAACCTGAAGCCTTTGATTTTTACCTTGACGGCTGTGTCCTTTCTGAACATGAAAACTATCATGACAAAAGAAGCGAATTGTCCGATTATGGTTGCCAGTGCCGCACCCTCTACGCCCATTGCAGGAAAGCCGAAATAACCGAAAATCATAATAGGGTCAAGTATAATATTTGTCACCGCACCCACAAGCTGTGATATCATGGGCATCATGGTATCTCCGGTTGCCTGAAGTATGGAAATTCCTGCGTGGGCAATGAAGTTAAACACAGAGAAAATCAGAATAATCTTGAGGTATTTCACGGTCAGGTCCTGCAAAATAAAGTCCTCTGTAAAAAATCCCACAAAGTAATTTGTAAAAAACAACCCTGCGAAAATCATTATAATTGAATATATGAAGCTCATGACAACTCCGTGGCTTGCCGCCTTGTTTGCGTCCTCATAATTTCCTTCTCCCAGGCGTCTCGAAATCAGCGAGGAAATGCCTGCACCAGTCCCTACAAACAAAGCCACCAATATCTGCTGAAGCGGAAATGCAAGGGAAACCGCCGTCAGAGCTTCCATTCCGGTCTTTGCAACAAATATGCTGTCCACAATGTTGTACATTGCTTGTATGAACATTGAAAAAATAGGCGGTATTGCCATGGTGACAACAAGCTTTGTCATGGATTCGGAGGCCATCTTATTAGGTCTTAAATCACTCATATAATGCTCCTGTAAATAATAGAATATATACATGGTAATCAATATGAAGAAAAATGTCAATTAATATGTTGAAATGAAAAGGATTTTAATATAGTATGAATATAATAAAACTAAACAACAGAGGTGTGAAATGAGATATATTGACCTGAGAAGCGATACGGTTACAATGCCTACGGATGAAATGAGGCAGGCCATTGCAAATGCAGAGGTTGGAGATGATGTTTACGGAGATGACCCTACAATAAACAAGCTTGAAAAATTAGCTGCGGAAAAGGTGGGCAAGGAGGCGGCGCTGTTCGTTCCAAGCGGTACCTTCGGAAACCAGCTTGCAATTCTTACCCACACAAGAAGAGGTCAGGAAATAATAGTGGGTGTAAACAATCACATAGTGCTGCATGAGGTAGGAGCATCCGCAGTTATAGCAGGAGTTCAGCTAAGGACTCTTGAAACTGAAAATGGAACTATGAATCCTGCGGACGTGGAAAATGCAATACGTGTGGATGATATCCACGAGCCGGAAACAGGGCTGATATGCGTTGAGGAAGCACACGGCTGTGGGTCAGTGGTGCCGCTGAGCGCGCTGAAGGAAATAAAGAAAATAGGGGAAAAACACGGCATACCTGTTCATATGGACGGAGCGAGAATTTTTAATGCAGCAGTTTCATTGGGAGTTGATGCCAAAGAAGTAGCGGAGTGCTGCGACACTCTTATGTTCTGCCTGTCAAAGGGACTGGCTGCTCCGGCAGGCTCTATGGTTGCAGGAAGCAAAGCATTCATAGACAGGGCGAGAAAATACAGGAAGCTCATGGGCGGCGGAATGAGACAAGTTGGTCTGCTTGCTGCAGCAGGAATAATAGCACTGGAAAAAATGACCGAGAGACTGGGAGAGGACCATAAAAATGCGAAATACATGGCAGAGAGACTGTCTGAAATTCCTGGAATTGAAGTTATAAAGGACAGGCTGGATATAGACATGGTATTCTTTAAAATGGGAGAAAATGTAATTCAAGAGCAAACTCTGATTGACAGCCTCAATATGAAAAACATAAAAATAAACGGCTCTGAGGCAGGAGAATACAGATTTGTTTCCCACATAGGAGTGTCAAAAGAAGACATCGACTATGTAATTGATTGCATGAAGGAGCTTGCAGGAATATAATAAGACATAAAAATTTTAAGAGGAGAATAATATTATTTTATTTTCCTCTTTTTTTATAACTACATTGGTAAGACAAAGGAGAATTTTCATTTGCTTTGAGGTCACATATGTGATAAATTATTGTAATAATTATTATAAATTTTTTATATCTATAGAGGAGGCGAAAATGGGAAACGGCTTTGCAGAGATTTATGGCGAATATTTAAGAGACGAGTCCCGTCAGGTCGGAACGGCAGAAAGCATAATATTCCCTAAGACAGAGGAAGAAATTGCGGCATCAGTGAGGGAGTGCAATCTTAAAAATATATCTGTTACAACACAGGGAGCAAAGACTGGACTTGCAGCTTCCGCAGTGCCATTTGGAGGTCACATTATAAACCTGAGCAGGATGAACAAGGTAACGGGAGCCAGATATGACGGTAAACAGGACAGATTTTTTCTTAAGGTTCAGCCCGGAGTCCTCCTTACGGAAATAAGGAAGTATCTTATTAACAAGTCCTTCATAACAGAGGGATGGGATGAAGAATCCTTAAAGACCCTTGAGCATATGGATAAAAACCAATGGTTTTACTCCACCGACCCAACCGAGGCATCAGCATCCATCGGTGGTATTGCGGCATGTAATGCATCAGGTGCAAAGAGCTTCAGATATGGCTCTGCAAGGGAGCATATTGAATCCATAAGGGTTGTATTGACAGACGGAGATGTGTTAAGCCTTAAAAGGGGACAATCAATTGCAGCAAATGGAATATTTGAGCTTGTAACGGAAAGCGGGAAGATATTTTCCGGAAAGCTTCCGAAATATAAGATGCCTGCGGTGAGTAAAAATACATCCGGATATTACAACAAACCGGATATGGATATGATTGATTTGTTTATAGGTTCTGACGGAACATTGGGAATTATAAGCGAAATTGAGATAGAGTTAAACAGAACACAACAGTCTGACTGGGGTGTGACAATTTTCATGCCTGATGAGGACAAGGCACTGGACCTGGTGAGGGCACTTAGGGGAGAAAGAATTTCCGGTATGAGTGAGCCTATGAAATTAAGGCCGTCGGCTATTGAGTTTTTCAGTCATGAGGCACTGAAAATGCTTAAGCTTCAGCAGAAAACAAACCCTGCATTTTCATCGGTGCAGGAGATACAACAGGGGTATCACACCGCCATATTCATCGAAATCGAAGGTGATTCCGATGATGAGATATGGGAGGGCATAGAGGAGCTTGGAGATGTTATAGTTATGCTTGGAGGCAAGGAAGAGTATACATGGGTTGCCAACAATGCAGCAGGTCTTGAAAAGCTCCACAGCTTCAGGCACGCATGCCCGGAATGTGTAAATATGCAAATAGATGAGGCTAAAAAAACAGACAGCAGGATAACAAAGTTAGGTACAGATATGTCTGTACCTGATGAAAGACTCAAGGAAGTAATGAAAATGTACAACGAGGATATTGAACGAAACAACCTCCATGCGGTTATATTCGGACATGTGGGAAACAATCACCTCCATGTAAATATTATTCCGCGCAATATGGACGAGTACAAAAGAGGCAAGGATTTATTCTTGGTATGGGCAGAAAAAATAGCGGCAATGGGAGGTGCGGTTTCCGCAGAGCACGGTGTGGGTAAACTGAAGGTTCCGTTTCTTCAGAAAATGTACAGCAAAGATGAATTGGATGAAATGCGAAATCTGAAGAAAGTATTCGATCCTAAGCAGCTTCTTAACAGAGGAGCCATATTTGCCTATGAAGGGGTGGACGCATGAGAATAGTAGTATGTATAAAGCAGGTTCCCGGCACCAATGAGGTGAAAATGGACCCTGTAACCAACACAATCATTAGAGAGAACATCCCGGCAATAATAAATCCGTTTGACACATATGCCATTGAGGAAGCAGTGCGAATCAAGGAAAAACTCGGTGCACATGTTACAGGGCTCAGCATGGGTATACCGGCTGCTCAGCATATGCTGAGGGAAGCAATAGCTTTGGGAATTGATGAGGGGGTGCTTCTGACAGACAGGAAGTTTGCCGGTGCGGACACTCTCGCTACGTCATATACGCTGAGCAAGGGCATTGAAAAAATAGGAGGCTGCGACCTGATTATCTGCGGAAAGCACGCTTCGGACGGAGATACTGCTCAGGTGGGCGCAAGCCTTGCAATAACTCTTAATATTGCATATGCATCAGATATAAGCAAAATAATTGAGATAAAACAGGATTCCATGCACTGCATGAAAATAACAGATGACGGCTACGAAGAAATTGAAATACAGCTTCCTGCTCTGATTACTGTTGTGAAGGAAATTAATATGCCGAGACTTCCATCCATTAAAAGCATGAAGGCAGCGAAAATGGCAGAAATAGAAATTGCAGACATAGCTTCTGTCAAGGCTGATGAACACAGAGCGGGGCTCAAGGGCTCCCCCACACAGGTGAGAAGGACCTTCGTTCCTGTGCATGAGGTGGAAAGTGCTGAAATAGAGGGCACTGCCGAAGAAAAGGCCGAGAAAATCGCAGAGCTTCTTCTGTCAATAGAGATTTAAGGAGGGTAGGATGGCAAGTATAGACATAATTAAAAATAAATGCGTGGGCTGCAAGAAGTGCGTCAGCGCATGTCCCTTCGGAGCTATTGAGGTTGAGAACAAAAAGGCATCTATAGGAGAAAAGTGCACTCTTTGCGGTTCATGTGCGGAAAGCTGCCATTTCGGAGCAATAAATTTTGTAAGGGATAAAATTATTAAAAATGATTTGAGTGAATACAGAGGAATATGGGTTTTTGCGGAGCAGAGAAAGGGAAAACTTAAATCTGTTGCACTGGAGTTGTTAGGAAAAGCGAGAGAGCTTGCGGAGGACTTAGATACTGAGACTGTGGCTGTAGTTTTAGGCCATAACATTGAGAACCTTTCAAAGGAGCTGATTGCCTATGGTGCAGACAGGGTCATGGTGATGGATGCTGACTGGCTCAGTGGTTTCAACGACCAGGTTTACGGAGAGGTAATGGTTGGTTTAATAAATGAGCACAAACCTGAAATAGTCCTCATGGGGGCCACATCAAACGGAAGATCCCTTGCTCCGTGCATTTCATCAGCACTGAGTACAGGGCTGACCGCTGATTGCACAGTCCTTGAAACAGACAGAGAAGAAAGGCTTCTTCTCCAGACGAGACCTGCCTTCGGAGGAAATCTTATGGCAACCATAGTGTGCCCAAATAACCGTCCGCAGATGGCAACTGTTAGGCCAAAGCTCTTTAAGCCTCTGAATCCTGATTATACAAGAAATGGCAGGGTGGACATACTTCCTGCTTCTTCACAAATAGAGGGATTTGTTAAAAAAATCAGGGATATAGACAATGAAGAAGAAATAAATCTGACGGAAGCTGATATTATTGTGGGTGTGGGAAAGGGTATAGGCAGCCAAAAAAATATTCAGCTTGCGCAGGAGCTTGCGGACGCACTGGGTGCGGCTCTCGGAGCATCAAGGCCTGTGGTGGACTCCGGCTGGATGCCTTACTGCCAGCAGGTGGGACAGACAGGAAAGACGGTTGCTCCAAAGCTGTATATTGCATGCGGTATATCCGGCGCCATTCAGCATCTTGCAGGTCTTGCCGATATCGAAACCATTGTTGCAATAAACAACGACCCCGACGCTCCCATATTCAAGCTTGCAAACTATAAGATAGTTGGAGATGTGAAAGAAATACTTCCGCTGATTACGGATAAAATAAGGAATAAAAAATCATGACCGCTTAGAGGTCATGATTTTTTATTATTATTCAATAAGGCTGTAAAGCTGTTCCATCTGCTCGTAGGTGAGCATTCCTACATATCCTCTTACGGCTTCTCCCTTGTGGTTCACGGCAATTGTTGTTGGGTAGGATCTTACGCCGTATGTATTTGCAATATTCATTTTTTCATCAAGCACAACAGTCAGATTAAGATTGTTTTCTTCCATGAATTTCTGAACTGTTTCCTTGGATTCTCCCACATTCACGGTCAATACAAGCAAATCATCGTGGCTTTCCTGTAGCTTCTGAAGGTCGGGCATCTCTATTACGCAAAAGCCGCACCATGTTGCCCAGAAATTCAGCAGTACCTTCTTATCCCTTAACTCGCTCAGCTTGATTGTGCTGCCGTCTAAGGCTGTAAGCTCAAAATCCGGCGCCATGACCGGATCTTTTTTTGTGGTCTCTTCCACAGGCGGAGCCTGCGATTCTTCGCTGTTTGCCGGAGGCTCAATTATAAATTTCGTACATCCTGTGGCAAGCAATGCTATAAGTGCTGTCAATAAGATTAATTTTCTCATAAATTCCCTCTCGTTTTCTATATATTAAAGCTAATACCCAAATACTGTGTGATTTAAACAAATAGTTGAATACCTCCCACCTTTGTTTTTGTAATAAAGGTTTGCGGATAAATCGCAGATATTTCTGAGCATGCACGCTCTATATCCTTTCTGTCCGCGAAAAAACCGAATACAGCAGAGCCGCTTCCGGTCATAATGGAATTAATAGCTCCTTTTTTAAACATTAATTCCTTGATGCTTTGTATTTGGGGGTGAAATTTTTCCACTACCTTTTCAAGGGTGTTTTTCGCCGACAATGCTGCATCTCTGTACCGGAGTGAGTCAATATGGCCTATTATTTCATTGATGTCAAACGAATTGTAGTATACCGGGCTCAAATTTTTGTATACAAATGCAGTTGACATTGAAAACTCAGGTTTCACCACCAATATATAATCCCATATGAAATCATTGAGCTTTGTAAGCCTTTCGCCTATTCCTTCCGCCAGCATAGTTCCGCCAGCAAGACAGAATGGCACATCTGCTCCGATTTTAAGTCCGACATTCATAATGTCATTCTCAGTCATATTGAGCTTCCACAGCTCATTCAGCCCGCGTATGACGGCAGCTCCGTTGCTGCTTCCTCCTGCCATGCCGGCCTCAGACGGTATAGCCTTGTTTATTCTTATGTTTACACCGCAGTTGATATGATACATTTCTTTGATTATTTCAGCTGCCCGGTAGCATGTGTTTTTTTCATTTACCGGTATGCTGTTGTTGCTGCATTCAATTGTTATACTGCCGCCGGACGCCGTTTCAATGAAGAGCTCATCATGTAAATCAACAGACTGCATAACTGTTTTTATAAGGTGGTAGCCGTTTGGAAGAAGTCCCTCAATATCAAGGAACAAATTTATTTTTCCAAAGGAATGTATTTTCATCATAGTGATATCCTTTTTAAATATTTCTCAACATTATATAATATCGGCAGAATTATGACAACTTAAAATATTTTTTTAAAATTATTTAAAAATTTTTTAGAAAGGCATGTTTAATAAAAAAATATTAGGGTATATAAATACTACAACATAAGTTTTACTAAATTTACTGATAACCATATATAACTATAAAATTGTAATCAGAGGATTTGCAAAGGTCAATTTAATTTAAGACGGTTTCGGAGAGTTTAGAAAAGAAGATTAATTACAACAACACTTAAAAGAAACAGAGTTGGAAATAATTACAGATCGGAGGTTTAAACATTAAGCTGCTTTAAATTAAAAGCCGTTGAAAGCAAATTTTGCAGGAAACTTTTTAAAGATATTCAATCAGTAACAAAGATTTAGTAAAATGAGTGTTTATATATAGACTGACGGAAGAGGTGATTCCCCCAAAAGCAGAATCAGATAACCTAAATGAATAGCACCCGGTTTTCAAGTGTGTAACTGAAGAAAACCGGGTGCTATTCATATTTAAAATAAGTTCTTTTTTAAAAGTACAACTCCTACAGCTGCTGACGTAATCAATGATATTCCAAGTACAATCCAAAATCCCAAGGGGGATTCAGCAAATGGAAGGTTGATTACATTCATTCCGAAGAAGCTTGAGAACATTGTGGGTATCGCCATCAAGATAGTTATTGATGTCAGAAGCTTCATTACTATATTTAAGTTATTGGATATAATTGATGCAAATGCATCCATTGTACCGCTCAATATTCCGCTGTATATGCTGGCCATTTCAATAGCCTGCTTGTTTTCAATAATTACATCCTCCAGCAGATCTTCATCCTCAGAATATTTTTTTATTACATTCATACGAAGAATCTTTTCCAAAACTACCTGATTTGCTTTCAGTGCGGTTGTTATATATACAAGTGATTTTTCTAAGTCAAGAAGCTGTATGAGCTCCTTGTTCTTCATGGACTGATGGAGCTGCTTTTCAACGTAGTTGCTCATTCGGTCAATCTGTCTCAGATAGAGCAGGTATCTCTGGGCATTCTTATACAATATCTGATACAAAAATCGATATTTTTTATATGTGGAAAATGTACGAATGCTGTTTTTTTCGAATTGATCCAGTACTATGGAATTTTTCAGGCATACAGTAATGATGTTTTTATCCGTAATAATAATTCCCATTGGGAGTGTTTCATAGATTATATGGTCATCCGTTTTTTCTACATAAGGAGTGTCAACCAGTATAAGAACCTGATTGTCTTCTGTTTCAATACGTGCAGATTCTTCCTCGTCAAGGGCAGCTATCAGGAAATCCCTGTCTACAGAAAGCTCCTCTTCAATGCGGTCCAGTTCCTCTGGTGTAGGATTAACCAGGTTAATCCATGCTCCGTCTTCTATTTCCGCCAGTGTAAAGAGGGTATCGTCAATTGTTTTAAATATATCAAGCATTTTTCACCTCATAATAATAGATTTTCTCTATTACCAAGACAGCAAAAAATCCAGTAACAGAGAAGTATTCAGTTTTCTTAAGCAATCCAGCCGTTTGACCGTAGGGACCTCGTCCATTACTTTCACTTCCTTTATTGTTTATGTTAATTGCCTTAATAATAATATTCCATTTCTTTGTTATTTGCAAGAAGAATAATGCCGTTATTATACTAATCCTCATAAAAAGTTCCGCTTTCCACTGTTATGGGCAATTATTTGCTAAATGTTTTAAAATGGAAGCAGTATTAATCAAAATTTTTAGATTTCAGAAGATTAATTAAGCAATCGAAGAAAAATCACATAAATTTTATTATTATGGGCAAGATATAGTTAAATGAATAAATTTTGCCTGCTTTTCATTAAATATTGAACGGAAGGTGGTTATAAAGGTGAAATCCATTGAACGGGTTAAAGGATTAGTTGAGGAATGCATCGGACAGAAAATCAAATTCAAATTGAAAAAAGGGAAGAAAGCTGCTGTAATTACAGAGGGTGTAATTACAGATGTATATCCTTCAGTTTTTACAGTGCAATTTGAGAGCAAGGGCCTGAAAAGAATCGTGTCATTTAACTACATTGATATTGTGACAAATAATGTTGAATTTTTCAAATGCGATGAAAACGAAACAAAAATTGTGTAGATTTGAAAACTAAAAGTAAAGCATTCTAAATAATTAGAAGAGGAATAAAATTCTAATAAGCTAAGTTTTGCTTTATTTTTTTTGTTGAATTTGATATACTACAATCTGAAATATTTCAGGAGCTAAGACGTGAAAAAATTATTTTCTTTTTTATTTGCCGTTGCTTTTATGGCAGGAGCCTTATACATATATGCAAGATTTGTGGAACCCAATCTTTTGGTTGTAAAGTATGAAAATATAAAGAGTTCCCGGATAAACGAGGATGCGCCGGATTTAAAAATAGTTCAGTTCAGCGATACTCATATATCCGAATACTTTGATATGCGGGATTTAAAAAGAGTCGCAGAAAAAATAAATGCGGAAAATCCGGACATTGTTGTATTCACAGGTGATTTAATTGATGAGTACAAAAGCTATGAAAATAAAGAAAATATAAATGAAATATGGGAAATTTTAGACAGCATAAATGCTCCTCTCGGCAAATATGCCGTTTACGGCAATCATGACTATGGGGGAGGGGCAGAAAGAATATACGGCAAAATCATGGAGGAAAGTGGATTTTTAATTCTGAAGAATGAAAAGGTTGAATTTGAAGATTACAACATAACTATTACAGGAATGGATGATGCCATATTTGGTGTATCTGAAAGAGACAGACTTGCGGAGCTTGCCGATGAGGGAAGTTATAACATAGTCCTGAGCCACGAACCGGATGTAGTGGATTATATGCTGGAATACAATATTGACTTGTTCCTTGCCGGCCACAGCCACGGAGGTCAAGTAAATCTGCCGTTTGTAAATGTTCTTCCCCCTTTGGGAGAAAAATATAGCGCGGGCATGTATTCCTTCAACAATTACAGGCAGACACTGCTTTATGTCAACATAGGCTTGGGTACTACCAAGATGCCACTCAGGTTTATGGCTCCGCCGGAGCTCACTGTTCTTGCCCTCAGCAATGAAACGCAGAATGAATAAAGCAATTAAAGAAATAAAAAATAAATAAAAAGATAAATACTCATGAAAAAGACGAGCTTTTTCATGAGTATTCTTTTATTGCTTAATATTAATATATGCTATTTGTTTGGTACCTTTATTGATTGTCCCGGCATAATCAGGTGAGGATTTGCAAGGTTGTTGTACTTAGCCAGAGCTTCCCATGTAGTTCCGTACTTTTCAGCTATTTTCCATAATACATCGCCGGATATAACTATGTATGTAACCTCAGCTTCAGGAGCAGGAGCTGGTTGCGGAGCGGGCGCTGGTTCAGGAGCTGGTGCAGGTTCCGGTTGCGGAGCAGGTTCTTCAACAGCAGCTTCTTTTACAGCAATTCTTCCTGAAACCTCGATTCCTTTAGTTCCGTTGGCATTTAAGTAATCTGCAAATATTTCCTCATATGTTCCGAATTCCGCATATATAGGATATTTTGCAAGCATTGTAAAGCCATCTCCGCCTATTCCCAGGAAGTCATTGATTGCAACAGTATATTCTGCGGCTTTATCAAGAGCAGCGCCGCCAACTTTTGCTTCGGTAACTCTTGAGCCGGCAGGCTGTGCAGGATCAAATGTGAATTCCATTCCGCTTACATGGAGGAAGCCTCCCTGTGCTGCAGGATATCCGCTTACTGAATGCTCTAATACTGCCAATAAATCTTCGCCGGTTATTTTCTTAACCTGTACGGTATTTCCGAATGGGAATAATTCGGCAATCATTCCAAATGTAATATCTCCGGGGTTTATTGCAATTCTTATATTTCCGCCGTTTACAAAGCCCACATCGGCACCAGATGCAGCTCTTACAGCATCAGCAGAAAGATTTCCGAGGTTTGTTTCCTTTGTTCTTACATTTTCTCTTACGCCGTCAAGATAAATATCTGTTTTTGCAACTACCTTGTCAAATACAGATTTGTTTGCTTCTTTAAGTTTGTTGATTGTCTCTGTAATTTCAGGGTCCGGAACCGTATTTGCCGCATTTGCTGCTGTAAGCAGTTCAGCTGCTTTAGAAACAATATTTCCGCTCTGTACTTCTATATTAACATATCCTAAGTTGTTGTCATAGTTACCTGTCTGAGCTATAAGCACACCGTTAACCATCAGACCTGTTTCCAGTTTCGTATGGCTGTGTCCGTCTATTATAACATCAATATCCTTAACATTTTCAGCCAGAGCTTTGGAAGTTATAACAGAGCTTTCGTCAAGTCCAAGATGCGCCAGAGCGATGATAACATCAGTCTTATCCTTTAATTCAGCAACTATTTTTTTCGAAACCTTCACAGGATCTTCAAATGTTAAGCCAACAACATTTGAAGGACTTGTCTTATATGTTGTTTCAGGAGTCGCAAGACCAAATATTCCTATTTTTACTCCGCCTATTTCCTTTATAACATAAGGTGTGAAAATGGATTCGCCCTTTTCGTTCAGAACATTGGCACATATCATTCCTACCTCAGACATATCTCTGAGCTCGAGCAATCTTTCCTTGCCGTAGTTAAAATCGTGGTTTCCAACTGTCATATAGTCATAGCCTGCAGCCTGCAGTACTTTTACCGCATTTTCGCCCTTGCTTATGTTGACTATAGGCATTCCGTGAAGAGTGTCTCCTGCGTCGAGAACCAATGTATTCGGGTTAGCTTCCTTAGCTTCCTTAATAAGGGTGGCTATCTTTGCAAATCCTATCTCTGTTGCAGTCCCTTCAAGTCTTGCATGAGTGTCATTAGTGTGAATAATAGTAATTTTAGTGGTTTCTGCATCCTGTGCGAATGCAAAGCTGAAACTGCTTAGAATTAATAATGCTGCTAATACTAAACTTGTTACTCGTTTCTTCATACTTTTTTCCCTCCATAATTTTATAATGTGGATATGGATACATTATACAGAAAAATGGAAGCCTTTTCAAGACTGTATAAAAATTATCATGGTGCATGAAATTAATAAAGGATAAAAGATGATGAAATGGTTTTTGTTGCTGTGTATTTGTGTTTAAGGTATAATGAGAGACGAGCCTTAAAGCGAAATGTAGTTCCAATTCATACAGGAGTAATTTATGAAAACAAAAAAAGTATTAATATTAATTATTATTTTGATTATAGGTTCTATTGCTATAAATAAAGCTGATAAAAAACTGAGATATGGAATTGGAGTGGTAGAATATTATAGATATAACTCTCCTTTAACAGAAAAGGAGAACAATCTCATAAAAGAAAAGGATTTTTTAGCGGGAATTTATAATTATCCGCCATTAGCTTACACAAATGAATTTAATAATTACAATACAGGAATTCTAGTTGATTACCTATCTCAGCTGGCAATTCAATTAGGAAGCAATATTCATATGAAGCCGGGAGCAAGTGATTATTTAGAAAAGGCACATATGAAGGGTGAAATTGATATAATAGTTTCGGAAAGTATATTTGGTGAAGAAAAAAGAAGCGATATTTATTTTAGCCAGCCGCTCTGTGTAGTAAAAACTAAAATATTGGTAAAAAAGGATTCAAATATAGAAACAATTAATGATCTTAACAATAAAACGCTGGTGGCATTACAAAAGGAAAATGTTAATAATAGAATAGATGAATTTTTCAAAAATACATATAGCATAAAAGGCGTAAGCAATATTGAAATAATGAATGTTGATAATATATATCAATGCTTTGCATTGCTGGATACAGGTGTTGTTTCAGGCTTTGTAGGAGGTGATATGGAGGCGGCACATTTTATAAATGTTACGAATAAAAGTGCAAATTATAAATTTTTAAAGCCTGTTTTATATGAGAAAGAAATAAGTCTTGCTGTAAAAGACGATAACAATGACTTGCTTAATATATTGAACAAAGGTATATTACAATTGAAGAAGAAGAACCTGATAGTACAAACTCAATATAAATGGTTGGGAAATTTTGATACTGACAATATAGACTTAAAGAAAATCGAAACCACATATAAGATATTGATAGCAGCAATATTTATTATCGGCGGGTTTACAAGCTGGAACTATGTTATAACACAAAGGGTTAATACAAGGACCAGGGAGCTGTTTGAAAGCAGGGAGGAGCTCCGCCTTATTATCAATACAATGAAAAATGCCATAATGGTAACAGGTAATGACTCTGTAATATTAGCATGCAACAATTCAATATCTGAGCTCATAGGTATTCCGAAAGAAAGTCTAATAGGCTTTAATTACAAGGATATCAAAGAGCTATCACCATTTGTAGATAAGGATAATATGGATAAGGTGCTGAATATAGGAAGCAGCTATTACTATGTTACCCTCCAGAAGGTTGCAATTAATAAAACCATGATTGTTATAGAGGATTATACGGAAAAATATTTGAAGGAAAAAAGAGAGAGGCAGGAGTCCAAAATGATAGCAGTAGGTCAGCTGTCAGCAGGACTTGCTCATGAAATCAGGAATCCCCTTGGCTTAATAAAAAGCTATACATATTTTATTGAAAAGCACAAAATAAATGAAGCTTACAATCATGCCATATCTGTTATAAATGATTCTGCAAACAGAATAAATAACCTTGTGGAAAATTTGTTAAGATTTTCGAAGCTTTCAAATGATGAAGTACAAATTGTGAATATTAAGGAATTTATAAGCTTAATAATAGATGCTGAAAAAGATAATGCCGAACAAAAAGGAATAAAAATAACGTGGGCTTACAATGATTTGTTGCCTGAACAGATCTCAATAAACAATGAAGTATTGAGAATGGTACTTATAAATTTAATAAACAACGGCATAGACTCTTTTAAGGGATTGGAAATAGCAGATAAGAACATAAATATAAGCACGAAGATAGAAGAGGGATGCTTGCATATAGAAATTAAGGATAACGGATGCGGTATAGAAAAGTCTGAGGTTGATAAGATATTTGACCCATTTTATTCTACGAAGGAAAGCGGAACAGGATTGGGGCTTTATATACTGAGTACCGAAATTGCAAATAACGGAGGCAGTATTTCTGTGGAAAGCAATATTGGAGAGGGGACAATATTTTATATAGTATTGCCGGTAAAGGAGTAATTGAATGGTAGAGAGAAAAGGATACAAAATATTAATAGTAGATGATGAAATTGAATATCAGAAGGTTCTCACTTTAATATTATCAGATATAGGATATAGTATAGCAAGCTGTTCAAATGGTATTGAAGCTCTTGATTACCTTGAGAACAATGTGGTTGATCTTGTTCTGACTGATTTAAAGATGCCTATTATGGATGGAGTTGAGCTGATAAAGAGAATAAAGGAAGAATATGATTATATTGATATAATAGTAATGACAGCATTCGGAAGTATTGAGAGCGCCGTGGATTCTATAAAGTATGGCGCTGTTGATTATTTTACAAAAAGCAGCAATATGGATGAATTAGTCATGAAGGTTGACAGATTGGCAAAGATACATCGTTTAGAGCGTAAAAGTATATTCTTATTAAAAAATCAAAATGTAAAAGAGGTATTCACTGAGTCTAAAAATGAGAAATATCTCCAGCTGTTAGAAATATGTGATAGAGTTGCGGATACAGGCATTAACGTATTACTTTTAGGTGAATCAGGAGTAGGAAAAGAAATATTTGCAAATTATATACATCGGCTGAGCAAAAGGAAATCTGAGCCTTTTGTAGCTATCAACTGCCAGGTGTTTCCTGAAGGGGTTATAGATTCGGAATTATTCGGCCACGAAAAAGGCTCGTTTACCGGTGCAAATGACACAAGAATTGGTAAATTCGAACAGGCAAACTTAGGTACATTGTTCTTGGATGAAATAGGGGACTTGCCTGTGACTACTCAGGGCAAGCTGCTGCGTGCTATAGAAAGCAGAAAGATAGAGAGATTGGGAAGCAACAAGTCCATAGACTTAGACGTGAGATTTATTTCTGCAACAAACAAGGATCTTGCTGAAAAAATAACCGAAGGTGATTTCAGAGAAGATTTGCTTTACAGAATTAATACCTTGACATTGAAAATACCTCCGTTGAGAGAAAGACGGGAGGACCTGCCGGCTTTTATTGATTTCTTTATAGAAAAAATCGGAAAAGATCAGAAGAAGATGAATATTAAAGTGGATGAAGAGGTAATGAATTTCTTGCTTAATTATGACTACCCGGGGAATGTGAGGGAGCTTAAAAATATAATTGAAAGAATGATAGCTTTGAGTAAGGATGGAATAGTAACAGTAAATGAACTTCTTATGCCAATAGTATCAAAGGAGAAAACAATGCTGGTTAAAAATAATTGTGAAAAGTCATTGAAGGATGCAAGAGATGATTTTGAAAGAAGTTATATATATGAAGTATTGAAAAATAATCATGGAAATGTGGCAAAGACGTCTGACGAGCTTAAAATAAGCACCAGGCAGCTGTGGAATAAAATCAATGAATATAAAATCAGCCCCGATGAGATGCGTGGCATATTAAGATAATGTTTTATAAAAAACATGAAATAAATATCACTATAAAAACTGAGAGCGTGAACAATATTTCACGCTTTTAATTTTTGCAAAACTATAATTTTATAAAAGTATTAAAAAATACACAAATAAAATAAATTATTTTGTTGGCATGGAAATTGCTCTTATATGGTCAACACATAAATGTTATAAGAAAGGATTAAAATTATGAAAAAAGTAAAAGTAATTGCACTCATGTTATGCCTGGCAATGATTATCAGTGTTGCCTCAGGTTGTTCAAACAAAGAAACAACAAAGCCGGCTGACGGACCTATTGTAATCAAAATAGGACATACAGATTCATCACAGAGATCTACAAATATCTGGAGTGAGGCTTTAGGCGAAGTTTTAGAAAAGGAAGCACCTGGTAAATTTAAGGTTGAAGTATATTCTGACGGACAGTTGGGAGATACTCCGGACTTAGTTTCCGGAATAAAAATTGGTACTGTAACAATGATGTTTGACCTGTCATCCGTAATCACATCAGCAGCAGGGCCAAATGCAACATGCATAGATTTGCCGTATTTATATCCCTCATTCCAGGACTGGGAAAAGGGAACATTTGAAAACGGGGGGCTGGAGCTGTTTAATGAAACACTGAAGGATTCCGGATACTATTGCATCGATATGTATTATAACGGTATGAGACAGGTTATCAGCAGAAACAAGGTTTATAAAAATGCTGCTGACTTAAAGGGACAAAAAGTACGTATTGCACAAAATGATTTAAACATAGAAATATGGAAGGCTATGGGTGCTAATCCTACACCAATGGCATGGGGAGAAGTTATAACTTCATTATCCCAGGGACAAATCAATGCCTTAGACCATTCATTAGGAGTATTTAATGACTTTAATCTTCATGAAATTGCTCCTTATGTAACGTTGACTAATCACGCAAGTTCTCCTTTCCCAATAATTTGCTCAAGAGAATGGATTGAATCTTTAAATCCTGCAGACAGAGAAGTTCTGGAAAGAGGAGTTAAAGAGGTTGCGAAGAAGCAAAGGGCCGAAGAATTTGCGAAGGAACAGGAATACTTAAAAAGATTTAAAGAAGAGGGCGCAGAGGTATACGAATTAACAGAGGCTGAAATAAAAGCATTTGAAGAAGCTGTACAACCTGTTTATGATTATCAACGTAAAATTGTGGGTGATGAAATGATTGAAAAGTGGTTAAAAACACGCCCATAATACTAATTGCTTAATTATTATTCAAGCATGAAAGAGGCATGCTTGAATAATAATTTTTGCACCAATTTATTTTAAGAGAGGAGAAGGGCATGAAAAAAAGTATATTAAATATCTTGGATAAAATTGAAGAAACGGCTCTTGTGGGAATGTTTGTTGCAATGGTAGGTATAATATTTGTTCAAGTTATTATGAGATATATATTAAACAATTCATTGTCTTGGTCAGAAGAACTGGGGAAATTTCTGTTTGTATGGATATCTTGGATAGGTATAAGCATCGGACATAAGAGAAAGGAACACATAAAAATAACATTAGTAGTAGATAAACTGCCTCATAAATTAAAAATGATATTTGAGGCAATTTCAGAACTCATTCTTATTATTATATGCGGTATAACTATGTACTATGGCGTTATAATGATAGGAATTCAAAGAAACATACCTTATGCAGGCATTAAAATAAGTACAGCCTGGGGATATTTATCACTGGTTTTAGGCTGTGGAATTTTTATAATCAGAGCAGGCATTTATTTTATTCAAGCAGTACAATCGATAAATAAAAAGGATATTATAGTATAGGAGGGATCTATAGTGGCAGTAATTGCTTTATTTATAGCATTGTTCATATTGTTATTGATAGGTGTCCCTGTTGGATTTGCAATAGGCGGAGCTACCATGTTTTCAATGGCAAACTTTTCAGATTTAAACATGGCAATCAGTGCTCAATATTCTTATAGCGGAATATTTTCATTTACAGTTATGGCTATTCCGTTTTTCATGCTGGCCGGACTTATTATGTCTACCGGAGGAATAGCGAAAAAGATTGTAAATTTTGCATCGACATTAATCAGTTTTGTAAATGGCGCAATCGGCAGTGTGGCTGTAATTGCATGTATGTTCTTCGGAGCATTGTCGGGTTCGGGAATGGCAACAACATCTGCAATAGGTGGAATGATGATTCCTGAAATGAGGAAAAAGGGATATGATCCCGCATATGCAGCTACAATAGTTTGCTTTGGAGGTATTGTAGGTCCTATTATACCGCCAAGCTTATCTTTTGTGCTATATGGAGCTACAACGGGAGTATCTATTCCGCAATTATTCCTGGCAGGTGTATTGCCCGGAATATTGTTGGGAGTATTGTTTGTAATAGCAAACATAATAATATGCACAATTAAGGGAGTAGACCTTAAATCCAAAAGGGATGACGAAAAGGTATCTGTAAAAGAGGCAATGAAGTACAGATTCACAGAAGTTATTAAAAGTATTAGAGATGGCTTCTGGGCTTTGTTATCACCGGTTATTATTTTAGGCGGAATTTACTCAGGTATTTTTACTCCCACGGAAGCGGCTTGTATATCAGTTGTTTATTCTATTATAATAAGCTTGTTTGTATATAAGGACTTAACATGGAAAGGTCTAAAGGATGTATTTTTGGATACAGCGGTATTAAACGGAATAACTTCATTTTTATTAGGATATTCAACAGTATTTTCGACATTCATGACATATGAGAAAGTTCCTCAGATGATTACTGAATTTTTGACAAATGTATCTTCAAATTCTTCTGTTGTATTGCTGTTTATAAACTTGATTTTATTAGTAGTGGGATTATTTCTTGATACGGTACCTGCTATTATTGTTATGGCGCCAATGCTTATGCCTACAATAAACAGTCTGGGTATCAATCCTATACATTTCGGAGTAGTAATGGCTGTTAACCTGGCCATAGGCTTATGTACACCGCCTTATGGCTGTAACCTGTTTGTAGGAGCGGCTATAGCTAAAATAAAAATGGAAAAAATGTTCCCATACATTGTTCCGTTCTTTTTAGTGTCACTGGCAGGGTTGTTGCTTATAACTTATGTTCCGTGGTTATCTCTTGTATTTATCTAAGATATTGCTCGAATACCGCTATGAAAAAATCATGGCGGTATTTTTCTGTTTTCTTACTTTACCCTCTTTAGGTTTTGGAAATGCTTCAAATTGTCATTTTAAAAACATCCTTGATTTATTAAACCAAGTGTATGATAATTATAAATGGCAATTTTAATACTGTCTTAATTTAAAAGTGCGGACAAATCTTTGTCCGCAACATAGGAAAACAGTATATACTAATTCGCTCCAAGGGAACTGATTTAATGCGAATTAGTATAAAGTTATTAACATAAGAAAAGAGGTTTGAAATGAAAGAATATAATATGCTGAAGGATAATCCAGGTAGATCACTTTTGTTTTTTGCTATGCCAATGATAATCGGCAATCTTTTTCAGCAGTTTTATAATATGGCGGATTCAGTTATTGTAGGCAAATTTGTCAGTGAGGAGGCTCTTGCATCTGTAGGTGCTTCATATTCATTGACCACGGTGTTCATTATGATTGCAATAGGAGGAGGTATTGGCTCATCGGTTATAATTTCTCAGTTCTTAGGGGCGAAAGAATATGAAAAGATGAAGACATCCATATATACCGCACTCATAAGCTTTTTTGTTTTAAGTATGACTTTGTTTGCGGTTGGTATGCTTGCCAAGGAATACTTGCTGACTTTATTAAACACACCATCCAATATCTTTGATGATGCAGTACTATATTTGAAGATTTATTTTATGGGTCTGCCATTTTTGTTTATGTACAATATTTTATCATCTGTGTTTAATGCGCTGGGAAAATCAAAGATTCCTTTATACCTTTTGATTTTTTCATCGCTGCTGAATGTAATTTTGGATTTATACATGGTTATTGTCCTGAACATGGGTGTTGCAGGGGTTGCCATAGCCACTGTTATTGCACAGGGAATTTCAGCGGTCATATCTTTTTCCGTGCTGATGAATACATTGAAATTATATGAGGGAGATGAAAAAAACCTAAGCAAGTTTGACCCCCAAATACTTAAAAAGATGATTGTTATTGCAATTCCATCAATATTGCAGCAATCAATAGTATCAATAGGCATGGTGCTGGTTCAATCCGTCGTCAACGGCTTCGGCTCTTCTGTTTTAGCAGGATATTCCGCTGCATCCCGTATAGAATCCATATGCATTGTACCTATGATTGCAACAGGAAATGCCATATCTACATTTACTGCACAGAATCTCGGTGCAGGTCAGCAGGAAAGAGTTCGGGAGGGTTACGCATCAGGTTACAAGATAATCATTTCCTTTTCCGTGATTATGGCATTGCTCATAGCGATGTTCCACAGACCTATTATTTCAATATTTCTTGATACCAATAGCGGAAGCGAAGCTTTTAATACGGGCATAGGATACCTGAAATTTGTGGGATACTTTTTTGTTTTCATAGGGCTTAAGTCTATTACGGACGGCTTGCTGCGGGGTGCAGGAGATATGGCACTGTTTACAATATCCAATCTTGTGAATCTTAGCATTAGGGTGCTGGTTGCATTTAAGTATGCGCCCATATGGGGAGTGCAGGCCGTGTGGTTTGCCGTTCCTATGGGCTGGGCAGCAAATTACATAATATCTTTTTCATATTATTTAACCGGAAAATGGAAAGAAAAGCGCCTGGTAGCATAAGGCTGAATAAAATAGTGAAAAGATGTTGACAAAAACAAAAGTTTTCTATAATATGAATGTAATTTAATAATTACGATGAAGAGAAGCAGTAAAAATACATGGTCTTCAGAGAGAAAATCGCCGGTGAGAGATTTTCGGCCCTCTGTGTTTTGAACCCGTCTTGGAGTATTTGGGTGCAGCAACCCAAAGGGCAATCCCCTTATATAGAATGAGATACCGGTAAACATTCCGGTAATTAGAGTGGTACCGCGGAAACCCGCCTCTTTGCAGAGGCGGGTTATTTTTTTGGGAGCAAATACTTTGGTGAACGGAGACTGCGTTACTTATTACTGCGCATATTGAAAGGAGAAATTATGGCTAAAAAAGAAAAAGATTTTGTAAAAGAAATTACACCTATGGAAGAAGACTTCAGCAGATGGTATACAGATGTTATTTTGAAAAACGAGCTGGTGGATTATTCTCCCGTTAAAGGCTTCATGGTTATAAGACCATACGGCTATGCATTGTGGGAGAAAATTCAGGAATATGCCGATGAAAAATTCAAGGCAACGGGACATAAAAACATGTACTTCCCGCTGCTGATTCCTGAGAGCCTGCTTACAAAGGAAAAGGAGCACGTTGAAGGCTTTGCTCCCGAGGTGGCATGGGTAACTCACGGAGGAAGTCAGGAGCTTGGTGAAAGACTGGTAATCAGACCTACATCCGAGACAATTATATGCCATATGTACAGCAAGTGGCTGAACTCATACAGAGATTTACCATATTTATACAACCAGTGGTGCAGCGTTGTAAGATGGGAAAAAGCAACAAGACCATTTTTAAGAACCTCAGAATTTTTATGGCAGGAAGGACACACCCTTCACGAAACTGAGGAAGAGGCTCAGGCAGAAACACTGCAGATGCTTGACATCTACAGGCAGGTAGCTGAGGACCTGATGGCTATGCCTGTTGTTATTGGACAAAAGAGCGAAAAGGAAAAATTTGCAGGGGCGCATGCCACATATACAATGGAAGCACTCATGCATGACGGCCAGGCACTTCAGGCGGGAACATCGCATAATCTTGGCCAGCATTTCACAAAAGCATTTGAAATAAAATTCCAGGGAAGAAATGGCCAGGAGCAGTATCCTTACCACACCTCATGGGGTATTTCAACGAGACTCATAGGCGGGCTGATAATGGTTCACTCAGACAACAGAGGTCTGGTGCTTCCTCCTAAGATGGCTCCTGTGCAGGTGGTTATCATACCTATTGCCCAGACCAAGGAAGGCGTGCTTGATAAGGCAAATGAGCTCTTTGACAAATTAAAAGCTGCCGGCGTAAGGGTTGAGCTGGATGACAGCACTGAAAATTCACCGGGATGGAAGTTTAATCAATATGAAATGAAGGGCTATCCTATCCGTATAGAAATAGGGCCAAGAGATATTGAAAACAATCAGGCTGTTGCTGTAAGAAGAGATAAGCTTGAGAAGGAATCAATTTCACTTGATAATATTGAAGCCACAATTACAGGCATGCTTGATAAAATGCAGAAGGATATGTTTGAAAAAGCAAGAGCACACAGAGAAGCAAACACATATGTGGTTAGCGACTATGCGCAGTACAAGAAAGAATTGCCTGACCGCCCGGGATTTGCAAAAATGATGTGGTGCGGTGACAGAGCCTGCGAAGATAAGCTCAAAGAAGAAACAGGAGCAACAATCAGATGCATTCCGTTTGAGCAGGAAGACCTGGGCTGCAAGTGTCACATATGCGGCAAGGAAGCAAAACACATGATTTACGCTGCAAGAGCATATTAATATAACGGATTCGTCTGCTGACGAGTCCGTTTTTTCCTTGATTACAGAAATATTTTTAATGTAAATTTAAGCTTTTTCACATTTGCATTTAATTGACATCATTACTATATAATGATATAATTTTTGCAGAACTGACCAGTCGGTCGGAAAATAGGGAGGATTATGTTGAGAAAAATTTTGACATTATTAGTAATTACTGCATTTGTATTGACAGGATGCGGTGCAGACAAAGCTGCCGCAACCGAAGAAGTAACTTATACAGCTGTTGAGGTTGAGACTTTGAAGCCTATGGAACTTTATATTGAAAATATAATGACAGCAAAAGCATATGCTGATAAAGATGTATATGTGATTCCGCTCATGGCAGGAAAGGTTGAAAAAATATACGTGAAAGTCGGAGACAAGGTGGAAAAGAACCAGGTGCTGTTTGTCATGGACAAGGAAGACATAAACAAGCAGGTAAATCAGGCATATACGGCATATGAGGCCGCAAAGGCTGGCTTTGAGGTTACAGCGTCTCAAATTCAGAGCGCAAAGGACTCCTTTGAAAAGGTGAAAAAGCTGTATGAGGAAGGGGTTGTTCCCGAAACTCAATATGATCAGGCAAAGCTTGGAGCATCTGACGAGGCTCTGGAGGCAGCAAAAATGGGTGTTGCACAGGCGAGAGTGGCATACGAAAATGCTTCATCGATGCTGAAGAATGCTGAGGTGAAGGCACCTATAGCGGGAGTTGTATCCAATGTTGGCATAGTTGAAGGTGAGTATGCCTCACCAAGCAATCCGCCTGTGACAATTGTTGATTCTGACAGTATAACCGTAGAATTCGGCATTCCGGGAAATTTGGTTAACAAAATCAAAAAAGACGACAAGGTGAATGTTGAAATAAAGGCAGCAGATTACAGAGGTGAATCCGCCATTAACAGTGTGAGTACTTCGGCAGATGTGATGACGAACCTGTACAATGTTGACATAGTTTTAGAAAATGACGGAGCAATAAAGCCGGGGATGTTTGCAAAAGTTTTTCTCAATACAGACAGGATTGATGGAGCTTTAGCTGTAAAAACAGAAGCGGTTAAGGAAAGAGACGGAAAAAAATATGTGTTTGTGGCTGAAGGTGACACCTCCTTTGAAAGGGAAGTTACCACAGGACTGGATACCGGAGCATACATAGAAATAAAGTCGGGATTAACTGATGGTGATAAGGTTGTTGTGAAAGGCCAGGATTACATAACGGATGGCAGCAAAATAAAGGTTGTAAGGGGTGAATAGCAATGTTTGCAAGATTTTCTGTTAAGAGACCCGTTACAATCACTATGATGATTTTAATAGTCTTAGTGTTGGGAGCGGTGTCCTTCAGCAAGCTTCACATAGATTTGCTTCCTCAGATGGAACTGCCATATGTGATGATTCAGACGAGTTACTCCGGTGCAGGGCCGGAGGAAGTAGAAAATATGGTGACAAGGCCGCTGGAGCAGGCGGTTGCCACAGCGGAAAATATAGACGGAATGATGTCATTTTCCAATGAAGGAAGCTCAATAGTGCTCATTCAGTTCACATTTGGCACTAATATGAATGATGCTATGCTTCAGCTGAGAGAAAAGGTGGATTTGATTAAAGGCTTTCTGCCTGAAGGAACGAGTTCTCCAATAGTAGCGAAGCTTGACCCAAATGCATTGCCCATCATTCAGATGGCTGTTTCAAGCAAGGGAGATTTGTATACTGCTCAGAGAATGGCTGAGGATATTGTTTCTCCAAGGCTTGAGCGTATAGAGGGAGTTGCATCTGCGGGTGTTTCAGGCGGTATGGCGCAAGAGGTTGAAATATTGCTCAAGGAGGAGGCTCTCAAGGGCTACAATCTGAATTCAGCATATATTGCACAGATGCTTCAGGCTGCAAACATAAATCTTCCCGGGGGAACAGTAAAGAAGGGCAGCAACGAGCTTACGGTAAGAACCATAGGCGAGTTTAAATCTATGGATGATATAAAAAACTTGTCCATACCTCTTACAAGAGGAGGAACAGTGCGTCTGCAGGATGTTGCAGATGTAAATCTTGTGAATAAGGAACAGTCCTCCGTAGCAAAAATGGACGGCAAAGAGGTTGTGCAAATTTCAGTAATGAAACAGTCTGACGGCAATACGGTGAATGTTGCCAAAGAGGTAAGCAAGGAAATAGAGAAAATAAAAAAGGAATATCCGGACTTAAATGTTTCAGTTTTTTTCAATCAGGCGGAGTATATAAACTTTGCTATAAGCAACCTGGCAAAAACAGCGCTGATGGGAGGAATTCTTGCTGTAGTGATACTGCTTATCTTCTTAAGAAGCTTTAAAACTACATTGGTTATAGCTCTTTCTATACCTACTTCAATTATAACTACGTTTGTTATACTGTATTTTACAGGAATAACGCTGAACATGATGACTATAGGAGGCTTGGCTCTGGGCATAGGAATGCTTGTTGACAACTCCATAGTTGTTCTCGAAAACATATACAGAAACAGAAGTCTTGGAATGGACAGAACAAAAGCGTCAATAGACGGAGCAAACGAGGTTACTATGGCAGTAACTGCATCCACTCTTACTACGATTGCCGTGTTTATTCCTATAGTATTTACCGGAGGCTTGGCCGCCACAATATTCAAGGATTTTGCTCTTTCAATCGTCATTGCTCTCATGAGCTCATTGATGATTGCTATTACACTGGTTCCCATGCTTTCATCAAAGCTTGTATCTGTAAAAAACCTTGAGTCTGAGGAGGCTCAGGAAAAGAAGCATGGATTTTTAGTGTCTGCATATAAAAGAATTCTGAGCTGGAGTCTCAGACACAGGTTTATAACCATAGCTGTAAGCATAGCCATGTTTGTGGCCAGTATTGCAATGGTGGCATCTGTGGGAGCGGAATTTTTCCCTGCTACGGATGAGGGCATGATAAGCGTAAGCGTGAAATTGCCTGCGGGAGCAAAAATAGAGCAGGTAGATGACGTGCTGAACGAGATAAAAGCATCGATGCAGGATATACCTGAGATAGTTTCCGTATTCACGCAAGCAGGAAGCAGCGGTATGATGAGTATTTCAGGAGGTTCAAACACAGGCTCTATAACAGTTATTTTGAGTGAACTTAAAGAAAGAGACAGAAGCGTAAAAGAAATAAGCGATGAAATAAGAAAAATATCCAAGGATATTCCCGGTGCTGAAATAAGTGTGTCCGAAGCATCCATGATGATGATGGGAATGTCCGGAGGTGCTATAAGCATCAGCATCAAGGGTGATGATATAGAAACGCTGAAGGATATAAGCGGTGATTTTAAAAACATGATAGAAGCTGTTGATGGAACAAGAGAGGTTTCAACAAGCTATGAGGATGGAATACCTCAGGTTCAGATAGTTGCGGACAGAGGGATAGCATCTCAGTACGGATTGACAACGGCACAGATAGGTTCAGCTGTAAAGAACAACCTTTCGGGCTCTAAGGCAACAAAATTTAAGGTGAACGGAAACGAGCTGGATGTTGTAATCAAGGGAGACAGCACGTACGGACAAAGTATGTCCCTGCTGGAAATGCTGCCCGTACCGACACCTGTGGGAGGAAATGTACCTCTGTCGGAAATAGCCGAAATAAAGGTTGAAAAAGGCCCTATCAGCATAATGAGAGAAAACCAGACAAGAGTAATGACAGTGAGCGGAAGCGTTGTTGGAAGGGATATACAATCTGTATCAACTGAAATTGAAGCTTTGCTGAAGAAATACGAAATGCCTAACGGTTACAGCTATACATTCGGAGGAGAAACAGAGCAGATACAGGAAACATTTACGGATTTGGCAATGGTAATGGGTGTTGCCATAATACTGGTGTACATGATAATAGCAGCACAGTTTGAATCTCTCGTTCAGCCGTTAGCCATAATGTTCTCTGTGCCCCTTGCCCTTTCGGGAGGATTTATAGGACTGTTTGTAACAGGTCTGCCTCTTAATGTAATAGGTATCATAGGACTTATCATACTGGTAGGTATAGTTGTTAACAACGCAATAGTACTTGTTGACTACATAAACATGAGACGTGGCAGAGGTGAGGACAGAAATGTGGCAATAATGAAGGCGGGTCCTATAAGAATAAGACCTATAATGATGACGGCGCTTACAACCATCCTGGGACTTGTTCCGATGGCACTGGGTATCGGAGAGGGTGCGGAGCTGACTCAGTCAATGGGTGTTGTGGTTATAGGAGGACTTGCGCTTTCTACGGTACTGACACTTGTGGTCGTTCCTGTAATGTATACTATATTTGATGACATGACAACGGGCTTTAAAAGAAAATTTATCAAGAATAAAATGGAGATAGCTGAACAGAAATAACGAAGAATTTTGTAAGGATTATGATGGAGGAAATATGGCGGAAAAAAATCAAAAGAGAAATGATATACTTGCATCTGCCAGATCTCTGTTCAGCGAAAGGGGGTTCCATGATACGAAAATGGAAGATATTGCACAGGGAGCAGGTGTAGGAAAGGGAACGCTGTATGAATATTTTAAAAATAAACAGGAAATATTTGACGAATCATGCATTGAACATTTAAAAATCATTACAGAAGATGTAAGCAGAATAGGCGGTATGGATATTTCCTTTAAGGAAAAAGTCATTATGCTTTTTAGTGAAAGAAGTAGTACAATTGACGAGGTGTTCGATAAAAATCCTGTTGATTATATAATGTCCTATAAAAACATCATATCTGAAAAAACCCTCATTACAATGTTTTCATTGGTTTCAGAAATCAACAGTGTCATAATTGACATGATAGAAGGCGGCAAGCATGAAGGAGTAGTTAAAAAGGATATTCCATCAGATATAATAGCCTGCAGCATAGTGGGCACTATGGGGGAATATTTTCACCTTAAGAAAAATAAAAAGGATTGCTCTTTTAATGAAGAAGACATAATATTTAACTTGTTATTTGACGGCTTTGGTGTAAAATAATACTATGAGGGTTATTGATTACTATAACAGGAGGAAAGTATGAAAAGAAAAATATCATTATTAATGGCAGTAATTATTGTGCTGGGCACATTTATAAATCCAGCTGCGGCAGCAGAAAATGCAGTGCCTGTAAGTGCGGAAGCCACAGAGGAAAGCAAGGTGCTGAACCTGTCAATGGAGGATGCTGTGAAACTGGCAATCGAAAATGACAGAGCAATGTGGAAGCTTGATGATAAAATCAAGGAAATGCAGGAATTAAGAAGAAGCGGAAGCAGTGCAAAGGATATGGCTGAGCAGCTCATGGAGGCACCATTGGAAGTTTCGAGCGCGATGGGTGTTACCAACAATTATCTGGATCTTTTGCTTAGCAAGAATGGCTATTACATAAAGGTTGGCGATTTAAAAAGCGAAGAAATAAAAAAACAGAGAGAAGTGCTTTTATTGGGTATAGAGCTTGGAACAAAAGCATCATACTACGGTGTGCTTGTCAAGGAAAAGGCTATTGAAATAAATGAAGCAAGACTGAGCAGTGCAAATGAGCAGCTGAGAGTTGTGAATCTTAAATTTGGCAACGGCTCTGCTACAAAGGCGGAAGTTCTGAATGGAGAAATGGCTGTTCAGAAAGCTAAGACAGACTTAGATACTGCTATGGATGACTTGAATATTGCAAAGCTCAATTTCCTCAATCAGCTGAACCTGCCTTTGGATGCGGAGATAGTATTGACAGACAAAGAAATTAAGTATGTACCAACATCAAACATTGATTTGGATAAAGCAATTGAAAAAGCAAAGGCCGAAAGACCTGAAATACAGACTGCAATTAATGATCTGGAAATTCAGAAAATAGAAACCCACGCCTACACCGCATACTATACATCGAACTTAAGACAGAACAAGTGGGCCAAGGAAAAATTAAAGGATGCGGAGCTTAAAGTACCGCAGACATATAAGGATGTTGAGCTCGATGTGAGAAGTTCATATCTCGACCTTGTCAAAAATGAAAGAAACCTCGTGAATATGAATAAGACTGTTGAACTTGCAAAAGAAGGCGCACGAATCAAAAAGCTTCTTTATGAAAATGGAATGGCAACATCTCTGGATGTGCTTGACGCAGACACAGGCCTTGCAGAAGCTGAAATAGGCCTCTACCAAATTATGGCCCTGTACAATATAAGCAAGCTTTCATTTGACAACTCAAATCTCATAGGCTCAATGAAAGCGGAGCAATAAGATTTAGCAACAACATAATATTTCTAAGAAAGAGGTATCCATTTAATATAATGGATACCTCATATTTTTTAGACTTGAAAAAATTCAGAAAGGGTATTGACATTTTTGCGTTGCTATGGCATAATGAACATAGTTCAGTTTGGAGGATTACCATGAATAAAACTCTGACATCAAAAGAAGCTATTATTGCTGCAAGCAAGGAAATTGCATCACAGTCCGGGATTTCTGATCTTAACATGCGTGAAATTGCGGCTAAATGCGGAGTTGCAGTTGGCTCTGTTTACAACTATTTTCCCTCAAAGAGTGATCTTGTTGCCGCTACCGTCGAAAGTATTTGGAGAGAAATTGTAATGGGCTCGGATATTAGTAATGGAAACTCAGATTTTTTATCAAGCGTCAAATACCTTTTCGAGTTTGCAAAAAAGGGCACGGACAATTATCCGAATTTCTTTTCTGTTCATACAACCGGCTTTGGGTCAGAAAACAAAAGTCGTGGTCGAGAGATTATGACGAAATTTTTTGGTGAACTCAATCGAAATTTGATTTGTATACTCGAAAATGACAATCGCGTTTCAAATAATGCTTTTAACGATAAATTTGACAGACATGTATTTGTTGATTTTGTTTTATCAAACGTACTTATGTTACTTCAAAACAACAATGCAAACTGCGATACTCTGCTTGAGGTTATCTGTCGTACCATTTATTAGAGTGCATACCCACCGAAAGGTGGGTAAATTAGGGCATCAAACTGAACGCCGTTCACATTAAACAAGGAGGATTTGCTATGCAAGCAATCATGGAAACAGCATTTGACATTGTGTATCTCACAACAGTCATTACACTCGGTATACTAATGCTAAAAAATGCAAAAGGAAATAATCAATATTCTCTTTTTGGAATTATGGCGATTACTCTTGGCGCGGGTGATTCATTTCATCTTGTTCCAAGAGCAATAGCCCTATGTACAACAGGACTTGAAAATTATGTTGTGGCACTCGGTATCGGTAAATTTATTACATCAATTACTATGACTATATTTTACATTCTTCTTTACTATGTTTGGCGCAAAAGATACAATGTAGAGGGCAAAGCATTCTTGACGGCAACAATTTACATTCTCTCGCTGACAAGGATAGTTCTATGTTTTTTCCCACAAAATATGTGGATAGATGTTAATCCACCGCTTTCATGGGCGATTTATCGCAACATACCGTTTGCATTGCTCGGTTTCATTATCATCGTATTGTTTTTCAATAGTGCAAAGCAGAATCAGGATAAAGCCTATCGTTTTATGTGGCTAACAATTGTATTAAGTTTCGGTTTTTATATCCCGGTTGTACTTTGGGCAGATGTTTCTCCATTGATTGGAATGCTCATGATTCCAAAAACATGTGCTTATGTCTGGACAGTGGTAATCGGCTATAGAGATATGAAAGACGGCATAAAAGCTTGTATGTAAAAATAAGGGCTGCCTGCAATCGAATTTTGCAAGCAGCCTTTATACTTATTAATTATATTTATATAAGGTTATTTTTTATCACCGGTCAATTCGGATACAACTTTAGCAGTGGTCAGTGCGAAGCCTGTGTACATGTTAATTCCAAATACGAATCCGCCGAAGCCATAGAGCATAAGGCGACGGAAGTATTTTTCTCCGAAGGAATTGAACATTTCATGTATTTTTTTAGGCTCCATTTTTTCTATTTCTTCTCTTGCTATTTCATCAAATTCTACAGCTTTAAGAATTTTATTCAAATTTCTTTTTAAGCTGTTTATGCAGGCGTCCGCAAATATATTGATTATATTTGTCTTTGTGCCTGTGTCTATGAAATTGAAGTTCGCGGAGGATGCCTCGCTTATGACTGCCTCAATACGTGTTTTTACAGCTATCTCAAATTCCGTGTCCTCCAAAAGAGAAATCAGATAATTTTCGGATGCCCGGATGAACTTCTCCTTGTCAATCAAGCTGCCTGCGGTCAAATTAAGTTCTGCTCTGATTGCGTCCAACGCCGAATAAATTTGTTTATCCAAACCGTTTTTATCAAGTATAGCAACGGTCTTATTCTTAGCGAGGTTCACATCCTCATAGGTAATTCCCATGAATATGTCCTTAAATTCTGATTTCATGAAATCATCAATCAGGAAGTCAGACAGCTCGGTGATTTTAGTAATTATCTGCTGTCTGTTATCTGAAATTCCTGAAGAAAGCTCTTTTGCAAATGTATTGATCTCATTGCTGTATGTGCTTAAAATCATTTCCGGTTCATGGCAATTTACAAGGGTTAAAATGCTACTTAGTTTTTGAGAACTTAATTTCGAGAATAGCTCCCTTGAAAGCAGAGTTATTTTGTTCTCGATTTTCGAGGAATTTTCGGGTGTCATATAATTGTCTAAAAGCTCATTTATCTGAAGCTTGTTAATTCCCGTGTATAATGCTTCAACCTTGGCAGTGTACAATTTTTCCTCTATAAGCCTCTCAGCTTCCTTCTGCAGTTCATATTTTTTATCCTCAACAAATGAAGGAAGCTTTACAAAAATAATTTTAGTGAGCAGCTCGTCAATGATTTCATCTCCGCCCATCATGGCATACATGCCTTTTTCTATAAATCCGAGATTTTTTTTGATTTCCGACTGAACCATAAGAGTTATCCTGCCCTTGCGCTCAGATATTCCTCTTACCAAAGACGAAGACAACTTATCAAAAGCTTCTGGCATTTTTGAATCTGCGTAAAGCTTGAATCTGCCGTCAAACAATTCTCCGAAGGTCTTGTTCCTGTCTATGAATTTATCAGAAAGGACGGAGATTTTTACGATTGCTTTATGGCGCAATTCTTCCTGTGAAATAAGGCGATTTATTTTGCTGGCGGTATACAGAGAAAAACTTTCGCTTTTCCCGTTCATAAATTCATCAACGGTTTTATCTGTTATTTGCCTGTATTTATTATCATACTTCAGTATAAGCGCATTCAATCCATTTTCCGTGGATAGAAGAGCTTCTGCTTTTATAAAAAGGCTTGTTGCTCTGTTCATTGTTGCATTTTTTACACCACTTCCGTCAAAGATGCTGCTGAGCGCCTTTTCAGAATGTATTGCGGCAAATATCGCATCATCGGTACTTTTTTCCCAAAGCTTTTTTGAAAAAAATAAACTGATATTTTCCAGCATATTTTTGTTTATCACAGAGGGTAAATTGACTCTGTCAAGGAAGCTGCAGATATATTCTCCGATACTCTTTGTGCTCACCGTAATTTTGTTTTTTAAATATGAATATATGCCCTTCACAACACTGCCTTTATTTTTTTCCAGCAGAGAGGTCAAGATGCCGAAGTTATTTTCTGCTATCCTTGCCATAAATGATGATTTAATATTTTCAGCGTGTTTTTCAAAAAGCTCATTTATGCTCGTTCTGCTCAGCAGGCTGCTGTCAATGAAATGAGCTGTGCTGTCCGCGAAGGCTTTTTGGTTTTTGACAATGTAGCCCAAGGCAAAGTTGCGGAAAAAAGGTATTTTGGCAAGAAATCTGTTTTCCTTATATGGCCGGAATATCATGTTTATGGCAGCCACATTTGTTATGTATCCAACAAGTGCATACACAACCATGTTTGCTATATTTATTTGAGCCGGAGCAAGAGGCTTGTTCTGAAAAGCCGCTAATACTAAGCCTGCGGAAGCTCCCAGAACTCCTCCGAAATACATGATGGGCTTCAGCTGCCTTCCTATGAAGTCATTTGCCAAATCAACGAGTTCATCATCATTTAGCTTATTCAGGTTGTCAGATACAACAGCCTTTATCGAGCCGCTGAGCATTACGTCAGTATTTTTGATTGCATATGAACGCAGGGCATCAGAGCTGTTTTTAGACAGCTTATCGACGGAGTTCAATTTATCTATTGCTGTTGACAGATTCATATGCTCAATGTTTTCTGCAGCACTCAGATACGCATTGTATATTTCATTGTTAATAAATGGAGATACGTTCTGGTATGCCGTTGAAGCAGAGTATTTTTCGGCTGTCGATTTCAGCATGTTCTCAAACATTGACCTTATCAATTTTTCATTTGATATAACCAGCTGTTTTAACAGGCGTCCCGCAGCATTAATCACGGTTTTTGCATTTTCTTCGGCGATTAGTTGCCCTATGCTCATGTTCAGGAACCTTTGAGCGTATTTTACTGATTTTCTGCCAGTGACGTCGGTCAGAAAATCTGATGAAATTATGCTGGTTAACATATTCGCTGCATTTATGTCACCATGCAGCCACTCTTTAGGAAATATCTGCCTGATTTCAACGCCGGAAATATATTTGGATGCCTTTGAAATCACGGCTTCAGAGTTTTTATTTATATAATTAACTATAAAATTACCCGCATTATCGGGAGTAATGTTATTTCTTTCGGCCTCTTTGATTATTTCGCCTATAGTCAAATTATTCAATATATCAATTATGCGGACGGAGATAAGAGCGCTCAGCTTTTCAGGGTCTGCTGCCTTTTCCACATATGCCGCTATTTTGCCGGCTATGCTATATTTCTTGCTCAAGTCCTTGAAGTATGAATTTTTAATTGTTGCAAGGAGCTTTGCCTTCAATCCGTCGGATTCTTTTACAACCTCATCTATTGACTCCTCTATGAGTGTGTCAATTAACCTGCTGTTTTCATTCAGCCATCTTACGATGTTTTCTGTCACAGAAGGAATATTGCTCACAAGCTGAAGCTTGAGATTTTCCTCAAAGGATTCGTCCAAAAGTTGAAATACGGATTTATCATACTTTTTTCCGAAATCAAACAATGAGTTCATGAGGCTGTCAACAGCAGAAGCACCTCTCTCGGAATTTATATATGACAATATACTTTCGTTGAGAAGCTCTGGTACTCCGTTTTCGAAATTTATAACCTCACCTATTTTTTTAGAGATAAATACTTCTCTTGATGCGTTCAAAGAGCTGCTTAACCCTGCCAGTGTAAGAATTTCGCCGGCTTTTCCAATTGCTGTTTCTTCAAATATGTTTTTAATTATTTTCAGAATGTTGGAAGCAAGAGTATTGTAAACATTTTTATCAAGGATGTCAGCCGGAGTTACCTCTGAATTGTCCTTATAGGCTGACATGAGAAAGCTTTCGATTGTATGAGAACTGTCAACCGCTTTAAATAGGCAATCAAACAGAGAACCGCTGATCTTATTCAGCTGCCCCTCGCTTAAGAATTCATCTATGCGGAGAGTTTTGGCCATAATTTCATATAAATACGGCATATGCTCTTCAATAATCGCTTTGATATATGCATTTGAATCAGATATACTTTCATGAAAATTATCCATATCTGCAAACGCAGCAGTGCCGGCAGCTTCATAAAGACAGTGGCTGTAAAAATCTGCAGTCAGGTTATCGAATTCATTTTTGAAGTTTTCATCATGCAGTATGCTCTGAAGCTTCTCTTTGCCTATTATGTCGTTTTCAACCATTGAGCTTAAATTTTCAATGAATTCTGTCCTTGTTTTCTTTATTACACCGCCTATTTTCAACGGTGTGTATTCTTTGAAGAGCATATTTATCGCGTAATCGTTGGTTATATAACCTGAGGCACCTCCAAGGATTGCCTGTACTATGTAATTTAAGATTATTTCATTCATAATAATACCTTTCCATATTGCTTTCAAAATTATACCACCGACAGGACAAATTTGCAAAAATAAAAAACCGCCGACAAAAGTCGGCGGCAGTGTTAGCCTCCTCCTACGGGAGGAAAAATCGATAAATAATCACCATCGCAGGGTATGTCGTCCATTTTGGCGGTTATTCCGTTTTTTAATAAAATGGCGACATCTTTTTCATCTATTCCGAGACCTTTAATAATATCCCTTATTTGTGTATCCTCCGAAAAATCATTTTCTAAAATTTTTCCTCTGTTGTTGCGAAGCGTTGCAAAAAGCTTGATTGTAATTCTCATGACAAATTCGGTGCTGTTGTTTGATTGATTCCGAGGGCTGCCAGCCTTTCTTCTGTAGGAAGCCCATTTTCGCTCCAGCCTCTCAACGTATAGTACAGAGGAAGAGTTTCACTCAATTTGTTTACCCATCCCTTTGAAGGGCCTTCTGATATTGGATCCTCAAGAAGTCGTTTCGGAAGTGTATCCTGTGAAGGGTCAACGCCCGATTCAAGGTTGAACAGTCTTTCAATATTCCATATCCTCTCTCCGGCTTCAATAAAGTCATTTCCGGTTATTTCCGTTCCGCACACAGAGTTATATAAAGCGGCATAGTCATCAGCATTCAGAGCAAATGAAGTAAACAGGCACAGACCAACTGAATCTATTGCAGCGGTGAAGTCCTGGAATATTTTTGTCCATGCTGCCTTTCCCTCGGTGGCAAATCTGTCAAGTGGCTGCGGAAGAGCAAGGATTTCAGGAGAAATCATATATCCTCTAACATGGCAGCCGCCTCTGTTTGACGTTGCATAATTAAGACCTATGCCCTGAATTCCTCTCGGGTCGTATGCAGGCATTTCCTGCTTCTTAACCGTCATAGACAGCTCGGGGACACCATAGCTTTCACACAATCTGTATGAACCCTCCGCCATTTTGGCTCCAAGACCCTTACCCTGACCCATGCGCTTAGTCCATTCTATTATTGCATCTGCATTTCCCCATGCTAATTCAGGGCCGTCATCCAAATCTTCTTTTTTAATATGTCCCCTTTGATAAAGCTCCATTGCTGCCGCAATTGTAGCGGCGGTTGAAATTGTATCAAGTCCGTATTCGTTGCACCAGAAGTTAGCCTTTATAATAGCTCCTAAATCCGATACACCGCAATTGGAACCAAATCCCCATATAGTTTCATACTCTGGACCTTCACCTTTTATGTCGTCGACCTCGCAATATCTTCCGCAGCCGATCGGGCATCTGAAGCATGGAGACTTTCTCTTCAAATATTTTTCGGCCAATGTTTCACCGCTTATTTCCTCGGCCTTGTCAAAATATGATTTTTGGAAGTTATTTGTGGGAAGTGCACCATTTTCATTAATAATATTTACCAGCACTGCTGTACCGTAGGCAGGAAGCCCCTGGCCCGTAACTCCGTTTTCTTTAATTTTATTAAGGCTTTTAGAAAATACTTCTTTAAGCATTTCTTCGTTTTTTACCGCAACCTTGTTTGTTCCACGCACAACTATTGCCTTTATGTTTTTAGAGCCCATTACGGCTCCTACGCCTGACCTTCCGGCAGCACGAGCTCTTTCGTTCATTACTCCGGATATTTTTGACAGATTTTCTCCTGCCGGACCTATTGCCGCAACTCTTACCTTTGGTCCGTGAATATTTTCCAAAATAGTTGTGGTTTTATCAAGCAGATTTCCCCATATTTCGGAGGCATCCTTTAGCTCGACCATGTCATCGACAATATTGAGATATACCGGAGCATCAGATTTTCCTTCCAGTATTATTGCGTCATAGCCTGCGAATTTCAGCTCGGCACCCCAGTATCCGCCTGAGTTGGAGCTTGCAATAGTGTTCGTGAGAGGCGATTTTGTAACAACCATGTATCTGCNNGGCCGTTCCGCTCAGAGGACCTGTTATGAATATTACCTTGTTATCCTCGCTGAAAGGATCAACGGTGGGATGTACCTCATCCATGAATATCTTTGTTCCCAGGCCTCTTCCGCCTATATACTTATGAGCATCCTCCAGATTCAATGCTTCCTTTGCTATGGTTTTTTCCGTCAAATTAACTCTTAATATAACACCTGTATAACCAAAATAACTGTTCATACGCACCTCCTGCATTTGATGTCAAAATGAATTGCAAGAATTATTCCAAGTTTCAGGAGCAATAAAAGTATTCAAAAACAAACAAAAACGCACAGCTTAAATCTGTGCGTTCCATTATAATACATGTATATATTTTTATGCGCGTTCTGTTTTAGAACTATGGTCCGTTATATAACAGTCAATATCATATTCTTTTAATTTTCTGTACAGAGTATTTCTGCCTATTCCTAAAATATGGGCAGACTGTGTTACATTGTTACCCGTAGCTTTTAAAACCTTGATAATGTGCTCCTTTTCCAAATCCTTCAGGCTGAAGAGAATATCATCATCTGCGGGCGCCTTATATCTATCATGTTTTGCCGTATTTCCCATATGCAGCTCGTAAATATCAGGCACAGTTTCTGTATTTACTGCAAGCTCCACATAATTTTCAAGCTCTCTTATATTTCCCGGCCAGTCGTACTGCATGAGCACCTTCATTTTGTCTTCCGAAATAAATATCTTTTTCTTATTGAGCTTTTTGCTTATTTTGTCCATGAAGTATTCAAGGAGGAGCTTTATGTCACCTTTGCGCTCGGAGAGAGCAGGAAGTCGCAGGGGTAGTACGTTAAGTCTATAATAAAGGTCTTTTCTGAATGTTCCGTTTTCAACCTCCATGCTGAGTTTTTTGTTTGTTGCCGCAATTATGCGTACATCCACAACTATTTCCTTACTGCTGCCTATTCTGTTGAAGCTTCCCTCTTCTATGACTCTCAAAAGTCTTGTCTGCAAATCAAAGGGCATTTCACCGATTTCATCAAGGAAAATAGTTCCTCCGTCGGCAGCCTCAAATTTTCCGGTATTGCCTTTTGACTTAGCTCCTGTGAATGAGCCTTCTTCATATCCGNNTGCAATTTTCTTTGCAAAATTAACTACGTTCAGAAAATTTTCATCTTTTCCAACAATTTTGTCAAAGGTGTATATGGCACGCCCGGACATTATCTTATCAATCATTTTTCTTTGTTTTTTCACTTCGTTAAATATAAAAACAATGCTGTCGTCTTTGCTGATGCTGTTTCTCACATAAGAAGCAATCAAATATAATTGGAGGCGGTTTTTGGGAGATATAATGTCAACATCACCTCTGAAGGGCGTCTTATTCTTTATGACAGATTCTGAAATATTCTTCCAGCTTTTAAGAATGCCATCCATGTTCATTGTTTTGATTTTTCCTTCGGAATAACCCAACAGCTCAGCCGAATACGGGTTGGCTTCAATAATGTTTCCTTTCGGATCGGAGGTTATAATTCCGGCATGAAGTGAACTATGCACAATATCGATATAGGATTTTTCATGCATCAGAAGCATTCTGTAGTGATTGGCAGCAAGCTCGTTTTCAATTGCCTTTGCACCGGCAACAACAATGCCTAAAGTATGCTGGTGTACAGACGCGCTGTAACCGGTTAAATCAAGAGCTCCTATAATATTCCCCGATGAATCGGATATAGGTGAAGCTGAACATGTCCAGCGATGATATACGTTGACGAAATGCTGGTCACCGGAGACCTGAAGGGGCTTTTTTTCTGTCAGGCATGTACCCATGGCATTTGTTCCTATGCTCTGCTCGTTCATGTATGCGCCGGGTATCATCTTAAATGAAAAGGCCTCTGACAAAATATCTTCGTCGCCTATTACATTTAAAATGCAGCCGTCTTTATCGGTGAGAATCAAAAAAAAGTTCGACCCCTTAACAAAGTCATAAATTTTGTTCATTATTGGAACAGCAGCAAGTATAAGCTCTCTGTTTTCTTCGGTCTTGGAAAAGAACTCCTTTTCACTCAGTATTCTTTTTGAATACTTTTGTGTAGCCTTTATTTTGTAATTGCTGCATCTGTCGTGTGAGGCTGAAATAAACATAGTAACACCTCCGTTGCAATGATGTGATATAATTCATCAATATATAAAATTATAGCATATTATTGCTCCGAGCAGTACAAAAAACATTATAAAATAAAATTTAAGCGCTGTTCCGCCTAATAAAATTGTATTGCTTAATTGAGGAATTTAATGTAAAATAGAATAAATAAGCAGAAATCATTAGGAGGAACATAGTAAATGAAAACGTATAACATTGACAAAATTAGAAACGTTGCATTAGTAGGCCATAGCAATTGCGGTAAGACCACATTAACGGAAGCACTTTTATATGTTACAAAAGTTACAAACCGTATGGGAAAAGTTGAAGATGGAAATACAGTATCAGACTTCGATAAAGAAGAAAAAGATAGACAAGTTTCAATTGGTACATCAGTTATACCTATAGAGTTTGAAGATACTAAGATAAATTTTCTTGACACTCCTGGTTATTTTGACTTCGTGGGGGAGGTCTACGGAGGACTGCGAGTTGCCAGTGGAGCGGTTGTAGTTATTGACGCAAGCTCAGGAATTGAAGTTGGAACTGAAAAAGTTTGGAGATATCTTGAACAAAGAAGTATGCCAAGAATTATCGTTCTTAATAAGATGGACAAAGAAAACGTTAAATTTGATTCCTTGCTGGAAGAGTTAAGAGAAAAATTCGGTAAAAAAGTTGTTCCTTTCGCATTGCCTATAGGAGAAGGAGAAAGCTTCAAGGGTTATGTAGATATAGTTGATCGTCAGGGACGTTTGATAGAAGAGATGGATAATGTTAAAATAGAAGTACCGGAAGAGCTGGCTGACAAGGTTGAAGAATTGAGAGGCGTTCTGATGGAATCTGTTGCGGAAACAGATGAATTGCTGTTGGACAAATTTTTCAACGGCGAAGAATTTACATATGAGGAAGTAAGCACAGGTCTGAAAAATGCCGTGTTATCGGGAGAGGTTGTTCCTGTTATAGTATCCTGCGCCACTAAGGCGATGGGAATTAAATGCATGATGCACATGATTAAAGAATATCTGCCTAATTCAGGAGATGAGGGTGAAGNNAATTTGTGGACGGAAAGATAACACCGAGAAAAGTAACTTCAACTCAGCCTTTGTCTGCATTTGTTTTCAAAACAATTGTGGACCCGTTTGTTGGTAAAATTACTTTGTACAAGGTAATGTCCGGAGTTATGAAAAAGGATACGGAAGTTTACAACGATGTAAGCAGAGAAACTGAAAGAATCGGAAATATATTCTTATTGAGAGGAAAAGACCAAATAGAGGCGTCGGAGATTGTTGCGGGAGATATAGGAGCCACAGCTAAATTAATTAACTTTAAAACGGGTGATACTATTTCGGTAAAATCAAGCCCGATTATATACAAAGGTATAGACTTCCCGAAACCGTCCTATTTTATGGCTATAAGCGGCAAGACGAAGGACAGTGACGAAAAGGTAGGAGTTGGACTCCATAAGCTGAATGAAGAGGATCCTACATTTTCAATAGAAAGAAATGTTGAAACTAAGGAACTGGTAATAGGCGGTTACGGAAATATTCAGCTTGCAGTTCTTGCAAATAAATTAAAAAATAACTTCAAGGTTGAGGTTGACCTGACTAATCCTAAGGTTGCCTACAGAGAAACTATCAGAGGCAAGTCTGATGTACAGGGCAAGCACAAAAAACAATCCGGAGGAGCAGGGCAGTACGGAGATGTTCATATCCGCTTTGAACCTTCAGATGTTGACTTTGAGTTTGTAGACGAAGTTGTTGGAGGAGCAGTTCCAAGAAACTTCATACCTGCTGTTGAGAAGGGACTTAGAGAGTGCCTGGATAAGGGAGTTCTGGCAGGATGCAAGGTTGTTAACATAAAGGCAACATTGTATGACGGTTCATACCATGATGTTGACTCCAATGAAACATCCTTCAAAATGGCAGCATCCATAGCCTTCAAAAAAGGTCTGCAGGAAGCTAAACCGGTTATATTGGAGCCTGTCGCAAAGGTTGAAATATATGTTCCCGATGAATACATGGGAGATATAATGGGTGACATGAACAAGAGAAGAGGAAAAATCCTCGGTATGGAGCAGCAGGAAGACGGCACTCAGAAGGTGCTTGCAGAAGCTCCTCAGGCTGAAATGTACACCTACGCAATTGATTTGAAATCAATGACTCAGGCAAAGGGAAGCTTCGAAATGGAATTCCTCAGATACGACGAAATGCCTTTCAACATGGCCGAAAAAGTAATCGCAGATTACAAAGCAAAGAGCGAAAACTAATTGTAGTTTTAAAAGAAAGTTTGACTTAATTGACACCTCTTGGGTATAACAACAAGAGGTGTTTTTTATATTCCCAATGAAATAGTTTATAAAGTTAAATAAATCCACCATCCAACGCACGCCACCATAGTACCGATAATGCTTGTAATGGTATCGTTCATAGTGTCCACTAAGCCTGGCGGTTGGATAGCCTTCTCAGGTTGATGATTAATGACAGGGCTGTTTTTTTGCCAATGCTGATGATCGGTGTGAAAAGTGCTGTCAATAAGGAACTCGAAGACCTCCCAAATCTCATGCAAGGCCAATGATAAGGCAAAACTAAATACCAATGTACCGACAAATCCTGCATCAGGTGCTTTTTCGGACAAAGATACTCCAAATCCGAAAAATAGTATTCCAGAGAGGAAATGGATACTCCTATCCCACCATGGGTATAAATCATAATATTTATAACCTGACCCTAGATACACAGCCATAAATACAACAGTTTGAAATAAGAAACCCGTCAGTGTATTTATTTGGATATACATTAGGCTGAGTAGCCAAGGTACAAATGTAAGAGCTATTACAATAACAGCGGGAGTAAGTTTTTTGTAATTATGTTTAAATAATTGAACTACCGTCATAATTACCAATACTACCCTTATTAGGTTAGTATATACGAATAGAAAATTCATACTGAGCACCTCCACGTTTTTATAATAGTATGACATTTTTTTAGTTATTTAGTATAAATGGTTATAAATTAGTGATTAATATTCAGCTACGCAATACATGGATAAAGAACTGATGTAGCTTTAAAACAAAGTTTGACTAATTACACCTCAAAAACTTTGAAATTACGTTAGAGGTTTAAAAAAATATAGGTAATAATGAATTTGTTAGAATTATTTATATTGATAGTGAAATAGATATTTTATATTTTGTAGTCTGTCATAAAAAATATGCATATCCTAAACCCTATAAATTGAGTATTTTTTTAGATGAAATGAATTTAGAATTAGAAGATTCAATAATATAATAAAGTCCTTCATAGATAATGACATCCCAATACAATTATGGAAGGTTCTTAGATTGGCTAGCATTAATTCAGCTGATTTTATGGAAATTAAAGATAAATTAAATATACCTTTTAAGCTAGATTAATTTAATAATTTAGGCTTTATTATTATTTAGTTTGCGAACATATTTAATGTTTGTTATAATATGATAATATTAAACTGAGGTGAATTATGGAAAGAAAGGACTTTGAAGATAACTATAAAGTAATAAAAGCATTATCCGATGTTAATAGGGTAATGATTATAAATTATTTATCAAGCGGAGAAATGTGTGCTTGTAAAATATTAGAAATGTTTAATATTACACAACCCACGCTATCTCATCATATGAAAATATTATCTGGATGTGGTCTCGTGAATTCTAGAAAAGAAGGAAAGTGGACTCACTATTCGCTAAATATGGATAAAATTAAACAATTTCAAAACTTTATTTTTAATTTAACTAACAAATAATAGAAGGACCGTAGTCCTTCTATATCAGGTATCTCATATTTACAAAGAATTATTGGTATCCTTGATTTTTTTAGCATTGTAAAACTTTATTAGATTATCAGGTATGATGTAATTTTGTTCCTCTTGTTTTGCGATACCACCACCATAAACTTCTTTTAAAATGGCGTACTATCATAGCTTTTGGCGGTTGTGTGTATTCTTTTTCTTCATAAATCTAAACTCGACAGTCTACGTCATCTCTGATTTGAATTGCCGCCACAGCATGAATTTTTATTATTTTTTATCATTTATATATCTCCTTTTTAGCATCCAATAGATGCTGCATTTAGATTTTCAAACATATACTATATATCAAACAAAATTGTTATTTTGCTTTTTCAAGTAATTTTATTATTTCATTTGTTTTTAAAACTTTTCCGAATGACATTACCTTTTCATCAATTACCAATGCAGGTGTTTGCATAACACCATAAGATACAATGTCTTTCATATCTTGCACCTTAACTACTTCGGCATCAATACCTGTTTCTTTTAATGCTGCTTCTGTATTTTCTTTTAATGCTACACAATTTTTACATCCTGATCCTAAAATTTTAATTATCATAGTTTGATCTCCATTATATTGTTATTTATAATTATATGAACAAATACGCAATTGCATTAAATACATATCCAATAATCATAATTCCTATTGTACAATAACCTACAAATACTCCTAATAATTTTGGCTTAACTACTTGTTTTAACATAATAATTGAAGGCAACGATAATGCGGTTACTCCCATCATAAATGAAAGAACAGTTCCAAGCCCCACGCCTTTAGCAACTAATGCTTCTGCTATTGGCAAAGTTCCAAATATGTCTGCATACATTGGTACACCTACAAGAGTTGCTATTAGTACCGAATACCATTTGTCCTGACCAAGTATTGCACTTATTAATGATTGAGGAATCCAGTTGTGAATTGCAGCACCAATGCCTACCCCAATTATAACGTACAACCATACTTTTTTGATTATTTCTAGCACTTGTTCTTTAGAAAAGTTGATTCGTTCTTTAGTGGTCATATCTTCTTGTTCAATATCAGCTGACTTGTTACCATATACAAAAGGTTCAACATAATCTTCAAGCTTTAATTTACTAATAATAGTACCACCGATGACTGCTAGCAAAAGTCCTACAATGACATAAGCGATAGCAATTCTCCAATTAAATATACTTGCAAGTAAGAGAATTGATGCTATATCAACTAGAGGTGAAGATATTAAAAATGAAAAAGTTATACCTAACGGCAATCCTGCACTTGTAAAACCAATAAAAAGCGGAATTGACGAACATGAACAGAATGGTGTAACAGTTCCAAGCAAAGCACCTAATATATTGCCTGAAATTCCATTAAATTTCCCTAATATTTTCTTGGTTCTTTCAGGAGGGAAGAAACTCTGTATATATGAGATTATAAAAATTAGAATTGATAAAAGTATAAATATTTTTATAACATCATAAATAAAAAAGTGAATGCTTCCACCTATACGTTCTTGGATGCTTAATCCAAAAATGTTTTCTACTAATAGCTTTATTAAATTGGAAAGCCACTCCATTTTAAGTAATTGGTTGTTTAACCACTGAAAAATATTCAATTTCGACCTCCTCCAAATCACTGGATTATATTTCTAGATTTCATATGTTATATTGTTTATAAAATCTAAAAGATTTTTAAAGTTCTCCTTATCTAAAGAATACTTAGTCCATACACCATCCTTCCTGCTGTTTACCAGACCACTTTCACATAATATATAATATTTTCACTCTAGTCTTATCAGAAAGAGCTTTCATATATAGTGCAATGCTGTTATAATCTTTTGTCAAAGTGTTCACCTCTTGCTTATATAGATGGCCATCTATGTTATCTGAATTTATTATATGCAACACATAGATGATTGTCAATGTTTATTCAAAATAATTTATTACATATTTCTCCAATATATTGAACATATTTAATGTCTATTATAAGTTTTACAAAATATTGACATAAGACATATTGACATATGAGCATATAATCATATACAATGGCTTTGTAAATTTATAAAAATATTAGAGGGGAGTAATATTATGAGCAATAAGCCAAAAGTAGCATTTATATGCGTTCATAATTCTTGTAGAAGTCAAATAGCGGAGGCGTTAGGCAAGCACATTGCAGGTGATGTTTTTGAAAGTTATTCTGCAGGAACAGAAACAAAGTCAAAAATTAATCAAGATGCTGTAAGATTAATAAAGAAAATTTATAATATTGATATGGAAGAAACACAGTATTCAAAATTAATTACTGTACTTCCTGAAATAGACATAAAGATAACTATGGGATGTAATGTAATTTGTCCGTTCGTTGACAGCAAGTATGAAGAAGATTGGGGGTTAGATGACCCTACAGATAAAAGCGACGAAGAATTTGAAATTGTTATAAATGAAAATTGAAAAAAAAGTTAAAGAACTTGCTGAGAAAATAAAAGAAGGAAGTTTATATTAAAAATTTACGTTTAATATGAGCAAATGCTCATAAAGTAATATATATGAGGAGAATATTATGAAAAAAATGCAAATATTTGAACCAGCAATGTGCTGTTCCACAGGTGTTTGTGGGGTGGGTGTTGATCCGGAATTGATTAGAATATCAACTGTTCTTAATACATTAAGTAAAAAGGGAATAGAAGTAGAAAGGTTTAATTTATCAAACGCGCCACAGGAGTTTATAAAAAATACTGTAGTAAATAAATTGATTAATGAAAAAGGCATTGATGTGCTCCCTGCAATAATATTAGATGGTGAGGTAGTTGTAACAGGAAGATATCCAACAAATGAAGAAATAGCAAAATATTTTGAAATATCCGTAAAAGAATTTGGTACTCAGCCAAAAGTATTAAAAGCTACAATAAAAAAATCAGGTGGATGCAGTTGTGACAGTGGTGGAGATTGTTGTTAGGAGGAGAAAATATGGTTGATATTTTAAAAGGATTAGCTGATGAAACAAGATTACGTATTTTATCACAAGTAATGAAAGCTGAAATGTGTGTTTGTGAAATTGAACAATGTTTGGGACTTACTCAGTCCAATGCATCAAGACATCTGAATGTACTTAAAAAAGCAGGAATTTTAGACAGCTACAAAAACGCTCAGTGGACATATTACAAAATAAGCGAAAATTTTATAAATGAAAATAAGGAATTATATGATTATTTAAAAATAAAAATCAATACACTTCCTTGCTATGCAGATGATTGTACTAAATATGAAAACTGCAAACTGCAGGATTTATGTAATAAATGATGGGAGGATTATTATGGGTAACGAAAATGCATCTGGGATAGGATTTTTTCAAAAATATTTAACATTATGGGTTGCACTATGTATGATGGCCGGAGTCTTAATAGGTAGATTTTTACCTTCAATTCCGGAATTTTTCGGTAAGTTTGAATATGCTAATGTTTCAATACCAACTGCAATATTAATTTGGGTGATGATTTATCCAATGATGATGAAAGTAGATTTTCAAAGCATTAAGAATGTAGGGAAAAACCCAAAAGGATTATATGTAACATGGATAACGAACTGGGTTATAAAGCCGTTCACAATGTATGCAATTGCATCATTTTTCTTGTTTGTAGTATTTAAGAACTTTATTACACCTGAGCTTGCGACAGAATACCTGGCCGGCGCAGTTCTTTTAGGAGCCGCTCCATGTACAGCAATGGTTTTTGTTTGGAGCACATTAACTAAAGGTAATCCTGCTTATACAGTAGTTCAAGTTGCAACCAATGACTTAATTATATTAGTAGCATTTATTCCAATAGTTAAATTTTTGTTAGGAGTCAGCAATGTTTTAGTGCCTTGGGATACACTGGTTCTATCTGTAGTACTTTTTGTTGTAATACCATTATCAGGTGGAATATTAACTCGAATCAATGTAATAAAGAAAAAGGGTTCAGAATACTTCGAAAATGAATTCTTGCCAAAATTTGACGGTGTAACAACTGCAGGATTGTTGTTAATGCTTGTGTTGTTATTTTCATTCCAAGGAGAAACTATATTAAATAACCCGTTGCATATTTTGTTGATAGCCATTCCTCTTACTATACAGACACTTTTTATATTTTTTATTGCATATTTTGCTTGCAGATGGCTTAAGTTGCCTTATGACATAGCAGCACCGGCTGGAATGATAGGAGCATCAAATTTCTTTGAACTATCTGTAGCGGTGGCAATAGCATTGTTTGGAATGGATTCTCCTGCAGCACTTGCTACTACAGTAGGCGTATTAACCGAAGTTCCAACAATGCTGTTTTTAGTACTTATTGCAAACAAAACAACACATTGGTTCCCAACATCTAAAACTAAATTGAAATAAGGAGATAATTTACTTTGAAAATATTTAATCCGAGAAATATTGAGTTTACTAAATATTCTTCTGAATCCAGGGGGCATATATGATTTTAAGAAAAACAGCGCACTAAGGCTATCATACTCATATATAGATAAAAAAGATATTATGGATAACATCAAAAAATTATCTGATGCGGTTCGTAGTTTAACAAAATAATAATTAAAAAACCTCAAAACTGAGTGTTTTTATTTTACATCAGTGTTGAGGTTTTTAATCTTATCTTTAAAATTGTAATGCTATTTTATTTGATTATTTGCTGCTTCTCCTGCTATTCTTCCTGTATATATCGCTAAAGCAACAGCAGTTCCGGTTGCAGGATATACTCGGTTAAAAATATTTCCAAACATTAACTCACCAGCCGCAAATAAGTTTTCTATTGGTTGTCCATTTTCACCAATCACTTGACAATCTTCATTTACTTTTAGTCCAGGCATAGTTCCTATAATACAAGCACGAATTGGAACCGCATAAAAAGGTCCATCTGTTGGTGGTTTCATTTTATCATGTATACTGCCAAATTCATCTTCAGTACCATTTTCAACAGTCTCATTATACTTTCTTACTGTTTCTAAGAAATTTTCCTTATTTACACCCATAACTTCAGCTAATTCTTCTAAAGTTTCACCTTTTAATATTAATCCTTGTTCTGCACCCTTTTCATAATCTTCAACTCTATCGCTTCTTGAGTCATCAATTCCATAACTAATATCATCAGTTTGCAAATATGTCTGTAAGGCTATGTCAGTACTCTGTCCTGTTTCATCCACAAATCTTTTTCCTTCTTTATTTACAATTAATTCCGGTACCCAGACAAGACTTCCTATTTCGCCTTTATACCCCATTTTTGGAGTTAATGCTTCATATGACATTACACCATTACCGACAATTTCAATTCCTAATTCTCTGGTCATTTCAATTCCATCACCGGTTGAGCCTGCTGCTAAGAAAGGCCATTTAGTTGCAGACTCAGGATCTAATTCTTTTAATAATTTAGGATTATTGCCGAAGCCGCCTGTTGCTAAAATAACCTTTTTAGCATTTACAGTATATTCCTTTTCCCCATCTTCTACCTTTACGCCTTTTACAACATTATTTTCTACAACTAATGATGTAACCTTTGAGTTGATTCTTACCTCTGCTCCTTGTTCCTTTGCAAAATTAAGCATGAACTCAGCAGCTTGATTTCCTGCGGCATCATCTCTGAACTTTGTTAATGTAGCGCCTCTATTTGTTTCAAATCTATAAATACCTGAATCAGGATATGTTTCCGTTACACTGTTTACATCCCATGGCGCTCCGTTATCAATTAAATAATCAAAAGTTTCACCTGCAATATTAGCAATATGCTTTACAAGAGGAGCGTTTGATTCAGTCTCAGATCTCATTTCAAACCATTCTAAAAGTGATTCAGGTGTAAAACTCTCATCAGGAACATATTTAGAGCCGTTTCCTGTCCAGAAAAGTCCTCCTGATAATGCAAGTGAGCCTCCTGTAAAAGGCATTTTTTCAAGAACCAGTATACTTATATTTTCATTTTTCCCTAATTCTATTGCTGCTGATAGTCCTGAAGCACCTGCCCCAGCAATAACTATATCATAGTGCTCATCATCACCTTTCACTAAAGCAGGCTTCTCTTTTTTAACATTTAGTAGTTCCAGATTTACTCCTGATTGAGTTAATGCATTTTTCGTTGCATTAATTATACCAATACTTGACATGGTAGCACCTGCAACTACATCTACATTAATGCTCTGATTTTCCACAATGGCATCAGGTATTGATTCATTGGCAAAACTAAATAACCTTTGAGAGTCAACGTGTTCCAATACCTTTACAGCTATAATTTTTTCTTCATCAACAGAAACTTCTACCTTAATAGGTCCCTTCATACCTTCAGACTCTCCTACATATGTACCTGCCTTGAATTCAATTGCTGTTGCTGCTGCAATAGGTGCAGATGTTGAGACCTGATTCTGATTACATCCTACAAGCATAGATACAATCATTGACAAAATTAAAACATAAGAAATTATTTTTTTCACCTTTAAATCTCCTTTTCTTTAAATATATTTTTAATAAATTTGTATTTATCAAAAGTATAAGGTCTCAAGGAACTTTAAAGTCAATGAAAATTTTTTATCAATTTTTATATTTAAATGGCAGCCAAGCTTGATGCCAATTTACATATTCCTCACCAACCTTACGCATTAAAACGCTTTTAGTTATAACATCTCCTGTTAATAGCATTCCATGATTAGTCATATAATCCATAGCGGGTCGTAATAAATCCGTAGATATGTTTTTACTGGATTTAGTTTGGATTCCCGTTAAAACACACAATCTTGAAGGAAAAAACCTTGCAAATTCAGATTCTTCTATTCCTAATAATTCAGCATGCTCTTTATATATTCCTAATCCCACGGTAAAGTTATCATCACTGCCATATACATTATCCAAAGGAAATACCGTGCTGGAAAAGACATATGGTATTTTTTCAATCCAATTATATATTGCTTGTCTTAATTTTTTGTCGGGATGAAGAACATATCCATCTTGCATTTCAAGTCGATATATATCTGGACGAAATAACAGTTGATATTTTCCGGTTATTTCATCAGAACTCATAATATTTTCCTGTTCATTTTCTAAATAACTCAAAAGGTTTGCGCTGCGCTCAATTTCCTTTTTAATCTCTTCTCTTTTATTATCTAAGTATGAAATTATGTCCACATTATCAAATCTATTAAGAAGATCTGCCGTTTCATCTATGGAGCAGCCTAATTGCCGATAAGTTCTAGCCCTAATCAACATATGTATCTCCCATCCGCCATAATATCTATATCCGGTCTCCTCATCTCTTTCGGGTTTTATTATTCCCTTATTCTCATAATATCTGATAGCTTCTGACGATAAATCCAATAATTTAGCTACTTCACTAATTCTATACTTCATTTTAAAACACTCCTTTAAAATAATCATTTTCAGATATTGTTTATTTTTTAACACATATAAGTAAAAAAATCTGCTTAACCGTATATTCCTAAGTGATTTGCTTATATCATCAAAAAATGTTTTAATAAGCCTAATTCACACAACATTTCTTAACAAAAATACATATATTGTTTCTAAACCATATAACAGTATACCAAATTAAGTCATCACATGGTATATGAATAAATATTAATATTATTTCCAGACATATAACAACAACCTCAAGGCAATATTTTTTATTTCAATAAGGGTATTTTTCGAATAAAATTTTTGACTGAGGCAAAAGTATTACAGTACAAATATAAACTTTATATTTGTGATAATGTAAATTTTACAAGGCGGAGAGGAGCAAATTATTTTGTTTATTCCAAAAAGAATTATATTTGAAAAAGATTCGTTAGAATATGACGCGGCAAAGGAAATCCTTGACAGATTCGGAGGCAATAATAATATTGAAATAGTAAAACTAACCTCCAATAAAATGAAACAATATATACCGGGAAGTGATTTGTCTTCCCAATACAGGGAAGGTAAGAAAACATTAGTTGTGGGAGTAAAAAGAGGATTAGTATTTCAAACGTGCAAGCCATCTGCCCACTATCAGCTTCCTTTGATATCAGGATGCATGGGGCAATGCGAATACTGCTATTTAAATACCATGCTTGGAGATAAGCCATTTGTAAAGGCATATGTAAATACTGATGATATTTTTAATCAGGCAGAGAAGTATATAAATGAAAGACTGCCCGAAAAAACTGTGTTTGAGGGATCGGCTACTTCAGATCCGGTGCCTGTAGAGCCGTACACCCATTCATTGCAAAAAGCTATAACATTTTTCGGAAAAAGTGAAAAAGGAAAATTCAGATTTGTAACAAAGTATAATGATGTGGACTCGCTGCTTAAATTAAACCATAATGGTCATACTGAAATAAGGTTCAGCATTAATACGCCCTATGTAATAGACAAATATGAACATTATACAGCCTCTGTGGATAAAAGGACAGAAGCAAGCATAAAGGTTTCAGAGGCGGGATATCCGACAGGCTACCTGATTGCTCCCGTTTTCATTTATAACAACTGGAGGGAAGACTACCATGTTTTGCTGCAGGATTTATCGAATAAGCTAAAAGAAGGCCCGAAGGCTCCGGTAAGCTTTGAAATTATATCTCATCGTTATACCACCACAGCAAAAAACAGGATACTTAAAGTTTTCCCCGAAAGTACGCTGCCAATGAATGACGAAAACAGAAAATATAAGTACGGTCAGTTTGGATATGGAAAATACGTATATCCAAAGGAAGCATTGGATGAAATTAATGAATTTTTTGATAAAGAGATAAAGGAACTATTTATTGATTCAGAAATTAAATATATTATATAATAATACCAAGTGCTTAAATATGTTTTAAAAGCAGGAATAAATCAAGGGTTGTCTATAATCTTTTATAAGTAAGACAATTGCTGAAAAATTTATTTAAAATTAAATATGTTTTATGATATAATCCGTGTATTGACATACAAGGAGAGAATCATGGAGAGTGTGAAAAATTTTTTTAAAACAGAGGCTGTATTGACGATATCATTTGTTGCTGCAGCAATTACAGCATTTTTTATACCACCGTCCATGGAGTATATTTCTTACATAGACACTAAGGTGCTTGTGGTTTTGTTCTGTCTTATGATTATAGTTGCGGGACTTAAAGAAGTGGGGCTGTTCAATGTGCTTGCGGAAAAAATGACGGAAGGCTCAAGAAATACGAGAGGTCTTTTCATAAGTCTTATAATGATGTGCTTTTTAAGCTCTATGCTCATTACAAATGATGTTGCCCTTATTACATTTGTTCCATTTTCTATTTTAGTGCTTACTGTTACGGGACAGAACGATAAAATGATATTTATTATAGCAATGCAGACAGTTGCGGCAAATTTGGGGAGCATGCTTACTCCTGTGGGTAATCCACAGAATCTTTACCTTTTTTCATATTACAATATAGGAATTTTGGAATTTTTCAGGATGACAGTGCCAGCGACTTTTGTCAGCTTTATATTGATTTTTATATTATCATCAATTGGCAAGCATGAGCATATATTTGTAAAGTTTTCAGTAAAAGAAAAAATTTCATGCAAGTATAAGCTGTATGCGTATATGCTGTTGTTTGCGGCAAGCATTGCGGCTGTTTTTCGTATTGTAGATTACAGATATATCTTTGCGGTAGTTCTGGCTTCCGTGCTTGTTATGGACAGAAAGATGTTGATAAAGGTTGACTACAGTCTTCTTGCCACATTTGTGTTCTTTTTTATCTTCACGGGCAACATAGAGAAAATCGAACCTGTACGCATGGTGCTTTCTGAGCTCATAAGCGGGCATGAGCTTATTTATTCTGCACTCATAAGTCAGGTAATAAGCAATGTTCCGGCAGCGGTACTTCTTTCTGGATTTACTGAAAATTACAGGGCATTGATTCTCGGAACGAATGCAGGTGGACTGGGGACACTTATTGCATCTCTGGCGAGCCTCATATCCTATAAGTTTTATATTAAAACCGAAAATTCAAAGCCTGCAAAATATTTGTACGTATTTTCTGCAATCAATGTTTTTATGCTTGCAGTACTTTTGGTATTTATGTCATTTATGCAGTAACGTAAACAAAAAACGGCATTGCCGTTTTTTTATTGGGGTTCAATTTATTCAACTGCGGCAATATCTGGTGTAATCGGAACGAGGTTATCGTAGTCCTCGAAGCACATATACCACTGCAAACAGAGCATATCCGGGCTCGGAGGTGTAGAGGCTCTTTCTAAAAGCCCCTCATATGTATAAGGTGGCGGTACTATAACCGGCTGCCCCGGAACCCAGTTGGCAGGAGTGGAAACCATATATCTGTCGGTTGTCTGCAGGGCGTCAATCAATCTGAGAAGTTCATACATGTTTCTTCCGTTTGTAGCCGGATATGTCAGTATTGAACGTATCTTTCGGTTGGGATCTATAAAGAAAACATCTCTGACACTTTCCTCATATATTCTGTCGGGGTTAACCATTCCGTACAGTCTTGATATTTCTGCATCCCTGTCCGCTATCAGGGGAAATGGTATTTCAATTCCGGTAAATTGCTGTATATTGTACAGCCATGCCAAGTGAGCCGGGTTGCTGTCTATGCTTATGCCGAGAAGCTGCACATTTCTTTTTTCAAATTCTGGATAAAGCTGTGCAAACGCAATAAATTCAGACGTACATACAGGAGTGAAATCTCCCGGATGTGAGAACAGCAATACCCATCTTCCCGCATACTGTGACAGGGTTATGACACCGCGAGTTGTTATTGCGGTGAAGTCAGGGGCAATCCGCCCTATGGAGAGACATTCTCTATTGTTCGATATCATATAATATCCTCCTGTATTTCTGATAACATTATATAATATGAATAACTGTATTTTATTGTGAGAAGAAATTTCTAAAAAGATTAATCAATCCACAGATGGATTTTCCAAGGACTGTCTTCTTTGTATTTAACGAGGATGAAGTCCCAGTCTCGGTCCTTGTTATAATCAAAATAAACGTGAAGGTTCACTATTTTGTGTATGTCTATACTTTGCTGGCTCTTTATTTCATCAATGTAATATTGCGGGTCAAAGTCATGCTTTGAGCCGTTTTCTATTTTAATGAGCTGCGGCTTGAAATTGTCATCATAGAGAAAGTCCAGGGCCTTATTAATGCTGTTTACGTTGCATGCGCCTATTTGCCCGAGATTAATCATATTGTAGCCTATATAGTCGGCAAGTATAACAGTCTTGCTTGTTTTCAGTGCGTCGAAATAATCAGACACCATTTTTTGGGCATCTTTGATTTCAGAAGGTGTCACCTTGGTTGCCTCATTGAATTCAGGCTCGGCGAGCGCCTCTTGCGAATCTGGGGGCTGAGGATTTTTTTTGCTATATGTAAAAAATAAAACAAGTATGGCGATAATTGCAAAGGCTAAAAGGTATTTTTTCATAAATCCTTCCTTAAAACATATTAATACGTTACAAATATAACGGATTAGCAATTATATCATAACCGTCAGTTACCTGCAATAATGATGAGCTTAAGAAAGTGCAAATTTCTGTATGTCTTTATTGCCGGATATTCAGCCTATATGGCAAAATATCCGGTAAAGTAAATCATATTGAAATATGAAGCCTAACCTATATAAAAGTACATCATGACATAATGGCACAGAGAACCTGCCAGTACAAATATATGAAACAGCTCATGAAATCCAAAATAGGTATTATTTATATTCGGTCTTTTAACAGCATAAATCACACCGCCTATTGTATAAAATATTCCTCCTGAAAACAGCCAGTACATCCCCCATGGCTCCATTTTATTTGCGAGTGGAGAAAGAACTAATACGGCAACCCATCCCATTAATATGTACAGCAAGGAGCTTACCCAATTTGGGGCCGTAATCCAAAACAGCTTAATAAATACGCCTATCAGTGTTATTGACCAGACAAGAGTAAGAAGCTTGTAACCAGCACTGCCGTTAAGAGTAAGCAGGCAGATGGGTGTATAGCTTCCTGCCACAAAGACAAATATCATGATATGGTCAAGCTTCCTCATTACCAGCTTAGCTTTTTGCCTTGATCTGTCAATGAAGTGGTAAATTGTACTTGTGGAATACATTAATACCATGCTTATGCCAAAGATAAGAAAAGCCGCCAGCGTTATACCATTGGAATTCTTTGAATTTAAAAGTACGGCTGTTCCCACAACTCCAAATACAGCACCCCCTAAGTGCGTGAACGCACTTGTTAATTCTTTTTTATCAGAATTAATACTCATAAATACCTCCTATGTAGTTTTAAAAACTATATTATATAGTTATGATATTCCTGTTTTTAATAAAAGTCAATGGTTTGCTTGAAAAATTTTCTTCAATGCCATATAATACTAATAAAACAATAGCAAGGAGCACAATATGCAAGTAGAGGAATTATTAGATTTTTTAAATAACAACGAATTCTTAAATCAAATAGAAAGTGCGAAAATTCCAAATATAAACTTGTACATGGACCAGGCTCTTTCGTTTATGAATGAAAACCTGGAACATTATAAACGCAGCTCTAAGGATAAGATACTGACTAAGTCCATGATAAATAATTATGTTAAGAACGAACTCATTCCGAAGCCTGAAAGTAAAAAATATTATCCTCAACATATTATATCCTTAATTTACATATTTTATTTGAAACAAATTTTGTCACTTGACGACGTTAAGTTGATAATGAATCAATATGAAGAAAATCATTTCGATAGCGATAGACTGAGTGAATTATACAAGGTGTTCTTATTAATCGAACAAGAAGAGATATCGAAGCTTGAAAAAGATATTGAGGAACTGGCAAGAAATATATATGAAGACTGCAGGAATTTTGATGATGATGAAATTATATTCCTTTTCATCATGCTGCTTTCATCCCGTGCCAACACTTATAAAGTAATTATTGAGAAGCTTACAGATTATTTATCAGATAGTGAAAAATCATAATCAAAGTATAGGTTNNAGAATTCATTTCTGAGATAGACCGTTTTTTATTTTGTGTTCCTCACCGTTTTAACTTCCTGGAATTTCTGGCATAATTCTTGGAAAACATGGGATATTAACAATAAACATATTTGGAGTTTGTTATGAAGGAAATGATATCACAGCAGTATCTGATTTACATTGTTACAGCAATGGTGATGGGAAGTGCGGCGAGAATATTGACCATTATTCAGGATTACAGGCAATATCCCAGCTACCCTAATGGATATCTGTTAAATCTGGTTACCGGGGTGGTTGCGGCAGGATTGGGAGCTGTTGCTTTTCCAGCATTGCTGGCACAGAACTATTCTGCAATCACATTTCTCACATTGGCAATACAGCATTTCAGAGATGTTCGCAAAATTGAAAAAGAGAGCCTGAAATCAATTGAGAGCAGTGAATTTGTAAAGCGCGGAGACGCATATATTGACGGAATAGCAAAGACATATGAAGCGCGCAACTATTTTGCTCTCCTTGTATCCTTGACCACAGAAATAACCATGCACATTATAAACAGCGAGGCTATGTGGCTGAATATTTTATGCGGAGTTGTGGCAGGAACGGCAATGTTTTTAATTTTAAGGAGGTTTTCAAAAGGCAACTCAATCGGAGATATTGCTGAAGTTAAATTAGGTAAGGTTGAAGTTCGCAATTCGGAATTGTTTGTGGACGATATATTTGTGTCAAATCTCTTGGGAACTGACATTTCAAGGAAAATAGTCCAGTCTGAGGCGATAGCTGCTGTAATAACTCCTAAAAAGGATCACTATCGCATTACTCTTGATAACTACGGCCAGAGGCAGTCAATGTTGTTTGAAGTTTGCCGCAGGCTGGGAGTCAAGAGGTACAGCTATATAAGGAAGCAATTTCGAACAGGCAGGGTTGCTATAGCGATAGTCCCTTTAATACGTGATGAAGGTGCGTTTATAGATACCATAAGGCAAACGCCGCTGCTGGAGGTTGTGAAGAAAAATCCGGAGCTCATGAAGGATCCGCTTGAAAACAAGTAAGGGAGAAGATTATGGCAAAAGACAAGGCAGAAATAATGGCATACATAACATTGGACAGGAACAGGGTTTTTGGCGGAAATCCGCTGATTCTTATAGCCCGTGACGCAGAGGAGCAGAAGCTCATGGTAAGGGATATTGCAATAGCTTTGAGGGCAGAGGTTTCGCAGCTTAAATGCGGTGACTACATAATAATTAAATAGCACGGAGGAAACAAATTGACTATATTAGGGAATGATGTGCTGATAAAGGAAGCATAGAAGAAAACATGATGAAGATAAAAATATCACAATCTGCTTGAAAGACACATTGCGGTGATGTACAATGATGGTATCACATTCTTAATATAGTAAGAGGAATATATGACAGAGAAGGTTTATGACCCAAAGTTAGTAAGAAAGCAGATTTTTTTACTGATTATTCCGGTAATGCTGGAAAATATATTTCAGATGTCCGCAGGCTTCATATCTGCCGCAATGGTTGGAAGGCTGTCACCCATGCTGATTTCAGCACAGGGAATATGCTCAAGAATAACAGGCATACTGTGGTGTCTGTTTAAGGGAATCGGAGTAGGAGCCACGGTTGTTATAGCGAAAAATAGAGATGAAAGCAATATGGGAAGGTGCAGGAAGACCTTCGAGCAAACATGTACCACCGGGCTTATACTGTCCGGTGTTTTAATCGTTGTCTTATTTTATTTTTCACCGGGAATCCTGAAATTTTTTACTGACAGCAGGGATACGCTTAAGATTGCTTCAGATTATTTGAAAATAGCGGTTTTAACTGCTCCCTTTCTGCTTATTATGTCAGCTGTTACAGCTGCGTTTCAGGCATGCGGCAATACGAAAACTCCCATGTACATAGCTGTGGTTGTGAATATTATAAATGTCGCTTTGGGCTATTTGCTGATTTACGGCAAGTTTGGCTTTCCAAGGCTTGAGGTAATAGGCGCGGCTGTTGCACTTCTTGTATCTCAGGCGTGTGGGGCGTTTATGGGAATTTATCTTCTATATAACAGCAGGAACGGATTGTTCAGCACGGTTTCAAGTGACGGTGAAAATGATCTAAGCTTTGTAAAGCAGGTGTACGCCATAGGAATACCTGCTGCATTTGAGAATATTTTCTGGCAGATTTCAGCCATCATAATGAGCAAAATAATCCTCTCATACGGGGAGCTTACCTTTGCAGCATACCAGCTTGGCCTTCAGGCAGAGATGATGTCGGAGATGCCTGCAGTTGGTGTTGGGATTGCCTCCACATCACTTACTGCCTATGCAATAGGAAAGAAAGACGGCCCTCTTTTAAAGATATATTCAAAGCAGCTGATTGCTACTTCTGCGGCAATCAGCATGTTTTCGTCGCTTCTTATAATTATTTTCCCTGGGATTTTCATGGATATATGCACGAACAATCCAGATATCAAGGCAATAGGTATAAACTACCTCATTGTCATGGGATTCATACAGGTTCCTCAGAATTTATCCAAGGTGCTGAACGGAACAATCCGATCTGCCGGACATAAAAATATACCTATGATTATTTCATTCATAGGTATATGGGCCGTAAGAGTTCCTCTGGCACTGTTGTTCACATATGTGCTCAAGCTGGATATTATGTTCATATGGTTCTGCATGGCAATAGACCAGATTGTAAAATTCCTGCTGAGCCTTGCAATATTTAAAATAAAGAAGGCTGATGTTATTGCAGATTATTAGTCTTAGCGAAAAAAGGCCATAAGATGCTTTAATCATCGACTCGGAATACGTGCTCGTCTCTCAGTCTTTTAATTACATCCTTAGACAGTTTAAGAAGTTCCTTTTGTTCATCGTCGGACAGGGGAGTTTTTGAAAGAACTACCTTGTGGCTTGAAGGTCTCAGTGTGATGTCCTCAAGCCCGCTTATGAGACCTGATATTGTTACTGTCTTCCTTATGGGTACAAAGAAGTTAATCAGCACGGATTCGGAATTATACATGCAGTTTTGAAGATTGAAATTAAGTATGTTTTCATGGTGGCTCATATATCCCTGGTATATGCAGTCGCAATCCTGAAAGTTATCCAGATTGTCAACCTTGTAATACAGTGTGGCAATTGTTTTATTGTTTGCTTCGTCCTTTCTCAGGCGCATAAAGGAGCTGTAAGTTATTTCGCCGCTCTGATGGTACATGTACAGCTGATCTGCCTGCCATATGCGGCTTTGTTCAATATCGATTTTTTTGTTTTCTTGATAATCTGTCAGAATAACCATGCTGGTATTCAATGCCGATGCTATGTCGTACAGAGTTGCAATATCTATAGCTATTTCTCCAGATTCATATTTTGATACTGTTGATTTACTTTTGCCTATCATTTTTGCCAGATCATCGATAGTCAGTTTTTTAATTTTACGAAACATCTTTATTTGGCTTCCTACATATTTCAATAACTCACTAGACATTTGTATCTCCTCACCGCATTATCAAAATTATTCTGCCACAGCTTGAAATTATAGTTTTAAAGATAAATTATATTATAAAAACCCTAAATTGTCAATAAGACACAGAAAACATGACCTTGCTTTTTAAGGCAGGTTGATGATTGGTGCTAATTTTTTAAACAGCATGCATACTCTTTGTTAATTTTATTCTACAAATGCTTATTTGACATTAAAGATAGAAATATAATACTAATTCGCATTAAATCAGTTCCCTTGAGCGAATTAGTATAAGACATAGGAGGAAATAAAATAAGAAGAGTTAAGAATAAATTTTATAAATTTTTTTAAAATAACTATTGAAAAAAGAAAAAACAGTGCTATAATAAAATCAAAAGTCAAAGATAGTCAAAGTTAAAGTCTAACCAAGGAAGTGAAAATATGTCTAATAATTTAAGTGATATCATAGAGGGTTTTATCAAGGAGCTTCTTGAAGCCAGCAACCAGAGAACTGTGGAAATACAGAGGAATATTCTTGCCCAGCAGTTCGACTGCTCACCATCGCAGATAAATTATGTGCTTACGACGCGGTTTAACAATGACAGAGGGTACATTGTGGAAAGCAGAAGAGGTGGAGGCGGATATATCAGAATATTTAAGGTTCGTTCATCCGGGGAGGATGATTTCAAGAAAATACTGAATGAAAGCATAGGCGAAAGCATTACGTACACAAAAGCATTTGATTTGCTTCATGCCATCTATGAAAGGAGTCTGATTTCCAGGAGGGAGCTGAAAATAATGCAGAGTGTATTAGGAGACAGAGCTCTCGTCAATGTTTCCTATGACGACAGAAATAAAATGAGAGCTGTGCTGCTCAAGGAAATGATATTGGTATCATCTGAGGATGATTAGTGTAAAGTCAGGAGGGTATAATTATGCTATGTAATGAATGCGGAAAAAATGAGGCAAGGGTCCACGTTACTCACATTATAAATGGAAATAAGACGGAGAGTCATATGTGTGAGGAGTGTGCAAAGAAAAATCAACCTTTCTTCAATGCAAACTTTTCAATGGAAAATCTATTTTCAGCAATGTTGAATAACTCTTTCAATACTGCCGCATATACAACAGAAAAAAGCTGTTCTAAGTGTGGCATGACATACGAGGAGTTTAAAAATACAGGAAAATTTGGATGCAGCGACTGCATTGATGCATTTAAGCCGAGATTGATGCCGGTGGTGGAAAATATTCAGGGATACAGGTCCCACAATGGTAAAATACCAAAAAGAATGGGAGGAAGCTTCAAGATACAAAAGGATATTGAAAAGCTGAAAACTCAACTGAGATATGCTGTCGAGAATGAGGAATATGAAAAGGCAGCTCGAATCAGAGATGAAATAAGACAGATGGAAAATAATTTATAAGCGAGGTGCGGCATGGATAAAAGAGATATAGTAATAACAAGCCGTATTAGGCTTGCAAGAAATTTAAAGGATTATCGCTTTCCTGTTAAAATGGGGCAGGAAGAGGCGGAAAATGTAATACAGGAAGTAAGCAGTGCCGTTGCAAAGGCGGATTCAGGCTACAAGCTGACATACATGAGGGACTTATCCGATATTCAGAAAAATGTTCTTATAGAAAATCATGTTATAAGTCCGGCATTGGCAGAGCGTAATGAAAGAGCAGCGTTTTTATTAAGCTCCGACAAAAAAACTTCCATAATGCTCAATGAAGAGGACCACATAAGAATACAGACAATTGAGAGTGGAATGTCATTGAAGGAATGCTGGGAATTAAGCAACGAGACGGATGATATTATAGAGGAGTCTCTTGACTATGCTTTCGACCAGGATCTGGGGTATGTGACAGCGTGCCCCACAAATATGGGAACAGGAATGAGGGCATCAGTAATGATTCATCTGCCTGCACTGTCTGTTACAAATCAGATAGAAAAGCTTCTTTACGGAGTTTCACAGCTGGGTGTTGCGGTAAGAGGTGTTTATGGCGAAGGAACGAAATCACTTGGACATCTGTATCAAATATCCAATCAGGGAACGCTGGGAGCCTCGGAGGAAACACTGATTGATAAAATTACTCATATAGTTGAGCAAATTGTTGATAAAGAAGAAAGAACAAGGGAGCACCTCAGGAAGAACAACTATGAGGAGCTGGAGGATGAAGTGTACAGAGCTTACGGACTTCTCACAAATGCAAGAAAGATGTCCACGGAGGAGGCTATGCGGCTTTTATCGCTCATAAAATTGGGAAGTGATATGGAAATGATTAAGGCTGCTCGGGGCAAGGACTTATACGGATTGATGACACGGATACAGCCCAGCAATCTATCCTCTATATACGATAAGGAGCTGCTGCCCAAGGAAAGAGACGGCAAGCGGGCAGAGGTTGTAAGAAATGAACTGACAAGACAATAAAAATAAATAATTGGTAAAGGAGACGAAATTTATGATGAGCGGATTCAATAATTCTGCTAAAAGTGCCATAGAATTAGCGCAGGAAGAAGTGAAGAGATTAAGGCAGAACGTGCTCGGAACAGAGCATATACTTATGGGACTGCTGCTTGAAAATGATGGCATAGCAGGTAAGATACTGAGAAATAAAATAGATGTTGAAAAAGTGAGAGAGGTTGTAAAAAATACTACCGGCATGGGAGAGAATGTACCTGAATACATTGCCATAAGCCCGAGAAGCAAGTATGTAATAGAGCTTGCACGCCAATACTCATCTCAGATGGGGGTGCCCTACGTAGGTACGGAGCACATTCTTTTAGGTCTCATAGATGAGGGAGAGGGAATAGGTGCACAGATAATCAAGTCTGCAGTCAGCTTAAATGAATTGAAGCAGGAAGTGGTTGAGGCAGTAAAGAATGGAAGCGGAGGCGATTCAGAAAGTCCGCAGAGCTTCGGACAGGGTGCAGCACAGCCCCAGACCGGCACAAAGACCATAGACAAATATGGAACGGATCTCAATCAAAGAGCTGAAGCAGGCAAGCTTGATCCTGTAATTGGCAGAGAAGATGTAATTGAAAGAGTGATACAGATATTGTCAAGGAGAACAAAAAATAATCCTTGCCTTATAGGAGAGCCGGGAGTTGGAAAGACAGCAATTGCCGAGGGACTGGCGCAAGAAATAGTTAAGGGCAACGTACCGGAAACATTGAAGGATAAGAGAGTTATAACCCTTGATATGGCAGGCATGGTTGCGGGAGCAAAGTACAGGGGGGAATTTGAGGAAAGACTTAAAAGTGCTGTGGATGAAATAAGGTCCGCGGGAAATATAATATTGTTTATAGATGAGCTTCACACAATAATAGGTGCGGGTGCAGCAGAGGGAGCAATCGACGCTTCCAATATTTTGAAGCCTACACTGGCAAGAGGAGAGCTCCAGGTAGTGGGTGCAACAACATTGGATGAATACAAGAAGCATATTGAGAAGGATGCCGCTCTCGAAAGAAGATTCCAGCCTGTGACTGTGGATGAACCCAGCGTGGAAGATACAGTGAAAATTCTGAATGGACTGAGGGACAAATACGAGGCTCATCACAAGGTTGCCATAACAGATGAAGCAATTGAGGCAGCCGCAAAATTATCCCACAGATATATATCTGACAGATTCCTTCCCGACAAGGCAATAGACCTGATTGATGAAGCCGCATCAAGAACAAGGCTTAAATCTTCGACAGCGCCAAAAAGCTTGAAGGAGCTTGAGGATAAAATAAAGGAGGTCAAGGCTGAAAAGAAAGCAGCAATAAACAATCAGGATTTTGAAAAGGCGGCCTCCTTCAGGGATGAAGAAAAGAAACTTTCTGAAGAGCTCGACAAGCAAAAGAAGCTGTGGGCAGCTAAAAATTCAAAGGATTCGCAGATTGGATATGAAGAAATTGCAGATGTTGTTTCACAGTGGACCGGAATTCCTGTTAAAAAGCTGCAGGGAGAAGAGTCTGAAAGGCTGCTGAATATGGAAGAAATCCTGCATAAGAGAGTTATAGGTCAGGAGCCGGCGGTTGAGGCGCTGGCAAAAGCCATAAGAAGGTCCAGGGTAGGGCTGAAGGACCCTAAAAAGCCAATAGGCTCATTCATATTCTTAGGACCTACGGGAGTAGGAAAAACAGAGCTTTCAAAAGCGCTGGCAGAATCCATGTTTGGCGATGAAAATGCCATGATAAGAGTTGATATGTCAGAATATATGGAGAAGCATTCAGTATCAAAGATTGTAGGTTCTCCTCCGGGATATGTCGGGTTTGACGACGGAGGTCAGCTTACTGAAAAAATCAGAAGAAAACCATACTCCGTCATCCTGTTTGACGAAATAGAAAAAGCGCATCCGGATGTGTTCAACATACTTCTCCAGATACTTGACGACGGAAGGCTTACGGATGCCAAGGGAAGGACCGTTGACTTTAAAAATACCGTCATAATTATGACATCAAACGTTGGTGCGAGCACGATCAAGAAGCAAAGAACATTAGGCTTCAGCTCCGGTACCTCAGATGAGGAAAAAGATGAGTATGAAAAAATGAAGGAAAATGTAATGGCTGAATTGAAGAGAACCTTCAGACCTGAATTCCTTAACCGCATTGACGAAATAATAGTATTCCACTCACTCAGCAAGGAACACATTAAAAGTATTGTTTCACTGATGATTGACAATCTTTCAGGGCGCCTTGAACAGATGAATATAAAAATTGAGCTTGATGATAAAGCGAAGGAGCTGCTTGCTGATGAGGGCTTCGACCCGGTATATGGAGCAAGACCTCTGCAGAGAGCCATAAGGAGAAAAATCGAAGACAGACTCTCAGAAGAGCTATTGAAAGGAACAATAGAAAAGTCCGATACAATAAAAATAAGCGCAGGTGAAAAGGACTTGATTTTCAGTAATGAAAAATAATAATATATAGGAGGCACGGAATACCGGCCTCTATTTTTTTGAGAAATTTTGTAACTTTTTTGAAAAAAGTCTGTCTATATAGGTAGTACGTACAATTCAGGGCAGGAAGGTGATGCGTTGAAAGAGGAATTTGAAATTGCATACGAAAACTATAAAAATGTGGTGTATACATATTTGTATCATCTTTCATATGACCATTTCCTTGCCGAGGATATCTCACAGGAAGTGTTTCTAAAGGTGTATTCCGGAATTAAGCATTTCCGAGGTGAGAGCAGCCTTAAAACATGGATTTTGAAAATAGCGCGCAATACATATATAAATCATACGAGAAAGGTTAAAGAAAAGACATCGCCACTGAGTGAAGCTGAGGCTGTGGAATCACTTGAAAATCCTGAGGATGATGCTATAAACAGCGAAAGAGCTGCTACTATAATCAAAGCATTAAAGCAGCTGCCTGAGGATTACAGAACAATAATTATTTTAAGGGACCAGCAGGGATTTACCTATGATGAAATAGGAAAGATAATGGATTTCTCAGCCTCAAATGTAAAAATAACATTATTTAGGGCACGAAAGAAATTCAAGCAAATATTTTCAGAGCTGGGAGGAATGGATAATGTCATGTGAATTCGATGAAAAAACACGTTGGTATTGTGATAATTTCAATAAGATAATAGAAATTGAGGAGCATATATCAGAATGTGAGGAATGCAAAAAGTTGCTGGATGCAAGAACGGAGCAGATTGAGCTTCCGAAGGCAGAAATACCGGATGAAAATACATCGCTGCTTAAAAAGGTTTTAAAAAGAAAGAGGTCAGAAAAAAGAGTGCTTATTTTCTGTATGATAGGAATGTTCATGGGATTTTTCTCACATATGTATGTGCATCAGAGTATATTTGTGGTGAAGCTTATTATGGCAATTCCCTACAAGCTTGCGGAAATGTTTCTTATGTATATAAGCCCAAATACTCACATGTTTATGAATTACAATTATATTGGTGAAGTAATATTTGCCAGGTTTGCAGTTCTCAGCTATGTTTCTATGTTAATACTGCCGTGTATTATAGGTGGATGCATTTACGGAAGCATAGGATATGTAACCGAGAGTAGAGATGTATTTACACTTAAAAGGTTTTCTGTTTTTATTTTAAAATGGATAGCGGCAGCTGCAGTGTGCATAGGTGCAATATTTGGCATATACAGGCACGTTTCAGCGACAGCCTATAACTTTGAGGATATTTCAGGTTTTGCCATATCTTACTCAACAGACGGGGAAAAATACGACGGAACCTATGTTGTTTACAAGGATGACAGCAGCAGAAAGTATGATGCATTGGCTCAAGGGCTGAGAGAAAGAAAAGGCATGGGTAGAACATATATTGATGACAGGGATGGTCTGATGCCCATAAATATTCTGGGGAAATATGGTTTTACAGTAAGTGCATTGCTTGATACGGAAAACAATTTTATTTATATTGATAACGGGGACACATATATGCTTCCTGAAAGCTTTGCGGATGCATGTGTAAGCAAGAATACAGGAGGGTACTATGAATAAGCTTAAAACATATATTAATAAATTTAATCGAGATATGATATTTGCAGTGATTGCCGGGATTCTCATAATGTTTATATTCAGGAGAAAACTCGAAGTTCCAATATATCGCTTCCTGCTGATATTCAGTCCGGTTGTGCCAGATATTTTCATTCCTGATCATTATCCCGATGCTGTGTGCTTAGTTATTGGAGCAGCAGGAGGACTGTGTGCATATATGATATGGGATAGAAAAGGAATACGCGCTGTGAAAAGGCTGCTGGGTGCGGCAATTGCAGTTGTGGCTTTAATCAGTATTGCGTTCTTCGCGCAAACTACATATATAAGCCAACAGCTTAAAAAACCCATAGAGGAGTTAAAGAACGACAGCATATACTTGCCAACAGAGGTTGAAATTTCTACAAAGGAACGGCTGATGGTGGGTGATGCCAACCGCGCTACAGGAAAAAGCAGATCTCTGAAGTTAGAGGAGGGCAGCGATGAATTAGAGGCAATTTATTATGGAATTCAGAGCCTAAGCAATGCTGTGTCATATGATTCTAATTTTGAGAATGACTATACCATCAGCATTATTTATAAAAACAATAAAACATATAAGTCAAGATGGATCAGAACAGATGAAGAATATGCATATGAAAGTCTGAGCGCCAAGGGAGGTTCAATAGGGAGAATCAAGTATGACGCGGAGACCCTTTGTTCGGGAGCACACGAGGCTATGGGAACATACAGGGATTTCGAGAATTATAAAAAAGAGAATTTTTCAGCTGTGTGGTTTAATGAAATGTTTTCGGGAGGAGATGCAAATTATACAGATATTGTTGATACAGAGCTGCTGTTGGCTGAAATGACGGCTCCTCAGAACTATAGCCCGGACAATGAAGAAAAGGAGTATTATGGTGAATTTTTCATGGGTAGAACAATCACACATGAAGATGGGGATATTATTGCGATTTCATATTCTTCTAAAACAGACCAATACGAATATAAGGACGTAATGCTTTATGACAGATCTGAAAAGTTGCTTATTTTTAAAGACAAAGATAATATTATGAGATTCGTGAAGCAGGATTTGGATTCATTATTTAAGTAAACTGTTATAAATTATCCACATGGCACAACCGCTCAATAGCTTGTTACAGCTATTGAGCGGTGTTTTTACAATTTATACTGTTTTAATTTAAAAGTGACAAATCTTTGTCCGCGACATAGGAAAACAGTATATACTAATTCGTTCCAAGGGAACTGATTTAATGCGAATTAGTATTACGTTCATTCTTTTTATAATTGCCTTGGGATTCTAAAATTATATTATTTACTATTTCCATAATATCCTCTGTGTAGGAGCGGTAGGGCTCAGACATGAGCGGAGCCGGCTCCGGCGAAAGATTACCGAACAGCAGGTAATCAGAGGAAATATCAAAGTTAGTACATAGCTTGTAGAGAGTTGCTACAGACATTCCTTTTTTTCCATTTTCAATTTCAGCTAAAAATTGTGGTGAAATACCTGCCTTTTCCGCGAATCCCTCACGGGTCATTCCTAATTTTTCGCGCTGCTTTCGCAGGCGCTTACCAATTAGAAGTATAATATTTTCTTCCATAACATCACCTCTTTTATATATTATCTATTGCTATCAGCGTATTAAATAAGCTATAATTATATAATTAAGCGGACAGCGTAATAGAATTAATTACTGGAAAGAAAGGTGGAAAATTGAAGAATATGAAAAAATTAAATACCTGCTGTTTCATAGGAAGCTGTACAGAGGACAGGCTGTCTTCATTTGGAGAGAAAAGTCAATTTTTAAACAATGCGGAATTGGTGATAGAAGAGTCTATAATATATCTCATTGAATGCTTTTCAGTTACCAATTTCTTAAGTGGGATGGACATTGGTTTTGAACAGTATGCGGCAGAGGTAGTGCTTGAAAAAAAGAAGGACTATCCGCAAATAACCTTAGAGGGTGTGCTGCCATACGAAACTCATTCAGTGAATTGGACAGAAGCTCAAAGGGATAAATACTATTCTATAATGGAAAAGAGCGACAGGGAGATAATGATGCAGTGCCACTATACATGGGATTGCATGACGAGGCGCAATTTATATATGATTAATCAATCAAAGCATATTGTGTTCTTTAATGAAGGTACGGGAGAAGTGGATCGATTGATCTTATTTTCAAAAGCAAAGGGAAGAAATGTAATTGTCATTAATTCGGAGAAGGAATTTAACAAAGGCTTAATAAAAAATTTTTTGCATTAATTATAAATAAACTATTGACAAAAGGAAAAAATAAAATATAATAATGAAAAAATACTAAGCGATGACGGGAAGAGTAGCTTAAAATTTAAGTCACAGAGAGATAGCGCCGGTGAGAGTCTATTACAATGATTTTAAGTGAAGAACATCCTTGAGCTTTTGACCCAAATTGCAATGGATAATGCAAAAGTAGGCTCAAACGCAACCGAGCGATAAAGCGGCAAAGACATGATTGTGTCTTTTGAGTGAGCCTGTACGCAAGTATATGCTAATTAGGGTGGTACCGCGAATTTTAACTCCTTCGTCCCTTTTCCAGGGATGGAGGAGTTTTTGTATGCCCTAACCCTTCTATGAACGAGACTGCGCATATCGAACACAGAAGTATTGAATGCATAAACAAATAGAATTTATAGGAGAGAAATTATGATAAAAGCAAACGAGTACCGTACCCATACTTGCGGAGAAATCAGAGAAAGTCATATAGGTATGGATATAAGAGTGGCCGGATGGTTTGAGAATGTCAGAGATCACGGCGGAGTGAAATTTATAGACTTAAGAGATCATTACGGTGTAGTCCAGATTGTGGTGGAGGATGAATCGCTGATAGACGGAATTTCCAGGGAAAGTACCATTTCGGTTTTTGGCAGGGTTGTGAAAAGAGATGAGGATACAATCAACGAAAAGCTTGAAACAGGAACTGTGGAGATAGAGGCTGAAACATTGAGTGTTTTAGGCAGAACAAGAGCGCCAATACCTTTTGAGATATCGTCGTCGAAGGAAATAAAGGAGGACCTGCGTCTGAAATACAGGTTTCTGGATTTAAGAAACAGAGATGTGCATAACAACATTGTGATGCGCTCCAAGATTATTTCACACCTGAGAAATAAAATGAGCGACCTGGGATTTTTAGAAATACAGACGCCCATACTTACGGCTTCGTCTCCCGAAGGAGCAAGAGACTACATTATACCAAGCCGTAAGCACAGAGGCAAGTTCTATGCCCTTCCACAGGCACCTCAGATGTTTAAGCAGCTGCTCATGACCTCGGGATTTGACAGATATTTTCAGGTAGCTCCGTGCTTCAGGGATGAGGACGCAAGATCGGACCGCTCTCCGGGGGAGTTTTACCAGCTGGATTTTGAGATGGCATTTGCAACGCAGGAGGATGTGCTGATGGTTGCTGAGGATGTGCTGTACGACACATTCGTAAAGTTTTCCCGTAAGGCTGTTTCAAAGCCTCCATTTGCCAGAATCACCTATGGGGATGCCATGCTGAAGTACGGAACAGATAAGCCGGATTTAAGGAATCCCCTTGAAATTATCGACATAAGCGATATGTTTGAAGAAACGGAATTTGCTCCCTTCAGGCGGAAGACTGTTAGGGCGATAAGTGTTCCCGACTGCGGGCAGCAGCCAAAAAGCTTCTTTGAAAAAATGCTTGAGTATGCCGTTAAAATAGGTATGAAGGGCTTGGGATACATCAAAGTGGATGATGCCATGCAATATCAAGGTCCCATAGACAAATTCCTCTCCGAGGACGACAGAGAGCTGCTTGCACGGCGTGCGGGACTTAAGCCCGGATGTGTCTTGTTTTTCATAGCTGACGACAGGGAGCATGCGCCGAGGCTTGCAGGTCAAATAAGGACGGAGCTTGCAAAAAGACTTGGATTAATAGATGAAAGCAAATTTGAAATGTGCTTCGTTATAGATTTTCCGATGTATGAAATAGATGATGCAACAGGCAATGCGGCGTTTACCCACAACCCGTTTTCAATGCCTCAGGGTGGGCTGCAGGCACTGCTGGGAAAAGACCCTCTTGACATTTTGGCATATCAGTACGATATTGTATGTAACGGAGTGGAGCTTTCATCGGGAGCCGTAAGAAACCATGATATTGACATAATGCTAAAGGCCTTTGAGATTGCAGGCTATACGGAAGAGGATCTTAAAATAAAATTTGCCGCATTGTACAATGCATTTAAGTATGGAGCACCTCCACACGCAGGTATGGCCCCGGGTATTGACAGAATCGTAATGCTTCTCACGGGAGAAGAAAACATCAGGGAGGTAATTGCCTTTCCCATGAACAGCAATGCCCAGGATTTGCTTACAAATGCACCATGTGAGGTGACGGAGCAGCAGCTCAGGGAAGTTCATATAAAGATAAGGTAGGAGGATACAATGATAACTCGTGAAGATATTATAAAAATAGCGGCTCTTGCAAAGCTGAGGGTTGAAGAGGAGGACACAGAGGCCCTTACAAGAGATATGTCCGAAATAATCAGCTTTGCTGATACCATAAGCGCAGCCGTAGATAGTGATGAAGACACCGGATTTGAAGATATAAACAGTCTGTGCAACGCATTTCATGAGGATGAGGTTGCTCAGTCATTTGACAGGGATGAAATATTGAAAAATAGAGAAGGCGGAGAAAGCGGCTGCTTTGTAGTCAGGAAAAGGGCCGGACAGGAGGTGGGGCATTGAGCAAAATAAAATATATCAGCAAGTTGCTTAAAACGAAGCAGATTACCTGTACAGAGCTTACTCAGAAATATCTGGACAGCATAGCCGAAAACAAGGGACTGAACGCATATGTAAAAATCACTGCGGATGAGGCGCTTAAAACTGCCGGTGCTGTGGATGTGAAAATCGAAAGAAATGAAGAGCTGATGCCTCTGGAGGGCATTCCAATGTCACTTAAGGACAACATGTCCACCAAGGGTATCGAAACGACCTGCTGCTCAAAAATGCTGAGGGGATACATTCCCATATATGATGCGACCGTGTGGGAGATACTGAAAAATCAAAATGCTATACTTTTAGGAAAAACCAATATGGATGAGTTTGCAATGGGCTCATCATGCGAAACATCCTGCTTTGGAGGAGCTCTCAACCCTCACAACAAAAATCACGTGGCGGGAGGCAGCTCCGGAGGTGCTGCTGCATCAGTGGCTGCAAATCTTGCAGTATACGGTCTCGGCTCCGATACGGGAGGCTCTGTAAGACAACCGGCAAGCTTCTGCGGTCTGGTGGGTATGAAGCCTACCTACGGAACGGTATCAAGATACGGGCTTATTGCATATGCGTCAAGCCTTGACCAAATAGGGCCTGTTGCCTCAAGCGTTGAGGATGCCGCAATGGTGTATGACTCCATATCCATGTACGACAGCAAGGACTCAACATCAAGAGGGAGAAGGGAGCTGATTTCGGATAAGCTGGATGCGAGCATAAAAGGAATGAAAATTGGAATTGCCGAAGAATACTTCGAGGGAATCAATGAAGAGGTCAGAAAGTCAATTGACGAGGCACTAAAGGTATACGAATATCTTGGGGCTGAAATAGTACAGATTGAGCTTCCGCAGGTTAAGCACGCACTGCCTGCCTACTATATAATTGCATGTGCAGAAGCGTCGTCAAACTTAGGAAGGTATGACGGCATACGCTACGGTCATAAAACAGGCTCCTATAAAGACATAAACGACATGATATGCAGGACCAGAAGCGAGGGCTTCGGCAAGGAGGTTCAGAGAAGAATACTGCTTGGAACATATGTGCTGAGTGCGGGATATTATGATGCCTACTACAAAAAGGCTCAAAAATTAAGAGGGGCAATAGCTGGGGGATTTAAAAAGGCCTTTGAGGAATGCAATGTTATTATTGCCCCTACGGTACCGACAACTGCTTTCGAGCTTAATTTCACTTCTTCTGACCCTGTCGTAGCATATATGACGGATATATGCACGGTGCCTGTGAATATTGCAGGGCTGCCTGCAGTTTCCGTTCCCTGCGGGTTCGACGGCAAAGGGCTGCCTATAGGAATGCAGCTCATAGGTAATGCTTTTGATGATGCTGTAATAATGAATGCGGCATATCAGTACGAGCAGCAGGTTAAGGAGAAAATATACAGGCAAACGGGAATAGGAGTGATATTATGAGCTGGGAACTGGTGGCGGGGCTTGAAACCCATGTGGAGCTTTCCACAAAAACAAAAATATTCTGCCAATGTACAACGGAATTCGGAGGAGAGCCCAACACACATTGCTGTCCCGTGTGCATCGGCCTTCCGGGAACACTGCCTAAGCTGAACAGAGCGGTTGTTGAGTATGCAGTTAAGGCGGGGCTTGCAACAAACTGTGAAATAAGAAAGATTTCGAAGATGGACAGGAAAAATTATGTGTATCCGGATCTGCCCAAGGCATATCAGGTATCGCAGTATGACAGGCCGCTGTGCGAAAAAGGATTTATAACTCTTGCATCAGGCAAAAATATAAATATTACCAGAATTCACATTGAAGAGGACGCAGGTAAGCTTATTCACGAGCGAGGAGATATCTACATTGATTATAACAGAGGAGGAGTGCCGCTTATAGAGGTTGTGTCCGAGCCAGATATCAGAAGTGTTGAGGAAGCAGTGGAATATATAGAAAAGCTCAGGCTTATTATGAAGTATGTAGGGGTTTCCGACGTTAAGATGCAGGAAGGCTCTCTGAGATGCGATGTAAATATTTCAGTGAGGAAAAAGGGCGAGAAGGAATATGGAACAAGAACTGAAATAAAGAATATGAATTCTCTCAACTTCATTGCAAAGGCAATGGAATATGAATTTAACAGGCAGATTGACATTCTTGAAAGCGGAGGAGAAATATATCAGGAAACAAGGAGATATAACCCGGAGCTGAATATAACCGAAAGCATGAGAGGAAAAGAAGATGCAGATGATTACAGATATTTCAGGGAACCGGACCTGGTTACAATTTGTTTAACAGATGATGAAATAAAAAAATACAATGATGAAATCCCGGAGCTTCCGGCAGAAAAATATGAGAGGTTTGTTAAGGATTTTGAGTTGAATGAGCAGGATGCCGAGCTTTTGGTGAAATATAAAAAGATTGCCGAATATTTTGAAGAAGCCAGTGAAAATATAAAAAATAAAAAAATTACCGCAAATTATATACTTGGCCCCATATTCAGGAAACTGGCTACGGATGCCGAGAAAGAAGAATTCAACATACCTGTTCCTGCTAAGCATCTGAATGAACTTGTTGTTTTAGCCGAAAATAAAAAAATTAACTCAAATATTGCAAGAAACGTTTTAGAACAGATGCTTGACACAGGAAAAGCAGCAGGGGACTTCATTTCCGAAAGCGATATGGAGGGAATAGATGAAGAAGGGCTGAGAAAAATCTGTAAAGAAGCAGTGGAAGCAAATAAAGCTGCTGTGGAGCAATATCTTAACGGAAAAGAAAAGGCTCTTGGAGCAGTTATGGGTTATATAATGAAGGAAACAAAAGGAAGGGCTGACGCCGCAGCAGCTGCGGAAATGATAAAACAACTTGTTCAATAATTCGCCGTAACTTTAAAATACGGCAAATTTAACAATCATGCTTCTGATGCATATACTGTTGGAAGAAAGGAAAGGAGAGAAGCTATGATTATACATGTTGTTCAGCCGGGAGAAACAATATATTCTATTGCAAAGCAATATAATGTCAATCCCGATAAAATTATATCCGATAATGAACTGGCACATCCGAACATGCTGGTTCCGGGTCAGACGTTGGTTATTCTCGTACCCGATGTTGTTCATACGGTTCAGCCCGGAGATACTCTTGAAAATATTGCCAAAAGATATGGAACCACAGTTACACAATTGCTGCAGTACAATCCGTCAATAACTCACGCGGATGCTATATTTCCGGGAGAAAAAATAACTGTAACGCTAAACGAGGAGAAGCGGGGGCCCATTCAGGTTGTAGGGTATGCATATCCAAATATAGACAGGACAGTGCTTATGAAGACATTGCCTTATCTGACATATCTGACAATCTTCACATATGGTCTGACACCTGAAGGTAATTTAATAGGAATTGATGATGATGAATTAATAAAAATTGCAAGAGATTACGGTGTGGCGCCTCTCATGCTTATTTCTACGTTGACAGAAGAAGGAAAATTCAGCAATGAGCTGGCGCACACCATTTTAAACGACCCCGAGGCTCAGAATAATTTAATAGAAAATATAGTGAAGACAATGAAGGAAAAGGGGTACAGCGGACTTGACATAGATTTTGAGTATGTTCTTCCTGAGGATAAAGAAAAATTTGTTGAGTTTATCGGTAACGTGACCAAGAGGCTCAATGAGGAAGGATTTACTGTGCTAACCGCTCTTGCACCAAAGGTTTCGGCTGACCAGCCCGGACTTCTTTACGAGGCACATGATTACCCTGCTATAGGCGATGCTTCAAACAGAGTGCTGCTCATGACCTATGAATGGGGATATACTTACGGTCCTCCAATGGCTGTGGCACCTGTAAATAAGGTGAGAGAGGTTCTTGATTACGCGGTAACCGAAATTCCAAGGGATAAAATTTATATGGGCATTCCGAATTACGGATATGACTTCACATTGCCGTATGAACAGGGAGTTTCAAAGGCACAATCACTTTCCAATGTAGGGGCCGTGGATTTGGCATCAACCGTGGGAGCTGATATAAAATATGATGAAACAGCCCAGGCTCCGTACTTTACCTACTACGACAATCAGGGCAAGCAGCATCAGGTGTGGTTTGAGGATGCCCGCAGCATAAAGGCAAAGTTAGATTTATTTTCTGAATACGGATTTGAAGGTGTGGGCTATTGGAACGTCATGAGATATTTCCCGCAGAACTGGCTTGTTTTAAGCTCTCTGTATGATATTGTAAAAGTATTGTAAAAATGAATACTTTACTGTAATTTTACAGAAATACCGGCATATATTTTTGTAACAGGTATTTTGGGAGGTTTTCATGAATAATAAGAATTATAGAATAATGAAATTTTTTGAGCCGATAAATAAAAAGGATAAATCAAGAGGATACGTTCGCCTTGATATAAGAGGCATAAAAGGAAATATACTTGTATCGGTTGAAAATTTAGGTGACGTAAAATCCACAAGCGAAGTTTATCTGTATAAGGATAGGACAAATAAAATCAAGCTCGGGGATATTAACAACAAAAAAGGAATGCTGAAAAAGCTTTTAACATTCGGAAACAATAATGCAATTGAGGATTACAATGTATGTGCCGTTGTAAGGGATAAAAAAATTGTTTTATATTCCAGTCTTTTTAATGCTTCAAATCCTGATCAGATAAGGAAGCTTGAAGTGGAAGGGGATGAATTGGCGGAAGAAATCCGTATGACGGAGGAGCCTGAGTACGAAGAAGCTGAAGAAATAGCAGAGGTATATGAGGAAACCGAAAATGAAGAAATTGAAAGCTCAGTGGAAATCGGAAGTTCGGAAGAATTCGAAGGCTCAGAGGAAATTACCGGTGAGGATGATGCTGATGAACTGAAGCAGGCAGAGGGTGAAATAGAAGAAACTGATAACGGGATTAAAAAAACCTCGGTGGATTCGGCTGTAAATATCAACGAGGAAAGTTCAGAGACTTCCGTCGACGATAACTCGGAAAACAGAGCTCAGTCACATAGATACAGAAACAGGTTTGACGAGAGTCTGTACAAAGTGCTTAAGGATTATAAGGAACTGGAACCGCTGTCTGTAAAGATTCAGGACTTAAGCTGGTGGTACATACCATATGACGAAACAGGTGTGAGAAACGGGTTCCTCCCTTATTATAACCAAATAATAAGTTCATACTATCCATATCCCATGTCAAACCGTGTTACAACATGCAGCTTTCTTATGAAGAAATACGGGCATTACATTTTCGGTATATATAAGGAAAAAGGAGAAATTGCGCGATTTGTATATGGCGTTCCCGGAGAATTTAAAAAGGAAGAGCAGCCGTACAAGGGTGTAACGGGTTTTAAAAACTGGTCATACAGCAACAAGGAAAGTGATGAAAGACACGGGTACTGGCTTGTGTTTGTAAATCCGAGAACAGGAGAAGCAACAGAGCCCCCTCAGATATCGCTTGCCTAAATAACTCTGTACAAATTTTTATAAATTTGTTATAATATACAAGAATATTTCAAAAAAGGAGTTTAAAAAACAAATGCCACCCATAAGCACTAACATGCACTTTGGTAAATTATTCATAGAAAATTCCGAATCGGAAATACACATACCAAGCTTCATAGTAGGAATGGTTTCTCCGGAAACCATAGACGAAGATGACTTTGAGGATCTGCACACCTTTGATGAGGACGGCAACATGGATGTTCGCGAGTTTTATGAGCAGTTCGATTTTAAGAATCTGAACCTTAAGGAAAAATCATTCGTATTGGGGTATTACTGTCATTTGTGGTTTGATGAATACTATAAGTTTAATGCAAGCAAGCTCACTGTGTACAACAATCCGGATTTAACTGATGAAGAGCTCAGCCTTGCGGTAAAGTCCACGTTGAGGAATTATGACAGCAAATATATAAACAATTTTTTTGGAAAATATATTAAAGAAATAGCTGATTTTGAAGAAGATATTAAAATAAAAGAGCTCGGCGGCATCTGCATCAAAAAAGCTAAGGATAAGATAGCTGATTTTTTATCTGAAGACGTACCGGAATCTGTTTGCCCGCAGCTCATAGATGAACATGAGTATATGAGCCTTATGAAAAACGGATGCAGTAAAATTATGAAGTCACTATAAAAAAACTCCTGTAAAAGGAGTTTTTTTAAAAGTAAAAATTGACTGCATGGATAAAATATAATATAGTTGAAGCATATACCTTCATTATGGTATTATTATTGATATTGGTTATAAGGATGGATTCATGAAATATAAACATGTATTTTTTGATTTTGACGGAACACTGGCAGACACTGAAGAAGTAAATTTTGTTATATATCAGAAGCTTGCCGAAAAATACAACTTGAGAAATATTACTATAGATGAACTGGGTCATATTAAGAAAATGAGTGCCCGTGAGCTTATTAATTATGTTGAGCTTAAAAAAAGATATCTGCCTTTCATGCTGAAAAGAGGAAAGAACCTTCTTAAGCTGGATATGAAAAATATAAAGCCATGCAAGCCGGATATATTTGATGTTGTAAGAGAGCTTAAGGAAATGGGAATAAAGACCGGAATTCTCACTACAAATTCAAAGACGAATGTTCAAATGTTTCTTAAAGAGCACAATGCAGATATTTTTGATTTTTTTGCAAGTTCCTCAATGTTTGGAAAAGAAACGAAAATGAGAAAAATAATCAAAAAAGAAAAGATAAGCCCGAATGAGGTTCTCTACGTCGGAGATGAAATAAGAGATATAAATGCCGCAAAGAACACAGGAATTGATATAGCATCTGTGGCATGGGGATATAATACGGTTGAAAGCTTAAAAAAGCATAATCCTGAATTCCTTATATACACTCCTTCAGAGCTTATTGAAATATGCAAAAAAAAATACGAATGAGCGTTTAAAAAAAATAAAAAAAATTCGATTAAATGCAAATTATATTATTGCATTTAATTTTTTTATATGTTAAAATACCCTATAAAAAAATTAAGGAGGAGAATTGCAGATGATTTACACAATAAAGCCTGAACACCACGGTATTGCGGAGCTGACAAAAATACTTGAAGAGCATTCCGAAATACAATTTGTTTCATTTATGGGCGTCGATATAGGCGGCAACGGAACAGATGAAAAAATACCTATAAAGTTGTTTATAAGAGATATGGAAGATATGCTGAAGTACGGAATTCAAACAGACGGATCGAGTGTTGAACTTCAGGGTATTGCAGATTTAAACGATGCGAGAGTCGATATACTTCCTGACTTAGACTGTAATTGGTTCATCGATTACAACTACGAATATTACAACGATGAAACGGGACTTCCTGTAGGTACTTTAAAAATTCCTTCTTTTATTATACACAGCAATGAACAGGTTTGTTCGAGATCAATTCTTAAGAGAGCAACAGAGCATTTCAAATCTCAGATACTGGAAATACTGAAAAACAATTCTCATATCTCCAAAGATTACGGATTTAAATATGAAGAAATAGAAGATGTGCTGCTTACCTCTGCAACAGAGCTTGAAATGTGGGTGAAAACTCCGGAGCAAAGCGCTGATTTTGAAGAGCTTCATACATCACAGATTTTGAAGGAGCAATACTGGAAGAGAACCATGGGTACAGTAAGAACGGTTCTTGAAAAGATAATGGATCAGCTTGAGCGCTACGATTTAAAACCTGAGATGGCGCACAAGGAGGTCGGCGGCATTGCTAATAAAATAGATTCCAAGGGCAGAATAACTCATGTAATGGAGCAGCTTGAAATAGACTGGAGATTTTCGGAATCACTTCAAACTGCCGATAACGAGATGTTTGTGAGAGAAATTATTGAGGACCAATTCAGGCATCATGGTCTTGAGGTGCTTTTTAAGGCTAAGCCCATAGAAGGTGTTGCGGGAAACGGGGAGCATACTCATCTCGGCGTTGCCGTAAAGCTTAAGAATGGAAAGAGGATTAATTTATTCTCTCCAAAGGATGTAAGAAAGGATTATCTCAGCGAAATAGGATACGGGGCGCTTATGGGACTTCTTAAGAACTATGAGGTCATGAATCCCATAGTGACTGCCACAAATGATGCGTTTAACAGGCTTAAGCCCGGATTTGAAGCTCCTGTATGCATAGTTACTTCGTTGGGAGGAACTAAGGAATCACCGTCAAGAAACAGATCGGTGCTTGTTGGAGTTATAAGAGACATAAATAATTCCGGTGCCATAAGGTTTGAACTTAGGTCGCCAAATCCATATTCAAATACATACCTGGTAATAGCGGCATCATATCAGGCAATGCTTGACGGCATCAAAAATGTTGTATCTGCCAAGCTTAACTGTGAAGATCTTGAGAAGGAAATATCAAAGAAATACGGGGAAGATGCGGTATATCTGGAAAAGTTCAGAGAATACAGAAGTGAAGAGGATGTCTTCGAAAAATACACTCAGGAAGAAAGAAATAAGCTGTATGGCATAGCGCCTGCAACAGTTTGGGAAAACCTGAACGGTTTTTCATCATGCGAATTGAAGCAGCAGGTATTGAAGGCAGGAGAGGTTTTTACAGATAAGCTTATTAATTCATTTAAGGAATCAACAATGCAGAAGTGGAAGAATGAGCTGACGGGAAGAATAGTCCACGACAATATAATGCTTCTAAAAACATTCGTAAAGCTTCATAACGAGCAGGACCATTCAACTGACCTGGATGTCGTAAATTGGGAAAAAATTATTTATTTAAAAACAAAGCTTATGAAAGACAGTATGACCAAAAAGTGCATATTCACCAAAATTAAGACAGCGATTAAGGATGGGGATTATGATGCTGCATCTGAGCTTCAGAAGCAAATGAATGAAAAAATGACTGAAATCAGGGCTCTGTATATTGATTACAGAAATAATATATTTTAATGAAGGCAGCAATCTCGGAGTTTATTGAGATTGCTGCTTTTATAAATATATTTGCGCAATGACAAAAAAGTGTTTTTATAAATTTTGTGACTATTTATGACGATTACGTATTTTTTTATTTACAAATTGCATATCTTGTGCTAATATAAAGGTGCATGAAAAAACGTATTCATAATGAATGTGTTTTTAGTGCATAATATGCATTTGATTTATTTTGACACAGGTGATTTACTTTTTAATTATGAAGATTTATGGCTATAGTTTATTTGTGTCATCATTAATTTAAGTGCATAAAAAAACTTGGAGGATTATTATGAGTAAAGTTCCAAAGCAAAAAAAACAAGCCACATTAGGAATATCCATAATTCCTGTTTTGGCAGTCGTTGCAGCATTGTCGGTATCAATTATTAAATTCGGCGCAGACCCTCACATTCCTATATTATTTGGTGCTGCGGTTGCATCCTTTATTGCGGTGTATTCTCTTGGATACAGCTGGGAAGAAATTGAGAAGGGAATTATTGATTCCATTGGCAGTGTAATGCAGGCGATATTAATACTTGCAATTATAGGTATGTTAATTGGAACATGGATTGGCGGCGGTATTGTTCCTACGCTGATTTACTATGGATTAAAAATCTTATCTCCGACGTTCTTCCTTGCGGCATCCATGATTCTTTGCAGCGTTGTTTCATTGGCAACAGGCAGTTCATGGACTACAGCAGGTACGGTTGGCGTTGCTCTTATAGGTGTAGGACAGGGATTGGGTGTTTCTGTTCCTCTTGCTGCAGGAGCAATAATATCGGGTGCTTATTTCGGAGATAAAATGTCTCCTTTGTCAGATACGACAAATCTTGCACCTGCAATGGCAGGTTCAACTTTGTTTGATCACATTAAGCACATGATTTACACTACAGGCTTATCATACTTAATAGCATTTGTGATATACTTTGTGCTGGGACTTAAATACAGAGGTCATGACCTCAATACGGGAGAAATTCAGGGAATACTTGATGCTATTCAGAGCATTTACGTAATTAACCCGTTATTGCTTCTTGTTCCTGTAATAACAATTGCAGCTGTAGCATTGAAGGTTCCGGCTATACCGGGACTTATTATGGGTGTTGCATTAGGCGCAATCTGTATGATATTCCAGGGCGGAGATCTCGGCGCCATAATTGATGCCATACAAAACGGAGTAGCGGCTGAATCAGGTCATGCAATGGTTGATGAATTGCTGACAAACGGAGGAATGCAAAGCATGATGTGGACAATATCTCTTATTATGTGTGCACTTACATTCGGAGGTATTCTGGAAGTTACAGGAATGATGGGCTGTATAGCCGGAAATCTTCTTAACAAGGCAAAGAGCACAGGATCACTTGTGCTGGTAACTGTTGTATCATGCTTATTTGTAAATATACTTTGTGCAGACCAGTATCTGGCTATTGCACTTCCGGGAAAAATGTTCAAGGACGAATATAAGGAAAGGGGCTTGGCACCAAGAAATCTTTCCAGAACACTTGAAGATTCAGGTACAGTAACAGGTGCGCTTGTTCCGTGGAACACATGTGGTGCTACAATGTCCGGATTTTTGGGAGTTCCTACATTTGCCTATTTGCCATATACATTTTTCAACCTTCTGAGCCCGGTGGTTTCGGTGCTGTACGCATACGCAGGATTCTCAATTATGACTATTGAGGAAGATCCTTCGTCAGAACAGTATGTACGTCCGATGAAACTTAAGAAATCATCGAGAGAACTTGAGGAATATGTTGCTGATTATAGAAAGAGTCACAGCTTAAGCGTATAAATTCTGATTATAATAAAATAAAAGAGAACTGCCAAATGGCGCTTGGATGATAAATTCAGGCGCCATTTTTGTCGTTTTGAGAAATTATTTTACATAAATTTTACATTGCATGTGTGTTTTTTTTACGTTTGTAAATTATATTCAATGTAATGTAAATAATAAATAATAAGGAGGAGAAAGAATGTATAGAAATAAAACAACTAAAATAATATTGCTTGTATTAACGACAATGTTGATTTTATCAGCATGCTCAGAAAAACAAGAATCATTCGAGTTTAATAGTGATAAAGATATAACAGTTGTGGCAAGGGATGCAGCTTCGGGAACAAGGGGTGCGTTTCATGAAATAATGGGAATAATAAAGAAACAGGGAGAAACACAGGTCGATAACCTCGTGGTGGGAGCGATAGAATTTGACGGAACAGATAAAGTTATAACTGCTGTTGAAGGCGATAAATATGCAATCGGATATATTTCCTTGGGCTCTGTAAGTGAAAGAACAAAAGCGGTTGCAGTTGACGGAGTGAAACCGACAGCTGAAAATGTAAAATCAGGAACATATTCGGTATCAAGACCATTTTTGCTGGTTACAAAGGGAAGTGAAAACAATCTTGTCAAGGATTTTATGAAATTTGCTGAATCAGCACAGGGACAGAAAATAGTAAATGATATGAAATATATAGCTTCAGGTGAAGCGTCCGCGGAATATACATCATCGGGCATGTCGGGTACAATCAAGGTTGCAGGCTCAACATCTGTAACTCCACTTATGGAAAAGCTTCAGGAGGCATATCAGCAGCTCAATCCCGATGTAAAATTTGAAATGCAGTCAAACGGCTCTTCACAGGGAATAAAGGCAGCTGTTGACGGTTCATACGACATAGGAATGTCATCGAGAGAACTGAAGGACGAAGAGGCAAAGCAATTAAACAGACACATACTTGCAATAGATGGCATTGCGGTAATAGTGAACAACGATAACCCATTCGACAGCCTGAGCGGAGGCGACATCACAAAAATATACACAGGCGAAATAACCAAATGGTCAGAAGTAAAATAACTAATACAGAACACAAGATAAATTTATATGAAAATGTAATGCAGATAATGTTTTTTATATCTGCATTGGTTTCAGTCATGGCGGTAATTGCCATCTGTCTCTTCCTTCTTTTGAGAGGAATACCGGCTATTGCTGAAATAGGGTTTATGAACTTTGTTTTTAATGAAAAGTGGGGACCGGCTAACGTTCCTGCGTCCTACGGCATATTGTCCATGATTGTGGGAAGCATGTATGTAACGGCGGGGGCAATTGTAATAGGCGTTCCCATAGGTCTTTTGTGCGCGGTATTTCTTGCAGAATTTTGTCCGGACAGCCTGTACAGGATTGTGAAACCGGCAGTAAACCTACTTGCAGGAATACCTTCAATAATTTACGGATTTTTCGGTATGGAGATAGTTGTTCCCTTTGTGAGAGAGAGCTTTGGAGGAAACGGCTTCAGCATATTGTCCTCTTCTATTATTCTTGGAATAATGATACTTCCAACGGTGATATCCATAAGCGAATCTTCAATAAGGGCGGTTCCGTCAAGCTATGCGGAGGGATCGCTGGGTCTTGGCGCCACTAAGGAAGAAACGGTATTTAGAGTTGTGGTTCCGGCTGCTAAGTCCGGAGTTCTCACGTCGATTATTTTAGGCATAGGCAGGGCCGTAGGAGAAACAATGGCTGTGGTAATGGTGGCGGGAAACTCTGTTATGCCTCTGAATAAGATTGCTTTACTGAAGCCTATAAGGACTCTGACTACAAATATTGTTACTGAAATGAGCTATGCTTCAGGTCTTCATGAGGCATCTCTCATAGGTACCGGTGTGGTGCTCTTTGTATTCATCATAATACTGAATACGACATTGAGCCTGCTCAAGTCAAAATCATCAAGGAATTAGGAGGCGGCTATGACTGAAAGAACTCAAGATGAAAAGTATTTAAAGAAAAGAAAGGCGCATTCTTTTGCCTTGAAAGCACTTATTTGGCTTTGCGGCATATTGACAGTGGGAATTTTAGTATATATACTTTTATTTATACTTGTGAGAGGAATTCCAAATATAAATATGAAGTTCCTTTTCGGGCAATATGATTCGGAGACTCTATCTGCTTTTTCTTCAATTATTGCCACAATAGAAATAATTGTGATTTCACTTGCTGCAGCATTGCCCATAGGCGTATTCTGTGCTATTTATCTTACTGAATATGCCCGAAGAGGCAACAGGGCGGTTAAGGTTATAAGGCTTGCAGTGGATACCTTGGCGGGAATTCCGTCTATTGTGTACGGATTGTTCGGAATGATATTCTTTGTTGGTATTCTGGGATTCAGAACATCAGTTTTATCCGGCATTTGCACTGTATCTATAATGATACTTCCAGTAATTATAAGTTCGTCTGAGGAAGCTATCAAGGCTGTTCCCGATATGTACAGAGAGGGGAGTCTGGGACTGGGTGCCACAAGACTTAGGACAGTATTCAAAATAGTCCTGCCGACAGCCATGCCGGGAATACTTTCAGGGGTGATTTTAGCCATAGGGCGTATTGTGGGTGAATCGGCGGCACTGATTTTTACCAGCGGCACGAATGTTTTAAAATCTCCTACTTTGGATTTGACGGCCTCTCAGAGGACATTGGCAATTCATATGTACATGCTGGCCGGAGAAGGACTTCCTCATCATAAGGACATGGCATTTGCGACGGGAGCTATTCTCATAATAATAGTGTTTGCGGTAAACATGGCGGCAACTAAGCTTGCAGGCAAAATAGGGAGAGAACAATGATAAATAAGGATAAAATTAAAATAGAAAATGTAGATTTATATTATGGAGAGTTTCAAGCTCTCAAAAATATAAATATGAATATAAAAGAAAATGAAGTCACTGCCTTTATCGGACCCTCAGGGTGCGGAAAATCGACTTTGCTGAAATCGCTGAACAGAATGAACGATTTGGTTGAAGGAGTTAAAATAACAGGAAAAATCCTTCTGGATGATGTGGATATATACAAGAACATGGATGCCACATTGTTGAGAAAAAGAGTGGGAATGGTATTTCAAAAGCCGAATCCTTTCCCTATGAGCATATATGAAAATGTGGCTTACGGGCCGAGGACACATGGGATAAAATCGAAGTCAAGACTGGATGAAATAGTGGAACAGAGCCTTCGTGCGGCGGCAATGTGGGATGAAGTTAAAGACAGACTGAAAAAAAGCGCTCTGGGATTATCAGGGGGACAGCAGCAGAGGCTTTGCATTGCCAGAGCATTTTCTGTGAATCCGGAGGTAATATTGCTGGATGAGCCAACGTCGGCGCTGGATCCCATATCAACAATGAAAATAGAAGATCTGATTGTAGAAATCAAAAATAATTATACAATTGTAATAGTTACTCACAATATGCAGCAGGCTACAAGAATTTCTGATAAAACAGGCTTTTTCCTTCATGGTGAGGTAATTGAATTTGACGAGACAGAGAAACTGTTTTCAATGCCTGCAAACAAAAAGACTGAAGATTATATAACCGGAAGATTCGGATAAACGGGAGGTAAAATGCGAAACAGATTTGATACGGAGCTTGAGAACCTGAATCTTGAGCTTATAAAAATGGGAAGCCTTATAGAAGATTCCATAGAATCAAGTGCCAAGGCGCTTATTGAACAGGATTTAATGCTTGTTAAGAAAGTAAACGAGCTGGAAATTGAAATTGACCAAATGGAAAAAACCATTGAAAGCCATTGCCTGAGATTGTTGCTTCAACAGCAGCCGGTAGCGTCAGACCTGAGGGTTATAAGCACTGCTCTTAAAATGATTACCGATATGGAGAGAATAGGTGATAATGCCGAGGATATAGCTGAAATTGCAAAATATATGGTTGATCAGAAGTTTATTAAGGATTTGGTTCATATTCCGCAGATGGCGGAGGCAACCATCAGCATGGTTAAAAGAAGTATAGATGCCTTCGTAAGCAAAGATAAGGAACTTGCAACGGAAGTATGCAGGGATGACGATATTGTAGACGGATTATTTCAGACAGTTAAGCAGGAACTTATAGAAAAAATGCAGGAAAGCAGAGAGAACAGCGAGCAGGCCATCGACCTTTTGATGATTGCGAAATACCTGGAAAGAATAGGCGATCATGCCGAAAATATCGCTGAATGGGTTATATTTTCTATAACCGGTGAACATAAGGAAAAATAGGAGAACAATATGAAGCTATTATATTGTGTGGAAGATGATTCGGGTATAAGAGAGCTGATTACCATAGCTTTAAGCACAGCGGATTTTGAAATTATGGGATTTGAAGAAAAGGACAGTTTTTACGCTCAGCTGAGAAAAAGGGTGCCTGATTTGATTCTCTTAGACTTAATGCTGCCTAAAACAGATGGTATGACAATCTTAAGAGAGCTTAAGCGTGATGAAAATTATGCCGACATTCCTGTTATAATACTGACAGCCAAGTCCATGGAGCTGGATAAGGTGAAGGGATTGGAAGCAGGTGCGGATGATTTTATAACGAAGCCATTCGGGATACTGGAGTTGCTTGCGAGGGTGAAGGCGGTTCTGAGGCGTTCAGTCAAGAAGGAAACACCCGACGAGTTTTTGGAATACAACGGCCTTTCTCTGGATTATAACAAGCGAACCGTTTATTATAAAGGTACTTCCGTTGCTTTGACATACAAGGAATTTGAACTTTTGCACTATTTAATGCTCAACAAAGGGATAGTTCTCTCCAGAGACAAAATACTTTCAGAAATATGGGGATTTGACTACGAGGGGGAAACCAGGACTGTGGATATGCATATAAAAACTATACGGCAGAAGCTGAATGCCGCAGGCTGCAATGACTATATAGCCACGGTCAGAAGTGCCGGATACAAATTGGAGGAGGCCGGCGGCGAATGAAAAAGAGGCTGTTTTTAATAATAATGCTTATTTCTGTTGTGTCATCGGTATTATCCTGCGTTATGACAACCGTCGTCTACTACAGCTTTTATGTAGAGGACGCCGAGAATAAGCTTAAATCTATAGTCGAGCTTACAAAGGATTTTGAGAACTGGGAGGATGAAGGCAAAATTAATTCCTCTGTAAATAAAATATTGAATGCAACAGATTACAGCATGCGCTTTACAATTATACGCAAAAACGGAGAGGTTGTATATGACAGCAGGGCGAAAAATGAAAGCCTCGAAAGCCACAAGGACAGACCGGAGGTAGCCGCAGCATTTGAAAAGGGACATGGAGAGGATACGAGGTATTCGAGCACTACAAAGACAGATATGTATTACTATGCTGTCAAGATAAGTGAGAATGAGGTTCTCAGGGTTTCAAGGGATATAAGAAGCATCAATTCAGTATTTATTGGAATACTGCCTGTACTGGTGCTTTTGTTTGTATTTTTGCTTGTAATTGTATATGCTTCAGCCAATTCCTTTACAAGGAGGGTGCTGAAACCTGTCAAGGAGATGACGAGATCTCTTGATGAAATGTTGGAGGACGGAGAAGTGAGTGGCGTTGAAATATATGACGAATTTGAATCTCTGTCACTTAAAATTCGCGAACAGAAGATTAAAATAAACCAGTATATTGATGAGCTTAAGCATGAAAGAGATACTATAGGACTTATAACCGAAAATATGAAGGAAGGATTTATCCTCATAAATAAAAACAGGCAGATTCTTTCAATAAATACAAGCGGGAAACACATGATAGGCAATGACAAATTTGATTTGCGTCCAAGCAGAAATATTCTGGAGCTCATAAGAAATTCTGAAATTTTGCAACAGGTAGAAAATTCAATTGAAAAAAATATTCATACCATACATGATATAAAGAAGGATGGCAGACATCTCAGATATTACTTCAGCCCCGTAAAGGAACAGTACAGCCTCAAGGCAACAGGGCTTTTAATATTGATAGAAGATATTACGAATCAGAAGAATGCAGAAATTATGAGGAGAGAATTTTCTGCCAATGTTTCTCATGAGTTGAAAACTCCTCTCACAACTATAATAGGATTTGCGGAAATGATAAAAGAGGGGCTAATTACCGACTCGGACAGCATAAGAAAGTACTGCGGCATGATAAATAATGAAGGTCTGAGGCTTATAGCTTTGATTGAAGATATCATGAGGCTCTCAAGAATTGAAGAAGGCGTGAGACCAGAAGAAAACAGCAATATTAACCTGAAGGAAATTGCGGAGGAGACTGCGGCACTTTTATCTCCGAAAGCGGAAGAGCTGAATATTCATCTGGAAGTGAAGGTCGTGGATGCATTTATAAAAGCAAACAGAAACTATATGAGCGAGCTTATGTACAATCTGGTGGATAACGGAATAAAGTACAATAAAAGCGGCGGATTTGTGTATATAAGCGTAAAGAAGGACGGCAGGCAAATAATTATATCAGTGAGTGACACGGGGGTTGGAATAGCGGAAGAGTATCAGGACAGAATTTTTGAACGGTTTTACAGGGTGGATAAAAGCCGCTCTAAAGAGACAGGCGGAACAGGACTCGGGTTGTCAATAGTCAAGCATATAGCAGAGCTGTATAATGGTAAAATAGAGCTTAAAACAAAGGAAGATGAAGGAACAGAAATAACAGTAACATTCAGCTGCTTACAATAGCAATATGATAAAGGAATTGTCCCGATTGACAGGCAGGAGCCTGAGGATATCGGGCAGTTCCTTTTCTTCTAATGCATTATTAATTTATTCTAAAGATTATTTTAATGTGCGAAATATAAAATATTAAAATATATTGATAAAAAAATGCAATGTTGATACAATTATATATAAAATTAGAAATGAGTGCCTATGTTCGGATATGTAACAATTAATAAAATGGAATTGAAATTTAAGGAATATTACAGCTACAAGGGATATTACTGCGGGCTGTGTAAGCGCCTTAAAACAAAGTACAGCAATAAATCAAGAATGACATTGAATTATGACATGACTTTCCTGATACTTTTTCTAAGCTCGCTGTATGAGCCTCAGAACAAGGTTTGCAACGAGAGATGCATGGTTCATCCCGGTAAAAAGCAGCTTGTTGTTCAAAATGAAATAACAGACTATGCCGCTTCGGTAAACATATTGCTTTCTTATTACAACCTTCTTGACAATTGGAAGGATGACAGGGACTATAAATCTCTTGCCCTTATGAAAACACTTGAGGGCGAATTCAGAAAAGCGAGTGCAGAGCTGACGGAAAAGGCTGAAATATTCAGAATGCGTCTTGAAAATATTGCAAAGTTAGAGAAAAATGACACAGATGATGTGGATGCCGTCTCCAATGAATTCGGACATCTGATGGAAGAGATATTTCTGTATAAAAAGGATGAATGGGAAAAAAACCTGCGCAAGACAGGGTTTTATTTAGGAAAGCTCATCTACTATCTGGATGCCTATGAGGATATGGAAAAGGATGAGAAAGAAAAATCCTACAATCCCTTCAATAATATGGATACAGAGGATAGAAGAAAGGCAGCAAGGGAACTTATAATGCTGAATTTATCTTTCTTGAGCGATGAGATTGAGAGACTGCCATTGGTGCAGGATAAGGGAATAATTGATAACATAATATATTCGGGTATATTGAACAAATCAGATAAAAGGAGAACTATTGATGAAAGACCCATATGAAGTGCTTGGACTGCAAAGAGGTGCAACTAAAGATGAAGTAAAAAGCGCATACAGAAAGCTTGCTAAAAAATACCATCCTGATGTGAATGAAAATAATCCGCTCAAGGATTTGGCTGAAGAAAAATTCAAGGAAATTCAATTGGCCTATGATGAAATAATGAACGGAAATGCAGGCAGCTCCGCTTCATACCAGAACTATGGAGGCAGCAGTTCATATGATGGAGGGGCGGGAAATTTATTTTCTGTAAGGCAGTGTATTCAAACAGGAAGATTTCAGGAGGCTGTAAGAATATTGAATGGTGTGCCTGTAAGAAATGCGGAATGGAATTATCTGATGGGTGTGTGCTATGTTAACATGGGCTCATTGGGTCAGGGAATGCAGTATGTGCAAAATGCCGTGAGAATGGACCCGGGAAATTTTGAATACAAAAATTTTCTGAGTCAAATTGTGAATATGCAGAATGTATATCAGCAAAGAGCATACAACTACAGAGGAGGAAGCTCAAGCGTTGACTGCTGCACTCAGCTTATATGTGCTGACTGCTGCTGCGAGTGTATGGGAGGCGATCTGATTTCATGCTGTTAAAAGGCGGCGATGTTGCATACTTAGGTGTTCTGCTGGGACTGAATCAGCTTTTTATAATATTATCATCTGCAATTGAGACGAATACAATAATTCTCTTAGCAGGTGCGGCTCTTGTTGTGGGAATTGTAATAGTGGAGTTCGGAGGTAAAAGCGGAGCGGTATTTTATATTGCTTCATGCATTCTCGGATTTATTCTTACATTCAATAAGATTGAATTTGTAACATATATACTGTTTTTTGGACTTTACAGCATAGTAAAGCATCTTTTGGAATCAAAGCAGGACAAAACCTTGATTATATATGCGGCAAAGCTGGTATTTTTTAACCTGTCGCTTGTTGCAATGTATTTTGCGGTGAAGCTTTTTATACCGCTTCAGCTTGCATGGTGGATGATTGCGGCTGCGCAGCTTTTATTTATTGTTTATGATTACGCCTTCGCAGTATTTATTACTGCTTATATAACACGAATAAGGACAAAAATAAGACGGGATTAGGTTCTATGAGCACTAAAATTATAATAAACTATTTTTGCATAACTCTATGTTGGAGGACGAGGTGTTGAGTGAATTAGAAACACAATATAATGAACAGGACGGGGCTAAAATAGTATTCAATATAAGCGATGTGGCAAAGATTATAGGCGTTGTACCTGCCACTATACGAAATTGGGAGAATGCAGGTCTGATAGCTTCAAAAAGAAATGAGAGCAACTACAGAGTTTTTGATTTTAATGACATAGAGATTCTTAGAAAAATAAAAGAGTATTCGTCTCAAAAAAATATGAATATTTCCATGATTAAAAACCTTCTATCCAAGGATATAACCGTTATTTTTCCTGAAAACGAAAAGTACTATAAGGAATTTTATCATGCGATGCTGAAGAGCTATCGTGAAGACGGAGGATATACCCTTGAGGAAGTGAGTAAAGCTGTGGGTATATCGCCTTCATATCTGAGCCGAATTGAAAACGGGAAAGCCGGAATCACATTTGAAGTGCTCAGCAAGCTTGCAGGATATTACGGCGAGAGCACAGTTAGGTTTTTTGATGTAAAAGACGACGAAGACAGGGAACTTGTGAAAAGAGGGAAAGGCACGGAGCTGGAAACAGGGCTGGATGGTGTAACCATACAGTCATTGATTGACGGCAGAGAAAATACGTTTGAAGCCGTGCGTTTTGTTGTTAAGCCGGGCTGCGGTGATTTTAAAGCGCACAGTCACAACAGCGGTGAGGAATTTATTCATGTGCTGTCAGGGGTTCTTTCTGTAATGCTGGACGATTCAAAAGAATTTATTGTGAAAATGGGAGACTCTATTCATTTTAAATCAGCGCGCTATCACAAATGGCACAACCCCGGCAAGAAATCAACAGAGCTGCTGTGGGTTCATTCATATATATAGTATTAAAAAAGCCGGTTCTGAAATGTAATCAGACCGGCTTTATTCTGCTTGTTATTCGTTCATTACAAGATAATCTTCTCTGTCCGCTCCCACGGATACATACTTGATAAAACAGCCCACCTTTTTTTCCAGGTACTTGATATACTCAAATGCTTCCTTTGGAAGATCTGACTCTTTTCTGCATTTACCTATATCACATTTCCATCCGTCCATAAATTCAATGACGGGTTTTGCTATATCCAAATCAGCTCCTGTTGGGAACTCCTCGGTAATTCTTCCGTCTATGTCATATGCTATAACCACCGGTATTCTGTCCATGTATGACAATACATCCAGTTTTGTAAGAGCAAGCTGATCTGCGCCCTGAACTCTTACGCCGTACTTAGATGCAACTACATCAAATGGTCCAACTCTTCTTGGTCTTCCTGTTGCTGCGCCGTATTCTCCTCCTGCCTCTCTGAGCGCTTTAGCTTCATCGCCGAACATCTCAGCTGTAAAAGGTCCTTCGCCTACGCACGAAGAATAAGCCTTCATTATCCCGATGGTGCGGGCAAGCTTCATCCCGGGAACTCCTGCCCCTATAGGAGCATAAGCCGCTATTGTGGAGGACGAGGATGTGTATGGATAAATTCCGAAATCTATATCTCTCAGCGCACCCAGCTGTGCCTCAAACATTATTTTTTTGCCGTTGTTTACAGAATTGTTAAGATAAAGTCCGACATCACATATATATTCTTCAAATTCTGTGCCGTATTTAATCAGCCATTCATACATGTCATCCGCATAAAACTCTATGGATTTATATCCACCCGCAATGGTGAGATTTTTCCATTCGACAATTTGTTCAACACGCTTTTTGAGAGATTCCTTATTCAGCAGATCACCCATTCTTATGCCCTTTTTCATATATTTGTCGCCGTATACAGGAGCAATTCCCCTTCTTGTGGATCCGAACTTCATATCTTTTAGACGCTCTTCTTCCAATATATCCTGCTTTACATGGTATGGGAGGCAAATAATTGCCCTATCGCTGATTTTCAAATTATCAGCTGTAATTTTAATCCCTGAATTTCTCAGATTGTTCACTTCTTTATGGAGGTGTTCCAAATCTATAACTATACCATTTCCCATTACATTAACAACCTCAGGCCTTAGTATGCCTGACGGAAGCAGGTTAAGTACAAATTTGCCCGATTCATTCACCACGGTGTGTCCCGCATTGTTTCCGCCCTGATAGCGGCATACAATGTCGTAATCTGCGGCCAACAAATCAACCATTCTGCCTTTGCCTTCATCTCCCCAGTTTATTCCTACTATTGCAGTCAGCATAAAAACCTCCTTTATATTTTCAAAAAAATTATATATTTTACGAAAATTAATGTCAAGAAATAATTTATCGTATGTGTTTTTTTATTTCATATTTTGCTAAAAATTACATCTGTCGAAAAACGAAAAAAGCTGCTTTATTTATTGAACATGGTGCTTTTATATGTTAAAATTATGCTATATTTATCATATTTTTATACATTGCTATAATAACATTATATGGGTATGGTTATACCGATATCTGCTATAAAAATTTAGGAGGAAATATGTACAAAAAATTGAAAAAAGCAATATTATTGTTAATGCTGACGGCATTATTGTCAGGATGTTCTGAAAAGGTCAGCGCCGATCCGCAGCCGCCCATACCCGGAGAGGAAATAGATAAGCCTGAAGAGGTTACGCAGCCGCCGGAGATTACGGAGGAAGAAAGGCTGAAGCAGGAGCTTGAGAAAAAAACCGCTGAAAGAGAAGAGCTGGAAAAACAGCGCAAGTCAGAGCTTGCTGAATTTTATGTTCCGCTTGTTCCCATAGGACAGGAGCAGGAGAAAAGAAATGTGGAGGTTATGGCGCTGTACGCAACGGGGCACACTGCGGGAAATTCTCTTAGCAAGGAAAATATAGATGCATACGGAGCATATGTCAAAGCCTTGGCTGATAAAGATGCTGTCAGGGCGAAGGAGCTGCTGCCAGAAGCCGAAAAAGCAAATAAATTTGAGAAAATAATAGGGATTGCAGTTGGAACGGAGGTTAACGGACTTGTAATCAACGTCAAGGACGACAATGGATTAATAACGTACGAAAGTAACGTGGAAATAGTTCAAAAGTTGAACGAGAACACTCCCATTCCAATAAAAGATATAAAAAATATGCTGCAGGTTCTGAAGGATTATGACGTTTACACCATCGGAAGAATTGTAACATTCAAGGATAAAAATTTTGCTGTCAAGAGCCCGGAGCATTCAATCCAGCTTAAGACAGGAGGAACGTGGCTTGACCCGAACAGCGGCAATATACCATGGATTAACCCGTTTGACAAGTATGTGTGGGACTACAATATTTCGATAGCCAAGGAAGCGTCGCTTCTGGGCTTTGATGAAATTCAGTTTGACTACGTGAGATTTCCGGACGGAGCAAAAAAATACAATCCAATCACCGAATTTCCCGGCAGGAACGGACGTGATAAGGACGAAGCTATTGCGGAATTCCTGCAATACGCAAAAACTGAACTTGAGCCGTATAATGTAAATATTGGAGCTGATGTTTTCGGAATTATCACAAGAACATGGGATGATTATCCGGAAGATATAGGTCAGACATGGATTCTTATGGGAGAACACGTGGATAATATGGCGCCTATGGTTTATCCAAGCCATTATTCTACAGGCTGGTACAATCTTGAGAACCCCAACGCTCATCCATACCTGGTTGTTAAGGGAGCTATGGAGGAGGCTGTGGAGAAGAATTCATCAATGGAGACACGCCCTGTTATCAGACCTTGGATTCAGGATTTTGACTGGGCAGGAATAGTATATGGCCCGGATAAGGTGAGGGATCAGATAATCGCTTCAAAGGAGCTTGGAATTACGGAATACATGATATGGAATCCCAGCAACGTATATGACCCATATGCATTTATACCGAGCGATGCGGAAAAAAGCACAGTATATCCTTTAGATAAGGGAGAACTTGATTACAGAGAGAAGACACCTTCAGACGCTGCAGATAAATACCTGTCGGGAATGATTTCAAACAGATACAGCTATATGTATTTAATGAATCCCGTGGCAGACAGAGTGAAAAGCTTTGATGAATATACAAAGCAGCATGAATCATCTGATATAAAGCTTCTGAATTATAAGGTATACGGATATGAAATGGATTCAAACAACAAGGATCTGGCGACGGTGAAGTTATATTATAAAATTGAAGTGACAAATGGAGATACGAAACAGGTAATTGAAAAAGACGACATAAAATGGAATGCTGTGAGAGAAAGCAATATATGGAAGATAAAGGCGTCGTTTGATACAGCCGCAAATTAATAAAATATTCTGAAAGGGCTTAAATGCCCTTTTTTGTGCCCTTTTTTGGCGCGACAATTATTAGTGTACGTACGTCATATAAACACACATGTAATAAATATATAAACAAAAAACTTGACATTAATAGAAATGTTGCTATAATAAACCCTATATAAATCGGAATATTAATTATAATGAAAGAAGGAATATTATGAAAAAATACAACGTAGCAATATTAGGTGCAACCGGTGCGGTGGGGCAGGAAATGCTCAAAGTTTTGGGAGAAAGAAACTTTCCCTACAATGATCTTAAGCTTTTGGCAAGCAAGAGAAGTGAAGGCGAAACGGTGGAATTTCAAGGGAAAAAATATGTTATTGAGGAAGCTACGGAGAATTCATTTGAAAATGTGGATATAGTTTTATGCGCTGCGGAAAATAATATAAGCGAGGCGCTTTCGCCTGCTGCTGTGAGAGCAGGAGCGGTGGTTATTGACAATTCTTCTGCATTCAGAATGAATGAGGATGTTCCATTAGTTGTTCCGGAGGTAAATGCCGAGGATGTTAAAAAACATAAGGGAATAATTGCAAATCCTAATTGCTCTACAATTATAGCTCTTACGGCTCTGAACGAGCTGAATAAGTACTCAAAAATTAAAAGAATGATTGTTTCCACATATCAGGCAGTTTCCGGAGCTGGAATCAACGGAATTAAGGAGCTGGACCAGCAGATTAAGGATATCAGTGAAGGAAAACCCGTAGAGATAAAGACGTTCCAGCATCAGATTGGATTTAACCTGATACCTCAGATAGGAGATTTTGATGAAATGGGATATTCCCAGGAAGAAATGAAGCTGCAGAATGAGGGCAGGAAAATATTTCACAATCCTGAGCTTAAGGTAAATTGCACATGCGTGAGGGTGCCAGTATACAGAAGCCATTCGGAATCAATAACAATAGAGACAGAAAAGGAAATAACTCCGGAAAAGGCAAGGGAGCTCCTTTCGGGAGCCAAAGGCGTGAAATTAACAGATGAACCGTTAAATAAAATTTACCCGATGCCTCTTGACACATCTGATCAGGACTTGATATATGTGGGAAGAATAAGAAAGGATATAAGCAGCGAAAATTCATTGGCTCTGTGGTGCTGCGGAGACCAGGTCAGAAAGGGAGCTGCCACTAATGCAGTGCAGATAGCCGAGGAGCTTATAAAGTAATTAAATGAAACCTCTGGACAAATGTTCGATTATAGGATAAAATCTATTTGAACAGGGAGGGCGGCATGGAAAAATTGACAATTGGCTTGCTTGTAGCTTCAGTGGCTATCAATGTAATTATATTACTCAGGGTATTTAAAAATAATTCTGAAAACAAAATATTGACGGAATTGAAGTTGAACCTGAGTCAGAACAATCTGCATATGATTGACCTTTTATCCAGTAAAATTGCAGATTCTGAAAAAAGACAGGTAAAGGAAATACTTGCAAACAAGCTGGAAACAGTTGAGAGACTTGAAAAAAATACAAATAAAATGACTGAGTCATTTATGAGCTTCAGTGTAGGTACATCAAAGACACTTAATGAAAATTTTGTGTCTCTGAATGAAAGAGTGAGTTCAAATCTTGAAAGAATAAACATGAAGGTTGAGGAAAGGCTCAGTGAAGGCTTTGACAAAACAAACAAAACATTTGTCAATATATTGGAGCGCCTTTCCAAGATAGATGAAGCTCAGAGGAAAATTGACAGCTTATCAACGAATATTATATCTCTTCAGGATGTCCTTACGGATAAAAAAAGCAGAGGAACCTTCGGAGAGGTACAGCTTAACCACATACTGAAAACAGTGTTCGGCGAAAAAAACACACCAATTTATGAATTGCAGAAAAGGCTGAATAACGGAACCATAGCCGATGCCGTGCTGTATATACCGGAGCCTGTGGGAATGTTATGTGTGGATTCAAAATTTCCTTTGGAAAACTATCAGCGTATGATTGATAAAAGCATACCTGAATCGGAGCGAAGGATATTTGAACGGGATTTTAAGACAAATGTGAAAAAGCATATTAATGATATTTCTGCAAAGTATATTGTGGAAGGAGTAACCTCAGAGCAAGCTATAATGTTTCTTCCTGCGGAAGCAATATTTGCTGAAATCAATGCATATCATCAGGATTTAATAGATTATGCCGGATCTAAAAAGGTCTGGATTGCATCTCCAACCACACTTATGTCTGTTCTTTCAACAGTACAGGTTGTCATAAGGAATATGGAAAGAGAGAAATATGCCGGAATAATCCACGAAGAGCTCAATAAACTGGGCAAGGAATTTAAGCTTTACAAAGACCGATGGGACTCTCTGGCAAAGGATATAAGAAAAGTTTATGATGATGTGGATAAAATCAACATTACATCAAATAAAATTGAAAAAAAATTCGACAAAATTTCAAAGGTTGAAGTAGTTATGCCGGAAGAACAGGACGGAATCGAATATGTCAGCTTTGAAAGCTGATGGCTATGAAAAATTTACCACTTAAAAATGAAAAAAATATCTTGATTTTTATTTTAGAGTATGATAGTATTTCTAAGTGGTCAAGCCGCAGTGATGGAATGGCAGACGTGACGGACTCAAAATCCGTTGGTGGCAACACCGTGGGGGTTCAAGTCCCTTCTGCGGCACTGAATTATCAGATTGAAAAGATACAGTATTGTTTCTTGTTTAATCTGATTTTTTTATGCTTGTTATTGAATATTTACTGTGTTAGTATATAGCAAATGCTTCAACAGAAAATAAATTGGGAAAAAATATGAACAATTATAAAAGAAAATTAACAATATCAGGCATGATGATAATAGCATGTGTATTAATGTACTTGGTAGAATCTTATATAAGGCCTGTTTATGCCCTAAAATCATTATACAAAATAATTATATTTTCAGGGCTTCCGTTAATTTACTGTATGTTTGATAAGGAAGTAAAGTTTAAAGAATATTTCAAAATAAATGATAAAAAACAAATGAAATTTGCTGTAGCGCTGGGGCTGGTTGTTTATATTCTTATACAGGCAGGGTATTATATCCTCAAAGGGTTTATTGATTTAGACAATATTTCAATGACTCTTGAAAATAATCTGAGTGTCAATAAGGATAATTTTGTCTTTGTTTCACTTTATATATCGTTTGCTAATTCCCTGTTGGAGGAACTGTTTTTTAGAGGATTCGGGTTTATTACCCTGAGTAAATTTTCATCGAAAAGATATGCATACATAACAACTGCACTTGCATTTTCTGTTTATCATGTATCCATACTTGCTGATTGGTTTAACATAATAATTTATATATTGTTTATAGCAGGCTTGTTTGGTACGGGACTACTTTTTAATCGGTTAAACGATAGATATAACAATGTATTAAATTCGTGGGTTGTGCATATGTGTGCGAATTTTTCCATTAATACCATAGGTTTTATAATGTTTGGAATAATATAATTACAATTCAAAAAGTCCTGCGAACCAAATCAGCAGGACTTTTTCATATCTATTCGGAGCGCTGGATGGACTTTTCCATATCCTCCAAGACTGCTATGTCTTCCGGGGGCAGTTTTTTATACATATTCGTCCTGTATTCTTTAACCATTTCAAGCTTTGTTTTTCTTTCCTTGGAATTGGCAGCAGTTTTTTCCCAGTGAATTTTTTTGTTTTTATAGTACAAATCAAAGTCTACAATTCTTTTGCCTTCTGTAGTATATTCAAGAGCCAGCAAGATTTTTTTGATTTCCTTCGGTGTAAAAAAGGTAAACAGTCGCACCTGGTATGTAAGTACGGAGTAAAGCATAACGGCATAGTCCTTGGTCCAGCTCTCTCCTAAAACCATACCTATTTCTAACTTTGAAAGTATGTACATGAGGCGGTCATAGTTTTCTTTATATTTGCCGCAAGAATCATATATATTAATCCTCAGCTCATACCATTGACTGTCGTCTAAGCTTTGAGTAATAAGCTTTAATCCCTCTAATCGCAGTCGATTCTGAACTTCTCTGACCGGCTGCGGAATTAACAGCTTGGGCTCCAGAAAATCAGAAACAGGACCGCTGAGCACCTTGTCAGTAAAGGCAATGATGGTATCATCCTTTTCACCAAGTCCGATTCCCTCGTACCAGTCCACTTCCTTAGCTGAAAAAACCTCTTTGATTTTATCAATCAGAGCCGGCTCGTTTCCGGCTGTGCGCATAAGTATTGCTGCAGGTCCCATATCAACCCTTTGCACCAAGTGGCACATGTGGCTGTTTACAATTGAGGAAAGTATAACCGTGGAGACATCGTTAATGAGAACGATTTTTACCGCATCCTCCACATATGTTTTTTCGTGGTTAATATCCGTTATAAAGCAAATAGTGCTGTATTCGGATGATTTTTCCCATGCCTTCCAGAATTCGGTGACATCTCCCCCGAGACTCGCTTCAAGATAATCTGCTACTTCATCAATATTCTTACTTCTGATAAACAAATAACGCGGCCCTAACCTAAACAACAGCATGGCATGCCCTCCTTTCAATTATAAGCCTATTTTTTTCAGCTCCATGCATCTTAATCTGTTTGTACCTACAGGATAGTCTAAATGGAAAACTCTTTTGTTTGATAAATCAATTATATTGATATTCAATAGCCCGTTGAGATATGTTGTTTCATTGTTCTTATAATGAATCTGGTCAGGGTTGTGCCCGTAAAGATTGAAATCTGATTCATACAGACACTCCTTATAGTAATGGCTGACTGTGATGCGGCAGTCGTTTATTGTCAGCAAACCGTCTTCGAGGATTGTGCCTCTCTCAGTCAATTGATTGACGGTTTCATAATCGTCATGGTTTCCTAATACATAATATACTTTTGAGGATTCGTTATTTTCCAGGCCTTTAATTAGTGCCGCAACACTTTTGCGGTAGCAATCAATGCTGCTCCTGTAAATTTCAAGCTTTATATTATCCACCATGTCACCGGTATGCACAATGAATTGAGGCTTCAGTATACTAATTATTCTGAAGATATAACTGTAGATGCCGTCAGGAGTATCGCTTATATGCAGCAGTATTGGGCCATTTATGTCATTTAAAAGCTCCTCCGGAATATATGGAAAATTAAATAAAGATAAAAATTCTTTGTAGAGATATTTCATTATATGCACGCAGTTTTTCCTCCTGCAACGCTAGTTTTTGATATCGTTTGCTTATTCTGCGTTATTGCCTGCTCGTGATACAGTATATTATATACAATATTTCCAGCTAAAGCAATAATGATAAAAGCCCCGCATACTATAATTTTGCATGCAGGGCTTTTATTTATTTCATTTCGGTGGTACCGGAATGATTTTGAGTTTGGTAAGCGACTAATACACAGCCTAATTCACTTTCCATTTTTTTGATCTTCTTTTCCTGTTCATTTGTTAATTTTGCTATTTGCTGGTTCATACATACTCCTCGCAATTATTTAATTTAACTGAATATTACTGCTGCCATATCTTTTATGACAAGCAACGGCTGTCTTTGAAAAAAAGATATACATTTAGTATTGCAGATGAATTGAAAAATATTTTGCTTTTTTATTACATTTAGATTAATAAAAATTTGAATATTAGCTGTTAGTTTAAAAATATATAGCCTTTTTATTTAAAATTTTTCATGATATAATATTTTAATAAATATTGAAAGGTGGTGCATCTTGGATAAAGCCGCTGAATTTTTAAAAAAGTATTACGGATATGATAATTTCAGAGACGGACAGCGTGAAATCATAGACAATATTTTATCCGGCAGAGATGTGCTGGCAATAATGCCTACGGGCGGAGGCAAGTCTCTGTGCTACCAGATACCTGCCATGATTATGGACGGTACGGCGTTGGTTGTTTCCCCTCTGATTTCTCTAATGAAGGATCAGGTCGATACACTGCAGCAAATAGGAATACCTGCCGCATTTATCAACAGCTCCCTGACACTGCCGGAGCTCAGAAGAATAGTGTATGAAGCTGAAAACGGGCGGTACAAGCTTCTGTATGTGGCACCTGAAAGGCTGGAATCTGAAAGCTTTGCTGAGCTTATAAAAAACATTAAAGTTTCCATGATAGCTGTCGACGAGGCTCATTGTGTGTCTCAATGGGGACATGATTTCAGGCCAAGCTATCTCCGCATCAGAAATTTAAGAAGTATTTCCAAAGATAATCCTATATTGACGGCATTCACCGCAACGGCTACGCCGGAGGTTAAGGGCGATATAATAAACTTAATAGGGCTTAACAATCATTATGAAATAACAACCGGATTTGACAGAGAAAATCTGAAATTTGAGGTTGCCAGAACAAACGAAAAATTGAAGTATGTGCTTGAATATGTACGAAAACACAAGGGTAAGCCCGGCATAATCTACTGCCTGACAAGAAAGCTTACCGAGGAAGTATGCAGCCGTCTTGTCGGTGCCGGGTTTAATGCGGTCAAATACCATGCGGGGCTTGGAGACGGTGAAAGAAGTAAAAACCAGGATGACTTCCTCTTTGACAATGCAGAAATTATGGTGGCTACAAATGCTTTCGGTATGGGTATTGACAAGCTTGATATAAGGTATGTGATTCACTACAATATGCCGAAAAATATAGAATCATACTATCAGGAAGCGGGAAGAGCAGGGCGTGATGGAGAGGCCTCAGAATGTATTTTGCTGTTCAGCCCCCAGGATATAGTGATGAACAATTTTTTAATCGACAACGGCACCGCAGATGACATGGTAAAAGCAAATGAGTATGATAAGCTGCGTGACATGATAAATTACTGTAATACTGATAAATGCCTGAGAAAATATCTCATAAGCTACTTTGATCCAGAATACGACAGAGAAGAATGCAATAACTGCAGCAGCTGTCTCAGTGAGATAGAAAGCAGAGACATAACCGTGGAAGCACAAAAAATATTGTCATGTATATACAGGATGGGCGGCAGGTTCGGTGGAGGCCTCGTCATAGATGTGCTGAAGGGCAGCAGCGTACAGAGAATAAAATCTCTAAATTTTCATAAGTTAAGCACATATGGAATAATGAAGGATTATGACAAAGATGTACTTAGAGAAATCATTTCATACATGACTGCTGCCGGATACATAAATGTTGCGGGAGACAAATATCCTGTGCTTACAATATCGCCCAGCGGAATGATGGTACTAAAAGGCCAGCAGCATGTTGAAATAAAGAAAGCACTGCCTGAAAAGCAGAAGTCTGTGAAAACAAAAGGTAATAATTCCGAGTACGACCGTGATTTATTTGAAGAGTTGAGGATATTGAGAAAGGAAATTGCAGACAGGATGAGCGTTCCGCCGTTTATGGTGTTTTCAGATGCTTCACTCAGGGATATGTGTACTAAGTACCCTCAAACGAGAAGTGATTTTCTGAAAATAAGCGGAGTTGGTGAAATAAAGGCAGAAAAATACGGAACCAGGTTCATGGATGCAATTTATAATTATGCCGAAAAAAACAATATAGTACTTAAAACAGCTGATGAAGATGAAGATAAGGAAGAAATCCAAACAGAAAATGTTAAGATTTTAAGTTTCGAAAATGAGAGCTCAGAAAAAACTCAGAAAGAAGATACAAGAACAATCAGCTACAAAATGTACTTGGAAGGAAAAAGTATCCAGGAGATTGCCGAGGAGAGGGAGCTTAAGTCAATCACGGTGGAGGCTCACCTTGAAAGTTGTGCAAGGCTCGGATATGATATTGACTTCAGAGATTTTGTATCCGAAGAAAAAGAAGAGATTATTATAAAAACATATAAAGGAATAGGTGGAGATAAGCTGAAACCAATAAAAGAAGCTTTACCTCCGCATATAACATATACAGAAATAAAATTTGCACTTTGCAAGCTGCAGACCGGAGAAGAAGAATGAGTAAATTATATGTGGTACCAACACCAATCGGAAATTTGGGAGATATGACTGAACGGGCAATTGAGACCTTGCTGGAGAGTGATTTGATTTTAGCCGAGGATACAAGGCATACACAAAAACTCTTAAATGCATTTGACATTAAAACCAAGCTGATTTCCTATCATAAATTTAATGAAAAAAGCAGAAGTGAAGAAATAGTAAAAGAAATTATTACGGAAAATAAAACTGTTTCTTTAGTAACCGATGCGGGAACTCCATGCATATCCGACCCGGGTTACGAGCTTGTAAAAAGTGCAAGAGAAGCCGGAATAGAGGTGGTAGGTTTAGCCGGCGCATCTGCTGTGACGGTAGCCCTTTCCGTATCGGGAATTGATACGGAACAATTTGCCTTTTACGGATTTCTCCCCAGAAAAAAAAGCGAGCTTGAAGCAGAGCTGAAAAAGATAAAAGAAAATCCCATCAGAACCTTTGTGCTCTACGAATCGCCGAAAAGAATAATGAACTTAATTGAAGCAATTGAAGAAGCAATGCCCAATGCTGTCATATGCGCGTGCAAGGAGCTGACAAAGCTTCACGAAAGAACTTTCTACGGCACAGTTGACTCTGTACTCCGGCAGCTTAACAGCCACAGTGACGCTGAAAGAGGCGAGTACGTGGTTGTGGGATACAACAACGACTATGAGGAACAGGAGCGCGATAATACAAGGACAGGAATTCACGGTGTCTTGTTTGATAAGCTCATCAGCAAGGGCTATTCATTAAAAGAAGCTGTAAAGGAAGCGGTTGAAGAAGGAGCAGCATCAAAAAATGATGCTTATAAGGCTTCGCTTGAGATTAAGAAATTTTTTGAGGAATATAATTTATAATTCCCTCGATTTATTGCGGACAAATAATTATCCGCAACATAGGAAAACAGTNNTGATTTAATGCGAATTAGTATCATTTCTCTTTAATTAATAAATAAAATATTTGCATAACTAAAAAGTTGATGTTAGTATATATAGAAATAATGAAGTGAGCAATTAAAATATAGAATGTCAGAGGTTTTGAAACATGTTGGGAACAATTGTAAATGCATTGGCTGTAGTGGTTGGAGGCCTTATAGGGCTGCTGTTTAAAAATGTTATACCGGAAAAAATTGCGGATGCTCTGCTGAAGGCAGCGGGACTTGCTGTTATTACGGTTGGAATTAAATTGATGTTTGCAGGTGATAACCTAACGCTGCTTATTATGTCAATAATTATAGGAACAGCCATAGGCGAGCTTATTAATATTGAAGGAAAACTGGACAACCTTGGTGGAATGGTGGAAGGAAAGATGAAGAACAAGCAAAGTAATATAGCGCTTGGATTTGTAACCTGTACGCTTATTTACTGTGTGGGCTCCATGGCAATAGTTGGCTCCATACAAAGCGGATTATCAGGAAATCATGAAATATTATTTTCCAAAGCTCTTCTTGACGGTATTATGTCTATAACCATGACCGTATCCTTGGGTGTTGGTGTTATTTTTTCAAGCATAAGCATATTAATTTATCAGGGTACAATTACATTGCTTGCGCAATTCATGCAATCACTTTTAAGCGATGTGGTCGTGAGAGAAATGACATCCATAGGAGGTACTCTCATTATGGCAATTGGGCTGAATTTTCTTGAAATAAAGCGTATTAAGGTGGGAAATATGCTTCCTGCTATATTTATACCAATAATATATTACTTAATATTTAGCTGAGGTGAGAAGTGGAGTGTAAGAAGTTAGCGCTGAACCCGATAATTATTATGGCAATAAGCCTTGGGTTTATAATAGGATCTATTGTATTGTCAATTCCGCTGTACATAGGATTTTTAGCCGGAATAGTATTAACTATGGTGGTGCTGTTGAAAAGCGGTTATGAATTCCATGATTTGCTGAAAACAATTGTGCATTCAGTGCTGGAAATTAAAAACCTTATAATTGTTATACTGTTTATAGGAGCAACGACATCCATATGGCTTTCCTCCGGTGTTGTGCCTTCGATTATGTATTATGGATTTACATATATTGAAGGGGTGAATTTTTTATTTGCAGCATTTTTAATCATATCGGCTGTTTCCCTTTTTATGGGTACTGCTGTGGGAACTATGAGCACGGTTGGGATTTCTCTCAGCGGCATAGGAATGGGTCTTGGGATTCCACAGAACCTTATAGTCGGCATGCTGGTATCGGGAGCATTTGTTGCTGATAAAATTTCACCGCTATCGGGACTCATTAATTTGCTTATGACAACAACAGAAAAAAGCTACAAGGAAATATTCAGAAGCATGATTGTGACGCTTATTCCTACCATTATTATTACGGCGGCTATTTATTATGTAATAGGCATGAAGTATACATCGGGTGATTACGGGAATCTTCTTTTGTACAGGGAGGCAATATCCTCTGGATTTAATACATCTCCCTTCCTGCTTGTGCTGCCAGTGATTGTTCTGGGTCTGTCCATAGCAGGAATGAATTCAATTATTACATTTTCAATAGGTATAGCGGTTGGCTCTGTGCTCAGCATTGTTTTTCAGGGTGCTACTATAGGAATTATATTAAAATCAATTTTATTCGGATACCATGGAAATACACCATCAGAGGAGCTCAACAGGCTTCTTGTAAGCGGCGGAATGATTTCAATGGTTGAAGCGATTTTTATTGTTATTACGGCTATAGTGCTCGTGCAGCTTTTTGAAAAGGGAAATATTTTGATGCCGCTTATGGAGAGGCTGATTGGTGGAATTAATACGAAGATGTCACTGATTGCCAGGACGGGAATTGTCAGCACCCTGCTTACGGTGGCAACGTGCGACCAGACAGCTGGAATTATTCTGCCCATAAAAGTGTTGAAGAACAAATACAAGGAGATGGAATTGGATTTATCTGTGTTGACCAGAACAATTTCCGATACAGGAATAATTGTCGCTCCTCTCATGCCATGGAATATAAATTCGTTTCTGATTAAGCCCATAATGGGCATATCGGCTGCTCAATATGCTCCTTATGCTGTACTTTGCTACGTTTGTCCATTCGTAAGCATGTTTATAACATATATGTTGCTCAAAAGGAAAAGTACTTAACAATAAAGATAAATAATAAAAGCCTTATGCTTTATATAACAAGCACAGGGCTTTTTTAGTATACTGTTTTCCTATGTTGCGGACAAAGATTTGTCCGTATTTTTAAATTAAATAAGATTAATATTTTTCAATAAAGTTCATCAGTTCAGCGTTGAATTTGTCTCTTTCATCGTAAAAAGAGCCATGACCGCTGTATTGGAAGGGAAGGAGTGTTGAATTCCTGATGCTTTTGCTCTGTATTTCTCCCAGTTCAAATGGAACGACCTTGTCGTGGATGCCATGAATAATCAGTGTTGGAACGTTAATGGTTCCAAGATCACCGAACAACTGCTCGCGTATCCACATGTTGGCAACCGCCGCAGTTGCCCATCCGGCTGCCTGTAGCCCCAATTTCAAAAACCATTGTGAAAAAGGCTGAGTTATGTATTGAAAGAAAAATATTTCTCCGAAATTGTTGAGCATGTTTGGACGATCGTTATATGTGCCGTCAATAATATCCGTCACTGCCGTCTTGTCAATCCCGTAAGGAAAATTGGGAAGCTTTATAAGACTGGGAGCAGCAGCCGCAAAAAGTGCGAGCTTTGATACGCCGTATCCGCTGTGCCGGGACATGTATTTTATTGCAATGGCTCCTCCTGTGGAGTGACCTGCAAGGACGAAATTCCTGAGGTTCATTGATTCAACCACATATCTTACATCATCGGACAGGCGATTGTAATTATATCCTGACCATGGTTTATCGGACTTTCCGAATCCTCTTTGGTCTATTCCGACACATCTGTAACCGCTGCGCGGAAGAACGTCAAACTGATATTCAAACAGTTCGTGGCTGCCTGGCCAGCCGTGTAGAAATACTATGGTTTTGTCGCCGCCCGGATTAAGGTCCTCAACATAAATATTAACGTCCGGCTCCACTCTTATATAAAAGCCCATTAAAATTCCTCCCATAAAATAGTCTTTAGATATATTATTCATTTTTGCGTTGTATATGTATAAACTGTTGTGGCGCTGCCAGGATGAGGTCAGTTGTATGACATTAAAGAGCGTGATACACCGGAAAAAATATTTAATATGTCATTTTTATGAAAAATATGCCAATTTATTAATTTAGGTTAAAAAGCATTTGCCTTAATATATTTAGGAAAAATCACTAAAAAAATTAAAAATAAAGAAAAAAATAATGGGTATTGAAAGTAATGTAAAGGCAATATATAATAACCTTAGCTTAAAAATAATGTAACACATTTTTAAAAATTCACGAAATAATATAACATATATAACTAATATAGGAGTGTAATAATGCAAAGCTTAACTTCAAATTCAAATGTCTTAAAATGGATAGATGAAGTTGTATCCATGACGAAACCCGCAAATGTTGTTTGGATTGACGGAAGTGATGAACAACTCAGCATGCTCAGGGAAGAGGCGTGCAGCACAGGGGAGTTAAAGGCTCTTAATCAGGAAAAATATCCGGGATGCTATTATCACCGTTCACAAAAAGACGATGTGGCACGTATGGAGGATAAAACATATATCTGTACAACTGACAGAAATGACGCCGGTCCAACGAACAATTGGAAGAGCCCTAAGGAAGCATACGAGCTTGGAAGGCAGATTTTTGAAAATGCAATGTGGGGAAGGACGATGTACATAATACCTTATTCTATGGGACCTGTGGGCTCGCCTTTTTCAAAGATAGGATTTGAGGTTACAGATTCTATATACGTAGTGCTGAACATGAATATAATGACAAGGATAGGCAAGAAAGTTCTGGACGTTCTTGGTGATTCAAATGATTTTGTAAGAGGTCTCCACGGAAAATGCACTCTTGATATAGACAAGAGATTTATATTTCATTTTCCGGAGGACAATACAATATGGTCCTGCAATTCTGCATACGGCGGAAACGTGCTTTTAGGTAAAAAGTGCTTTGCTCTTCGTATTGCTTCTTACCAGGGATGGAAGCAGGGATGGCTGGCAGAGCATATGCTTATTTTGGGAATAGAGAACCCTCAGGGTGAGGTTAAGTATGTTGCGGCAGCATTCCCCTCAGCATGCGGAAAAACAAATCTCGCCATGCTTATACCGCCTGAGATATACAGGAAAAAAGGATACAGGGTATGGACTGTTGGAGATGACATTGCATGGCTGAAAATAAAGGAAGACGGAAGACTTTGGGCTATTAATCCCGAAGCAGGTTTCTTCGGAGTTGCTCCGGGAACAAACGATAAATCAAACTATAATGCAATGATGTCAACAAAGAAGGATACAATATTCACGAATGTTGCTTACAATTTAGATGACGATACGGTATGGTGGGAAAAATTTGATAGTAATCCGCCGGAGAATGCATTGGACTGGCAGGGAAATTCATGGAACGGAAAAACATCAGCAGAAAAGGGAGCGCATCCTAATTCGAGATTTACAGCTCCTGCAAAAAATTGCCCATGCATATCCGGGGAGTGGGAATCGCCGGAAGGAGTGCCTATCTCTGCAATAATATTCGGAGGAAGAAGAGCTAAGACAGCTCCCCTTGTTTATCAGTCAAGAAGCTGGCAGCACGGAGTGTTTGTAGGTTCGTCCCTGGCATCGGAAACCACTGCGGCGGCAGCAGGGAAAGTTGGTGTGGTGAGAAGAGATCCTATGGCAATGCTCCCGTTCTGCGGATACAATATGGGTGAATATTTCGGACATTGGCTCAACATGGGCAAAAAAGCGGGCAATCCGCCGAAAATATTCCATGTGAACTGGTTCAGAACAAATGACAAGGGTGACTTCTTGTGGCCCGGATACGGAGAAAACTTCAGAGTTCTTGAATGGATTATAAAGAGATGTGAAAACGGAGTAGGTGCAGAGGAGTCGTTAATAGGTTTTATTCCAAAAGCGGAAGATATAAATACGGAAGAGCTGGATGTTTCTGAAGATGTGCTCAGGGGGCTGCTGACAATAGATGTGGAATCATGGCTTGAGGATATTGACAGTATAGGAGAATTCTATAATAAAATAGGCGATACTCTCCCTGAGGGACTGAAAGAGGAATTAAGCATATTGAATCAAAACTTAACCGATGCTTGTGAAGGATCAATAGCATAAAAATAAAACAGCAAGTATAAGTTTCAGGGTATTACTCCTTAGATTTTAAGGAATAATACCCTGATTTTAGTTTCTGCTTTGGTGGATGAGACTGTAATTTTAGAAAGTAACAAGTAAATTTGTGAGCAATGTTACAAGAGGAATTGCAATAATGGTTCTTTCAAGAAAGACAAGGAACAAATGCTTAACATTTACCGGAACTCTCGATTTTAATACTATCAGACCAACTTCCGTCATGTAGATAATTTGTAATAATGATACTGCTCCCATTATGAACCTTGTTCTTTCAATTGGGAAATTTGCCAGCATAAGCGGTGGTATATACATATCAGCGAAGCCAACTAAAGCAGTCGGCGCAATTTCCTTGGCGCCTTCTATTCCCATCAGATTTATGTACCAGCTGAACGGGATTGATATAATGTCAAAAATCGGTGTGAACTCCACTAAAATTAATACTATGGTTCCCCATGCCATAACAATTGGGATTAAATCCAGGAACATGCTGGAATATACAAGGAGTCCTGATTTTGCTACATTCGTTAAGCTTGAATCTTTAGCTCTATGTCCGGCTAAATTAACAGCCCATTTCATCTTTGAAATACCTTCAGGTATTTCTTCATCAATTTTCTTTCCTGAAATTTCATCATAAGTATCAGGCAGCTTTGACAGAGGTGGGATTCTGGGTAAAATCATAGCTAAAACAATGCCTCCAAGAAGGCTGATCAAATAGAATACAGTAAATTTACTATCCACACCTATAAGCTTTGCAATTACAAAACAAAATGGTATAGATACGAAAGAAAAATTCATTGAAATTGTTGCTGCTTCTCTCGCACTGTAATATCCGGTCTCATACTGGCGTGTAGTCAGGATTGCAGCAGCATTAGATGCTCCAAGCCATGAGNNACGTCCCGGAACAGTAAACAGCGGGCGTACTACATTTCTGACCAAGATGCCTACAAATTCCATAATACCAAAATCAGTCAGCAGCGGCATTAAAAACGCGATACAAAGTACAACAGATACCAAGGTAGATGATACATCCAGCATTGAACCTCCGGTAGCCCCGGATTTTATGGCGTCAGGACCAATATTAAAATATACCATATATATTATAATTAAGCCGGTTAATCTGCTTGCTAAATAAAGGGGGGAAGGTGAGAACAACTTTTTCATGGCCTCATTTTCCTGTATGAATTTTGGTCTGAAGAGTATATTTATTACGGTCATAACTGACGAGAAAGTAATAAATATTAATACAAATAAACTGGCTAAATTAATAGTTTCAAGCTTCAGTAAATCAGATAGCCAATTAATAACTATACCAATTGGGATGGTGAATGATGTTCCGTAAGGAATCGGAACCAGGAAAAGAAATCCTCCGATTACAGATGCAAGAATAAATTTAATTATAGATTTCGAATCTGCGGGTTCAAGATTTACGACTTTGATTCCCTCGGCAGAATTATCAACAGTTTCAATATTATCATTTTTTATTTCTTTCATACTAAAACTCCTTTCATTATTTGAATAAAGTAATTTTTTCAATCCTGTCAAATGCTTCTTTAAGAGTATCAACATTAACAGTGCAGGCAATACGTATGTAGCCTTCTCCGCAAGTACCAAAAGCATCGCCGGGCAGCATCAATACATGAGCTTCCTTTAAAATTAAATCTGCGGCTTCAACGCTTGATAATCCGGTTTCTTTTATATTCATAAACAAGTAGAAGCTTCCCTTTGGAGGATATATAACAGAAAGCTTTGAAATCTGATTGATTCGTTCGGCAGCGTAAAACATTCTTTTTCTATATTCCTCAATCATAGGGGATTGAATCTCACGGCGATTCTTCAGTGCGTAAATTGCGGCTCTTTGTGAAATAGACGGCGCTGTGAAAACTACATTTTCATTAATCTGCTGTATAGTTTCTATTATGTAGTCAGGTGCAATTATGTTTCCTATTCTCCAGCCGGTCATTGTAAAATTTTTTGAGAAGGAATTAATGATAATTGTTCTTTCTTTCATGTCGGGAAGACTGGCAAATGGAACAAATGGATTCTGATAACTAAAGGACGTATAAATATCGTCCGAAATTACAATTAAATCATATTTTATTGCGATTTGTGCAATCTTTTCCATAACCTCAACAGTCAGGCAATTACCTGTGGGGTTGCTGGGGGAATTAATAATTAATGCTTTTGTTCTTTCCGTGATTAAGCTTTCCAATCTCGCTATATTGATTTGAAAATCCTCTTCCTCATAGGTGGGTAACTCAACGGGAATACCTCTCACTAACTTCACTTGCTGAGGATATGGTGTAAAATATGGTGCCTGAAGAATTACTTCGTCTCCATCATCAACTATTGCTTCTAAGGCAAGATACATTCCCAGACATCCGGATGTACATACGAAGATTTCTTCATCCTTTACATCCATGCTGTATTCTTCCTTGTAGTAATTAATTATTTCCTGACGTAATTCAGGGTCCCCTCGGAAATCAGTATATTTCGTATGTCCGGCCTTGGCATCGGCGAAAGCATTATCTATTATTATACTGTTTGTAATTAAATCAGGGTCACCCAGACTTAAATTGATAACATCGTTAAAGGATTTAGATATAACGTCAGACTGCCCCATAGCGGTACTCTGATCCTTCCAATACCTCTTTGCAATAAATTTATGTTTCATTTTGTATTCCTCCATTAAGTCTATATTACATAAGTATACTGAATTTTGATTTAGTATGCAACAAAAATATATAAAATTACAGAAAAGTTTATATTTTAACAAATGCTTTTTTAAAACAATATTAATTCTCTTTCGTTTTCAGAACCTGATGATGGATTGTGGAAATTTTAAAAGATATTTAAAAAAGGTGTTGACAAAATAAAATTCATAGTTTATGATAAGAAAAAATAAAGTTAATGCATTGATGCAGAGAAAATTATTTCAGACGTTCCCAGAGAGTTGGCGGTTGATGCGAGCCAATAACAGAGAAATATAATATACACTGCTGAGCATGTTTGTTGAAAGGAAACAAGTAGGCAAATACGTATACCTTCGTTACAGGTTAGAGGTTGTTGGACCTCGAAGAGCGATGATGTCAGTAATGATATCATAAATAGGGTGGTACCGCGGAATCTTTCGTCCCTGTAAGCGCATTTTAATAGTGCGTTTACAGGAATGAAAGATTTTTTTTTATGACCTAACCCCATTTTTCAGAGCGGTTTTCTCTGAAAAATGGATGGTAGGTCAAACGCAACGAGTTCCCAAAGTATGCGACCAGAGAAAACAACAAAATATAAGTTTGATACAACCACGATATAAACTTGGCCAAAGTTAATATAAATAAAAACAAAAAATATTGAATATTCCAGGAGGACATTATGAAATTTAATTTAATAAAAAAACTTACTTCAGTTGCATTGATTGCAGCAATAATACTCACAGGATGCGCACAGGGAACACAGGGAACTCAAGGAGAGAATCAGGACAAAAAAACATTTAAAATAGGGATTTCTCAGTTAATCGAGCATCCGGCTCTGGATGCATCAAAGAAGGGCTTTGTTGATGAAATGAAAAATATGGGTCTTGATGTAGAGTTTTTAGACCAGAGTGCGCAGGGAGAGCTTGCGAATGCACAGCTTATTGCTGAAAAATTTGTTAAGGACGATGTGGACCTGATATTTACAATAGCGACTTTGTCTGCCCAGGCAGCAAAGCAGGCAATTAAGGGGACAGACATACCAATGGTTTTTACAGCTGTAACAGACCCTGTGTTTTCACAGATAGTTTCTGATTTGAATGTCACAGACAACAATATAACAGGAGTTATAGATGCCGCTCCTATTAAAGAAAATCTTGAAATGTTCAAGGAGCTTGACGCAGGTATAAAAACAGTCGGAATAATCTACAACGTAGGAGAATCTAATTCAGAGGTGCAGGTTGAACGCACGAAGGCTGCCGCTGCTGAAATAGGTCTTGCAGTGGAAACAGTGGGAATAACATCTGTTAATGATATACCTCAGGCTGTGGATACAATCTCTAAAAAAGCAGACGGTCTGTATATAATTACCGACAACATGGTTGCTTCGGCAATATCACTGGTGGCTAAGCTTGCAAAGGAAAACAAGCTGCCGACAGTATCCGCAGACGGAACTCATGTAGCAGAAGGAATTCTGATGTCAGAGGGAATAAGCTTTTATGAAATAGGAAGAGAGTCAGCTATGATTGCAAAGCAAATATTGGTTGATAAAACGGACATTGCAAAAATACCCGTACAATCTTCGAAAAGCTTGGAGAAAATAGTAAACTTAAAAACAGTCGAGGAGCTGGGCTTCAATAAAGACAACCAGGCGTTCAAAGGAGCGGAATTTGCAGAGTAACAACGATGCTGTTGTGGCTGGCAATAACAATCATCAGGAGGAAGCATGA
>DDNC01000001.1 GCA_002340985.1 Firmicutes bacterium UBA2530 | reverse complement strand
CAAAACTTGAAGCGGTCTCAAGGAAGATGACATTTTATAAAAAAGGCGACTTTGACACTATTCAAAGCCGCCATTTTATGCATGTTCAATCATGCGTATGGGGTCATAATTTGTTAACAAATTTAAAAGCCAAGGGCAAACTCGCTAAAGAAATTAACAATATTGATATTGCCGCTCTATAGAAATACACCTATGATACTTTCTGCTATTTTCAATAATTTTCCGCTGTGAATTAATTCTCTTAACTTTTCTATATGAGGATATAAATATATATCATCTTTCATAATTGGTATAGTTTTGGCAATTTCGTTGTAAATAGCTTTAGTAACAGTGCTTTTCTTTAAATTATTATCTATATATTGATACGACTGATAAGCAGATAATAACTCTATAGCTAAAATATATTCCAATTTTTCAGCAATTGCAATTGCTTTTTTGGAAGAATTATATCCCATTGCAACATAATCTTCCTGATTACCACATGTGGGTATATTATCGATTACAGATGACGTTGACAGTATCTTCATATCATTTAACAGCCCTGCCTGAGTATAGTGCGGTATCATCAGTCCCGAATTAAGTCCCGGATTGTTTACTAAAAACCATGGATTTTCTGATAGATTACCATCCACCAGTCTGTTGTTTCTTCTTTCAGACATCTTAGCAACCATTGTGGCTGCCATGGCTACAGAATCCATCTCAAGACCGATAAAGGATGAATCAGGGTTCCCGCCGGAGATTGCCTCACCGTCATTGCCTTCACCCCAAATTATGGGATTGTCTGTACAGCTATTCATTTCAATTTCTAATGTATCCAACGCATCGTATAGTGTTTTTTTAACGGCACCGTGTAATTGCGGGATGCACCTTATAGACAATGCATCTTGTAATCTATAGGCATAATTTGCCTTGGTTATCTCCGAGCCTTCCAATATATTTCTTATATTCTTAGCTGTTTCTAATTGATATTTATGTGCCCTGACACTCATTAACCTCTCATCATAGGCCCTTAATGTGCCCTTTGATACCTCCAAAGTCATTGCACCGATGACGTCAGCCGTTTTAACAGAATTTATTATATCATAGATAGCTATAGCCGCTAATCCGGTGACACTTGTAGTGCCGGATACTAAGATTAACCCCTCTTTATATGACAGGTCATATTTACTGAGATTGTTTTCTTCTAATGCTTTTAAAGAATCAATAACCTGTCCATTTTCTATCATTTTACCTTCGCCCATTACAGCCAATGCTATATGAGCCTCCGGTGAAAGATATCCGACCGAACCCTCTTTAGGCGCAAACGGAATAAAACCGTAATTTAAAAATTCTTTATATCTGTCCAAAGTCGCAAGTCGTATACCGCTATAACCCTGTCCTGCGTTTTGAAGTATCATAAGCATAGTGGCACGCACTTCTTCTTCCTTCATTGGTTCACCAACCGATGTTGAGTGGGAAATAATTATATTTCTTTGTAATGTTTCCGCATCTTCCTTAGAAATGGTTTTAGTACTGTTCGCTCCAAATCCTGTTGTGATGCCATACATTACTCTATCCTGTTCAACCCACTTTTCAACCAATTGGCGAGATTTATTTACTCTATTCTTGTAAGCACTTGTAAATTTTACATTTTTTTTATTTCTTACAATGTCTATAAAATCCTGTATTTTCATAAAATCGCCCACAAGTATTCTCTGCCCCTCTTTCAAATCAGTCATATAATATCCCTCCTTGAATCCACTTCATTATTTTTTAAGCAAACGACCCAATTTTTATTTTGATGTTAGTCGTTTATGCTGTAAACGCAAAAAGATAGCGGCAATCTGTAGAGTTGCCACTATCTTTGAACTATTCAACTATTTTATCAAAAAAGAATATCTTAATTGCAGAAATTACTTGTAAAATATAAATGAAGAGAACTACGAATCCTCCGGCTGTTGCCAAAGCCTTAACGCCTTCAACACCTTGTTCATGACCTCCAAAGGCAGCCATAATTATTGCAATAACTCCAATAGTCGCACCCCATATAACCTTCAGGTAAGCAGGTGGTTCAGTTCCGATAGGGACATCTTTCAGACACATAGAAGCAATATCTGTTGATGTTGCATCTGCACATGTTACAAAAGATATTACAATAATAAACAGGTTAACCGGTATAATTATAAATCCTAAGCCAAATGGAAGGCTTTGAATAAATTGCCACAAGGCGGATATTGCATCGGTTTGTGCAATAGTACCTACTAAATCTACTTGTCCTGTGATTTGCATATTTAAGGCAGAACCTCCCCAAACTGCGAACCATATAATACCGAATACCGAAGGCAGGATTAAATTTACCAATAAAAATTCTTTAATGGTTCTGCCATAGGAAATCATGGCCAAGAATATTCCTGCAACCGGTGCGTATGCTATCCAGCATGCCCAGTCAAACAATGTCCAGGATTGGGTTAAAGCTGCCCCTCCAATATCGATTGGATCAAGACCCCATCTCCAAAAGTTATGAAGCCACTCTGCCATACCCGCAGTAGCTGTTCTGACCATAAATAATTTTGGCCCTATTATTACTAATAATATCAATAATCCGTAATAAAAATATGCATTAAGGCTGGCTATTTTCTTCATGCCCTTTTCTAATCCTATATAAGATGAGAATGTATAGAAGAAAATGATTGCTACACCAACTATTAAAAATAGAGTAAATGATTTTTCAATTCCATAGGAATAGTTCAATCCGCTTGTTACAAGTGTTATACACATTGTTAAACCTGATGTCAGCCCTAAAGTAATTGCCAGCATTGATAAAGTATCAACTATATCTCCCCAAATACCATTCGTTATCTTTTCACCAAACAAAGGTTTTAAAGTGGATGTTACGGCAAGTTTCTCTTTTTTATTGAAATATACATAAGCAGTTAAAAGTCCTGTTAACGCATACATTGCATAAGGTATAAATGTCCAGTTGTAAAATACTCTTCCCATTGCAAATCTTACCGCTTCAGCTGATTGTGGATCTATTCCCAATGTACTTAGTTCTCCCCAAACATTTCCGAAATAGATTAATGGTTCATTAACTCCCCATGTAACAATTCCTGTTGCAACACCACCGGTTAAAGCCATCGCAAACCAGGTACCCATACTAAACTTTGGTTTTGCATCTTTCCCGCCAATGCGAACACTGCCCAATTTAGAAAACATAATTATAAGTACAACCAACAATCCTGCAATACTTACTATCTGGTATAGCCAACCAAATGTACTGAGAGACCAATGAAAGAATGCCCAGGCAGTATCAGCCAATGCCTTATTGTTTACAATTCCTAATAATGCCGCCCCGCCAACAAATAGAAATGCCGGGAGGAATACCCCCATACGTATTTGTTTCTTTTCTTTGCTTTTAGAATCCATAGCTTTTCCACTCCTCTTTTTTTATTTTAAAATACAAATGATAATAGTTTGTATTTTTATAACTTATTTTGTTTAACTGTTATTATTAATGATACTCAGAAGTGTACCGGAATTAATAAATTCATATGCCTTTTTAATATCAATACTTAAATTCCTATCCTTATCTAAAAATGTTACAAACTTCCTGAATTCATCATAGGCTAATTTGGTTGTTTCTCCTAATTTTATATCACCTCTTAAATCTATTGCCTGAGCTGCATGGATAGCTTCAATTCCAATTATATATTTTATATTGTCAATAATTTTCATAACCTTGTCTGCTGCAAGCGGAAGATTGCTTGCGTGGTCTTCTATTGTTCCGGCTAAAGAATAGAAGTCCATAGATGATGGATTTGCAAGCATCCTATTTTCAGTATCCAAATAAGTGAAGGTTTTTTGTATAGTTCCATATGCTATTGTCTTAACATCGCATGGTGTTAAAAATCTCGACAGTTTAGTAAATTCCGGATCTGCCAATTTTATCATTCTGTAACATGACGCTTTGGAAAGATGGCATAATGCAGCAGCCAGCATCTCAACACCGACTGCTAATGTCGTAGTTTCAAAATTAGAGCTTACCGATGTTCTATCTTCATCATAAATAATACAAGGATTGTCATCTGTTGAATTTATACCAATCAAAAGGTTTTCCTTCACGAAGTTCAGCGTATCAATAAGGGTACCGGTTATTGTAAATGCCCCCCTGAAGCTTAAGGCATCCTGCAAGGCTCTATCCTTATGCGGCTCATTTAAATAACTTCCTTGTAAAAATTTACGACACTGTTCGGCAGATTGTATTTGACCCTTTAACCCCCTTAATTCATTTACTCTTTTATCTAATGATTGGACTACGCCGTTTAATCCTTCCATACTCATGCAATAGATTAAATTGGACATTGAAATTAATTCCTCTATCTCCTTTATCACAACAAATGTCATGGCTTCACCCTGAGCATTTGATGAGACAATGCTCAGGCCATCTTTTGGCCCCAGAACAGCAGGCTCAATGCCCTCGGCTTTCAATGCATCTATGGAAGGCATTATTTTACCCTTGTAGCTGACCTTCCATTCTCCTATAAAACATAATCCAATATGAGATAAGGTTGTGATATCGGCTTCTCCGATAGACCCTCTTTTTGGTACACAAGGATGTATACCTCTATTTAAAAATTCTTTATACAAATTTAATATTTCTACAGAAATTCCTGTAGACCCAACCAGGGCTTTATTAAGTCTGATAAGCAATATTGCCCTTACTTCTTCATTAGTATGATAAGGTTCTACACCTAAGCTATGACTATTTAATAAGTTTCTGTTATAGGTTTCAAAGAAATCTTTATCAAATTCCTTATCCTTGTTCCAGCCAACTCCTCTGTTTAAGCCGTAAACCGGTTTGCCGCCTGCAGCCATGTCAAACAGTATTTGGCGGGCATATGCTGCTCTTTCCAAAGCTTTTTCTTCAACTTTAACAATTCTGTTATTATCAGCGACATCATGTATATCCTGAAGCGTTAAACTTTTACCGTCCAGTACCAACTCTTCCATTAAATTAACCTCTCTTTTCTATATATTTTTCTTTTTTAATTCTCTTATAATCACTTCCGGTGATGCCGGATAACTGGTAATATTTAAATCTAATGCATGGTTAATTGCATTTAATATAGCCGGTGCCGGTGCTACAGTTGCCAACTCACCCACACTCTTGGCTCCATAAGGTCCGAAAGGCTCATTGCATTCTATAGTCAATGTTTTTACATAAGGCATTGATGTGGAATTTATCATATGATATTTTGAAAAATTAGTTGATTTTACAATCCCGTTTCTATCGATTTCAATATCTTCCATAAGTGCCATACCTAAAGAAAATTGTGCTCCGCCTTGGATTTGCCCTTCAACAAGCATAGGATTTATGGATTTTCCTATATCATGAACCGCCAAGCTATCCACAATATTTACTAAACCTGTATATTTATCAACCTCTATCTCTGCGAAGAATGCCGCAAAAGATGCCGGATTGACGGGAGCCTTATATTTTACAAATATGCTCATTCCATTTTGATAAATTTTCTCATATTCCTTAATTATATCTGAGTATTTATATTTTTCGCCGCTGCCTTTTATATAGATATATCCGCATGATGTTTCTACTTCTTCGGTTCTTGCATTTTTCAGCTTGCAGAATGTATCTGCCATTCTTTGTCTTAACTTATCACCTGCTTCTTTTACCGCAGCCCCGCAGACGAATGTAACCCTGCTTGCCTGAGTGCCGGCTGAATCTTCCGGGGTCATAAGTGTATCAGCTTCTGTTACCTTTACTTTTTCTATTTCTATGTCCAGTGCTTCTGCGGCGATTTGCTGCATGATTGTTACAGTCCCGCACCCTAAATCGTGTAAACTTATTTTTACATATGCACTTCCGTCAGCGAAAAGCGTCATATCTACACTTGTATAGTCGGCAAAAGCGCCTGTATATCCATTGCCATGAGTACCACAGGCCATTCCTACTCCATAGGCATAGCGACTTGTATTTTTTAATTTAACATTGGCTCTTCTTTCTTTCCAATTGAAGGATTCCATTCCGATTTTGACACATTCCTTTACCTTTGCATTACCAATATCTGTAGCTCCGGAAGGATCCTTTGCACCCTCTTCAACTAAATTCATAAGCCTGAATTCACATGGATCCATATTTAGTGCCTTAGCCGCATTGTCAATGTTTATTTCTGTTACAGCATGAGCCTGCGGTGACCCGTAACCCCTGCATGCTCCACCTGGGATAGTATTGGTATAATACGCCTTACCCAAGTAGTATTGGTCTTTAATATCATATAACCTATATAGTTTCTTACCTAATGCCATTGTAACTGCCGCTGCGTTTGTGTTGTAAGCACCGCCGTCTACATGTGCCTCAATTCTTCTCCCTAATATTTTTCCTTCTTTACTTACAGCCGTTTCTACGGTTATTTCAGCTGCGTTTCTGGTAACAGTTCCAATTATTGATTCAGTTCTGTTCATATAAAGCATTACAGGTCTATTTAGTCTCGTAGCTGCAAATGCACATATAGGTTCTAAAATCGGTATGCTTTTTCCGCCAAAAGAACCGCCCATAATTGCCTTTTTAACTCTGACCCTGTTCAAAGGAATATTTAATATATTAGAAACATGCATCTGGATTTGGGATGAAACCTGGCAAGGCGAATATATTACTAAATCCCCATTCAAATCAAATTCTGACATACATATATGCGGCTCTATTGCTGCATGGTGAATTTTTTGTGTCGTCCCGATATCCTTGATTATAAAATCTGCCCTTTCAAATGCATCCCTATAATCCCCTGCATTGATATCTTTTTCAAATGCTATATTAGTATCGCCTGTAACGAAAACCTTGTCTTCTCTGGCTTTATCCAACCCTATAACGGGTTCTGATTCCTTATATGCTACACTTAGCTTGGAAATTGCCTTTTCAACAGCATACTTGCTTGCCCCCACAACAAGGGCAATTCTATCACCGACGTATCTGGCCTTGTTATTTAGCAGATATTCATCTCTTGGCGCCGTTATTGATGAATGCCATTCAAATCCGTTGTAAGCCACACCCGGAACATCCTCATGCGTATAGATGGCTTCTATTCCTTCCACAGACATGGCTTCGCTTTTATCTATTTCAATTTCAGCATGTGCCTTTTGGCTTAATACAAGTTTTGCATAAAGCATGTCAGGTCTTCTCATATCCCCGACATACAATGTTTTACCTGTAGCCTTATCAATGGAATCTTCTCGTATTACGCTTTTGCCTACATAATTTAACTTTTCCATATTTATCTCCCAAGGCCATGAAGCATATCTTTCACAACACCGATAGCAGCTTCTTTCTTGTAATGTTTAGAACTTCTGTCAGGTATCAGATTTTCTATTTGCATTTTAACAGCATAGTCTGTGTTATTAATTATATCACCAAGCTTTTTCCCTAAAAGTTCATTCTCGATTATGCAGGCTCTGACAGGTTTTACCCCTACGGCACCCATATAAATTTCTGCTTCTTTTATAAAGTCATTTTCATCTATATTAAATTTACCGCAGCAGTTAATCTTGGATATGGTAACAGTTTTTCTTGAGCCTACTTTAGCAAAAGAAGATATATGGTTTGTTTTCCTGATTATTATATTTGTTATGACTTCATCTTCTTTAAGTGTTGTTTTGCCGATTCCCGTAACTAAATTCCTTACCTTTTCAATTCTGTATTCATTTTTGCTGTTTATTATTTTTACGTCCGCATCAAAGGCAAATAATACAGGTATAGTGTCACCGCATTGTGCCGCGTTTGCTAAATTCCCGCCTATGGTTGCCCTGTTTCTTATTTGAGCGGAGCCAAGGTTATATGCTGCACTGACTAAGGCAGATATATTTCCCTTAATTATCGGACTGTTTTCCAGCTCTGTCATTGTTACACAAGCACCAATATCAACTGCATCAATTGATTCTTCAATTTTCATTAATTCTTTAACCTTGCTTATATCTATTATTTTATAGTCAAAAACTTGATTTTTCACAAATTTGATGCAAAGGTCCGTGCCACCGGCAATTACAAATGTATTTTCATCCTTCTGCTGCAATGCCCAGCATAGCTCGCCTATGCCAATAGGTGAAATATAATTATTTTTCACAATTATCCCCCCCGCTTACTACACTGTGTATTGCTTCAACTATTTTGTTATATCCTGTACATCTGCATAAATTGCCTTCAATAGCACGTTTTATCTCATCGTCAGTTGGACAGGGATTGTTCATTAATAATGCCTTGCAGGATAATATCATCCCCGGAGAGCAAAAGCCACATTGTATTGCACCTTTTTCTATAAAAGCATTTTGGATTATATCGAGTTCTCCATTTTGGGCTAAACCTTCTATGGTTATAATTTCATCGCCGTTAACCTGACCTGCTAATATCGAGCATGAAGCAACTGCATTTCTATTTAGTATAATGGTACATGCACCACATTCACCTTCAGAGCATCCCTCTTTTACTCCTGTCAAGCAAAGGTCATCTCTCAGAAAATCCAACAGCCTTTTTGTGGCATCGATTTCCATACATATTTGCTGACCATTGACAATTACTTTTAATTCCATAAAATTCACCTCTTATATAAAGCTAAGAACCTCTGTCTGATTTTTATTATTAATTAATTAATTAATTGTAAACTATTTAAGTCAAAAAAAAGTCAAAAGAAAATCTTCCTATTTTTACAATAAGAAGATTAGAAGACGAAATTCTTCAGCCGGTATGTGAACCGTCACCTGTGTTAATTTAGTTTAATAAGAATGCTGTTAATGTGCTCCCTTAATTCATCACATGCATATTTGTCTGCATAGACCGATGCCTTTTCAAGGTAGTTTTTAGCCTTTACTTCCATATTTTTACTGCTGTATATCTTATATAAATAATAGTAAACATCTACCCTACCCCACGCGAACACGCTATTTTCATATGCTTTTAGTGATTTAAGGAAATAGAATTGGGCTTCACTGATTATCCCCTGATGAAATTTAACTTGCCCTATTCTTGAAAAAATCAAAGCCGCAGCAGGGCAATCTTCATTATAATCACACAGTTCGAGGGATTGTTCATAATGTTCCAGAGCAGTATCATAAGCCCTTTGCAGCCTGTCCTTTTCACCAATATAAAATAAGGATGCTACAATATTCAGGATATATTTATTTTTATTTTCAGGTAAATTGAAAATATTCAATGCCTTATTTATAAACATTTCGCCTTTATCATATTCCCCTGCAAGTATATTGAAATATCCCTTCAACCTCCAGACAACTGCCAGCTTACACTCATCAGCCAGCAGATTTGCCAATTCTTCAGCTCTTTCAACAGACCTCCCCATTGACATAGTGTTACTTATATTTACATAGTAATGGGCCAATTGCAGATATCCGTTATATGCATGCTCATAATATTCATTTTCTTCTGACAAGCAGATTGCCTTATTTAATAAATTAAGACCATCTTTTGCATTTCCTATATTCTTATTAAATCTTCCATACAAGTATAAAAATATAATTTCTTCCTCTATGCAATTTTTGCATATATCACAATTTAAGTCATCATAAACATCTTTTAAATTCGAAAATTCTTTTTCTAAAGAATTCTCATCCAAATAATATTCAATAAGCCCTACGGTATTAGTAGCTTCAGCCACAGGAAAAATTTCATGCTTAAAATTCAAGATTTCTTCCAGCCATCTGATTTTATATTTAAAATGTTTGCATTTATTGGTTGATGAAGAAAAATGGTAAATCATCTCGGGATATAACGTTCTATTTATTTTATTGTTGTGCAGCAGCTCGTCTTCATAATACTCCGCAATCTTCGAATGAAGGATTATCCTCTTAGAATTGCTGATGTTCTTGTATATGTGTTCCCTTATTTTCCTGTGGGTAAAGGTAAGTCCCAACTTCCCGTTTATATTTGTTTCTTCTCTGAGTATTTCTTTTGCAAGGAGTTCATCTATCAAATCTATTAATTCAATGCTCCTCATATCCGTTATTCTTGTCAGCATATCTACTAAAAATATATCTTGGAACAGTGAACATAGGCTTAGAAGTTTGCTTGCCTCATTTGATAGATTTAACAATCTTCCCTGAATCAATATGTCTATCTTATTACTTATATTTGTGTCAGTGTTTCCATTCCTTAAATTGTTTAATATCTCTGTTATAAAAAGTGGATTTCCTTCACTTTCTGAATATATATAATCAATATGCCAGACTGCATCTGGCATCATTGTATTGACAAAGTCTTCTGTTTCCTTTTTATTAAATCTGCTAAGGTGAATACTTTCTATAATATTATTGAATTTAAGTAAATTATATAATTTATCATCGATTTTTCCACTTTCTTCTCTTGTTGTTGCTATGAGCATTATCTTGAACCTGTTTGCCAGAATGGTCTTATACAAAAGTTCAAGACTGGCTTTATCTGCATTATTCAGATCATCAACGATAAATATGATCTTTAGTTTATTGCTTAGCAGACTAAATAAATCAAAGATTGCCTGCTCAGAGATATCTGAATTTTTAAAGCCATAATAACTGAGTTCCTCTTTAAAATCAATATCTAAAGTTGGAAATAGTTTGTTTATTATATTTAATAAATTGTTCGGTATATCAAATTTCTTTTCTTTTATTATACTTGAAATTTGTTGAAATACCTTGTCCCAAAACTTAAAGATAAAATCGGTTTCATATTCATAGCAGCTTATCTTAATAAGTAAAATATTTAAATCTAATTCCTTTACAATATCATTCAGCAAAAGACTTTTTCCAATACCGTCTTCACCACTTACGATGAAAGATTTGAATTGTTTGTTTCCAATAAAATTGAAAATGTTATCTTGAAGTTTCTTTTTTTCTGTATCCCTGCCATAAAACCCAATAGTCTTGATCTCAGACTTTGTTTTTAAATTTTTGATAACCATTTCATAAGCTTCATCGGTTTCTCTGGATGTTTTTACTGATAAATCTTTGAATAATTTTTCTGCTAAAGCATTATAGATATCAATAGCTTCCCTGTGCTTATTTTGTTCTGAAAATATTGTCATTAAATATGTATAGCCGATTTCATCGTACTCTTCCAATTCAATTAATTTTCTGCAGCACATTTCAGCATAATAGTAATCTTTATTTTTCATCAGCTTATTTGACAAGGTTTTCAGCTTATTTATGTATAAGCCCTTTAATCTTATATTTATTATGTCAATCCATTCTGCAAATTCCAAGTCAGATTTCAATTTTAATTCTTCTAAAAAATCTCCTTGACAACAATTAACAAACTCTTCAATATCCTTGCTTTCCACATCATTACATGGATCAAAGTTATTTATAAAATCCGCATCCGAAACTATCTCATAGTCGTTATTTAATTCTAACACTGCTCTTTTAGGTGAAATTATAATATCGTCGAACGTTTGCTTTCTAATAGTATAAATTGCATTTCTTAAATTTTTCTTGGCTGTAACTTCATCCATACCACCCCACATCAATGAACTGAGAGCATCTCTGGATGCTTCCTTTTCATAAAGAAGAAAATAGAAAATACACTCAGCCTTTAAATAATGAAAATCGATACGTTTATTTTCTAATGTTATTGATGGTATACCAAAAAATCTTATGGTTAAAGTATACATAGATAATCACCCAATTAAAAAGTAATGTAGTAATCCAAATCAAGTATATTTTATATTACTTTTGTTACTTTGTAAACTATTATGTGCAGGCATCCTACTCTGCTGTTTATTTTTATACAGGCATTTCAATTGTTGAAATCCGGGATATATATAAGGAATTATTTCTGGAATGTCAAGGGGACGGGGGTGTTGTCATCTGACTTTTGATTAATAATCAAGTGATATTGAGATAATGAGTAATGAAGTTATTGACATTTACAATTGCACGTAGTATTAATTACCAAAGAGTTGATTTTTGTGCCAAGAACAACAGCGAGGATAAAAGGTGGAAGTGGAAGATTCATTTTAACATAATTTATAAAATATTGACATAATAAGAAGTAATTTTTCTCAGCAGAGGTTCATTGCTATGTGGTAAAATATGATTGGAATATATAAAATATAGGTATAAATAATAAATGGAACATTTTTACTTTACTTGCGTCTATATTAAATATAGAATACATGATAGAGGCAAGTAGGGCGTTATAAGTTAAGTGTATCAGATGTGCGGAGTATGATTGTACTAACATTAGCGAGGAAGGTAGTTGAGATGAAAAAATATTTATTTGCCGTGTTGCTACTTATATTGGTAGGTGTGAGTATGTCATGCGCTAAGACAAAGGAGACATACGAATTTCCTATTAGCAGGGAAAATGTAGAGAAGGTTGTTCGTGCTAAAGGCTTAAATTGGAATATTACTGATGAACAGAGCAGAGAGTTTCGAACTTCATTTTCTATGAAGAGGGAAGGCGATGAACCGGGACGGAAAGATATTGGTATTACAGCCTTTTTTGAATCAATTGGGAATGATGAGGAAAGATTTATGTCAACTTCTATAATATATCCTGATAATTATTCTATAGCGCAAATACAGGAGGAGCAGTATGCGAATCTACCTTTGTTAATTGATATGGCAGCAGAGCTTTACGGTATAGGCGATTCTGCAAAGACTGTTTATAATGAATTTGTTAAATATTCAGAAGGAAATAATGATTACGAAAGCAGTGGTTTGTGGTGGGAGTATGAAGTTAAGGATGCTCATGTATTGCTGCGAATGTCCTCGCTTAGCAAAGAAGGAACGAGTAGAAGATGTGCTGTTTTCGTCATGAATGATGCTTCATACGGAAAATATATGGATGGACTGATTCTTAACCAGTAAGAGATAACATAAAAGATATAGTAATAATTATTTTTGATTGATTATAATAAGGTTGTACAAAAATCTATAAGACGATAATGATATATTGTAGTTGAGGTAAAATATAATATTAGCGAGGGTAAAGATGGAGAACAGGGTTATTGATTATCTTAGGGTTAATAATATTGAGGGCTTTTTTATTTCAAAGCCGCAGAATGTGAGATACATAAGTAAATATACCAGCGATGATGCATTTTTGTTTATAACTGAGAAAGAAAATTATTTTTTTACTGATCCAAGATATACGGAGCAGGCCGAATGTGAATGTCCTGATTATAAGATAATTAACTGGAGGGCAAATGGAGGGTCAGTTGCGGAGTCGATTAGGCTTATTGTTGAAAGCATGAATATTAAAAGCTTTTGCTTCGAGGGTGATTTTGTAAATTATAACACATACGAAGAGCTAAAAGGAATTAATGCGGAGGCTATAGCAGTCACAGGTGTGATTGAAGAGTTCAGAAGTGTTAAAACATCTGATGAAATTCAAAATCTGAGGATTGCGTGTCAAATAGCCGACCGGGCTTTTGAGAAAATAATAAAGGATATAAAGATAGGAATAACAGAAAAAGAACTGGCTTCGAGGCTTTCTCATTACATGGTAATGGAGGGATCTGATACAAAGCCCTATGGAAATATATTGATTTCAGGAAAGAGAACATCTTTGCTTCATGGGATCCCTTCCGGAAAGAGTATTGAATATGGCGATTTTGTACTTATGGATTATGGCTGTGCTTACAAGGGATATCTTTCTGACATGACTAGGACTGTAGTGGTGGGCAAGGCCACACCTGATCAGAAAAAGGTATACTCATTGGAAATGAAGATGCTTGAGGATTCAAAAAAAGCTATGATACCAGGTGCCAGAGCAACGGATGTTTACGAAGCTTCAGTCCAGGCAATAAAGGACACGGAGTATTTTAAGTACCATTACAGCGGTATAGGACACGGAATAGGGATGTTTGTGCATGAAATTCCTTTCATGGGACCTAAATCAAATGAGGTACTGGCAGAAAACAATGTTGTGACTATTGAACCGGGTATTTATATTCCTGATTGGGGAGGAATAAGAATAGAGGACCAAATATTAATTACCCGTGATGGAAATGAATGTCTTACAAATGCTGAAAGAGAGCTTTTGGAGTTATAAAAAGGAAACCCGTGGCATGATTGATAAGCATCGGTATATTCATGCTATTTACGTATTGCTATTTCCGGAACTTAAATATTGGTAGCAATAGTACCACATATTACAGGTGATTCCTAATTCGTTTTGATTGTTCAGCTTTTGAAATGCCTCTTCAAATGTTTGAGGTGCCGGAATTATAACAGGGCCACCAGGCACCCAGTTAGATGGAGTGTAAACATTATACTGCTCTGTTGTCTGTAATGAATCTATCACTCTTAACAGTTCATATATATTCAACCCACAGGATATGGGATAAGATATTATGGCTCGTATATGCTGAGTCGGACTTATGATGAAGACATCTCTCACTGTTACCTCATAAATCCTGTCAGGGCTTACAATATCATACAGCCTTGCTATTTCTGCGTTTCTATCAGAGATAAGAGGAAAAGTAACTTTTACACCGGTATGTTGAAAAATATCCACCAGCCATTCTATATCTGCTAAATTGCTGTCGATGGTTACACCTATGAGCTGGACATTTCTTTTTTCAAATTCGGAGTGCAACTGGGTAAATGATATTAACTCTGATGTAGCTGTAGGAGAAAAATCACCGGGTTCATAAAAAAGTACTACCCATTTTCCCCTGTATTGAGACAGTGTTATCGGACCTTCAGTAGATGAAGCTGTAAAATCAGGCGCTATCCTTCCCAAGGTTATACAATCACAATCTCCTATGGTTACATTGTTTGTATGTAAATTATTGCTATGTACCATAAATCCTCCCATATAACAATCAGAAATATGCGATATTATATGTATTTTATTATAAAATGTTAATAAAAAATTAGTATCTGACAATAAATATTAATATCTCATAAGTTTGATAGAGACGAAAAATATTCTTATAAAGCGCAGATACGCAGATATTTTCTGCGTATCTTGCTGATTCGGTCTTCAGTAACTAAGCTCCCATAATAACTCCGCAGGCAAGCTTCTTTCCGGAATTTCCGGAGGGCTGTGTGCGGTAATCATCTGGATTTTGGTGTATAATTACTGACTTGCCCACCACCTGAGGTACGGTAAATTTGTTTGTGAAAAAGAGCATTCTTGTATAGCCGTCGTTGGAAAACAGAACCGGGAAATCACCTGCATGATTGCCGTGAGGCTGATTGGTGGGATTCCAGTGCCCACCTGCTGCCATAAACGGGTTGGAGCTGTCTCCTACGGTGCAATCGCCGTTCTCATGAATGTGAAATCCGAAGGGTCCTATAGGTGAGTTATTGCCTTCGGCAGGCTTATATTCAGGAAGCCCGTTAACCTCAACATATACTGCTGTTCCACCTATTACATTTGTAAATACTACTATACCGACGAGATCAGGAGCTAAAGGCCCTCCCGTTACTTGTGCCACGGCTTGAGTGTACTGCGGATTTGTGCTGCAATACCTGTACATATTGCCGCCATATGGATTATAATATTGATATTGTGAAAAGTTCATGCCATCCTCCCTATTAGATACTATAATATTGATATGCGCCAGAGAGTAAATGGTTCGCAGGCTGTAGAAAAAGCTGNNTTATATAGAATTAACAGGCGGCAACACGGCAAATGAAACTGTATATAAGAAAATTTGCATCCATAAATACATATGTCAGATAATAGTACAATTGTAATAAATTTATTGTACACTCATTTCCTTAGATGGTAAAACGTTTGCAAAAGTCATGCTGCATAAATGCTGTTTTTGCCCCCTTCAATCGGTTTTAAATAAAATGTGGCATTAATTTTGCAACATATAAGCAAAGAAAAGGTACAAAGTATATACTAATTAAAACAAAATGGTTGGAGGAGAAAATGAAGAAAATTAAAAGGTTTTTATCTTTAACTTTAGCTTTTGCTATGATATTTTCATTAGCAGCATGTTCAACACCCGGACAAAAAAGTGAACCGCCAAAAACAGATGAAAAACAAGCTGATGATTTGAATGCACCTGCTGAAAAAACACCAAAGATATTAAGATATTCTTTAATAGCAGATGCTCCTACGCTGGATCCTCAACTGATGAATTCTATTCCGAGTTCTACAGTCGGATATCACATCTATGAAGGATTAATGAGAAACAATGTTGGTGAAATAATCCCCGGCATGGCTGAAAGATATACTATTTCTGAGGATGGAAAAACGTATACATTTTATTTAAGAGATGCGAAATGGAGCGATGGTCAACCTATTAAAGCTCAAGATTACGAGTATGCATTACAAAGATTGGTTAATCCTGAAACCGCAAGTGACTATTCATTCCTTGTAACATCAGTTATTAAAAATGCTGATGATATAAATTCAGGAAAAATGCCGGTCGATCAGCTTGGAGTAAAAGCAGTCGATGATAAAACGCTTACAATTGAACTAAATAATCCAACAGGTTATTTTTTAAGTATGCTTTCCATGTCTCAATNNAGATATAGAAAAGAGGTCACAGGAAATCTTGATGAAGTTCAAATTTTAACAGTTACAGATCCAATGACTGCAGTTGCGATGTTTGAAAAGGGTGAACTTGACCAAGTTAACGTTCCTGCCGAAGTACTTTCAAACTATCAGGATGGGGTTATATATTATTATGATGGTGCTAACGACTTTATAAAACTAAACATGGATGGCTCTAACCCGTTAAAGAGCAAAGATTTAAGACTTGCTATAAACTATGCTTTGGACCGTGAAGATTATGTGCTTCTTAGCAGCAGAAACCTTTATCATTCAAACACAAGATATGTATTGCCACAAGTAAAAGGTGTTAATGGCGAGTATGGTGATGAATATCCATATAGTGCATTTCCTGTAAAAGGTGATGTTGGCAAGGCAAAAGAGCATTTGGCAAAGGCAATGACTGAATTGGGAGTTACGGATCCTTCTAAGATTGAAATTGAGTTGTTAACAACAGATGCAGAACGTACGCGCATTGAAGCTGAAGTATTACAAAATCAAATACAAACAGCTTTAGGCATAACTATTAAAATCAGACAGGTTCCTTACAAACAAAGATTAAAAATGGAATCAGATCATGATTTCCAAATGGTTGTAACAGGGTGGGTACCGGATTATCCGGATCCAATGTCTTACTTAGAGCTATGGCCAACAGGCTCACCTTATAATCATGGTTCTTACAGCAGTACAGTATATGATAATTATATAAAAGAAGCATTAACCAACACTAACCCTAAAGAAAGAATGGATGCATTATTTAACGCAGAAAAAACATTGCTTGAAGATGGCGGAATAGTTCCTCTTCAATTAAGAAGAAATGCTATGCTTTTAAGTCCAAAGGTTAAAGGATTTGAAACGTATTTTGTTGGTATAAACTATGATTACATGTTTGCAGATATAGAAAAGTAATCATAAGAACCCTTCAAATAAAAAGATGATATACTACCTATCATCTTTTTATTTGACAGAGTATAAAAAAGGAGGTAAAAATGCTATCAAAACTTATTAGGTATTTAGACAAAAATAAAATAGATGGCTTTTTTGTTTCAAGACCTCCAAATGAAAGTTTAACAAACTCAAGAAGGGATCTTTTAGAGCTTTAATAAATTGAGGTGAAATCATGGGTAAATATATATTAAAAAGATTGGTGATTTCTATTATAACCATCTTGGTATTAATTACCGTAGTATTTATACTTGTAAGGTTAATGCCAGGAGACCCATTTACAAACGATAAGATGACGCCTGAAATCAAAGCAAATATGGAAAAGTATTATGGATTTGACAAACCGCTGAGCGTGCAATATTTTACATATCTAAAAAATATACTTAAAGGAGATTTTGGTTACTCTTTAAAGTATGTAAATCAGTCGGTAAACAAAATAATAGGCGAATCATTTCCTTATTCATTTGACTTGGGCATGAGGGCCTTGTCAATTTCAATTTCTTTCGGTCTTGTTTTAGGCATTATTGCCGCCTTATACAGAGGAAAAGTTTTAGATTATGGCTGCGTATTAATAGCTATCGTAGGTACATCCGTGCCGGACTTTATTATAGGGGCTTTGCTGCAGTACTTTTTTGGCATAAGGTGGGGACTTTTACCTGTTGCACAGTACCAAGGCATTAAATACACGATACTTCCTTCTATAGCTTTAGGGTTTTATACCTTAGCCATGGTATCAAGGTTAATGAGAGCCAGTATGTTGGAAGTTGTACAGCAAGATTACATTAAAACTGCAAAGTCTAAAGGTATTTCAAAATTTAGGATAACCTATAAGCATCAGGTTAGAAATGCAATTATGCCTGTTGTTACAGTACTTGGACCTACCATAGCAAGTGTGCTTACAGGAACATTTGTAATAGAATCCATATATGCAATCCCAGGCATGGGTAAATACTATGTACAAAGTGTTCAAAACTTGGATTACTCTCTTGTCTTGGGCATGACGGTATTTTATGGAGTATTTTTAGTGTTAGCTAACATGATTGTTGATATATTGTATGGAATAATTGACCCAAGAATAAGAATTGCCGGAAAGTAGGTGCCAAATGTCTAATTTAGAGATAGAAAAAAACTTAGATAAATCACAGTTTGTTTTAATTGGTAAGAATATCAAAAAAATGGAGGCAATCACACGTCCTAATTTAACTTATTGGAAGGATGCTTGGCGAAGGATAAAGAAAAATAAGGTTGCATTTGCAGGACTGATTATAATAATTTGTTATACCATTCTTGCCATATTTGGACCGATGATGAACAAATACAGCTATACAGAAATTAATTCATCAAAAATGAATCAATTTATATCATCTGAACACTGGTTTGGAACGGATGAATTGGGTAGAGATTTATGGACCAGAATCTGGAGGGGGGCAAGGGTTTCTTTATCTATCGGCTTTATAGCTACAATACTGAATACAGTTATAGGCGGCCTCGTAGGCGGTATGTCTGGATATTATGGCGGAACATTGGATACGGTCCTCATGAGAATTATAGATGTAATGTATGGAATCCCATACCTTATAGTTTCTATTTTGGTAATGGTTGTCTTGGGGCAAGGAATTACATCATTGATTATTGCCATGGTTATTGTTGGCTGGATAGGCACGGCCAGATTTGTAAGGGGAGAAGTTCTAAGACTTAAAGAACAAGATTTTGTATCTGCCGCTAAGGTGCTTGGAACAAGTGATCTTGCAATTATAGTTAAACATATAATACCTAATATTATGGGATTAATAATCACAAATTTAACGATGGCGGTACCAAAAGCTATATTCAATGAAGCATTCTTAAGCTACATTGGACTTGGTATAGCTCCTCCGGAGTGCAGCTGGGGCATATTGGCGAAATCCGGTGCCAAACTTTTAAGGATTTACCCATATCAGCTGTTTATACCATCATTTTTTATATGTACTACTATGTTGGCCTTAAATCTTTTGGGTGACGGATTAAGAGATGCACTGGATCCTAAACTCAGAGGAACTGAATAAATTAAGGATGTGGCGTAATGAAAAAAATAATAGAAGTTAAAGATTTAAGTTTTTCTTTTAAAACTTATGGTGGAATAATAAAGTCTGTCAGGGGTATCAGTTTTGATGTTAATGAAGGTGAAATAGTAGGCATAGTTGGAGAATCAGGCTGTGGAAAAAGCGTAACGGCACAGTGTCTCTTAAGGCTTAATCCTGAACCACCGGGATTTTTTGAAAGCGGATCTATCCTTTACAAGGGCCGGGATATAACAAAGATGACTGATGTGGAGATGAGAAAGATCAGAGGTGTGGAAATAGGCTTTATATTCCAGGACCCCATGACATCTTTGAATCCTACTATGAAAATAGGTAAACAAATAGAGGAAATATTTGTACAGAGAAAACTTTATAGTAAAAAGGAATTGAAGGAAAAGGCCTTAGAGATATTGAAGTTAGTTGGCATTTCTGATGGCGAAAGAAGATATAACCAATACCCGCATGAACTGAGCGGCGGTATGAAACAAAGAGTTATGATAGCCATAGCTTTAGTAGGAAATCCAAGTGTTGTAATTGCAGATGAGCCAACTACTTCTTTAGATGTTACCATTGAAGCTCAGATTTTGGATTTACTTAAAGACTTGCAAAAAAAACTTAATACATCAATTATATTAATTACCCATGATTTAGGTGTAATAGCCAAAATGTGCGACAGAGTATTAGTCATGTATGGGGGGAAAATCATAGAAAGTGGTTTGGCAGATGATATATTTTATAATACAAAACATCCTTATACCTCCGGATTATTATGCTCAATAGCAAGCTTAGAAATATCCAAGGATGAGGAACTTGACCCTATAGAAGGCACTCCGCCGGATTTGTTTTCTCCGCCAAAGGGATGTCCATTCGCTGCAAGGTGTGATTATGCCATGGAGATATGTTACAATACTATGCCAATGGAGTATAATGTGTCTATTACACATAAAACAATGTGCTGGTTGGAACATGAATTTGCACCAACAGCTGTTCTGCCATGCAAGAGAACACACAATAAATGTAAAAGGGAGGTATTTGATGGAACCTCTAATTAAAATAGAAAATTTAAGTAAATATTTTCGGATTAGTAAACATGAAATATTAAAAGCTGTTGAAGATATTACTTTCGATATATACGAGGGTGAAACCGTAGGGTTGGTAGGAGAATCAGGATGCGGAAAATCCACTGCCGGCAGGTGTATTGTTAAACTTTACGAACCTACAAAAGGAAAAATTTTGTATGACGGAAAAGATATCTTTTCTGCGAAAAGCACCAAAGATAAGATGGAATATTGCAAAAATACTCAGATGATTTTTCAAAACCCGTATTCCTCATTAAACCCCAGAATGACAGTAAAGGATATCGTTGGTGAAGGAATTAAGCTCCATGAAAATATTGGTGAAAAAGAATTAGATGAAAGGATAGAAGAATTGCTAAGGTCTGTGGGACTTAACAGAGACCATATGTCAAGGTTCTCACACGAATTTTCAGGTGGTCAAAGGCAGCGTATAGGCATTGCCAGGGCATTATCAGTAGCACCCAAATTTATTGTGTGTGATGAGCCGATATCTGCACTTGATGTTTCTATACAAGCACAGGTTTTAAATATGCTTAAAAGGTTGCAAAAAGAAAGAGGGCTTACATATCTTTTTATTGCACATGATTTAAGTGTGGTTAAATATATCTCAGACAAAGTAATAGTAATGTATTTAGGAATGATAATGGAAGAGTCTTCTGCCGAAGAATTATATTGCAATCCATTGCATCCATATACAAAAGCCCTTTTGTCCGCAATACCGGAGGCTGACCCAAGAATTGCTAAAAACAAGGAAAGAATAAAACTTAAAGGCGAAATACCAAGTCCCATTAACCCTAAAAACTGTTGTCGATTTGTTGAAAGATGCAATTACACAAAGCCCATATGTTTTGAATCCATCCCCGTACTTAAAAGCCAAAGCGGGCACAAGGTTGCATGTCACCTTTACTAATTTTTCCAATGGGAAGTGACAAGGGAATGGTGGCATATCCTCGAACATATTGTTCTGCCTTATGATACACTACGGTTATTATAGCAATAATATGAGCAGAATTTCTTTTCTTCGTAAGAGTTGTTTTCTTCTTGTATTTTAGGATTTGTTTGGTATTTTCCTTGCTACGCTGTTGTAACCCTTAGCTTATGGATCCTTGTCCAAGTTGTCCAAGGTTAATAGGTATTCTTTCAATGCTTTTGCTCCAAAGGGCTTGCTCCTATGTCCGATTCTAAGGCTTTCTTGTTTTTTAATTCTTTCCTCAATTTTTCCTCAATTATTTTTTTCTGATACATTTTATGGTCAATTTCATCTTTCTAGACTGCTAAAGCTTTTGTTCCAGTAGCCAAATTTTCTCCGATTTCATATGAAAATTTTCGTAATGAAGCTGAAACTTTATCAATACGTCGAAGATTTTTATTGAGTTTAAAAAAGGCATGACTGTTGAAAAGGTCATGCCATCCTCCCTATTAGATACTATAATATTGATATGCGCCAGAGAGTAAATGGTTCGCAGGCTGTAGAAAAAGCTGAATACCTACCTTGACACTTTGGTAAAATTTATATAGAATTAACAGGCGGAAACACGGCAAATGGAACTGTATATTAACATGTAAGGAGTCTTATGAATAAAAACTTATCAAACTTAAAAATGATGTTATCTTACGCAAAGAAATATATGTACTTAATTACAATTTCTGCTGCTGCAATAATAATTAAGGTTGGAGCGGGATTTGCCACGCCTCAGATAATCAGGTTTACCGTTGACTCGGTAATAGGGGATGTGCCGGTTTATTTTGGAAGGCCAATACTTGATTTGATTAACTTAGTTGGCGGAATAGAAGGAATGCGGCAGAACATATGGATTTGTGCCGTATTTGTATTGGCTATGGCTGTAATAACGTGCATAAGTGATTATATAGGAAGAATTACAGCTGCAAAAAGCACTGAGGGGGTAATTAAAAATATCAGGAACAGCCTGTTTGACCATATTCAAAAGCTTCCATACAGCTGGCATATTCAGAACCAGACAGGGGACATAATACAGAGGGCAACGTCAGACGTGGAGGTTGTTCGAAACTTTATAAGCACGCAGCTGTCCGAGATGTTCAGGACAATCATGCTTGTTGTAATATCTCTTATTCTTATGTTTTCTATGAATGTTAAGCTCACACTGATTGTTCTGTGCTTTGTTCCGGTGGTTGTTACATATTCGGCAGTATTTTACGGCATATTGTCGAAAAAGTTTCTTGCGGCTGATGAGGCTGAGGGTGAGCTGTTCACCGTAATTCAGGAAAACTTTACGGGCGTAAGGGTTGTGCGCGCCTTTGGAAGGGAAAGGTATGAAATAGAAAAATTTAATGAAAAAAACAATGTATTCTCTGAGCTGTGGGTTAAGCTGGGATACCAGCTGGGATATTACTGGGGTATCGGTGATTTTGTAACCGGTTTACTTTTGATGACGATTGTAGGGATGGGCTCCGTATATGCTGTCAAAGGGATAATTACTCTGGGAGAGTTCATGGCCTTTGTTTCATATACGGCAATGATGGCGTGGCCATTAAGGAGCTTTGGAAGAATATTGGGTGAATTAAGCAAGACAAAGGTCTCCACAGAAAGAATATGTGAAATTCTGAGGGAGCCTGAGGAGCAGGACGGGGAAGATTCCGTTGAACCGGCTATGCACGAGGATATTGAATTCAACAATGTAACATTTAAATTTGAAGGCAATGCTCCGGTTTTAAACGACATAAGCTTTAAAATCAAGTACGGAACAACATTTGCAATATTAGGCGGAACCGGCTCAGGAAAGACGACGCTCATGCACCTGTTAAACCGATTGTATGACCTGCCGGAGGGAGGCGGTTCCATTACAATCGGCGGAATTGACATAAGAAATATCAAACGTGAGTACTTAAGGAAAAACATAGGGATGGTGCTTCAGGAGCCATTTTTGTTTACAAGGAGCATCCGTGAGAATATAAGTATTGTAAATCAGGAGGCAGATTTTGAGAGCATAAGGGAAGTGTCGTCCATTGCTCAGGTTGATACGGCAATTCAGAGTTTTTCCAAGGGATATGATACAATTGTGGGAGAGAGAGGAGTTACGTTGTCGGGAGGACAGAAGCAGCGTGTTTCAATAGCGCGCATGCTTCTTCAAGATACGCCCATTATGGTGTTTGACGATTCTCTGTCAGCGGTCGATTCTGAGACGGACGCCAAAATTCGTGCTGCACTGAAAAAAGGAAAGAAAAATACAACAGTGATTTTAATTTCTCACCGTATTACAACTCTCATGCAGGCAGATAACATATTGATTCTTGACAAGGGCAGGATTTCGGATATGGGGACTCATGAAGAGCTTATAGCACGGGAGGGTATTTACAGAAATATTTATGAGGTTCAGATGAATATGTCTGACATAGATAAGATAGATAATATGAATAAGACAGAAGAGATGGATAAGGAGGTGACGGAATGAACTACTTTGAGGAAGACAGCACGTATAAATCCTTTGATATAAAGCCCTGGCTTAAGCTTATGAAGTTTTTCAAGCCCTACGGGAAAAGCATAGCAGGCATACTTGTTTTCATGCTTCTGACTGCTGCAATGGATTTATCTGTTCCGCTGTTTCAAAAATATGCGGTTGATAACTTTATTGTTGCCGGAACAACTGAGAGTATGGGAAAATTCATTGCCGTTTATACCGCCACACTGATTGCAATGACAGCCTCAGTAAATATCTTTGTCCGTTTTGCCATAGTTGTTGAAATGTACATAGGCAAGGACTTAAGGAAGGAAATATTCACACATCTTCAAAACCTTTCTCTTTCTTATTACAATACAACTCCGGTGGGCTACATTCTGGCAAGGACATTATCTGATACAAACAGAATAGGCACCATGATAGCTTGGGGGCTTGTTGATGTGTTCTGGTCCTTTGCATATGTAATAGGGGCATTTGCAGCAATGCTAATTCTCAATTTCCAGCTTGCTCTGATTGTAATGCTGATTGTGCCCTTAATGGCAATAATCACCGCATATTTTCAAAAAAAACTGCTGGTTACAAGCAGAAAAATGCGAAAGGTCAATTCAAAGATGACGGGGCATTTCAACGAAGGAATAACGGGAGCCCGCACATCAAAGACGCTTGTTATAGAGCATAGAAATTTAAAGGATTTTGAAGAGGTAAGCCTTGAACTTGAATCATCAGCAGTAAGGATGGCGAGATACAATGCCATATATATTCCGCTCATTGTGTTTCTGGGATCTGCAGCATCGGCGATTGTTCTGGCAAGAGGCGGATACCTTTCCATGAACCATGTTATTCAGATAGGAACACTGTCAGCCTTCCTGTCATATTCCATAAGCATATTCGAGCCTATTCAGCAGCTTGCAAGGACCTATACGGAAATTGTTTCTCTGCAGGCAAATATTGAAAGAGTGACGGAGCTTCTTGAAAAAGAACCCCTGATTAAGGACAGCGATGAGGTTGTGGAAAAGTACGGGGACAGCATAAATCCTAAAAAGGAAAGCTGGGAAGAAATCAACGGTGAAATTGAATTTAAAAATGTGACCTTTATATATCCTGACGGTGATGAAGAGGTTTTAAAGAATTTCAACCTTCATATCAAGGCAGGCACAAATGTTGCCATAGTAGGAGAAACAGGAGCCGGGAAAAGCACCCTTGTAAACCTTGCTTGCAGGTTCTTTGAGCCAACAGACGGCGAAATATTAATAGATGGCGTAAATTACAAGGAAAGGTCACAGCTGTGGCTGCATTCAAAGATAGGCTATGTGCTCCAAAATCCACATTTGTTTTCCGGTACAATAAAGGAAAATATAAGATATGGCAAATTGGATGCAACTGATGAGGAAATAAAAAAAGCTGCGGAGATAGTATCGGCAGATAAAATAGCTGAAAAACTGGAAGAGGGCTATGACAGTCAGGTAGGCGAGGGCGGTGACAGGCTCTCCACGGGAGAAAAGCAGCTCATATCCATAGCCAGAGCCATACTTGCGGACCCGAGGATATTCGTGCTTGACGAGGCAACGTCATCCATAGATACGGAGACAGAGAGACTCATTCAAAAGGGTATAGATTACCTCCTCAAGGGGCGTACATCCTTCATCATTGCACACAGGCTATCTACCATTAAAAAAGCTGATATTATTTTGGTTGTAAAGGACGGAAAAATAGTGGAGCAAGGAACTCACAAAAATCTCATAGAGAGCAGAGGATATTACTACACTCTCTATACAAAGCAGTTTGAAGAGGAAAAAACCCTTGAGGTCTTAAAGTAGGAACTGTTTCAAATAATTTACATTGACACAAAACTTGATTTATGTTATCATTCATATGCTGTGCTACACGGGGAGGTAGCGGTGCCCTGTACTTGCAATCCGCTGCAGCAAGGTGGAACTCCCTCTCAGAGGCTGGTGTTGTGAGGTCTGACTCTTATAAGTAGCGTTGATAATTTGGTCTCGCGCAATGGAACCCTGTGAACCCTGTCAGGTCCGGAAGGAAGCAGCAGTAAGCGGATCGTTTCGTGTGACGTGAGGGTGCCGGATTAGAGCTAACTGTTGGAGTACGCTTGTGACATTTTGTCGAAAGAGGGTGCACAGCCTTAGTATGAATTATGAGCCATGAACAGAAATGTTCATGGTTTTTTGTATGCCTTAACACCATTTTTTTCGACAGGAAGGAGAAAAAAATGGCGGTAGGTCACCGCAACAAATTTCGGATTTGCATGAGCGGTAGCGAATAAGCAAATCTGCGAATGAGCCTGCGGAAATTAATACATCTGTCATCTATATAAAACATACAACTGTATCTTTTAAAGGGTACAGAAAAATATATAATTAAATCAAATAAAGCTATGGACGGTGATTGATATGGATGATAAAAGAATAAAAGAAATGGTGTACACTTCATTGCTTGCGGCATTAATTTGCGTGTCCACATTCATAATAAAAATACCATCTCCTGTTACAAACGGATATACCCATATGGGTGACGGATTTATATTTATTGCAGTGTTTTTGCTGGGCAGAAAAAACGGTGCATGGGCAGGTGCCATAGGTGCATCTCTGGCAGATATGCTGGGGGGCTACAGCTACTATGCAATTCCCACGTTTATTATAAAGGGTGTCATGGCATTGATTATGGGAACGGCAATTGAAAAACTTTCTTCAGGAATGAAGAATAAGTGGGTTGTGGGAGCAATAATAGGAAGTGTGTGGCAGGTGCTGGCATACTATGTGACAGGTTCTTTAATGGTGGGAAATTTCCTCTCCACAATAAGCGAAATACCGGGAAATGCCGTACAATCTGCCGCAGGAATAATAACAGCGGCAGCGTTTATGGGAGTTTTCGGGCATACTCCTCTTAAAAGGGATATAATCTGACAGAGATAAAAGACAAAATATTAAATGGTATAGATATTTACGTTACGTTATCTATACCATTATTTTATATCATTTAGGTGTTTTGAATAAACTTTGTTCCGCATCTTTGGCAGGTTACTGCAATTTTACCTTTTCCCCTAGGAGCGCGAAGTTCTTTTTTGCAGTTGGGGCAACTGAAGTACTTGTAATCTTTGCTTGATTTGAGAACTCTGTATTTAGCTGTAAGCCATGTGCTTGCAGGGTTCCAGTATTGGAGAAATTTTTGATTTTCTCTTTGTCTCGTTACAAAATTCTTTGACATTGTACGGAAGATGCATACGAAAAATATTACATAGGTAACAAGCGTAAGCAGGTGTAAATCAAAAGAGTTGCCTATGAAGGTGAGAACCATGCCCGATATAAGCAATGCTACAGTAAGCTGATCTGTTCCATATCTACCGAACATAAAATTTCTGAATCTATTCATAGTGACCTCCTAATTTTGAACCTGGACTGTTTCAGGATTAATAAACTCAGGAGGATACAGGACTTGTGTCAAATTCTTGGGCTCCTCGCCATTTACCGTTATTTTTATGCTGTCCACACCAGGTATTGATGTAAATGTATATATAAGGGACTCAAGCATCATTTGCTTCAGATTTTCCTTTCCTTTGTGGGCATTTGAAAATCCGTCGTTGAAGTTAAGTATCAGGTTTTTTCCTTCCAGCTTTGCATTCATGAGCTTTACGCTTTCAGGCACAGGGTTTATTCCGTATGTAATATCGGAATCGAAATATGCATCAAATAGCTTCTGTGCCTTCATTTCTGCTGTGTCTCCCGCATTAATTCCTAATTTTTGGATATCTGCCTCATAATCAAATAAATAATATCTGTCATCTATTCTGTAAGCCATGTACAGCAGGTAATTTCTTTCTTTGTTGGACAATGCATTTATTGCTTCACTTGGGAGACCATGAAAATACGTATCTGATTTTTTCCTGTCAACAGTAAAGGTAAGGTTGTGTATAGGCCAGTATCTGTCAACATCAAATATGGTCTTTACGAATGCTTTATATGCCAGAAGGGCACTGGTGCTTCCGTTGTTGTATCCTTCATATGAACTTGGGATGTCTATTACCACATTTCCGTTATTGTAGGTCGTGTTTGTGACATCCTTTATCATTGATACGAAGCCGCTGTTTAACGGGCCGTTTTGCAGTTGTTCTATGGCCATTCTCGTAATGGACTTATCTTCTACAAGGAAGCGCGTTACAGGAATTAATGTATCCGCATTTTCTGTAGCAAAGTAAAGTGTAAATCCCTTTGTTCCCACCGGAGCTTGGACTGCAGCAGGGTAATATGTGCCTCCGGTATCATAGGTAACGGTTGATGATACTGATGATCTACCTTCGACTGCTATCAAATTGGATGTAAAGACAAACCTATATGTGCCGTCCTCCAGTCCAAGCTTCTTCTGATTTATATTTAATGTTGTTATAATCGGGTTATCTTTGCTGACTGATATTGACATGTTTACAGATGGGGAAACAAGCTCAAGGTTTCTTATCCCGCCCTTTACAAGCGTATCACCATGGTATACATCCAAGGTAAATATGCTGTCGGAAACACTTTTTACACTCTCCTCAATGTCTGATATATGGTTGATTGTTATAGATTCAGGGTTTAAAAGGTCATTTTCCTTTGATTCCAGACTCAGGGAGCTGTTTTCAACCGGTGTTTCTATTTCAATTGTCCCCCTGTAATCTATGGGAGAAAGGTTTAACAAATATGTGGATGAAAACAATCCTATAAGCGCTATTATAATTATATTGCTGAATATTCTCATATTATACCTCTAAGCAATGTCTTTATTAACAACAAACTACTTTAACAATATTATATAACATATTTATGAAAAAATAAATGCTTTTTATTTTTCCGAATCAGACAGTTATCATTATTGACATATGCTTCATATACTGTATAAAAGGTGGGGGGGTAATATGTACAGAGGTAGATACGAAAATAATATGCATGACAAGATGTATGACATTATTGAGCTTATGTATATACTTAACAGATTGTCGAACAACTCATATATTGATGACAATTCCAAGCAGTATTTAATTAGGATGCTGAATGATGCGGAATCCATTAAAAGTAATTTCGACAAATATAAGGATTATGAACCCGAAAGAGTAGAGAGGGAAATTGGTTACAGCAGATACAATGGCTATAATTACAGGAACAGAGGCTCTTTTGGGGATAAAATAATTTCATTTTTAAAATCATTAAATGATTAACGGTATAAGTAACACTTTAAACCGGTTCTGAATAATATATAGAAAAATTAACTTTAGGAGGTTCTAAATGTTTAACAATATATTAGGTGGCAATGGTGATAGCTTATTGTTCTTCTTCCTTCTTTTAGTAGTTCTTGCATGCTTCTGTGGAGAGGACGGACTGCTTGGAGGAATAGGCGGCGGATGTGGATTTGGAGATAACGACAGCTTGTTATTCTTCTTCTTATTATTAGTGATATTGTTCTGCAACTGTGGCGGAATCGGCGGAATAGGTGATAACTGCTAATAGCTAGACCTTGTACATTATACAAAAATCTTCCCTGAAAATTCAGGGAAGATTTTTGTATGCGACGGGAGGTAGCTGATACTTTAGTGAGTAAGACTGTGATATGCCCTAACCCGAACGAAGTGTGGTGAGGTGGAAAAGGAGAAGGTCAAAGAAGATATAAAGTGGCTACAAACGGCGGAAAAAATAAATAAATAGTATATTGAATAAGGACATGCATGATGAATTTCAACATTAATTCAAGGAATGGTTTCGCGTGAGGAAAAAAAATAAAAAAAATTGTATTGACAAGAAATTAAAAATGTATTATTATCATTTTTAAATTTATCAAAATCAAGGTGGTGGCACAAATGAAGAAAAAAACATTTTTATCAATAATTTCTATAATTATGATAATGGGATTGCTTGCAGGATGCGGAAGCGGAGCAAACAATGGAAACAATGGCGGAAAAGAGCCCGCTAACGGAGCAAATGAAGTAAAGATAGGTATAAACTACGAGCTTTCAGGAGGCGTTGCTTCATATGGTCAGTCAAGCGTAGACGGAATAATGATGGCATTTGATGAAATAAATGCTGCCGGCGGAATCGACGGAAAGAAAATTGTTCCTGTAAAAATTGACAACAAGTCAGAGCCAGCAGAGGCTACTTCCGTAGCAACAAAGCTTATGACTCAGGACAAGGTTGTTGCTCAGCTTGGACCTGCAACATCAGGAAGCTTTATGGCAACAATTCCTGTAGCTATGGGAAATAAGGTGCCGATTATATCTGCATCAGCAACGGCTGACAAGGGAGTTACAGTTGCTGACAACGGCAAGGTAAACGACTACGTATTCCGTTTGTGCTTCAACGACTCTTTCCAGGGAGTAACAATGGCAAGCTTTGCGCTCAATAACCTTAGTGCAAAAAATGCGGTTATAATCAAGGATACATCCAGCGATTACGGCAAGGGACTTGCGGAAAACTTCAAGGCTACATTTGAAGCAAATGGCGGTAAAATAGTTACCGAAGCAGGATATGTTAAAGGCGATAAAGATTTCAAAGCTATATTGACTGGATTGAAGGGAAAAGATTTTGATGTAATATTCATTCCCGGATATTACGAGGAAGCAGGACTCATAATCAAACAGGCACGCGACCTGGAAATCAACGCACCAGTACTTGGAGCCGACGGCTTTGATTCACCTGTGTTGCTGGAGCTTGCGGGAGAAAAGGCCTTGAATGATGTATACTATTCAAATCACTATTCTTCATTGGACAAGGATCCGCTGGTACAGGATTTCATCAAGGGATATAAAGAAAAATATGGACAAGAACCAAATGCATTCAACGCTCTGGGCTACGATCTTGGAAAATTTATAGCTGACGCTATAAAGCGTGCTGGTTCAAATGATACAGCGGCAATTACAAAGGCTTTGGCAGAAACTAAGGACTTCAAGGGGGTTACAGGTTCTTTCGACATGGGAGAAGACCACAACCCGGTTAAAGCAGCAGTAGTTATCGGACTTGAAAACGGAGTTCAGGCAACAAGCGTAAAAGTGGAACCTAAATAATAGCTTTAAATTATTAATATCTGGACATAATTAAGTTAGCGTGCAGTTTCACGCTAACTTAATTACTTAGTACGAGGAATGAGGAGGTGCTCCTTGAATCAATTTTTACAACAATTAGTAAACGGAATATCCCTTGGAAGCATATATGCATTGGTTGCATTGGGATACACAATGGTTTATGGAATAATCAAATTAATAAATTTTGCCCATGGCGATATATATATGATAGGCGCATATGTGGGATTTGCTGCTACGGCTTATTTGGGAGTGGGATTCATACCCAGCCTTATTATAGCTATGGCTGCATGCGCAATATTAGGAGTGACCATAGAGAAGGTTGCATACAAGCCGTTGAGGAATTCAACAAGAATTGCTGTATTGATAACTGCAATAGGAATATCCCTGCTTTTGGAATATGTGATGATGTACTTTGTGGGGGCGCAAGTAAAGTCTTATCCGAGGCTGCTTTCGGATACACTACTCAATTTAGGCAGCATTATAATAAGCACTCAGCAGATTTATATAATTGTTACTTCTATTGTGCTGATGATTTTTCTTCAGTACGTTGTTAAGAAAACAAAGGTGGGAAAGGCAATGAGGGCTGTTTCAGCTGATAAGGATGCGGCTCAGCTCATGGGGATAAAAGTGGACAGCACAATTTCCTTCACATTTGCAATAGGCTCGGCATTGGCTGGAGCTGGAGGAGTTCTTGTAGGTGTCTATTACAATTCTATAGACCCATTGATGGGAATGATGCCGGGACTTAAAGCATTCGTTGCAGCAGTTTTCGGAGGTATAGGAAGCATACCCGGAGCAATGATCGGAGGTTTATCTATAGGAGTAATAGAAACGTTGGTTTCCGGATACGGAAGTTCCATGTACAGGGATGCCGCAGTTTTTGCATTTCTTATAGTAATACTGATATTGAAGCCGTCAGGCTTGCTGGGCAAGAATACAAAGGAGAAGGTGTAGCATGAGAGTAATTAATAAGAAAAACATAATAACCTTAATACTTATCCTTGTTTTGTTTGCAGCTGTGCAGGCTTTGATTGCTACCGGAATTATAAGCAGTTTTTATGAAATAACATTGGCTACCATATGTATAAACATTATACTTGCGGTAAGCCTTAACCTGGTTACAGGATTCACAGGACAATTTTCACTTGGACATGCGGGCTTTATGTCTATAGGAGCATATGCCGGTGCATTGATAAACATGGAAATGAACTCAACAGGAGGGTTTTTGTTGGGTACATTAGCCGGTGCCGTTGCAGCTGCAATAGTGGGGATTATAATTGGTATTCCGACACTGAGACTCAAGGGCGATTATCTTGCCATAGCCACATTAGGTATGGCGGAAATAATCCGTGTTGTATTTTTAAATATGAATGTCACAAATGGTGCGGCAGGCTTAAATGGAATTCCCAGATATACAAACTGGCTGTGGCTTTTTGTTTTTACAGCATTGACATTGGTAATGGTAAGCAATTTTATACGGTCATCTCACGGCCGCGCCTGTATTTCCATCAGAGAGGATGAAATAGCGGCAGAGTCCATGGGAATAAACACAACAAAGTACAAGGTTACGGCATTTGCAGTAGGAGCATTTTTTGCAGGAATAGCCGGAAGCCTTTATTCATCATACTTCTACTTCATAAACCCGAATATTTTTGGATTCATGAAATCTGTTGATATTTTGGTCATTGTGGTGTTCGGAGGAATGGGAAGCATTACAGGCTCTGTAATTGCCGCCATTGTGCTTGCTGTCATAACAACATTTTTGCAGTCATATTCAGAGCTTAGAATGATTATCTACGCACTGCTGCTGATTACAATAATGCTTTTCAGACCGCAGGGAATTTTAGGAACAAAGGAGATTACAGATTTGTTCAAATTCAGAAAAAAAGGTGAAAAAATTCAGTAAAGGAGGGGTCGTATGTCGTTACTTTCAGTTGATAAACTAACAAAGTCCTTCGGAGGACTAACAGCGGTATCCAATGCAAGCATGAGCATTGAAAAAGGCGAGCTTGTGGGACTTATTGGCCCTAATGGAGCAGGAAAAACAACCTTTTTCAATCTTCTCACAGGTGTGTACACCCCGTCGTCAGGAAGCATCAAGCTTGAAATAGAAGGCTCTATGAAGGAAATCGGTGGACTTAAGCCATACAATATAACAAAGGTTGGAATGGCTCGTACATTTCAGAATATAAGGCTTTTCAAGGACTTGACTGTACTGGATAACATCAGGATTGCAATGCATCAGAATGTTAAGTATGGTCTGCCTTCGTCATTTTTACGTTCAAATAAATTTTACGAAGAGGAAGACAGGCTGAAGAAGGAAGCCGAAGAATTAATGGATATATTCAAGCTCACTCATAAGAAAAATGAGCTTGCCAAGAATCTTCCCTACGGGGAGCAAAGACATCTTGAGATAGTGAGAGCCATGGCAACAAAGCCTGCGCTGCTGCTGCTTGATGAACCTGCAGCCGGAATGAATCCAAACGAAACGGCTCATCTGACAGAAACTATAGCAAAGATAAGGGATGAATTCAGCCTTACGGTTTTGCTTATAGAGCACGATATGTCACTTGTAATGAAAATTTGTGAACGCATATATGTGCTTGACTACGGAATGATGATTGCTTCGGGAGTTCCGGAAGAAATAAAGAATAACAAGAGGGTTATTGAAGCTTACTTAGGGGAGGATGTATAAAATGCTTGAGATAAAAAATCTTAATGTTCATTATGGTGTTATTCATGCCCTTAAGGATGCGTCACTGACTGTTAATAAAGGCGAAATTGTAACACTTATAGGTGCCAACGGCGCCGGAAAAACAACAACGCTTCGAACAATATCCGGTCTGAACAAGGCCTCGGGAGGAAAAGTTCTCCTTGAAGGAAAGGATATTACAAATGTACCTGCTCCCAAAAGGGTGGAAATGAACCTGTCGCAGGTTCCTGAAGGAAGAAGGATATTTCCTGCCATGACCATAGTGGAAAACCTTGAAATGGGTGCTTATCTCAGGAAGGATAAGGCAAGTATAAAAAGAGACATGGAGCATGTTTATGAGCTTTTCCCCATACTTGGAAAGCGTAAAAAGCAGCTGGCAGGAACATTATCTGGAGGAGAGCAGCAAATGCTTGCCATGGGTCGCGCGCTCATGTCAAAACCGAAAATATTACTTCTTGACGAGCCCTCCATGGGTCTTGCACCTCTTTTAGTAAGGGAAATATTTGAAATAATAAAAAGTATAAATGCCGAAGGCACGACCATACTATTGGTTGAGCAAAATGCAAAAATGGCTCTTTCCATAGCTCACAGGGCATATGTAATTGAAACGGGAGCAATTGTAATGAGCGGTACAGGCGAAGAGCTTGCCAAGAGCGATGAAATCAGAAAAGCATATCTGGGAGGTGAATAATATGTATGTAAGAAACAGAATGACCAAAAGCCCCATTACAATTACAGCTAATGCACCTATAATGGATGCTGTGGAGGTAATGAGGGAAAAAAATCTTAAAAGAATGCCTGTTGTGGACGGAGAAAAGGTTGTGGGTGTTCTGACACAGGGAGATATTCAGAAGGTATCCCCCACAAAGGCAACATCGCTGAGTATTTTTGAAATTAATTACCTGCTTTCAAAGCTAACCGTAAAGGAAGCAATGACAAAAAATCCAGTGACCATTGAGGCTGATTGTCTGCTGGAGGAAGCAGCCGTTATAATGAGGCAGCACAGAATCAGCACCCTGCCGGTTGTGGAAGGCGGCAAGCTGGCTGGAATAATAACAGAAAGTGACATATTTGACGCATTTATTGATTTGCTGGGATTCAAGGATATTGGGAGCCGAATTACCATAGAAGCTGCGGATGCACCCGGTGCTATGGCGGCAATGTCCCAAATTTTTAAGGACTTAGATGTTAATATCACCCATATCGCCGTCTACAGAGGTGAAGGAACCAGTGATGTTGTCATAAGATCGGATGTTGTTGATACTTCGGATTTGGAGAAGAAGCTTAAAGAAACCGGATATAAAATCAAACATATTTTAAAAAATGATAAATGATAATAGCAAAAGTAAAGAAAAAATGCACTACGGAATAAGTCCGGAGTGCATTTTTCATTGAAGGATATATTTTTACATTCTTTCCAGCAATGTCTTTAAGCCTATACCTTTTTCATATGTATAGTTTAGTTTAGTCAGTGTTCTCTCAATAGCGGCAATTGTTGAATATACAGTGTGGTCATCAATGTTGCCCATGTGGCCCAGTCTGAACATTTTTCCTGCATATGCAGCTAAACCGCCTGCTACCATAACTCCCTCAGCAGCTAATGTTGTTCTGAACTGAACATCATCTATGCCTTCAGGATACAGAATGTTTGAAAGTGTTGAGCATCTGTTGCCTTCTGCAGCAAGAAGCTTGAAGCCCATTGCTTCAAGAGCGGCATTTATTGCTTCTGAAACCTTTATATGTCTGTCATATCTTGCTTCTGCGCCTTCTTCATTTATTAATCTTACAGATTCCTTCAGAGCCCATATCATGTTAACTGCAGGAGTTGCAAAATATTTTGAAGGGTCATTCATTATAGGTATCCATTTTTCAAAGTCAATATAGTATTCAGGAATTGTACCCAATGCTGTTCTTCTTTCAAGAGCTTTTTTGCCTGCCCATAAAATAAGAAGACCTGGAGCAACACCGAATGCTTTCTGGGAGCCTGTAAATAATATGTCTATTCCGTACTCATCAACATATTCTCTTTCGCCTGCAGTTGCGGCAACTCCGTCAACTATGTAAACAGTGTCAGGGAAGTTCTTTATGATTTTTCCTATTTCCTGTATTGGCGCAACTGCTCCTGTTGCTGTGTCAACATGTGATACAGTAATTGCGGCATAATTTTTTTCTTTTAATTTCGCTTCGATTTCTGCGGGTGAAACCACCTGTCCCCAAGGTGCCTGGAGCATATCAGTGTTCAAGCCCTTTCTCTGGCAGATATCAATAAATCTGTCTCCGAAGAAGCCGTTGGAAACAACAAGTACATTATCTCCCATTTTTGTAACGTTAGCAATTGCCATTTCCATTGCCAAAGTACCTGTTCCTGCCACGACGAAGCACTCTCCGTCAACCTTTAAAAGGTTTTTTAAATCAACAACCAATTCTTTAAAGTCTTTTACAAATTCAGGATCACCGAATGCAACAGTTTCTCTTCCCATCTGGTCATTAATAGAACGTACGGTGGGTGTAGGACCTGGGATCATTACTAATTTTTTATTTTTCATAATTACACTCCTTCATAAATTTCACTATATGAAATTCAATTTCAATAATAGTATATTATAAAATTCAGATAGTGTCAATATTGAAAATTCGACCGTGTTCCGAGATTCAGATTAAATTCCGGGCCTTTAATTAATATTCAGGATTAATATTATTGATTTACTTCTGGTAACATGCTAAAATTTCACTAAGTAAAATATAATTTTAGGAGATGCTTCGTGAACCAGAAATCAGTCAAGAATAACCAATCGGTAGAAAAAGTTCTGCAAATTATAGAAACTATGGCTCAGAGCAAGGAAAGCCTGAGGCTTCAAGATATAGCACAAAGGGTGGATATGCCTGCAAGCACTGCGCTGAGATTTCTTAATACGCTCATGAAGTGTGGATATGCCCGTCAGGATGCAGGAAGCCTGAGATATTCGCTTACGCTTAAGTTCATGCATATAGGCAGCCTTGTCAACTCGCAGATAAGCATACGTGATGTAGCTCGTCCGTATCTTGCCAATCTTGCGCAAAAATGCAATGAATCGGTTTGCCTTGCTATTGAACAGGACATGGAGATTGTATATATAGATGTTATAGACGGTCCGGACGGAATTCTGAAAATAACTCAGCGTATAGGCAAGCTCGCTCCAATACACAGCACAGGCATAGGAAAACTAATGCTTCTTAACTATGATTTAAAGCAGTTTGAGCATATTATAGAAACAAAAGGTCTTAAGGTTCTCACCCCCAACACAATAACTTCAAAGGATGAATTGCTTCTGGAGCTTGAAAAGATAAAACAGCGCGGATATGCCTTGGATGATGAAGAATGTGAATTGGGAGCACGATGCTTGTCTGCGGGCATTAAGGATTATACAGGAAAATATGTTGCAGGTATAAGCGTATCAGGACCAACAACACGCATGACCATGGAATACATAGAGCAGATTAAGGATGTAGTCATGGAAACAGCTGATAAAATTTCCCGGGAGCTTTCTTATAGATCTTAATAAATAGAACAAGCCACGTCTCAAGCGGTGAACGTGGCTTGTATTACATATATGGTTATTTTAGGTATTTTTCAAACCAGCTTGTTATTTCCTCCAGTCTTCGTACTCTGTGGCGTGGCTTGCCACTTCGGCTAAGCTCGTGATTCTCACCTCTGAACATGCATAGTCTGGAATCCACACCGTGATATTTCAGAGCGGTGAACATCTGCAGACCTTCCGCAAGCCAGCAGCGGTAATCTTCTTCCGAATGTATGAAAAGCGTGGGAGTAACTGCCTTGTCGGCATATTTAATAGGTGAGTGGAACCACAATTTTTCAGGGTTCTCCCATGGGGTTGATTGTATCTGGTCAGCGTTGAAATAATATCCTATATCTGTTGTACCGAATTTGGAAATCCAGTTGGATATGCTTCTCTGTGATGCGGCGCATTTAAATCTGTCCGTATGGCCTATTATCCAGTTTGTCATGAATCCGCCGTAAGAACCTCCCGTAACTCCAATGCGGCATTTGTCAATCTGAGGATATTTTTCGAGAACCTTATCTGTAAATTTCATCAGGTCATCATAATCGATAGTTCCGTACTTTCCTCTTATATCCGCAAACGCGTTACCGCGTCCGTCGCTGCCTCTGGGATTGCAGAAGAACACGAAGTATCCTTCATTTGCCCAATACTGCATTTCATGATAAAAAATCTCTCCATACACTGTTTTAGGTCCTCCATGTATGTCAAGTATACCTGGATAGCATTTCTCCGCATCAAAATTAGCCGGCTTTAAAACAAAGCCTTCGATTTTGATTCCGTCGTTAAAAAACTCTATGGGCTCGGGCTTTATTATATTTTTAGTTTCCGCTATTTTTTCATTGAATTTTGTTTTTTGATTTTCAGTACCGTCCTTGCAGGTGTATATTTCCTGCAGCCTTGTTCCTCTCAGGCCTATAAATATGATACCATCGCTGCACAGGTCAAAGCAATCTATGGTGCCGTTGTCGGCAGTTAATTTTTCAACTGTTCCATCTGTTGAAAGCTTTTTAACGAATGAGCTTTTATTTTCTGTTGCCACGAAGTACAGACAATTGTCAAACACTTTGTAGCTGGCTCCTCCGCCGTAGCGGCAGTCTGAACCTACGGCATTGTGCATTCCAAAATCATGGTGGCACAGAAGTACTGCCTCACCGTTTTTAAAGGTGTAAAAGCTTGGATTCTGATTGATCCCGTACATATCCATGGGTGATGCCGCGAAAATTATCTCATCCCCCACAAATTCTGCAAAATCTATAGCAAATTTCTCTTCCCCAACCAGCAGCTCGGCTTTTTTTGAATATAGGTCATACAAATAAAGCTCATTTGTGATTTCAAGCCTGTTTGTATAGTTTTGTGATGTATAGAGAACCTTGCCGTCCCTTATGCCGGTTACGGTTATGTTCTCGAACTGGCCCGATATGGGTACTATGTCCTTTGTTCCTTTATCAAATAAGTAAAGCCTGTTTCTTTTCTTGTTTGTAAAGCCCTCACCGTTGGACCAGAATGGTATTTCGTCAAGAACTTCATAGTCCTTGTTTTCACGGATCTTATCCATGGCTTTTTCTTTGTCCTCGCCCTTGTGAGAGTGAAGGTTGATTCCATAATGGTCATACTCAGCTGTCAAAAGAAACTTTTCTTCGGCTATTTTTCTGATTTCTCTAACCTTCATAGGTATTCGCATATATTCATATGCTTCTCCGCCATGAATGCCGATTGCATAGAATACGGTCCAGTTTTCACCGTCCCCAATTTTCTGCTTTAGCTTATCATCTCTGAGGGAAGGAAACAGAAGAGTTTCGTTATCAAGCCATATGAAGGCTGACTCCTTGTTCATGGACGTGAGCTTACTGTATTTTTCAGTGAGGCAGTTATATATCCATATCCCTGACAAATACTTGTTATCATCATAATCCGAGGCATGTACCGCAAAGGCCGCATAATTTTTGTCCGGAGAAAGCTCAAGCCCCGATAAAAATTTATAATCTAAAAAGTCTCTAAGTTTTAGGTTTTCCATACTAACCTCCTGCTTTTTTATATATTATAACTTTTAAGCGCCATATATGCAATAAAGGGTTGAATTATTTGGAGAAATAGTCTAGTCGCAAGGAATGCGGACGTTTAATCCGCATCCTTATCACATAATTGATTATGAACAGCAATTGTTGTGAGAGTATCGCCTAACTGGCTAAAAGCTGCACCAACTACTGTGAGCTCATCATTCGAAAAATTTTTCGAAATAGCGCAAGCAAGAGCAGTTATGTAAGAAACAAGTTCGCAAGATTGCATAATTTTCACCTCTAATAAGTTTATGCTGAATAGTTGTAAGTGTTAAAAATTTTGGAAAAACCAAAAAAGGTCTTAAGCAGATTTGCCAGCTTTCAGGTGTTGTACGTATTTTTGTATAATATTTGTAATCAGCACATATTTGTAGTATAATTTTAGGAGAATATTAATTTGGAGGACGTATGAACTTAGACACAAATATTGAATATACCCTCAAACTGCTTGAAGAAATAATCAACATACCAAGCCCGTCGGGATATTGTAAAAATGTTATGCTTCATATAGAAAATGCTGCGGCAGAGCAGGGGTATAAGGTATCAAAAAACAATAAAGGAAACAGGATTATAGAAATAGAGGGTGAGGACTGCAGCAGGTGTATAGGAATACCTGTGCATGTGGATACTCTTGGTGCAATGGTGAGGTCTGTGAACACTGACGGGACTATTAGAATTACAACTATAGGCGGCAACATGTTTTCTACACTTGATGGTGAATACTGCAAAATTCATACAAGAGCCGGAAAAATATATACAGGCACAATTTTGTCAGCTTCTCCTGCTGCACATGTGTATCCTGATGCAAAGGAAAGAATCAGGAATGAAGAAAATATGATGGTGAGGCTTGATGAGGTAGTGAAAAATGAAGATGATGTCAAGAAATTGAAAATAGGCGCAGGTGACTTTATTTCGGTGGAGCCTAAATTTATGATTACTCCATCAGGATTTGTTAAATCCAGATACCTGGACAACAAGGCGGGAACAGCCTGTGCCTTGAGTGTGATGGAAATGTTCAGGCGTCTGGGAACGAAGCCTAAATATACAACGAAAATTATAGTTTCATCATATGAAGAGGTGGGACATGGATGTTCAAGCATTCCTGAGGATATCAGCGAGCTTGTAGCTATAGATATGGGCTGTATAGGCCTTGACCTTTCATGCTCTGAGCAGGATGTTTCAATTTGCGCAAAGGACAGCTCAGGTCCATATGATTACGATATAACAGGGAGGCTGATTAAGCTTGCTGAGAAGAACGAGTTAAATTACGCAGTTGATGTGTATCCTATGTACAGCTCTGATGTTTCCGCATCATTAAAGGGAGGAAACGATATCAGTGGAGGACTCATCGGTCCGGGGGTACATGCTTCTCACGGAATGGAGAGAACACACATTAAAGGCATTGAAAGTACAATCAAGCTCATGTATGCATATTTGACCGAATAGATAAGAAAGGACATGCTGTGGAAAATCTAATATTTTCAATAAACGCCGTATTGCCTATATTTTTACTCATGTGTTTAGGCATGTTTTTTCGAAGAATAAATTTATTTGATGATAATTTTATATCCATGGCAAATAAATTTGCATTTAAGATTTTGCTTCCGGCGCATCTCTTCAATAATATTTATAAAAGTGAAATATCTGAAACGGTAGACGTAAAGCTTATTATTTTTGCACTTGTCATAAATGTGCTTATTATAGGAACAATGGGTGTAATAGTTCCTAAATTTGAAAGGGAGAAAAGGAACATCGGTGTAATGATTCAGGGATTTTACAGAAGCAACTTTGTTCTTTTCGGCGTCCCCCTAAGCATAAACCTGTTCGGGGATTCAAATGTTGCCACAGTCATAACTCTTATAGCCATAATGATACCCTTCTTTAATTTTACATCTGTTATATTGCTGGACTGGTATTCAAATGACAGAAGCGATTATAAGAAGACTGCTATAAGCATAATAAAGAATCCGCTGATATGGGGATGTATTTCAGGGATTGCCGTTTCTGTCCTTAACATTAATATTCCGCAGTTTGCGGAAAAGACAGTGAACGAGGTGGCTAAAATGGCCACGCCTCTTGCCTTGATGGCATTGGGAGGAGAAATAAAAATAGAGAATACGGGAAAGAATTTAAGAAATATTGCATTTGTAACCGTAGGAAAGCTTCTGGCTGTGCCTGCATTTGTTATTGCAGCGGGTTTGGCTGTTGGATTCAGAGGTGTGGAGCTTGGTGCGCTGTTCAGTATGGCTGCTCCCTCCATATCTGTATCAAGCTACACTATGGCACAGCAATGCGACTGCAACAGCGAACTGGCAGGACAATTAGTTTTTATAACAACTTTATTCAGCCCGCTTACAATATTTTTATTTGTATTTTTGTTAAAATCTGTCGGTATATTTTAGGAGAAAAAGATGGATATTAAAACATATAAAAAAAGCTTTGATTATTCTTATACCTTAGGAATATTTCCTACGGTGGAACTGATAAAATTTATGCCTGAAAAGGTAATAAAGGTTTTAATAAGCTCTAAGTACAAGTCTGAAGAAGCAGATGATATCTTTGAGCTGTGCAGAAGGTATAACATCAAGACAGAAATCAATGACAAGGCCATAAACAGAATAAGCGACAAGGAAAATAATTTTATAGTGGGAGTGTTTGAGAAATATTCCTGTGAGCTTGATATGGAGAGCTCTCACATCGTACTTGTAAACCCCGGCAACATGGGAAATATGGGAACAATAATACGAACTCTCACAGGATTCGGTCTCACTGATCTTGCGATTATAAGCCCAGGAGTTGATGTGTTCGATCCTAAGGTAATAAGAGCATCAATGGGGTCTATTTTCAGAATAAATTTTAAATATTTCGACAGTTTTGAAGAATATAGGGTAAAGCTTAAGAAGCATAAAATTTATACATTTATGTTAGATGGTGCGAGATCCCTCAAGGAAATCAGTCATGAAAAAGGAGAGCCGTTCTCTCTTGTTTTCGGTAATGAAGCAACTGGACTGGATTCGAGCTTTTCCTCAGCGGGCACAAGTGTATTCATAAAGCACACCGACAGAATAGACTCCCTGAACCTGACAATTGCAGCAGGAATTGCAATGTATCATTTTTGCAGCTAAATAGATTTATATAACAGGAGAAAGCGGAAATGAAAAAAGAATATTCATTTGTTCCAAAGGCAATGTCAAAAATGGAGACATACGGTTTTTCATGGATGGACTTTGTAACTGCAATACCTGCTCCTTTGTTTGTTGTAACTTCGTATAAATCAAATGGAAAACCAAATGCATGTTTACAATCATGGGCATGCTTTAATGGCAGCACCCGAGGATTTTATGCGATTTTATCAAGTGTAAATAAGACAAAACATCTATATCGGACGATAAAGGAAAAAGGTGAAGTTGTTCTTAATTTTCCCTCTGCCGATATTTATGAACTTTGTTTAGCAACAATAGAAAACAATAGTTTTGATGACGATGAAATTACTTTATCGGGACTAACTGCCGAGCCGGCTTCAACTGTTGATGCACCACGTATCAAGGAGTGTTTTCTTAATCTTGAATGTCGATATTCATGGGAGAGAGAAATTGTTGAGGGAGACACAAACATTCTAATGTGCTTCGAGGTTGTTAATGTTTGTATTGACGCAGCTCATATGGACGAAGGTGTCCAAGGGAGATATGGTGAAAATGGATATATCTACAATATACATTATCCTGTAAATCCGGAAAACTTTAATGGTAAATCACATGACTGGATAGCTATTTTGAAAAAATATCAGGATATGGGTGAATATTGAGTATGCTGAATAAGAACAGAACTGCAAAGCCCAAGGAGCTTATTAAGTATGGAGCTTTTAATCCTATGTTTTGGAAGGCTAATCCTCCGACTAGGGGGCCTATAATATTTCCTATATTAGCGGCTGTAGATAATTGTCCTATAGCAGTTCCTCTTTTTTCTTCAGATATGCCTTCTATAAAAATGCTGCTCAATGTAATATCCAGCATAGTCAAAGCGACATAATATATGGTCCATATTATGCTGTACAAATAAATATTTTTTGAATACGTAATGAGCAACATGCTGATAAACATAATTGCAAGGGAAATTGTAGTTGCTTTTTTTGTTCCTATATTATCACTGATTGTACCTACATATGGCGGTGAAAACGCAATAAAGATGGTCGGGACAATAAAGGCCAAGGCGACAAATAATAGATCTGAATCAAATCTTTTTTGTAAATATAGTGTGAAAACTGAAAAGACTGTACTTGAAAAAATTCTTACTATGAGATTAAATATTGATATTTTTATTTTTTCAGACGATAATAAAAATTTTGTCTGAATATTTTTATTTTCATCATTTGTTGCTTTAGTTTCTTTTATATTTAATAAGGAATAAATCAAGGCAGCTGCAGCAGCCATTGTGCAAGCTAAAAATAAATGTCCCCATCCAACTACAAACGAAGTATTATATAATAAAGCAAAGCATAATGCTATACCCAATAAACCTCCCTTTTCTGAATAGCTGCTTAATTTTCCGAAGATATGTGCATTATTTTTGTTATTCATGTCAGCAATCATACTATATGTGGAAATATTAATAAATACAGCCGCTATTGCCTGAAGGCTTCTGGCCATATAAATCAAGGGTATATCCACTGCTTTAGAATAGATAAAATATGAAAGCAAATAAAATGATATTCCTAAAATAAATACAGGCCTTCTGCCTGCTTTGTCTGAAATGTGTCCTGTTACTAATCTTACTGCTGCAAGGAATAAGGAAAACACTGAAAAAAGTCCGGTGATTTGCACAGGAGTCAATCCCAATTGAATCGTAAATATTGGCAGCAAAACATCCATTACAGTTAACGGTAATGATATCAGCAATATTGGAAGTGATATTTTTTTTAAAACATTATTTTCAGCAGTCATCATCAACGCTCCATGAAAAAATATTTTGATAGTTTAAAAAGCAAGACATTGAACTTCTGTGTTTTATTTCACATATTGCCGTGCCGAAATATAAAAAGGCATAAATAGGATAAATAAATAACTGTATAATGTAAATAATATAGTTTAGGAAGCAAATTGTAAAGTGAATTTTGCTTCGAATATTTGTTAATTGAAGGTGATCATCATAGCAAATTACAACGGCAAAACTTCGGATAACAATGTGATGTTGTACAATTGGGAAGAACAGGCTAAATTAGACAGCCAACAAAACTTGAGGGAGCAGATGAAGCAGATGAATAACAACTATCAGAACAAAGAGAACAACAAGTTTGAAAACAAATTTGAAAACAAATTTGAAAACAACAGATTCAACAACAAAGAAAACAACCAGCAAAACCAACAAAACAATCAAAACAGGCAGAACAACCAGAACAATCAGTTTAACAACCGCGATAACAAAAATGAAAATCGCAACAACAAAAATGAAAAAAATAGAAACAACGAAAATAATTTCAGATAGTTTCTAAAATAAAAATGGTCCTTTGAGGACCGTTTTTATTTTATCGCTAAGATTTCATCAGCCATTTTTTGAATGCTGTCGTAATCAATCTCTGTAAAGTCGCGTTTTTCAAGCTTAAAGTTTTTCTGCACCATTTTCATAATAAGCATGTCGTGAAGCCTGTAAGGCTTGACTTTCAATCTTCCGCCGAAGCAATGGATGGAAGTTGATTTATTCAGCAGCTTTTTAGGGAAATTATGAAGTAAATATTGGTTTATTTTCTCGGGAAATCCGCAACACAAATATATTGCTGTATTTTTTTTCATAAGCAAATCAAGATTGTCACGGATAAAGTTCAAAACTGATTTATTTACATTGTTAAATCTTATGCCGCTTCCAATAATTATGGTATCAAAATCATTCAAATCAGGTTTTTTATGTGACAGGTTTAAAACATGTGCCCCGGGGAGCTTTTCGGCTAAAAGCTGAGCACATATTTTGGTTGTGCTGTTGCTGCCGGCATATGCAATTAAAATATTCATTTTATGCTCCAAATGTTTTGTATATATAAAATGATAATCTTTGAAACAATGAATGTCAAGGAATATTATTGTTATAAAAATATCATCTTCATGCACGAAATATTCTTCTTGAAAGTAGATTTTTTCACGAGTCAAAAACTGTTGACAACTTGATATTTTAAAGCTTATAATGTTGTTATTAACAAATCAAAATATGTTAATTTTTTTATTCATAACCAGAAAAATTAATATTTATATATTGAATGATGAGCTTGGGAGAGTCCCTCAGGGCGCCGAAGAAGCAAATCACACTGGTCGAAGTGTGACGAAACTTTCAGGCAAAAGGACCACGCTCTGACAATGCCTGAATAACAAAGTAAGTTAAGACAGGGGTAATGACATAGTTATTGCTCCTGTCTTTTGCTTTAGCAATATAAAATATGGAATTAAATATTATAAAAAGGAGTGATGAAGTGAAAACGACGCCATTATATGAGAAGCATCTTGGATTGAAGGGAAAGATAATTGACTTCGGAGGATGGGCACTCCCGGTGGAGTATTCGGGAATAATTTCAGAGCATGAAGCTGTAAGAAATGCGGCAGGGCTGTTTGATGTATCGCACATGGGAGAGATAACCGTGAAAGGTGAGGATGCGGAAAAATATCTTCAAATGGTTGTGACAAATGATATCTCAGTTCTTTCTGATAATCAGATTGCATATACGGCAATGTGTTATCCGGACGGGGGTATAGTTGATGACCTGTTGGTTTATAAATACAGCAGAGAGGATTACTTGCTTGTTGTGAACGCTTCAAATGCGGATAAGGATTATGAATGGCTGAAGAATCACGTGTTTGGCGATACTTCTGTGGAGAACGTTTCTGCGTATTATGCACAACTTGCCATCCAAGGCCCTGAAGCACAGACAATTTTACAGAAGCTTGTGAAAGAAAAATTAAGCGAAATAGAATTTTATCATTTTAAGGACAATATTGAAATTGACGGCGTAAAGGTGCTGGTATCCCGTACGGGCTACACAGGGGAGGATGGGTTTGAACTGTACTTTGCCTCAGAGTATGGCCCGAAAATATGGGATTTGCTTCTTGAATCGGGAAGTGATGAGGGACTGGTTCCCGCAGGGCTTGGCGCAAGAGACACTCTCAGGTTTGAAGCTGCACTTCCGCTGTATGGCCAGGAAATAGATAAGGATATAACTCCTCTTGAAGCAGGTCTGGGATTTTTCGTAAAGCTTGCCAAAGATGACTTTATCGGGAAGGATGTACTGGCGGCTCAAAAAGCTGACGGACTGAAAAGAAAGGTCGCAGGATTTGAAATGGTTGAAAGAGGAATCCCAAGGAGCCACTACGATGTATATGCTGATGAGAAGAAAATAGGATATGTGACAACGGGAAGCTATTCACCAACACTGAAGAAAAACATAGGTCTTGCTCTTATAGATGCGGAATATACGAAAGAGGGAACAGACATAGAAATTTCTATAAGAAATAAAAATGTAAAAGCAAAAATAATTAAAAAACCTTTTTACACAAAAAAATATAAAAAATAGAGATAGTATCAGGAGGGTTAATATGAAATTATTAAATGAGTTGAAGTATTCCGCATCACATGAATGGGTAAAGGTAGATGGAAACAAGGCCTACATAGGAATTACGGATTATGCGCAGGACCATCTGGGAGAGGTTGTTTTCATCGAGCTTCCCGAAGCCGGTACGGCTGTTGAGGCGGGAGACCAGTTTGTTGTTTTGGAGTCTGTAAAGGCAGCATCTGATGTATATACTCCAATTTCCGGCACAATAATTGAAGTAAATGAAGAGCTTGCAGATAACCCTGGATTGATTAACGAGTCTCCTTATAATGCATGGTTCGTTGCCGTGGAGATGTCACAGCCGGAGGAAGCGGAAAAGCTGCTTTCTGCGGAAGATTACGAAAAGTCATGTGAATAAAGGAGGGGCATATGGCCAGATATATTGGAAATACCAATGAAGACAGAGCTCAGATGCTTGAAGAAATAGGTGTTGAAAGCATTGAAGCTTTGTTCAAGGCAGTTCCTGATTCGGTTTTCCTGAAAGACAGACTAAATATACCGGATGCTCAATCTGAAATGGAACTGGTTAAAAACATAAAGTCATTATCGGATAAAAACCTTAATCTTGATGATTACACCTGCTTCCTGGGTGCAGGAGCATATGATCATTATATTCCGGCACTGATTGACAGTCTGATTTCAAGGCAGGAATTTTATACGGCATATACGCCTTACCAGCCGGAGATAAGCCAGGGTACACTTCAGGTAATATTTGAATACCAGACAATGATAAGCGAGCTTACGGGATTGCCTGTTGTCAACGCATCCATGTACGACGGTGCCACAGCGCTGACCGAAGCCGCTGTTATGGCATGTGAATCCACTAAGAGACCGGAAATATTAATAGCGTCATCCGTGCATCCTGAAAACAGGCAGGTTTTAAATACATACGCAGGTTTCAGGGATATATCGGTATCAGAGATTGGATATAAAGATGGAAGAATTGACTTGGAAGACTTAAAGAACAAGCTGAAGGCCAATACTGCCGCTGTAATAGTTCAAAGCCCTAACTTTTTCGGAATTGTGGAGGACGTCGCCTCCATAAGCGGTATAATTCACGAAAATAAAAGCCTCCTTATTGTAAGTGCGGACCCCATATCTCTTGCGCTGCTGAAAAGCCCCGGTGAATCAGGTGCGGACATAGCCGTAGGTGACGGTCAGCCGCTGGGGAACAGCCTTAGTTTCGGGGGACCGTCCCTCGGATTTATGGCGGTAACGGAAAAGTTAATGCGTAAAATGCCCGGGAGAATCGTGGGAGAAACTGTTGACAAGGACGGAAAAAGAGGCTTTGTTCTTACTCTTCAGACAAGGGAGCAGCATATAAGAAGAGAGAAGGCAACATCAAACATTTGCTCCAATCAGGCGCTGAATGCTTTGACGGCGACGATTTACATGACAGTAATGGGTAAGGAAGGTTTGAAGGAAGTTGCAAACTTATGCCTCCAGAAGTCACGCTATACTTATGATGAACTGATTAAAACAGGTAAATTCAGTCCTGTGTTCAATGGACCGTTTTTCAGGGAGTTTGTAGTGAAAAGCACCGAACCTGTGGATATGCTCAATGATAAGCTTCTGGAAAGCAGGATAATCGGCGGATATGATGTTGAGAAAAATTATCCCGAATTAAAAGATAGTTGGCTGGTTGCGGTAACTGAGAAGCGCACCAGAGAAGATATAGATAGCTTTATAAGAAAGGCGGTAGAGTAATGCTGAAAAAACAATCATTGATATTTGAAATGAGCAGAGCAGGGCGAAAAGCATATTCTCTGCCTGAATGCGATGTGCCTGTGAAGCCGGTGCAGGAAATTATCGACAGCAATCTACTGAGAACAGAGGCTCCTGAGCTTCCTGAGGTCAGTGAGCTGGAAGCAGTAAGACACTTTACCCAGCTTTCGCAGAAAAACCACGGAGTGGACTCGGGCTTCTATCCTTTAGGAAGCTGTACCATGAAGTACAATCCGAAAGTAAATGAAACAGTTGCAAGATACAGCGGATTTGGGAGACTTCATCCATATCAGCCCGAAAAGACAGCACAGGGAGCCATGCAAGTTATATATGACCTTGGAGGAATGCTTTCCGAGATAACGGGAATGGATGAATTCAGCCTTCAGCCTGCTGCAGGCGCTCATGGAGAGCTTGCGGGTCTCATGATAATAAAGGCGTACCACATGAACAGAGGCGATGCAAAAAGAAACAAAATAGTTATCCCGGACTCCGCTCATGGTACCAACCCTGCATCTGCCGCAGTGGCAGGGTTTGACGTAATTGAAGTGAAGTCTGATGACAGAGGCTTGGTTGACCTGGACTCCCTGAGAGCTGTAATGAGCGATGAGGTGGCGGGATTCATGCTTACAAACCCAAACACCCTGGGATTGTTTGATGAAAATATATTGGAAATTTCCAAGATAATTCATGAGGCAGGCGGGCAGATGTATTATGACGGAGCAAATACAAACGCCATTATGGGAATAACGAGACCCGGAGATATGGGCTTTGATGTTGTTCACCTGAATCTGCACAAAACCTTCAGCACTCCTCACGGAGGAGGAGGACCAGGTTCAGGGCCTGTTGGAGTTAAAAAGCATCTGGCCGATTTTCTTCCTGTACCTGTTGTGGCAAAGAAAGAAGAGAAGGAATATTATTTTGACTATGACAGACCTTTGTCTATAGGAAAGGTTAAATCATTCTACGGGAATTTCGGAGTATATCTGAGGGCATATGCATATATACTGAGTATGGGCCCTGACGGCTTGAAGGAAGTTTCGGAAAATGCTGTGCTGAATGCAAACTATATTGCAAGCAAGCTGAAGGATAAATATTATCTGCCTGCAGACAGAATATGCATGCACGAATGTGTATTCTCAGGAGTGTGGCAGAAGGAGAAGGGCGTATCGACTCTGGATATTGCAAAGAGATTGTTGGACTTCGGATATCATCCGCCGACTATTTACTTCCCTCTGATTGTATCAGAAGCTATGATGGTCGAGCCTACGGAATGCGAGACAAAGGAAACTCTTGACGAGTTCATAGCTGCAATGAGGCAGATAGCCGATGAGGCTGAGAATGACCCCGAAATGGTGCGCACAGCACCTCACAGCACAATAGTATCGAGACTGGATGAAGCTCTTGCTGCTCGTAAGCCTGTGCTTCGCTATAATAGGTAAGTGCTATGCTAAGAGATTTGGTTATTATCGGAGGAGGACCGGGAGGCTATGAGGCTGCAATAAGAGCCTCCCAGCTTGGAGCAAATGTCACTCTCATAGAGGAAGATAAATTAGGTGGCACATGCCTGAACAGAGGATGTATACCTACAAAGTCCCTTTATAAAAATGCTGGTGCGTTGGAAGCCGTGAAAAGCATGGCTGAATTCGGAGTGTCCGTAGGAGAGTACACATTTGACATGGCGATTGCCCAGAAGAGGAAAAATGAAGTTGTGGGCAAGCTTGTTTCAGGTATAGAGCAGCTTCTTAAAGGAAACGGCGTGGAGGTAGTAAGAGGAAGAGCTTCATTCAAAGGGGCTAAAACTTTGAATGTCATCACGGCGGAAGGTGCGGAGGAAATAACTGCGACAAATATAATTATTGCAACAGGCTCATCGCCTTCGGAAGTTCCCGTACCGGGAATTGAAGATCACAGAGTTGTTACAAGCGATGAATTATTGAATTTTGAGCATGTACCCAAAAGCCTTGCCATATTGGGGGGCGGTGTGGTAGGAGTTGAGTTTGCAGGTATATTTGCCTCACTTGGCACGGAAGTAACTATAATAGAATTTCTTCCTAAAATATTGTACAGACTGGATGACGAGCTTTCCAAAAAGCTTACGGTATATCTAAAGAAGCAGGGCATTAAGATATTAACAGGTTCCATGCTGAAGGAAGTTCAGTCTTCTGAGGATGGACTGAAAATAACAGTTGAAAACGGTAAGGGGCCTGAGGAAATATATAGCGATTACCTTCTTGCGGCAGCCGGAAGAAAACCCAATACACAAGGGCTGGACCTTGAAGTTTCGGAAATTGAATACGATAAGAAGGGTATAAAGGTTGATGCCAACTATGAAACATCCGTAAAAGGCGTATATGCCATAGGGGATGCTATCGGAGGAGTTATGCTTGCTCATGCTGCATCAGAGGAAGGCAAGGTATGTGTTGAAAATATTTACGGACACAGCTCGGAGGTTGATTACGGAGCAATACCATCCTGCGTATTTACTTTTCCCGAGGCGGCATCTGTCGGCATGACGGAGGAGGAAGCAAAGGAAAAAAATGTGGAGTACATTATTGGAAAGTCAATGTTCGGTGCAAACGGAAAGGCGCTTACAATGGCAGAGGGAGAGGGCTTTGTAAAAGTAATGGCTGAAAAAGAAAGCCATAAAATAATCGGAGTCCATATAATGGGACCTCATGCCAGCGATATTGTACATCAAGGTTCAATGGCAATACACTGCGGACTGACGGTGGAGGACATAAAGGAATCGGTATTTGCACATCCCACATTGTCCGAAGTTTTTTACGAAGCGGTATGCGGCTGCATAGGTGAAGCAATACACTCAATGCCAAGGAAGAAATGATAACATAAAAATATTGTATGTTAACAATACATACAATATTTTTTTTGACGCAGATGTTTATTTCGGAAAATAAACATCTGCGGTATATCCCGGCTTCAGTATGTTATCAGGATTGTCGGGTTTTACAATTACACGGACAATGCGTCTGCCGTTCTTTTCAACTGCCATGTCCGGAATATGTGTTACGGTTCCGCTAAGAGAGATGTCCGGATATGAGGCGGGTACAATTCTTACATTTCCGCCTATTTGTACACTTCCTATGAACTCTTCATAAACCTCGGCACTGATTGTTATGGAATCTGCATCTATAATCTGAAGCACCTCTGTGGGCATGCCCTGTATACCAAGGTGATTGCCACAGTTGACGGATATATTTTTTACAATTCCGTTTTTCACATTGGAAACAATCTGATTTTCTTTGATGTAGCCTCTTTCTGTTTTTCCCGTCATAATATTCAGGTCAACTTGCGTGGATGAAACTCCGCTTTGCTGCATTGCGACATTTGTGCTGTTGCCCTGTTGAAGCTGAGAAAGCTGAACCTGCTTGGATTTAAGTGAAACATTCAGCAGATTCAATTCATCCTTTAAGGCAGTCTTTGTTTTCTGTATGCTTGCTTCAATATCCTCCACAGCCTTTTGGCGCTGATCCAGCATGGAGGTATATTGATTGAGAGTCATTTCCGAAACAGCGCCCTCATCATATAATGACTGGTAATGCTGAAGGTCTTTTTTTGCGTTCTCAAACTCTTTCAGTGCAAGGCTCTGGGAATTCTGCAGTAATTTCAGGTCGGCGCCTGTGCCGTTGTTGTATTCCTCAGTTTTTCGTGTGATTTCCTCCTGCGCACGGGCAATGTCTGCCTGCAGGGCGGTGATGTCCTGAGCCGCGGAATCCAATGCTGACTGATTTGCAGACAGCTGCTGCTTCAATTTTTCTACATTTCCGTTGTATTCGGAAATGTCCATGGTCACTAAGGGCTGAGCTGACGTGACACGTTCTCCTTCTTTAACAAGAACATCCGTCACTGTTGACGGAAAATCTATGCTGATGCTCTCAACGCGGCTGTACAGCACTTCTCCCCATGCTTCAATTTCCGCAGCCTGATAGGAAGAAATCAGAGTCTCAGCTGCCCTCATGGCCTCAATTTTGTTTTTTCTTTGTATAAAAACAGCGAGCACAATAACAAGTGCGGCGATGACACATAACACAGACACCGCATTTTTATGAGATAAAATCCAGTCCTTCATAGCTATTCCTCCATATTTCTAATGCTATTCAACGCTCTTAAGCGCTTCGAATATGTCAATTTCTTTCATTTTATGTGCTATCACCCTATTTACAATCCATGCAAAGAACATGGTCATTGCTCCTGCCGTCAGCACATCTGTCAAAGTAATGTTGCCCAGAAGATCCAGACGTTCGTCAATGCTGCTTGCGATAACCCAAGATATGAACCTGCCCACGGGTATACCGGACAGCATCCCCAGCAAGACTGAAAAATAATTTTCAACCAGCACCAGGTAACGTATTTCACGGTTGTGGAACCCCAGCACGCGAAAGGTTGCAAGGTCCCTGACACGTTCTGCAAAGTTGAGCATGCCTGTATTGTACAGAACTACAAAAGCCAATGATGCACCGAGGATGATCAGGAACACAACTGCCAGATTAACAATTCCGATGCTGGAGGACAAACTGTCCTGCATGCTTTCCCTCGTTGCCGAGTCGGCCACCACATCGCTTGCGAGGAATTTCCGGTCAGGCTCACCGTTCCATCTGACCAGCAGAGCCGTAGGCTTGAATTTCTCGCCAATGTATTCCCAATATGTTTCGGTCATATAAATTCCTTGGCCTGAGGCAATATATGCAATCTGAATGACAGGTACGGAGACGTAGCCCTTGTCAGTGAGCTTAATGCGGATGATGTCGCCGGTATTTAAGCCACGCTCTTTACATAGCTTCCGCGTCATAAGCACTCCGTTGTCCGGCAGGGACACAGAATTGCCGTCAATATCCTGCAATCGGATCAAGGGACTTTCCTTGGTGGTGATATTGACCAACTCCATTTTCTGGACTCCGTCAGGAAAAATAACCTGCACCGCAGATTCTTCCAGTTGTTGTGTTATTCCGTCCAGCTCTAAGTTTTTGAGATACACTGAATTTGTTTTTGCTGTATCCAGAACAATTTTCTGGTCAAAGGTAAATGTTGTTCCATAGGTATAATCCCCGATTCCGGACAATGTGCTTCGGACCGTCAATGCGGAAATAATCACGCCAGTGCAGCCCATAACACCTATTGTGCTCATTATGAGCCGTCCCTTATTCTTAATTATATTTCGTGCTATAAGCTTGCTGCTGAACTTCATTTTCTGCCACAAAGAGGGCATGGATTCAAGAAATATGCGCTTCCCGCTTTTAGGCGGCTTTTCGCGGAGAAGTGCGGAGGGTGAATCACTCTGGAGGTTTTTGCATGCAAGGAACGAAACGCCCCCGGTACACATGAGAATAAGGAACAATGCAAATATAAAGTTAACGTAATTAATTCTGATGCTATAGCTGCTAAGCGTAAGCTTAAGCTGAGGAACCATAATACGTCCGAATACATTAGGACCTAGCAGAAGTCCGAAAATCGAGCCAAGCACACCCACCATTACACCATAGGAGGTGTAATGCCAAAGTATGCTTCTTTTGCTGTAGCCAAGCGCTTTCAAAATTCCTATCTGCGCCCGCTGGTTTTCTATCATGCGCACCATGGTGCTCTGTGTAATCAGTGCCGTAACCAGAAGGAACAATACAGGAAAAACCAGGGACAATGTTTTAAACTGCTGAATTCGTGAATTTACACTGCTTACGCTGCCGCTGTCCTTTTGCAGTGTTATGCCGATTATATCATCGCCAACCACGTCACCGGCTTTCTGTACCACCTGTGCAAGGTCGGAGCCCGGTGAGGCTTTTACGCTGATTTGATTATATGCATTCTGTCCGTATACGCTCTCTAATGCGCCTGTACGAATTACTAAAAAGCCATAGTCCGATGAATCGGGCGTCATGGTTGCGGAATTTTTAACGGCATATATATGCTCGCTGCTCAGTGCCATGCCGTCAATCTGGATACGCAGCCAAATACCGTTTAATTTAATCGAAATATAGTCTCCTATTTTCAGATTGTGAACCTTTGCAAACCTGCTGTCCAGTTCGGCGCCGCCTCCGCTTTTGCTGAACCTGCCACTTTGAAGCTGGGGCTGGTCAAGAACAGTGCGGTCATCCAATGCGTATACGTGGAGAGTGGGCTTGCCGGGCAAGTCTGTGTCTGCATCAATGGAAAATCGCTTCTCAACAAGCTCAACACCTTGAATTTTACTGATTCCCCACAGTTGCTGTTCCGAAGGGTCTGCAACCGTCACCCACAAGTCGGATAGATTTGTTGACTGATACATGTTGTAGGCATGCTTATCAATGGTGAACCAGATGCTGTCCAGACCTGTCATAATGAATACGGCTAATGTTGCCATAATAAAAATCGAAATGAACTGCGATTTTGACTTGCGCATGTCACGCAGAGACTTTTTGAACAATGCGCCTCTTACCATACAATTTCCTCCACGTCCTTGGGATGCTCGTTAAATTGTATTTTGGCAATTTTGCCGTCGCGCATGTGCAGCACGGTGTGTGCCATTTCTGATATGGGTGCATTGTGTGTGACAATGATTACAGTCTTGCCCAGGTCCTTGGATACATCACGGATGAGCCGGAGGACCTTGCGTCCTGTTTCAGAATCCAGAGCACCTGTGGGTTCATCGCAGAGAACTATCTGCGGGTTCTTTGCCAGCGCCCTGGCTATGGAAACACGCTGCTGTTCTCCTCCCGACATCTGACTGGGAAAATTGTCCATTCTGTTTTCCAGGCCAACACGTTTCAGCATTTCCCGGGCATCTAGAGGTTCAGGACATATTTCTTCCGCAAGCTGTACATTTTCAAGTGCGGTCAAATTCGGTACTAAATTATAAAATTGGAATACAAACCCGATTTGAGTACGGCGGTATTCTGTAAGGTCAAACTCAGAAATGCCTGAGATTTCTTTTTCGTTTACAACTATTTTGCCGGAGGTGGGTGAATCCATTCCTCCCAGCAAATTGAGCAACGTGGTTTTTCCCGCGCCGCTCTGTCCCAGCACCACATTAAATGTTCCCTTTCTGAGGCCGAAGCTTATGCCATCTATTGCCTTGATGACGGCATCGCCGATATTATATTCTCTTTCCACGTTTTCAAATGTAATAAAATCCATGAGTTCTCCTTTGCTGATTTTCATTACCATCCTGCTCATTTCTTGACATTTAACTAAGAATTAATTATAATGACAACGTGTTGATTATGCAACCGTCAGATGTTTATGGAATGTAATATTTACAACAAATTATATTATAAATGTTGTGTTGAAAGCAAAAATAACTAAATTTGTTGTGTTATGAAAGGAGCAGCATAATGAAAGAAAGCAGGAAGACCCGCTATACAAAGATGGCTTTACAGAACAGTCTTTTTGAATTAATGGAGAAAAAACCAATCGCTAAAATAACCATCAAGGAGCTGTGCGAGAATGCCGATATAAATCGAACCACCTTTTATGCCCATTACACCGACCAATACGATCTTCTTGCAAAAATTGAGGATGAAACTCTTTCGTGGGCAAAGGAGGCAATTGCCAATTTCAGCGATAAAACAGATAAGCATGAAAACATCAAGCTTTTGGAGGGAATCTTTCAATATTTTGTAGATAACAGTAAAAATCTGAAAATCCTCATGAGCGAAAGAGGGGATATTAACTTCCAAAAGCAGGTATTTACAATAATATATAAGCAATGCGGAATAACATTCTCATCCACCGTAGATATAAGTCCTGGCATAAGGGATGAATACTTTGTATTTGTTGTAAATGGAAGCATCGGACTTCTGCAGCACTGGCTTAAAAATGGTATGAACAGATCCGCGAGAGAAATGGCTGAGATTATTTACAATATGGCATATCAGTCAGGAGGTCAGCGAGTGTAAGCAAGAGCGCTGTTTTGTTATACATTGCAAGCGTTTTACGTGGTTTTACTACTTAATTATTAATTGACACAAATAAATTTTTTTGATAATCTATATAAAAATAAGTCGTGCCTAAGAGGAGTAAAAGATGATATTAATAGTTGATTTTGGTGCACAATACAGTCAACTCATAGCGAGAAGAGTCAGAGAGGCAAATGTGTACTGCGAAATTATCCCATACACATCTTCAATTGATAAAATAAAAGAGAAAAACCCCAACGGAATTATACTTTCAGGAGGCCCTGCCAGCGTATATGCTGAAAATGCCCCTAAAATATCCCATGAGGTTTTTGAACTTGGTGTACCCGTTCTGGGAATATGCTACGGCGGTCAGTTTATAGCTCAGGAATTCGGTGGTAAGGTAAACAGAGCCGATTTCAGAGAATACGGAAAAGTTAAGCTGGATATATTGTCCGATGAAGGGCTGTTTAAAGGCGTGAATCAGGATACCTTGTGCTGGATGAGCCATACGGACTATATTGAAACAGCACCGGAAGGCTTTGAAATTACTGCAAAATCAGATACATGCCCCGTAGGTGCCATGAAAAATGACGAAAAGAAAATCTATGCGGTGCAATTCCATCCCGAAGTTGAGCATACAGAGAGAGGGAGGGAAGTATTAAATAATTTCCTTTTCAACATATGCAAAATGCCGGAGGACTGGACAATGGGAAATTTCGCCGAGGAATCTGTTGCGAGAATCAAGGCTCAGGTAGGAGATAAAAAAGCTCTTTGCGCCTTATCCGGCGGAGTTGATTCATCAGTTGCTGCAGTGATGGTACACAAAGCCATAGGCCCGAATCTGATTTGTGTCTTCGTTGATCACGGTCTCTTGAGAAAGGACGAAGGAGATCAGGTTGAGAAGGTATTCAAAGAAAAGTTCAACATGAACTTAATCAGGGTTAATGCCGGAGAGAGATTCTTAGGAAAGCTTGCCGGAGTGACAGAGCCTGAGCAGAAGAGAAAAATAATTGGTGAAGAATTCATAAGAGTATTCGAAGAAGAAAAACAAAAATTGAAATCCGAGTTCGGACACATTGACTACCTGGTGCAGGGAACAATCTATCCGGACGTTATAGAAAGCGGAACAGCAACAGCTTCCGTTATAAAGAGCCACCACAATGTGGGAGGACTTCCCGAGGATGTTGACTTTGAGCTTCTCGAGCCATTGAGACAGCTGTTCAAGGACGAAGTACGCCAAGTTGGAAGAGAGCTGGGCATTCCTGAGGAAATAGTTGAAAGACAGCCTTTCCCCGGACCGGGTTTAGCAGTGCGCTGCCTTGGAGAAGTAACAGAAGAAAAACTTAAAATAATAAGAGAAGCAGATTTCATTTTCAGAGACGAAATCAAAAAAGCAAATCTCCAGAACAAAATCTGGCAGTACTTTGCGGCACTTCCAAACATCCGAAGCGTAGGAGTAATGGGCGACGAAAGAACCTACTCCCACGCAATAGCCTTAAGAGCCGTTCATTCCACAGACGGCATGACCTCCGACTGGGCAAGAATCCCATACGAGGTGCTTGAAAAGGTATCAAACAGAATAGTAAACGAAGTAGACAACGTAAACCGGATAATGTACGACATAACAACAAAGCCACCGGCAACGATTGAGTTTGAGTAACAAATAAAATCCCCGAAAACATTGTAAATACAGTGTTTCGGGGCTGTTTTTTGTTTTCATTGATCATTGACTGTAGAAGTATTGCAAAAAGTGTATTAGCGATTGGAGCCTATATGGCTGTTATTTTCGTATCTCTGAAGTTATTGCGGGCGCTAAATATTTATATTGATAAAAATTCAAAATAGTAATAAAGTAGTACAGGTAGCATTTAACAAGTAATACTATAAATTGAAATCCCGCAAAGCTTATGTAAGTTTGCGGGATTTTTGCTGAGCTGATGTTAAGGAAACCTCTGTAGGGCATAATATAAATAATGTTCAGGATGGGCACCTTTTTCTGTTCAATTAACAGATTGCTTTTAATTTGAAGGTTTGTACCATATCCTTCAGTGTTTCGGCCTGCTTATAAAGCTCTTCTATAGCAGCGGCACATTCCTCTGATGCAGACGAATTTGCTTGCACAACACCGGATACCTGGACAATTCCATTGTTAATCTGGGATATACTGGATGATTGCCCGGCTGATGCGTTTGCGATTTCTTCGACTAACCCGGCGACCTGCTCTATTCCGCCTACTATTTCATTGAATGCATTTGCTGTAGTTTTCGCAATTTTTGTGCCGTATTCGGCTCTTTGTATGGAGTTTTCTATCATGTCCGTGGTTTCTTTGGCCGCTTCTGCCGAACGCGCCGCCAGATTTCTCACTTCTTCTGCCACGACAGCAAAGCCCTTTCCGTATTGTCCTGCTCTTGCTGCTTCCACCGCAGCGTTTAATGATAATATATTTGTTTGAAATGCAATGTCTTCAATTGCTTTTATTACCTTTGAAATATTTGAAGATGATACGTTAATTTCATCCATTGCCTTAAGCATTTCTTCCATGTGCCTGTTGCCTTCAACTGCCCCATCTTTAACGCCATTTGCGCATGTCTTTGCTTTATCAGCATTATCAGCACTTAAATTAATCTGTCCTTTCACTTCATCTATAGTGGCAGTAAGTTCCTGAAGTGAACTTGCTTGCTGGCATGCACCCTCCGAAAGGTGTAAGCTTGCATCTGATATCTGACCTGCTCCGGTTACAACCTGCCTGGATGCATCAAATAGTTGGGAAAGAATAATGTTGTTTTTTTCCAAGATGCTGTTCAGAGCAATGCCCAAAACGTCCTTTTCTGAATTAATTTTTACTTCAACGGTCAGGTCGCCGTCAGCTATTGCTTCAGCTGCCTGTGCCTGAGACCTTATGTTTTCCACCATCTCTTTAAACGAACTCATTAATTCTCCGATTTCATCATTTGTGAGGACACGGACATTTGCACTTGCATCTCCCACAGAGAGCTGTCGTGCAATATTATTGAGTATTTTCAGGGGTCTTATAATACTTTTATTCAATACTTTACAGATTATTGAACCTGAAACAATGGAGACAATAATGAAGAGCAGCATTGTGGCTGAAAAAACCGCAAACATCTTTGATGAAACATTGTTTGACAAATATAGTTTATAGATGGTGAAAAGGCTTATTAAAGAGACTAAAATCGTTATCATGGTTACTATGCCAAACCCTATTGCCATTCTTTTATTAAGCGCAATTGAATTCTGCTTTTCTTTTTTTTTCATATGAGGAGCACCCCTTATTTATTATTTATACTTAACTTATATCGCCAGTTTTTAATATAACTTTAGTAAAACCGAAGATTTTATGTTCAAAATTAGTATGTTGATATTATGAAGATAAAATATGATATAATTAGCAGAGATTGTTTAAGTTTAAAGTATCTATAAAATTGAATGTCTTAAATTGAGAAGAAAAACAACATTATATATGCTATAATTTCATAACAGGCGGTGATTTTGTGTATTTTGAATACGGGGATAAAGAAATTGAATTTCTTAAGAAAAAGGATAAGAAGCTTGGTGAGGCTATAGAAAGAATCGGACATATATATCGAGCGGTTGATTCGGAGCTGTTTTCATCGGTTATTCATCATATTATAGGACAGCAGATTTCTACGCGGGCGCAGGAGACCGTGTGGAGGAGGCTTTGCGACAGAATTGGAAATATAAGTTCGGAATCAATATGCTCTATTGAATTGAATGAACTGCAGGGTTTTGGAATGACATTTAAAAAGGCAGAGTATATAAAGGACTTTGCCGAGAGAGTCAGAAGCGGTGACTTTGATGTAGATAGGCTGGTTGAGCTTTCTGATGATGAAGTTGTGAGAGAACTTTCGTCCATCAAAGGTATCGGCGTGTGGACCGCAGAAATGATAATGATATTTTGTATGCAGCGACCGGATGTGGTGAGCTTTGGGGATCTCGCAATTATACGCGGCATGAGAATGCTCTACCGCCACAGAAGCATAGACAGAAAAAAGTTTGAGAGATATAAAAAGCGGTATTCTCCCTACGGAACTGTAGCAAGTCTGTATTTATGGGCTGTTGCCGGAGGTGCAATACCTGAAATAAGTGATTGTGTACCAAAGAAGAAAAAGGAGGGCAGGAAATGACGCAGGAAGAAATGTGGAGGGCTGTTTCGGAAAATGACGAATCCTACGACGGCATATTTTTCTATGCAGTTAATTCAACCGGAATCTACTGCAGGCCATCTTGCAAGTCAAAAACGCCAAAGCGCGAAAATGTCCGTTTTTTTAATACCGCGGATGAAGCAAGAAACGCGGGATTTCGGCCTTGCAAGCGGTGCAGGAGCGACCTTTTGGACTACCATCCCATGAAGGAAATAGCAGAAAAGGCCAAACAGCTCTTGGATGAGTGTTTTAAAGAGAGAAGTGTGCTTAGGCAGGGATTCACGCAGTTAGGTGTTTCTCAGCGTAGGATGGCTGAAATTTTCAAGGATGAATACGGTATGACGCTGCATGAATACATGAAAAGCAGACGTTTAGAAGAAGCAATGCGCCTGTTGACGGAAACGGATGAAGATATTGTTGATATAGCATATTCGGTAGGTTTTGGAGGATTGTCATCATTTTATAGTTTTTTTAAAAGCGAAACAGGCATGCCTCCTTCGGCCTACAGAAAGGAGCATAGAAAATGATAAAATATGCATTTTATAATTTTGAATTCGGTATTTTGAAAATAGGGTATACGGAAACGGCGGTTATAAGCATTAGGACATCCGGTGAAATTGATGCCGAAAATGAACGTTCACCTCTTTCAGATACGGCATATGAACAAATTTGCGAGTATATGAAGGGAGAACGCAAAAGCTTTGATTTCGCGTATGAGCTCCACGGTACGGAGTTTCAAAAGCGGGTGTGGAATGAACTGTGCCGTATTCCATATGGTGAAATACGCACATACAGGCAGATGGCCGAGGCTGCGGGAAATCTGAAGGCAAGCCGTGCAGCCGGTGCGGCAAATGGTAAGAATCCGATTATGATTGTGGTGCCGTGCCACCGTGTTATCGGTACCGATGGGAAGCTCACCGGCTATGCGGGAGGACTTGAATTAAAAAAGGCTCTTCTTGACCTTGAGCAGGGCGGAATGATTAATGCGAGGAGTGTCGAATGAGCGGTGTTATAATTCCAAGCATAGAAATATCCGGCATTAATATGGAGAAATGCTATTTTAATCCGGGATGTGCGTTAAGTGTTTACAAGCGCGATGCGGCGGGAAAAATATTGAATATGCTGAACAAATATTTTGGAAAGGTGAATATGCACAATATTTGCTGCCATCACTACCCGCAGCTTCCGAAGGGTGCTGTTATAATTAATAACTGTGCAGGCTGTGACAGAAGGTTTCGCTCTTTATACGAAGGAGTTCAGACTATCTCTCTTTGGGAGGTGCTGGACAGCATTGAAAATTTGCCTCTGCCTGATTACAGCGGGATGATGGTTTCTGTTCATGATTCTTGTTCATACCGCCCAAAGCCTCAGGTTCATGCAGCGGTCAGAAGTATTTTGCGTAAAATGAATGCAGAAATTATTGAATCTGATTACAGTGGTGTTAAATCTATATGTTGCGGTGATAATTTTTATCCGAAAATTTCAATTGAAAAGGTAACAGAATTTCAAAAAAGGCGTGCGGCGCAAATGCCATGCCGGGATGTTGCGGTATATTGTGTTTCATGTATCAAGTCCATGGCTGTTGGAGGAAAAATTCCGCACCATATGGTTGACCTTGTCTTAAATGAAGAAACCGACCCTCAGGATACCAGAATTGATGTTTATCACGATATACTTAATAAGTATATTGATGAACACTGATTGGATGTTTTAAATATTTGAGTGATGAAGAAATGCTCGTAGTGACTTTTAGACGAGCATTTTGATTTATGCAATAGTTCAGAAATGCCCTTGCTGCATTCCTCTGCCGAAATCATAAATTGTTAAGAACGGTAAATGATTGGGCAAAACAGATAATAGAACTTATATTTCAAAGTGTTATATACTTTTGAATAATGCGCATCACTAAAACACATAAGTAGATTTTTTATTTACTGAAATGTGCTTGAATGCTATAATTACATCATTCATAGAGAAATAATACTGAATAGATGACAAATAAATTACGGAGATATTATTATGATCCAAAAAACGGAGTGGGGACATATAAACTGGATTCATACTAACAATGAGGAAACACTTCAATCCTTTAATGTAGGCATTACCTTTCTGCTTAAAGGAAAGCGTATGCCAAAGCATGTTCACTATGGAATAGAACAGTTCTTATATATACTGGAAGGTAAGGGTATATATTATATTGACGGAGAAAAAAAGGATATTGAAAAGGGCATGTACTTTTACCTTAAGCCTGATATAGTTCATGAGACAATTAACACCGGAGATGTGCCGCTGAGTGAACTGCTTATTTCTCGTCCTGTAAGCTATAATTCAGATCTGAGTGTTCACGGAAGTAATCTCAATGAATGTGCCGATAATTCAGAGGCTGCAATGAGCAATATAATATATTCTGCCGTTGAAGCTATCCGTACCACGCTTCTTGAGGCCATAAGTCTTCCGTTTACAATTTACGATGATATGTGGTCTGTGGTAATACAGAGCAATAATTTCTCAAATTACTGCAATTTGAAGTGTGATCCGGTAAATAACCGAAGCAGCTGCAGCTGCTTTTATCAAAGAAAGTTTGAAAAGGAAGAAAACAAACAGTTTATCTGCGAATACGGGCTGACAATATTCAGCTATCCTATTGTGTTCAACGGTGTGAATTTAGGGACTATAAGAGGTGGACATATACTGATATCTGACCGCACGACTGAAAAGCATGACGAGCTGTATGATTTTCCCGAAAGTGCTGTTATAGGGATAAAGAGTCTACTGAAGCAAATCGTGAAAAGTATCATCAGCTACTGCTCATTTTATGAATCGAGACAGCTGATAGAGAAAAAGGATAAGGTAATAAACGATGAAATAAGAAGAAATGAAACCCTTAAAAATAACCTCTACATAGTTAATGACAAAGTAACAAATTTGCGTATAAATCATCATTTTCTGTTCAATACACTGAATTCCATAGCAAGCATGTCTCTGAGCGGAGACAGGTATGACCTTTACAATTCAATAATTGATCTATCAAAGATGTTCAGATATACCATGACTGTGGATTTGAAATTTGTAACGCTTAGCTCCGAGATAGAGTACCTTGAGACATATTTGAATTTACAGAGGCTGAGATACGGAAAGGAGCTGGATGTTCAGTACGATATAGAGGAAACCATGGAAAAAATCAAAGTTCCTTTTAACTTTATACAACCTATTGTTGAAAATGCATTTTCTCACGGATTCGTGCCAAGTGATGATAAAAAGAATATAATAATATCCGTCAGGAAAATACACGACAGGGCAAGAATTACTGTATCAAACAACGGTGTTTTATTAAATGATATAACCTTGAACAGGGTAAACAAAGGGCTTTCAAGAAATTCAGGTCATGGACTTTCCTTGATTTATGAGAAACTTAAATCAGCATACAATTCTGAATTTGATATGGTCATAACATCCAACAGTGATGAAAATACAAATGTTATTGTTGAAATTCCAATAATATATCAGTCCAGCTAAGAAATGTCAA
>DDNC01000017.1 GCA_002340985.1 Firmicutes bacterium UBA2530 | reverse complement strand
TCGCCTCACGGGTCACAGGCAGCTTGTAGCCGGCTGCCTTAGCATAGTTTGCAAAGATGACCGCAATTTCCTCACGTGTGATTGCCCGGCCAGGTGCGAACTGCTGGTTGCCGATGCCCTGCACAATCCCTTTCTTGTACGCCCATTCGATGTAGGGACGGAAGGTGCTGTCTGCTTTTACATCGGTAAAGCTGTTTGTGGTGTATGCCTTCACATCCACGCCTGCCAGTCTGCCGAGAGCCGTTACCAGCATTTCCCGTGTCATGGCAGTGTTAGGTGCAAAGGTTGTTTCCGAAGTGCCGGAGAGAAGCCCTCTGCCGACTACATAATCAATGCTCTCCTTGCCCCAGTGTGATCCGATGTCGGTAAACTTGGCACTCGGAGCCGTATATCCTACGCCGTACACTGAAAAGTGTCCGGTGGGGATCAGCAAGCTTCCACTATTTGCGTCATAAGCGGAGCCGGGGATGCGCCTTGCTTCGCCATTTGCATCCACATACACGCCGAACAGGTACCCAACAGCTTCATTCTTGCCCGGTGTATAGGGGATGGAAAGAGTGGCGATTCCGCTGCCGAAACTGGTCACATTGACGGTTTTTCCGTCCTTGACATAGCTGATGATGATATTATATACCGGTCTACTTCCGAGGAGAGCCTTTGCTTCCTTGGAGAGCTCTGTCACCGGAGCGATGGTGATGCTGATGTTGCCGTTGCTTTGCTTCTGGATTTCCTGCAAGGCTTCCAAGTCAAGACCGAGGGAAACCGGTGAACTATTTAGTTCAAGCTTGGATACCCCTGCGCTTACAAGGCTGTTCAGTGAGCTTTGGGTTAGGGTAGCCGTCAAAGAACTTGAGCCCTTAGGCATGGTGATATTCAACCCTACGGAAATGCCGTTTACTGTCTTGCTCTGCGCCCTTGCGTCAGCCTGTGCCTTGGCGATGGCATCGGTGATAGCTTTATCGGGAATCGCTGCACTTGCCGTGCCGTTTGTCCCTGCAGTTGCCGTGACAGGAGCTGTTGCCGTTACCGGCTGGTCGGGTGTCTTTCCGGATATAGTTGTGGTGGTTGTGCCACTGGAACTGGAACCACCGCCGGAGGATGAACCGCCGTCGTTTCCACCGCCGCCGTTGTAGCTCCAATTGGCCTTAACGGTCAGATTTGAGGTCACGTTAGTAAAAGCTTTATCCCATCCGTTAAATGTATATCCGCTGCGGGTAACCGTAGGTGCCGTGGCAGCACTACCCTGTACAATGGTTTGCGTCAGTTCTCCTCCGCCTGTACGAGTACCTCCTGCCAGATCAAATATTACGGTATAGGTTGTTGTGGGAGGCGTACTACCTGCCTCTTGTATGATAATGCTATACTGTTGCGTGTCCATGCCTGCGCTATTTGTTGCTCTAATGCTGAATGTACTGGTTCCAGCAGTTATAGGAGTGCCGGAAACCAGACCATCGGCAGACAGGCTTAACCCGGCGGGCAAGCTTCCCGATACGATGGACCAGGAAATCGGAGTTGCTCCTGTGACAGGCAGCTGCACTTCATAAGAAAAGCCTACTGTACCATGATCGAATCCCGGCAGATGAATAACCGGCGGTGACAGCACGGTCAGAGTAAAGGTCTGCGCTACGGCCGGGTCAATGCCATTACCCACATTCACTGTAAAGGTGTAAGTAGAGCTATTGAAACCGCTTATGTCTATGGCACCGATGGTCATCAGCCCAGTTGAGGAATGGATTGACACACCGAAGGGAACCGTACCGCTCAGGCTGTACGCCATGGTGCCCGTGCCTGTTGCGGTCACTTGGAAAGTGCTGCCGGTTTTTGAGACAACGGTTTTATGGTTGTCGCTGGTGATTGCCACACGATTCATTTCATGTGCTTGCTCAATGAGAATTGACAGCTCTTGAGTATCACTATTCATGTTGGCAGCTCTCACCACGAAGTTAAAAATACCGCTGACTGTCGGCGTACCTGAGATTACACCGGTGGAGATGTTAAGGGTTAATCCATCCGGCAGGCTGCCGTCCTCTATGCTCCATGTAATCGGTTTGTCCCCGGTGGCCGTCAGAGTCTGGTTGTAATCTGAACCTACTATGCCATTTGGCAAAGAATCTGTAATGATGCTTGGAGACACCGGTACATATATTTCTACACCGGAATATGGCACAAACCAATAGTTATTATTTTGATTATTTGAAACATTGATGCCACCGACACCTGATCTGACCAGCCATTGTGCTGTAAGGCTGTTGCCATCTTTCAGCTTGTAAGCGGTAACTGTCAGCCCTTGTGCGCTGCCAATCATAGCCCTGCTTTGCGCGGAGTCCAGTCGAACTACGGCGGAAGAGCCTTCTATATTATCAGCAACTATTTTATTGATTTCAATATTGCTTGGAATAACCACTAAGACGCCATCGATTACAAGCTGGTAAGCTTCGCTGTTGTCAGCAGTGGTGATTGTTCCGTCCTTTATGACGCAAGTTCCTTTTCTAACAGATATTACAGTACCACGACTTCCCTTAAAAGCAAGGTCGCCACCCGATACCAAAAGGCTTCCTTTTCCATAGGTATTTAAGGTTATGCCCATAGAAGCAGTATTTTCCAGTTTTGAGCCGGATATAATCTCCAAGTTTCCTTCGTTTTTAACCATAAGCAAGGCCGCTCTTTCCAGCGAGCCGGTAAGCTCAGCACCCCATTTAACAGTTACGCCGGGTGGAATATTGAGAGGGATTGCTGCCGTTGCACCTGTTTTTCTTCCGCTCACGACGACAGTGTCTCCGTTTACTGTAACATCAAACCCTAATGCTTCTAATTCGGTTTCAAGAATCTGCACGAAAGTAGGACCCCTATGCACCGCTGTCTCCATCGTATTTGGGGTGATAGCATAGCCCACTGGGTCTGTAATGGCAACCTTCACCTTTTCACCTTCCGCTACGGAAACATCGGAGATAGAGAGTGTTCTTGTAAGACCAGAACCAGAAAGGCTATCCTCGGTTGCACCAGTCACTTCAATATCATCAATAGAAAGGGTTTCCGGGTCGGCACTAAAGGTAAGTGTCAGCTTTGTGGTACCGGCTGTACCCGCCTCACCGTCAGCTGCTTCTAATCCAGTCCACTCAATTGAAATTGCTTTTGCAAAGTACTCACCATCCCACAAATACGTTCCCGCAGTCAGCCCTGTTGCGGAAGGTGTAGTGTTTCCCACCTCTACCGTCACTTCGCCGGACGTGGTGAGCAGATTGCCGCGATCCTTCAATCTTTCGTTCATACCTTCCACCTTACTGCCAGGATTTAAATGAATTGATCCGCCAGTTCGGCTGTTGGACAGGGTTCCAGTAATCAGCTTAATCTTTCCACTATTTTCAATTCCCACATCTCCACCGGAGCAGATGATCACATTACCGCCGTTGATGTTCAGCGTTGCATCATTTTCTACATTTACAGCGCCGCTGCCAAAGTTTTCGATATAGAGTGTTGCACCGTTGTTTACATTAAGGGTCTTTGCCGCCAATAGGACGGAGCCATTTGCGGAGTCAATATGAATAACGGCCTGATCGTTCATATCAACGCTCTGTACATCCAGCCCATTGGCGTTGGTGTTCTTCAAATTGATGAAAATATTCTCTAACGTCAAGCTTCCACCATAGAACAGATTGCTTTCATATGTTGCCGAGTTCAGCGTACCACCGCCTGTTATTTTCAGCGTATATCCACCAAGATCGATTGATCCGTTCCCAGCGGTAGACAACGTTTTGTCACTCGGAATCGTCAGTGTGTGGTCTGCTTTCAACTTAGCCTCTTCTTCTAGACTGATGTCCTGTGCCAAAGTAATGTTGACAGGGGTCGTTGCTTCCAATGCCATTTTCAACTCATCGGCATTGGCAACAGTCTGTGCCCCGGAAAAGGCCATCGCCGGTATCAATAGAGCAGTTTCTTCAACCATCACGGTGATTTGGGGTGCATATACGTTCTCTGCTATAGTCAGGCCATCCGGCAGGGCAAGGCTCGGTGTAAATGTGTAGCTGCCAGCCATATACTCATCATAGACAGGATCAGATGTCCACTCAGACACCGCTACTGTGGTCTCGATTTTCGATTCCTGCGCTTCGCTGTACGTTGCCGTAGCATTGTCACCCACGGTTGTTTTGATGGCAGAACCAGTCGTCACCATAACTGTCAGCGTATCCGGCATGGTCAGATTATCTTCCGTTGTACCGGCCTCTACGGTCTGCAAGGACACCGCCGCATCCAGTTTCGCAAAGGCAGTAATAGATCCGCTCACGCCTATCGGTGTACCGAAATTCGTTGTCTGTGCCTCGGCAAATGCCATTGTCGGCAACATGGTAAATACCATGCAAACAGACAAGAGCAGGCTGCCTATTTGTTTCCATATTTGTTTCATTGTAAGAATCCCTCCTCCTTATTTTTGTGCCAATTGAAAAGCCTCGCTCAGGGAAATTTCCACATTCCCATTCCATTTGATACAGATGCCGTCGGTGGTTGCTTTTTTGAACAGCTCCGCATCTGCAAGCATTCCAAACCGAATTGTTTCCAGCCTGCTTTTCAGGCTTAAATGAATACTGCTGCCATTATCTAAAATAATATCCAGACAGTAATCTTCCTTTGGTACGACATTAATTATCTGACCCACATTAATCACCTCCATTGCATAAAAAAACCACCATATCTATTGTACAGTGGATTTTTTATGCTTTATATCACCCGACGGGTGATGTTGATGGGTGAAAAAGGGGGGGTTATCATGATTCCTTTCGCTCTGCATTAATATATTGCTTTAGTAAGGTGCGTGAACCAATTCCCAGTTTTTCAAAAATGTGCTTCAAGATGGTTTTCACCGTATTTTCTGAAATATACAGTCGCTGTCCAATCTCCTTATTGGAAAGTCCCTGTGCAACCAACTGTGCGATTTCCGCCTCCCTCTCCGTAAGGGCAGGTTTCTGCTCTGTGAAATATTCCGTTACAATACTGCTGACTGACCGCTTGTATGGTGCATACAGGTTCAAGACAGAGGATATAAATTCTCTTTTCATCCCTCTGCGATACAATTCTGTCAATAACGGCTCGATACGTCCGCAATGCTCCACAAATGGCATCAATAGCAGATCGGGGAAAGCCAATTCCAGAGCATTATCCAATTCCGCCAGCGCTGCATCTCTTCGGTGCAGCTTTTCACTGGCAGCTGCCGCATAGATGTGGGTGTATATCTGTGCCAAAAGATTGGGGAACACGGTGGCATTCTCCATGAAGTAATCCATGTTTCCGAGAAGCTTGTGATAATCTTCCCGAACCAAAAGTGCCTGACCATATACGATATTAAAAAAAGCTAGAGCCGGGAAGTGAAGCTTGCTGGATTCATAGTTGCCGTTAGTGACCCAATCCGGGAAACTCTGCTTCTGCCCCAAAGAAGCCAGCAGAAAGGTTTTGCAAAGCTCAATCGTATCGAGCAGATGATACCATTTTCCTTTCTCCGTTTGTTCCCTGATTCTCTGCAGGTTATACGCAGCATAGGCATAATCTCCTTTATACAGTGCCAGCTTAATCTGAAGAAAAACCGCACAGATTAAAATGTCCTGCTGCTTCCAGAGGTTTGCATGATAGAGAGCCTTGTGCGCTAAAATTTCAGCATTATCAAAGTCTCCCCGAAGATAAGAAATTTCGGCTTCCATAATGTGGTCAGCACCTGCACCATGACCTCTGGCTATCCGGTCATAGTAAGGCAGGGCCTCTTTCATGAGCTCCAGCTCATGTGCGAGCTGCCCGGCTTCCCTATGGAACATATAAAGCACGGAGGGAGCTCCAAAAGTCCAGCCGCCTCGCGTATCCATAAACTTTGCGGGGCGCTCCATCAGTTCGCAGGCCAACTTGATACGTTTTCCCATTTTTCCAAGGTCGTTATATTGCGTGAAGCTGAGGAGAAGCTCCAATTCTCCCGCGATTTCACGCAGCGGCTGATTTTCTCCGCCTACACCCTTTTGTATAAGCATGCTTATTTCTTCACATACCGCGGTAAACCGTTCGGTTTCATTGTAGGAAAAAAGGCAGATTGCAATGACCAGCAACGCCACCGGATGTTCCTCCCGAATGGAAGCCGGGCATTCCTCATAAAAAGAAACCAGTTCCCTGTGATGCTCGTTGAGCATACTGTGCCCCTGATCCTCCTCCAATATGGCAAGGAGGACATCCCAGTCTCCCGCAAGATAGCAATACCTCAGCGCAGGAATATACTCGCCTTCTTTTACGTACCATGCTGCGGTTCGCCGGTATAATTCCTCCTTTTTTTCCGGCTCCATCCGCTTCAGCAAGTCCTGAAGGAATTCCAAAAAAATTCTATGTATCTGATAAATGCCCGTTTTTTCATCCCTGCTGATGAAAGCATTTCTGCCTATAATCTCATCTAGCAGTTTCTCGGTGTTATCCTTTTGCCACATATGGGCGGCCTGTTCCAAAGTAAAGGAATCAAGGAAGCAGATATGCACAAGAAAATCTCTGATTTCCTGACTAAAGGGAGCATAAACCGTCTTTTCAATCAGGCGGGAAATATTGGGGGACGCTGCTAATACACCCTCATTTCTATAGCTTAACATTAAAAGGTACAGGGCGCTAATCCACCCCTCTGTATAGGTGTGGAGGTTTTCGCTCTCTTTTTCCTGTAGTGCTACACCACACAACCGGTAATATGACTTAATCTCCTCCGACGTAAACTCCAGAGCCTCCTTCTGGATATGCTGTAAATATCCTTTCAAAACGAGTTCATCTAAGTTGGCTAACCTTGTATACCGAGCCGTCAGTACAATATGCAGCTCCGGCAGCTCATTCCAAAGCAGATATTCTATAAAGTCATTGACTTCCGGGCTGTCAGCCAGATGGTAATCATCCAATACCAGAATAATGGGTTCCGATGGCAGAACTTTATGGATGAAGTCAAGGACCACCTCTCTGGTATTGCTGCTGATGGGAAAACCGATTTGCATGAGCGACTCATAGCAGTCCACATCCAGTTCTCGGAATAATCGGCAGAAATCCTTCCAAAAGCCTGACAGCGAATTGTCATGTAGCCTTTGCCATAGAACCCGAATATTCAAGCTGTTCAAAAATTCCCTCACGCCCTTGGTTTTTCCATAGCCCATAGGAGCTTCCACGAGTGTGCAAGAATATTGTGTTACCATTTTCATTTTTGCCTTAAATGCGGCAGTTAGATATACTGCCGTTGTATCAAAAGTTTTTATTTTCGCCATCCTCATACCCTCCCAAGTTTCATAACAGCATATCCATATAATTACGGACTTCTTTGTTGACTTTAAATATTTGCGCACAGGCAAGCAGCTTCGCATTGTCACGATGGGCACTCGTCAAAATATTGTTTGATCACAGATAGGACTTTATCACGGTCAAGCTTGTCAATCTGGACACCATGCTGAATGCCGACCGCTTCATGGCTGTTGTGGACAGGTATACCGATATTCAGGAATTGACACCTGAAATTGTGCGGGAGTTTATCGAAAAGATTGTGGTACATGAGCGTTCTGAGCGTTGGAAGAAGAAAAACTACACCCAGCAGGTTGATGTGTACTTCAACTTTGTTGGCAGAGTTTAGGGCATGAGAAAAGCCGTAGGACTCAACATCCTACGGCAAATCTCAAAAATGGAAAACATCCTTATTGGCAGGGGGCATTCTGCCCCTTTGTTTTTTATCAGCTTACCTTAAGCTCGGTTTTTCCTTCGTCGTTCACTGTAATATTGACATGGCTGTTTTCTCTGATTTCTCCCTTAAGATATGCTTCGGATACTTCATCCTCAATATACTGCTGTATGGCACGTCTTAATGGTCTTGCACCGTACTTCGTGTTGAAGCCCTTCTCAAGTATGAAGGATTTCATTTTGTTATCCACGTCAATTTTTATTTTCTTTTCATTCCCTTCCTGGATAACTTCCTTTAACATAAGCTCAACGATTTGAGACAGCTCATCCTTTGTCAGCTCGCTGAATACTATTGTGTCATCAATACGGTTTAGAAATTCAGGTCTGAAAGTCTGCTTCAGTGTATCCTTCACCTTAGCTTCCATTGCTTCATATTCTTTGTTTTCAAATCCTATCTTATGTCCCTTTATTGTAGTTCCGGCATTTGATGTCATAATTATTACAGTATTTTCAAAGTTTACGGTTCTTCCCTGATTATCTGTAAGTCTTCCGTCCTCCAATATTTGAAGCAAGATGTTGAATACATCCTCATGGGCCTTTTCTATTTCGTCCAGCAAAATTACAGAATACGGTTTTCTTCTTATTTTCTCAGTGAGGAAACCGGCCTGGTCAAACCCCACATATCCCGGAGGTGCACCTATTAATTTTGATACTGTATGCTTTTCCATGTACTCGGACATATCAAGCCTTATCATGGCATCTTCGTTTTCAAACAGTTCATGGGCGAGTGTTCTTGCAAGCTCTGTCTTGCCCACACCTGTAGGGCCTACAAATATAAATGATGAAGGTTTTTTCTTTTTCTTGAAGCCCGAACGGTTTCTCCTTATGGCTCTGGCCAGGCTCGTCACGGCAGGATGCTGTCCGATGACTCTTTTGTGAAGTCGTTCCTCGAGGTGAATTAATTTTTCCGCCTCTGCCTCATTTATTCTCTGCACGGGTATTTTTGTCCATGCTTCAATTACATATGCTATGTCCTCTGTTGTAAGATGGACATTTTCACATTCTTTGGAAAGAACCTTTATTTTTGATTCTATTCTCAGCTCGTTCACCTTAAGCTCGGCGGCGCGCTCATAATCATCATTTTCGGCAGCCTCTTCCTTCTCATCTCTTATGGCTTGAAGCTCAGATTTCAATGCTTCCAGTTCTACCAGACCGCTGTTTTTAAGATTTGCTCTTGAGCCGGCCTCATCAATTACATCAATTGCCTTGTCCGGCAGGAATCTGTCGGTGATGTATCTTTCAGACATGAGCACTGCCTGCTTAATTACATCATCAGATATTTTTACATTGTGATATATTTCATAGTAATCCTTTATCCCCTTGACTATTTCAATGGAATCCTCAACAGAAGGCTCATCGACGATTACAGGCTGGAATCGCCTTTCGAGAGCAGCATCCTTTTCGATGTGCTTCCTGTACTCATCCAGTGTTGTTGCTCCTATTACCTGAATTTCTCCTCTTGCAAGTGCGGGCTTCAGTATATTTGCCGCATTCATGGCTCCGCCTTCAGCCTCTCCCACTCCTACGATATTATGAACCTCATCAATTACAATTATTATATTTCCGGCTTTTTTAGCCTCGTCAATAATTGCCTTCATCCTTGATTCAAACTGTCCTCTGAATTGAGTTCCTGCCACTACGGCAGTGAGGTCAAGAAGGTAAACTTCCGTATTGAACAGCTTTAAGGGAACGTTACGCTCTGCAATTCGAACAGCCAGCCCTTCCGCAATTGCTGTTTTTCCCACACCGGGCTCACCGATTAGAATAGGGTTATTCTTTGAACGCCTGTTCAATATTTGAATAACTCGGTCAATTTCTCTCTCTCTTCCTATAATTCTGTCAATATCTCCGTATCTTGCCTGTTCAGTCAAATTTGTACCGTAGGTATCAAGATATTTAAGCTTTTTACGCTTTACCTTTTCTTTTACCTTTGTTCCGGAGCCTGCACCTTCATTTGTGAACTCCGATTCACCACCCTCTTCATCTGAAGGCTGAAATCCGCTGTTTGAATTTGTAAGACCTGAAAAAGCGGAGTTCATTAAATTCATAATTGAGTTCACGCTTCCGTCACTGTCTTCTGTATCTATATTCTGTGACAGCTTTTCCAAATCCATGTCTCCCATGATTTCTGTAAGCTGATTATTTATATTTTCAAAATCCTCCGGCTTCATGCCGCTTTGCTTCATAAGCTGATCCATAGGGGCAAGTCCCTGTTTCTTTGCGCAGGGAATGCACAAACCCATGGTCTGCATTTTTCCTTCAATAATTCTGTTTACATATATAACTGCAACATTTTTTTTACAAACCGAACACAACATATCATCATCTCCTATTTCTGTAAGTAGAAAAGAATTTATCTTAACTTATATTACCTCAATTGCTCTGTTATAATCTTAAATTTTTAATTATATGTTGTTGATTATAATATATTTTTCTTAAAAAAGCATTAAAAAATTTGTCTGTGAGCAAAATAAATAATTCTGCGTTTTTCTTGCCATGCGAAATAATTAAGAAATAGTGTGTGTACGGTTGAATATATTGCTGTCTTTGTGTGCTTGCAACAAATACACATGTATTAAAAATGTTGACATAACATTTTGAATATGTTATTGTGATAAAGTTATTATATAATTAAGAGGAGGGAAATATGCTGAAGGTTGCGAAATTTGGCGGTACCTCTATGGCTGATGCTGTTCAGTTCAAAAAGGTAAATGAAATTGTAAAGGATGATGAGGGAAGAAAGTTTGTTGTGGTTTCTGCTCCGGGAAAAAGATTCAAAGAAGATAATAAAATTACAGATTTATTGTATCTGACTCATGCACACATAAAATATTCCGTACCCTACGCTCCGGTGTTTAAAATAATAGAGGATAGATTCAATTCAATTAAGGAAGAATTGAAATTAAATATAGATTTGGATCACGAATTTGAGGCTATTAAAGAAAAATTAGACAATAAATGCGATGAGGATTACATTGTCAGCAGGGGAGAATATTTGTCCGCAATGCTCTTGGCCAGCTATATGGAGTGTGATTTCATAGATGCAAAGGATGTTATTTTCTTTAACTATGACGGAACGGTAAATGTGGTAAAAACCCATGAGAAGCTTGCAGATGCCCTGAAGGCTTCAAAAAAAGCAATAATACCCGGATTTTATGGCTCATATCCCGATGGAAGCATAAAGACATTTTCACGGGGCGGTTCGGACATAACCGGTTCAATAATATCGGCGGCAGTCAAGGCGGATGTTTATGAAAACTGGACGGATGTTTCAGGGTTTCTGATGGCTGACCCCAGAATTGTAAAGGAACCGAAGCAAATTCAGAAAATAACATATCAGGAGCTCAGGGAGCTGTCCTATATGGGAGCCTCCGTTCTACACGATGAGGCAGTATTCCCGGCAAGACAAGCGGGAATTCCAATAAATATAAGAAATACAAACGAGCCTGATAATCCGGGAACGATAATAGTGGGTGAAGGAAAAGACATTGCAGAAAATCATGATGATAATCATATAATCACAGGTATAGCCGGGAAAAAGAACTTTGCTGTTTTTTATATTCACAAGGAGCATATGGCAAATGAAGTTGGTGTTATCAAGAAGGCTCTTGAGGTGTTTGACGACAGGGGAATAAGCATTGATCACGTCCCTTCCGGAATTGACAGCTTTTCAATAGTGCTGCCTGCCGAGGAAGTGGAAAGAATATCTCACGAGCTGGTGGAAGAATTAAAGACGAAATGCAACACTGAAAATGTGCATATGTACAAGAATTTAAGCCTTATTACTACAGTGGGGATAAAGATGGCATTCAAGCCCGGTATTTCAGCAAAATTGTTCAAGGCTTTGGGAGATAACAGCATTAATATCAGGATGATTGACCAGGGGTCAAGCGAAATCAATATTATTGTAGGTGTGGAAGACAGGGATTTTGAAAAAGCAATCAAGGCAATTTATGATGCATTCGTTAAATAATTGAATAGTAAATACGAAAGGGCGCTCGTTGCGCCCTTTATTTTAAATATCCGCCCATCATGGACTTTATATCATTGACCGTTATGTATGCATCCGGTGCATTTTGCTTTATTATTCTCACTGCCTCTGGAATTTTCTTTCTCTTCAGTTGAATGAAAAGAAGTGTTTTTTTGCTGTCATCTCTTCCTCTGCCATCAATCAATGTAACTCCGTAGCTTTCATCACGGAGGATTTCGGCAAGTATTTCACCGGATTCATCACTTACAACAACCTGTATGGATGCAAGTCCAACTGCGATTTTCGACTCTATCGTAACTCCTATATAGTTTCCGAGTGAAAAAGATGCGGCATATACAAATACCTTAATTGGGTCTGCGGTTATGTTGTTCAATACAGAGCTTACAACAACAAGCCATATCATTATCTCAATAAATCCTAAAACTGCCCCTTTTACTCGTTCGCCTTTATTGATGTACACTAACCTTATGGTTGAAATTGATACTTCAACTATTTTGGCGCAAAATATAATAATGTACAAAAGGGGGCCGTGCATGTTCATTAAAAATTCCATAGTACACCTCTTTTTGTTAGATAAGAATATTTTACTTGATTTATAAAATTTATGCAACAGATAAGTTTCGCCATAAAATTAATATTGTTAATTGGTTTGAAATAATGTAAAATTCATTAGTAGGTAAAGGAGATAAATATGAGATTGAGATATGTTCCCGGTCAGTATCAGTACTTGCAGGAATGCGACAGAGCTATTACCGAACCGGAAAAAACAGGATATAAATTAAACGGAGCATTTAAAAATGATAATCCAATACATGTAGAATTAGGCTGCGGAAAAGGTAAATTTTTAAGAGAGATGGCCATTAGAAACCCCGAAATAAACTACTTCGGATTTGAAAAAAGCGTCAAAGTTGCATACAGATGCGCAAAATCTGTATTCGAAAACGACCCATCAAACTATTTTATAGTGTATTCAAACGGTGATATATTGAAGGATGTTTTTGAACTAAATTCAATAGAAAGAATTTACCTGAACTTTTCGGACCCATGGCCGAAGCCGTCCCATTACAAAAGAAGGCTCACACATAAAAGTTTTTTGGATGTTTACAGGAGTGTTCTTGCATGTAACGGAGAAATTCATATGAAGACAGACAACAACGATTTGTTTGAATATTCCGTGGAGCAGCTAAGAGAAGATAATTGGGAGTTTTTAATGCTCACAAGAGATTTACACAACAGCTCTTATGCTGAGAACAACGTTATGACAGAATATGAGGAACGATTTGTAAGTGAAGGCAAAAAAATAAATAAGCTTATAGTGAGAAGAAATGGATAAACTAAAATACTTTTTATTATACTTTATAATAATCAACTTAATATCATTTGTACTGTTTTTTATAGATAAGCAGAAAGCAAAAAAAGACAAGTGGAGAATACAGGAAAAGACTCTGCATTCCATGAGCTTTTTAGGTGGGGTTTTTGGGAGTATTGCCGCAATGCTCATATTTCATCATAAAACTAAAAAGACTGTATTTATTGTGATTACAATTGCCGCACTTATTTTTAACATTGCTGCTTATTACAAGCTGTATCAATTATTTTTCATGTAAGAGCTATTATAGAGATGAAAGGGAAGTGATATTTTGAAAAAGATAAACAAAACAAATGCCATGAGGATACTTGATTCTCTGAACATAACATATGATTGCATGAGCTACGACAGTGAGGACGGCAGTATAGACGGGGTTTCCGTAGCGCATAAGACAGGGCAGAACCCAGAAGCCGTATTTAAAACGCTGGTTGTCGTAGGTCACAGCAAGGAGCTGTATGTTTTCTGCATTCCCGTGGAATACGAGCTGGATTTAAAAAAGGCTGCAAAATCATCAAACGAGAAAAATATTGAGATGCTTCCGCTGAAGGAGCTTACAAAAAATACAGGATATATCAGGGGAGGCTGTTCACCCATAGGAATGAAGAAGCATTACAAAACATTTATAGATGAATCAGCGCTGCTGCAGGATAAAATACTTGTGAGTGCAGGAGTCATAGGGACACAAATCGTAATTAGCCCTGATGATTTGATTGTTGCCGCAGAGGCTGAATATGCAGATTTAATATAATTATACATAGATTTTACATTGTCGTAGTTTAAAAATTACATAATCGGAGTATAAATGAAATTGAATATATTACATGAAGATAAGCACATACTGTGTTTGATAAAGCCTCAGGGAATGCCGTCGCAAAGTGATAAAACAAACGATGATGATTTAATGTCGGAAGCGGAGAAGTACCTGAGCGAAAAGGGAGAAAGACCATATCTTGGGTTGATTCAAAGGCTGGACCGTCCGGTGGGAGGAGTAATCGTATATGCAAAAAACGAATTTGCAAACAAAGAGCTTTCCAGACAGGTTCAGCAAAGAGAAACCCAAAAGGAATATTATGCGGTAGTGTGCGGGGAAGCACCTATAAAGGAAGCTGTCTTGGAAGATTATTTAAAAAAGCTCAAGACGATAAATATGTCCAAGGTAACAAGTTCAGAGGACAAGGCAGCCAAGCCCGCGAAACTGAAGTATGAGGTGCTGAAAACAGTTTTAACAGAGGAGTACGGAATGCTGTCTCTTCTCAAAATAACATTATATACAGGCAGACACCACCAGATTCGTGTACAGCTGTCAAATGCAGGACTGCCCATATGGGGTGACAATAAATACAACAAGGCTTTTGTAAAAAAGAAGGAATTTACTTCAATAGCTCTCTGGTCACACAAGTTTGGATTCAAGCATCCCAAAACAAAGGAGTACGTGGAATTTAGATCACTTCCTGACAGCTACCCATTTACACTTTTTAACATATAGCTTATTTATGTAAACTAAAATGAGGTGAAATATGATAACATATAAAGATATAAAAAGCAGCAGGGAAATTCAGACATATATTAAAAGAGCAGATGAAACATTGGCAGCGTTAGGATATACAGAGCACGCATTTGCACATGTCGGAAAAGTTGCGGAACAAGCGCAGCAAATTCTTAAAGTGCTGGGTTACGATGACAGAACAGCCGAGCTTGCAAAAATCGCAGGATATATGCATGACATAGGCAATGTGGTGAACAGAGTTGACCACGCACAAAGCGGAGCTATAATGGCATTCCGCATACTGGACAAAATGGGAATGGATGTAGATGAAATTGCGACTATAGTTTCAGCCATAGGAAATCATGACGAATCAACTGCAGTTCCTGTAAATGAAGTTGCCGCCGCTCTGATTCTGGCAGATAAATCCGATGTGCGCCGTACAAGAGTAAGAAACCGTGTCAAAGCAAGCTTTGATATTCACGACAGAGTAAACTATTCTGTGGAATCCTCAAATCTGGTTATTGACACCGAAAACAAATATTCAATTCTGGAACTAAAAATAGATACAGAAATGTTTGCAATTATGGACTATTTTGAAATATTCTTAGGGAGGATGCTGCTGTGCAGAAGAGCCTCCGAATTTCTGAAACTCCGATTCAAGCTTGTAATTAACGGAGTGGAGTTGCTTTAAAAACGGCTTGCCCTATGCTTAAAATCAAAATCAGTATTGGATGCCGCTTTTTTTATATGTATTGAAGATTCTGATGTTTTTAAAAACCGGAAATGAAGGAGTGATAATATGAAACAGGAAATTGAAGAAAAATTGGCTCGCTCGTTAACTGCTGAAACAACAGGATTAATACCTTTTTTACCATACTTGCTTCAGGATTTATGGGAATTGGGAAGTAACCCTGGAGAAATAACAAGGTTATTAAAGGAACATCTGTCTGCTTTACAACATACTAAAATATTAGACCTGGCATGCGGAAAGGGTGCAGTTTCGATAAAGATTGCCAATGAGCTAGGAGTAAGTGTTTATGGCTTTGATTTAATAACAGAATTTATTGATTATGCCGGACAAAAAGCTAAAGAATATGCAGTTGAATCCTTATGTCATTTTGCAGTGGGTGACATAAATGAGGTAGTTAATAATGAAAGCGGCTATGATTGTGTCATATTTGGTGCAGTGGGGAATGTTTTGGGTAATCCGCAGGAAACATTGGAAAAGCTGATGAAGACCATTAAGTACAATGGATTTATAATCATCGATGATGCTTATGTGCCTGATGAATTAGCAAACAATGAAGTAAAATATAAGAATTATGAATACCTCACACGTGAGCAATGGATAAACCTGTTTAAAAAGCTTGGATTAGGCCTTGTAGAAGAAGCAATAGCAGATGACGATTACGATTTTGATTCTGACAATAGGGCAATTGCCATGCGCGCAGACGAACTGACTGTCAGTTATCCTGAAAAACAAGAGCTTTTTGACGGATACGTACAAAGTCAGCTAAATGAAAGTGATGATTTAACTGACAACATTGTAGGCGTCACATGGATGCTGCAAAAGATACAATAAAATTAATCTTATGATACAATCAATCTGAGCAGGATTAATATACTCTCAATGAAAGTAGTATAAATACATAGCAACGCATAAAAATCGATTTTTGTCGAGGGTTTTTAATAAAAACTTGCATATTTCCTCGCTTTGTGTTTCTTTGCAAAAGAGCCATTATGTCTGATTTTTTCAGTCACTTTGGCTCATTTTTGATTTGTTTTGTTACAGTACCCTTTTAGCTTTTCAGATGGCTACATTCTTTCAGGAACTTCAATTCCAAGTAAGTCAACAGATGTTTCGAGAACCTTGCATGTAAGAGAACTTAGGCTCAGCCATGAATTCCTCTGTTCAATGTCGCTTTCGGATATTATTTTGCTGCTGTGATAAAATCTGTTGTATGCATTGGATAAATCATATATATATTCGCATAATTTGTTTGGAGCGTTCTCGTAAGTGCTGTATTCAACAGAATCATTAAATTTTGATAATTTAAGCATAAGCTCCCTTTCATATAAGCTTTTGGGTTCATGCATCAAATGTGTGACGCAGTAATTTTTTTCGGCACCGGCCTTTTTTAAAATTGATTTAATACGGACAATGGTATATAGAATATATGGTCCGGTATTTCCTTCAAAGGATGAAAATTTCTCTATATCAAATATATAGTCTTTAGTGACCTGATTTGATAAGTCACCGTACTTCAGTGCAGATAATCCAACCTTAGCGGCGATATTGTTTATTTCTTGCTCAGAAAATTCTTTGTCTGAATCAAGTTTTTTCAAAACGCTGTTTTGAATATTTTTAATCAGGTCCTGCAGTCTCATGACTCCGCCTTCTCTTGTTTTAAAAGGCTTTCCGTCTTTGCCGTTCATTGTACCGAACCCGATGAAGTCAAAAGAAAGATTCTCGTCTGCAATTTTTGTTTTTTTGGCGCACCTGAAAACCTGTTCAAAATGCAGGCTCTGCCTCTTATCAACAACATATATTATTTTGTCAGGTTCATAATCCCTTATCCTCTGCCATATGGTAGCAAGGTCAGTTGTGCTGTATAATGTAGCACCATTAGATTTAAGAATTATTATAGGCGGAATGTTATGTGAATCTCCCTCTTCGGCAACATCAATTACCAATGCTCCATTGCTTTCATACATATAGTTGTTTGTTTTAAGATATTCAATCATTTCACCGATGTATTTCTCACAATCACTTTCACCCAGCCACAAATCGAAGTGAACATTTAATGAATCGTATATCTTCTTTAAATCATTTACAGAAACATCTAATATGTGTTTCCATAGAGCAATATACCCTCTGTTTCCCATTTGGAGGTCAAATGTAAATTTTCTGCACTCCTCCATAACTTCATCATTACTTTTTGCCAACGCGTTTGCAGCAGGGTATATATTTTCAAGCTCATCTATTGTAAATGGCGGAGTGATCGGATATTCACCGTCGTAATTTTCAATGAAATAAGGGAGTTCCGGCATGCGCCTTTTCAGTTCAGATATAACCATTCCTATTTGCAGACCCCAATCGCCTAAATGAACGTCCCCTATTACATTGTTTCCAAGAAACCTGTGCATTCTTTTAATTGCTTCTCCTATAACGGCTGCACGAATATGTCCCACATGCAGAGGTTTTGCCACATTTGCTCCGCCGTAATCCACTATTATTGTCAATGGCTTATCTGTTTCTGCACAGCCGCATTTTGAATCTCTGCTCATATTATTGAGATAATCGGCCAAAACACTGTCCTTAATATTTATATTGATAAATCCCGGGCCGGCAGAAGAAATACTCTCAAACAATGAGTTTTTCTTAAGTAACTCCAATATTTCATTTGCAATCCGTATAGGCGATTTCTTGTATTTTTTAGATGCAGATAATGCGCCGTTACATTGAAATTGACACAAATCGGGTCGGTCTGACGCAGAAACATTTCCGAAGTTTTTTTCATATCCGCACTTTATAAAAGCGTCACCCACTGTATTACTCAACATTTTAATTAATTTTTCCATATATTCTCCCTTCTGAAATTCATTAATAAAATATAAAACCCGCCCCAAATAATGAGGCGGGTTAAAATCCGCGGTACCACTCAAATTGACAAATGTCCACTCAATTACTTTAACGCAGTCAACGTACTATCTTTGCAATTGCTCAGATATCTTCTCCAAGGCCCTCTTCGCTGCCGGCTTTCCTGCAGGACTCACACTCTGTTCCTGCTCGCTGAAGGATACACCACAGTTACTGTTCTCTTCACAGAATTTTTAATTAATATTGATGGTTATTTTATATTGTATGCCGGTGTATGTCAATATGTAATTATTAATAATCCGGAATTTGTAAGGAATGCCGATGATGAAATGAAATTACAAAAGGCTATGCAGCAGGGAATTATTCAGCGTATATAGCATTTATCATGCTATATACGCTGCCAACCTGTCTGCAGTAAGCTTTATGCAGTATGATTTTTCGATTATTGAATTCAAATAACCTTCAAATATATTAATAATTGGTTTCTCTGTTGAAAAATAAAAATTATTTGATACTTCATCCGTATAAATATTTGTGTTTCCGATAGATATTGATGAAGGGGTTAAAAATATTGAAGGATTGCTGCAACAAAAGTTATTAAAATCTACAGTATCAGATATACAATAGAATTCAAAATTTTCATTTTGTCTCATACATTCACATATATTCATAAAGTGTTCTTTTACCTGTTCTTTTGTAAGCACATGTTTTTTCCCTCCTATTTCAATTCTCCCTGTATTTATATAATGCACAAGCAGTGACTCGTAAATTAATATTTTCACTTTATTAAATTTTGTATATTTTTCAAAAACATTGCTTACTTGTTCAAGATATTCTACATGCTCCTGCCATTCCTCACCTTCCAATCTAAGTTTGTTATTTCTGATTAAATCCTGAAAAATGCTCTTTGGAATTAAAATTGATGGTGATTCTGAAAATAATATTATTTGATTATCTTGTAAAAATTGATTTAGCTGAACATTAGTTTTTCTTAGAGAAATGGGCATAACATAGCTTAATGCTTTTTCCATATGACGTATTATCAAGCTGTAGCTGCTGTTTACAGCTTCAATATATTTTTTATCAAAGCTGTAATAGCATAGAAAAACCACATTATTCAAATGAACAATATTCAGAGCAAATACATCATTTATTACTAAAAACTGTGGTGTTTCTGTCTTTTGCATATGTATATTAAAATCGATGAAGTAATTGCCGGATGTCAATGAAAGGATGTTATTGCACAATATAAATGGGTCATATGCATATTTCTCGAATGAAGCACACATGTTTAGCCTTAAACTTTTTAGGTTCATATTATGAAGCTTATTAATTATGCCTGCCATGTGGTATTCAAATTCCTGAAAAATATTTATAGTTGTATTTATAGTTATATCCTTCACTTTACTATATTCAAGCTGCTGAAGAACATCTGCTATTAAATGAGCAACCTCTACATCAGATGTAACCAATGAAATATTTTTGTTCATATTGCCTTCTAAGGCTGAAAATCCCAAATCCGAGTAGTAATTGCTCATAAGATCAGTCTTGATATTTTCAAAGTCGTTGCCATCAGACAATATATAAGCCAGTTTTTCGCATATAGAATCAATATTTTTTTCTGAAGGTAATTTCTTTCCTGTAATCCACTTGCTTAGATACGTAGGATCATACCCTAATTGTTGAGAAACAATGTTGGATTTAGTTTCTTTATCGGTAATTAATTTCTTTAACAAATTTCCAAAATTATTGTCCATAGCTTAACCTTCCTAAATATTATTGATTCAATTGAATTAAATTTTAAATAATTGAAAAAAATGAATAAAAAATATTGCATATTAGTTCAATTGAACTTATTTAATTTATATACTAATATAAAACACAAGAACTATCAAATAAAATTTTCATGACAGGAGGTGTAAAGTTGTATAGTGATAAACTCAGAAGTCACTTAAAATCTTTCGAAAAATGTAAGTATTTAAAAGTTGAAGGTCCTGAGAATGCTGCAGAAAAAGTTTTTGTTGACTGCTCATTCGGAGTTAATCCTTTTGGCCACAGTGAAAATATAAAAATATATAATGCAGACAAGCACATTGATGTAAGTAGCTATACAGAGCTTGGAGCATTTCGTTTAAGAAAAGCAATAATGGATTATTGGCATCCTATTGCTGAATTGAATTATGAGAACATATCAATTTCAGATGGATCAATGGGAATAATAGATTCAATCAACAGTCTTTTCATTAATGTTGGAGACAGAGTCTTAGGTTACAGCCCACAGTTTCCAGAATATGTAGAAAGCCTAAAAATTCGCGGTGGAATATATTCGCCGGTACTGTTAAAAGATGATAACGGCTATAAGTTTAATGCAGATGATATCGTTAACAGCTTAAATGATAACGTATACAAACTTGTTTACATTGACAATCCAAACAATCCAACCGGACAGATAATTACTATTCAAGAAATTGAGAAGATAATAAAGAAAGCGGATGAAGTTAATACGATTGTAATTATCGATGAGGCTTATGGTGATTATATGCCAAAAGATAATTCAGCTATAAAATTTATTGGCAAATATAAAAACTTATATGTGATTAAAAGTTTCTCAAAAGCGTATTCCTTAGCCGGAATAAGAATTGGCTATTTGGTAGGGGGCAATGAATTAATGAAATGTTACAATATCATTGAGGATTATTTAGTAAATCAAGTGGCTGTAAATATTGCTGAAGTAGCATTAAATGACAAAGATTTTTTGGGAGAAACCATTGATAAAACCAAGAAAGTCAAATCTAAAATTTTATCCTCAATTCATAAGTTGAAAATATTGGAGACTGATATACAAGTGCCTATTTTTACTGCAGTTTGCCAAAACAAGGATATAAACCTGTATAAATTGATGAGGAGCTACGGTATAAATGCATCTTCGGGATTTCTGAATTTAGGTGATAATTCTGTGAGGATAAGAATTCCAAAAGAAGACAAAAAATTAATAGAGTTACTAAAGAAGATGGAGGAAAGAATCTAATGAATGATAACAAATTAAATGCACCTCAAATTATCTCTATTGGCGGTGCCTTCATGGGGTTTGTAATTGGTTCAAGCTTTGCATCCGGACAGGAATGTTTGCAATATTTCTCGGGTCACGGTGTATGGGGAAGCATTGGTGTTGGCATAATTGCGGTTATACTGTATGCTTGGTTCAGCGCAACGATAATTGAGGACGGAAGAAATTTGCAGCTAACCCAAACAAATAAAATGTTTGAATTTTACCTTGGAAAATACTTAGGAACATTTTGCGAATGGTTTACACCGATAATGCTGTTTTTTGTATATGCCCTGATGATTTCAGCAGCGGGTTCAACTTTTGAAGAATATTATGGATTTAATGGCAATATAGGCAGAATTATAATGATAACAGCTTCACTGGCAACAGTCTTGTTGGGACTTAAAAATTTAGTTAAAATAATAGGATATATTTCACCATTTCTTTTGGTGGGAATTATGATAATAGGTATCATGGCTATAGCTAAAAATCCTCAGGGTATTCAACAAGCAGATGAAGTTCTCAAAACCATAGGAGTTAAAAACAACTTTGATAACTGGTTTATTTCTGGTCTGTTGTATGGTGCATATACTGTTACAGGTGTTGTTCCTTATCTTGCGGGAATCGGTGCCAGCACTGCAACTAACAAAAATAATGCTATTGGCGGCGGGCTTTTTGGAGGTATAGCATTCATTATTGCAGTTATGATACTAAACTTCGGGCTGCTTGCTAATATAGGCAGTGTATACAACTTACAAATTCCGTCATTGTTTGTTGCAGATCAGGTAAGTCCGGTATTCGGGAAAATATTTGCTGTTATGCTCATACTTGGTATTTACACAACAGCCGTTCCGATGATGTTTACAGCTTGTAACAAGGTGTCAGAAGACGAAAAGAGTATTAAGTTTAAGGTGGCGGCAATAGTAACGGCAATAGTAGGTTTCTTTGGAGGACAGCTGTCATTCTCAACCATGGTTGGAATAATATACCCGATTTCAGGATATGTGGGACTTATCATTTTTGCAGGTATGATTTACACTAAATACATCAAAAGAAGAAGTTATAAAGAGTTTTTAGAATCAATCAGTGAGAAAGCTTATTAAATAACAGTTAATATCAGATATAAATATTAAAAATAAATTATGTATGAATTAGTCCAGCTAAGAAATGT
>DDNC01000006.1 GCA_002340985.1 Firmicutes bacterium UBA2530 | reverse complement strand
AACTATAAGATCAAGGACTGGGCGTTCAACAGGCAGAGATCCTGGGGAGAGCCTATTCCCATAATTCACTGTCCTCACTGCGGAATGGTTCCCGTGCCTGAAGACCAGCTTCCGGTAACACTTCCGGATGTGGAGAACTATCAGCCTACGGAAACGGGAGAGTCACCGCTTGCAAATATTCCGGAATGGGTTAATGTGAAGTGCCCTGTGTGCGGAGGAGATGCAAAGAGAGAAACCGATACAATGCCTCAGTGGGCAGGCTCATCATGGTATTTCCTGAGATATATAGACCCTCACAATCACGATGCCATAGCATCAAAGGAAAAATTCGATTACTGGGGACCTATAGACTGGTATAACGGCGGTATGGAGCACGTTACAAGACATCTTATCTATTCAAGGTTCTGGCACAGATTCCTTTATGATATAGGTGCGGTTCCATTCATNNCCCCAGGGTCTGATACTTGGCTCTGACGGCGAAAAAATGTCTAAATCAAGAGGCAATGTTGTAAACCCTAACGATATAATAGAAGAATTTGGGGCAGACACCTTAAGAACCTACATCATGTTCATAGGCGACTATGAAAAGTATGCAATATGGAATGCTTCAAGCGTAAAGGGCTGCAGAAGATTCTTGGACAGAACATGGAAATTGCAGGATATGCTCACTGATGAAGAGGGCTATACTAACAAGCACATGACGTTGATGCATAAAACAATTAAAAAAGTAAGCGAAGATTATGAGGCGATGAAGTACAACACCGCCATTGCTGCAATGATGAGTTTCGTGAACGAAATAACTAATGACGGCAGCATCTCTAAAGATGAACTGAAATCATTCCTTATGCTTCTGAATCCGGTTGCTCCTCACATAACAGAGGAAATATGGCAGGAACAGGGCTTTGGCGGTATGCTGAATCAGGCAGAATGGCCGAAGTGGGACGAAGAAAAGACTGTTGATGATGTAATTGAACTACCTGTTCAGGTAAGTGGAAAAGTAAGGGGCAAAATAAGCGTTTCAAAGGATGCAAGCCTTGAGGAAGCAAGAAAGCTTGCGATGCATGATGAAAATATCAGCAAGCATATTGAAGGAAAAACAACGGTTAAGGAAATATATGTACCGGGTAAAATATTTAACATTGTTGTAAAATAAAGTAAAGAGAAGAAAAAAACAGTTGACGATATGTTTTGTATACTATAATATTTCATGTATTGGGCAAACTTTTCAAAAGAAAAGGACGCAAAGCATGAAGTCTAAGGAATGAAAATTCTATGATGGTTCGGCCGCTAGTAATAGTGGCCGTTTTTTTGTGTTTATTATTAAAATGTTTGGGTATAAGTTGTAGCGGGCCTTAAACTGAGAGCTAAATAAAAATTGATAAAAAAGTAAAAAAATTAAATAATTAAAACTTTTTGAATCTGTTAAACGTCAAACATATATATTTGAATATAAAGATTATATGCATCTGATATTATTTAAATTATCATACTATAAAATTGAAAGAGATTACTATGGGACATATAGGAACAATAATTGAAAAATGCAGACAAACTATAGGAATGAGCCGAAAGGAACTGGCAGAAGACATATGCTCTGAAAAGTACATATACCTTATTGAAAAGGGAGAGCGTACACCATCAGTGAGTTTGCTGAATCTTATCGGAGAAAGAATGGGAGTGTATCTATTTGGGTTTTATGCGTACATAGATTGTGAAGATCCGGTGGGTGTAAAGGAAAAAATGAAGCTGTTTCATATGTGCCGAATAAACCTTGATTTTGAGGTTCTTAATAATGCTACAGAGCAGGCTGAAAATATACCGGACTTCAGAAGCAAGCCATGGTGTTTTGAAATAGTATTGAACAAGATTTATAATATGGTATTTGAAGAGAAAAGATATGCGGAAGCATTGCTTCAATTAGAAACTTTAATAAAAGAAGTAGAGTCGTACGAAGTTTCAGATATATTTTTAGTAAATGCCTACACTCTTACGACAACATGTGCACTTGTTACCATGGATGTAGATATTGCCAGGGATGCGGCAATACGTGCCTACGAAATTATACAAGGCAATCATGATATTGAGCTATACGATCAGCTTCTTACAAAAGTAACTGTCAATCTGATGGGGGCACACTACTCAAGCAATGAAATGGATGATGTTATAGAAAGAGGCAAGGAACTTATTCGTATTAAACAAAGTCGTGATTCATACGGAAAAATCCATTTTATATATATGTTTATGGCTCTGGCACACTATGTAAAAAATCAATGGGATGAAGCTGTAATATGCTTAAAAAAAGCCGTATATTTTCTCATGGCGGATAACAAGCCGGAAGATGTCAGCTTTATTGCTTTAGACGGAAGATTCCGGGCAATGCTGGATGATCTCAGCCCCTATTCGGAGATAATAGATTATTTCAGAAAAGAATACAGAGTGTAATTAAAAAGCACTGGGCACAATATGTAATTGCAGAAGTATGCGGTAACAATTGTTCTATACAAAATTTACCTTATTTGTGATAGCATAGGTTCATCAATACTTAATTTAGAAATATGAAAATACGGATGTTGTTTATGATATGAGTATATGTCTAAAGCGGCAGACGGAAATGTATATTACAGCCTGCGGTTGTAATATTAACGGTGTTATTTACAAGCATTGTGCTTTTAAATAAAAAATACAAAATATAATTTCGAAAGAAAGGAGGAAAGAGAATGGAAAGAATAAAAAGAGTAAAAGGTATCAGTATTGTTCTGTTGTTTATGATGGTGCTTCAGCTGATGATGCCGGTGAACTTTGCTTATGGAGATACCCTTGAAGGAGAACAACCTCTTGGAAACAAAGGAGATTTCTCAGGAACCACAACAGGAGCAGCTATACAGGCCTTTGGTATAGGACCACAGAGTGACTTAGGTAATATATTTGGATTTAAGTCAATGAAAATCGGTGGTAAAGAAGTAGAAAATGGCTCAGTTATTGATATAGATGCAGATACAGTGGTAGATGTGGAATATTCATGGGATACAAATGGACTTAATGCAAAACCTAATGATACTGCATCAACAAGACTTTCCGATGCATTTAAAGATGTTGAGGCTACTGGAGACGTAAAAGTTGATGGGGAAATTGTTGGTATGTACATTGTTAAGGATGGTGTTCTGAGCTTTGTGTTCAATGAGAATATCACTAAAGATAATGTCCAAAACGGTTGGGTTAAGCTTGGGTTGAAATTTGATTTGGAAAAATTCAAAGAAAATATTGTACAGGAAATACCTTTCTATGAAAGCGGTAGTAAGAATATAAAGGTAATTGCAAAACCTGGAGCTGTGATAGCTGACATCGGTAAACAAGGACATGCTAATACGGAGAAAGATGCTACTTACATAACATGGACTGTCGATGTTATCAATAACACTGATAAAAAAATAAATGGTGCAAATGTAACTGACACTCTTCCTGCAGGACTTGGAGCTCCGAAAAGCTTTGTTATCAAAAAACTAAATATCGGATTGAATGGAAGTAAAACGGCGGGAGAAACTGTATTTAAGGACAAGCAATCTTTTAATATTGAATTAGGTGACATGGATCCCTACACAGGATACAGGATTGAATATGTAACGGATATTGGTGATTATACAAAGCAAAGCTTTAGTAATAGTGCAGTATTTGATTATTATGGAAAAGTCGGCGGTTTGCCGGCAGTTGGCACAGTTAACAATATCCAAAGAAGCAATCCGATAGAAAAAAGCGGCGAACAAAAAGGTAAGACTGCAGATGGCAGAGATTTAATCAGTTGGACTATTGATGTTAACAAAAACGGACAAATAATTCCTAATGCTTTTGTAGATGATGTATTGCCTGCTGGCTTAGACATTGATGTAACAAGCATTGAGGTTGTTGAAATTGCAAAATCCGGAGCCAACTGGGTAGAAGGAGCATCACATCCTAACGAGGCCACATTTACCAATTTTCCAATTGAGTTAGGTAATTTAGATAAAAATGAAGCATACCGAATTAAGTTTAACACAACGGTAGATTGGACAAAAGTAAATGCCGGTGTATACAAAAAAGCGAATGGTTTCGAAAATACGGCAACTTTATATCATGACGAAGTAAAAGAGGGAAATGAAGTAAATAAGGATGATGACACAGTTGATATCAACAGAGCTCCGATACTTAAAAAGGCGGGGGTACAAAAAGTCGATTACACTAATAAGACGATCACCTGGACGGTTACAGTAAATGAAGCGGGGCATCCCTTAGATACTGTAACTATAACAGACATACTTCCTAAAGGACTGCAATTGACAACAGGAAGCGGTATCGGCGGATATGATATTACTATAAAAGATCAAGACAAAAATCCTTTTGCTCCCAATAGTTTAAAAGCAACACCTGATGGGGATAAAACTAAGCTTGAAATTATTTTGGAGGATGTCGGAAACAAAAAAATTATAATTACGTATACAACAAAAATCACGGACTTCAGTATTGACCAATTTATAAACGGAGTCGGAATGACCGGAACGGGAATTGGAACTGATTTCGGATCTACGAAAGAAGAGAGAGAGGTTAAGATTGATCCGTCTAAGAATGTTTACAAGAAAGAGTATACGGGTGTAGACTATGATAATAAGCAAATAAGCTGGAAACTGACGGTTGATCCTGTAAGAGAAGGTATACAAACAGGATTTGTTATCACAGATACATTCACAAATGACGGTTTGATTTTACTGCCGGAAACTGTCAAGGTTATGTTGGGTACGGTTGAGCTTAAGGAAGTTTACGGTGATTATGCATTAGCACCACGAGAGACAGGTTATCAACATGGTTTTATTATTACAGTTAATAAAGAAATAAAAGGTAAGCAGCTTGTTGTAACTTATGACACCTCATACGATCCTGCTAAAGGCATACTTCCGCATAATAAACCTACTGATAATGCTGAGAAAGAGATTTATAGAAATAAGTCAGTATTTACAGGAATAACTGAAAGCGGTGTTGGTATTAATCAGTCCAGGGATGCTTACCATAAAGTCAGGACAGATTCATGGAACAGCGGTAAAAAGGAAGGTCAGTTATTTCATGTTGATGGCAGCGGGAAAGTAGTAAATGACTGGACCAGCGGTTTTGAAAGAAAGATTGCATGGCAGGTATATATCAATTATCAGAAGCAAAGCCTCGGGAATGATGTTAGTGTAACTGATACATTAGCATACAACGGGAAAATCGATAAAGATGGTATTAAGGTATCGGTTTATGATGTTGATAAAGCCGGCGATACAACCATCAGGAAAGAAGCTCAGTATATATTAAAAAGAGATATAGATTACAAAATTGAAGATTCTGCTGATGATAAGACTTTTACTTTAACGTTTTTAATACCGGTATCAGAAAGATACGTAGTTGAATTTACAACGTCGGTGCCTGATATGTCATCAGGTACATACACCAATGATGCAACAGTTGATGTAAACGGAACAAAATATCCTTACAAAAAATCAATTGGCTATGACAAATCCAATACCTTTTTGGAAAAAAGTTCAATTGGTGTAAAGGATAAAGAAGTATTTACGGACGATGAGGTAAATTGGAAGGTTACTGTGAATGAAAGCTTATCAATCATCCATAATGCTGAAATCAAAGATACAATAAGCAATGGCCACGTTTACAAAAATGGAAGTCTTAAGATTTATAAGATACAAAATAAAGATAAAGAAGATAAAGATAAATTTTTAGTTGTAAATGAAGACTACGAATTAAAAGAGAATGGAAATGTTTTGACAATAAAGCTTCTTAATAATAAACCTTTGGAAGATACCCTGGTGTTAGAATATGTTACGGTTGTTACAACAAAGGATGGTCAAATAGGGAATACAGTTGAAATTAAAGGTAATGAACTATTGCCTGTAACTAGAGACTCTGAGAAATTAAAGGCCAGACTGTTCTCCGAAGTAGGAGGAGAGTGGGCAAAGAACAAGGGAGCGTTAAGAGTAACTAAGATAGATGCCGAAACAAAAGAAACCATAGTTAAGAACAAAGCAACCTTTACACTTTGGTATATGTTGAATGATGTAAAAGTTCAATATGGTGATTCGGTATATGAAACTAAAAACGGCATTCTTGAAATAGGAAATTTACCGCTAAGAACATATTATCTGAGAGAAGTAACAGCACCTGATGGATATGTTAAATCTGTCAAAGATTTAGAAATTGTTGTAGAAAATCCGGTTGGAAACGATAAAAACAATCCGGTTGTTGCAGAAGGAAGCTTTGAAAACACCAAAGAAAAAACAGGCATCACTGCAGAAAAAGAATGGAATAATGGTTCTGATGCGAGACCTACAATTTGGTTTAAGCTGTTCAGGCAAGTTGGTAATGAAAAACCGCAGGAAGTACCGGGTGCAGAAATCAAGAAATTAGAGAATGGTACGACATGCGCAGAGTGGAAAGACTTAGATAAAACTGATATTGATGGTAAGATATATAAATATTCAGTAAAAGAAGTTGATTCACAAGGTAACGACTTTGCTCCAGAAAATTATGTAAAAGCAGAAAATGGACTGACAGTAACAAATAATTACAATAGCCCAGAAGATGCAAGTGCAACAGCAAAAAAAGTATGGGATGGATTACCGGAAGACAGAAATATAGAAAAACCTACAGTTTGGTTTAAGCTTTATAGATACGTAGGAGACGGAGAGCCGGAAGAAGTGCCGGGTGCTGCAATCAAGGAATTGACAGACGGAACTACAGAAGTAGTCTGGATAGGACTTGTTAAGACTGATGCTGCTGGAAAAGAATATAGCTTCTTGGTAAAAGAAGTGGATGCAGATGGTAGTGATTTTGTACCGGAAAATTATAAAAAATCCGAAGATGGTCTGACGGTTACCAATACCTATACAAAGAGAGATGTAACAGCAACAAAAGTATGGGATGGTGGAGCTTCTCCAAGACCTACAATTTGGTTTGAGTTATATCGACAGATTGAAGGCGGAGAATTAGAAAAGGTGGATGTTGCTATCCAAGAATTAGTAGATGGTACAACCGAAGTTACTTGGGAAGATGTAGACAAAACGGATGGTGATGGAAACGAATATATCTACTCTGTGAAAGAGGTAGATGAAGAGGGCAATGATTTTGTTCCAAGTGAATATACAAAGACTGAGAGCGGTTTAACAGTAACCAACACAAGGAAACCTACCGGCGGTGGTGGCGGAACTACTCCGGTTTACGGCAAGGTTACTGTTAAGAAGGTAGACGAAGACAAGAAGGTTCTTTCTGGAGCTGAGTTTACATTGTATGATTCAAAGGGTAAAGTTGTAGGAAAAGCTGTAACAGGTTCTGACGGAACAGTTTCATTTGAGGAGCTGGAACCGGGAGAATATGTACTTAAGGAAACGAAGGCACCTGAAGGATATGTGCTGGATGAAAAAGAAACTGATGTAACAATCAGTGCAAACAAAACCAACTCATATACCATTACCAACAGGAAGGAAGGGCCGAAGAAACCGGGAAGGATTGAGATAATCAAGACCGACGAAGAAGGCAAACTCCTTTCAGACGCATGGTTCAGCCTGATTGACGAAAAGGGCTCAACTCTGCAGAATGCTGGAACTGTTAACGGCCGCGTGGCATTTGAAGATGTACCCGTGGGCAGATACACAGTTAAGGAAGTTCAGGCTCCTGAGGGATATGAATTAAGCGGCAAGGCAGTTACGGTTACTGTTGAAAGCAACAAGACTGTTGAATTAAGCTTTGTGAATAAGAAGTCTGGAACACCTGTTGTTCCTGCAAACGGAAGAATCACAATTAATAAGGTTGATGAAAATTCAAATGCTCTTGCAGGAGCTGAGTTTACGCTGTACGACGAGAATAACCGTATAGTTGAAACAGCAGTAACTGATAAAGACGGAAAAGTTGTATTTGAAAGCCTTAAGGATGGAAGATACTTTGTAAAAGAAACAAAAGCACCTGAAGGGTATGTGCTTGTAAATGAAGCTAAAATAGTGGATATTGCAGGCGGACAGACATACAGCTACAAGTTCAAGAATGTACTGGAATCAGTTTTAATAGAAGATCCTGACGTACCGATGGGATGGGAAACAATAGATGAGCCTGACGTGCCGAAGGGTGTGGGTACTTTACCGAACACAGGTTATATACTCAATACATGGATGCTTGCAGCATTAGGATTATTGCTGATTGCAGAAGGTTTATTCTTAAGAAAAAGAAGAAAAGTAACTAACTAAACACAATGTACTGCCGTACAGCCAAAATATGCTGTACGGCAGTTTTATGAAGCAAAGATCCATAACGGAAATTGACTCAATTGCGCGTGTTTTATAATTTGTGCAAATAGATTCGTAACAATATAGGCTTTTTGCTATATAGTAGTACAAGGAGATGTGTTCTTAAAATATAACGAGCATTATATGGCTGAAATGACCGTGTATTCGTCCAGGATGACCTTTCAGCAGTGTCATGTAAGAAAAAAGCAGCATTTTAAATTGAAATTTCAACAAAGTTGTGTTTTTTAGAAAAAATTTCATTTAGATAAAAGAAGAATATGTGAAAATGAATCTAAATATAACGAGCATTATATGGCTGAAATGACCGTGTATTCGTCCAGGATGACCTTTCAGTAGCGTTATGTAAGAAAAAAACAGCATTTTAAATTGAAATTTCAACAAAATTGTATTTTGCAGAAAAAATTTCATTTGGATGCAACATTCATAGACAAGTCAATATAAATTGCATGCTTAAATCTATGATGGCGGAATTTTGTGACAATGTCAAAATAAATGTGCGTTTTATCCAAAAATAGCATATATATTCCAAACTATAAAAGCTTGAACATCTATTGAAGGTAAAAATCCTTTGCTGGAATTTACAGATTTTTATTAAGGTTGTGGGTGATGCTGAAAAAATGTATTGACAAAGCCCATAGGGTGAATTATAATAATCAACAATATAAAGAATCAATGCGTTGAAGCAGAGAAAGATATTTTATCATTTTCAGAGAGTCGGGTGAGGTGTGAGCCGATAATGAGATAATATGTAATATTCACTGCAGAGCATGTCCGTTCAAAGCTTAGTGCCAGTAGGCGGATACGTGTACCCACGTTACAGGGTTAGAGGTTGTCAGACCTCGAAGAGTGATGATTATATCATAATTAGGGTGGTACCGCGGAATCTTTCGTCCCTATAAACACATTGGAACAGTGTGTTTATAGGAATGAAAGATTTTTTTTATGCCCTAACCCCATTTTTTCGATCGATTTATGCGACCGAAGGGAGCAAATAAATTGGATGCATTCCCCTGCGATACCTTGAATATACAAGGTCATAAACGAAGAGATAGAAACATGAAATTTTATAATCGATATAAACTTGGCCAAAGTTGATATAAATAAAAACAAACAATATTGAATATTCCAGGAGGAAATTATGAAATTAAATATTTTGAAAAGAACATTAGCGTTGGCATTGATAGTGCCTGTAATTTTAACAGGATGCTCGAGTACGGCGAGCAAGGCGCCTGCTGAAGGCGGAGGAAACGAAAAATCGTCAGAAGGTGAGAAAACATACAAGATAGGTATTTCGCAGCTTATTGAGCACCCGTCTCTTGATCAGGCGCGAGATGGGTTTATTGACGGATTGAAGGAGCTTGGAATAAATGTTGAAACCGAATATGCAAGTGCTCAGGGAGAGCCTTCCAATACTCAGATGATAGCGGAGAAGTTCGTTAAGGATAAGGTGGATTTGATTTACAGCATAGCTACGCTGTCCACGCAGTCGGCAAAGCAGGCTACCAAGGGAAATAATATTCCGGTTGTATTCTCATCCGTAACAGATCCTGTGTATTCCGAAATAGTTGAAAGCTATGACAAAATAGAAAATGTAACGGGCGTTACAGACAAGGTTGAGGCTCTGGAAATTTTAAAATCGGCTGCTGATTTAAAGGAAGGCGCCAAGGTTGTGGGTATAATCTACAATACAGGGGAATCAAACTCTGAGGTTCAGATTGAAGAGGTAAGGACTGCAGCTGAAAAGCTTGGAATGACCGTTGAAACTGTAGGAATAACAACTGTAAACGACATACCTCAGGCTGTTAACACGCTGGCTAAGAAAATAGATGTTATGTACATCATATCTGATAATACTGTTGCTTCAGCCATAGATCTGGTAGCGAATTTGTGTGTTGAGAAAGAAATACTGACATTGTCAACAATTGAAACTCAGGCAGAAAACGGAATACTAATGAGCAATGGATTGAATTATTACGGCCTTGGAAAGCAGGCAGCTGAAATTGCAAAGAAAATACTTGTTGACGGCAAGGATATAAAGACAATCTCAGTTGAGCAGCCTTCAGGACTTAAGAAAATAGTAAATGTAAAGACAATGGAAGCATTGGGACTTACAAAAGACAACAAGGCATTCGAAGGAGCAGAGTTTATAGAATAACCGGCGGATAGGCTGTAACTGTTCTATATTAAAATCATCAGGAGGAAGCATGA
>DDNC01000015.1:140457-157092 GCA_002340985.1 Firmicutes bacterium UBA2530 | reverse complement strand
GAAAGTAGGACGTCGCCAAATTAAAAAAAACATGAGCTTTAAAACTCATGTTTTTTTATGTCCAATTTTGCAACCGTAAAATTATAATATATTTACTTTACTGGCAAATTAATCGGAAATAATGTTAATATTTTACCCAGAAGTGCATAAATATTAAAATGGCTTATAAATATTTAAAATTACTTGACAAAACTTTTAGAGAGGAATAAAATATTATTAGGAAATCATTATCACATCAATAGTTTATGAGATATAATCATAAATTTAGCTCTGGCAATATTAGTCGTTCAAACTTGGAGAGTTTACGACTGACTTACCAACCAAACAAATCACCTCAGCATATACTTAATTAAGGTTAGCATGTACAGTCTAACTAATAATCACTCCATCGAAAATATATTTTAATTGTGTACTATATTATCCGGTATTAGGAATTACGGTATCATTAAGCTTTATGAAAGCGTTATCTATAAATAAAATATATGGTGGTGATATTTTGAGCAATTCAGCAATCAAAGTATTTTCAGAAATAGGAAAACTAAAAAAAGTCTTGCTTCACAGACCAGGCAGAGAATTAGAGAATTTAATGCCTGAATATCTTGAAAGATTACTGTTTGATGATATTCCATATTTGAAAATAGCGCAGGAGGAGCATGATGCCTTTGCGAATATTTTTAAGAAAAATGGCATAGAAGTAGTATATCTGGAAGACTTGGCTGCAGATTCTTTATGTAACAATGAGATAAAAACTCAATTTATTGAAGAATACATTGAGGAATCTGGGATAAGAGAAGACAGAGAATCTGGAATTTTGAGGGATTATTTTCTGTCTTTTGAAAGTAACAAGGAAATGATATCTAAAATGATTGAAGGAGTGCGAAAAACAGAAATTTATGATTACAGGGGACCGAGGTTGATTGATTTTTTAAGCAATCAGTATCCATTTATAATTGATCCCATGCCCAACCTGTACTTTACCAGGGATCCTTTTGCTGCTATAGGGGAAGGAGTCTCCATTCATAAAATGTCGACTGTGACAAGAAACAGAGAAACATTGTTTGCAAAATATATTTTTAACTGTAACCCTTTATATAAAGGTACAAAACTGTATTATGACAGAACTGAAAGATATCCTCTTGAAGGCGGAGACATACTCATACTAAATGAAGAAATAATTGCAGTGGGAATATCTCAAAGAACAAATCCCAATGCAATTGAAAAATTTGCCGGGCTTGTTCTAAATAAGGACAGCACCTTTAAAAAGATATTGGCTATAGACATTCCAAAATCACGGGCCTTTATGCATCTTGATACAGTGTTTACCATGATTGACTATGATAAATTCACTATTCATCCAAATATAAAATCAGACATGTCAGTATATGTTCTTGAAAAGGATGAGCATAATAAAATAGTAATCAGTGAAGAGCATGGATATTTAGAAGATATACTGAAGAATGAACTGAATCTGGACAAAATAATGCTTATTAAATGCGGCGGAAACAGTGTTATTGATGCATCAAGGGAACAATGGAACGACGGATCAAATACATTATGTATTGCTCCTGGAGAAGTTATAGTATATTCAAGAAACTATGNNTACTATGTTACAAATGAAATCCTGCAGCAGTCAGGTATAGTGACTCATGTAATGCCAAGTTCCGAACTATCGAGAGGAAGAGGAGGGCCAAGATGCATGAGCATGCCTTTAATAAGAGACAATCTATAATTATAACAAAATATAAATAAAAATCATGTCAGACCGATAAGATTAAGCTAATATTTTTAATTAAACATAAATACTAATAGTTAAACACGGAGGTAATTATGGCAGTAAATTTAAAGGGAAGAAGCTTATTGACACTAATGGATTTCACACCTGAAGAAATAAGATATTTATTGGATTTAGCGCATGACCTAAAGGCAAAGAAACGTCAGGGCATCTCAAACTATTTATTAACCGGAAAAAATATTGTTCTTCTATTTGAAAAGACTTCTACAAGAACAAGATGCGCTTTTGAAGTTGCGGCGCTGGATGAAGGAGCACACGTAACATTTTTGGATTCAGGGAGTTCTCAGATGGGAAAGAAAGAATCATTGGAGGATACAGCAAAGGTTCTAGGAAGATACTATGACGGCATTGAATACAGAGGATATAAGCAGGAAGCTGTCGAGGCGCTTGCAAAATATGCCGGAGTTCCAGTATGGAATGGTTTGACTGACGTTGACCATCCAACTCAGATATTAGCGGACTTACTTACAATAGAAGAGCATTTAGCAAAGCCTCTTAACAAGGTAAAGCTTGTTTTTGCCGGAGATATCAGGAATAATATGTCATATGCATGGATGTATGGGTGTGCTAAAATGGGAATGCATTATGTGGCATATGGACCTAAGGAGTTGAGCGACCAGATAGACCATGAAGCTCTTAAGGATGTATATGAGGCTGCAAAATATACAGGTGCTAAAATAGAAATATCGGATAATACAGAATGCCTTAAAGGAGCCGATGTGATTTATACAGATATATGGGCTTCTATGGGAGAGGAAGAACAAATACCGGAAAGAGTAAAGATGCTTACACCGTACAAGGTAACTAAGGATTTGCTTAAAGCTACAGGAAACGAGGATGTTATATTCATGCACTGCCTCCCATCGTTCCACGACTTTGAAACAAAAATGGCAAGAGAGCAATTAGAATTAGGTTATGACATACGAGAAGTGACAGATGATGTTTTCAGAAGCAGACATTCCGTGGTTTTTGATGAAGCTGAAAACAGGCTACATACGATAAAGGCTGTTATAGTTGCCACAATAGCATAAGTTATTAATATTAGAATTTCAGACATATTGTGACTTATATAAAAAGTAAAACCGATAATGACATTGATTTAAACAATGTATTATCGGTTTTACTTTTGGAAACGATTAAAGATTTGCAAAATGCAAGTAAATAACAATAAGATGCATTTAAGAAAAACACCATATTATGAATCCGGATACTAAGATCGTGTCATAAAGAAAACAAACATAATATATTAAAACAATATGTTTAAAATAATGTTGAAAAATCAAATGCTATTTTAGGAAATATACAAATAAAACTTGACATTGCAAACATACATTAGTATAATATGCCTTATATATTTGAAACAATTATAGAATTAAATTTCAGGAGGAAGTTAAAATGCAATTATCTAAAAAAATCATGCAAAAAACCGAAAAATTTGGAGCGCATAACTACCACCCCAAAGAAGTTGTGATAGACAGCGCTGAAGGAATTATAGTTACTAATCCTGAAGGGGAAGAGTTTTATGATATGCTGAGCGCGTATTCAGCATTAAATTTTGGTCACAGACATCCTGAGCTGGTACAAGCTGCTAAGGACCAGCTGGATAAGGTCACACTTACATCGAGGGCATTTTACAATAGTGTATTGGGAGAATGGATGGAAAAGCTGTGTGAGCTGACAGGCAAAAATATGGTGTTGCCTATGAATACAGGAGCGGAAGCGGTGGAAACTTCGCTTAAGGCAGCAAGAAGGTGGGGGAATTTTGTTAAGGGTGTTGAAGACGGAAAACAGGAGATAATTGTGTGCTCAAATAATTTTCATGGGAGAACCATAACAATTGTAACCATGAGCACAGATCCGGATGCAAGAAAAGGATATGGCCCGTTTACACCTGGATTTAGTGTAATTGAGTATGGAAGCATAGAGAAATTGAGGGAATCTATTAATGAAAACACGGTTGCTTTCTTAGTCGAGCCTATTCAGGGAGAGGCAGGCATAATAGTTCCGAATGAAGGATTCTTAAAAGAAGCATTTAATTTATGCAAAGAAAAAAATGTATTGTTCATTGCTGACGAGGTTCAGACGGGATTTGCAAGAACGGGAAGGATGTTTGCCTGTGACCATGAGGAAGTTGTTCCTGACATTTATGTATTAGGCAAGGCCTTAGGCGGTGGTATAATAGCCGTATCTGCAATTGCTGGCAATGATGATGTACTTGGTGTATTTACTCCCGGCTCTCACGGTTCTACTTTTGGCGGAAATCCGTTAGGCGCCGCGGTTTCATTGAAGGCGATGAAAATTCTCGAGAGGGACAATTTTTCCAAGCAGGCAGAGGAAAAGGGTAAATATTTCATGGAGAAATTAAGAGAAATTGAAAATGATGACATTGTTGAAGTAAGAGGAAAAGGACTGTTAATAGGGGTTGAATTTAAAGAGGGTGCTGCTCCTTATGTGGAAAGACTTATCTCCAACGGAATTCTTGCAAAAGAAACACATGAAAAAACAATAAGATTTGCTCCGCCAATAATAATAACATATGAACAGTTAGATGATGCCTGCAATAAAATAAAAAAGGCATTCACAAAATGAGGATAGGACATAAAAAAATAAGGCATCCGAAGATATCTGAAGATGCCTTATTTTTTTATACTTCCTGTTCGCTCATGCCTTCAAAATTGAAAGAAGGTATTTCTTCTTCAACATCAAATGAATTTGTCGATTCTTCGCTACGATTCATCTTCATGTTTCTGTGTGCGTTTGTAAGCATTAGTTTTATTCTGTTTATTTGATTGACTTCGCTTATTCCTGCGTCAAAATCAATGGGCACAATGTTCGACAAAGGATATGCGTGCTTAAGCTTTTTAATCATGCCTTTGCCCGTTATATGATTTGGCAGACAAGCAAAGGGCTGAAGGCACAATATGTTGTCAACGCCGGAGTCCAAAAGTTCAACCATTTCTCCTGTTAAAAACCATCCTTCACCGGACTGATTTGCAAGAGATAGGAAGTTTTTAGCTTTTAATGCTATTTCCTTGATATTGGCAGGAGTCGTAAATCTTTTAGAATTTTTGAATGCATCAACACTTGGCTTTTTATAAAGGTCGATTACATTTACAGCCATACCATTTACAGCTTTACTTTTTCGAGATCCGGTCAGCAATTCATCATATTTTATAACCCCATTAAGCGAGCTGTAGGAGAAGAAATCCAGCAGGTCAGGAACAACAACTTCTGTACCCTCTTCTTCCAGCAACGAAAATATATCGTTGTTTGCATTGGGGTGAAACTTAACAAGAATTTCGCCTACAATACCAACCTTTGGTTTTCGTATATCTTCATTTAGCTCAAGGTTATCAAAATCAGATACTATATCTTTTATTGCCTGTTTATACTTCAGAAAATTCCCTGATTCAACTATCTTGTGGCATTTTTCGACCCATCTTTCAAGGAGCTCATTTACAGAGCCATTCTTTTTCTCATAGGGCCTTGTTCTGTAGGTTGCACGCATCAGCGTATCTCCAATAACCAGGCCCATTATAAGCCTGTTGATAAACGGAATAGTAAGCTTAAACCCCGGTTGCTTTTCAAGTCCGACCATATTAAATGATATAACGGGGATATTGCCGTATCCGGAGTCTTTAAGGGCTTTTCTGATGAATCCTATATAATTTGTGGCACGGCATCCGCCGCCTGTCTGTGATATCATCAATGATACGTTATCCAGGTCATATTTTCCTGATTCCAATGCATTTATAAGTTGACCGACAACAACAATAGAAGGGTAGCATGCATCGTTGTTAACAACCTTAAGCCCAACGTCAACTGCCTGTTTATCAACAGCAGGCAGAACTACAGCATTATATCCGGACATTTTTGCCGCTGTCTCAATAAATTGAAAGTGTATTGGCGACATCTGAGGAATCAGTATGGTATGATTCTTTTTCATTTCTTTTGTAAAAACAGTGCAAGATGCATTATCTTCAATCGGTCTGTGCAAAACTCCTATTTTGTCCCGTTCTTCCATAGAAGCAAAAAGAGAGCGGATTCGGATTCTTATAGCTCCTAAATTTGTTATTTCATCTATTTTAATTACTGTATATATTTTATTATTTTTCTGCAATATTTCACTTACTTGATCTGTAGTCACGGCATCAAGGCCGCAGCCGAATGAGTTAAGCTGAACAAGTTCAAGGAAGTCCGTGTTTGAAACATATGTCGCAGCAGCATAGAGCCTTGTGTGGTAAGCCCATTGGTCGATTACTCTCAGAGGTCGTTCTATGGGGTATTCATTTTCAAGGGCATCCTCTGAAATAACAACTAATCCATAGCTTTCAAGCATTTCCGGTATACCATGATTAATTTCCGGATCAACGTGATAGGGTCTCCCTGCCAATACAATACCTTTTTTGTTGTTTTTCTTAATATATTCAATCGCCTTGGTGCCTTCGCCCTTAATATCCTGTTTGTAAGAATACAGTTCTTTGTATGCCTTTTCGGCAGCATCACGGATTTCTTCAAATGTGAGGTTTTCTTCAAAGCTAAGCTCACGGTACAGCTTATCAATAAGTCTTTCCTTGTCATTCAAGGTAAGAAACGGCTTATAGAACTTAACATCCTTTAAGTCAACATTTGCTTCGATAGATTCAGGGTAAGAAACAACAACGGGGCAGTTAAAGTGATTGCCTGCTTGTTCATCTTCCTTAATGTTGTATGCAATGCAAGGATAAAATATCTTAGGGACTTTTTTGTTTACAAGATCAGTTATATGTCCATGAGTAATTTTACCGGGATAGCATACAGACTCAGAAGGAATTGTTCCCATGCCTAACTCATATATTTTTTTGCTTGACACGCCTGAAAGAACTACTCTGTATCCCAAGTCTGTGAAAAAGGTAAACCAAAATGGATAGTCCTCATACATGTTTAATACTCTCGGTATACCTATAAGGCCCCTCTTCGCTTCTTTCATGTTCAATGGATTGTAGTCAAATACCCTGCGGTATTTATATTTATAAAGGTTAGGAAGAGATTCCTTTTTTTCAACATCAATATATTTTTCCGCTCCACGCTCACAGCGGTTGCCGGAAACAAAGTATCTGTTGTCAGAAAATTTATTGATTGTCAGCAGACAGTTATTTGTGCATAGGCCGCAACGTTCCAGGGTCGTTTCAAATGAAAATTTTTCAATGGCATCTTCGCTTACAAACGAGCTTTCTTTCCCGTCATATTTATTTTTTGCAATAATGGCGGCACCAAAGGCTCCCATAGTTCCTGCGATATCCGGCCTTACGACCTCTTTTCCTGTTATGAGCTCAAATGCTCTTAAAACAGAATTATTATAAAATGTTCCTCCCTGAACGACAACTTTTTCTCCTATGGAGTCCAGAGATTTTAATCTGATAACCTTAAACAAGGCATTTTTAATAACAGAGTATGAAATACCCGCGGATATGTCACTTAATGTGGCACCTTCTCTCTGAGCCTGCTTTACCTTGGAGTTCATAAAAACCGTGCATCTTGTACCAAGGTCTACAGGTTGAGGAGAAAGGATTGCTTCTTCGGCAAAATCATGTACAGTCATATCCAATGACTTGGCAAAGGTTTCAATAAAGGACCCACAGCCTGAAGAGCATGCTTCATTCAGCATAATTGAGTCAATTACACCATCTTTAACAATCATGCTTTTCATATCCTGTCCGCCGATATCTATAATGAAATCCACGCCGTTTAAAAAGAAGTCAGCCGCCTTGTAATGAGCTACTGTTTCAATTTCACCTATGTCCACATTCAATGCGGCCTTCAGCAGATGCTCTCCATATCCTGTAACGGCAGTGTAAGCAATCTTAATATTTTTGTGCATATTCGAATAAAGCTCTTTCACTGCTGAAATTGCTGAATTCAGCGGGCTGCCTGCGTTGCTTGCATAGTATGAATACAGTATTTCTCCTTCTTGTGTAATAAGAACAAGCTTTGTTGTGGTAGAGCCTGCATCAATGCCCAAAAATGCTGAACCTGAATAATCATTTATATTTTTTCGTTTTGCGTTGTGTTGACTGTGTCTTTCAAGGAAAACATCGTATTCTTCTTTGTTTTCAAATAATGGTTCAAGTTCTTTTTTTCGATAATTGATGGAAGAACTTTTTAGAGTATTTTTCATTTTGTCATAAAATTCATTAAAGTTTATTGCGGCACACTCATCTGCCATCAATGCCGCCCCAATAGCCACATAGTAGTTTGCGTCCTCGGGGCATACTGAACTTTTATCATCTAAATTAAGGGTCTCTTTAAATCTTTCTCTTAGTTCTGATAAGAAAAATAAGGGCCCCCCCAAAAATGCAACATTTCCTTTAATTGGTCTGCCCTGAGCCAATCCACTGATTGTTTGATTTACCACCGCTTGAAAAATTGAGGCCGCAATATCTTCCTTTCTTGCGCCTTCATTTAAAAGAGGTTGAATGTCGGATTTTGCAAAAACTCCGCATCTTGAAGCAATAGGATAAATGATGCTGTGATTTTTGGACAACTCATTTAAACCTGCAGCATCTGTTTTCATCAGAACAGCCATTTGATCTATGAAGGCTCCCGTACCTCCGGCGCATGAGCCGTTCATACGCTGTTCAAGATTTCCCGAAAGGTATGTTATTTTGGCATCCTCTCCGCCTAGCTCAATGACAACGTCTGTATAAGGAATGTATTTTTCTATTGCATAAGTGGATGCTGTGACCTCCTGAACAAAATCTATTCCTAAATATTTAGATACATCAATAGCGCCTGAGCCCGTAACACTGATTTTTATAAATCGGTTCCTAAGCTTTTCGGCTGAGTTTTTAATAATTTCTCTTACGGTATTGTGTATATCTGAATAATGTCTTTCGTATTGCTTATGAATTAAATTCCCTTTATCGTCTATTACAGCTATTTTTACTGTAGTAGACCCTATATCAAGTCCTACCAAGTAACTTTGCATTTTGTCCCCCATCGCCTATCGGCACTGAATATTCTCCTAAATAAAGATATCATTAATGTAATTATCGATATTATATCACTTTAATCCTTAAAATCAACTTAACTTTTCGTGAATTTTAGATATTGTAATTTCAATGCCTTGGCTAATTTTAGCCGTTTACGTATTCTGCAAATTATGATTTTTCACACCAATTAGTAACAAGATAGTAACGTGGTTATTTTAATAATTCAATCGTTTTTCGCAGCTGTTCAATGTCTTTATGAGTGTATGTTTTTTCAGTTACACCCTTTGAGGCGTGCCCTACAATGCGTTTAACTGCTGTACTATTAGCTCCTGCGTTGTCAAGTTCTGTTATAAAAGCATGCCGACAGTCATGAGGCGTATGCACCATACTGAATTGATTCATTATAGAATAAAATTCATCATAATAATCTTTCTTCGACATTGGCATTATGCCTAACTTAGTTGTCTTTCTCCAACTCTGAATTAAATACGGGTGCTTATCGGAATAGCGTTTCTTAATGAGGTTAAATATCCGCGGATGGATAGGAACAATTCTATCCCTGCCGGCTTCAGTTTTGAGTCCGCCTTGTAGAAGCTTTTCATCTAAATCAACATTTACATTTTCCATCTGCAAAAGCTCACTAAGTCTTAAGCCTGTATAATAGTATATTAATATTGTGTCAACATACGGAATATGGACATTATCCCACAGTAACTCAATTTCCGCTTGTGTAAATGGATTTTTCTTTTTAACCTCTGTTTCTTTGCCAAGTTTTACAAACTTTGAATAATCTTTATGAACAATATCATTTTCCATTGCAAAAGCATATAACTGAGAGAATAAGTTTTTTATCTGTTCCTTAGTAGCATACCCCTTGTCGCACTTATCAATCACATTTTGCAGGTGATATTTTCTCAGCTCTGTAAATCTGATTTTGTAAATAGTTACGCACTTTTTATATGCAGCACTATAACAACTCCTGCTGCTCTGGTTTTCTTTTGTCTTCTCTGAGAATTTCTCTTCAAACCAAATAGCATATATTCCTTCAAAAGTACTTCGGGATAAATCTATATCATATGGGCAGTCGTTGTACTTTGCTAAGGCCAGTAGGCCCTGTGTTTGCTCTTCGTAGTATCCGAGAGGCTTGTATATAGGGTAACCTCTTTCATCAAATCCTTGGGTAATTCTTGCCATGTATGGGCGTCTTCTGTTTCCGCTTAGTTTCACTACGCTTCCGTAGCCGTTTGGGTTCTTAATGATACTCACCGCCTTTTTAGGTATAAAAAATAATCCTTGCATGCACAAAGGATTATGCGGTATAATATCAGTGTCTGGAACGCATTTGTCCTTTGTGGCAAGATGTATCTGAATAGTACCTGGTATTGGTAGTACCGGGTGCTATTTTTTATATTCATATTTACAAACGGTCAATGGTGAAAAGTATATGCAGTAGTTGTCCACTTCTTTGTAAAGACCGTATTTGCCTTGATAATATTCAAGTGCTTCTCTTAAAAAATTCTCTGTAACATCTATGTATTCAGCAAGTTCATGTAAGTTTGTGCAACATTCTATAGATGCCTTTATAATCAATTTTAAGGGAATTAATCTTTCGTATGAGCGATTCCTTGCTATTTGCTCCTGCTTGCGATTTTGGACAGGTTTCAAGTCTGTAATGTTACCTACTGTTGTATAGGAATGTTCCAGCTCTTCGCACAAGATGCATTTCTTTTCTGTGGTCGTTTCTATATCCTTCCTAATAGCAATAACACTGTCTGCATACATACCTTTATTGGCGCCGCGGAATGTAAATTCTATCACTTCAATATTGTTATCTTCTGCTTCCTGCAACAGCTCTTCGTATGCTGTCATAGTTGTCCTCCCCGAGAAGTTATTTCTTATTCCTTTTGCTTAAGACATATTTTTTAAAATTTTCTATATCCTCAAGTTCCTCTTCTGTCCATTCTTCTCCGTCGTGGTGTGCTGCTATGGTGTGTATTTCGTTATTGATTTCCTTATACTCAATTCTTCCTTCTCCAAGAGCTTCAGCATCTATGCTTAATTCTTTACAGATCCTTATGATATTAACAATGTTTGCCTTATCCACCCCTCTTTTTAGTATTGTGTCAACGGTTGAATACGGCATGTCTATTTTTATTGCGAACTCTCTTAAGCTTTTGTATCTTTCTAAAATTAAATCCTTCAATTCTAATTCTACTGACACTGTACTATTCCTCCCGAAATTTAATTACATTCATATTGTAATATACAATTTACGAAAAATCAAGAAGTTTTTACGAAAAATCATAAATAAAACAATTTACGAAAATTCAGAAATACATATTGACATTCACGGATATTCGTATATAATATAATTAAGATTTACGAAAATTCGTGAACCACAAAAGAGGAAAGGAGCTAATAAATGTATAGAAACTTGGAAGCGGAATTTGCGAGACAGGGCATTACAAAAACTAAAGTAGCTCAGGAGTTAGGCATTACGCTCGGTACATTATCTTTAAAACTTAGCGGTAAATATAAGCTTACTTTACCCGAAGCTATAAGAATTAAAAAAATATTAAATGTGGATTTGCCTATTGAATATTTGTTCGAGTCTAATGCTATAAAAACAAGTCCACACTATAAAAACTAAGGAGGCAACTTAAATGTACAAAGAATATGTAGTTACTTTTATAAACTTGACTACAAACAAGGTTAAATGCTATTGCTTCAATTCTCGTTCAGAATCAGAAGCAATCAGGGATTTCAAAGAATGCTACAGGCATGATTCGTATAAGGTATTGTCTGTAGTTGAGACTGGGAGGTGAGGAAGTGGAAGAAAGATTAGAAACAATCGCAATCGATATTCCAAACAATGTATACAAAATAAACGGAACGCCATTTTCTGAAAAATGCGATGAACTGTTAATAAGTTTCGAAAATGGCGTATGGGAAGTAACTTATAAAAATAAATACTTTGTTGATGGAAAAATTTTAAGGAATGAATTTTGATATGAAATCAGTAACTTCAAGAAGTCCATTTTTAAAACGATTTTCCATATAGACTATAGCTGCATCTTCTAAATCAAAGTCACGACCTAAAAATAGGCGAATATATTTTGCTCTACCAAGTTCTAACAGCGTATCCGATACATCATCGTCATTCCAAGAGGATATATTTTTATCGGTGACATAAAAATCACTTTCAAAGCTTTTAGCATCAAATTTTGAAAATCCTGATTTTCTACGCTCTAAGAATTGCTTGTAAATGCAGCATAATAACTTATCGGCATCTTTTGTTAATTCAACCATAACGACATCTCCTTTCACAATATTTCAGAACGGCAATTCTGATAAGGAGATTATAACACAGAAGTAAAAATATGTAAAAAGAAAGGAGCACCAAAGATGAACGAATTAAAAATATTTGAAAATACGGAATTTGGACAAATAAGAACGATTGAAGAAAATGGCAACATATTATTTTGTGGTAGCGATGTTGCTAAGGCGTTGGGCTACGACCAGCCACACAAAGCAGTTGAAAGGCATTGTAAAAAAGATGGGGGTATGTTTCGTACCGTCATAGATTCCTTGGGAAGGGAACAGCAGGCAAAATTTATAACAGAGGGTGATTTATACCGATTGATAGCAAACAGTAAATTACCATCAGCAGAAAAATTTGAATCGTGGATATTTGATGAGGTACTTCCATCTATCAGGAAGCACGGAGCGTATATGACTCCTGAGACATTAGAAGCAGCGATTTTAAATCCTGATGTACTGATTAGACTTGCGACAGTATTAAAAGAGGAACAAGACAAGAACAAAGCCCTGCAAGCGGTAAATTCCGCTCTTACCGTAGACAACGCTATTATGCAGCCTAAAGCAGACTACTTCGACGAACTGGTGGACAGAAACCTGCTAACAAGTTTCAGAGATACCGCAAAGCAGTTAAATATCAAAGAGAAAGATTTTATCAATTTCCTAATAACTCACAAATATGTTTATAGGGATAAGAAAGGCAAGCTTACTCCTTATGCGGATAAGAACAACGGATTATTTGAGATAAAGGAAACCTTCAACGAAAAAACCAACTGGAGCGGAGTGCAAACGCTGATAACTCCAAAAGGCAGGGAACATTCAGGCTGCTGTACATGCAGAAAACCGCTTAAAGGAGGCTCACAATGCAAAATACAAAAATATCAGTAACTTTTGCGGCAGAACTGATGAATAAGTGTCCTCAATTTGTAAGAGAAGGCTTGAAACGTGGAATATTGCCAATAGGTGCAGCTTACAAAATATCTGAGGATAGCTCACAGTATACCTACTATATCAGTCCTAAATTATTTAAGGACTACACAGGGATAGATGCACTTGAAATACTTAATAAGGAGGCCCTATGAAAAACATACGATTCTTCGGAAAAATAAAAGACCTGAGAAAATTCTTAGAAAGATTGGAGGCACAGTATGAACTGCAACAGCTGTAAATGGTACAAGCGAACATGTAAGTATAAAGGCATATGCTTACTGTTTGATAACAATGTCAAACAGGATGACATTTGTGAAGATTGGGAGGAATAGATGGAGATTGAAAAGGCAGCAGAAATCTTAGGTAAACATATAAAATCATATGAGCAAAGCATTCGAGCTATTGAGACAGTAAATGAAATTAATAAGGATTGGGATGGCGTTTCGGCGTTAGGACAACCAATACAGGAAGATGATAAAAGATATGTATGGAATCGTGAGGGGTTGCATGCTTGTGGAATAGCTATTCAGGCCCTAAAAAAACAGATAGAGAGGAAACCATACGGAGATAAATCTGATGAAAGAACTTTATGGAAATGCCCGGATTGCAAATACATATTTGTAACCGAATTTCCGGATATGAGTTTGTGCGGTGGCAGGCAGTCAAAGCATTGTCCTGAATGCGGGCAAAAGATTGATTGGAGTGATGAACAATGAAATGCAATAAATGCCGTTACAGCTCTACAAAATATGATACGTGGTTATGCGCGTGGACGGCGTGTTGCTCGTTCCTGGGGACAGCAAAAGTTGTCAGTGATTACACAGAAGATGAAGAAAATGTACCTGAATGGGATGAAGATTTAGGACAAGCAAATTCATATTGTCAAAAGAGCGTGCGAACAATGAGCGACAATGAAAAAGGCTTATACGGCAAATATATAGTTCATCGGAATGACTTAACTCCTGTTTATAGTTGTTTTGTTCTCGAACCTGACAAGGACCCAGCAGCAGTGGTAGCGCTCAGGGCATACGCAGCAGCAACAGAAAATAAGGCTTTGGCACAAGATATTTATAACTGGGTTGGAAAGGAGTGATGAAAAAAGAGCGAAAAGCTTAAGGAATGTCCGTTTTGTGGAGGTACAGATATAGACGAAATTCGATTTATTGAGGGTTGGGGGTTGGTATGTCAAAACAAAGATTGTAATTGCAGAGTAGGAAAAGTTTTTAATGATAATGTAACTGCATTACAAACAAGAGCATCAGCAATCACCGCATGGAACACCCGAGCAGCAGACGAAAACCCGCCATTGACTTTGGACGAGCTGCAGGGAATGTACAGGCAGCCAATATGGATATAAGGTTCTGAACAGCGATTTAGTGGATGGACGATTGTGGGAGCAACATTTGATGACTATGACAAACAAGTGGCTCGTTGTGCTGATGGACTAAATATCAGCCATTACATGAAAGATTACGGCAAAACGTGGCTTGCGTACAGGAGAAAGCCATGAAGAAAATTAAGCGATTTTGGGACAAGCTAACCGACCCTTTAGAGTACATAAGGCTAAAGTTAGCAGTTGTAGGAATTTTGCTTATAGCAGGGATGATGTTGGATGGGAGGTAAAGGTGTTACAGATAGTAAGTTTCAGCGGTGGAATTGGGAGCTTCTGCGTACTAAAGCGAGTTGTAAATATTTTTCCTGAAGAATGTATTAAGGTCGTATTCATAGACACTCTCTTTGAAGATGAAGACCTATACAGATTCAATGATAATGTGTTTGGTTATTTAAAAAAATATTACCCGGAAATTGAGATAATACCGCTTTGTGACGGCAGGACACCCATAGACATATCGCGTGAGCAGCACCTTGTGTTAAACAATCGGTTCCCAATATGCAGCCAGCAGCTAAAGTCAAAATTATTTAAGAAATGGCTAAAAGAGCAGGATATAAAGCCTAATGAAGCAGTAATACATATCGGAATAGACAACGGGGAGACAAGGCGCTGCCCGGGTATTACGAAAAACTATAAGCATCCTGTAAGGTATCTACTTATTGAACAAGGCATAACAGATAAAGCGGAAATGCTTAACGAGTGTGCTGAATGGGGAATTGACATACCAAGATTGTACAAGCTTGGATTTGACCACAATAACTGTGGTGGTCGATGTTTCCGGGCAGGAATAAAGCACTTTACATTATTACATAGGGTATTGCCTGAACGCTTTGAAGAAATGAAAACAGCGGAAAAAGAATTAGCCGATAATGCGAGGCTGCACCACGGAACAGATAGAGAATATGCAATTTTGAAACGTAGAAAACAGCCATATACATTAGAAATGCTGGAGGCTGATATTAGGAAGGAGGAGTCATGAAAACATCAGATATTAAAAGCATGCTCATAGGTATTGGAATGAGCGCAAGATTAAAAGGTACAAGCTATACAGCAAGAGCGACAGAACTTTATAGCACGAACAAAAAAATAACAGGTAAGGGTGGCATGTATTCTGTTATCGCAGAGGAATTTAATGATACTGAGTCAAGGGTTGAACGGGCAATCAGACACGCCATAGGTTCATACTTTGATAAAAAAGGCAATGAATTTATTTCAAATCAATTCAGAGGTATCTTGAATGTACGCCCAGTGTGGGATTCTAAACCGTCAAATTCGGAGTTTATTTCTACTCTTGCATTTGCGCTCGAAGAGCAGGCAGGAGAGAGTGTTGGATGCGAAGGTATGGAGCGGCTAATAGAGAATATCAAGAAATTAATGCATGCAGGAAATGAAGACACTGTGCTAAATGAAATACTGGGATTTGCACCTGAAACTTTAGAGGATTTAAATATTATGATTGAAGACGAGTTATCTGCTGCAGATTCGGAATGAAGGGAGGTGAGGCAAATGAACAAGACATGCAATACCTGCTACTACAGCAGAGGAAAGAAATGCGCTATCATGCACGGTCCAATTGACGGATGTTGGGCTGATGAAACAGAAGCAAGGAAGAGGGCAGCGGAAATCAAGGCTTATGCGTCGTTAGGACTTATTGTACAGCCAAGTAGCCGTATTTATAAGAAGCCTGTATCAGAGAAACTTGATGAAGAGTTTATGAAACTATATGAGAAGGAGATGAATGATGTTCAAATTTCAATTGAATTAGGCATATCACAAACGAGCGTGCGGGATTACCGACGAAACTTAGAGCTCCCAGCAAATAAAAAAATGCCGTCCTGCGCCAACAGAACGGCCGATAAAAAATGTTTAATCAAACACAGTATAGCAAATTAAATTAAACAATTCAAGGAGGATTTTATAAATGAAAGGTAATTTTCATATATCATATGACTATTTAAAAGAATTAGGAGCTTGCGGAGAAGGTCTGCGCGCATTCAAGCACGGCTATCCTAACGGTGGGGAGTATCAGGATATTTTGGACAAGTGTACTGAAAATGGTCGAACTGATTTTGCAGCTTGGTTGCTGAACCGTGTGGGCGCAACTGATGATGTGCGAGTTTATGAGGAACAGGTTAATAATGCAGAGCTTGAGATAGTATTTGCAGGAAAGATAGTCTTCAAATTTGGTGCAGTGCTAAAAAGATTGATCACAGGCTGGGGCATCGAAGCAG
>DDNC01000015.1:82912-140293 GCA_002340985.1 Firmicutes bacterium UBA2530 | reverse complement strand
AGGGCATCAAAGCAGGCTGGGATTTTGGAATATTTGCAGGGTTGCGCGTGAAATTGTCATCTTGGAGTAGACATGCCAAAGTTGTTGCTAAAACTAAACCTGAAAACTTAATAAGCGGTTTTTGGGATGATTCGGAGGCTAAAGATGATTAACTTTAAAAATCTAAGTAAAGCGCTAAAACACAGCAAATCAACACTGTTTTGGTTTAGGGCAGAAGAATATAGCTACCTCTTTACAGGACATTTCGGAATAAGAACAACAAGAAAACTGCACATAGAAAAGGGTATATTCGCAACCCTCATAAATACCTTTCAGGATATACCTGAAATTGGACAAGGATATAAATTCGAGCATATGTTCAAAGGTGCAGCCCTGATGAATGATAAGGATATCGAAATGTTTACAAAGCTTATGGATAATATACCGGAAACAGAATTGACATGCACAGGGCTAATTAATAAGCGAAACCTTATTGATGAAGATATGATTTTAAAATCGCCAACTGAGTATATCTTCGTAGACAGAATGTACATGGATATTATTGATATGCCCGGAACAAAGCTATGTGGAACTGGTCCAACACTCGCAATTTATGCGAGAAGTGGCGATGAAACGGCAATGATACTGCCGGTTAGATATGTAAAGATACCAGAATATTTGAAATTGATAGGAGGAACCGATGAATAATATAAAAATCAATAAGCTTGAAATAGAAAACGTAAAAAGAGTAAAAGCTGTAAAAATCGAACCTACAGCTAACGGGCTGACTGTTATAGGCGGTAAAAACAGGCAGGGGAAAACCTCTGTACTAGATGCTATTGCATGGGCCCTTGGCGGTGATAGGTACAAGCCATCAGAGGCACAGCGTGAAGGCTCTGTCATCCCTCCCAACCTTCATATAGTAATGTCGAATGGACTTGTAGTAGAGCGTAAGGGCAAAAATAGTGACCTAAAAGTAATTGACCCTGACGGTCAAAAAGGCGGCCAGCAGCTACTTAATGATTTCGTAGAGCAATTAGCATTGGATTTGCCAAAATTTATGCAGTCTACAAGCAAAGAAAAAGCGAATATCTTATTACAGATTATAGGTGTAGGCAACCGGCTTGCAGAGCTTGAACTTAAAGAAAATGAGTTGTATAACCAGCGCCGAGCCATAGGGCAGATAGCTGACCAAAAGAAGAAGTTTGCCAAAGAGCAGCCATATTATCCAGATGCACCGAAGGAACCTATATCGGCATCAAAGCTAATTAAGCAGCAGCAGGATATACTTGCACGAAATGGCGATAACGAAAGGAAACGACAAAACTTACTGTATTTTGAAGCTCAGGCTGCAGATATACAGAAGCGAATTAATGAAATGTTAGAGAAGCAAAAATCAATCCTTGCAGATTTAGAAATAGCTCGTAAATCCGCCCTTGACCTGCACGATGAATCTACTGGAGAGCTTGAAGAAAACATATCAAATATTGAGACTATAAATGTAAAAGTACGAGCAAATTTGGACAAGGACAAGGCAGAAGAAGACGCTCAAGGCTATGAAAATCAATACAACAAGCTTACAACTCAGATATCTGATATAAGACAGTCTAAAATTGACCTTTTGAAAAATGCTCAATTGCCGTTAGAAGGTCTAAGCGTGGAAGATGGAGAGCTTACATATAACGGTAAGAAATGGGACTGTATGAGTGGTTCAGACCAATTGAAAGTATCTACGGCCATGGTGAGAAAACTTAATCCGAAGTGCGGATTTGTACTCCTGGACAAGCTTGAGCAGATGGACCTTGATACACTTCAAGAATTCGGTCAGTGGCTTGAGCAGGAAGGATTGCAGGCTATAGCAACAAGAGTTAGTACCGGTGATGAATGCAGCATCCTTATAGAAGATGGATACGCAGCAGGAGCCGAGAAAATAGAAGAACAAGCGGAGGCAGCTCCAGTATGGAAAGCAGGTGAGTTTTAATGAATATAACAAAAGGTAAAGTTGCAAAAGCTCAAAAAGTCATCATTTATGGTCCAGAAGGTATTGGGAAATCTTCCTTTGCTGCATTGTTTCCTGATCCTCTGTTTATAGACACAGAGGGCAGTACAAGCAACATGGATGTAGCAAGAATGGATAAGCCCAGTAGTTGGACAATGTTACATCAACAAATTGATTTTATTAAAAACAGTCGCCCATGTAAAACCCTCGTAATTGATACTATAGATTGGGCTGAAAGACTTACAATTGATTTTATAACAAGTAGAGCAAACAAACAAAGCATTACAAGTTTTGGATATGGTGAAGGATTTATTCAATTGGAAGAGGAATACGGTAAGTTTTTAAATAGGCTTACAGATTTGATTGAAATTGGAATCAATGTTGTTTTAACGGCGCATGCAAAAATAACTAAATTTGAACAACCTGATGAAATGGGAGCCTATGACAGGTGGGAATTAAAATTAGGAAATAAAACTACTGCTAAAACTGCATCATTGACAAAAGAATGGGCAGACATGGTTCTGTTTATGAACTATAAAACATTTAGCGTTGCAACAGATGATAAAGGGAAGAAACATAAAGGTCAAGGGGGTATACGAACAATTTATGCAACGCATCATCCAGCTTGGGACGCCAAGAACCGCCATGATTTACCTGATGAATTCCCTTTAGACTATGCTCACATAGCTCATATTTTTAATAATCAGGTTCAAACACAGTCTATGCAAGCCAATGCACAGCAAAACACACAACAGGATAAAGAAAATAAACCTATACAGACACAACAGAAGCAGGCGTCCACGCCCGAGACACCGAAAAATGATATTAAACCAGGGGGCCCCGCTAATGATAAAGAGCTGAAAGGCCTGCCTAAGGCTTTGATTGACTTAATGGAAACTAACAAAGTTACTGCCGAAGAAATACATATGGCAGTAGGTAAGAAGGGTTATTACACATATGATACGCCATTCGGAAATTACGATCCTGGGTTTGTACAAGGAGTGTTAATAGGAGCGTGGTCTCAGGTTTATGACGTAATATTAGAAATCAGAAGCGAAAATAACATATTTACGCCAGTAACAAATGATAAGGAGATACCTGAAAATTTTAAATAGAAAAGGAGATAAATTATGAACGATTACAATGTTGAAAGAGAATTAGGCTGGGACGACCAAATAGAAAATGACGGTCCAGAGTTCGTCACACTTCCGGAAGGTGATTATGATTTTGAAGTAACGAGTTTTGAGAGAGGAAGACATAACGGAAGTGATAAGCTTCCGGCTTGCAACAAAGCAATTGTAAGTATAAAGATAGAAGGACCTCAAGGGATTTTCACTATTCAGCATAACTTATTTTTACATTCAAAAACTGAAGGATTACTTTGTGCCTTCTTTACAGCGATAGGTCAACGCAAGAAGGGTGAAAAGCTCAAAATGAATTGGAATCAGGTTATCGGTTCCAAAGGAAGGGCAAAGGTAGGTGTAAAAAAATGGACTTACGAAGGTAAGGAATACGAAGGTAATGAAATAAAGAAATTCTACGAACCTTCTGAGAGTCCGAGCAAAGGATTTGAAGCAGGGAGGTTTTAATAATGGAGTTAAGGCCATACCAGAGAGAGGCGAAAGAAGCAATATTTCAAGAGTGGAACAAGGGCAATAAAAAAACTCTACTGGTGCTTCCTACGGGTACGGGCAAAACAATAGTATTCTCCGGTGTAACATCTGATTGTGTACGAAACGGTGAGCGTGTCCTTATCATGGCTCACCGTGGGGAACTACTCGACCAAGCAGCAGACAAATTAAACAAGTCAACCGGATTAGGGTGTGCTGTAGAAAAAGCAGAAGAAAGCTGCTTAGGTAGTTGGTATCGTGTTGTTGTTGGGTCAGTTCAGACTCTCATGAGAGAGAAACGACTTAAGCAGTTTAAGTCTGACTTTTTTAACACAATCATTATAGATGAAGCTCATCACAGTATATCAGACAGCTATCAGAGGGTTTTACAGCACTTTGACGAAGCGAAAGTACTTGGTGTTACAGCTACGCCTGACCGTGGAGATATGAAGAATTTAGGCTCATACTATGAATCTCTTGCATATGAATATACATTGCTCGAGGCTATAAGGGAAGGATATTTAAGTCCTATCAAAGCACAAACTATACCTTTAAAGCTCGATTTAACAGGAGTAGGACTACAGGCAGGAGACTTCAAAACAAGTGATTTAGGCACTGTTCTTGACCCATATTTATATCAGATTGCTGACGAAATGGTAAAGTGCTGCATGAATAGAAAAACAGTTGTGTTTTTACCGCTCATTAAGACAAGCCAAAAGTTCAGAGATATATTAAACGGTAAAGGTTTCAAAGCTGTAGAGGTAAATGGAGAAAGTCAGGATAGGACTGAAATATTAGCTGATTTTGATGCAGGGAAATACAATGTCCTATGCAATTCCATGTTGCTTACAGAGGGCTGGGACTGCCCATCCGTGGATTGTGTAGTAGTTTTAAGACCTACAAAAGTACGCTCTTTGTATAGTCAGATGGTAGGGCGTGGCACAAGATTATTCCCGGGAAAGGATCACTTATTGTTATTGGACTTCCTGTGGCACACCGAAAAACACGAGCTTTGCCATCCTGCCCACCTGATATGTGAGAATGAAGAAGTTGCGCAGAAAATGACAAAGAATATAGAAGCTGCAGGATGCCCGGTTGATATTGAAGAAGCAGAAATAAAGGCCACTGAGGACGTTGTTGCTCAAAGAGAAGAAGCATTGGCAAAGCAACTGCAAGAAATGAGAAACAGAAAAAGAAAGCTTGTTGACCCATTGCAATTTGAAATGAGCATTCAGGCCGAGGATTTAGCAAACTACGTACCGGCCTTCGGTTGGGAATGTTCTCCTCCGTCAGATAAGCAGATTAAAACACTTGAAAAGCTCGGAATATTTCCGGATGAAATTGATAATGCAGGTAAGGCTACTAAATTACTTGAAAGGCTTGATAAAAGACGTACGGAAGGGCTTACAACACCAAAACAAATACGCTTTTTAGAAAGTAGAGGTTTTGAGCATGTTGGTACTTGGCAATTTGATACTGCTAAACATCTGATAGACCGTATAGCTGCCAATGGATGGAGATTGCCTCATAATATTGTACCTAATGAATACAAGCCAGATTTTGTACCTAAACATGATGAGGTGATAGGTTGGAACATAATTTAATTGAAATATTAGACCATATAGACCCGTCTATTCTTGACTATCAGGAATGGGTCAATGTAGGAATGGGTCTCAAGGAAGCGGGATATACAGCCTCAATCTGGGATGATTGGAGTAGCAGAGATTTAAGGAGATATCACCCAGGAGAGTGTTTCAAGAAATGGGACACTTTTAGGGGAACTGCAAAGCCTGTCACTGCCGGGACTATTGTGCAGATGGCAAAAGACCAAGGATGGCAACCTGAATACGACAAAGAAGGAAAAGAGCTTGATTGGAATGATGTAATCGGTTCGAAAGAAGACTTCGTCGTAGTGGATAAAAACTGGTTGGAAGGTAAGGAAGTAACTGAGCCTTTCGATTGGGATCCTGTTGGGCAATTGGTAAAGTATCTCGAAACACTATTCGAAGCTTCGGAGAATGTTGGCTATGTTACAGATAGTTGGGAAAAGGACGGCAAGTATCTACCTTCAAAAGGAGCATATGACAGGACAGCCGGAGAACTTATACAGCTGCTCAACAAATGTAATGGAGATATAGGAAAGGTAATAGGAGACTATAAGCAGGAAGCAGGAGCATGGATAAGGTTTAACCCATTGGACGGTAAAGGCGTTAAGAATGAGAATGTGACAGATTTCAGGTACGCACTGGTTGAGTCAGATGATATGCCAATAGACCAGCAACATGCGATTTACAGGGAATTAGAGCTGCCTATCGCGTGCCTTGTACACTCAGGAAAGAAGAGTTTACATGCTATTGTAAGGATAGAGGCTGGCACTTATGAGGAGTACAGAAAAAGAGTTGATTATCTGTACAATGTGTGCAAGAAAAACGGATTAAAGGTTGATAATCAGAATAGAAACCCATCACGATTAAGCCGAATGCCCGGAATAATTCGCAATGGACAAAAACAATTCCTTGTTGATACCAACATAGGAAAAGAGTCATGGAAAGAATGGCAAGAATGGATTGAATCAGTTAATGACGACCTTCCGGAGCCTGAATCACTAAATGACTTCTGGAATAACCTCCCTAACTTAGCTCCATCGCTGATAGATAGATTGTTAAGGCAAGGACATAAGATGCTTATTGCAGGACCGAGTAAAGCCGGAAAGTCCTTTGCGCTTATAGAGCTGTGTGCTGCTATAGCTGAAGGTAAGGAATGGCTTGGATGGAAATGTGCCCAAGGGAAAATTATGTATGTCAATCTTGAACTGGATAGGGCAAGCTGCTTGCATAGGTTTAAGGATGTGTACGAAGCCTTGGGATGGGCTCCAAATAGCTTACAGAATATAGACATTTGGAACTTAAGGGGTAAGTCTGTACCTATGGACAAGCTTGCTCCAAAGCTCATTAGAAGGGCACAAAAGAAAAACTACATAGCTATTGTAATTGACCCTATATATAAGGTTATTACAGGGGATGAAAACTCAGCAGACCAGATGGCGCATTTTACAAATCAGTTCGACAAAGTATGTACGGAGTTAGGCTCAGCCGTTATATATTGTCACCATCATAGCAAGGGCTCACAGGGTAATAAAAGAAGTATGGACAGGGCTTCGGGCTCTGGAGTATTCGCACGTGACCCAGATGCGCTGCTTGACCTTATAGAGCTTGAGGTTAATGACAATTTACTCAAGAATGAAGAGAACAACGCTGTATGCAAAGCATATGAAGAATACTTGAAAAAATATGTTCCTAATTGGGAAGATGAAGTATCACAGGATGACTTATGTTCAGCAATTGCCTTAGGAAACATATGTAATAAAATATTGAAACCAGAACAATTTAAGAACCTTGGAAATAAAATAGATGAAGTTAGAAAGGCTGCAAGACAACGTACAGCATGGCGTATTGAAGGTACTCTCAGAGAGTTTCCGAAGTTCTCGCCTAAAAATATATGGTTTGATTATCCTGTACACAACATTGATAACATTGGAGTTCTCAAGGATATTGAGGCAGATGGAGAGGCCCCGCCGTGGCAGAAGGCTATGGATAAGCGGAAAAAGAATGCAAAAAAAGAGCGTTCAAGCAAAAAAGAAGAGTTTGAAAATGCTATAAATAATTGCAATTTTGGTGAGCCTCCTACTAAGGAAATGCTATGTGAATCGTTAGGGATTGCTCCCCGGACTGTAGAATCTCGTATGCAAGAATATGGCTATGAGGTAATAAAAGGGAAAATATATAAAAAAGGTATTTTGGATAATTTACCGCAAGAAACATAAAAACATGGTTGCGACGATATAACGTATCTACCTTAAAATATATGGTTGCGGATATACGTCTGAACTATTGAATTATGGTGCGTGCGATTTACCGCAAACAACATAAAAATTATGGTTGCGAACAACCGCGCCGCAACTACTACCCTAAAGGGTAAAGAAAAACTGCGCTCACGCTACGTCACGCATGTTCCGGTAGATGACCACGTAGAGTGGCGTGGTCATCCCTCTACATGCATGACGTGACAAAGGGACAAAAAATAGAATGTAAAATTATGGTAGGTGATAAAAATTAAAAATTACGGTTTAAATAAATTCTACAATCTCGACTGCATGGAAGGAATGAAACAATTCCCTGATAAATATTTTGACATATGTATTCCGGATCCACCATATGGCATTAACGCTCCTAAAATGAGTATGGGAACACACAAGACTCGGAAGGGGGACGGTTATCCCGGTGAAAGTACTGCAGATAAACTACGAAAAGGCAGACTTAACCAAGGAGCGGGCAAATTGAAAAACAGAGCACTAAATACAATGAGCTGCGATTGGGATTTTGAACCCCCATCAAAGGAATACTTTGATGAGATATTCAGGATATCTAAAAACCAGATAATTTTTGGAGGCAATTACTTTAATCTTCCACCATCAAGAGGCGTGGGATGTTGGGATAAGCAGCAGCCATGGGATAATTTTTCACAGTGGGAAATGATATGGACCTCATATGACTGTCCTGCATTCATGATTCGTCATTCAAATACAGGGGGGGCAAATAAAGAAAAAAAGATTCATCCGACACAAAAACCTGTTCCTGTATATATTGAGCTTTTAAAAAAATTCGCAAAGCCAGGTTATAAAATATTAGATACTCATGTCGGGAGTGCTTCAAGTCTAATAGCTTGCTATAAATTAGGTTATGACTTTTTAGGATTTGAAAAAGAAAAATATATTTATGAATTGGCGAATGAACGGTTGGAAAACCATAAGAAGCAAGTAAGAATCGTTGATTTTATGGAGGTGTAGTTATGACTGAATTCTTTATGCCAATGAAGCCGCCGACCTGCACGCATCAGCAAAAGCAAGTTACAGTCGTAAACAGTAAACCAGTATTTTATGAGCCTGATGATTTAAAGGCTGCCCGTGCTAAACTTATGGCTCACCTAGGAAAGCATGTACCTGATAAGCGGTATACAGGACCTATAAGATTAATTACAAAATGGTGTTTCCCAAAGAGTAGACACAAAGACGGGCAGTGGAAGACTACAAAACCGGACACCGATAACCTTCAGAAGCTTCTTAAGGATTGCATGACTGATGTAGGGTTCTGGAAGGATGACGCATTGGTAACAAGTGAAATAATTGAAAAGTTTTGGGCTGATGTACCCGGAATTTATATCAAAATCGAAGAGTTGGAGTGATGTTATGGATGACCCAAGGAAAGACCTAACAGCTGATACTGAATTGTGGACAAGATTATTAATGTTCGCCATGCTTGTGGATGAACAGCTTGCATATATACTCCACGGATTCCGGTGTGCAGGGGCAAGATTACTTAAAAATAACTCAGGGTATATAATGCGACCTGAGTTTAATCAGAACTCACTGTGGAGTAATCAGGATGAATATGAGCAGGACAAACGGCAGTATCTTGTAGGGTTTACGGATAAAATTATTGAATGTTTGAATAGATTGGGAGGTACGAAATGAAATCATGCTTAGACTGCAAACACGCCGAAGAGACAATATTTGAAGATGCAAAGAAGTGTACGAATGAGAGATCGGTATACTTTGGGAAGATGGTTTATGAAAGGGACCTTTGCAGGGAGGGCGAGGAATGAAGTTAGAAAAATTCAGTAAAATCATACACGAGCAAATTAATCGAAGTCTTGATACGTTGGATATTAAGGCAAAAGAATACGCCACGGAAGACAGGCTGCATAACTTTAAAACGGCTGCAGCGCTCCACGGCTGCACACCTGAGAAGGCACTTGCCGGCATGATGGCAAAGCACACGGTATCAGTTTACGATATGTGCAATAGTGGAGAGGAATACCCTTTAGATCTGTGGGATGAGAAAATTACTGACAGTATAAATTATTTGCTGTTACTAAGAGCGATTGTGGAGGAGGAAGAATAATGCATTTTATAATAAACAACGATTCAAAGATGGGACAAAGATACTGGAAATTCAAAGAAAATCAGAAAAAATTCTTTGAGTATGCAAAAATATTTTTAGATGATAACGGGTTAGAAACAAATGAGTATGGCATATGGCCATACCTCACCATCGTACCGACAGAAAAAGATATAGAAAAATACGGCAAGCAGATGAGAACCCCGGTAAGAGCAGGAAGAATGGTACACTTCCGTAAAAATTGCAAGCTTCAAAAGCTTTGGATTGAAGGTTTAAAAGAAAACAGCATAGATGCCAATTTAATTGACAGAAGAGATGTAATTATGCCATATGTGCCTTGGAGAGGCGGATTTACATGGAATGTATTTGATATAGATGGTGTTATATATTTCTTATATCAACCAAAGGGCGAGGATAAGGATTTAAAGGATTTTTCTGAGCCTGATTTTAAAGAAATAAAAGCAAGTGAGTATTACAAAGTGATTGAAGAGCATGAGGCGAAGAAAGCAGCTGACAAATCAAATGATTAAAACAATAGAACGCCGCTATGCTATCATCTGTAAAGCATCCGGACAGGAGTACATATATAAGTCTTATACTGATGCGAAACAGCTTCGTAGAGGGATAGACAAGCTATTGAAGAGGATGCCTGAGATATGGTATAGAATCGCGAAACTGAAAATTACGACGGAGGAGGGGTAAGGTGAAGAAGGACCACATAAGAGATTATGCTACAGAAGCATTTAGATATTACGCCTTCATGGGTAGACCACACAAAGAAGACCTTGAAAAGAGATATTATCAAGAAGCACTTGAAGAGTACCAAAGGCGGCAAAGTTTGGGAGGTACAGGCATTAGTAAGCCCACAGAACAAGCCGTTATGTATGCCGAGGGGATATTGCGGCAGAAGCAAGCAGAGTTATGGGACATACTGGCTGTAGAAAAGACGATGGCACAGCTGCACGCATGGGAGCGGCAGGCGGTAGAGATGGTATATTTTGATAGATCGCATAAAGAGTTTGAGAAGGGCGATATTTCTACAAGGGCACAAAAGGCGAGCATTCAGATACCAGTGGACGAAAGAACGGTATACCGATACCTTAAAAAAGCGAGAAATATATTTGCTTATGAAAGGGGGTTAAGAAAATAAATTTCAATAAAAGCTGTCAGTAGTAGGGGTTAAAATCGTGATATTATGTTATTATCCGAAATGGCTTCAAAGGTCATTTATATAACCTCCTTGGAAAGGCACTGCTTCCCATAAGTGGTGTCTTTTGTAATATTTTGTCAATGATTGTAGACAGGAAATAGTTTCCTTGGTATAATTGTGGTAAAATATTATATTAAGGGGGATACCAACATGAAAAAAGCATATATAAACTCACTTGATTCAGAAACATCTGCAAGCGAATATAGAATTAAAATAACTTATGAAAATGGAGAAGTTTTGGAGAAACAAAGTATAAATTATTCTTACTCAAATATATTCGATGAGATTAAAGAAAGTCATGAAGATGAGCGTGACAGGAAAGTGAAAAGCATAAATATAGAATTGATTAGATAATCAAGAGCCTAAATGAGGGCTCTTTTTTAATACAGCAAAGTGAATGTGCTATATGAATTACGACATTTTCAGGAAGCATGAAGTATAGAAATTTCACTTTTTATTTTGTGACAATGCAGATATGGATTAGACTGCATAGGGTGAGGGGCGGGCAAAGATGTTAAAGAGTTGCAAGTATTGTATGAGAATACATGATAGTAAGTTTGATTGTGGAAAGAAGCCTAAGAGACAGAAACCAATCAATGATATAAATAAATTCAGGTGGTCCAGAAGGTGGAGAGAGAAAGCACTGCAGATAAAAGAAAGAGATAAATATCTTTGTCAGTTGGCAATCAGAGAGAATCCACCAAGATATATTTATACGGACCTTGAAGTCCATCACGCTGTACCAATTGAAGAGGATTGGGATAAGAGACTTGATGATGATAATCTGATTACATTATCTGAAGAGTACCACGAGAAAGCAGAGCGTGGAGAGATACCACGAGAAGTTATACTAAACATTATTGCAGAACAGGAGACAAACAGTGAATAGGTATGTAACATTAAAATGCATGGAATGTAATTACAAGCAAGCATATGCAGAGAGATTTGCAGACGGACACAGATGTCCGAAATGTAATAGTACAATGTTTGTTCCTACCGAACAAGCAACAAGTATACAAAGCCGTCCAATGGAAACACATGAGATAACAAGAGAAGATGGATTAACAGAACGAGAAGGGAAGGTTATGGATGCTTTAATAATGGCATGGACAGAGTTTTCATTACTAGATATACAACATCCTAACGACCAAAAAGATTTCTGTGATTCAATACATAAGTGTCAAGACTTATTAGCATGCAGAATAGCAAGAAGACATTATCCAAAGGGATGGCCGATTAAATAATCCCCCCGGGGTAGGTCGATATCAAAATATGAGGTCTTCGGATACCACGTGTCCATATCGATGCGCAATTTATTCCCACATCAGGTTTTCAAAAATATTGTGACAGTGTAAAAAAGTTATTACGAAAGGAGTTGATATTGATGCCGACACCACCTAAACCGTTTACAGTATTAAAAAACGAAAAGAAATCTCATAGAACAAAAGCAGAATTAAAGCAAAGGGAGAAGGAAGAAAAAGCGCTTGCTACAGGTACGGCATTGAGAGAACGTACTGAAGTAAAAAATAACCCTATAGCCCATAAAGAATTTTTAAGGATTAACAAACTCTTGAAAGGTATTGAAAAGAACGATGCAATATATGAGCCGGTAATCAATCGCTATTGCATGCTGCAAGCTGAGTGCTTTGACTTTGAGGAAAAAAGAGAATCTTTTTATAGAGATATCCAGGAGCTTATGGCAGATAAGGATAAATTGATTGAAAGTGAGGAAATGTCACTAAGCGCATATTATAAATTAAAAAACAGCATGCAGATGCAAATTATCAACTTAGATAAGCGAGTTCAAGCCAAGCGCAAGATGCTTTTAGACATAGAAAAAGAAAACATAATGACCATTGCAGCAGCTTTAAGAAGCATTCCAAAGAAGGTTGACGATTCTAAAAATCCGTTACTTGAAGCGCTAAGGAGTAAAAAGGGTAATGATACAGGATAGCAGGGCCTATCAATACGCTCAATGGTGCCTGATTCGTGGAAACAGAAAAGCTCCCAAGTACGTAAAAAAACAAGCTGAAGCATGGATAAAAATAGCTGACGGAGAAGATGAGGAAGCATACATTGACGAAGATACACTTGAACAAGTAACCACATTATTAGGATTGATGATTCATCCAGATTTACTCTGTTCAATGGATGAAGGAATGGAGGACTATGCCTGGTTATTAATTATTGCTACTCTATGCACTAAGCTTAAGAACGATAAAAACAGAGATATAAGATATTACACAACCGCATTGCTATTAATTAGTCGTAAGAATTTCAAGACTTTTTATGCAGCGGTTATTTTTATACTCTTAATGCTTACTGATCCGCAGTTTAGCAGATTTTTTTCTGTCGCTCCGGACTTAAAATTATCAAAAGAGCTGCAAGTAGCGATTAAAAAAATCATAAAATCAAGTCCGGCATTAGTAGAAAACAATGCTTTTAAGATCCTACGAAGCGAAATAAGGTGCTTGCTTACAGAGAGTGAATATACACCGTTGGCATATTCTGAGGATAAAATGGACGGTAAGCTTGCCAATGCATTCCTTGCTGATGAAGCCGGAGCGATGGACAGCTATCCGATAGAAGCAATGCGCTCCTCGCAAATTACGCTTTTTAATAAACTGGGAATTATATTAAGCACTCAGTATCCTAATGACAACAATGGCATGATTGATGAAATCGACATCTCTAAAAAGGTGCTTGATGGACTGAGGGATAATAAAAGAAGATTTTCATTGCTGTATGAGCCGGATGATGAATTTTTAAAAGATGATTTATGGCAGACAGAAGACTTAGTTATATACCAAAGCAATCCTGTAGCTGTTACAAATGAGCATATTTTTGAGGCAATAATAGAAAAACGAGCAGACGCGGTTGATTATGAAAACAAAAGAGAGAACTACTTATGCAAACATAACAACATCAAGTATAAAGGCCTTGGCGTTGAAGGATATATTGAGATTACCAAAGTCAGAGAATGTAAAATTAAGAATAATCCTGAATTTTGGAAAGGTAAACGAGTATGGCTTGGGCTTGATTTATCACAGACCGAGGACAATACATCAGTTGCAATGGTAACCGAGCATGAAGGGAAGCTATACGCGAAAGTATGGGGATTCATACCTGGTGATAGAAAGAAACAAAAGAGTAAAAAAGAAGGTGTTGACTATGACAGGTTAATCAAACAAGGTGTATGCTTTGAAAGTAGTGGCGAAGTAATAAGTTATGAAGATGTAGAAAACCACATTTTAGGCTTAGAAGAAAAGTATGGAGTCGAGATACAACAAATAGGATATGACAGAATGAATGCCATAAGCACTGTCCAGAAACTTGAAGCAGCTGGATATGAATGCGTTGAAATTAAGCAGCATTCAAGTGTTTTGCATATGCCTACTAAGTTGATAAAAGAACTTATACTAAGCAAAATGTTCTGCTACGATGAAAATTTAATGCTTGAAATTAACTTCCAAAACGCCCGCTGTACCAAAGATACAAACTTGAATTTATATGTAAATAAAAAGAAATCTGTGGGCAAGGTTGATATGGTTGTAGGCTTAATTAATGCAACGTATTTAATACAACAAGAAATGTTGTTTGGAGCAAGTGGATTTACAGTACAAGTAATTTAGGAGGCGACAAATTGGCATGGTTTAATAAACGAAAAAAAGAAGAAAGAGCAGACCCGGAAACATTGCAACCTGCGGTTGATGATGTACTGCTAAAGGCATTGCTGGGTAGAACGTCAATAACAAAGGCAGAAGCCCTGAGTATTCCAAGTGTACAGGGATGCATCAACTTTATAGCCGACACCGTTTCAATGCTGCCTATAAAGTTGTATCAGGAGAAAGGCGGCAAAACGGAGGAGGTTAAAAAAGATAGCAGAATAAAGCTGCTAAATGACGATACTGGCGACACTTTGGACGCGGTTCAATTTTGGAGAGCTTTAATAACAGACTATTACCTTGGAAAGGGCGGGTATGCTTACATCAACAAATCAAGGAACATGGTCATAAGTCTTAATTATGTAGATGAGCAATTTATAAGCATACACAAAAATGTTGATCCGATATTTAAGGATTATGATTTGCTGGTCAATGGAGATAATTACAAGCCATATGAATTCATCAAGCTTCTCAGAAACACAAAGGACGGAGCTCAAGGCATAAGTATCACTGAAGAAAATCAGCTGATGTTAAGTGTTGCATACAATTCGCTGATATTCGAGGAAAATTTAGTAAAAAAGGGCGGTAATAAAAAGGGTTTTTTGAAATCAGAGGGCAAACTTGATCAGACTGCTATTGATACGCTAAAAGAAGCGTGGAGAAACTTATATGGAAATAACAACGATAATGTTGTTGTGCTAAATAAGGGATTAGAATTTCAGGAAGCAAGTAATACATCGGTTGAAATGCAGCTCAACGAAAATAAAGAAACAAATGCGGAAGAAATATGCAAGATATTCCCTGTTTCAGTAAATATAATTAAAGGTACTGCGTCAAAGGATGAGTATACAAATAGCTTTAAAACGGCCGTTATGCCGGTATTGAGAGTTATAGAGTGTGCATTGAATAGAGAACTATTGCTTGAAAAAGAGAAAAGTTCTTTTTATTTTGCCTTTGATACCAAGGAAATGCTAAAAGGCGATATAAAAGAGAGATTTGAAGCTTATAAGCAGGGAATTGAAGCTAATTTCTTGCAAATAGACGAAGTCAGATACATGGAAGATTTAGAGCCATTGAATTTGAATTGGATTAAACTTGGACTTGATTCTGTCCTTTATGACGTGAAAACAGGAATAATTTATACTCCAAATACAAACCAAATAGGAAAATTACAAGAATTGAAAGGCGGTGAGAAGGTTGAGGATAGAAATAAGGAGTGACAGCGTGCTGCTTGATGGATATGTAAATGCGGTGGGTAGGGATAGTAAGCCTATTATAACACCTCATGGAAGAGTTGTTGAGCAAATAGAGCCAAGAGCATTCCAAAGAGCATTAGACAGGGCAAGCAACGTTGAATTGCGGTTAAACCACGACAAAACGCGAAAGCTTGGAAGCACTCAAGAGAAAAATCTTGAGCTATTTGAGGACAATATAGGTCTCAGGGCAATAGCAACCGTAACAGACCCGGAAGTAATTCAAAAGGCAAGAGAGAAAAAGCTAAAAGGCTGGTCTTTCGGGCAATATGTTCTAAAGGATAGCTTGGAAGAAAGAGCAAACGAAATTCCAAGGCGGCACGTTCAGGAATTAGATATGTTTGAAGTTTCAATCATAGACGATAGGATGTCACCTTGCTATGTGGGGACTTCTATAGAACAAAGGGCAGATAAAGAAATGGTTGCAGAGCAAAGAGGGGACGAATTCAGGGCTGTTACCGTGGATGAAGCCAAGATTGATTACACAGAATTTGAAAACACAATAAAAAAACTAAAAGGAGAAAAATAATTATGGTATTAAAAAGAATTCCCGAGTTCAGAGCCAACTTAAAAGGTTTAGAAGAACAAAGAAATGACAAAATTACTGAAATGCAAGGGATTATTGACAAAGCGAAAGGTGAAACAAGAGCAATGTCCCAAGAAGAACAGGACAAGTTTAAAACCTTGTCTGATGAAGTTGCTGCTATTGATGCAACAGTTAAGGCAGAAGAAAGAGCCAGAGCTCTTGAAATCAAGAAAAGTGACAAGGGGGACGATAAAAAAGAAGAGAAAAGGGCCCAGGAAGAAGCGGAAGAAAGAGCATTTGCTAATTATCTTCGAGGAATTGCAGAGGAAAGAGCGGATATAAACCTGACAAAAACTGATAACGGAGCGGTTATACCATCCAGTATTGCAAACAAAATCATTAAAAAGGTTAATGATATTTGTCCTATATATCAAAAGGCAACTAAATACAATGTAGGTGGCTCTTTGTCTATACCGACTTATGACGAAAGCACACAGGCTATAACAATGGCTTATGCAGACGAATTTACAGATCTTGAATCGACCTCAGGAAAATTCACCAGCATCACATTAACTGGATTTTTGGCAGGAGTACTGACAAAAGTGTCAAAATCATTAATGAACAATTCGCAATTTGACATTGTGTCATACACTATTAATGCTATGGCCGAAACCATTTCACGCTGGATTGAAAAAGAGCTGCTTAAAGGAACAACAAACAAAATTGACGGACTAAAAGGCGTTACACTTTCACACACAACTGCTGCTGCAACGGCGATTACATCAGATGAAGTAATACAGTTAAAGGACAAGGTAAAAGATGCATTTCAACAAGATGCAATATGGATTATGTCGCCAGCAACAAGGACGGCTCTACGCTTGCTAAAGGACAGCACAGGAAAATATATGCTAAATGATGATGTTACATCACCGTTTGGAAGCATGCTACTTGGAAAACCTGTCTATGTATCAGATCAAATGGATGACATAGGGGCAAGTAAAATCACTATATTCTACGGCGATTTTAGCGGATTGGCTGTAAAACTATCCGAGAATGTAAATATTCAGGTGCTTCAAGAAAAATACGCAACTCAACACGCTGTAGGAGTAGTGGGCTGGATTGAAATCGATTCAAAGGTAGAGAACACACAGAAGATTGCTAAATTAGTTATGAAAGCTTCCTAATTTGGAGGTAAATGAACATGAAAATAAAAGCACTGGTTAGCTTCTCCGGTGCTTTTTCTATGTACAGAGATGAGGAAAGAGAGTGCAGCGACAAAGTTATACTTCAAGACCTCTTACAAGCTGGATACGTAGAGGAAGTAAAGATGGAGAAACCTAAAAAGGATGTGAAGCCTGTTGAAGGTAAGCGAGATAACAGCAAGTGATGTTATAAGTTATATAAGAGAAGAACAAGACAATTTAACTGAACAAGAAATCCAGGACATCGATAATTATCTGGTAACTGCTAAAAAATTCATTAAGTCTTATACAGGATTATCAGAAGAAGAAATCGACAATCACGAGGATTTTTATATTGTGACAATGGTCTTGTGTCAAGACATGTATGATAATCGATCATTATATGTTGATAAGAGCAATCTTAACAAGGTTGTTGATACTATACTTGGTATGCATTCAATAAATCTACTGTAGGTGATGACATGAAAACAATAAATGCTGGTGACTACAGACATAAAATTAAATTCCTAAAAAATTACGGCGGCAAGGATGGCTACGGTGAACCTATAGACGATTGGAAAGAATTCATTACTGCATGGGCTGCTGTAGATCCACTCTTAGGCAACGAATTTTTCTCTGCCCTGACCGTAGAATCCAAAGTAGAAATTAAATTCAATACAAGGTATATTCCAGGTATTACAAATGATATGCGAATACAGTACAATGGCAAGATATATGAAATACTGTCAGCTATAAACGTCAAGGAATTGAACCGGGAATTACTTTGCTACTGTAAGGAGGTAAAATAGAGTGAACGAAATAGCTGCAATGCCATCAAGCGTACAAGTTACGCTGATAATATGTGTGACGATATTGTTGCTATCATGGACACCTAAGTGGAAATAGTATGGCTAAAGTAAAATTCAAAATAGAGGGCATGGATAAGCTTCAGAAGTCACTTAAAAAACTCGGGGATGTACCACAGAAACACGTAACAGCGGCAGCCCGTAAAGGTATGAATATAGTGAAGAAAGATGCGAAAGCAGATGCGCCTTATTTATCGGGCGACTTGCAGAAAGGTATAATTCTAGTACCCGAGAAGACAAAGCAGGGCAAGAAAGTTTACCGAGCTGTATTTGACCGAGCAATGAATGATGTATTCCAGAAGAAAAATAGAGATGGCAATATAACTGGATATTATCCGATATCGCAGGAATATGGATTCTTTGCAAAGAACGGCCGCTACATTCCTGGGTTTGCGTTTATTCGCGGTTCTTTAGAAAAGGATGCGCCTGCTGTAGAAAAAACTATAGTTGATACTATGCAGAAAAAAATTGATGCAGAGATTGCGAAAGGGGGCTTGAAGAAATGATTGAGCAAGCACTCAGATATGAAATCATACAAGCAGTACCAGAACTAACGGATGAACTTTATCCTACGCACGCCCCTGAAACGTATAAGAAGCCGTATTTGGTCTATATAAGAACCAAGACAGATATAACTAAGGTGTTAGATGGATATACAGGCAAACAGGCTTTAAGCTTTATGTGGAGTGTCATGACCGCCAGATATGCCGACATGGTAACGATTAGAAGCAAGCTTGAGGAATTGCTTAAGGATATGCCTAAAAGGCGGATAGGGGCAAATGGAGACGCCTACATTGAAGATATAACTATAGACGATATAAATGAAACATACGAATTTAACCTCGGCGTTAATCGAGGAATTATTATTTTTACAATATACGTTTAAGAAAGGATGATGAAATATGCCAGAAAATGATGTAAAAAGAGCGTTAGGCACCAAGCTAAAAAAAGGAAAAACAGCTCCTGTCACAGTAGCAGGATTGACTTCTATAGGTGGACTTGAACAATCGGCGGACACAATAGACGTAACAACATTAGACAGCGCCGGAGGGCGCAGGGAGTTTATAGCGGGCTTTAAGGATTCTGGAGAAGTTTCCATTGAGGGGTATTTTATACCAGGCACAGGAAAAGGGCAGTCGGAGCTTTACGCTGCATTTGAAAGCGGGGAAACTGATGATTATGCAATTGAGTTTCCGCCTGAGTTGGGCGCAAAGTGGGAGTTTAAAGCGATTGTAACAGGCTTTGGTACAAGTGCAGACTTGGAGGATCCGCTTGCATTCTCAGCTACTTTGAAAGTGACCGGAGCACCAACATTGACATTAGGAACAGGTGGAGGGGAGTAATTCCCTTCCTTAAAAAACTAAAGGAGGAATAATAATGTCAGACAAAAATGATACTGTAATAATTACTTTAGATAGGCCAAGGACTTTGCGCTTTGGACACAAAGCGTTAAAAACACTAACTGCTATGACGGGAAAGAGTATAGAAAGCCTTGGGGATATAGGTGATTTTGACTTTGAGGATATAGAAAAAATCATGTATTGTGGTTTATTGTCAGATGCAAGAAAAAATAATGAAGACTTAAAGCTCGAAGATATGGAAGAATTACTTGATAGAGTACCATTTAAAGAGATAACAAATAAAATGACGGAAGCCCTGATTGCTTCATTTGGAGAAGATGAAGATTTGGGAAAAAACGCTCAGAGGACTGCTCCAAAGAAAAAGAAATAGCATGGAATTGGGACTATTCTTTTAGGGCAGCGGTCCACATAGGCATTAGTATAACAGATTATGAAGAAATGACACCAAGGCAACTAAGAATGGTCGTAGATGAATATAATAAAAAGAAAAATTTAGAAAACAAGAAAGATATTCATCAAGCTTATCTTATAAGCCGTTGGGTATGGCAGAAAAAAATAAACATCGAAAAGATACTCCAAACAAATAAAGAAAAAAAGGTTATGACAAATGAAGAAATGCTAAAACAAGTACAAATACTCAATACCGTGTTTGGAGAAAAGAACAAATAACAAAAACTTTCCATTGTTGAAATATTTCCAATTTTGTAGTAATATGTAATAAATATCATAAATGGAGGTATTAAAATGGAGGAGAAAGTAAAAGTTAAAAAACCAATATTTAAAAAATGGTGGTTTTGGGTGATTGTAGTAATAATAGTTATAGGGCTTATAGGCGGCAATAACAGCGGTGATAATTCTCAAAAGACTAACGCGCCTGAAGCAGGAGAACAAAAAGTTCAAAATAATGACGAGAAAAATAACAATGACATAGAGCCTTCTAATAAAGAAGCTAAAAAGACTGAAAAGGTTATAAATGAAATTGGTCAAAGTCTTACAACTGATAATTTCATCATAACTTTAGAAGCTGTTAATAAGCTTCCAAGCAGCGATTTCAATAAACCTGCTGAGGGAAAAGAATTTACCGAACTTGTTTTAATAATAGAAAACATTTCAGATAAAGATTACACTGTTAGTTCTTTGCTTATGTTTAATGCTTACGAGGATGGGTTTTCAATTAACGAATCATTAAAAGCACAAATTGCAAGCAATACTACAACAATGGATGGGGCTTTAGCAGCAGGCAAAAAAATTAAAGGTAAATTAGCATATGAACTATCAACAGACTGGAAAGAGCTTGAGATTGATGTCGATTTGACGCTGATGAGTCTTATAAGCACAGACGGAGAAATAAAAATCATATTGAAAAACTAATAGTAATAAAACAAAAGCGCTTAAATTTGAGCGCTTTTGTTTTACGCATTTTTATGAAAAGAGTGGTGAGAGCATGGCAAAAAAATCAAACTATATTGTCCGAGGTGGGGCTGATTTTTCAGGAATAAAAGTAGAGATGCTGAAAACCCAAGCAGCATTTAAGGGCTTTCAAACAAGTATAACAAAGTCCGTGAATACTGTCGGCAAGATTTTAGGCAGCATAGCAGTAGGAAAACTTATAAAAGACAGCACAGCAGTGGCCATGGGCGTTGAAAGTGCCATGGATAACATAAATCGCAACATGGGAAACAGTGCAAAGTCTTTCCCAAAGTGGGTAAATGCGCAGTCTAAAGCACTTGGAATGGGAAAGGCTGAAGCTTATAAATATGGTTCGACATTTTCTAACTTGCTTGGGAGTTTCCAAAAAGATGAACAACAAACAGCTGACAGTACCCAAGAGCTGATGAAAGCGGCTGCAATAATAAGTTCGAAAACAGGTAGAACATATGAAGATACCGCAAATAGAATCCGCTCAGGTATGTTGGGATCTACAGAAGCTATTGAGGACTTAGGAGTATACACTAATATTTCTATGATGCAAAGCACCGCTGCATTCAAGAAGTTTGCTGGAAGCAAATCGTGGGCACAATTAGACTTCCAAACACAACAACAAATACGGCTTGCTGCAATCTTAGAACAAACATACGACAGGTACGGCGATACTTTAGCCGATACCACTACTACAAGACAAAATCAATTTGTAGCGAGCTTAAAAAACGCACAACTTGCTTTGGGGCAAGCATTTCTTCCTATTTACAATGCTGTGCTTCCTGCTCTCACAAGAATGGCAGATGCTTTAGGCTCTGTAGTAAATAAAATTGCACAATTTACACAAGCTTTGTTTGGAAAAGCGAACGTCGGTGCTGTGCAGAATACAGAAGAACAAGCTACAGCTGTATCCGATTTAGGTGATGCGACCGAAAAAGCCGGAAAGCAAGCAAAAAAATCCCTTGCAGGATTTGATGAGTTAAATGTATTAGGAGGGAAAGATAAAGAGGCCGCAGCCGGCGGCACGGCAACTGCCGGAATTGCAACCGTTGACGACGGCACTGAAGGGGCTTTCGGGCAAGTATCTGAAAGCGCGCAAAAGATGGCAAACAAAGTAAAAGAAGCCTTTGTAGATATGAGAAACGCCATATCAGAAAACAAGGAAATAATTATTAGTACGTTAGCCGGAATATCGGCTGCTTTTATTACTTTTGAAATTATAAAAAACTGGCCAACTATTGTAAGCGCGGTTACGGGAGCATTCACAGCATTGCAAACAGCCGTTGCCGCAATTAATGCGCCAATACTATTAATTTCAGCAGCAATAGGACTGCTTATATTTAACATAATGGAACTTTGGCGTAAAAATGAGGGTTTTAGAAACTCCGTAATTAATGTTTGGAATAGCATAAAGTCTGGCATAGTCACAATAGCATTAGGAATATGGGAGGAAGTAAAGAGTGTTTGGGATAAGTACGGACAAACGCTCATAGATAACTTGCACGCATTTATGGAAAGCATTCAAAAACTTATATTTACTGTTTGGAATGTAGTTATAGAGCCAATTATAACAAATGCACTAAGTATGTTAGCATGGCTGTGGGAAAAACATCTTAAAGGAGTTGTTGAACAGCTTGGTATATTTATTATGTCCTTGGCAAATGGGATATTAGAAATATGGAATGTGTTTTTTGCGCCCTTCATAGGCTGGCTTATTGAAACACTTGGACCGTACTTTGTTGCAACAATTAATTTTATGGTTGATAAATTTGGGACATTTGTAGGCGTAATGGCAGATGTTACAAAAGGATTATTAAAGGTTTTGGGAGGGATTGTGGATTTTATTGCCGGGGTTTTCACCGGTAATTGGAAAAAGGCGTGGAATGGAGTTGTTAATGTATTTAAAGGTATTGTTGAGATCATATCAGGAATATTCAAAGGTGTTCTTAATCTTACTATTGACGTAATCAACGCTGCCATTCAAAGGGTTATAGGAGCAATAAACGGTTTAATTCAAGGGGCTATAAGTATAATTAATAAAACCCCGGGGGTAGATATAAAATTAAACCCTATAGATGTGCCTAAAATCCCAAAACTTGCAACCGGAGCAGTAATACCGCCAAATAGTGAATTCCTTGCAATTTTAGGAGATCAACGCAGCGGGACGAACATTGAAACACCGGAGAGACTATTGAGACAGATAATGAGGGAAGAACTTGGAGGTTCAGTACAGCAGCAAATACCGAATGTAGAAGTACCTATATATTTTGACAGCGACATTATAGGTAGGGCTGTTGTAACGTGGATAGAGCAGCAAGTTAACCGTACAGGTGAACTTCCGTTCTCACTCGGAAATATTTAAAGGGAGGCGGTAAAATGGCAAATGTAATAAAAATAAACGGAATATGGATACCGACTCCGGGAGAATTTAACTGGCAGATATCAGACCTTGACGCATCAGCCGAGAGGTCAGCTGCTGGCTTTATTATCCGAGAGCGTATCAGAGAGAACGTGCACAAACTAACATTTAACTGGCCGTATGTAGAGCGGTTAAGGTTTTATGAGTTTATATCACACATGAAAGACTTGCCCCCGAACTTTGATTTGCAGTTTCCGGATGCAACAGGGGAGCTATTGACATTGAATATGTACAGAGCTGATGTAACAGCTAATATGTTTGCTTACCAGGATGAAAAAAGTCATTGGAAAGATTGTAAAACAAGCTTTATAGAGATTTAAGGCGGTGATAAATTGATAACCACAAGCCAAGCATGGAAAGACAACATATATAATACTACTGAAAAGAAAATACAGTTTACAATCGGCGATACAACACTCACTGATGATGATATACAGGGCAAAGTTGAAATACAAGAAACCTGCACAAACTCTGAAGATATAAAAATCGGTAGCTGCATAGCTTCAATCCTGAAATTCAATGTTACAAATAAAGGGCAGGGCATAGATTTTTTAAATAATGACATATCTGTCCAAGCAGGTATGAATATCCCTTCTACAGGCGAATTTGAGTTCGTACCGATGGGGATTTTTTTAGTTGATACGATAGACGACAAGGACGAAAGAGTATTCAAAGTTACATGCAGAGATCGTATGAAGCTGTTTGATAAGGATTGTACTGAGTTTCTTGCTACAAGGACCTATCCTATAACGCTGTGGAACCTTACGCGGCAGTTATGCGCATACGTAGGCATAGAGATTGAAAACACATCTATTTTGAATGGAAATTACCTTGTTGATGATAACTTTGCTGCTATGAACGTCACAGGACAGCAAATATTGTCTTGGATTGGCGAGGTAGCAGCAAGCTTTATAAATATCAACAGGTACGGAAAACTTGTACTTAAAACCTTTACAGCAGTATCCAATGATATAACAGACAGAGACTATATAAATATAACTGCTGCGAAATATCCGGTACCACAAATAACTCGCCTGCAGGTAGCTGTACAAGAAGATGATCTTGGTGTGATTGTCGGCAGCGGAAATATAACCTACACCATTATAAACAATCCACTGCTATATACAAAATCAGAAGCGCAAGTAACTCCGGCCATGAACAACATATTAAGTAGGCTGCAATCTGTTCCTATATATACACCCGCAAAACTTTACAGCAAGGGCAACCCTGCAATTGAGACTGGAGATATTGTATCGGTTGCTACAGTCAAAGGGCATACGATTGACGTATTGGTCATGGATAGAAAGTTNNAGTCATTCCGTGACACATACGAAAGCTTCGGTACTGCTTCTGCCGGAGAAAAAAGAATTGTTCAAAGTAATGTCATTCAACTTAAAGGCAAGATGAATATTCTCACCAGAACGCTTGAAAAAAATGTACTGAAGGTTACTGATTTAGAGATTGGTTATAACGAAATATCGCAGACCGTAGATCAGTTGTCGATTGAGGTATCTGAACTGGAATTAGAGGGGATCGCATCATACTATCAGGAGGAAACTCCGGAAGAACCTAAGCAAGGTGATGTTTGGTATAATCCTGGACACGATTATAGAGTCGACAATCTGACAATGACAGTTGATGAAATGACAATGACTGTAGATGAGTTGACATTTGCACAGAGCACGCTAATNNAAAAGATATAACGGGTCAGAATGGCAAAGTATAAAAGATACAGAAATATTGCAAAATATAGCTAATTTGACTATCCGTGCTGACGAAATTGAAGGGAAGGTTACAGCGGTTGAAGGAAATGTTGGTGAACTGCAGCTAACCGCAACAAGCCTAACAGGTAGGATAACATCAGCCGAGGGAAATATAGGAGAATTGCAGCTGACATCAAATCAATTTGGTGTGCGATTAACAGATGCCGAGGGAAACATAGGAGAACTACAGTTGACATCAACAAGCCTGCTATTAAGGGTACAAAACGCCGAGCTGGATATTGATAACCTGCAGCTGAACGTAAGCAATCTAACAACAAATATCGGCACTATTTCGGGGCGCATTGATAATATAGACTTAGACATAAGCGGATTGAAATTGGCAACCGGTGCGGCAAAATTAGAGTTTAGCTCAGACGGGCTGACAATAAAAAACGGCGGCTTCAATATAAAAAAAGGCACCTCAGATGTTTTCTACATAACAAGCTCTGGAGATATTAGAATGAATGGAGATTTATACAACGTCGTTGGCAATTACGGTGTGCGAATGTATAACGGACGGCTGCAGTTCAGTTCGGGTAATACAAGTTGGGGTAATTTTGGCGCTGTTTGTGGAGATATCTATGGAGTCTATACAAATATGTGGCCATCACCAAGTAATGTATACAATATTGTAATAGATGGCATAAGTCAAAGCACTTTGAAAAATCAAAATGGAGATGCAAGGGTAGCGGCGTATTACAATACTGTAGGCATTAATTGTAGTACCTTAAACATAAACGGAAGTACTTATACCAAGAAGAAACATAGTGATGTAACCAACTCGGAATATGTGTTGGTCGCATCAAGTTAGGAGGGAATATGAAATTAAAGACGATAATTAATGCTGTTGATGCACTTAACGAGCTGCAGCAAAAAGAATTACCAATAGAAGAAAGTTTTAAAGTAGTAAACATAATACAGCAAATAGAACCTCATTTTAACAACTATTCTGAGCAACGCGAGAAATTAATGCGGAAATACGGAAACACTGAGGATCGCATTAATTATACAATTAAAAATGTAAATGTAGCAAAATACTTACAGGAAATTGAGCCGCTTGAAAACCTTGATATAGAGATTAAACTTGAAAAAATAAAACTCAACAAAGATATCAGTATTAAAGCTGTGCATCTGCGGCAGCTATTAGATTTCGTTGAATTGAAAGAAGGTGCCGAATAATGGCTGGCTACAATCCTATCATAGGAAATGAACAAGGCAGGGCCGCGTTTAAAGAAAAAACCAACGGAATGTTTGAAGAGCTGTACAACACAACAGCTACCCTTGGGGGACAAATTGAAAATTTGGATGCTGAAGTTGACGCACATACAATGAGTATAATTTCGAAAGTTTCAAAAAGTGATTTAAACAACATGAAAATAAAAGTTTTTGATTTGCCAGCAAACTCAAACAAAATAGTTACTTTTAGTGGTCAAATTGGACATTTTATGGTTTTAGCACGACCAGCACTTTTGGCGGCAGATGTAGGAGTTTATTTCGTACATACTTATACCTTTGCTGCGGATAGATGGAAAGTTAAAGCATTAAGCACCACAGCTAATATAACTATAACCACAGGTGCAAATACACTTAATTTTGCTGCAAGTGCTGAAGCGATAGATATTTACATTGTTAGTTATCAGGGCACAGAGTTTGTATAGTGGAGGTAAAATGGATATTATCATAAATGATAAAAAGTATGAATGTAGAGCGGTAACACAAGATATTGATAAAATAACCGTCTATTATGGCACCTATACCGATGATGGTATAGAGAATAAAACTGATATTATAGGCAGTTCCATAATTGAAGGTGAAGGTGAAGTGTGTTACACTATTGATTGGCTAAAAAAACAACTTACAGACACAGATTATGTTATTATAAAAATTGCAGAAGGAGCAGCTACAACAGATGAGTATGCTGACGTTATTGCACAACGTCAAGTTTGGCGCGAAGCAATAAATTTACTTAAAGCTTAGGCAACAAAAGAAAAATTTCGTGGACTAAGAGGCTTGAAAACAGGTCTCTTTTTATTTTAAAAATTTGAAGGGAGAATGAAATGGGAGACAATGAAATTAAGGCTGGATTAATTGGTGTATTGACGGTCGTATATGCGTTTTTAACAAGCATATTTGGAGTGTTTACTCCTCTCTTAATAATCACTGTAGGGGTAATGTTTGCAGATTTGATTACAAGGATTTATGCAGCCGGCAAGAGGGATGATGAAAAGGTCGAGTTAAAGAAAGTATTAGACGGGCTATATAAAAAGTTAGGTTATGGAATGTTGATAATGTTAGCATTCCTGTTGGATAAAGCTTTACTAATCCTTGCGGATGCCCTTGGAATTAATATTGTAAGCAAGATAATATTTACTGCCTTGGTTCTTGCTTGGCTGCTTGTAAGAGAATTAATATCTAATGTTGAGAACCTACAGCATGCCGGTATAGAAATACCTGAGTTTTTGAACAAAGTCTTAGGAATAGCCAAAGAGAAAGTAGACAGCGCTGCAGGAGCCATAGTTGATAGAGAGGTGGATGGAAATGCAGATTAAAAATGGCATAGTAACTGAATTAGAGGGTATCGGGATTATTCAACACCTGATCCCTGTTTCGAACAAGCTCGCAAGACCTCAATATCCTATGAAGCCTGAATATATTACAATCCACAACACTGGCAATCCGGGTGCATCCGCACTGGCAAACAGCCAGTATGTAGATACCGTGAACTCATACACCAGCTGGCATTTCACCGTAGGACCCGGTGAGGTGTATCAGGAGCTGCCAATTACAGAGTCGGCATGGCATGCAGGTGACGGTGCGAACGGTCCGGGAAACAGAAAAAGTATCGGGATTGAAATTGCAGAGGTTGCCGGAGCTGAGGAGACAGCTATAAAATTTGTAGCACAGCTCATAAAGGCTACGGGCATAAGCATAGATAAGGTTGTTCCTCATCAGCACTGGAGCGGTAAATACTGTCCGCGATTGATATTGCCACATTGGGACAAGTTTATTGCTGATATAAAAAAGGAATTGGAGGTTAAGGCTATGCCGGAGGGAGTAAAGAGATATAAGAACGTAGCGGAAATGCCTGAGTTTTATCAGGGGTATATAAAAAAGTGGGTAGATGCTGGATATATTAAAGGGAATAAAGACGGCACCCTCGACTTTACAGAGGATATGATAAGATGCTTGATTATAGCAGAGAGGATGCAGAATAAGTAATTTTACCCGGGTGTAATGCCCGGGATTTTTTTATTTTTTGAGAAAAGAATTGTTTTACTGTAAAATTGTGGGTATAATTATATTAAAGAAATTATTTGTAGGTCTGACACAATATATAGTACTCTGATGTGTATTAAATACAATATAAGCTATATTGATTAATTTGGATAAATATAGTATAATAAAAAAGCTTATCTGCATACATAAATTTAGTTTTTTGGGAATAATATCTAATGATATGAGGGGTATTGAGCGGATGTCACAATTAACAGAAAGTTTTTTCACGAAGGTAATAGAAGTAGCTCCGGATATTGCGATATATCTTGTTACTATATTGATATTACAATGGAACAACTTTAGGCATAACACGCAGATGGAAAGGGTTCATAAAAATAATGTAAAAACTATAAGAGATAATTTTGAAACTACTTACAGGCATTTGCTAGATATGTACGAAATAAACAAGAGCAACAATCAGTAAAAAAAGAGGAGGCGTATTGATGAAATTGAATGTGTTACACGCGATGATTTTAGCAATAGCGATTATTGCATTTGTGGTAGAGCGGATTTCATATGCTCGGTTTGTGAAGAGAAGCGAATATGAAGTTAAAAAGTCCGAATTTTATTGCAACATAGTTACCTTCAAGGCTAAATATAATTTGCTTCCAAACAAGGATAGATTAGAAGGTTACCCAAATATAAGATGCTTAATAGAAGACATAGCTGAATTAGAACGCATTTTATCCGTGCATGTTGACTTTGATAATATAAAATTCAGTAATGGGGGAAGAGTTACATTGGACTCCTTGAAACGAACCTTGGAGCTTATTGACGATTTAGATAAGGTAGATGAAGATATAAAAGATTTATTTGAAGAAGCACGTATTATAAACGAAAAGATGGCAAAATTGTATTCTAAAATGTTTTATTTTTGGACATACTATAGCACAAAGATACAGGTTAAGTTCATATATTATTACATAAGCTTTATTATATTTGTAATAAGGCATATTCCGGTATTAGCGGAAAAAGAAAAAAAGGATATCGAAAGAGAATACTCGTTTAAAAATGAGGATATAGTTGATTCAGTGCTTTGCATAAAACGATGTTAAAATAAAAAAAAGCAGCCTATACACAAAGTATAGGCTGCCTTTTTTTATTTCGCCAAGGATTGTATATAATTTTAAAAAAGTAAATGCGCATTAAGTACCTATGCGAGGAATTGTTGTTGTTCTTTCTCTACGAGGATACGGAGCATTAATAGGGATGCGAGTCATATTTACTATAAAATCTGTAGTTATATTTGGAAACACTTGAATATCATATATCAAGACAGGATAATAGTTTTCATGCAGCACTCTTATATTATAATCTGTATAAGGATATTCAGGATCCATTGTTGCAATATCAGGATTATATGCCACAGGTATTTCTAATATTGGCGCGTCCCCATTTTCGTCTGTCGTTACAGTTTCAATCGGCACTAATTCAGCTAATGAAGCGTAAACAGTTACGGTCGAACCTTCTAAAGGGATGTCTCCAAGTTCTGTTATTACTTTTACTTTGATGAATCCAGTTTCATTAATAATAGGTGTTAGATTTAACAAATTACGTACTTTATAGGGCTCACATATGTTAAAATGTTTTGCATTCATACAAGTTTGAACCTCCTTATAATTCTTATAATACTTAATTTATGCTTGGTTTATTATATGCTCGTACCGGAGGAGTGTTACAAGGCATACAAATTCATTTCTGTTAATAAAACACTTAAGATGAAAAGCACACAAAATCTATGATAAGTCCCCACATAAAGTGATAATTAGTAACAAAAAAGTAACAATAAAACCTTGTAAGCATTGAATTTTAGATAAAATAACTTTTGAAATTATTAAAATCAACTTAAATAACTATGAATAGTTTGATTGTTAAAGTAATTTTTAAAATGAAACAGAAATGTCCTGCAAAATATCAATATGTAGTAAATAAGTACTAATATTAAAAAGAAATATGAATTTATTCTTAGGCAGGGCAATAATATATATTAACGCAAAAGTTTGCGGACAAACTGAGATAGTAAAATAATGTATTGAACAGGAGGGCTTTATGAAAAAAAATGCAGCATGTATAGTAAGCGTATTATTGGTTTTTACAATATTGCTTTCGGCTTGCGGAGGTACAGGTACATCTGCGTCGTCAGGCAATACAATAAAAATAGGTTGGATAGGGTCTTTGACAGGAGACCAGGCTGTTTGGGGAACATGTGAGAGCAATACCGTAAAGATGTTGATTGAAGAGCTCAATGCCAATGGAGGGTTATTAGGAAAACAAGTTGAAGGCATTTATTATGACACAAAGGGTGATGCGGCTGAGGCAGTAAATGCTGTTAAGAGGTTAATTACGCAGGATGGCGTGGCTGCAATAATAGGGCCTAATGCGAGCGGGCAGGCAATATCAATTTCGGCAGTCCTTGAACAGTATAAGGTTCCTGATATAGCAACAGTTGCAACGAATCCTAAAGTAACAGTGGGAGAGGACGGAAAGGTTAAGCCTTATAACTTTAGAGTATGCTTCATTGACCCATATCAGGGAGCAGTTGCCGCAGGTTATGCTTATGACAGGCTTGGTTACAAAAATGCAGCTGTGTTATATGATGTAGCAAGCGATTACTCTCAGGGATTCACTGAATTCTTTGAAAAGACATTTGCTGAAAAGGGTGGAAAAATAGTTGCAAAAGAAGGCTTTAAAGAAGGGGACGTTGATTTCAGGGCACAGCTCAGCAAAATTAAAGAATCAAAACCTGATGTAATATTGATGCCGTATTATTACAAGGAAGTTGCACTCAGTGCTAATCAGGCAAGAGATTTAGGGATATCCGCTACACTTATGGGCGGTGACGGATGGCCTTCAGAGCAGCTTATGGAAATGGCGGCAGCATCAATTGAGGGGAGCTATGTCGTTAACCACCTTGATTTTAACGACCCTGATGTTAAACCACTGCAGGATGCATATAAGGCTAAATACAATCTCCCTATGGAATTAAACGGATATATGGCACATGATGCGTTTAAACTTCTTGAAGAGGCAATCAAGGATGCTAATTCAGCAGATCCTGTAAAGATTACAGAATCCCTAACAAAGGTTACAGTTGAAGGAGTGACTGGAACTATAAGAATCAGTGAGGATGACCATAATCCAATGGGAAAAGAAGCTGCAATAGTAAAAATTGAGAAGGCAGATTACATATTTCAAGAAAAATATGGTTTGCAATAGTGAAAGGCGGGTTTATTTCCCGCCCGCAGGCCGCTGAAGGAGTCCGTCTGCTGCGGCTGCCAACCTCACGGAGCCTTGTAGTACGAGCTTTTTACGCATCCTGCGTATTTTAGTTAGGAGGGTAATATGAATGTATTTTTACAGCAGATTGTAAACGGGTTATCCATAGGCAGTGTATATGCTCTGATGGCGGTTGGATATTCTCTTGTATACAGTATAATGAACTTTTCAAATTTTGCCCATGGTGGTGTAATAATGATTGGTGCATATATAGGGTATTTTTGCCTGACGCTTTTAAAGGTCCCGTTTTTTGCGGCATTTTTATTGTCATCTATTGGCTCGGGGCTGCTGGCAGTGTCTATGGAAAGAATTGTATACAGACCCTTAAGGAAAAGAAACGCACCATTTCTTTATTTCATAATATCAGCAATGGGAGCATCAATATTTTTAGAGAATGTCGTAATTGCATCCCCTATAGGACCAACATTCAGATCGTATCCGCCTGTTTTTTCCACCGAGCCCATTTTGCTTGGCAATATTGCATTGGGAAGAATAGATTTATTGATGTTTATCATATCTGCCATCAGTTTGACGGCACTTGTATATATAATAGAAAAAACAAAAATTGGAATGTCTATCAGAGCAACTTCATACAGCATAAAAGGTAGTACCTTAATGGGAGTAAATGCAGATATGGTAATTTTCATAATTTTCGCTTTGGGAGGACTGCTGGCAGGCTTGGCAGGAATGCTTTTCGGTATGAAGTACACGGTGTATCCGCAGATAGGGAATATAACTACGAAATCATTTGTTGCGGCGGTATTCGGAGGATTGGGAAGCCTGCAGGGAGCTGTTATAGGTTCAGTTCTGCTCGGATTGATAGAAACAATGACTTCCGGTATTTTATCATCACAGTACAGAGATTTGATAGTGTTTGCACTTTTAATTGCAGTACTGGTCTTTAAGCCCACAGGCCTGATGGGCAAGTCTACGGAAGATAAGGCTTAGGAGGTAATTATGAGTTGGGATTACATAGTAGGTATATTAATATTGTCAGGTATTAATTTAATGACAGTCCTTGGGCTGTCTCTGCTTACAGGCTTCACTGGAATGTTTTCTTTCGGACATGCCGGCTTTATGGCAATCGGAGCATATGTGGCGGCATCTATTACAACAAAGATGACGTGGATGCCGTTTTATGCGGCATTAATGGCAGGAGGCATTGCTGCTATGCTGGTCAGCTTTTTTATCGGAAAACTTACACTAAACTTGAAGGGAGATTATTTTTGTATTGCGACACTTGGATTTGGAGAAGCAACAAGGCTGATACTTGACAACATACAGTATTTTGGAGGTGCAAGAGGGCTTTCAGGTATCAGCACTTATAATACAACAACTCTATTCAATGTGGCTGTTATAAATGTAATAGCCATATATGTGCTTATGTCCGTAATAAGATCAAGGCATGGAAGAAGTATGGTTGCCATAAGAGAAGAGGAGCTTGCCGCTCAGACTATAGGAATAAATGTCTTTAAATATAAAATGACTGCTCTTGCCATAAGTGCGTTCTATGCAGGAATAGCCGGAGGTTTGATGGCGCATTATCTAGGATATATACAGCCTGTAATGTTTAAGCTGGTAAAGTCCACAGAGCTTACCATAATAGTGATATTTGGCGGACTTGGCAGTGTATCGGGCAGTGTAATAGGAGCTGTGCTTCTGACGTTCCTACCTGAATTATTGAGAAGTTTTTATAATTGGAGGCTGGTTATTTACGGAGCAGCCGTGATATTGATTATGATAACGNNGCCTCAGGGATTAATGGGAGGCAGAGAATTCAGCATAAGGCCAATTATAAGATTTTATAAAGAAAGAAAAAGTAAATCAAAAGAGGAGGTAAAGCCATGAGTGTGCTTTCTCTTAATAATGTGACAAAACAATTTGGAGGATTGACCGCAGTGGACAAGGTCAGCTTCAATATTGAGCAGGGAGAAATCTTTGGGCTGATAGGTCCCAACGGCGCAGGAAAAACTACAATATTTAATCTCATAACTTCGATATACGACATTACGGAGGGAGATATATCCTTTAATGGTAAAAGTCTTAACAGAATGAGGCCCTTTGAAATTGCAAACATGGGGATAACAAGAACGTTTCAGAATATCAGACTATTTAAAAAGCTCACAGCATATGATAATGTGCTTACGGCTTGCAATAAGTCAGCTGATTACAGCCTGGTAAGTTCAATTGCGAGAACAGGTAAATTCAAACTTCAGGAAAAGAACCTGAATGAAAAGACTGAAGATCTTTTAAAACTTATGGGCCTTTGGGACTATAGGAGCATAGTTGCATCAAATTTACCGTACGGTCTTCAGAGAAAGCTGGAGATTGCCAGAGCCCTTGCCTTGGAGCCAAAGCTTCTGCTTCTTGATGAACCGGCGGCAGGCATGAATCCTGAGGAAACCATTCAGCTCATGGAGCTGATCAGGGAAATAAGAGATAAATTCAATCTTACAGTATTAATTATTGAGCATCATATGGATTTAATAATGGGCGTGTGCAACAGGATATTTGTGCTGAACTTTGGAATTCCCCTTGCTCTTGGTACTCCGGAAGAAATTCAAGAGGATAAAAAGGTCATAGAAGCTTATTTGGGAAAAGAGGAAGATAAATATGCTTGATGTGAATAATTTAAATGTTTATTACGGTGGTATCCATGCCCTCAAGGGGGTTTCGTTAAGTGTTGAGCAAGGACAGATAGTTTCAATAATAGGTTCAAACGGAGCGGGAAAATCCACGCTGATTAATTCAATAAGCGGAATAGTTAAATATAAAGAAGGAGAAATTCTATACAAGCAAGGTAAGCTGCCAAAACAGGCACATAAAATTGTAAAATCAGGAATATGTCAGGTACCGGAAGGAAGAGTCATATTTGCAAATCTTACTGTTAATGAAAATCTTCGTATGGGAGCTTTCCTAAGAAAAGACAAAGAAAAAATAAACAGAGACTTAAACAGAGTATTTGAACTTTTCCCCATATTGAAGGAAAGAGAAAATCAATCTGCAGGAACATTGTCCGGAGGTGAACAGCAGATGCTTGCCATGGGCAGGGGACTGATGTCAGACCCAGATCTGATACTGCTTGATGAACCGTCTCTCGGCCTTGCTCCTTTGCTTATAAATATTATATTTGATATAATTATTGAAATTAAAAAAATGGGAAAAACAATTCTTTTGGTTGAACAAAATGCTTTTAAGGCATTATCGGTTGCAGATTATGCTTATGTGCTTGAACAAGGTGCCGTAACCTTAAAGGGAAGTGCAAAAGACATTATAAGAGATGAAAGGATACAGGAAGCTTACCTTGGCAAAAAGAAGGAAAATATCGTAGGTTGACCTCAAAAAGAAATCTCTTTTATTCAGAGATTTCTTTTTATTAGCTATAATAAAGGACGGTGTTCATATGAAAATAACTTATTTGGGTCATTCTGCAATAGAGATTAAGGAAAAAGGAAGTTTCAAAGGTATTATTGCCACGTTTATTCCTAACTGTCACGATTTCAATCTAATAAATGTTTTAGAAGATTATCTAAGTGCATCTATCTGCCTTTGAAGAAATCTTATAACATCTGCCTTTTCCCTATATGCCGGTGAAATGTGATCCCAGGTTTTTCTGAAGTATTCCTCAAAGGCTTTTAAAATAAATGGCTCATCAACAGAAATCCTTACTGCTGGATAATTATTTTTTAATTTGTAGCAGCATTCATAGAAAAATGTTTTTCTTTCTTTAAGCACAAAAGAGAAGTCTTCTTTCATAATTAATTTTTCATCTTTTTTATTTATGAATAAAACATTGTAATTTTTGTAAGTTTTAAGATNNGTTAATAGAATCCATAAGATATATTTCGTTGTATTCATAGTGCTTTATGTTTCTCTTAAATGCATTACATTGCTTTTTATAATTTTTAAATGCAAACTTTATAATATCGTCAGAAAGCATACAATTGTTCAACAATTTTAAATAAATATGTTCTGGAAGCATTATTGTACTTAAATTAGACGAGTACACCATTCTGTTACCGATGGAATCTTCTGATTCAGATAAAATACGACAAAATTCCTTATATTCATTCTCTGAGTAATGTCTTATTAAGGGTTGGGCATTGTTTTTCAACTGAACTTCAAAATATTCTTTGAATACATTAATGGCACTGATGCTTTTCAAATAAAAAGCTGTCTTAATTTCTGAATTAAAGTTATTTACAAAAATGGACATTGCTCCAACCTCGGGAATTACAAAGGTTTCTCTTTGTTCATCTGATAACCCGTAATTATTGTAATAATATATAATACACTCTCCGGTCTTAATTAACGGCATTGCAAATTCTATAAAACTTAATATCCTCTTTATATTATTGTCCAGCTTTAATAAAAAGATAATCTTCCAACCTTTCTTTATTATCCTTACAAAATATTTTTTTGTTTTTACAATTTCATCATTGGCTGTTATAATGCTGTTATTGTAAGTAATATAAATTGTTTTATTATCTTGACACCCTATTAATGATGCTTCATTAAGCAATTCAAGCAAAAATTTAATAATATTATCGGAACCGAAAATAACCTTGTCATCGCTTGATAATTCGATTATCCCTTCTATGCTTTTAAATTGTTTCATATACGCTATGGTTTTTGTTTCAATTAAATCTCTGTGTTTTATCTCTGACATCATTTCTTTTTTTTTTATTAATAACTTTTTTCTGCATTCTAATGAATATCCTTGTGCTTCAAATAGAATCTTCTTTATTTTGTCTTCTGTATTACTCAAATTTTCAGCCCATAATCCTTGTTTCATTATAATATCATTTATATAGCTAATTTGGAACGTATTGTGCACATTTTTCGACAAGTACTCTGCGATGTTTTCAATATGGGCTGAACCATAAGGAGGAATCCTTTTTTCATGAACCCACCTGTTAACAAGCGAATTATCAACATTTATATATTTCGCTAGGCGATTCATGCTTACTTCTAACGCTGAAAGCATACATTTGAGGCATTCACCAAATGTCATATTGTTCATATTTACTTACTTTCCTCTTTTTATAAAAATTATTAAAATATGTAAAGATATACTATTATTAGACTAAAATGATATCACAATAAACTCATTTATTCTACATGCAAGTATGAGAATCTCTCACTTTAAATTATTTGTATGGCTTTCATTCTGCTTATTTTCTAGAAACAGCAACAACCTTTCAGAAGATGCAGGTTTACAAAAATAATAACCTTGAAGCATGTCGCATCCCATGCTCTTAAGTTTCTCGCACTGTTTGATGGTTTCAATACCTTCTGCTATTATTTTGAGCCCCATTCTATGTCCAAGGGAAATAATACTGTCAATCAGTATTTTTCCTCTGTCATTTTCTAAGTTTTTAACAAAAAACTTATCTATTTTTAAGCTTGTACACTCAAATTCATGGAGATACTTCATACAATTGTATCCAGTTCCGAAATCATCAATTGAAATCCTTACGCCCATTTCTTTTAATATTTTCAAAGTATTTATAACATTGGTATCTGCATTTAGTTTAGAACTTTCAGTAATCTCAAGCAAAATGTTCTTTGGATTTACTCCATTTTTAAAAAGAGTGCATTGTACAACTTTTGCAAAGTCATAGTGTTGAAGTTGCACAGAAGAAACATTCACTGACACGCCAAAATTTGTATATCCGATTTCATGCCATTTTTTCAGCTGCCTGCAAGCTTTTTCAAGAACCCATGTGCCAATAGGAATAATAAGTTTTTCCTTCTCCATTATGGGAATAAATTTATCAGGGAGAACCTCTCCAAATTTAGGACTATGCCACCTCATCAGTGCCTCAACCCACATGGTCTCATGAGTAGCAGCATCAACAATTGGTTGATAGTGGAGTAAAAACTCATTATTTTTAAATGCCTGGTATAGTACATTGTTTTCTTTAATAGCATTTTGAAGCATTACTCACTCTCCTGCTTAAATACCAAGTATTGCAAATTAAAATCACTTAAAATTTGTTTTGTTCCTAGCATATTATTACTCCCTATACTTTAAGCTTGGACACAGCTTCAATAAGCAAATTTGATTTTTCCTTAGCAGCTTCTGATAAATTAGATACCTCACTAGACATATGAGCAATTGAAGTGGTTGCTTGTGCAATGCTGGACGCCCCTTGTGCACCTTCTGTGGAGGCAGAAGCGACTTGGTTTAAAGCAGCAACCATACTCTGTATTGAAACCAATATTTCTTCAGACGCAGAACTAAAATCAGTGACCATATCATTGATTTTAGATGAATTTAAACTGTATAACTCACTAGAATCTACTAAGGTGTCATAATCATTAAGTACTTTGCTATCAATAAAATTCATTATTTCATGTGCGCTGGATGACAAATTATTTACTGCAACCAGAATTAGTTCGGTTACTTCTTGTATTCTTACAACCGTATTTTTAGAATTTACTGCTAAACTTCTTATTTCATCTGCTACTACAGCAAAACCTTTGCCGGCCGTGCCAGCTCTTGCTGCTTCAATTGCAGCATTCAATGCGAGCAAGTTGGTTTGAGAAGCTATTTCTAGTATAGCATCAGATAAAACGTTTATTTGCTCCACAGACTTAGACTGTAGAATTGCATTTTCCATACTGATTTTTGTTTTTTCATAAATTTCAATTGCATTCTTCTTTGAATTAATTGCACCCTTCTTCATATCATCTGCCATATCGTTCAAGTTGCCGGCTGTAACTGCTCCTTCTTGCGATTTCATGGCAACTGATTGTACGGCATTTTCTATTTCTAATGAAGTGGCATTCATTTCTTCAGTTGCTGAAGCGGTTTCTTCTGTTGATGCGGACAACTCTTCAGTTGTAGCTGTTATTTCCTCTATGCTTTTGTTGAGCTCAACTATTTCATAACTAATTTGTGTGAGCATCTGACTAACCTGTGAGGATTCATTAGAAACATCTCTAATAAGGTTACCTAATGATTGCTGCATAACATCTGTAGCTCTAGCCAAAATGCCTACTTCGTCATTCATCCTCAGCATTTTTGAGTGAATTTTCTGTGTAAAGTCTCCAGTTGATAAAAGTTGAAGATAATCTGATACTAATTTAATTGGTTTTGATATGCTGGTGGAGATAATTACCGTTATAATAATGCTTATTACAATAAAAACAAGTGAAACAATAATAATTATAGTTGTTAAGTCATGAACCCTTTCCATGACATCTGATTTAAGAGATGTGAGTGCCAATGACCAGTTTGTTCCGGCTACAGGAACATATGCCATATATTTAGTGATTCCGTTATACTCATACTCTCCAGTGCCTGATTTGCCTTCAACCATTTGCTTCTCCAGCTCGACCAATGATTTTAACCCATTATCTTTTATAATGTTATCAAAGTCGTTATCCATTTTTAAAACAAGTGTTCTGTTTGAATGAGCAACCTTTGTTCCTTCTTTATTTATCATGACTGCGTCGCCATTTTCTCCAAACTTGATATCGTTAACTATATCACTTAGTTCATTTCCGTCTCGCGCTGCAAACAATATCCCTTTGATTGTATTTCCATTTTTAATAGGTACTGCGTATATGACCGTTATACTTCCATCAATTTTACTTATAATAGGGTCTGTAACTAACTTTTCTCCTGTCATTGCTTTTATAAAATAATCTCTTTCATAAATATTAGTTGATTCGCCATTAGTAATTGTACAATTGCCTAATTCGTCTGCAATTCCTATATACAGATGGCTGCTTCGCTCTACTTCTTTTTTAAGCAGACTAAGTTTCTCATCCAAGGTCTTTTCATCAAGCCTAACTGAATCAGTTTCAGCAGCTACTTCTAAGGAATTTAAATGAGTATTCACTCTTTCTTGAACTATCATTGCTGCTTTATTAGCTAGCTCATATAGCGATTCATCTACCTGCGATATTAATGCTTTGGATGACCGAGCATACGTAATAGTGCCTAGTCCGATACAAACAATCAGAAGCAGCGAACTAAAAATTAAAGATAATTTTGTTCTTATACTTTTTATTTTTGTCATAGTTTCTCCTTTATCAATTTTAATTAGAATTTTTTAAACAGTATAAAGATTATAAAACATTCTTGAATTTATTGGAATATTATAAAAAGATATGTCAATGACAAGGTTATGACGTTTTTGTAAACAGAACTTGAGTGATTTATCTAGTTTTCTATTCTTATTCTTTTATTAAGCCCAAGAAGGTCATACTGATTCACCACAATACCTTTGAAATTATTAAAGCAGATTATGAAGAATATAGAAATAAGATAAGGAATTCTGAGGTTATCATATTAAATATTAAGGAAAACGTAAATATATAATAAATTTCATAAGCAAATGTTGAATAGTAAAAAAGCATATGATATAATCATCAAGGACGTCATGGTCGAAATGTAATTGGGAGGGTTTTAATGTTTGCTTTAGTGTTAATATTGAATGACATTTACAAACTTGATAGTATACATGAGGTTTTTTATCAGGCAGAATTAGGAGCTACAACTATTGACAGTCAGGGAATGGGAAAGGTGCTTCTGGACCACAATATAAATATTCCTATGCTCGACAGTGTGAGAAAACTAATAGATGGAAGGAAGCCGTACAGCAAAATAGTATTCAGTATTATAAAGGATAAGGAAAAGCTTGATGAAGTGGCCGGAAAAATTAAGGAAGAACTTGATAATTTTGAGGAGCCCGGTGTAGGATTTATGTTCGCGATGCCTGTTATTGAAGTATATGGTTCAAACACGGATGATATAAAATAGTACATAGGAGCCTAATAGATATTCTATGAAAATAGGCTCTTTTTTATTGCAAAAAAATAATTGTGTATATTGACAATCTTTGCTGATTAGAATATAATAATATCGAATAAATGATAATGATTATCAATATCGTGACTTGGAGGAATGAAAATGACATTAGATAATGTAAAGCCGGGACAGGGTGGTATTATTTCATCTATCGGCGGGAAGGGAATGCTCAGAAGGAGATTGTTGGATATGGGATTGACACCCAATACAAGGGTGCATGTACGTAAGGTTGCTCCGTTGGGTGACCCAATTGAGCTTTCGCTGAGAAATTATGTTTTGACCATCAGGAGAGAGGAAGCTTCTAAAATTGAACTGAAAGAGGTATTTAATATATGAAGTATGTATTTGCCCTCGCAGGAAATCAAAACTCAGGAAAAACTACATTATACAATGCGTTGACCGGAAGCAACCAGCATGTCGGGAATTTTCCCGGTGTTACGATTGAGAAAAAAGAAGGAAATATTAAAAGGCATAAGGATGCCTCCCTGGTAGATCTTCCGGGGATATATTCACTGTCTCCATACACGATGGAAGAGGTTGTAACCAGAGACTTTCTTTTAAAGGAGCATCCTGATTTAATAATAAATATAGTTGATGCCACAAATATAGAAAGAAACATGTATCTATCCTTGCAGCTTATGGAACTTTCTATTCCTATGGTAATCGCGTTAAATATGATGGATGAGGTGAGAGCAAGCGGAAACTCCATTGATGTAAAAAAGCTGTCGTGTCATTTGGGTATTCCAGTTGTTCCGATTTCAGCAAGCAAAAATGAAGGAATTTCGGAGCTGATGGATGTTGTCATGAAGACAGCACAGGAGCGGAAGGAGCCCGGGAAATTAGACTTCTGTAAAGGTGAGGTTCACAAGGCAATTCATTCAATATCACATTTAATAGAGGAACAGGCAAGAAATGCCGGATATCCGGTGCGATTTGCGGCAATAAAGCTTGTTGAAGGAGATAAGCCTACATTTAAGGAATTGGGTATTACGGAAAGCCAGACGCATATAATAGAACATGTGGTTGAGGACATGGAAAAATCACTGGGTACGGACAGGGAAGCGGCACTGGCGGATATGAGATACAGCTATATTGAAGAAATATGCGATGATGCTGTTATAAAAAAACAGGAAACGAAGGAGCAAATACGCTCTGAGAAAATTGATAGAGTTCTTACTCATAAATATTTGGGTATTCCTATATTTTTCGGAATAATGTTTTTCATATTCTGGATTACATTTGGGGTCATAGGAGCACCGCTTCAGGAATATGTTGAAGAGTTGGTGGCTTTATTTGCCGAGCATATATCAAATTTAATGATTTCATATGATGTAAGTGATATGATTTATTCGCTTGTAATTGACGGAATAATTGCAGGAGTCGGAAGTGTAATATCTTTCATGCCTCTTATCGTAGTCTTGTTTTTCTTCCTGTCTCTGCTGGAGGATAGTGGATATATGGCAAGAGTAGCGTTTCTTATGGATAAGCTGCTCAGGAAAATAGGTCTTTCCGGACGTTCATTTGTTCCTATGCTGATAGGATTCGGCTGCAGTGTTCCGGCAATAATGGCCACAAGGACACTTTCAAGCGAGAGAGACAGAAAGATGACGATTGTTCTTGCTCCTTTTATGTCATGCAGCGCAAAGCTTCCTATTTACGGAATGATAACAATGGTGTTTTTTCCCGAAAATGCGGCAATTGTAATGATTGCGTTATATATAATAGGAATAGTGACAGCCATACTGTCCGGTTTGATATTAAAGGGAACAATATTTAAAGGTGAACCGGTGCCGTTTGTTATGGAGCTTCCGGCTTACAGAGTTCCTTCGAGAAGAAGTGTGCTGCTGGGCATGTGGGAAAAGGGCATGGATTTTGTGCAGAGAGCATTTACGGTGATTTTTCTCGGATCCATTGTTATATGGTTTCTACAAAGATTTAACTGGTCGTTAGACATGGTGGATGACAGTTCATACAGCATACTCGCTTCGGTGGGATCACTCATATCACCTGCATTTATACCTTTGGGCTTCAATGACTGGAGAGCATCAACAGCTCTTTTTACAGGCTTTGCTGCTAAGGAGGCTGTTGTAAGCACATTGTCCGTGCTGACGGGAGCAGCAACTGATACACAGCTTGCATCGGTTCTGAGTACAATATTCACTCCAAGGAGCTCGTTTGCGTTTCTGACATTCTGCCTGCTGTATATGCCTTGCATAGCAGCATTTGCGGCTACAAAAAGAGAGCTTGGATCAATGAAGTACGCGGTTCTTACGGCTTTATACCAGACAGGTACCGCATATGTAGTTGGAGCGGTCGTTTACCAGGTGAGCGGATTGTTCATGTAGGAGGTAATTATGAACACAGCTGATATTATTATAGTTTCTGTTATTGCAGCAATTGTAGCAGGGATAGTTGCATTTATGAAAAAACAAAAAAAGAACGGCTCAGGCTGCGCAGGGTGCTCTGGGTGCAGCAAGGCGAAGAGCTGTTCATCTATAAAGAAATAATCTGAACTGCCTTAAGGGGCAGTTTTTTTATGTTAGAACATATTTATTTCTTTTGAATATATATAATTATATATTATTTGTGAGGTGTAATATGGATGATATGGTAACAGAACAAAGAAGAAGAGACAGAGACAATGTTATAACAGCAGAAAATGCTTTTATTGAAAGTGTCAATACAGATAACAGAACGGGTTATATAACCATCTCCTATGGTATAATGGGTGATTTCTGCATGATGCATGTGCAGGTAGTAACACTGGTGGTTGGAAATGATACAATATTGCTGGATCAGTTTGGTCAGCCCATATCGCTCGGAGATCTGAGAGAAGGAATGATGGTATATGCTGAGTTTTCCTCTGCCATGACAAGGAGCATTCCTCCTCAGGCAAGAGCTTTCAGGATAATAGTTCTTGATAACAATTTCAGCGTTACAGAAGATAGAGTTGCATATGTTGACAGTGTAAACAACTTTTTATATACAGGAAATCCTAATGATATAAATACTCAGATGCGATTTGTTATAACGGATGCTACAATAATAAAAGACAGGAGAGGGAGATTAATTCGGCTTAGAGACTTGAGACCGGGAGATTTTGTAAGGGTTGAGCATGCTGTGTTCCAGACAGCCAGCATTCCTCCTCAGACAACGGCTTTCAATGTAAGGGTATTGTAAAAGAATAGGCAATAATAAACCGGAAGCTTCTATATACATGAAGCTTCCGGTTAAATTTATTATATAAATAGGTTCACATTTGATTCTTCGGCATCTCCCAGATAGGTTCCGACGCCGGCAAATTCTACGCCGTCTATTAGTTCTTCCTTTGTAATTCCCATAACATCCATGGACATGGTGCATGCAATCATTTTAACCCCGTTATCCATAGCTTTCTTGATTAAATCTTCCAGAGAGTCTATGTTTTTATCCTTCATGACTTTTTTCATCATTGCGGTGCCCATACCTCCCATATTCATCTTTGAAAGCTTCAGCTTGGCTGCTCCTCGCGGCATCATCGTTCCGAACATAGCATCTATGAGAGGCTTTTTCACATTTTGATTTTCTGTTTTCCTTAAAACATTAAGTCCCCAGAATGTGAAGAACATGGTGACAGGCCTCCCCATGGCAGCCGCACCGTTGGCAATAATGAAGGAAGCAAGAACTTTATCCATATCACCGCTGAATACGATTATTGTTTTTCCGTCGTTTTCCTGTGGGGAGTCAACGGTATTATCGGAAGAGGCAGGTTTTCCTGCGGAAGTCCCCTTCTGCATATAAACGATATTATTTTTACCTTCCTTTTCAACCTTCAGCAGAGTGTTGCCCGTTCTTCTGCACCATGCTTCCACATCCTTGGCAAAGCCGGAATCAGTCGCGGAAACCTGAATTATATCTCCGTCATTTATCTTGTTAATTGTTTCATACACCTTCATAATAGGTCCGGGACACTGCAGTCCGCTGCAGTCAACCTGAATTGACGCTTNNCCTCCGGTTTTTGTGCAGGATGTTCGGTAAAAATCGGTTCTTCGCCTGATTTTAAATTATTATAATATTCATAATATACTGATTTATAAAATCCGGTTCCAGCCGGATAGACCATGACGTCGTTAAAGTCGTTTTCTTCAAGTATTCTTGCCGCATTGTAGGAGCGAACTCCAACTGCGCAAAACACTATGGTTCTGTTATTTTTATCAAGCTCTGAAAGTCTGTTTCTGAGCTGGCCAAGAGGAATATTCACCGACCCGGGAATTTCGAAAACCATTCGCTCCATGTCCTCACGAACATCAAGAATTGTATAGCTTCCCGGTTTCAAAGGATTTACATCATTCCATTTTGAAAATTTAACTTTGTTTTGTATTATGTTTTCGGCAACAAAGCCAAGCATATTAACAGGGTCTTTAGCGGACGAATAGGGCGGCGCGTAGGCAAGCTCCAGCTCCTTCAAATCATAGATGCTGCCTCCAAGGCGCATGGCAGTGGCAATGGTATCAATTCGTTTGTCTACACCGTCTTCACCTACGATCTGGGCTCCGTATACTTTTTTGCCGTCTGTGGAAAATATGAGCTTCAGAATTAATTCGGATGCTCCCGGGTAATATCCTGCGTGGGATTTTTGTGAAATTGTGGCTGTGTAATAATCCTTGCCTCCAATCAATCCCACCCTGTTCAGTGTTTTTTCATTGGCTCCCGTAGAAGCAGCAGTAAGGTCAAACACCTTCGCCACAGAAGTTCCCATGGTTCCTTTATATTCTTCATCTGCTCCGTAAATATTGTTTGCACAGATACGTCCCTGCTTATTGGCAGGTCCTGCAAGAGCAATCATCGCTTTTCCTTTGTTTACGAATTCATCAACCTCAATTACATCACCAAGAGCATAAATGTACGGATCTGACGTTTTGAGGTACTTATCTGTTACTATGCCTCCGCGCGAATTCGTTTCCAGACCTGCTTCCTTAGCTAAAATACTGTTTGGTCTTACACCTATGGATAACAGAACCATGTCGGCAGATAATTTTTTACCGCTGGCAAGTGTTATTTTCACCTTGGAACCATCATTTTCAAATTTTGAAACTCCGTCTCCCAATATGAGATTTACACCGTTCAATGCCATATTACTTTGAACGATTTGAGCCATTTCATAGTCAAAAGGAGCCATAATCTGGTCCATAGCTTCAGCAACCGTAACAGCTATGCCTGCATGATGGAGATTTTCAGCGACCTCAAGGCCTATGAAACCACCTCCGATTACAATAGCATTTTCAGGTTTTTTTTCATCGATAAATTTTTTGATTTCATCAGTATCGGGAACTGTCCAAAGCGTAAATATGCCGGGGGAGTTAATGCCCTCAATTGGAGGCTTAAGTGGTGTTGATCCTGTTGATATCACCAAAACATCATAGCTTTCTGTGTATATTTCTCCTGTCTTTGTTTTTTTGACTTCAATTTCTTTGCTTTCTCTGTTTATTTTAATAACCTCGGAATCAATACGTACGTCTATGTTGTATTTTCCAGACATTGCCTCCGGTGTTTGAAGCAGAAGAGATTCTCTTTCCTTGATTACATTTCCAATGTGGTACGGGAGGCCGCAGTTTGCATATGAAATGTAAGAGCCTCTTTCAAACATTATTATTTGCGAGCTTTCATCAAGGCGTCTGAGGCGTGCCGCAGTGCTGGCCCCTCCGGCAACACCGCCGATAATTAGAATTTTTTTACTCATGAAACCCTCCAAATTATATTTCTAAGATTTGTATTATTAATTTTTTTGTATCTTCATTTTTTATGGTATAAATGATTTCTGTGCCGTTTCTTTCAGCGGTGAGAATTCCGGCTGACTTAAGCTTTGCAAGATGCTGGGATACTGTTGGCTGTGGTACATCCAGACAACATTGTATATCGGTTACATTGCTTTGTTCTTCCTTCAGAAGCATGGCTAATATGCATAATCTCACGGGATGAGCGATATTTTTGAAAAGCTCGGCCTTTTCTGCAAGTATTTTTTTTGTTTTTTCCTTATTGTTAAAATCTAACATAAACACCTCTGCAATATTAATATATTATTATATTAGCATATTTGAATATAAAGTCAAGTATAAATCTGTTAGAAAAGAAACAATTAATTTTTCCGGTAGTTCTAGTATATGAAAATCAATATGTGTGGTAGAATAATATATAATTAGATATGTTAGAAATAATTACGGAGAAACTATGGAAATAATAAATTCGATTGAAAAAATAAATGAACTTAAAGATAAGAATGATATGATTCTGCTGTATTTCGGAAGTGGGTCATGCGGTGTATGCGGAGCAATGCTGCCTAAAATTGAAGGAATGCTTCAAAAATATCCGTATATTGTGACTTATAGGGTTGAAGCAGAAAATTCTCCGGAGCTTTCAGCAAAATGCGGTATCTTTACTGTTCCGGCAGTAGTTCTGCTTATCAATGGAAAAGAAACACTAAGAGAAGCAGGGATAATAAGTCTTATAAATCTTGACCAAAAAATTTCGAGATATTATGCATTGTATTATGGTAGCAATTAAATAATTTTGACCATGTCTTCATTCAATGATAAAATTTCAGAATATATGATATCTCTGAAATCAATCATAGATTTTTCATCAACATCAGGCGTAACATCGGCAGCAGATATTGCTGCTTCACAGAATGCATCGTAAGACAGAGGAGATAATTCTTTGTATATTTTATTGTTAATTATTTTACCGCCGTAAATATAGAATAATTTGTATCCTTCATGAACAGGTATTGAAAGAAGCAGTCTGTTATTGATAAGTTCATTGTATTTATTGACAGAACTGCTCAGATAGTTTGCATACTCCATCATGTTCCTGTACAGTAAAGCCATTTCAAAATTATTTAATGACGATTCCTTTTTCATTTTATACTCCAAAGCTTTTACAAACAAATCAGATCTATTTATGTCTGATAATATTTCCTTCAATACAATCCTGTTTTCATTGAACTCGTGTTCATTCATGGTTACAGGGAATAGGTGATATTCAAACAGGCATGAATTTCCCTCTTTTTTTATGGGGTATAAATTTTTAAAGGCACTTATTATTTCCGATAAATATGACCTTCGTCTGAACGGACCATAAGTGTTTTCTTCTCTTGAATCAGAGACAGAAAGTGCTCTGTATCTGTTGTAGTCTTCAAGTTTCAGATATGCATAGCCCCGGTCATGTTTCATCTGAGAATTAAAAATTGGTCGGATTGATTTAATCATGCTGCATTCAAGCAATCTTGCCTCTAAATGAGTGTCTGTAACAATAAATTCAATGTCATCTATAAAAGGAAGCATTTTATTTACCTTGTCCCATTTAGGGTTATCTATAAAGTACGTTTTTATCCTTTTGTTTAACAGCTTGCTTTTACCTATATAAATAACATTTCCGCGAGAGTCCAGCATTTTATAAACCCCGGGACACATGGGGGCGTGCTTTAGCTTGTATTTTATTTTATCAGATATGTTTACCATAGTAGTACCACCATGTGTTTTAGATATATTGTATATTGCAAAGGAATTTAATGCAAATATAAAATATTGAGAAAAAATTTAAAAATGAGTATAATATAAACAATATATAAAAGGAGCTGATAACAATGAAGGAAATCTATCTGGCAGGCGGATGTTTTTGGGGTATGCAGGCATATTTTGATTTGAGAAAAGGTGTTGTGGAAACTGTTGTGGGATATGCCAATGGAAATACAAAGAATCCTACATATGAAGAAGTTTGTACAAATACCACAGGATTTGCTGAGGTATTACATATTAAATATAATGAAAATGAAATAACTCTCAATAAAATTTTGGAGGATTTCTGGAGGGTTATTGATCCCACATTGCTTAACAGGCAGGGCGGTGACACAGGAACCCAGTATAGAACAGGGATTTATTATATACCGGGCAATGAAGATGATTTGGATGTAATCAATGAATCTTTAAAAAAAGAGGCACTTAAGTATGACAAAAAAATTGTTACTGAAGTTATGCCCCTTAAGAATTTTTACCATGCAGAAGAATATCATCAAAAATATCTTCAAAATAATCCTAACGGATACTGTCATATTGATTTAAGCTTGTAGGTGTCGTATGTATACAATAGAAGAGCTTGAAAAGTATTGTCTAAGATGCCACAAATGCAGATTATCGGAAACAAGGACAAATGTGGTGTTTGGTGAGGGAAATGAAAATGCAGATATTATGTTTGTTGGAGAAGGTCCCGGATACAATGAGGATATGCATGGAAGACCATTCGTGGGAAAGGCAGGTCAGCTGCTGGATAAAATGATAGAGGCAATAAGGCTTAAGCGCAGTGATGTGTATATTGCCAATATTGTGAAATGCAGGCCTCCTGATAACAGGAATCCCCTCGAGGATGAGAGCAATGCCTGCCTGGATTACCTAAGATGGCAGGTTAAGCTTGTTCAGCCTGCAATAATAGTATGCCTTGGCGCAGTGGCCGCTAAAAATCTCATTAATCCTGACATGAGCATAAGTCGTGAGAGGGGAAAGTTCTCTAAAAAGGGTAGCATTTACTTTATGCCGACCTATCATCCGTCGTATCTTTTGAGAAATGAGCTCGCAAAAAAGGATGCATGGGAAGATTTTAAAAAAATAGCGGCAAAATTGGAAGAACTTAAGCAGCAAAAGGAGGAAATATGAGCTTAATACCGGCAGATGCACATCCATCATGGTCTGAACTGTTATCGGATAAAGTGTGTGAAGAGCTTAAAGATATAGAAGAAAAAATAGGAACAAACATAAATCCATCTCATGAAAATGTGTTGAGATTTTTGAAATGCGACTTAAATGGTATAAAGGTAGTAATATTAGGTCAGGATCCGTATCCGGAAAAGGGGAGAGCCACCGGAAGGGCGTTTGAAGTGGGAGATCTTAGAGATTGGAATCATAAATTCAGACAGATTTCTCTGAAGAATATCATCAGGTTGATTCATAAAAATTATAATAATATTGAAAATTACAGTGAGATTGCAAAGTTTTCTGAAGTCCAAAAACAAATAGCTGAAGAAACATTTAAAATAGCTCCACCTGATAGACTGTTTAAGTCATGGGAGGAACAAGGGGCATTGATGCTCAATGCTTATTTCACGGTTGAACCGGGTATAACCGGCAGCCATATTTCAATTTGGGAGCCTTTCAGTCTAAGGCTTCTGGAGTATATATCGGAGGAAAACAGAGATATAAAATGGTTTTTATGGGGGAGGCAGGCAGAGGAAAAAAGCCAATTCATAAAGCATGGCAAATTTTATATAAGCAGACATCCCATGATGTGTTCTGAGAAATATGATGATGATTTCCTGAGAAATAACTGCTTTAAAGATACAATGGACATAATTAATTGGCTTGGATAGTCCTGGATAAAATTGAAATGCAGGTGAATGATGAATGAGCTCAGAGCAAGTAATAATTAACAGAGACCGAATTTTCAAAAAGCTTCGTTTCAACGATGGATCGGAAGCTTATAAAAATGCAGACCGTATATTTGACGAGCTCAGCAGTTTGATTCAAGAGAATATAAGACTCACTACCCTGTATAGGGTTACAGACAGTGACGTATTTAATGTTGAAGAAATAAATGGTTTTGAAAAGTATGCAATTTGCCTTGTCTCGTCAGATGATAAAATAAGCGAAATTTCAAATGAAATGATGTCCTCCGGAGAGTATCTGAAAGGATATCTGCTGCATGAAATTGCCACGGATGTAATATTTGCGGCTTCTGATGCATTGAATAAAGAGATGGAGACAGAGGCTGCCAAAATGGGCTATAGAATTTGCGGAAATTATGCTCCAGGAGACGGGAAAATCGATTTGGCAATGCATGGAGTACTGCTGGATAAATTGAAAAGAGAAGCAGAAATCAAGGTATATGTAAGTAGTGAACATATTCTCATACCTGGAAAATCCTTGCTGTATGTGCTTGGATTAAAACAGATGCAAGATACTGATGGCTTGGAGGAGTACTGTGCCTGCGGGCAATGCGGTAATTCAGATTGTGACTATAGGAAAGAATAATGAAAAAATATAACGTGAATTTTATAAATCAGAATATAAAGGTTTCCGCAGCAGAAGGTACCATACTGGCAGATATATGTAAAGATGCGGATATTTCTTTGAATATGATGTGCGGCGGTAGAGGAACATGCGGAAAATGCGCTGTTGAAATTGAAGAAGGGGGTAAAAGGGCCTCAGTATTGGCGTGCAATACACGGCTTAACGGGAACATAAATATTTATCTGCAAGATGAACACAGCAAAAATATATCCATATTGGAATCTATGAATGATTTTAGATTCACTTTAAATCCCTTGTTGAAAAAAACATATAAGAGTATGGAAGTTCTTAATACCGAAGGCTGGAATGAAATTCTAAAAAATTGCCCCATTGATGTGCTGAGAGATTTTTCGCAGCTGATTAACGTAAGGGATTCAGAGGGTATCACATTTGTCGGTTATGATGATGAAGTAATTGATGTTCAGCCGGGAGATACGTCGGAGGTTCTTTACGGCGCGGCTGTAGATATAGGAACAACGACAGTTGTAATGTATGTATATGATATGAGGGTCGGAAAAAGCCTGGGAATCTATTCGGGAATAAACAGCCAGTGTTCCTTAGGAGCAGACGTAATAAGCAGAATCAGCCATGCAGGAAGCAATGAAGGCTTAGAGGAATTGCACGAAAAAATAATATTTACCCTGAACAATCTGCTGCAAATTGCGGAGGCTGAGATTCCTAAGCTCAGGGATAATCTTTACAATATAGTTTTATGCGGAAACAGCACTATGCAGCATTTGTTTTTAAAATTGAAGCCCGACAGTCTGGGAAAGAGCCCCTTTATGAGCATTGCAAAAGGATATGTCGAGCTTTCGGGAAAGGATGCTGTATTAAATTGTGCCACGAGATGCAGGATAGTATTTCTGCCTATTTTGGGAGGCTTTGTTGGTGCTGATACAACTGCGGTTCTTATGACACTGGACGAGGATAATAAGGAAAGGCTTATTATTGATCTGGGGACCAACGGAGAAATTGCCGCGGGAAGCGGAAATACATATTGTACGGCGTCAGCAGCATGCGGACCTGCTCTCGAAGGAGGAAATATTGTATGCGGCATGCGAGGGATTGAGGGCGCTGTTGAAAGAATTGAAATATACAGCAATGGTGTTTCCATAAGTACTATAGGAGGAGGCACACCTTCTGGGATATGTGGTTCAGGCATAGTTGATGCAGTTGCAGGGCTTCTGAGAAATAATATAATTGATTCTACGGGGAGAATGTACTCAAGAGACGAGTACAGGCAGATGAACCCATATTCAAAAATAGGTGACCATCTTACAGAAATAGATGGCATCAACAGCTTTGTCATTTATGAGGATAAGGACAGGACAATATATGTAAATCAGAAGGACATAAGACAGATTCAGCTTGCCAAGAGTTCGATATATTCAGGTTATGCAGCTCTTTTAAGTGTCTGCGGGAAAGATGCGAGGAATATCGATGAGGTTCTTGTGGCAGGTGCTTTTGGAAACTATATAGATATTGAGAATGCTGTATATATTGGTCTTCTCCCGGGACCGGCATCAAAAATAAGAGCAATAGGCAATGGTGCAGGGAAAGGGGCATCCATGTTTTTGCTGGATAAAAGCATGAGAAAAAAATGCGATAAAATTGCAGAGAACTCAACACATATGGAGCTTGCGGACAACATAATTTTTGCACATGGATTTATTGATAATATGAATTTTAAGAAATGAACCAGGGCGCAAATATTAAGATTTGTTAAGAAGTTTAATATTCCTTGGTATTTCAACAAATACTTTTTTAAAAAAAGGTGATAAAATACGACGATAGTTTTAAAATGTGTATTTTTAAATGGATGCACAGATTGAATGCCTATATATTGTATATTATTGACAGGTTTTATACTTGATGCTACAATATGTAGTGTGACGAGATAATAATAATGAGGGAGAAGAGGGGCCATGATAAAGATACTGAAAAGAACCGGAAGTTTTGTTGAATTTAATGCTGATAAAATATCAAATGCAATCATAAAGGCGATGAAGGAAACAAAGGAAGGTGTCGATGAGGACTTAGCAAAGGAGATAAGCCTTAAAATACAAAATGAATTAGAAAGCAAGAACTTCGCTATAGCTGTTGAAGTTGTGCAGGATATGGTGGAAAATGCGCTTATGGACAGCAAGAGGAAAGATGTGGCTAAAAAATACATATTATACAGATACGAGAGAGACAAATCCAGAGATGCCCGAAAGAGAAAGGACTATAAACTTTTGAGCGAGGAGTTTCTAAGCAGGTATAAGCACATTGGCTCTCCTATGAATCAGCTTGGTAATTTTGTGTATTACAGGACATATTCAAGATGGCTTCCGGAAGAAAGAAGAAGGGAATATTGGTGGGAAACTGTTAGCAGAGCGGTAGAATACAACTGTAGCCTCGTTCCTACTAAAAAAGAAGAAGCAGAGCAATTATACGATAATATATTTAATTTAAGACAATTTTTATCAGGAAGAACCTTCTGGGTTGGAGGAACTCCTGTTTCATATAACTACCCAATGGCCAATTTCAACTGCGCTTTTGAGGTAATAAATGACTATCATTCCTTCAGAGATTTGTTTTATCTTTTGATGATAGGCTCAGGTGTGGGCGTGAGAATACTCAAGGATGATGTTGCACAGCTTCCTAAAATAAGAGGAAACTTCAAAATAATTCATGAGGATTATACTCCTGTGGAAAAAGCAAGGAGAGAAGACAACACGGGTGTTGAATTCAATCATAACAACACGGTAAAAATAATCGTTGGGGACAGCAAAGAAGGTTGGGTTCAGGCACTTGATTATTTCTTCAGCTTTGTTAACAGCAGCGAATACAGAAATCTCACGACAGTAATAATAAACTACAACAACGTAAGACCAAAGGGTGAGGTTCTAAAGACCTTTGGAGGAACTGCCAGCGGACACTCAAGTCTTAAAAACATGTTTACAAAAATAGACAGCGTTATTAAAAAACGCGGCACCATTGAGGGCAAGGAGCGCTTCAAGCTTAAGCCTATAGACTGTCTGGATATTGCGAATATCATAGGCGAGAATGTGGTTGTAGGCGGAGTGAGAAGAACAGCTGAGATAATGCTGATTGATTATGATGATACAGACTGCATAGAGGCTAAGAGCAAGCTTTATAAGAATATAGACGGGCAGTGGATAGTGGATAAGGACATAATCCACCGCTCAATGAGCAACAATTCCATTTACTACAAAAAGAAGCCTACGAGAGAGCAGCTGAGGTGGCAGCTTGATCAAATGCGCTATTCAGGAGAGCCGGGCTGGGTGAATGATGTTGCGGGAAGCAAGAGAAGACCAAATATGAATGGAGTTAATCCCTGTGGAGAAATTCTCCTGGATAATAAGGGCCTATGCAATTTAACTACAATTAACGTGTTTGCATTTGTTGATGAGGACGGAAGTATTGACGAAAAGGCATTGTTGAAGGCTCAGCGCCTGTCCGCAAGGGCTGCCTACAGAATGACCTGTGTGGAGCTTGAACTTTCACAGTGGGACAGAGTGCAGCAAAGGGACAAGATAACAGGATGCTCGCTGACAGGTTGGCAGGATATGGTAAATGCTGCAAATCTCGATAGAGAACAGCAAGCGGAGCTTTTAAGAAAACTAAGAGATGCAGCAAGGGACGAATCTGAGCGCTATGCAGGAGAAATAGGAGAAAGTGCTCCGATTCTTGTTACGACAGTTAAGCCCGAAGGAACACTCTCTCAGCTTCCGGGGGTATCAAGTGGAGTACACTATTCACATTCGCCGTACTTCGTAAGAAGAGTCAGAATAAACAGCCATGACCCGCTGGTTAAGGTATGCGAGGAATTGGGATACAGAATATATCCGGAGGTTGGACAGGAAATCAATACTTGTACAACAAAGGTTATAGAGTTTCCTGAAAAGGCTCCTGAAGGTAAAACAAAGTATGATGTAAATGCCATCGAACAGCTTGAAAATTATAAATTATTTATGGAGAATTATGTGGATCATAACTGTTCTATAACCGTCCATGTAAGAGATAATGAATGGGAGCAGGTAGAGCAGTGGGTTTGGGACAACTGGGATGATGTTGTTGCACTTTCGTTCCTGTCTCTGGACGATAGTTTTTACCAGTTGATGCCATATGAATCCATTACAGAAGAAGAATACAACAAAATGAAAAATGAAATGAAGCCTTTTATTCCTTCGTTGCTCAGCAAGTACGAGAGACAGGAAGAAGAGCTTGATGTGGGAACAGACGGCTGTGAAACAGGAATCTGCCCTATAAGATAAAGACATATTAAAAGCAACGGTATAGCCGTTGCTTTTAATATGCCCTGAACCCTTTTCCAACTATACAATCAAAGTGGGCTAATACTTTAGTGAACAAAATTGTGTATTCTGATTAAATTAGTGCTAATAGTAGAAGGAATAGTCCTTAATTAAGAAAGATTGAACAATAACTTTTATATAGTCCATTGTTGCATCTTTTGCATCTTCGTAGCTTATGGTTTTTCGTATGACACGTATGAGCATACCCTCGAATATTAAAAGTGTCATGTCGTTCAGTCTATCTGCATTATGTTGCTCGATAAAGCCTTCCTTGACGCAGTCGGTTACGGTGGTCATTCCCCTCTCTTGTATATCCCCCTTTAAGAGCATTGTAGAAATTGTGTCGTGATGAATACCCAAATCCTCGGGATACAGTGAATAAAATTCAGCAACGTAATGCTCCATATGCTTAGACAAATTAGGAAAGAAAATAGCGTTATAAATGTCCGGTCTTAAATATGCAAAGGCACAAAAGCATTCCCATACCCTCAAAAATCTGTCCATGGCATTTTCTGCTCCCTTAAGATATATATTCAGCGACAGGGCATAATCCCTTATATTTTTCATTGCTCCGAAAAAAACAAGGTGGTCTAAATTTTCAAAATAGTTGTAAATGGTTGCACTGTTGTACCCCGCTCTTTTAGCTACATTTCTTATTGTTACGTTTTCTATTCCTATTTCATTTATCAATTCATCTGCAGCATTAATAAAACAGTTCATGGTTTTCTTTTTATATGTTTCTCTCATTGTAATCCGCCAATTTTGTATTTTGTATTGATAATACCATATTTTATTAACAATAGCAAAATAATAGATATGATAATTTTGAATAGTTGTTATAAAATTTTAAAAAAAAATTTATAATTAATATGAAAAATCGTTTGCAATATAATCAAGATTATGATAGTATAAAAAATAACAATAATAATCATGATTACTTAATATAATTTTTGATTATGGTGGTAAAAGAAAAATAATACCAATCTTAATACTAAATAATAAGGAGGAATGAAAATGAGATTAGAAATTGGTAATTTCCTAATAAAGGATGTTATCTTTGGCGAGAAGACTATGTTTAATAATGGAATTCTCACCATCAACAAGGAAGAGGCAATAGCATTCATCAAAGAAGATGAGCACATAACAGATGTAGACATCGTTGTTGCCAAGCCGGGCGAAAATACGCGAATAGTACCGGTTAAAGAAGCTGTTGAACCAAGAATCAGACCCGATGGCAGAGCGGTATTTCCGGGTGTTACGGGAGAGCTTGAAAGCGCAGGATGCGGAAAAGTTCACGCATTAAAGGGATGCAGTGTCTTAGGTGTAGGTATGCATTACGGAAGCTTCGGCGATGGTTTGATTGATATGGGAGGAGACGGTGCAAGGTATACACTGTTTTCACAGCTTATCAATATTTGTATAGTTGCTGATACTGATGAAGAATTCGAGAGATTTGAGCAGCAGAAGAAAAATACTGCAATCAGAATGGCATCTCACAAATTTGCAGAGTATTTAGGTGCAACGGTTAAGGATATGGAGCCTGAAGAAGTAGAATACTATGAGCTTGCCCCTGTAATTAAGAGAGAAGAGAAAGTAAACAAGCTTCCGTCGGTAGTACTGGTTATGCAGCCTCAGTCACAAATGGAAGAACTTGGATACAACGACCTTGTATATGGATGGGATATGAATAAATATGTTCCTTCATTTATGAATCCTAATGAAGTATTGGATGGTGCTTTGATTTCAGGAAGCTTTATGCCTTCATCATCCAAATGGTCCACATATGATTTTCAGAACTTCCCTACAATAAAAGAGCTTTATAAGGAGCATGGAAAGAGTATTAACTTCTTGGGAGTTATTATGTCAAACCTGAATGTTTCTCTTGAGCAGAAGAAGAGATCGGCCATATTTGTTGCACAAATGGCTAAGTCCTTGGGGGCAGATGGAGCAATTGTAACTGAAGAAGGATACGGAAACCCTGATGCTGACTATGTTTTATGCCTGGCAGCATTGGAAGACGTTGGAGTAAAAACAGTTGGAATAAGCAACGAGTGCACAGGAAGAGACGGCGCTTCGCAACCGCTTGTAACTCTTGATGTAAAAGCAAATGCATTGGTTTCAACAGGAAATGTTTCTCAGCTTATTGAACTTCCACCTGCAGACAGAGTAATAGGTGAACTGCAGGCGCTGGCAAGAGACGGTTTGTCAGGAGGGTGGGCTTATGATGAAATATTGGGACCTTCTGTGAGAGAAGATGGCTCTATAATAATGGAGAACAACGGAATGTTCTGCGGTGACATGATAGCAGGCTGGTCAACCAAGACTATGAAGGAATTTTAGGAGGTAGAGATGAAAAAGGCAATTCATTATATAAATCAATTTTT
>DDNC01000015.1:0-82897 GCA_002340985.1 Firmicutes bacterium UBA2530 | reverse complement strand
GAATTTGACATATTTGTTGCAGGTCCGGCTTTCCAGGCGGGAAGATACGGTGTTGCATGCGGCAATATCTGCAAGGCGGTAAAAGAGAAATTCAATGTCCCGGTAATTACTTCAATGAACGATGAAAATCCCGGAGTTGAAATGTTCAAAAAGGACATGTATGTATTCAGAGGTGGAAAGTCGGCTGCCAAGCTAAAAGATGATGTTAAGGTTATGGCTGCTTTCGCAAACAAAATACTGAATGGCGAAAAAACAGGTTCAGCCGATGAAGAGGGCTTCTTCCCAAGAGGCATAAGAGCACAGGTTTGGTTAGAATCAGGCAAGACAGGAGCGCAGCGTGGTGTCGAAATGCTTATTAAGAAATTAAACGGTATTCCGTTTGAAACAGAGCTTCCTATTCCTGCACTGGACAGAGTGCCCGTAGCCGCCCCTATAGCTGATTTGTCAAAGGCAAATATTGCTATGGTGACCACAGGCGGAATCGTACCTGTTAATAATCCTGACAGAATTCAGTCCGCATCAGCTACAAGATGGGGAAGATACGATATATCAAATGTTGACCGACTTGAGTCAGGAGTGTACAAGACTATACACGCAGGATTTGACCCGGCAGCAGCGGATGCGGATCCTAATGTAATTATGCCTATAGATGCAATGAAGATATATTTAAAAGAAGGAAAATTTGGCAAGCTTCATGATTACTTCTACAGTACGGTAGGCACGGGAACTACTCAGGCTGAAGCTGCAAGAATGGCGAAGGAGATTATAGAAAAGCTGAAGGAAGATAAAGTTGACGGAGTTATAATGACATCGACCTGAGGTACCTGTACGCGTTGCGGTGCAACGATGGTAAAAGAAATTGAAAGAGCAGGTATACCTGTGGTTCAAATGTGTAACCTTATTCCGGTTGCAACAACAGTTGGTTCAAACAAAATAGTTCCAACTATATCAATCCCATATCCGCTGGGAGACCCTTCTACATCGTTGGAGGCTCAGTGGAAACTCAGATATTATCGTGTAGGTGTGGCTCTGGACGCATTGACAGATGATATTAAAGAGCAGAAAGTTTACAAGGTTAAAATCTAAGTAGGGGAGGGAAAAACCCTCTTCCTCAAAATATAATGGAGAGATAATATGGATAAAACAAAGCAAAAAAACAACACCGTTTTTTATGTATCGTTAGCTATATCATTGGCCATAGTTATATGGGGTATTGTAGCGCAGAAGAATTTTGCCGAGTTTGCCAATAAGCTGTTGGAGTTCTTAACCAATAACTTCGGATGGGCATACCTTGTATCTATGTTTGTGTTTGTATTATTTTCGTTAGTATTAGCCTTTAGTAAATATGGAAATATAAAGTTGGGACCGGATGATTCGGAGCCCGAATACAGTACGACCTCATGGTTTGCAATGTTGTTTGGCGCAGGAATGGGGATTGGTCTGGTATTTTGGGGAGTTGCAGAACCCATCTCTCACTTTGTGAGCCCTGCGCCGGGCATTGAGCCGGGAACAAACCATGCAATTAACTTTGCGATGAAAGCATCCTTTATGCACTGGGGCTTTCATCCGTGGGCAAACTATGCCATTATAGGTCTTGCATTGGCATATTTCCAGTTCAGAAAAAATAAACCCGGGCTTATCAGCAGTATATTTATACCGCTATTCGGAGAAAAAAGGGTAAGCGGACCTATAGGAAAGACAATAGATATTCTTGCTGTATTTGCAACTATTGCAGGTGTCGCCACATCACTGGGGCTCGGCACGCTGCAGATTAACAGTGGTCTCAACTATCTGTTCAATCTCCCGGAGACTACTCAGGTTCAATTAGGAATAATAGCAGTTATTACAATTCTCTACATATGGACTGCGGTAAGTGGTATTGATAAGGGAATAAAGTTGCTGGGTGACATAAATTTATATCTTGCATTTGGTATTTTAATCTTGTCATTTGTATTTGGTCCAACATTAAAAATAGTCAATGTGTTTACTAACGGTCTGGGTCAGTATATAAACTCATTTATTGCAGACAGCCTTCATGTTGAAGCTTTTGGTGATAACAGCTGGACAAACGGGTGGACTATATTTTACTGGGCATGGTGGATTGCATGGGCGCCATTTGTGGGAACATTTATAGCACGTATATCCAAGGGAAGAACAATTAAGGAATTTATAGGTGGTGTAATATTTGCTCCTGCAATAGTATCCATCGTATGGTTCTCCGTTTTCGGAGCAATGGGGCTGAATTTAAGCGAAACTATAGGAGTTGAGGGTTTAGCAGCTGCCGCAAAGAATCCGTCAACCGCATTGTTCTTTGTATTCAGTAATTATTCTTTAGGAAAGGTGCTTTCATTCATAGCAGTACTGCTCTTGTGTACATTCTTTATAACATCTGCCAACTCAGCTACATTTGTCCTTGGAATGCTGAGTTCCGGAGGAGACTTAAATCCTTCGGCTAAAAAGCAGTTCCTTTGGGGAATTATACAGGCATTATTTGCGGCTGCACTGCTTATTTCAGGTGGATTAAACGCATTGCAGACAGCATCTGTAGCAGCGGCATTCCCATTTATAGTCGTAATGCTGTTAGCAATAGTTTCCCTGATGAAAGCTTTAAAGGAAGAAAAATAGCAGAATAAGGTTGTTTATAACTAAAAAAGGAGCCTCAGATAATATTCTGTCCGGCTCCTTTTATATGTGAATAAGACTTCTTCTTATTTTTCTGTTGAAGTCATCAGCTTCAAAACTACCTCTGAAGCATTTACAAAATCGGAGATGTTAAGTCTCTCGTCTATTGTATGCGCAAGGTCTATGCCCACACCGATGTTCAATGCTTTTATTCCGTTGAGATTATATACGTTGGCATCACTTCCGCCTCCGGAGGGTACCTTTTCTACATTAATGCCGAGAGACTCACATGTAGCTGAAACCTCTTTAAGGTGTTCATCCTCAGGGTCTATAACATATGAATAATATGTATTTTCTATGCTGTATTCCAATTCTGCGCCATATTTTTCGCATGATTTTTTCAGGCATTCTATCATATGCTCTGTCTGTTTATTCAGTTTTTCTGTGGATCGGCTTCTTGCTTCCGCAATTATTTCAACAAGAGGTGAAACTATATTTGTGGGGCCTTCTGCCTTAAATGTTCCGATATTTGCAGTTGTTTCTTGGTCAACTCTCAGCAGCTTCATTTCAGATACAGCCTCTGCGGCAACCATTATGGCGCTGACGCCCTTCTCCGGATGAGCTCCGGCATGTGCAGCCTTCCCTATTATTTTTGCAAATACCTTCGTCTGCCCGGGTGCCTCAACAATAATTTCTCCGGGACCTCCGCCGCTGTCAAGTATTACTCCTGTTTTAGATTTAAGCTTTGAAAATTCAACCTCTTTAGCCCCGTTTATTCCGCCTTCCTCGCATATTGAAAACACGATTTCTATGGGTCTGCGCGGCGAATTGTTTTCTTTCAGCGTCCTTACAGCTTCTAAAATTGCAACTACTCCTGCCTTGTCATCTCCGCCTAATATTGTATTTCCTCTGCTTTTGATATATTCTCCGTCTATGTAAGGCTCAATCCCCACTCCAGGCACTACAGTATCCATGTGCGCGCTGAAAAGCATTGATTCGCTGTCAGACGTTCCGGGTATGAAGCAATAAATATTATTTCCATTGGAGCCTAATTTTTCCCCCGCCCTGTCGGTGTAAATCTCCAGACCTAAATCCTTCAGGTCCTTTATGATTCTTTCACCTATGGCCTTTTCATTTTTAGTTTCGCTGTCTATCCTCACATATTCCATAAAGGTGTTCAGCATACGTTCTTTGTTTACCATACAAGCCTCCTTCATATATTTATTTCATTATATATCATTGTAAAATACAAGCAACAATAAATTCTTATTAAAACTTAGAAAAGCCAAAGCCGTATACTTCCTGAACTGTCCTTACTATTACAAAAGATTCTTCGTCCAATTTTTTCAGCATGTTTTTCAGAATGTAGTATTCTCTTCTCGCAAGTATGGTCACTATAATGTCTTTCTCTTCGTTTGTATATCCGCCTTGCGCTTTGTATATGGTCACACCTCGGTCGAGTTTTTCAAAGATATAGTTTTTAACCACCTCCGGCTTTCTGGTTATTATTACCACCTCGTTTTTAACTGAAAATCCATCAATGAAGTAGTTTACCACTATTCCGTTCAAAAACCATCCGAAGGCTCCTATTATTCCTGTTTGAATTCCATAAGTAAAAAATGCAAGTATAACCACTATTATATCTGCAGCCATAAGGCCTTTTCCCATATCCATGTTAAAATATTTGTTCAGTATTTTGGCTATTATGTCTGTTCCTCCGGTGGAGGCATTGTGATTAAAAACTATGGACAGTCCTATGGCTGAAATAACTATCCCGCACATAAGGTTTAAAAGGACCTCGTCGGTTACAGGACTTGTCGCCGGAAGGAAAAATTCCATAAGATACATGGATAAAGACATAAAGGATACGGACATTATGGTCTTGCCTCCGAATTCTTTGCCCAAAAAGAAGAAGCTAACTATTAATAGTACAGTATTAAGAATAAAGTTCGTTATTGAAATAGGCAATGAAAGGTAGCTGTGTAAAACAATTGAGAGGCCTGAAATTCCTCCGGTTGCCAGGTTCTCCGGTACCAATAATAAACTCCCAGAGCTACAATAAATGAGCCTAATGCTATAAATAATGCGTCCTTGACGATGCCTTTTTTGAACATAAAACCCTCCGGATGTGAAATTATATAAATTATATTACAAATTGATTATAATATCAATTTACAAATATACAATAAATATTCGACATGATATAATTATGTAAAATATAATAAGGTATGGATTAATATGGATAGAATTTCAAAAACACTAAAACAGGTATATTCAAGTGAAAATATAGGATATATAATGATTTTTGCCGCAGGTTCACTATGGGGAACCATAGGGTTTTTTGTAAAAATGTTGAGTGGTGCAGGAGCATCTTCTTCATTGATTGCATTTATAAGATTGTTTGTCGGCTCGTGTATTCTGATACCTGTCATGTTTTTTCACGGCGGTTCAGAAATGTTCAGAATAGATAAAAAAGGGCTCATTCATTGCGTAGTATTGGGAGTGCTGTCTCAGGCGCTTTTTAACTATTGCTACAATACAAGCATAGAAGGTGTGGGCGTTGCAATGGGCTCCATACTTTTATATATGGCACCTGCATTTGTGTGTATTATGTCCAGGTTTATTTTTAAGGAGAATATAGGAATACAGAAAATACTTGCTCTTATTCTAAATGTTCTCGGCTGTTTTTTAATGGTTACGGGAGGAAATATATCTAATTTAAAAATATCTGCCGCAGGGATAGCCTTTGGAGTTGTGGCTGCATTCTTGTACAGTCTGGTAACAATAATAGGGAAAATTACATCAGGCAATATTCATCCTTTTACGGTAGTGCTTTACAGTTTTTTATTTGGGTGGATAACACTGGGGATTTTTACGGTTCCATGGAGGTCTTCTGCAGCTGTGTCAGGTTTTGAATTCTGGATTTATGCTTTCGGATACGGGCTCATTCCTACGGTTGGCTCATACCTCCTTTACATGGGAGGGCTTAGTAAAAATATTGAAATATCAAGAGCGCCTGTAATAGCCTCAGTTGAAACGGTGGTCGCAACGTTGATAGGTGTGTTTGTATTCAAAGAAAGACTTGGGTTAATCAATGTACTCGGCATTGCTTGTCTTCTTATATCTATTGCTGTGATGAATATGAGGTTTAACGAAGAAGATATGTAGAAAGTTCATACAACCAGCTGCTTTGCAATATAAAATTAATTCAAAATTAATTTTATATTATGTTAATCTTAAGGCAAAAGTGGTATAATATATTAAACCATTTCAGGGAGAAAAAATGTTTGATATTCAGGAAGAATTAAAAAAGATGCCGGACAACCCCGGGGTTTACCAAATGAAGAACGAATTTGGTGAAATAATATATGTGGGAAAGGCAAAAAATCTAAAGAAAAGAGTAAGGCAGTATTTTCAGTCAAAGAACCATGCTCCGAAGATAGAGGCCATGATAAGGAATATTGCCGAGTTCGAATATATAATAGTGGATAATGAGGTTGAAGCACTCATACTTGAAGCTAATTTAATCAAGAAGCACAGACCTAAGTATAATACGGTGCTAAGAGATGACAAGCAGTATCCGTATATAAAAATTACAGTACAAGAAAAATACCCGAGAATTTACAAGGTAAGAGAAGTAAAAAGAGACGGTGCGAAGTACTTTGGTCCGTATCCCAGCGCTACAGCGGTAAATGAAATAATTGATGTCATAGGGAATTTATATAAGCTGAGGAAGTGCTCACTGAGCTTAGACGGAACAAAAAAGAACCAGAGACCGTGCCTCAACTATCACATCAACAGATGTACGGCGCCCTGCATGGGAAATGTGGATGCAAAAGAATACAGAGAAGAAGTAACTAAGGCGGTAAGTTTTTTATCCGGAAAAGAGGATGAGCTTATTGAAATTCTCACGAGTAAAATGAAGTCAGCATCCGACAACCTTGATTTTGAAATGGCGGCAAGGTATAGGGACCAAGTAAACGCTCTCAGAGTAATATCCGAAAAACAAAAAATCGTATCTGCAAATTCCAGCATTGATCAGGATGTAATAGGAAGTGCTTTAGGAATTGAAGAGGCTTGTATTCAGATTTTCTTTATCCGCAACGGAAAAATTACAGGCAGGGAGCACTATCTCCTGACTAATATACAAAATGAAACACGCCAGCAAATAATAAGCTCATTTTTGTCGCAATTCTATACGGGAACAGTGTATATTCCTAAAGAAATATATATTGAAGACGATATTGAAGACAGAGAGGTTTTTGAAAAGCTTCTTTCTGAAAAGAGAGGGAATAAGGTCTCCGTCAAGGTTCCTGCAAAGGGAGATAAAAGCATGCTCATAAAAATGATTAAGAAAAATGCTCTTGAAATATTGGAAAAAGGCAGCCAGAGAATACGCAGGAATCTTGATGAAAGCAGAGAGGCTCTTGAGGAGCTTAAAAACATCTTAGGTCTTCCGGAAGTTCCCTTAAGAATTGAAGCATATGATATATCCAATATTCAGGGAGTAGAGTCAGTGGGGTCAATGGTTGTTTTTGAAAACGGAGTTCCGGAAAAGAGCAACTACAGACGCTTCAGAATAAAGACCGTTAAAGGTCCCAACGATTATAAAAGCATGGAAGAGGTTCTTGAAAGGCGTATAAACAGAGGCCTCGATAATTCCAGCGGCGGTTTTAATAAAATGCCTGATTTAATGCTTATTGACGGAGGAAAAGGCCAGACAGGAATAGCTGAAGAAGTTCTTTACAATTTTGGATTAAATATACCGGTTTGCGGAATGATAAAGGATGACAAGCATACCACAAGAGGATTGATTCATCAGAACAGAGAAATAGAGCTTAAGAAAACGGACAAAATTTACCGCCTAATATTTCGTATTCAGGAAGAGGCTCACAGGTTTGCCATTGAATATCACCGGAATTTACGGGACAAGACGCTGTTTAAGTCTGAGCTTGACAACATTGAGAATATAGGTGAAAAAAGAAAACTGAATTTGCTTAAGAGCTTTGGATCGGTCGAAAATATCCGAAATAAAAGTGTTGAAGAGTTAGCGGATGCCGAGGGAATGAATATAAAGGCAGCCCAGTCGGTATATAATTATTTTAGAAATAACAAAGGATCAGAGGGGTAATTATGCAGTACGTAAAACTTGAGGATTTAGTTAGCTATATGAATTTAGAGGCTGTTTATTATCCGGAGGATGTGCAGTCAAGAATTTATACTCCGGAAATAATAAGACCCGGTCTCCAGCTTGCGGGATATTTTGACTGGTTTTCTTTTGAAAGAGTACAGGTCATGGGGAAAGCTGAAATGTTTTATCTCAAAACTCTTGATGATGATGTGAGGATGCAGAGGCTGGACAAGTTTTTCAGCTTTCCCATACCGGCACTTATAATTGCAAACGAAATGGCTGTTGATGAAGATATAGTTTATTATGCAAAAAAATACAATCGACCGTTGTTTACATCTGTCCAGAAAACAGATAAGCTACAGAATGTGCTGATTAATTTTTTGGAAGAAGAATTAGCGGAGGAGACAATTATACACGGAGTATGTCTTGAAGTTTTCGGAGTAGGGGTGCTCATAAAAGGGAAAAGCGGAATAGGAAAAAGTGAAACATCATTGGAGCTCGTAAACAGAGGACATAGGCTGGTTGCGGACGATGCCGTTATTATAAAGAAGCTGGATAACAGGCTTAAAGCAACATGCCCGGAGCTCACACAGCACCTGATGGAAATAAGGGGTATAGGCATACTTGATATAAAGCATTTGTTTGGCGTAGGTTCCATAAGGATTGAGCAATTCGTGGAAATAGTAATTGAGCTGGAGCTGTGGGATGAAAATAAGGAATATGACAGAATAGGAACGGACGAAGATTACACGGATATATTGGGCATAAAGGTTCCTACGGTTGTAATTCCCGTGAGGCCGGGAAGAAATATGTCTGCCATAATTGAAGTGGCAGCTAAAAACTACAGGCAGAAGCTTCTGGGGTACAATCCGCTTGAGACATACAACAAAAGGTTTCGTAATCTCACAAGATAGCCTGAATCGGTATGAAATTTTATTAATTAAACTTGCAAAAATAAAGAGCTTTTTTGTGAGTTAATTTTCAGAAAAGATGTATTAAAATCCTTAAGATGTTTATATTATCAATAAATACATAATTGAAAAAGGATCTTAGCAAATAGGTTGTATTGACTCTATACAATTTTTATTGTTGCATTTATTTTTGCTTTGGGATATAATCTATTGTGTATGAATTACAACATTATTTTTTAATGTATACATTATAAACTAATAATTATATAGGAGGATATATAATGTCAAAAGTTATGAAAACTATGGACGGAAATACCGCTGCAGCGTATGTCTCATATGCCTTTACGGATGTTGCGGCTATTTTCCCGATAACACCTTCTTCTACTATGGCCGAGCTTGCTGATGAGTGGGCGGCACATGGACAAAAGAACATTTTCGGACAAACTGTAAGAGTTGTAGAAATGCAATCAGAGGGTGGAGCCGCCGGAGCTGTTCACGGATCATTGCAGGCAGGTGCTTTAACAACTACATATACTGCTTCACAGGGATTATTGCTGATGATTCCTAACATGTATAAAATAGCGGGAGAATTATTGCCAGCAGTATTCCATGTTTCAGCAAGAGCTATTGCAGGACACGCACTGTCAATATTCGGTGATCATTCAGACGTTATGGCTGCAAGACAGACAGGATTTGCGCTGTTAGCTTCAAGCAGTGTTCAGGAAGCAATGGATTTAGGCGGAGTTGCTCACTTGGCAACACTTAAAACCAGAGTGCCTTTTGTACATTTCTTCGATGGTTTCAGAACATCTCATGAAGTACAAAAAATCGAAGTTATAGACTATGAAGATTTAGCAAAATTAGTTGACAAGGATGCTATAAATGAATTCAGAGCAAGAGCATTGAATCCGGAACATCCTGTAACAAGAGGAACAGCACAGAACCCTGATATATTCTTCCAAGCAAGAGAAGCTTCAAACAAATTCTATGAATCTGTTCCAGATACAGTTTCTGAATATATGAAAGAAATTGAAAAAATAACAGGAAGAGAATACAAGCCATTTAACTATTACGGAGCACCTGATGCTGAAAATATAATAGTTGCAATGGGTTCAGTTACTGAAACAGCAGAAGAAGTAATTGATTACTTAAACGCTAAGGGAGAAAAAGTAGGTATAGTTATAGTACACCTTTACAGACCTTTCTCTTCAAAATATTTCTTTGATGTTATGCCTAAGACTGTTAAAAAAATAGCAGTACTTGATAGATGCAAAGAGCCGGGTTCAGTAGGAGAGCCTTTGTACCTGGATGTTAAGTCATTGTTCTACAATAAAGAAGAGCAGCCTGTTATAGTTGGAGGAAGATATGGTCTTGGTTCAAAAGACACTACTCCTGCACAGATATTTGCAGTATACAACAACTTAAAGCAAGATACACCGAAAACAGGCTTCACTATCGGTATCGTTGATGATGTTACATTTACTTCACTTGAAACTCCTGAGATTGTAAATACATCAGCTCCTGGAACAGTTAGATGTAAATTCTGGGGTCTTGGTTCAGACGGTACAGTAGGAGCTAATAAAGACGCAATAAAAATTATCGGAGACCATACTAACATGTATGCTCAAGGATATTTCTCATATGACTCCAAGAAGTCAGGCGGTGTTACCGTATCACACTTAAGATTCGGTAAGTCACCAATCAGATCAACTTATTTAATAGATGAGGCTGACTTCGTTTCACTGTCACAGCAATCATATGTTGCAAAATATGATGTTTTGTCAGGTCTTAAGAAGGGCGGCACTTTCCTGTTGAATACAATCTGGTCGAAAGATGAATTGGAAGCTAACCTGCCTGCTAAGTATAAGAGATATATGGCAGAAAAGGGAATCAACTTCTATACAATCAATGCTACTCAGATTGCTAATGACTTAGGTCTTGGAAACAGAACAAACATGGTTATTCAGTCTGCATTCTTCAAGCTTGCTAATGTTATCCCTGTTGAAGATGCTGTTGAATACCTGAATCAGGCTATAGTTAAGTCATACGGTAAAAAAGGCGATGCTATCGTTGATATGAACCAGGCTGCTGTTCAAAAAGGTATTTCTGAATTAGTTAAGATAGAAATTCCTGAATCATGGAAAAATGCAACTGACGCAGATGCAAACAGCGGATTGGCAATTCCATACAGAGAAGATGAAAAACCGGAATTCGTTAAGAATGTTGTTGATGTTATGAACAGACAGGAAGGCGACGTATTGCCTGTAAGTACATTTGTCGGCAGAGAAGACGGAACATTCCCACAAGGAACATCCGAATACGAAAAAAGAGGTATAGCTGTTGAAGTTCCGAAATGGTTACCTGAGCATTGTATACAGTGTAATCAGTGTGCATTCGTATGTCCTCACGCAGTTATTAGACCTACATTATTAAATGAAGAAGAAAAAGCAAATGCTCCTGGTTCATTCGAAACAATTACTGCAATAGGCAAAGGTCTGGAAGGATTGGAATACAGACTTCAGATAAGCCCATTGGATTGTACAGGATGCGGAAACTGTGCAGATATCTGTCCAGGAAAGAAAGGAAACAAAGCTCTTGTAATGACTCCAATCGCGGAAGAAGTTCCTGCAGGAGTTCCGAACTGGAAGTATGCAATTGAAAATGTAACTATAAAAGATGGCTTAATGGATAAAATGTCTGTTAAAGGAAGTCAGTTCTGCCAGCCTTATCTTGAATTCTCAGGAGCGTGCGCAGGCTGCGGAGAAACAGCATATATCAAGACTATCACTCAGCTGTTCGGTGACAGAATGATGATTGCCAATGCTACAGGGTGTACATCTATCTGGGGAGCTTCAGCACCTGCAACACCATACAGAAAAGATGCAAACGGCAGAGGACCTTCATGGGCTAACTCACTGTTTGAAGATAATGCTGAGTATGGCTTCGGTATGGCAACAGGAGTTAGACAGATTAGAGATTCAATCCAGATATCAATGGAAAGCTTGTTGGAAAAAGGTGCTTCTCAGGAATTGAAGGATGCATGTGCAGAGTGGATTTCAACAAGAGAAAACGGTGAATTATCAAGAACCGCATCAGATAAGGTTTTAGCGGTGCTTGACGGATTTGCTCCATGCGCTGAATGTGCAGAAGATATTAAGAATATATTAGACAAAAAAGACTACCTTGTTAAGAAGTCACAGTGGATAATCGGAGGAGACGGCTGGGCATATGATATCGGATACGGCGGATTAGACCACGTATTGGCATCAGGTGAAGATGTAAATGTTCTTGTACTTGATACAGAAGTTTACTCAAATACAGGCGGTCAATCTTCAAAAGCAACTCCTACAGCTTCTGTTGCTAAGTTTGCTGCATCAGGTAAGAGAGTAAAGAAGAAAGATCTTGGTATGATAGCTTCAACATACGGATATGTATATGTTGCACAGGTTGCTATCGGTGCTGACAAGAACCAGTTCCTGAAAGCATTGAAAGAAGCTGAAAGCTATGACGGACCATCATTGATCATCGCTTACGCTCCATGTATCAACCACGGTATCAAGGTAGGAATGGGCAAGACTGTTGATAGAGAAAAGAAAGCTGTTGAAGCAGGCTACTGGCATCTGTACAGATTCAATCCTCTTCTGAAAGAAGAAGGCAAGAATCCATTCATATTAGATTCCAAGGCTCCTTCAGCATCCTTCAGAGAATTCCTTGAAGGTGAAGTAAGATACTCATCATTGAAGACTTCATTCCCAGAGGTAGCGGAGCAATTATTTGCTAAAGCAGAAAAAGATGCTAAGGACAGATACGACGGCTACGTAAGAATGACTCAGATGAATTACTAAAATTAAAAGCTGAGCAGCTCCGAAAGGAGCTGCTTTTGTATTCAGTTTGTAATATCTGTGCACTGCAACGGGTGGTAAAATAATGGAAAAGACATATTATTTTGAATAAGAAGAGGAGATAAATTATGCTTAAAAGAAAAATCAGTTTATTAATTGCAGCACTTATGCTATTTTCAATGCTTACGGGATGCAGCGCAAATGAGCTTGGATATTTGAATTTATCAGGTGAAATAAACAACCTCACACAGTATGGATTTAAAACTTCAACACAAGTTGAAATTTCCAAGATGATTACAGGAGGAGAGAAGAATTCTAAAATTGACCTGGAAATCAGTGGAGATGCAAATATTGAAGACCTTAATGCAATGTATCTGAACATGGATATTAATGTTAAGGTTGACGGAAAAGGAAATACTGAACCGGTTAAGCTGATAATTGCAGACAATACGATTTATATTTCAAAGAATGCAATAACAGAGGTTTTAAGACTCCAGGAGGAGTTTGGCGAAGACGAGTACAGCCCATTAGTTGTTGAAAAGCTGCTCCAGGAGCTGAAAGATACGGATTACATAGTTATTTCTGAAATGGAGGATGTTTACGGAAGTGTTTCCTACAAGCAAGACTACACAGTGCTTGTAGAAAGCGCAAAAGAATATTTAAAAAGTGCATTCAAGGGATTTGACTCAAAGCTTATAACAAAGACAAGCAACGGATATACTGTTGAGCTCACATCAGAAAGTGCAGTTGCATTTGTTGAGAGACTTGTTAAGTATATAAGTGAAAATAAAAAATTAGTATTTGACGAAACGATCAAATATCTTGAAAAAATATATGCTGCCATAGAAATTGAAGGAATGGAAGGTTCTGTGGAAGCAGCTGAGGTTATGGCAGAGTTTGAAGGGATGAGAGAATCTTTCTACAGTGCAATAGATGAAGCTACGTCATATATGGAAACAGGCGGGCAAAAAGAGATTATTGACATGCTTGACAGAAGCTATATCAAGAGTGAAATATACAAAAAAGGCAGTATATACGGACAGAATATTGAGGGCGAATTAATATTTGACGATATTATTGCAGGGAATATCAAGTCTAAGTCTGAAATTACAGCAAAGACAGTTAAAAAGAACTCTGTCGCAGGTACCATAATGACTTTGGAAGAGCTTGAAAATCTTTACAGTGTATTGGAAAACAAGTACAATCCTGTTGAAACAATTGAAATAAGCTGGTACAGCTGGTATGAGCCGGGAGACAAAGCAGATGTGAGTATGTACAGAACAGACGGCAAATATAACTGGGGTTATCAGTCATATGTTATAATAGAAGACAGAGTATATCTTCCTTTAAGATACATTGGTGAAACATTCGGTGAGGATGTTCAGTGGGATGATGCAAGCAAAAAAGCATATGTTGTCAGAGGAAGCGAAAAAATAGACATGACCGGTGTGCTGGTTGACGGCAAAACAATGGTGAAGGTACGAGATTTTGAAAAACTCGGATATAAAATAGACTTCACTCAGGACGAAGATTGGTCAATGGCAACAATTGAGAAAAATAAATAAATATAAAATAATCTGCTGCAATGCCGCAAGTAAAAAACCGCACTTCTGCGGTTTTTTGTTTGTTCAAAATTGGTTTTTCTATACGGCAGCACAAAATTAAACTTTTATTATAGGAGTCATAGTGACACTCATGATGTTACTCTAAGGTAACAAATATGACCTATGTCATTTTAGTATATTCAGCAATGCTAATTTTGTTATACATAGCGCACAAAAAATATCAACATAGTTTTCCAAATAATAAAGGTAAGTTGAAAAATTGCGCTTATTATAGTTACTATTTATGAATATTGTGATATAATCTAAATATTATTTTTGAAAGGAAAGAGGGAGAAGGCTAAGATGAAATACTTGATACAAGTTACGATTATTCTGGTAATAACATTTTTAGGTGAGGTCTTGTATAAGCTTCTGCCGTTGCCCATACCTGCAAGCATTTATGGTCTCTTGATTTTACTTGCAGGACTGATGACCGGTATTATAAAGATAGAGCAGGTGAAGCCTTCGGGAAGTTTTCTGCTTGATATAATGCCTGTAATGTTTGTACCTGCGGGAGTAGGACTGATGGACATATGGGGTAATGTCTCAAGCATGATTCTGCCGCTTATGTTTATTTCATTGTTTACCACGGTTCTTGTTATGGCTGCGACAGGTAAAACGTCCGATTATATATTAATGAAAGGCAGGGGGAAGAATAAATGAAAGAGGTTATGAGCAATTCACTTTATTTTGGTATTTCCGTAACTCTTTTGGGATATTTCGCGGGTTTATTTCTCAGCAGGAAACTTAAGCTGAAAATTCTGAATCCCATGCTGGTTTCAATAGTTCTGACAATTATAACACTTTTCACATTTGATATTAAATACAGCGATTATATACAAAGCGGGAAATATATAAGCTATCTGCTTACACCCGCTACAGTGTGCCTTGCCATACCTCTTTATGAAAAAATTGATTTGCTGAAAAAAAACTTAAAGGCAATAATCGCAGGGATAATGGCGGGAGTTTTCACAAGCCTGTTCAGTGTGCTTGCATTGTCAATACTTTTCAGTCTACCTCATGAAATATACGCAAGTATTCTTCCGAAATCAATCACAACTGCCATAGGAATTGCAGTTTCAGAGGAAATTGGAGGAATGCAGGTAATTACGGTTGCGGTAATCATAGCTACGGGAATTTTTGGGAATGTTGCCGGTGAAGGTATATGCAGGCTTTTAAGGATTAGGAATCCTATATCTGTAGGGCTTTCCTTCGGAACGGCAGCTCATGCTTTGGGAACATCCAAGGCCCTTGAAATTGGAGAAGCAGAGGGAGCTGTGAGCGGATTATCCATTGCAATATCAGGCTTTATTACGGCAATTCTTGCTCCGATGTTCGTGAATTTTCTGTAATTGACTGCAATTGACGTGGTAATTTGCCAATGCCTTAATAATATGAACATTTTTGTTATTGATTATAAAAGAAAATTACAATATAATTAAATTTATAAACCGATGAAGAGGTTAAAAAATGATAAATATAAAAATAAAAGAAGTTGCTGAAGTTTTAAATGGGTTGTGCACAGGTAAAGTTGATTTTGACGGATACATATGCGGAGTGAGTATAGATTCTCGAAAAGTATTGAAAAACAGTCTTTTTGTTCCCATAAAAGGTGCTACCGTAAACGGACACAGCTACGTTGACGATGCAATTAAAAATGGAGTCGCAGCTACGCTGTGGAATATGGATGAAACTGATCCACCGGCAGATATTGCGGTAATATTAGTGGACGACACGGTAAAAGCTCTTCAGGATCTGGCTTTTTACTACAGAAACAGTTTGAATGTTAAGATAGTGGGAATTACAGGAAGCAACGGAAAGACATCAACCAAGGACATTACTGCAGGCATACTGTCACAAAAATATAAAACCCAAAAAACCATGGGCAACTACAATACGGAAATAGGTGTTCCGTATACACTTTTAAGTCTCGATGAGGACTGTGAGGCGGCAGTTATTGAAATGGGAATGGAAAAAGGCGGCGAAATAGATTTTCTCACACGTCTTGTTCAGCCTGATGTTGGAATAATTACAAGTGTTGGTCTTGTGCACATAGATAATTTTACATCAATAGATGAAATAGCAAGGGAAAAACTTGATATAGTAAACGGGATAAAGGACGGAGGGTTGTTTGTCCACTTCGGTGATGACACGCTGATTGAAAAAACCGTCAAGAAAGCAGAAATAAGGGACAGCATAAGAAGGCAGACCTTCGGGGAAAGTAAGGGAAACAGCCTGTATCTCACAGAGTTCAGGGAAAATTTAGAAGGAATAACATTCAGGGTAAGTGACGAAAGATTTGAGGAGCTTCATGCTGATATGCTGGGAAGGCACCAGGCGCTGAATGCCATGGCGGCAATTCTTGCAGCTGAAGAGCTTGGCATGACTCCCGAGGAAATACGTCAAGGGCTTTTGAAAATAGAAAAAACGGGTTTAAGAAACGAGATTATAAAAATAAATAAATGCACCGTTCTCAATGATTGCTACAAGTCAAATCCTGTGAGTATAAAGGCTGCACTTGAAATATTTGAAATGATAGAGGCTGACAGAAAAATAGTAGTGCTGGGAGATATGCTTGGCTACAGGGAAATGAGCCATGACATGCACTACAACGTGGGCAGGGGCCTTGCACCTCACAGAATTGATGAGCTTGTCACAATAGGGCAGGAAGCAAAATACATAGCTCAGGGTGCAAAAGATAATTCTGCCACCGGGTACATTATTGAATTTGATACAAAGGAAGAAGCCACAGAATATCTGAAAAAATATATTAACGAGGATTGTGGAATTTTAATTAAGGGTTCGAGATTTTTAAAGCTTGAATATATAGCAAATACACTGAAAGCTCTGGAGGTAAATCATGAAGACTAAGCTGGCAATACTGTTTGGGGGCAAATCCGATGAGTATTCTGTTTCATTGCATTCTGCCGCAGCAATAATCAAGAATGTACCTGATGAATTGTTTGAAGTAACATTAGTAGGGATAACTCAGGAAGGAAAGTGGCTGCTGTACGAGGGAAATGCTGACGGCATTAATGACGATACCTGGCGCAGAGGAAATCTCAGTTCCGTATTGTTAAATATGGGTGATGATTTCAAGGGACTGGTTAAGATGAATTCTGACGGGACATTTGAAAGAATTGAGATAGACTGTATATTCCCTGTTCTCCACGGAAGAAACGGAGAGGACGGAACCATACAGGGACTTTGTCAGATGGCGGGGATTCCTTTTGTGGGATGCGATATGACTTCATCTGCCGTGTGTATGGATAAGCATTTTACACATGTTATATGTGAGAATGCAGGAATAAAGATGGCTCCTTACATATCTGCTGTGAACAGCAGCAGGCTCAATGTTAAAAAGCTTTACGACGAGGCTTTTGAAAGATTTTCTGTGCCCATGTTTATAAAGCCGGCAAATAACGGCTCATCCATAGGCATCAGCAAAATCAGGAACTATGAGGAATTTGAAAGGGGAATAATGGAAGCCTTTCAGTCAGACAAAAAGATTATAATCGAAAAGATGATTGAGGGGTTTGAAATAGGCTGCGCGGTAGTTGGTAATGAGGATCTGACAATCGGAGAAGTGGATGAAATAGACACAAAAAATGACTTCTTTGACTATGTTGAAAAATACAGCCAGCATAATTCAAAGATACACTGTCCAGCACGAATCAGCGATGAGCTGAAAAATCAAGCAAGGCAAATTGCAGGAAAAACATACAGTGCTTTGGGATGCAGAGGTTTATCGAGAGTTGACATGTTTGTTACTCCCGATAACGAAATATATCTGAATGAAATAAATACCATACCCGGACTTACAGATCTCAGCAGATATCCGTCTATGCTGAAAAAAATCGGCATAGAATACAAGGATTTGATTGTGAAGCTGGTTGAGCTGGCAATGGAATAATAATATAAAAAAGCGCACACGCGCTTTTTTATATTATTATTTTAACTATTTCAGTCCCAATATTACTCTTGCTTCGTCAGGAGTTGCAACTTCACGTCCGAATTCTCTTGAAATACGTGCAAGTCTTTCAACTAACTGAGCATTTGATGTAGCTAATTGGCCTTTTGAATAATAAACATTGTCTTCAAAACCTGTTCTTGCGTGTCCACCCAGCGTTATTGCAGCTATGTTAAGCGGAAGCTGGTACCTTCCAACGCCTGCCACTGTCCATGTGGAACCTTCAGGTATGGAGTCTATCATGAACATTAGGTCTCTCAGTTCTCCGCCCATTGCTCCGGGTACTCCCAAAACAAAGTCAAAATGCATTGGCCCGTTGATTATTCCTTTTTTAGCAAAGCGTATTGCAGTGTCAACCATTCCTTTTTCAAAGCACTCAAGCTCAGGTTTAACTCCCAGCTCATTCATGCGCTTTGCAAATATTCTGATGTTTTCTTCTGTGTTCATGAACACATCATCACCAAAGTTGCATGTGCCCATGCTCAGTGTAGCCATTTCGGGCTTCAGCTCTATTGGCTGCATTCTCTGCTCAGGTGTGTGCCATACGGCTCCGCCTGTTGAAGGCTGGAATATGATGTTGCATTTAGCTTCAATTTTTTCTTTAATTTGCTTGTAAACTTCGTAATCCTGTGTAGGGTTTCCTTCCGCGTCTCTCGCGTGAATGTGTACCATTGATGCTCCTGCTAAGTAGCATTGATATGCCGCTTCTGCAATTTCATCCGGTGTAAGAGGAAGATTTGGCTGCTGTGCCCTTGTTACTTCTGCGCCTGTAAGGCATGCGGTAATGATTAATTTTTCCATAGTGACCTCCAAAATTATAATTTTTTGCCTAATAGTATTTTACAATATCATAGGGATATAGTCAATTATAATCAGTTGAGTATTCCCTTCATTACGATAGTTTTTACCTGAGTGAGCTCCTCCAATGTCGCGCTTACGCCCTCTCTGCCTATACCGCTCATCTTGTATCCACCGAAGGCAATATCAGGATGCCTGTATCTTCCGTTGCCGTTCAGTACGACAGTGCCGCACTCAAGCTTGTAAGCAGCCTTCATAGCCTTACTTGTATCCTTTGTAATTATGCCTCCGTTGAGTCCGTAAACAGACGCATTATGTATTTCAACAGCCTCCTCAAGGGTATCAAAGCCTATCACGGGGAATACAGGTCCAAAAACCTCCATATCCCGCGCAATATCCATATCTGCAGTTACATCCGTAAGCACTGTGGGTTCAAAGAATGTATTCTTTATTATATGTCCTCCAAGCACACATTTAGCTCCCTGTTTCAATGTGTGTTCAACCTGCTCTTTGACCTTGACAGCGGCAGCTTCATTAATGAGACAGCCCATATCGTAGGATGAGTCCATAGGGTCACCGATTTTCAATCCGTTCAGTCTTTCAACAAGCTGTCTGGTAAATTCATCCTTAATTGAATTCTGGACAATAAATCTCTTTGTTGCTATGCATATTTGTCCGCAGTTGGTGGTTCTGGCCATTATCGCTTCCTGGAGGGCCAAATTAATATCTCCGTCTTCAAAAACAATCATTGCATCATTGCCGCCAAGCTCTAAAAATACACGGTGGAGATTAGAGGATGCCTGTTTTGCAGTTTCAATGCCTACCTCTGTGCTTCCTGTCAGGCTCACTGCATCAATATCAGGGCTGCCTACAAGGTATCTTCCCACTACAGATCCGCTTCCTGTTACAATTTGCAGAGCATCTCCCGGTACGCCGCATTCAACCAGAAGCTCAGTTATCCTTATGAGGGTGAGAGGGTTGTCTGAGGGCGGCTTCACAATTATAGAGTTCCCTGTCGCAAGGGCTGGAGCAACCTTGTATGCATAGGTTGAGGCCGGAAAATTAAAAGGGATAATGCATACTATCGTTCCAAGTGACTCTCTGCGTGTAAATATTACGTCTTTTTCTCCTCCGGGCTGGCTGTCCGGCAGGGTTATGCCATACATGTGGTTGGCGCCTTCTAAAAAGCGTCTGAATATAACGGGAACAAGAGCAACCTCGAGTCTTGCTTCCTTGATATTCTTTCCTGTTTCTATGCAGAGAAGCTCCGCCAGCTCATCAATGTGTGAGCTGAAATTATCAATGAAATTCAACAGAATTTTTGAGCGTTCATGTAGAGGTGTACTTCCCCAGATTTTTTTTCCGTTTAAGGAGTGATTCAGCACCAGATCAAGGTCTTCTGACGATGAATCCGGAACTGTATCTATTAATTCTCCGTTGGCAGGATTAAATATATTTATTGTCTTTCCTCCAAGAGAATCCTTTTTTTGTCCTCCAATAAGCATTTTCATAAATATCACCATTCCTTCCATATATATATTTCAATTATGTCATAAGTTTAATATAAATGCAATCCATTATAGTACAAGCAGAAATCTTCCAATAATTACAATTTGAAAAAATAAAAAAATTTATAAAAAGGGTAGAAAACAACTCCTATTTATAGTATAACTTTATAGGGGAAATAATATAACATATAGGTCATAAGATTAAATATATGTCAAATAAAACGGGAGATAAAAGATGGACAGAGAATTAGCTTTGAATATAGTCAGAGTAACGGAGGCTGCTGCACTGGGATGCGGCAAATACATGGGCAGAGGAAACAAGGAAATAGCTGACCAGGCTGCAGTTGACGGAATGAGAAGTATGTTTCAGGTTCTTGATATAGCAGGAACAGTGGTTATAGGAGAGGGAGAGCTCGACGAAGCTCCGATGCTTTATATTGGTGAGAAAATCGNNAGCGCCTGAAATAGATATTGCGGTGGACCCTCTTGACGGAACCAAGCTGGTTGCCAAGGGCCTGCCGGGAGCGCTGGCTGTTGTTGCCGTGGCTCCTAAGGGATGTCTGCTGCATGCTCCAGACATGTATATGGACAAGATAGCAGCCGGTCCAAAGGCCAAAGGGTGTATTGATATTACCGCATCCATAGAAAAAAATCTGTACAACGTGGCAAAGTCGTTGTGTAAGGATATTACCGAGCTTACTTTAATAATACAGGACAGGGAAAGACACCAGGATTTAATTGACAGGGCAAGAGGTATAGGTGCAAGAATAAAGCTTTTCGGAGATGGGGATGTTGCAGCGGCCATTGCGACATGCTTCAGTGAATCCGGGGTGGATATGTTCATAGGAAAAGGAGGCGCTCCCGAGGGCGTTATATCCGCTGCGGCAATCAAGTGCCTGGGAGGGGAATTCCAAGGTATTCTAAGGCCGGAAAATGAAGAGGAAAAAAGGAGATGCATAGAAATGGCGGGGGATTGCTGGAGCAGAGTGCTTACAATGGAGGATCTGGCCAAGGGAGACGATATTATTTTTGCCGCAACAGGCGTGTCTGACGGTGAGCTTCTGAAGGGCGTGAGGTACATGGCAAATAACAGGGCGAGAACCTCATCAATGGTAACACGTTCAAAATCCGGAACTATCAGATTTATAGATACAACTCATTTTCTTGATAAAAAACCCGGATATGCATTTGTGTAATAAAGAAACCCCTGGTGCTCAATAATCGGAGCTTCCGGGGGTTTATAAGTACATTATATTTATTTTTTTACCTGCTTTTTTTAATTCTTCCGTCAACCCATCAAGGATATTTTGCTTGATATTGTATCCCATGGGGAAGTTTGGGTTCTGATGTGCGGGATTAATTGCCCTTCCTATATAAAAGTTTATGTGCGTACCTATTTCTGTGAGCATCTTTGTCAGAAGTGAGCATCCATCGTAGCTGTCGCACTCCGGTAAATTTTCATAGCTTGATTCATTCAGCTTTTTAATATTTTTAAGTGTTTTTCCCAAGGTAAGAACTCCTTCTGTCACAAGGTCGAAGCCATCCATGTATGCGATTGGAGGAATATCCTCCTTCATGGAATCCATATCCACATTAAGCTCCTTTCCAAGCTCACGCTCAGCTATAAGCGCAGTTGTGCCGCCGCAGATTATTTTTATATTTCCACTTGCATCCATGATTTCCGCAAGCGTTTTGTCAAGAGATTTATCGGCGGGAGGGCCTATAAACATGTCGATTACCTCAGGTCGTCTCACCTTCACTGTCAATATGGTTGTATCGTCTCCGGGCTTGTTGTTGTAAAGGTTGTTGCAAACGCCTATGAAATTTCCGTTAATCAGCTGTGCTGATTTGTTTACGTGGTTCAGATTTTTCAGATACTCATTTATTTCATTCCATGACCAGCCTAAATTCAACATTTGGCCTATGCCCGCATGTATTGCTCCGTCGCTCACAACGCAGAGAGCGTCACCTTCTTTAAGAGAGATATATGATTCATATATTTTTTTGGAGCCGATAATTCTCTCGGTTTTATCTACAGGCAGCATTCTTTTCTGAGAGTAGTAGAAATAAGGAGGATTATCATATTCGGCAATATATGCATTGTTGTCTCCATCGATTTTAATTATGGTGAAGGTTGAATAAGCAAGCTTTCTCACCTTGCATTCCGGAAGAGTATTAATGACTGTTTCGATGGTGTCATCAATGGATGCATCATTTTTCAGCATAGTTACGGCAATTTTAGTGGTCATAGTAGCAAGTATATTTGCCTTTACACCGCTTCCCAGACCGTCGGACATAACTATTATGCATCCGTCATCATCGTAGATATATTCAACCTTGTCGCCGCACAGCTCTTCTGTGTGCTTATTTATACTTTTATAATTTATATCTATAAAGGTATCCATTATTTATCACTTTCTTCCAGAACAACTTTTTTAAGCTTAAGAAGTGCAGCCTTTGTCTCAGCTGTGGTTTCACCCAGAAGCCCTGCTATTTCCTGGGCAACTCTCATTTGCTTTTCAATAACCTTGTCTGCTGTTTCCAAGGTATTCAATTTAAAATTAACGATTTGTTCTTTTTTCATTTCTTCTTCTGTAATATCATTTAAAATTCCGAATAAAATTTTATTTTTTGGCAGATATATAATGCGTTCATACATTATCTTGCCGTAGCTTTCAAGATTAAGCTTCTTACCGACCATGCTCTCACCTGTATTTATTACCTCAACGAAATCATCCGTGGGCATGATTGATGACAGAGGCTTATTCCGTATTTTGCCTATGGTTGTTTTAAAGGCTGATTCTCCCATGGGATTCAAATCAAGTATATTCAGGCTCAAATCCGCAATAACAATTATGCTGGGTGAATATTCAAAATAAATATTTGAAATTTTTTCAGCCTCGCTTCGCATAAACGGCATGCACATCTGCGGGTGAGACAGTCCCTCCAGCACGGATATTGCTTTGTCCCTGCATGTATCATAACCGCATGCACCGCAGTTCAGCTCATCTTTTTTAGAATGCTTTCCTGTTTTTTCAAGTATAGCTCTGATATCTTCCTCCCTGTAGAAGGGATGTTGATATTGTTTGTTTCTGAAATGCCGTTCATAGTCCAGGTTTTTTTCATGTAGCTCGTAGTTTTTGTAAGATTTATCACGCAAGGGATGAATCCTTGACTTGGCCTTGGTTTTTCTCACAAACATGTTCTGGCTTTTTTTAGGTATTGCAGGGCCTCCCATGCATCCTCCGATACAGCTGTTGGCTTCAATGATGACATTTGCCAGTTCACCTTCGGATAAAGCATCAAAGGCACCTTTCAAATTGTCTATTCCGGATATAGACAGCGGTGTAAAGGGACTTTCAGCAATAATATCTTTCATTCCTGATAAAATTCCGTTTTCCAGGGGATATTTTTTACCTGTATAATTTCCTTCCATGTCGGGTATAGATTCTTCAAAGGCGGATATATCTATATCTTTTGACTCAATGAGCTTATCAAGCTCTTCAAAGGAAATAACACCATCAATTATTCCCGAAAGCTGATATCCGTAAGCCTCACATTTTTTGGATATGCAGGGTCCCAGAAAAACAATGAATGCTTCATTTCCATGGTGCTTGCGCATCATTTTGCAGTGGGCAATCATGGGGGAGTCCAGAGGTATAAGATATTTTATGAGGTCGGGAAAGTATGTCTGAACCATCATGTTTACAGTGGGACAGCATGTTGTTATCGCATTTTTCATATTTGTTTCATTAATGTATTTTTTGTAAAGCTCGGTAATCATGGCAGCGCCAATGGCTGTTTCTTCCACTGATGAAACACCAAAATACTTTAAAACAGATATGAGCTTGTAGGGCTCGTCATAAACGCCAAGATAAGAAGGAGCAATTGATACAATTACTTTTCTTCCTTTTTCTATGGCATCAAATACATTTTCAAGGTCGCTGTGTATATTTCTTGCATTCTGCGGACACACCAAAAAACAATTGCCGCATGCTATGCATTTTTCCTCAACTATCTGAGCCTGATCATCAATCATTTTAATTGCTTTCACCGAGCAATTTCTCACACATTTATAGCAGTTTTTACAATTTGCCGGATAAAAATCAAGTATTCTCATGTTAACTCCTCAAGCTTGACATAACAATATTGTCAAAAAAATTTTCGGCGGTATCCGCATTTATAGAGTATATTTTGTCTTTGAAGCACACGGAAACAGCTTCGGTACAATGGCCTATGCAAAAAGCAGCCTTTATTTCAATTTCGTCTGCAGCATTTCTGCTTTGCACACAACTCTTAAAAATGTTGATAACATCATAGGAGCCCTTCAGATGGCAGGCGCTTCCCACGCATATTTTTAAATCTGTCATAGCTTAACCTCTCATACTTTATATCTTCATTATATTACTAATAAATTAAAAATCAATATGATAGTTAATTAATTAACGAAAATTAACTATTTTAAATTATATCCTTGACTATTGAAAATTAAAGTGATATCATTGTAGCACCTATCAAGCACTTATCTGATAATTTTCCATAAATGATATAAATAAAACTGAATGGAGGTTTTTATGAGTAAAGACCAATTAGCCGGCATGAAGCTTTCCGAATTGAAAGAGCTGGCAAAGTCCAAGGGTATGCGTGACGCCTACAGATACAAGAAGGATGAACTGCTTTTAAAGCTGAACGAATATTATAATGCTGATACTTCTGAAAATACCGAAAAATTATATAAAATTGATGAAGTTGCAGAAGTTGATAAAATAAAAATAGATAAGAATAAACTTACTGAAAATGCAAAGAGCTTAGTGGAATTTGAAAATGAAGCAGAGGAAGCCGCTATCGAAAATAGCGCACCCGCTATGCCTGATAAGGTAGCGGATGAAATTGAGCAAAGCGGAGACGGTGCCATTAAGGTAATGGGAATTTTGGAAACGCACCCGGATGGTTACGGGTTTCTGCGTACAAATAACTATTTAACCAGCGATGAAGATGTTTACATATCTCCTTCTCAAATAAGAAGATTTCATATGAAAACCGGGGATAAAATTTCCGGCATAACGAGACCTCCAAAGCAAGGCGAAAAATTCAAGGCACTTCTGTATGTAAAGCAAGTAAATGATGAAAATCCTGAGCTGGCAAGAAACAGAAAAGATTTTGATTCACTTATCCCGATTTATCCCGATGAAAGAATCAGGCTTGAAAGCTCAACCATCAACATTGCCATGAGGCTCATAGATTTAATAGCGCCCATAGGCAAGGGGCAGAGAGGAATAATCGTTGCTCCTCCTAAGGCGGGAAAGACAACCATTCTCAAAAATATTGCCAACAGTATTGCTGAAAATTATCCCGAAGTTGAAATAATAATGCTTTTAATAGATGAAAGACCTGAAGAGGTAACGGATATGAAGAGGTCTGTAAAGGGAGATGTGGTTTATTCAACCTTTGACGAGCTCCCCAAAAACCATATAAAGGTCGCCGAAATGGTTCTTGAAAGAGCAAAAAGACTTGTAGAGCACGGCAAGGATGTGGTTATTCTTCTTGACAGCATAACAAGGCTGGCAAGAGCCTATAATCTTACAATTACTCCAACAGGAAGGACATTATCCGGAGGTCTTGACCCGGGAGCACTGTATGGACCGAAGAGATTTTTCGGTGCAGCGAGAAATATCGAAGACGGCGGAAGTCTTACGATTCTGGCAAGTGCGCTGATTGAAACCGGAAGCCGTATGGACGACATGATATTTGAAGAGTTCAAGGGAACCGGAAACATGGAAATACATCTGGACAGAAAGCTTTCAGAAAAAAGAATCTTCCCTGCAATAGATATAAACAAATCAGGAACAAGGAGAGAGGAACTGCTCCTCAATGCAGAAGAGCTTCAGACAATATGGCAGCTAAGAAAGGCACTGAGCAATTTCTCTGTAGCCGATGTTACGGAAAGGCTGATTGACGGACTTGTAAAGTTCAAAACAAACGGAGAATTCATAAAGCAGTCTGCAACTCAGCTAATGAATATAGATAAAAGCAAGGATGACCTTGTGGACAGAAATTATTAAATAAAAAAAATATTGTAATATAATTTTCTTTGTGTTATAATGCTAAAGGTAAATTGATAATATTATTTAGTTAATATAGAGCGAGAAAGAGGTGAACAGGATGAAAAAAGACATACATCCAGATTATAAGACTGTTGCTGTTAAGTGTGCGTGCGGAAACACTTTTGAAACAGGTTCAGTACTTGATGAAATCAAAGTTGAAATATGTTCAGAATGCCATCCATTCTTTACCGGCAAACAAAAGTTTGTTGATAAGGGCGGAAGAGTTGACAGATTTAAGAAAAAATACAACCTGGACAAATAAGAAAACTGACTTTTGGGCAAACCTTAGGAAAATTATCCTTTGGTTTGCCTTTTAGTATGTGCAAATTTTTTTAACGTATTTTGTTACTGCATAATTTTGTTAAACAAATTCATTTTTTATCATACAATATATAACAGGATATTATAAATTTTTATGAATTTATATCAGTATAATGTTAAGGAGAGATTATAAATGAATTTTAATGATATTAGAAGATATAACAACAGAATTGGTATGTACGATAATAACAGGTATGACTTAAATAATGGAGTATTTATGAACAGGGAGGTTCCTGTTAACAACGATATTGGATTTATAGTGCTTCTCACATTCACGGAGCGAGGACAGTTTGTTGTGCCGGGGGCGGTGGTAACGATTTATGTGAAAAGTGAAGAAAAAGATGCACCTGTTGATAGCATAGTGACGCAATCATATCCAATAACACTTTCGCTTCCGGTTTCTCATCCTTTTGGTACATTAGTAAGAGGTCCAGAGTATTATTTTACAACGTATGACATAACAATAGAATCTGAAAGATTTTGTCCGGTTAAGGTGAACAACGTAAGAGTTTTCCCGGGAGTAACAGAAAGATTTGACATAAGTATGATTGAGACTCCATCTGATACCTCAGTGGTTCCTGAAACCATCATCGAGATTCCACCTCATCGAAGAGATATTTTAACAGGTCAGGGATTCAGAAATATTAGATACAATAATCGTTAGTATGTATGGGCGAGCTGCTTCGCCCGTTTTTTTGTGGTTGACAATCGTTTTATGTAAATAGTATTATCTATATATATATCTATCTTATGGACTGGAGAGGAGAGAAGATGAATAAGAGTATTATATACCTTTCGTTTCTGTTGTTTTTTGGGAAAAGCGGATTTAAGGTCACAAATAATGCAAGGGATTACTTTGTAGCAGGAAATTCTTTGGGACTGGCTTCCAGCATTTTTTCCTTCTGCGCGACCTGGTTCAGTGCAGCTTCTATGCAGGGTGTGACAGGAACCGTGTATGCATACGGAATAAGCACTGTGTTGTATTCAATTGTCCCATGGCTTTTAGGTGCTGTTCTTCTTATGGTGATGTCAGATAAGATGAGGGAATACGATATCATAACGCTTCCTGAATTTTTTTATTATAGATATGACAGTAGGTTTTTGCAGGCCTTAGGGAGGGAGCAGTATCTGTGATATACACGTTTTATATTGTTATACAGATCAGAGGTTTTGGCATTGTCATGTCTGAGCTCCTGGGATATTAATTACATATTTGCCATAGTGCTTATCTACCTGTTCATCATATACACAACATTTGGAGGCTTGTATTCAGTATCCAAAAGCCACAGGCTTAATTTTATGCTTGTGGTTTTAGGGGTTGCTCTTGCAGCCTTCGTAGTACTGAAGGAGGCAGGAGGTATTTATTCAATCTACGAAAATTCCATGATGATTAATACTCGTCCATTTCCGGGATTTTTGCATGTCACGGAAGAGGGAGGGATGGTTCATTTATCGGCCAAGGGCCAAATGCCTCCTCTGCTTTTATTTACTTCTTTTTTCGGATGGGGCTTAGGATTGTCTTCAACACCTCAATATGCAATAAGAATAGTTGCCGCAAAAGATGATATTACCGCTAAAAAGATGATTTTTTATTCTTTAATTGCACTTTTATTACTGTATACAGTCCTTGTTATAATAATAGGTATGGGAGGAAGGACTGTTATACCTTCAATTGATAATATACGCTCTGTGGATGAAGTGTTTCCTTACCTGATTAATAATGTTCTATATTCACCGTTAAGCGGGCTCATATTTATAGGAATTATTGCAGCGTCTATTTCTTCGGCAGATTCACAGCTGCTTATAGCATCCAGTGGATTTACATATGACATATATAAAAACCTTATAAACAACAGTATAGATGATGACAGGTTCCTGAATTTGAACAGAGCGTTTATTTTTGCGGTGGGAACGGCAGCATTACTTCTTGCCATAAAGCCGCCGGACAGCCTTTTGATATATGGAGGGTATATATGGTTTTTTTTCTTCAACATTTCTTATTCCGCTGTATGGAGGGCTGTTTTGGAAGAAGTCGGCAAAGGAAGCTGCAGTGGCGTCGTTTGCTGCAGGCATGCTCGCTTTTGGTGCCGTGATGCTCAGAGGAGGGAAAGACATGATACATCCATCATTTCCCGGTGTTATTGCCTCAGCAATAACCTTTTTTTCTGTCAGCGCTGTTCTTAATATGAAAAGGAGGGGCGTGGATGGGCTTAATGTGGTACCTGTAATATTGCCGCCGCTGAGAGACAGAGGCAATGACATACTGATACTTACAGATAAGTTTCTTGAAGATTATAACCTTAAATTTCATAAGAAGATAAAGGGATTCACGAAAGATGCCAGGGATGTTCTTATGGGGCACGCATGGCGAGGCAATGTGAGGGAGCTTAAAAACATCGTGGAAAGAATTGTATTGCTTACGGAAGAGGAATATATAGATGCAGAAGACCTGCCATTTGAAATCAGGCAGAATGAGTGTGGTATCGGAAATGAGCATGTTGAAGAATTTTCGGCAGTAACGGGTGTCATAGAAAAAGGATTTTCACTTGAAAACCAAATTGAAAGGATGGAAATATACTATATGGCTCAGGCTCTGAAAAAATGCGAAAACAATTATTCAAAAGCATCTGAGATGCTGGGGATAACCAGGTTCTCATTCAAACGAAGAATGGAAAAATATTTTCAATAAATGTGTCGAGCGATTTGCAGTAAGCGTGCGGAATCGCTCTTTATTTTGTGCGGATACGCACTTTTTTTATTTTCTTACACTAATAAAAGGTTGGAAATTAAGCTGTTTAAATGATAAAGTGTTGGTATGTAAGTTGCAATGATAATTATAAATAAATTTTGGGAGGTTAATTATGTACAAGGTTGATTTAAACAGCGACTTGGGAGAAAGCTTCGGAAGTTATAATCTGGGTATGGATGAGGATGTGTTGAAGTACATATCATCTGCAAACATTGCATGTGGATGGCATGCAGGTGACCCGCTAGTGATAGATAAGACGGTTGAAGCAGCTTATAGAGCAAATGTAAGCATAGGGGCTCATCCAGGATTTCCTGATCTCATGGGATTCGGGAGACGTGAAATTAATGTGACAAAAGAAGAGGCTAAGACATACGTTAAATATCAGATAGGCGCATTATGGGCATTTATGCAAAAAAGAGGCATTAAAATGCAGCATGTTAAACCTCACGGTGGACTTTACAACATGGCTGCCAAGGATCCGGTACTTGCAAAGGCAATAGCTGAAGCAATCTATGAGACAGACAAAGATTTGATTTTAATGGGACTTGCAAACAGCGAATTGACAAAAGCCGGTATAGAAGCAGGGCTTAGGGTTGCAAATGAAGTTTTTGCTGACAGGGCATACAATCCTGACGGAACACTGGTTTCGCGAAAATTGGAAGGCTCTATGATACATGACAAAACATTGGCGATATCAAGGGTTATAAGAATGGTTAAGGAAAAAAAGGTGGAGGCTGTTAACGGTGAAGATATAGACATAAATGCAGATTCAATCTGTGTACATGGAGATAATCCCATGGCGGTTGAATTTGTGAATACCATCAGGACAGCCCTTGAGTCAGAAGGAATTATAATAGCACCTATTAAAGATTTTTTGCTATAATAAAAAAATTAAAAGGAGAATGATTATGTCAAGTAACGGAACTGAAAATAAAGAAGTTAAAAAGAGCACTAATAAAAATGAAATGTCAATTTTGATAGGAGCGGCATTTTTGATGGCAACATCCGCCATAGGACCCTGTTTTATGACTCAGACTGCTACGTTTACGCAGAGTCTCGGCGCAACGTTCGGATTAGTAATACTTGTTTCGGTAATTCTTTCTTATATAGCCTCAAATTAACGTGTGGAGAGTAATAGCGGTATCCAAGCTTCGAGGACAGGACATAGCAAACAAAGTTCTGCCCGGACTCGGATATGTAATAGCATTTCTCGTAGCAATAGGAGGTCTGGCATTTAATATCGGAAATGTCGGAGGGGCAGGCTTTAAAAGAGACTATAATTCCATCACAGTTTCCGACTCTTGCAATACTGACGCTGGTTGGGGGAACAGTCGGCGGATACATTACATTTTCAGGCGGACACAGATTGGTTGATGCGGGCATAACCGGTGAAGAAAGTTTAAATCAGGTTAACAAATCAGCTGTTATGGGAATAGGAGTAGCCGCCGTTGTGCGAGTATTTTTGTTCTTAGCTACACTCGGAGTCGTATATGCGGGCAATGTTCTTGATGCGAGCAATCCTCCGGCATCCGCATTCCAGATAGCAGCAGGAACATTGGGATATAAGATTTTTGGAATAGTATTTTGTGCCGCTGCGCTTACCTCTATTGTGGGAGCTGCATATACCTCGGTTTCATTCTTAAAGACCTTGTTTCCTTTTGTAAATAAAAATGAAAACAAGGTTATAATAGGCTTTATTGCAGTTTCAACCTTAGTATTTATACTGATTGGACAGCCTGCGAAGGTTCTGGTTATAGTAGGGTCGCTTAACGGGCTGATTTTACCCATAACATTGTCAACAATGCTGGTTGCAAGCAAAAAGGTAAACATTATAGGAAATTACAAGCACTCCAATATTCTGTTTATTCTTGGATGGATAGTTGTAATTATAACTGCAATATTGGGAGCGAGATCACTTACAGGAATTGCGGCACTGTGGAAATAAGGAAAAGAGGTTGTTATGTACGAAAAAATAAAGTACTTACCATTAGGTGACAAGGCCTTAGTTATGGAATTTGGCAATGAAATTTCAAAAGATGTAAATGCAAAAATCCGAAATGTAATGAGACAGCTTTCAGAGGTTGAAATTCTCGGCATTGAGGAACTTCTTCCAACATACAGGTCAATAATGATTATGTATGAGCCTTTGAAAATTGAATATGACAATCTTGTTTCAAAGCTTGAAATGTTCAGTGACACTAAAGCAGAAAATGGTGTGGAGGAAATAAGAATTGTTGAAATCCCTACTCTGTATGGAAATGAATACGGTCCCGACATAGAATATGTTGCTGAACATAACCATATTACTGTGGACGAAGTTATAAAAATCCACACAGGTACCGACTACCTCGTCTATATGCTTGGATTTACACCTGGTTTTACATATCTCGGAGGTATGAGTGAAAAAATTTCGACACCGAGGCTTTCTTCGCCGAGAACCGCTATACCGGCAGGATCGGTGGGGATAGCCGGTTCACAGACAGGGATGTATCCTTCTGAAACTCCGGGAGGCTGGCAGCTTATAGGAAGGACGCCTGTCAAGCTGTATGATCCGGAAAGTGAGCCTCCTGTATTGCTTAATGCAGGTGATTATGTCAGGTATGTTTCGGTAAATCAGCAGGAATATGATGAAATACAAAGAAAAGTTCAAGAAGGCAGCTATGAGATAAAAATAATTATTACCGGAGGGAGTGAGCTTCGTGGATAACATAAAGGTATTAAAAGCAGGATTTTTCACAACGGTCCAGGATGCGGGGCGCATAGGCTATCAAAAATTTGGAATGCCTGTTGCGGGAGTTATGGACAGCTTTTCATACAGAGTAGCAAACTGTCTCGTGGGAAATGATGAGAAGGAAGCGGTTCTCGAAGCAGCATTTTTAGGGCCTGATCTGGAATTCCAAGAAGGAATGGTTGTTGCCATAACAGGTGCGGACATGAGGCCAAGGTTGAACGGAAAAGAAATTCCTATGTGGGAAAGTTTTAAGGCTGCAAAGGGTGATAAGCTGTCCCTCGGAGGAATTGTGAAGGGATTAAGAACATATATAGCCTTTGGCGGAGAAATATGTGTTGAAGAAGTAAATAACAGCAAATCTACATTTGTTAAGTCAGGAATAGGAGGATACAAGGGAAGAAAGCTCATGGATAATGATTATCTTGAGATAAAAATATCGGCAGCAGCAGTTCCGTGTAGACGAATGGAACAGAAATATATTCCGGAATATAAACCCAAAAATAAAATAAGGGTAGTCCTGGGGCCGCAGGACGATTATTTCACAGAAGAAGGAATAAATTTATTTTTCAGTCCTTCCGGCTACAAGATAACAAAGGAAGCGGACAGGATGGGATACAGACTTGAAGGGGAAGCAATTTCACACAAGGATAAGGCAGACATCATTTCCGACGGTGCAACCTTCGGTGCCGTGCAGGTTCCGGCTAACGGACAGCCCATCATACTTATGGCAGACAGACAGACAACCGGAGGGTATACAAAAATTGCTGCCGTAATTTCAACAGATTTACCTGTTCTTGCACAGATGAGCCCAGGAAATGAAGTTGTATTTGAAAAAGTAACGCTTAAGGAAGCTCATAGCATATACCGGGAATACGAAAGAAAATTTGCTGAAATTAAAGCGCAGATTTGTTCTTCTGATAAAAAATATGAATTTATGGGTTCTTTAAAAAAAATGAGGATGATTGTAAACGGCATTGAATATATAGCGGATGTCCAAAGAATTGAATAATAAGGGCGTGGGGCTTAAAAAGCCCCTCAGTCTGCTTCTGCATCTTAATAAAACCTTCCTAAAATTTCAATGGGCTTGTCTATCAGTTCCTTTATCAGAGGGACATATTTTTCCTCAGCAGTTATAAGGCAGCTGCAAGAGGGACCTCCTGATTTTATCAAATTTACCGAAATGTTTTTTTCATATTCGATATCAAGGGAATTGTTGCTGCATAAATCTCCCAGCTCCGCGTTAATACCCCGTGAGCCAACGGGAAGCATCTCTGAAATATAATCACAAAGATATAATTTTTCGTAATCTTCAATATCCAGAATTTTATCCGGGTTGTTTATGACGTCATTCCCTACAAGTGGCAGACCTGCAAGAATGCATACATGATTTTTGAAGGTTTTTTTATATTTCAGTTTATCTTTGTCACACATACCTATGCAAGTGATACCCATTGAGGTCTGGACTGTCTTAATATTTTCCTCTGTACTTCCGGTCAGATGAACCTTTATGGTCTTAAGCCTTGATACAACGTTTTTAAACCCCTCTATCAGCTGTCTTCCGGTGGTGTCCATTTCCACAGCCAGACCGTCAGCCAGTATAAATGGAGCAAATCCCATGCACATGAGTTCCGCAAGAACAACCTTGCCCGTATGGTAAGCCGTGAGCTGCGGAGTTGTCTTCACCACATCGTGTTCCTTCAGTCCGATTCCTCCGCATGAATCGCAGGCAATTCCAAGATATCTGTTTTCGTCAAAATCTATAACTGTAAGGTCTCTTAGTTGCTTTATATTCATATATTATCTCCTTGAGTAATTATAATTTTATTTTACCACATATAAAAAAGTTTTGCAGACAAAGGGATGTAGAAAATATTAAAAAAAATTAATAATTCTGCTTATCGCTATATATTACATAAAATTTCAACATTTGATGCTTTTAGATAAAAAATTTATTAAAACCTGAAACATTTTCAGTGATAGTTACGTCTAATTTATAAAAGGTAAATTCCGAGGAAATCATGGATAAGATATTATTGCTCATATGCCTGCTGGCAATTGTAGGTTCAACTTTGTATATGCTTTACAGCACTATAAGATACTATACAGACAAATTGTAACGAGGCGTAGTCCCCCTACAGTCTATACGCCTCGCCACAGTTTGGATGTATTATTCTATTGCGTTGAAACAAAAGTTTTATTTAGATATTTTATTGACAAACTGTGCATACGTTAATGTTAGAGGTAGATAGATCTCAAAGAGATGATTTTACATCATAATAAGGATGGTGCCGTGATCTTTCGTCTGTAAGTATATTACAAATGTAATAAAATTACAGGAATGAAAGATTTTTTTATGACCGAAGCGGAGAGAGAAGCCAATGCCGCTTCCGCAAAATGCACGATTAATCATAAGCCAAAAATACGGTATACATTTATATAAAATTTTTATTAGTATATTTTATATAAATGTAATATAATGATTTCAACAAATTTGAGCGGAGGATTGTGACAGTACATGTTGGATAATGATGTATATAAACTGATTGTGGAACAGTTGGATGGCGCAGTTGTAACTGACAGGGAAGGCAGATATGTATATGTTACCAAGTCGTGGGAGGAATATTTCGGGGAAAAGCTTGAAAATATCAAGGGAAAGTTTGTAAGGGATCTTGTTCCAACTACAAAAATTCATGAGGCACTGCTGACAAAAAGGCCAATAACAGGAATACCCATACCGCTTAAAGCGAGGGAAAACAGGCAGAGCTTTTGTAATTATATTCCTGTAATAAAGAATGGCGAAGTTGTTGCAGGTTTTATTTATATAATTTTTAATACAGAAAAAAAGGCTGTTGAATTTGCGAATATGCTTAACAAGATGAGGGATGAGCTGCAATATTACCAGCAGGAATTAAAGGAATTGCGCAAATCAAAGTATAGTATTGATGATATTATCGGCGACAGCGGTGCTGTAGTTAATTTAAAAAAACAAATCAGGAGAGCATCACAGTCTGCATCAAATGTCTTAATAGAAGGAGAAACAGGGGTAGGAAAGGAATTAGTCGCACATTCCATACATGATTTGAGCATGAGGTCGGTCAAGCCGCTAATAAAAGTTAATTGTGCGGCAATTCCATCTGAATTGTTTGAATCCGAATTATTCGGATACGAGTATGGCGCATTTACCGGAGCAAAAAAAGGCGGCAAACAAGGTAAATTTGAGATGGCAAGTGACGGAAGCCTGTTTCTTGATGAAATAAACCAATTATCCACAGTTGTTCAACCAAAACTATTAAGAGTACTTCAGGAGAAAGAAATTGAAAAGATCGGGGGGAAGGAAAGCATACCTATAAATACGAGACTTATAGCAGCAACAAATATTTCACTTGAAAAAATGGTTAAGGAAAAAAGGTTCAGAGAGGATTTATATTACAGGCTAAATGTAATCAATATAAGAATCCCGTCACTGCGTGAAAGGAAAGAAGATATTCCTTTGCTGATAGAAAATATTATCGATAAGTTGAACTTTCAGCTTGGACTTAACGTTCAGGGAATCAATGACATGTCTGTAAAGAAGCTAATGGATTATGACTGGCCGGGAAATATAAGGGAACTGCAAAATGTTGTTGAACGAGGAATGAATATTGGTTTGTCGGGAATCTTGAACTGGGGACATTTTGATGAATATTTTCAAAATAAAATGATCAGTAAAATGAAGAATTTGAGCGGAAGAGAAATATTACCTTTAAAGCAAGCAAAAGGGGATACGGAAAAAGAAATTATTATTAGGTGCCTGGCTAAGAATGACAATAACAAGACTCAATGTGCTAGGGAGCTTGGAATTTCAAGAACCATATTGTATAAAAAAATGAAAAAGTATGATTTGATGTAAACTTTTGTTTGCGTAAATAAAGGTTTACATGTTTTTGCAGCCGTTGTGGTGCAAAGAAGAATCAAGTTGAAAATAAAGTCATGTAAACTTTTGTTTACATAGAAAACAGGTTGTAATATTAAAAATATTGTAATCTGTTTTTTTGTTTGGTTAAAAGTGTTAGAATTTGAACAATAAATTAATTAATATTAGATCGTTAATTAATTGGCACGATTGTTGCTTTAATAATATTGTGAATTAATAAAAGTTTTAGGAGGAAAAATGAAAATTGTAGATTTAAGTATTTATTTAGAAAGTGGGCTTCCAAGTGATCCACCTGCACAAATTCCTTATATTGAATACAGAAATCATAAGGATACGGCTGAAGAAATGTCAACATATTTTGGAAATGCCACGGTTGACGACCTACCTGACGGAAATGGATGGGCTATTGAGTTTATAAAGCTATCAACTCATTCAGGAACACACATTGACGCACCATATCATTATTATCCTACAATGAACGGCGGGGAACGTGCATGGACTATTGACGAGGTACCCCTTGATTGGTTTTATGGACCGGCTGTAGTTGTTGATTTCAAAGATAAACCTGACGGATATAGAGTAGAAGTTTCAGACTTTGAGGAGTATTTCAACAAAATCAATTACAGCCTGAAACCTGGAGATATTGTGCTCGTAAATACTGGAGCGAGCAAAAGATGGGGTACGAAGGAGTATTTGACAGCCGGTTGCGGAATGTCAAAGGAATCCACGCTTTGGCTTATTGACAAGGGAGTCAGGGTAGTGGGAACAGATGCGTGGAGCTGGGACAGACCGCTTCCTTTCATAGGCAAGGAGTTCAATGAAACCCATAATAAAGAAATTATATGGGAAGGCCACAGGGCCGGGATTGAAAAGGCATACTGCCATATAGAAAAACTGACCAATTTAGAATCATTGCCTGTTACGGGCAGCAAGTTTTTCTGTTTTCCGTTCAAAATCAAGGGAGCGAGCGCCGGATGGATAAGAGCGGTAGCTTTTGTAGAAGATTAAATGCACATATTCTAACGTCTTCATTAAATAAGTTTTTGAGTTTTACTATATTAAATCTAAAAGGAGATTTGAAATGAGTAATATAATTTTTGGTATTTATTCGGTTATTTTTGTCGGACTGCTTATCGGTGCCGGCTTTATAGCAAAAAAGTGGGTATCCGACAGTGATGATTTTATTATTGCTGGAAGAGAAATTAGCTTTCCTGTCAATACTTTGGGTGTCGTAGCTATAGGGTTTGCAGGCACCAGCATTACCTTAGCACCGGGATTTTCGGTTCTGTACGGTGTTAAGGGAGGGATAGTCTGGGGAGTAATATATTCCTTAGCCGGCATTTTGGTTTATGCAAATATCTTTTCTAATTTTATCAGAAGGAGCGGGGCTCAAACTCTTCCGGAATATTTTGAAACAAGATATGACGGTAAGGTGAGGGGACTTGTTGCAATTACTTCCGTAATAGGAATGTGCGGAATATTGGCAAACAATGTTGTTTCTCTGTCATCAATAGTATCGGGATACACGGGCTGGCCTACATTTATAATTACGGGTGTTGCATTTTTAGTTATATTAATATTTGCCACAATGAGCGGAATGTGGGCAACTACAATCACAGATTTTATTCAGGTTACTATAGGTACTGTGGCAGTGCCAGTTTTCTTAGGCATTTTAATGGTAAAGTATGGCGGATTTGAATTTTTTGAAAGCTGGAAAGGAGGAGACTGGGTGAATGTCGGACTTGCAGGAGCTTCAATGCCCATGTTTACTTTAAAATATCCAAGTGCTCTGACATTCTTAATTTTATTCGGTACAGCGTTAGTTTGGGGAAATAATTATTACTGGATTAAGATGGCATCCTGCAGGAATGAAAGTGTTGCTAAAAAATCTTATACCGTGGGGTCCATATACCTGATTGTTGTATTTATGATTCCACTATCAATAATAGGGATATTTGCGGGTACTGCAATGCCTGAAGTATTCACACTTGCCGGGGGAACAGTTGCGCATACGGCAGCCTATGGAGTTATAGCAAAGGTAATTCCTCCTGCCTTAGGCTCACTGTTTATAGTTGGAGCTTGTGCGGCAGCTTTGTCTACAGCATCAACATCTGCAATGGGTGCAACTTCAACAGCAACTCGTGATATTTATAAGAGGATGATTAATAAAGATGCTACGCCTCAGGCAACGTTAAAAGCAAGTAAAGTTTCAATGGCTTTGATTATTGTGGTAACATGGTTTATGACATTCTTCCCGGGCGGGCCCACATACTTGTTTGCATTTGCTAATGCATGGCTTACCCCTCCGGCCGTACTTCTTTTATTAGGAGCCTTCTGGCCTAGGTTTAATTCAAAGGGAGCATACTGGGGAGCACTTTCAGGAATGCTAACAATGGTTGCGCTTACAGTTTTGGAGCTTACAAAAATATTCAACATAGGTCAATGGACGCATATGGCTATAGTAGGATTTATGGTTTCCATGATTGTGGGTGTGATTGTTGCACTTATGGCTCCTGCCAGCTATTACGGAGAATCCGGATGGAATGTCAAGGCTGAAAAGGGCGGGCGCATAAACGTGAAATTAAATGAATTTGATTTGAAGGTTCTTGAAATGATCCGAACGGGTCATCAGTATTTAGCCGATATAAATGACGGATTAAGTGTTGATTCAAAACTATCAGGATTATCCATTGAAAAGCTGGACAAGGGTGGATATATTGAAAGAGCAGGTTTAAGAGGCAGTAAATTCTTTACATTTACAGCTACGGACAAGGCAGATGAAGTACTGCCTAAGCTGAATGATATTGAGAGCAAGCTTTTAGCAGATTACCTGAATCCTAAATATATTAAGTTTATTGAGGTTTCAAAAAACAATGCGCAGAAAATAGGGTCTTTTGCAAAGGAATACGGAATGGGTTCGCTTCAGATGTCAAGCATGATTTCACATTTGACAAGAAGGGGCTATATAAAGGAAAAAGGTATGTTCAGAAGGAAGGTTGAAATAACAGAAAAAGGAAATTCGATATTGAAGAAATATGCAGCTTCAGGAGGTGTACTATAATGTCTAAAGTAATAATAACAGCGGCGGTAACAGGTGCATGGCCTAAAAAGGAACAAAATACTCACATTCCCATGACTCCGCAGGAAATTGCAGAGGATGTGTATAAATGTTATCTGTCTGGAGCCTCTATAGCTCATATTCATATGAGAGATGATGAAGGCAACGGAACCATGCATAAAGAGAAATTTGAGGAGACCATAAACTTAATCAGGCAAAAATGCGATATAATAATTAATTGTACCACATCAGGGGATTTAAATGCAACAGATGAAACAAGACAGGCACACTTAAAGTCACTCAGACCTGAAATGGCTTCATATGACTGTGGAAGCATGAACTGGATGCACAGCAGTCTGTTTATCAACCATCCTAAGTTTTTAGAGGAGTTAGGATATACCATGCAGGAATACAATGTGAAGCCGGAAATAGAAATATTTGACGCAGGCATGGTGTATAACTCCTTATATTATCTGAACAAAGGCGTGCTAAAAGGACCGCTGCACTATCAGTTTGTGCTGGGAGCAGCCGGAGGTACTGCGGCAACTGTTGAAAATTTGGTATATTTAAAGAGCTTAATACCTGAAAACTCAACATGGTCTGCACTCGGAATAGGCAAGGGTCATGTTCCTATAATGCTGACAACAATAGCAATGGGCGGCCACGTTAGAGTCGGTCTGGAGGATAATCTTTACTACGGACCCGGAGTTCTGGCAACAAATGAGAAATTGGTCAGCAGGGCTGCCAATATTATAAGAGAATCGGGAAATGAAGTTGCATCTCCTAAGGATGCAAGAGAAATATTAGGGTTAAAATAAATGATAAAAGTAGGGCATCCTCCTTTTATTGTAGGAGGAAAATATGAATAGAAATGTTGTTATTGTCAGCGCTGCCAGGACACCGATAGGTTCATTCATGGGCTCGTTTTCGGGACTGAAGGCTCAGACATTGGGAGCCCTGACAATCAAGGAGGCTGTTAAGAGGTCCGGTATAGATTCAGCAATTATTGATGAGGTTATAATGGGTAATATTGTGGGGACAGACCCTAAGGGTAACTCCGCCAGAGAGGCTTTATTGGAGTCGGGATTGCCTATAACCGTACCGGCATTTACAGTGAACAAAAATTGTGCATCGGGATTAAAAAGCGTGTCGCTTGCATCCTCGCTGATTAAATCGGGAGATTACGATGTTATTCTTGCAGGTGGGATGGAAAATATGTCAAGAATACCATATGTGCTGAGAAATGCAAGGAGAGGTTTTCGGATGGGAGAGCAAAAAGCAGAAGATCTTCTGACTCAGCTACTGGAGGGAATGGGATTAACTGCAGAACGTCTTGCGGAAAAGTATAATATAAGTAGGACAGAGCAGGATCAATTTGCTTATAAAAGCCAGCAGAAAGCAAAGACAGCTCAGGAAAGAGGGGATTTTGACGATGAAATTGTTCCCGTGGAGGTTGCTAACCGAAAAGAAATAAGTATTATTTCCAAAGACGAGGGAGTCAAAGCAGATACAACTTTAGAGGGGCTGTCAAAATTGAAGCCTGTTTTCAAGGAAGGGGGAACTGTTACCGCAGGGAATTCGTCCACCATAAATGACGCTGGAGCATCACTTATGCTCATGAGTGAAAATAAGGCAAGGGAGCTTGGATTAAAGCCGTTGGCTAAGGTGCTGGGTTGGGCCTCAGCGGGATGCGAGCCGGATATTATGGGTATCGGTCCTGTACCTGCAACTCAGCTTCTTCTGAAGAAAACAGGGATGAAACTGTCAGACTTTGACCTTATTGAGCTTAACGAAGCATTTGCCGCACAAAGCATAGCTGTAATCAAAGAATTGAACCTTGATATGGACAAGGTCAATGTAAACGGAGGGGCAATTTCTTTAGGGCATCCTACCGGAGCAACGGGGGCAATTCTGACAGCAAAAATAATTTATGCAATGAAGCGAAGAAATGCCGGAACAGGGCTTGTAACTCTTTGCATAGGAGGGGGACAGGGTATGTCCCTCGCCTTGGAAAATATTTAATTGTCAATAAACAGCTTCGGGCATGACCGGTAAAAACCGGAGTGCCTCGAAGCTGTTTATTGCTTTTTGCGGCACATATACTTACCATGAACAAATACTGCTTTTTATTGCTTTATATTTTTTATTATGATATAATTTTAGAAAATTACCATATGAGGACAGGTGGTCAGAGTTGTCACATCAAGCCATATACAGAAAATTTCGTCCCAAGATATTTGATGACGTCCTTGGACAGGAGCATGTTACCAGGACATTGAAAAATCAGATATTGTCGGATAATATCGCACATGCATATCTGTTCAGCGGAATCAGAGGAACCGGAAAGACATCAACTGCAAAAATATTCTCAAGAGCTGTAAACTGTCTTAACAACCACGACGGAAATCCATGCAACCAGTGTGAAATATGCAGAAGCATACTGGATGAAACAAACATGGATGTCATAGAGATGGATGCCGCTTCAAACAACGGAGTAGAGGATATAAGAGAGCTGAGGGATAAGGTTAAATTCCTTCCTGTAAAGAGCAGGTACAAGGTTTATATCATTGATGAGGTTCACATGCTTTCCAAAGGTGCCTTCAATGCACTTCTCAAAACTCTTGAGGAGCCGCCGGAGCACTTGTTGTTTATACTTGCCACGACCGAGCCTCAGAAGATACCGGCTACAATATTGTCAAGATGCCAGAGATTTGATTTGAAAAGAATTAATTCCGGTGTAATTGTGGAGAGTATGAAGAATATATGCGATGAAATAGGGATTGGATACGAGGAAAAGGCCTTGAAGCTCATTGCCGCCAATTCCGAGGGTGCCATGAGAGACGCCCAGAGCATACTTGACAGATGTCTGGCCTTCAATGATGATAAAATTGATTACGATACTGTAATAAACTTGCTTGGAACGGTTAATTATCAGGTGGTGCTTGAGGCAGCAGGATATATTCTGGACAGGGATATTAAGAATGCCATGGTAATAGTTGATAATATACTGAACATGGGCAAGGAAATCGCATTTTTTCTTGATGAGTTGATAATATGCTTCAGAAATATGCTTATAATAAAAACCACTAAGTCAACGGAAAATATATTGAGGATTTCCGAGGACGAGGCGGAGGAGCTCAAGGGAGCAAGCGACAGAGCAAGCGTTGATGAGCTTGTGGGCATAATTGAAGCCCTTTCTACCGCTCAGTCAGAATGTAAGCGAGCGCTGAATCCAAGGGTGCTTTTGGAAACAAAGCTTATTAAAATGCTTCATACTGTCAATAGCTTGAATATTGAGGAGCTTGTCAGCAGGGTAGCAGAGCTTGAAGATAAAATTAAAAATAACAGCTTCACCAATGTTGCGCAGCAGCCTGTATCTGACATGAGGAAGCCGGCAGTAAAAACTGAAAAACTCGCGACAAGGCCTGTGAAAGCTCCGGAGAGTGAGCAGCCTGTTCAGAGGGTGAAGCAGTTTGAAAACAAAAGTGATGAAGCCATTTTCAATGCGGTTATAAACGGATGGCAAAATATACTCAGGACAGTAAGAAGTGAAAATGCCGGATTGCAGGCAATTATCAGGGAATCAAAGTTATCTGAGGTGGTGAATAAAAAACTGATATTTGAATTTGACCCCAAGTTCACATTCCATATCAGCGCCGCAAATCAGCCTAAGAACAGACAAAAGTTCAAGGAAGTGCTTGACGGATTTTTAAGTGAAAATTGCGAAGTTGAATTTATAATGAAGAAGGAAGAGAGTTCAGCGAAGCCGAAACAAACGATAGAAGATGTATATGAGGATGTAATCAGCCAATTTGGCGAAGAAATAGTTGAATTTAAGCAGGAGGATTAAAATGAGTAAAGGCAGAAGAATGCCAATGGGAATGCCCGGCGGCGGAAATATGAACAACATGATGAAGCAGGTTCAAAAAATGCAGAAGCAGATGGAGGATATGCAGACAGAGCTTGAGCAAAAGGAAGTGGAAGCAACTGCAGGCGGAGGAGCTGTGCTGGTTAAGGTAACAGGCAAAAAAGCTCTGCTGGAGGTTAAAATAGATCCTGAGGTAGTTGACAAGGATGATGTGGAAATGTTAGAGGACATGATAGTTGCGGCTATAAACGAGGCATTCAGAAAAGCTGACGAAATGATGGAAAATGAAATGAAAAAGGTTACAGGCGGAGTAAATATTCCAGGGTTATTCTAATGGAGTACTATACACCACCCATTACTAAGCTTATAGAGGAGCTTGCCAAGCTTCCGGGAATAGGAAGAAAGTCCGCTCAGCGTCTTGCATTTCATATTTTGGACATGAAGGGCAATGATGTGGTTGAGCTCGCAAAGGCAATAGTCAACGCTAAAAAGCTCACCAGGCACTGCGGTACCTGCGGCAATCTCACGGAAGGGGATATCTGCAGCATCTGCGGAAATGTTAAAAGGGACCATTCAACCATATGCGTTGTTGAGGATGTGCGTGATATCTCGGCAATGGAGCGCACAAAGGAATACAGGGGAGTGTACCATGTGCTTCACGGCACCATATCACCCCTTGAAGGCATAGGCCCTGATGACATTAATATCAAGAATCTTATTACAAGGCTGAACTCTGAAGTAACCGAGGTTATTTTAGCCACGAACCCCACTATCGAAGGTGAGGCTACAGCCGTGTATATATCCCGGCTCATAAAGCCCATGGGCATCAAGACAACCCGAATAGCCCACGGCATCCCCGTAGGCGGAGACATCGAATATGCCGACGAGGTAACTCTCATGAGAGCAATGGAAGGCAGAAGAGAGATGTAGAGACAAAAAAGCACGAACCTTATTTGGTTCAGTGCTTTTTTAATTTGTACTACAGCTTGCCTTCTCTCATAAATTTCGCGTTAGTGCCGTCAATTTCGAAAAATTCTTTGGCGGCATTTCTGCCGATTATTTCAGGGTATTTTTTTACATTTTCAAGAGATTGGTTTTCGTCAATATTTATCAGTTTTTGATTTTTCATTATTATTTTTCCATCTACCACTGATAAATCCACTTCCCATCCTCTGGCGCTGTATACGAGGTTAGGAACGATGTTTCTCATGGGATAGGTGTATACAGGCTGCATTGATGGATAGCTGAGGTTTATGGCTATGAAATCAGCCTGTTTTCCTATTTCTAACGAACCAGTTATATCGCCGAGCCCGATGGCCTGGGCGCCTTCTATGGTAGCCATCCTCAGTGCTCTCCATGCAGGCATTACTTCTGGGTTGCCGTACTTGATTTTATTGAAAAGGCAAACATTTTTCATTTCATGAATAATGTTGTGGCAGTTGTTACCAGGGGCCTGATCGGAGCCAAGCCCTACCTTTCCGCCGCTTTGCTGAAATACAATGCTTGGACACACAATTCCGTCAATAATGCCTATTGAAGCAGGATTTACAATCATTGCTGCACCACTGGCTGCTATTATTCTTGTTTCTTCATCAGTGCAGTCGGTCAGGTGTACGGCTATCAGACTGTCATCAAGATACCCAAGATCTTTCAAAAATTCTGCAGGTCTTTTGTCATAGCGCTTAACTATCTGATATGTCTCGCGATCTCCCTGCTGAACATGCATGTGAATTTTTGTGTTCCTCTCTTTTACGACCTTTTGAATTTTCAGGAGCATCTCGGGACTTACAAAATCGGCACCCTGCGGGCCGAAAAGAATTTTGATTCTGCCGCCAGATTTGTTATGCCATCTGTCGAAAAGCTCTATATTTCTTTTAAGGGCCATTTCTCCCTGTTCATCATCAAATTCATAAAGCTCGCCGGGCTTATATACCTTTCTTTTTGCCGCACGGATATTTTGTGTAATATTACCTCTGGCACCAGCCCTGTCGATGAATTTGCACACGTTGTTCATTTCGAACTCATAGTCGCCAATGGTAGTGGTTCCGGCCTTTATGGCCTCGATAATAGCCAGTTCACTTCCTGCATCCTTTGCCTCGTCTGTTGCCACATTATCAAATGGCTGCAGTCCAAACATCATCCAGTTGTTGGTATCCTGTGCCAGTCCTCGCATTACATTACAAGCGGTATGCATATGTCCGTCAACAAATCCGGGAAATATAGCATGTTCTTTCATATCTATAATTTCTTCCGCGGAATATTCCTGGTCAACCGTGTCGTTTTTTAAGAAATCCACAATTTTTCCGCCGTCAACTACCATTGCAACGTCGTTTTTATATCCAACACCATCTCCCTCCATCGTATAGAAATGTGGTGCCTTAACTATCATATCAACTTTTTTCATTTTTTACCTTCCAAATTTATTTTATGCAATTGCCTCTTTCTTCTTTGAGATTTTTGAAAATGCAATCAGCGCTAACGCTAATACCACTGCCGTAACCAAAATGCTCAGGGTATACAATCCGGTCAGTCCGCCGAAAAGGAATCCTATAGCTGCGGAAGCACCTACGGTGAGTCCGTAAGGAAGCTGTGTCTGCACATGGACAATATGGTTGCATGATGCTCCTGTCGAAGAAAGAATTGTTGTATCTGATATTGGGGAGCACTGGTCTCCGAACAGTCCTCCGCTGATTACAGAACCTACCACATAAGCGAACGGAATATCAAATGCAATTGCCATAGGGAATGCAATTGGCATCATAATTGACCAAACCCCCCAGGACGAGCCTGTTGCAAATGAAATCACAGCACCAAATACAAAAACCATTACGGGAACCAGTCCTGGCGTCAGGTAATTTTCCACAATGCTTGCCAGATAAGCACCAACCTGCATTTGTCCTGTTATACTTCCAACTGACCATGCACAAATTAATATGAAGGGTACAGTAATAAGCTGAGCCATTCCGTCTATAAAACTGTTAAATGCAGTTGTGGCTGAGAATAGCTTTGTAAGTACACCTACAATACCGGCACCAATTGCTCCGCTGACAAATCCCATGCAAATTGACAGGACTATATTTCCGTTTAAAAATGCACCCGTTAACCCGTTTTCGGCTATATTACCCGTCCAGAAGATTGTAATAAACAACCCCGCAAACAAGCAAATCATCGGAACAGCAAAATTCAAAACCGTCGGTTCATATCCATCAGGAAGCTTTTTTACATCTTCGGGAACAAGGGGCTGTACACCGTCTGCAAGGAGCTTTCCTTCTTTTCTTGCTCTTAATTCCTCTTCATACATGGGACCTATGTTAAGATTAAATAATGCTACAAGAATAACCGTTATCATTGCAAACAGTGCGTACATATTAAACGGGAGCATTCCAAGCCAGATTGCCCATTCGTTATCGGTCAGTCCGCCCGCAAGCAGCTCGGCTGAAATAAGCCCTACGATAAAGGGGCCATAGCTTGATATGGGTGAAAATGCTGCTAAGTTACATCCCATTGAATCAAGGATATATGATAGTTTTGCTCTTGATATTCTTACCATGTCGGTTACGGGTCTCATTATTGTCCCAAGAATCAGACAGGGCTCAGTATAAGAAAATATAAAAGCAGAAAGTGCGGTAACTATTTGCCCCTTCTTGGCAGTATTAATTTTCTTTGTAACAATTTTAGCGAAGGCTTCAGCAGAGCCTGTAACCTTCAGCATTGTTACAAGCCCTCCGGAAAGGGTAACCAACAGCAGTAAGCTTGCATTCCATTGACTTGCAATTGAAGGAATGAAATAGTCATTGAAGATGGCCACAAATCCGACTAAGGGATTATAACCGTTGAGCATTGTTGCTCCGACCCATACAGCCACAAATAATGATAAAATCGTTTGCTTTGTAAGTAATGCAAACAAAACTGCGATAATCGGAGGTACTAAACATAAAATTCCGAAAACATTTTCCATAATTCTTCTCCTTATTTTGCCGAAGTTTGTCCGGCATATTTTAATATTAGTAATAGCAATAGCCGTGCCAATATTCAACATAAATTAGCACGGCTATTTCCAACAATTTGACTATCACATTTTACTGATATCAAAAATATTTTTACTTTGCGAGTAAAAAATATTTTACTTTTTACTTTTTAAACCGAATTTAAGAATCTTATAGTTCAGTGCTTGTTTGGATATTTTTAATCTTTTTGCGGCCTGGGTGATGCTGCCGGTGGAATCCAGTGCCATTGTAATAATTCTTTTTTCATATTCATATACCTTTTCAAGCAGGCTCAGATTATCATCCATTTTAAGAATTGTATTATGCTCCTTTTCAAAGTGGTTAAACATATATGCAGGAAGGTCGCTCTTGTTTATGATATTTGAGCCTATAATATTGAAAGCCCCTTCTATGATATTTTTCAGCTCTCTGACATTGCCCGGCCATTTATGATTGCAGAAAATTTCCATGACCTCGCTTGAAACTCCCATAATGTTCTTGTTCATCTTTAGATTATTCAGTCCTACAAAATAATTCACCATCATGGGTATATCAGCTATTCGCTCTCTTAGAGGAGGAATTTCAATCAGTACGGTACTGAGCCTGTAAAACAGATCCTCTCTGAGGAAGCCTTCGTTTATGCATTTCATGGGATCCTTGTTAAGAGCGCAAAGAACCTTCACATCAAATACTATGGAGTCATGACTTCCTATTCTTCGTACCTTCTTTTCTTCTATTGTTTTGAGTATCTTTGCCTGCATTGCTATGCTCATTGAATTTATTTCATCAAGAAATATTGTTCCGCCGTTGGCTATTTCAAAAAGACCAGCTTTATCCTCAGCACCGGTAAAAGCCCCCTTACAGTTACCAAACAAAGTGCTTTCCAAAAGGGTGTCGGGAATTGCAGCACAGTTTTGGGAAACAAAAGGCTTCGATGCCCTCGGGCCAGAGCTGTGAATGCTTTGTGCAATCATTTCCTTTCCGGTGCCTGTTTCTCCGTAAATCATAACTGCAGATTCTGTATTTGCAATCATAGGGATCATTTTTTTAAGCTCATTTATTTTTTTAGAAGTAGAAACAATATCTTCTATGTGGTAAAGCTCTTCATCCTTGGTTGAAATGTTGGAGATTACAATCTGTCTTCGCTCGGCGTTTTTGTGAAAGTCATCATCAATGCACCTTGAATAGTCAATAGCACCCACAATACGTCCTCCCTGCATTATGGGAAGAGTACTGCATATATTTGTCATTTTATCGCCGTGAATGTTTGTGAGATGTTCGACATGATCATATATGGGCTTTTTCGTTTTAAGCACACGAATAATGGTACTGTCTTCTTCCTTCATTTCCGGATGTATTTCAAGGATAGTCTTGCCTATTACTTCGTCCAGCCGAAGATTGTATAAATCAGTCCTGAAATTAGTGTAGTATTTTATCACGGCATTTTCATCAGTTATTATTATTCCATCAAAATAGTTATATATATTAAGCAGTTTTGAGATATTAATATTACTCATTTTTTCCTCCGTGCTTTACTGATTTTGTAAAAGCTTAGCATACATCGCAGATTTATGCAAACATTTTTAAAGAGATTAAAATTATGTCGTAAACTTCATTATACTTATTATTTTTTTACTGGTAAAGCATTGTCTATTCGTTTTCTTTCCCTGAGCTTCAGCAGGGCCATCAGCATGCCGAATGCGAAGGACAGCATAGCAGCAAATGATATCTGGAGATTTGCCGGAAGCAGGAATACTAAGGTATTAACAGGAATCCAGAATAAAGGCAGAGTTCTAAAAAAAGTGAATTCAACAAATTCTCCCCATTCAACAGATGTAACGGCTTCGTATGCGGTAAGTTTTTTATTGCGCAAGTATTTTTCCTCGAAATAATTGCTGAAAATTCTTATTGCCGCAGAATGAACAGATCCGAAAAACAAATTAACAGAGCTGCTTGTAAAAAATGCCTGAGCCAGACGGTTTCCGTAAAAAGGAAGCATTCCTTCTCTCATGGCAAGCTCTACTCCACCGCTTACAATAAAAAAAGCGGCGGCAACAAATATTCCGCTTATTCCCCAAGTGACAGCCTTAGATGCGGTACATTTATTGACGTCCCAGTTTCCATAAAGAATTCTTGTGGACAGAATTTCACCTGATGTTGCAAAAATAAGAAACTGTATGAATCCTCCTATATAAGGAAACTTTTTATTCCATAAAGCAAGTATTCCGACATATGTGAAGATAGCCATGACTGCAAACAGTGCTGCATATCCTGCTCCCCATAAAATATCATATTTTTTCAATGTCGCTTTGTGCATTTTATTTCCTCCTTTTTATTTTAATTTTTGAGCATCTCTGTAAAATAGAGACAGCGTCTTGCATAAAAATAAAATATCATAATATGACATTAAAGAAAATTCAACTTAGGAGCTAATTGTTTTGCACGGTCTTTGATATATCTTATACCTGAGATTATTTTTATTATACTGAATTGTAAGACCAAAAAAGGATTAAATCCCGTATTGTGCAGAATTCAATCCTTTTCAAGACATATTGTTTTATAATACATCAAAATTAATTTTGTCAGTAGAAAGAGGCAGGCTCTGAAGCAGCTGCACCCTATTATTCACATTCATCTTGATGTAAAGGCTGTGAAAATGCTTTTTAACCGTATGTATGCTTATTTTCATGGTTTCGGCAATATCTTCGTTGCTTAAGCCTTTAACCGCATAGTTTAAAAGTTCCGATTCCCTGGATGTTAATCCAAACTCCTGACAAACTTTTTCGTGATATCCCTTTGCGTAAAAGTACCGGGTATCTCCCTTTTTTGATTCGTAATATAATCTATATGCCAGATGCTTTTGCAATTGGTTGAGTATAAAAAGATCTCTGGCGGAAAAATCTCCGTTTTCGTGTTTTTTGTATATGGAGATAAGTCCGACAACCTCTTCACGGAATACAATGTTCATACATGCACAGTATTGAAATTTATTAGGAGAATAGAAATCTCTGTAAAAGTCACCAGTGCGTATTGATTCGTTTGATAATGAGTCGCTTTCCTTGTATGCGGATGAATTTCCACTCCTTATGATCCAGCGTAGGGGACTTTTATTTATATATTCTTTCTCATAAATTCTTACATGCTCTTTGTCAATATTATATCCTATAGAATTCCTCAATTCATTTTTGTCTGTATCAAATAAGGAAAAAACCGCACCGTCAAATTTAATCAGCAGATTGAGCCAGCTGAGCACATCCTTTCTCATATCGTCCACAGAGTAAATAAAGGAAATGTTATATGCAAGTTCATTCAAAATCATCCATTCATTTTCCTCCAGATAAGGCATATATTCCTCCTAAAATTCAACTGTACATATTATATTCTCAATATCTCCTTTTCAGCAAGATATATGAAAGCAGCTTAGAAGTCTCGCAGCTCCCTTCGTTACCTATATTTTCTTTTAAGAATAACACAAATATATACAATTGTAAATTTGATTTCAATGGCTTAAACATTCTATGATTTTTAAATAAAAGTATTTTATATGTGCTGATAAAGGCTTTTACCCATTGACAAGAAATATATGGAAGTATATAATACATATACGACGTGAGTGATGATTCACGTGAATGGGAGGTGTAAAAATGGCTTACAACGGATTTGCTATTGATAATTACCTTGATTCGGAAAAGGTTACCAAACAGCTTGATGAATTAATCAAAAAGCCTGTATATTCAATTCAGAAACCACATCTGGATGATTATGTGGAAAATTATTTTAATAAAAAATGTATCCAGTCCAAGGCTATGATTGATGAGGCCAGACAGATTATACCCGGCGGAGTGCAGCACAATCTGGCATTCAACTACCCGTTTCCTATAGTGATAACGAAAGCTGAGGGAGCAAAATTATATGATATTGACGGAAACTGGTATTACGACCTGCTGCAGGCCGGAGGGCCGACAATTTTAGGGAGCAATCCGCCTGCAGTCAGGGAACAAGTGATTGAACTTTTGAACACATGCGGGCCTTCAACCGGGCTTTTTCATGAATATGAATATAAGCTGGCAAAAAAAATATCTGAAATGGTGCCGTCTGTTGACATGTTCCGTATGCTGGGTTCCGGAACGGAGGCATGTATGTGTGCGGCGCGTATAGCACGATTAAAAACAGGAAACAAAAATATTTTGAAAATGGGTGGAGCCTACCATGGATGGTCCGATCAGCTTGCCTACGGCATGCGTGTTCCGGGTACAAAAGGCCTGATGTCAAAAGGGGTGCCGAATTTTGTCTTTAAACACACGGACGAATTTTTTCCCAATAACCTGAAGGACCTTGAAAGAAAGCTGAAGAAAAATAAAATGCGCGGCGGTACAGCTGCTGTATATATTGAGCCAATGGGGCCTGAGAGCGGTACCCGTCCTGTTTCCAAGGAATTTATAAAGGGAGCGGAACTGCTTGCGCATCAATATGGAGCCCTCTTAATTTTTGATGAGGTTGTGACGGGATTTCGTATTGGAACAAGCGGCGCTCAGGGATATTTTGGCGTGAACCCTGATTTAACTATTTTCGGAAAGATAATTGCGGGAGGTTACCCTGGAGCCGGCGGAGTAGGAGGGAATAAGGACTGCATGGCTCATCTGGGGGCGGGTCTTGATTCATCTGGCAAAAAAATATCCAAGGCCATGTGCGGCGGTACAATGGCGGCAACTCCCATATCATGTGTTGCTGGATATTATACTCTTTGTGAGATTGAGAGGACAAATGCCTGTGAAACGGCCGGACGTATGGGTGATCGTCTGACCAAGGGGTTACAGGAAATAATTAAAAAATATGAACTGCCCTTTGTGGCATTCAATCAAGGTTCAATTTGTCATCTGGATAATGCGGGAACTATGCATTTTTGTGTAGATTGGAAGAGACCGTGGAAAATCCCCAATGTTTTAAAGGAAACAGGAATCCGCCAAAAAGAAATGGAGCATATGGGAGCCGCATATATGGCGGAGGGAATTGTAACTCTGGCAGGCTCAAGATTATATACAAGTGCCGCATATACAGAGGACATGATAGATGATGTATTGGTACGGTTCGACCGTGTTTTGTCCAAATGCGGGCTTATGAATATTTCTTGAAGTGAGTTAATGAGAGATGGGAGCTAATATGGAGTATTCAATAGAAGTGGCAAAAGGGCATGTTATCAGCGCCGGCAAAATCCTGACGGAAAACGGTCTTGCAGCAAGGACGTGGGGCAATATAAGTGCCAGGATTTCAGATGAAAAATTCGTTATAACCCCAAGCGGCTTGGCCTATGAAAACCTGACAACTAAACAGATAGTTGAGGTTAGTGTTGCAGATTGCAGCTATGATGGAAATATAAAGCCGTCCAGTGAGAAGGGAATACACGCAGATATTTACAGGCTGCGCCCTAAAGTCAATTTTATAATTCATACGCATCAGATGATGGCTTCTGTCCTCAGTATCGGGGGAAAAGACATAGAGGTACGAAGTGATGAATATAAAAAAATATTGGAGGGTGTAGTTCCCTGTGCAGCCTACGGAATATCCTCAACAAGAAAGCTTCGAAGGAAGGTGGCGGAAGCTTTATGCAATTATCCAGAATGCAAGGCTTTGCTTATGAAGCATCACGGAACTGTCTGCATGGGAAATAACCTGGAAAATTCCTTTGAAATTGCACTAACCCTTGAAAAAATGGCAAAGGAGATTTATGAGGAGGCATGCGGAGGAAATAAAAAACAGATGGTGCATATTACTGATTACGGGAGGAGCAGCCGTAAAGGGAATGCGTTTATCTTAGAATGCGGCGGAAAGACTTCAGAATATGTGATAGATGGACTGTCTGATGGAGCCCCTGAAGCGGCAGTGCTTCACGCTGAAATTTATAAATCTGGCAGCGCAGCCTGTATTATACATACAATTGATGATGAGATAGTGGAGGTTAGCGGCGCCAGTCGGATTTTAAGGCCATTGCTGGATGATCTTGCACAGATTGTGGGCATAAATATAAAGACAGTGAAAAACGCACGGTTAAATCCTAAAGCCGTAGCAAGGGAATTAAAGAATAAAAATGCTGTTATGATGGAGAATGAGGGCGCCCTTTGCACCGGAACAACCGAAGGTGATGCAAAAGCCGCAGTCATAATTTTGAGAAAAGGGTGTGCAGCAGATTTATATGCCGCAGCCCTGAATAAGACAGACTGTCTAAGCATAGCAGATGCTTATATTCAACGGATTATATACATAACGAAATATTCGAAGATAAAAGAATAACGAGGTTAATTATGTTGAAAAAACTGACAGAAGAAAAACTTGCGGAATTGCTTGAAACAGGAATAGCAGAATTTGCAGAAAATGGACCGACCGGTGCAAACGTCAATGTAATTGCAAAAAAAGCCGGTATAAGCGTAGGTGTTCTTTATAAATACTATGAAAATAAAGAAGCATTTTTTCAGGCTTGCCTCAATAGAAGTCTCGGTGTACTGGAATCGGTATTGCATGATGTAATAGAAGGTGAGGATAAGCTTCTGGTACGTGCTGAGAAGATGATACGGGCATTACAGCGCTATTCAAAAGAAAATAGTAATTATATTAAAATGTACAATGTGATTACTTCTGGGAACGGGAAAAAATATGCATCGCTGTACGCAGCTGAAATTGAGGGCATGACAGCTAAGATATACACAGGTTTTATCGAAAGGGCTATGAAGGACGGAGATATAAGAAATGATATTAATCCACGGTTCTTTGCATTTTTCTTTGACAATTTGCTTATGATGCTGCAGTTTTCTTACTGTTGTGATTATTATACTGAGAGAGCAAAGGTTTATTGCGGAGAATATTTTCAGGATGATGAACAGATGGTTTCGGAATTGCTGAAATTTTTGGAATCCGCATTTACCTTCTGCCGGACGGAGGTTGTTCATAAAAAGTAATTGGGTGCTTAAGCACCAGAAAAGGATAAAGCTATGATATATGTAATCGCTTATGATATAGGAACTACAGGCGTAAAAACCTGCCTTTTCCGTATAGGCAGGCAAATAGAGATGATAGCCGGTATCCATGAGGGCTATAACCTTTACATGGTTGGAAACGGCGGGGCGGAGCAAGATGAAAATGAATGGTGGAATGCTATGTGCTCCACCACAAAAAAACTGTTTAAAAACGCCAATACCAATATTAAGCCATCAGAAATAGCAGGAATATCTTTTTGTTCCCAGATGCAGGGACTTGTGCTGGTTGATAAAGACGGCTTAACTGTCAGGAGGCCTATGAGTTATATGGATCAGCGGGCGGTTAAGGAAATAAAACAAGGCATGGTACATGGAATTCAGATTGCGGGAGCAAATGTTTTTAAGCTTGCAAAGAGTCTGATTATATCCGGGGCATCCTCAATCAGCGCTAAGGACCCTGTCTGGAAATACAAATGGGTTGAGCATAACGAACCGGAAAATTTTGAAAGGGTATATAAATGGCTGGATGTAAAGGAATATTTGGTTCAAAGGTGCACCAGCCGATTTGTAATGACAGAAGATTCAGCTTTTGCAACACTGCTGTATGATACAAGAAAAGGTAAAAGAGGTTGGAGCAAGAGATTGGGTAAGATGTACGGAGTCAGGATGCAGCACCTTCCAGATGTAATAAAATCCACAGATCAGGCGGGATGCCTTACTGAAAAGGCATCTGCCGACTTAGGACTTGCAACGGGCATACCTGTGTTCGGAGGAGGAGGGGATGCTTCTCTTATAGGGATAGGAGCAGGGTGCGTTGAAACCGGAGATACACACATATATTTGGGAACCTCCGGATGGGTTTCTACAATTGTAGAGAAACAAAAAGTAGATGCGGGTAAAATGATTGCTGCAATCGTTGGAGCACAAAGCGAACGTTACAATTATTTTGCGGAAATGGAAACTGCGGGGAAGTGCCTGGAGTGGGTTAAGGATCACCTTGCATTGGATGAAATAGGCGTTTATCTGGAAAAAAGACAGGTGGTTGAAAGCAGGGAAGCTATATATACAAATTTGTACGATTATCTGATGGATACCGTCAGCAGAATAAAACCTGGAGCAGGAGGTGTGATTTTTACGCCATGGCTTCACGGGAACAGATGCCCTTTTGAAGATCCAAACGCTTCAGGAATTTTTTTCAATGTTACTCTTGATACCGGAAAGACGGAGCTTATTCGTGCTGTGGTTGAAGGCATCTGCTATCATTTGAGGTGGATGCTTGAGTGTCAGGAGAAAAAAATAAAGGTCGCCAAAACAATACGATTTGTGGGTGGAGGTGCACTTTCACCTGTTACAGGACAGATTTTGGCCGATATAACCGGACATAAAATTGATGTGACAGCAAATCCTCAGAATGTCGGTTCAGTAGGTGCGGCGGCGGTTATGGGTGTAGGTCTTGGAATAATTCCAAACATAGAGACAATAAAAGAATATGTTTTTCCGGAGCAGATTTTTATTCCCGATGAAGGTACAAAGGTCGTGTATGACAGAAATTTCAGGGTTTTTAAGAGGCTTTACAGCTGCAACAAAAAAAGCTTTAAGGATTTACATTTGGAGATTGAGGTGGTTAGAAATGAACTTTCGCAGTTTAGTTGAAAGGCAAAAGAATTATTTCGAGCAGGGCAGTACCAGAAGTCTGGAGTTCAGAATATCAATGCTGCGTAAATTACAAAGCGCGGTAAGGAACCATGAAGTCTTATTTAACGAGGCCATGAAAAAGGATATGAATAAATGTCCTTCGGAGGTTTATATGACAGAGACGGGGATGGTTTTGGAAGAGCTGAGCTTTCATATCCGCCATCTGTCCAGATGGATGAGGGATAAAAGGGTTGCTACACCCATTGCGCAGTTTCCCGCCAAATCATTCATATCTCCGGAACCCTACGGAGTTGCACTGATAATGTCTCCGTGGAATTATCCCATACAATTGTGCCTTGAACCGTTAATTGGCGCTATTTCTGCCGGATGCACCGCCGTGGTTAAGCCCTCCGCATATGCTCCTGCCACCAGCCATGCAATTGCTCAGGTTCTGAGGGCTGTATATCCCGAAGAATACATAGCCGTTGTAGAAGGAGGCAGAGAGCAGAATACTGCATTGCTGGAGGAAAAGTTTGATTATATATTTTTTACAGGAAGCCCCGCGGTAGGTCGTCTTGTTATGGAGAGTGCGGCAAGACATCTTACACCGATAACACTTGAGCTTGGCGGGAAAAGCCCGGTTATTGTAGATAAGACGGCAAATATCAAGGTCGCGGCTCGACGTATTGCATTCGGAAAGGTATTAAATGCAGGGCAGACCTGTGTGGAACCGGACTATTTGTTTATTCATGCGGATGTAAAGGATAAGTTCATAAAGTGGTACCAATCTGCGTTGCAAGAATTTTTTCCCGATGGGACAATGACGGATATGAATACAATAATAAACGATAAACATTTTGAGCGGGTATCCGGATTATTGAAGAGCGGAAAAATTGTTCTGGGTGGAAAAGTCGACCGGGAACGGAGGTTTGTGGAGCCGGCTTTGCTGGATGAGATAAGCCTTGATTCGCCCATTATGCAGGAAGAGATATTCGGTCCCATTCTTCCCATGATTCCATACACCGATATCTGTGAATGCACCGATTATATTGTGAAACACCCGAAGCCACTGGCACTGTACCTTTTTACCGAAGACTCCTCCGTTGAAAAACATGTATTAAATAAATGCTCCTTCGGAGGAGGGTGTATTAATGACACCATTATTCACATTGCAACCTCGAACATGGGCTTCGGAGGCATAGGGAATTCCGGCATGGGAAGCTATCATGGGAAAAAGAGCTTTGATACCTTTACTCATTACAGGAGTATTGTCAAGAAGTCCAGCTGGCTTGACCTTCCAATTCGTTACAGACCATATTCAAAGACGAAGGATAAGATACTGCGCTTTTTCTTGAAATAAGGCGAAACAACTAAAAGATAACGGTGCAGAAACTGGGAGACTAAAATAGTCTTCCCAATATCTCTTTTTCTGCAAATAGAGCAGTGGCGCCGCCTGTGTGGAGGAATACCACATTACTGCCCTGTTTGATTTTTCCGGTTCGTGCATCGTGAATCAATCCTGACAGTGCCTTGCCGCTATATACAGGGTCTGTGAGTATACCTTCTTTTTTCGCAAGCAGCTTAATGGCTTCGATGGCTCCTTCATTGGGCTGCTCGTATCCAGGGGCGTAGAAACCAGTATCGATCTGGAAATCCGATACATCTACCAGGGGAGCCGCTCCTATATATTTCAGTGCTTCATTTGCCAGCTCAGTCTTGTAAGGAATATAACTATTATCTATATCAAGGACTGCCATTGATTTTATAATCGTATCGGCGCCAAGCAGCTTTTTACCGGCTACAAGACCCGCCATTGTTCCTCCTGAGCCTGTGGCATGGTACAAATAGTCGAAATTTATTCCCATTTGCTGCGCCTGCTCATATAGTTCCACAAAGCCTGAAATATATCCTGCCGTTCCTATCTCGCTTGCTCCTCCCATTGGGATATTGTAGCATTTATGGCCTGCTTCTTCCAGACGCTTAATATGCTCGGAACCGAGGAGGAGGGAACGCTTGTCCGCCTTGGTGAAGCTCTCACCTTTTTCGGGGCTTACAATATGTATCTCTGCATCAAATATTTTATCCAGCAAAAGATTTGCTTTTACATCATTTTTATCCGGCTCAACCACGGCAACCAAGTAAAGAACAGGCTTCAGATTATGGGAAGAAGCTGCCCACACTGTTTGCATGGCGTGGTTTGACTGTGTTGCGCCATATGTAAACACATATTCGCTTTTTTGATGAATTGCATCACCTATTAAAAATTCCAATTTTCTTGTTTTGTTTCCGCCGAACAGGTTCTTTCCCGTATAATCGTCGCGCTTGATAAAAAGGTTAATCCCCAGCATGCTTGATAAATTTTCTAACTTATGCAGCGGTGTCGGAAAAAACCCAAGCTCAACCCTGGGAACCGAAGATATTCGCTTTTTTGCTTCCGCAATACTTATTGACATAGTATCCTCCTTGCTGAATAGCATAATTGTTGTTGAATTTTCAACTTGTTTTTTTAAGAATAACATAAATATATATAATTGTAAATTTGATTTTATTAATCGGCATATCTGCGTCTATTTACAGATCAGGCGTTATATCTTACCAAATGTTATTTGGGCTATCACGAAAGCTCCGCTTTAACATAAGATATAATCATGTGATACTCTATAAGGAGGAGTAATATGGGATTAAAATATACCATATTGGGCGGAGATAAGAGAAGCCTGGAGCTTGGAAATTTACTGATGAAAGACGGAAATGATGTTTACATCTTCGGGTTTGACAAGATGGACCAGTATAAAGATGAATCAGCTAACCTAAAAGAAGCAGTTGAATATGCTGATGTTATTATTGGTCCATTGCCTTTTTCCACAGACAATATAAATGTTAATGCCCCATTTGCAAATGAAGCAATTCAAATCGATGCGGTATTTGACCTCATGTCTGAAAATCAGGCGCTTATTGGCGGAAAATTCAGCAAGGAGCACGAAAAAAAGCTAAATGATAAAGAGCTTAAATCAGCGGATTATTTTAAAAGAGAAGAAATGCAGATCCTTAACGCAGTACCGACAGCTGAGGGGGCCATTCAAATTGCAATGGAGGAAACGCCTTTTACCATTCATAATTCAAATATTATGGTTTTAGGATATGGGAGAATCGGAAAGGTTTTATCAAAGATGCTGCATGGAATCGGAGCAAATGTGCATGTGGAAGCAAGAAGCTGCAGTGACCTTGCATGGATAAGGAACAACGGGTATATTCCAGTATGCCCAAAAGAACTAAAGGAATATTTACCAAGGATGAACGTTGTTTTTAACACCATACCTCAGATAATATTAGATAGGGAATTATTAAGAAGTATTGATAGTAATTGCACAGTAATTGATTTAGCATCAAAACCGGGCGGGATTGATTTTGGAGCTGCCGGGGAGATGGGAATAAAGGCCGTCAGTGCTTTAGGCCTTCCGGGAAAGGTAGCACCGGCAACTGCTGCTATGGCAATTCAGGATACAATTTACAATATTATAGAGGAGTTGGATGTATAAATATGTCAGTAGAAGGATTAAAAATAGGTTTTGCATTAACAGGCTCATCCTGCAATTACAGCAATGTATTTCCGGTAATCGAGGATTTGGCAAGGAAGGGCGCAGATATTTATCCCATAATGTCACATTCGGCAGATACCTTTGATACAAGATTTGGTACAGCAGAAGAATGGAAAAATAAATTAAAAAATATTACAGGCAAGGGAATAATAAAGACTATAGTTGAAGCTGAGCCTGTGGGACCCAAATTAAAGCTTGATGTTATTGTAGTTGCTCCGTGTACCGGTAATACAGCGGCAAAGCTTGCGAATGCAATAACTGATACAACAGTGACCATGGCATGCAAGGCACATTTAAGGAACCAAAAACCTTTAGTCTTAGCTATAGCAACAAATGACGGACTTGGAGCCAATGCTAAAAATATAGGGCTATTGCTGAATACAAAGAATATTTACTTTGTGCCTTTTGGTCAGGACGATGCGGTAAATAAACCAAATTCCCTAATATCCAAATTTGATAAAATTGAAGAAACAATAGAAGCAGCAATATTAGGTAAACAACTTCAGCCTTTATTAGTATAACAATCAATGGTGCAGATTCCTCAGAATCTGCACCGTTAATTTATTGGATGAAGTTTGAATATAATTTTTGTAAAAACTCGTTAAGAATTTCATTTTTAACTGTCATAGATGCATTACAATCGAAGTATTCCATATTAATTAAGTGTTTTTTTTCACCCAACAAGAATTTATCCAGCTCTTCCTTGATTTCATCTCTATAGTCACTGTTGAAAATAAAGGATATGACCGAATTGTTTTCTTGTTTTTTTACTCCGAAGCCTATTACCTTTAAGTCACTTTTTTCATTGGAAATAAGTGTGCCCGGTTCATCCGTAAATGTTGAAAGAATTCTTACAGGTATATTGTGCTGTTTTCCCAGCAAAACAGCATTTGGATGAATTACGCCTGCTCCGTTAATTGCCATTCGATACATATCATCATAGGAAATTTTTTTAATATATCTGGCATTTGGTACTAATCGCGGGTCGGTAACAGCAACTCCGGGCACATCGGTAAATATATCCACTCTTTCGGCATTTAAAGCTCCGCCAAGTGCAACAGCTGTCGTATCACTGCCTCCTCTGCCAAGAGTGGTTATTTCCATGCTCTCCGTAGCCCCTTGAAATCCTGCAACTACTGCAATTTTATTTTTATTTAGATATTCTTGAATCTTATTTGTATTGATTTGTATTATTTTACCTGAATTAAAGTTATTATCTGTAATTATTCCGGCCTGAAATCCTGTTAAAGCCTCTGAAGGCAATCCTTCATTTTCTAACAGATGAGCTGCAAGAGCTGCAGAAATAGTTTCTCCTACTGACATAATCAGATCTTTTTTCTTTGGATCAATTGAGGGGCCTATATTTACCAATTTATTTATTAAAGTATCGGTAGCGTAGGGGTCTCCTCTTCTGCCCATTGCGGATACCACCACAACAAGCTTACTGCCGGTTTGTGCTTCTTTTTTTACTTGTTTAAGAAAGTTACTTTGACTATTTAAGTTCCTCAGGGAAGTTCCTCCGAACTTCTGAATTATGATGCTCATTACTGCCTCCTGATTAGGTTCTGATCAATAAGTGATTCTGCTATTTGAACAGCATTCAACGCTGCGCCTTTTCTCAGGTTATCTGCCACAATCCACATATTAAGCCCGTTTCCAACGGTAAAATCACGTCTGATGCGTCCGACAAAGACGTCACTGGTATCTTTTGTAAACAAAGGCATGGGATACAATTTTTCCTCAGGTTTGTCTAATACTGTAATTCCCGGGAAATTTTCAAGAAGCTCTCTGATTTCATCAATATCAAAAGGTAATTCAGTCTCAATATTTACTGATTCAGAGTGCCCTCTGAATACAGGTATTCGAACTGTTGTAGATGTTACCTGAATTTTTTCATCTAAAATTTTATGTGTTTCATTGACCATTTTCATTTCTTCCTTGGTGTATCCATTATCAAGAAATGCATCAATATGGGGAAGGGTATTAAATAGAATCTGATACGGATATACCGAGTGCTTTATTTCATTTTTATTTGCATAATCCCTTGTTTGTTCATCAAGCTCATCAATTGCATTTTTGCCGGTGCCGGAAACGGATTGATAGGTGGATACCACGATTCTTTTTATATGATATTTTTCATGTATCGGTTTCAGAGGTACCAGCATTTGTATAGTAGAGCAGTTTGGATTTGATATGAGTCCGTTATGATTTTTTAAACTTTCAGGATTAACCTCAGGAACTACCAAGGGAATTCTTTCATCCATTCTGAAGGCACTGCTATTGTCTATGACAACAGCTCCTTCCTCAACTGCTATAGGGGATAATCTTCTGCTTATTTCGGCATCTACACAGAAGAATGCAATATCAACATCCTTAAATGCCCCCTTGCAAGCTTCTTCCGTATATAATATTTCATCTTTAAATTTCACTTCTCGCCCTTCGTTAGCGGCTGTGCCTAATAACTTAACAGTTTTAACAGGAAATTGCCGCTCAATGAGAATCTTTGCAAGCTCCTTGCCGACAGCTCCCAAAGCTCCTACGATTGCTACGTTATAATCATCCAAAATCAACTCCTCCTTAAATTTTCTAAGATTACCGCGGTAATCAGATGCTTTTATTTTATTTAGCAGACCTCTTTTTTGTTAGCAATATACCGGTCTATTTCATAAAATGGATTACAATATTTTGAAGGGAGAAATAATATGGTTGAATGGGGAAGATTAATAACCGCTATGGTGACACCTTTTGATGATGAGCTTAATGTTGATTACGAGTCTGCCGGTTCACTGGCGGTTAAATTAGTTGAGGAAGGAAATACTGCTTTAGTTATAACAGGAACAACCGGAGAAGCTCCAACCCTGACGGATGATGAAAAAATAAATTTATATAAGGTTGTAAAGGAATATGTGGATGTACCTGTAATTGCAGGCGTAGGTACAAATAATACGAGGACTACAATAGAAAATGCAAGGGCGGCGCAAGAGGCGGGGGTTGACGGGCTTCTCGTGGTCACCCCGTATTATAATAAACCTGATCAGGATTCTCTGTATTGTCACTTTAAGGAAGTTGCAGATTCTGTTGATTTACCCATTATGCTGTATAATGTGCCTGGAAGAACCGGGTGCAATATATTGCCCGAAACAGTAGAAAAACTTGCTCAAATTGATAATATAGTCGCATTGAAGGAGGCCGGAGGAAACATAATTCAGTTCGCCGAAATAATAAAGCGCGTCCCTGAGGATTTTTTTGTTTATTCAGGGGATGATTCAATGCTGCTTCCTGCGATGTCAGTAGGCTGCTATGGAATAGTAAGTGTAGCCGCTCATGTAGTGGGACCTGAAATGAAGGAAATGATAGATGCTTTTGTATCAAAAGACACTGAAAGGGCAAAGGAAATACATCTCAAGCTATCTGATATATTCAAGGACTTATTTATAATATCAAATCCGATTCCTGTAAAAGCAGCATTAAATTTGACCGGAGTGCAGGTAGGAGGATTAAGGCTTCCTTTAACCGAGGCAAGAGAAAAGGTATTAAAGGTCTTAAGAGAAGATTTAAATGAATTAGGAAAGATATAGATTCCCTTTTGTAAATGGCGTTTATGCCGAAGCAGCAAGAAAAATAGAAATAGAAAGAGAAATATAATAATTCACCTCCATGTCTTATAAGACATGGAGGTGTTGTGTTATATTTTAAATCTTAATATTAATTCCTGAAGACTTTTTGCCAGCTCAGTCAGACTTTCACTTGTTGCAGAAATCTGCTCTGCCGAAGCGGCCTGCTCTTCTATGGAGGCGGTTGCCTGTTCTGTTGCTGCCGCGTTTTCCTCTGCAATTGCCGAAAGATTTTCCATGCTTGCAAGGATTTGTTGTTTCATGGAATTCATTTTTTCACCGGCAATATTCAGGTAATTTACAGTATCCTCTGTTTCTTTCATGGCATTGGCTATAAGCCGGTACTTATCCCTGCTGTTTACGACGCTTTTTGTCTGTTCACCTGCTATGGCGGACAATCTTTCAATTGTCTTAACAGCGTTTTGTGAATTAAGCTGCAGTTCGCTGACCACTGCGTCTATTTCTTTTGTTGACTCAGAGGATTGCAGTGCAAGATTTTTAATTTCTTCCGCGACCACCGCAAAGCCCTTACCTGCGCTTCCTGCTCTTGCTGCTTCTATTGCTGCGTTGAGTGCCAGCAAATTGGTCTGCTGTGCAATTGACGATATCACATTGCTTGCCTGTCCTATTTTAATGGAGCTGTCATTTGTCTCGATTATTACATTGTGGATTTCTTTGTTTGCCTCATTGCTTTCTTCAGTTATGCTGTACAGTGTGTTGATTTCCTTAAGGCCTTCATTTACAACATCACTTACCTTGCCGGTCTGAGAATTCAGATTGTTCATATATACCTGATCTTCCTCTATAACTATGCCCAGCTCATTGGCGTTTACTGAGCCTTCCTGGGTGCTTTGCGCCTGATCTGATGCGCCCTTTGATATTTCTTCTATTGTGCTGGATATTTCAACGGCAGCTGCAGCCGACTGCTGAGATGCAGNNTTTCTTCCGATGCTCTCAGGACCTGTGACGATGTATCCGTAATTTCCGTAATAATATTTTTAATGCTGTCTATTATAACCTGAAGTGCATTGGCGAGATCGCCTATTTCATCTTTTCTTTTTCTGTACTTCTTAGGAAGGTCCTCAGTTAAATTCAATTCAGCTATTTTTTTAGAATGCTGTATGGATTTTATAATCGGATTTGTAATTGAGCTTCCCAGTATATAAACCAGCACGACACTTGCTGCAAGCACAATATAGAGCACATTTATTATGGCCTTTTCCAGTTTGGGAATGGATGCAAGCACTTCGTTCTCATTTGCGGTTATAATAAACATCCATTCGCTGCCCTCTATGGGAGAATAGCCTGCATACAATGAATTTCCGTTGAAAACATAGTTGCTGACACCGTGCTTTTCCTGCAGTGCCTTTTCAATTAATCTCGCCGTGGAGCTCATGCTATCATCGCTTTCAGCCGCCTGTATTGGGTTGAATTGCTCCATTACCATATCTCTGTTGGGATGCGCCACTACGGTTCCGCTTAAATTGACCATGTATCCGTATCCGCTGTCTCCAAATCCGGTGTCGTCTACAATAAGGCTCAGTGCGTTACCGTCTCTTCTCCCGATTAATACGCCCAGTACCTTGCCATCCTTTTCAATTGGGGCGGCATACATTAAAACAACAGAATTTGTTACTCTGCTTATTATTAGGTCGGATACATTGGCTTCTCCGGCAAATGCTCTTTTCACATATGTCCTGTCTCCTAATTCACTTGTTGTGCCATCAGTGTAACGTGCAACTCCGTCAGGATATACCACGGCAACAGCTAAAAAGTTTGTTTTTTTAAGCTGATTTTCCAATATAGGCTGTTGTATTTCCCAATCCATGGAATTTATTCCAGGGGTTGCAGCCATCATGCTGAGCACTTCCCTCTGTGTTTGTATTCTGCTCTCAGATAATTTCGCAGCATCTTCAGCTAACATAATAAGAGATTTTTCCGCCTCTTCTGTTAGGGCTTCGCTTGCTCTGCGTATTGAAATAAGCCCAAATGCAGTTGAAGAAGCAAGTATTAATACAGCAAAAAAGAAAATCAGCTTTAATTTAATGCTGCTTAATTTAAATTTTTTCATTTCTCCTCCGATTTTTTTAAAATATAATATTTCCAAAAATGATGCTAATTTGTAGTCACACCACAGACAAGGTTATTTACAGGCCGTAAACTTAAATTTTTTTTCCTGATATAATAAGCTTTCGATATCCGCCGCTGTAAGCGGCTTGCTGAATATAAATCCCTGACCCAGTTGGCAGCCCAAACCCTTAAGCTGACAAAGCTGCTCACATGTTTCAATTCCTTCTGCAACGGTTACAAGATTCAGGCTTTTAGCCATGGCGATAATCGATTTGACAAGATTTTGCCTTCTGGCTCCGGTTACTAAGTCATCGATAAATATTTTATCAATCTTTAGCTTGTCCAGTTCAAAGATGTCCAATTGTCCGAGTGAAGAAAACCCTGTTCCGAAATCGTCCATAGATATTTTTATTCCGTTTCGTTTCAATTCCTTTATATTATTGACAATTTGTGTTATGTCTCCTGATGACACGCTTTCAGTTATTTCAAATTCAATAAGTCCCGGATTTATATTTTCGCTCTTGATTATATCCATGGCAGTTTTCGAGAAATTAGGCTGCTCTAACTGCTTTACGGAAAGATTTATGGATATGGGAAAAAGTCGGTATCCTTTGTCTTTCCAAATGTGCATCTGACTGCATACCTCTTTTATGACCCATTCGCCGATAACAATTATTTGGCCGGTTTTTTCTGCTATAGATATGAATCTATCAGGCGGTATATTTCCCAGTATGGGGCTGTGCCACCTCAGCAATGCTTCGGCTCCGACGATTCTAACTTCATTTATTTCAAAAATGGGTTGAAAGCACACCGTCAATTCGCTATTGGTAATTGCGCCAAACAAGTAATTTGCCAAATAAAATTTTTCTTCAGTTTCCTTTGAAATATTATTTGAATAGAAGCATATCCTGCTGCTTAATTCGTTTTTGGAATGATTCATTGCGGCATTTGCAAAACGCATTAAATTTTCAGAACTTTTACCATCTTCCGGAAATAAACAAATACCAACATTGAATTTCAAATATATTTCTGTATTTGAAACTATATACGGTATTTCTAACTGATAGAGCATCATTTCAGCAAAATACAGCAGCTCATTTTTATCTACTAAGGTGCTCAGAAGAGCAAATTCATCACCGTCAACCCTTGATATCATACACTGTGTGCATGAAGCAGCCATTCTGTCGGATACAGCAATGAGCAATCTGTCTCCGACGCTGTGACCCAAAGAATCGTTGATGTCCTTGAAGCTGTCAATATCTATTGCGATGACAGAAAATTTGTGATTAAATTTCTCGCAGCTTACAATATGCCTTTCCATAGCTTCCAGGAAATAATGCCTGTTATACAGGCCTGTCAGAGCATCTTTCTGCTGCAGCTCAATCATCCTTTTATCGATTTTCTTTTTTTCAGAGAGATCCTTCATAATACCCACATAATGAGTTATTTCTTCCTGTTCGTTTTTAATGCTGCTGATTGACATCCATGCGGAATAGGTATAACCGTTTTTATTTGTATTCCAGACTTCTCCCTTCCATGATTCATAATAAGCAACATGATTACGTATATCGTTAAATTCATCACTGTAAATACCGGATTGTAAGATATTGATTTTCGGAATAATCAAATCTTCAGAAGTGTAACCGGTGATATCAGTAAAAGCATTGTTTATCCATTCCACGTTACCGTTTTTGTCGGTTATAAAAACTCCTTCAGTATTTTTCTCAAGAATTTTTTTGAACAGATGAAGCTGGCGTTCATTATTTTTCTTCTCAGATACATCAATGTATAAAATATAAACTCCGACTACCATCTGGCGGTGGATTACGGGATGTCCCATTATCTCAACATATACTGCACTTCCGTCCTTGCGCTTCCTCTCCCCCTCAAGCTTAAGCCCGTGACCCTTGTATATTTTTTCAACGTTCTTGTCGACTTGTTTCCTGTGATGTTCAAAAGATACCAAGTTGCTGATAAATTTTCCCTTGGCTTCAGTCAGACTGTATTGAAACATTTTTTTAAAATTGTCATTGATATCAACTATTTTCTGCTCCCTGTCGAGAATGGCGACAGCATATGGGGAGGATAGAAGCAGCTTGCTTATATCTGATTTATAAATCTTGTTATTTGAGACCATATTCAGCTCCGTAATTTGTTATATGATTAAAATTTATTCATAATTGTCAAAAATAAAATGAGTATCATCACTCATTTTCAAAAATAGCTGTGTAAGTTTATTCGGCATAAAATTACAAAAATTTATGTTTTTTTGAATAATTGATAATTTTTTAATAAGTATAAACGCTTGTCATAATGAAAGTGATATAATTTTGGAATGTTATGAATAAAAAGGAGATACTTGCCTATAATAATTATATAGGGAGGTTATCATGGGAGATATATCAAACAAGGAATTAAAAATTAATAGTATTTTAGGTAGTTTCAAGTCTCAAAAGAGCCACGAAGTAAAAAATGATCTGTATGCTAACCTGGAAAGTGCAAAGAAGGAGTGGGAGGAAGCAAAGAATATATTTGAAAATGTATCCGAGCCTGATTTGGTTGATTATGCAATTTACAATGTGGAAGCTGCCGAAAAAAAATATGTATACTTGCTGCGCCAAATAAAAAATGAAAATGCAATGTAATAATAAAAGGTGTAAACAGAAGTTTACACCAAAATTTTTTAAATGAGTTCCTGGTCCAGCGCTTCAAAAATCTCCGAGGTGAAAAAATCGTTCAGTGTAATTTCAAGTCCATCACAAATTTTCTTAATTAGTACAATGCCTATATCTTTCCTGTCAATGTCAAATACGCTGTAGACGGTAGAAGGTGTAATGCCCGACAAGGTAGCAAGCTTGTTTACAGCCAGATTCCTCTGGATGCATATTTCGTTGATTCTTTCAATAACCGCCTCTTTAATACACATATCGATACCTTCTTCTTATAATATTTGAAGTAATTTTACCATAAATTCGTTTAAACGTATACGCCAAAACGTAATAAATTTATAAATTATCAAAAATATTTATAAAACAGGTCGAAAAGACGTGTGTGGCGGATATATATGCATCGCGTGAATATAAACTTGATTAAAATGCCAATTGAAAATATGTACTTATCATGTTAAACTAAATAATACTATTTTAATTTAATAGTGAGGACAAATATTTGTCCGCTACATGTGAAACAGTATATAATAATTCGTTTCAAGGAAACTGATTTAATGCGAATCAGTATAAGATATCAATGGAAAGAGGGAAAGGATATGATACAGCCATCCCAAGCAATCGAAAATAAAGTAAATACAGACAAGCTCTATGAGTTGGATTATATGAGGGTTATTGCATGTCTGGCAGTAATTATTGTACATATTACAGCCATAGGGACCACAGACTATATTCAGGGAAGCCTTCCGCATATTATTATACTCATTCTGAACAGAAGCCTCAAGTTTACAACGCCCATATTTATTTTTTTAAGCGGTGTGACAAGCTTTTACAGCTACAGAAAAAAAGAATTTAAATATTTGCCGTTTATAAAAAAGAGAATGGGAAAAGTTCTGATACCTTATATTGTGTGGTGTGTAATTTATTACGCAGTGTATATGGAAAAACGCCTTTATGGATTTTATCCCTTTGATATGCAGGATTTCTTGGACAAGGTCTTTAGCGGCACAATGTCCTATCATCTTTATTTTGTTATAATAATTGTTCAGATGTACATTGTAGGCCCCGTTTTTTACAAGCTGCTTAAAAATTCAAAGAACAGGGTTACTATTTTAATTATTTCGGCAGTAATAACGGCTCTCTGTGCCGAATTTATAAGATATGAAAATTCAGACAGGCTGTTTCTTAAATATATGTTCTTCTTTATGCTTGGTATATATGTCACATTGGAATATGACAGGTATACAAGCTGGATTAATAAACATAAGGCTTTAATTTCAGCGCTTTATGTTGTTTGTGCGGCGGTATATACGGCGGTATCCTACTATAATCTTTCCATATATGTGGGAGTATGGTTTTTATTTTCAGTTGTATCAGTTTTCTTTGTGTACCTTGTGGGATTGGTAATGAAGAAGCTGATGAAGAATATTTACCCCTTCGTTAAGTTGTTCGGGCAGAGCTCATACTATATTTATCTGATGCATCCGCTTGTATTGACGCTGATGGTTCTATACACTAGGGAAAATGGGATCTTATCCGTAACAAAGAGACTGATAATGTATTTTTTAACGGTAATGCCAATAACAATTCTATCATGCCTTTCATTTACTTTTATGAAAAATAAAATCAAGGCAAGAAAAAAAACAGCATCCGCTGCTTCAAGCTAAAAGTTTCCGGCAATGGAGGGGAAAATGAACTATCGCAGAGCTGAGATAAAAGACATTCCGGGTATTTTGTTGCTGGAGAAAAAATATCATAGGAATTCAATCAGTGAAGAAGATAAACCGGGTGGATTTATTGGAACTTTCTTTTCTGAGAATAAATTAAAAAGGTTAATAGAAGAAGAAAAAGGATTAGCAGTGGCTTATGATGGAGATAGATTGATTGCTTTTGCTAATTCAGCATCCTGGCAGTTTTGGCAAACATGGGCTGTATTTAAACCCATGATTGATGACTTGCCTAATATTAAGTATAAGGATACAGTATTGTCGGTAGATAATTCCTACCAGTACGGACCGGCTTGTATAGATAAGGATTACAGGGGCACTGAAGTATTATTTAATTTATTTGAGTGTTCAAGACTTTTGATGAAGGACAGATACCCTATTTTAGTGACCTATGTGGATCAATCCAATCAAAGGTCATTTCAGGCTCATTCAAGAAAATTAGGGTGTGAAGTTGTAAAAGAGTTTGAATTTCATGGAAATAAGCTTTTTGTTCTTTGCTATGATACAATCAATAAAACGCAAGGAATTATTATAAATTAAGATGTCCCACGCCTCTATAGGGTGGGACATCTTAATTTTTTATATTACTTTCTCAGATAGTTCGTATTCCTTCATTGCATCCAGTGTTTGCTGCAATAAATCATCCAATTCCCATCCCAGCATATCCGCTCCCTGTTGGATAGCTTCTCTTGAGCAGCCTGCAGCAAAGCTTGGAGTTTTGAATTTTTTCTTGAGAGATTTCAGTTCCATGTCCGATACACTTTTAGAAGGTCTCATCAATGCGGCAGCTCCTATGAGCCCTGTTAATTCATCTGTTGCAAACAGAACCTTCTCCATCTGGTGCTCAGGCTTTGCTTCAGCCTTTGTAAGCCCGTAACCGTGGCTGGCAATGGAATATATGATTTTTTCGTCAATTCCTTTTTCGGACAATATCTCCTGAACCTTTACACAGTGCTCCTCAGGATACATTTCAAAATCCAGGTCATGAAGAAGTCCGACAATTCCCCAAAAATCAACTTCGTATTCATAGCCGAGTTTTTTTGCGAAATATTCCATTACAAAACTTACTGTTTCAGCATGCTGTAAATGAAATTCTTCCTTGTTATATTCCTTAAGAAGCTTCCATGCATCTTCCTTTGTTATAATCGCGCTCAATTAAATCCCTTCCTTCTGTTTTCTATTAAGACTTATTTTAGCGCATTTGTTAAAACATGTCTACAATAATTAAGTTATTTGTCGCATTTATTCTAATTATCAAATTGACAATTAATTCTCAAAGTGTTAAAATCTTCATACACCATGAGCATATTTGCCGGAATCGATCTATAGGGCTATGCAATATTTCTTAATATTAATTTAATTTTAAAATTAATGATTGATTTTACATAAGCGATGTGCTAAAATTTCATGGTCAGGGATAAGCTATGAGGAATTTGGTCAGAGTACAGTCTATTGACAGGGCAGTCGGAATAATTGAGTGCTTTTCAGAGAGCAGACGTGAGCTAAAATTGGGCGATATTGCAGATATGATGAATTTAAACAAAAGCACGGTTCACGGATTGCTGAATACGCTTAAATATCACGGCTTTATTGAACAGGATGAACTTACGCAGAAATACAGGCTTGGAATACGTTTAATCGGTCTTGGAGATTTGGTGGTAAACTCTCTGAATATACCGGGGATTGCGTATCCAGTAATCGAAAGTATTTGTGAAAAGACTGAGGAAACCGTACATGTTGCAATGCTTGACGGATCAGATGTAGTATATATCGGAAAAAAGGAATGCAATAAATCCATAAAGACGACTACTAAAATAGGATCGAGGATTCCCGCATACTTTACAGCTGACGGAAAGGTTATTCTGAGTCATTTGGATGAGGAAAGACTGTATAATATTATTCCACAAAATATTGACAGGCTCACACCCTTTACAATAACCGACAGGCAAAAGCTTATGGAGGTTCTGAGAGAAGTTAGGGATAAAGGATATTCGGTTGACTATGAGGAAACAATTCACGGGCTCGTATGTGTGGCGGCTCCCATATTTGATTATACAGGCGCCGTGAATTACAGCATCAGTACAACAGGTCCGGCACTTCGGATGACCGAAGATAAAATAAAGGAATATATTAAAATTATAACAAAAGCTGCATTTGAAATATCGCAGCGTATAGGATACAAAGGATAGCATAAGCGTATCCTTTAAAAAAGCGTGGATATCAGAACGACGTTCAGTAATGTCGAATGATAGAAATTATAGGAAAGTATGATAATATTTTGATAAAGATGTGGTTATATTATTAATGGTATACTCAGCGAAAGCTGTTTATATATAAATTAAATTTTCTTTAATGGAGGAAACATGAAAAAGTTAATAGCGTTAATTTTAGTTCTGGCAATGTCATTATTTGCATTTGCCGGATGTGCAAATCAACAACCACCGGCTGAAAAACCGGCAGAGGAGAAGCCTGCTGAAGAAAAACCGGCAGAAGAGCCGGCTGAAAAACCGGAACAGCCTGCAGCAGAGGGTGCTGTTAAAACAGGCCTTGCAGTAGTAACATCTGTTGAAAAATCAAAGGATGCAACTGCAGATGCAGAAGGATTAGGACAGTCAGATTCAGTAGTTGTAGCTGTTACTGTTGATAAGGACGGAAAAATAATTAAAGCTGCTATAGATACTGCACAAACTAAAATTAATTTTTCAGCAGAAGGAAAAGTTACTTCTGACATGACCGCAGTATACAAGAGCAAGCAAGAGCTTAAGGAAGAATATGGAATGGTTAAGGCTTCTAAAATAGGCAAAGAGTGGTATGAGCAAGCTAATGCATTAGCTGAATATGTGGTTGGAAAGACTGCAGAAGAAGTTAAGGCAATACCTACAGACGATACAGGCGTTACTACAGATGCAGATTTAGTTGCTTCCGTAACTATAAAAATCAACGATTACAAAGAAGCTATTGAAAAAGCTGTAGCAAATGCTAAGGACTTAGGCGCGTCAGCAGAAGATAAATTAGGATTAGGCGTGTTGACAACAATAGATAAGTCAAAAGACGCATCTGCAGATGCAGAAGGACAGACACAAGCATATTCAACATACACAGCAACTACATTCAATGCAGACGGAAAAATCACAAGCTCAGTGATAGATGCATCACAGGCTAACGTGAAATTCGACGCTACAGGAAAAATAACAACTGATTTAAAGGCAGGAGTTAAAACAAAGAATGAATTAGGCGACGAATACGGAATGAAAAAAGCTTCAAAGATAGGCAAAGAGTGGTTCGAGCAGGCAGCCGCATTTGCAGAGTACTCAGTTGGAAAAACAGCTGATGAAATATCAAAAATAGCAGCAGAAAACGGCGTTGCAACAGATGCAGACTTAGTTTCTTCAGTTACAGTAGGAATCGAAGGCTTCCAGCAAGTAATTGAAAAAGCAGCTGCAAACGCAAAATAGTAAATAAAGAGTAAATGAAGGCTTCAAATGCGTATCGCATTTGAGGCCTTTTTTAAATTGATTTAATATCTCCTGTTTATAGAATGAATTGTTCCGATTTCACAAACAATTGTCATACTTTATTGTTGTTGTAACTAAAAAGTCTGCTTATTTTAAAAATTTGAAGCGATAGTAAAAGCGTAGCGACATATAAAATATTATAAAATATTTTTAAAACAATCATATTGACGTTTCTAAATTTGAAACATATAATAGTCATATCGAAGTTTATAGATTTGAGGTGTAATATGGAAAGGTATCTGGAACATACTAAGGTATTTAAGGCGCTGGGTGACCCTAAAAGGGCTATGATTGTGAATATGCTCTCTTGTGGTGAACTTTGTGCCTGTATGATTTTAGAGAAGTTTGAAATGTCCCAATCCACGTTGTCTCATCACATGAAACTTCTGTGTGAGTGCGGACTTGTCAACGGCAGAGAGGAAGGCAAATGGACGTATTACTCGCTGGATGCGGATACCATTAGTAAAACCAAGCAGTTTTTTCGTGATATCACATTCGATAAGGAAGATTGTATTTGTAGAGAAAACACAAATTGCTGTAAGGAGTGTGATGAAAATGAGTAAAGAAAAATCCTGTCGCTGCTCTTCTGATAGTTGCTGTGCCGGAGAGACTATAAAACAATATGGAAAAGATGATAGATGGGTTACAGGTGAAATTCGTACTTCGAAAGGTAATGTCCCGGTGATTTCTACGATGCTTCAATTTAAAGACACGCTTGGAGCTTGGAAAGTGCGTTGGAATATAGGGAGAATGGATTATAAAATAAATCCTGGGATTTATGCTGTTGGAAAACCTGATAAGATATCTCCCGTGATTGTTAGTTCAAATTATAAATTGACATTTGATACTTTGAGAAAAGAACTTTCGGGACTTGATTGCTGGATTCTGATACTTGATACGAATGGCATTAATGTTTGGTGTGCAGCTGGTAAAGGTACGTTTGGAACGGATGAATTAGTAAGAAGTATATTAAAGACAGGACTGTCCGAGATTGTATCACATAGAACCTTGATTTTACCGCAGTTAGGCGCGCCTGGTGTATGTGCTTATGAAGTGACAAGGCAATCTGGATTTTCAGTTGTTTATGGACCTGTGCGAGCAAATGATATAAAGAACTTTATTTCTACTGGCTCAACTACACATGAAATGCGCACTGTGAACTTTACAATGTGGGATAGGCTTGTTCTAACACCTGTGGAATTGATGCAGGCTGCAAAAACTTCATTAATGGTTTTTGGTGTATTGTTTCTGATTAATTTATTTGCATCAAAACCTTTTGGAGTTAACGATTTTATTATTTATGCGGGTGCTGTATTAATGGGAACCGTTGTTACGCCTTTGCTTCTCCCTTTTATTCCTGTACGGGCATTTTCACTGAAAGGCTGGTTACTGGGTCTATGCTGGACATTGGGATTTGTTTTGTTTAAGGGATGGATTACTTATGGATATTGGCTTCTTGCCATAGGATATTTACTGGTACTGCCTTCACTTTCATCTTTTTTGGCAATGAATTTCACAGGCTCGTCGACCTATACTTCTTTTTCTGGCGTAATCAAGGAAATGAAGATAGCAGTACCGTTAATTGCTCTTTCATCTGTTGTAGGAAGTGTGCTGTTGTTAGTGGCAATATTGTAAGTTTTATAAGGAGTGTAATATGAATAATAAATATCTTAAAAATGTTGTAACTTTAACTCTATTGGCTGAAAAATGTGTAGGTTGTGGGATATGTACAGATGTTTGTCCTCATGGAGTATTTTGTATAGATGGGAAAAAGGCGCAGGTAAAAGATAAGAATAGATGTATGGAGTGCGGAGCTTGCGCGATGAATTGCCCTGCAAAAGCTATCTCAGTTGATTCTGGAGTAGGATGTGCCGCTGCAGTTATTTGGGGTTGGCTTAACGGCAACGAACCTAGTTGTGATTGTTTAGGAGGCGGAGAATGCTATTGATAAAAGTAAGCGTACCTTGTAAGTAAAATATTTTTATAAAATACTATTAAGGAGGAAGTTACTTCACAATGTAGATGCACCAGCAGGTATAATAGGAGCTTCGAATTTCTTTGAACTAGCAGTTGTAGTAGCAATAGCATTGTTTGGAGCAAGTAGTCCAGTTGCATTAGCTACAATAGTGGGTGTTTTAGTCGAAGTATCTGTAATGCTTATTTAGTTAGAATTGCTAATAATACAAAGGGGTGGTTTAAAAATGGAAATTAAAGAGCTTGAGAAAGAAAATTATGATAGAGTAAATTTTATTTATAAACAAGGTATAGAAACAAATTTAGCTACTTTTCAAAATGAATGTCCAACATTTGGAGAATGGGATAAATTACATCTTAATTTTTGTAGATTTGGAATGCTTGATAATGAAAAACTTATAGGATGGACTGCTTTAACTTCTGTCTCTGGTAGAAGTGTTTATTCCGGGTTGGCTGAAATTAGTATATACATTGATAATAACTATAAGGGAAAAGGTATTGGACAGATACTGTTAAAGCATCTTATTGAACAATCAGAATTAAAAGGTATATGGACTTTGCAAGCTAGTATCATGCAAAATAATCTATCAAGTATTAATTTATTCAAAAAATGTGGTTTTAGAGAAGTTGGATATAGAGAAAAAATTGGGAGAGATAAGTTTGGAATTTGGAGAAATACAATATTAATGGAACGAAGAAGCTCACTTCCAGAACTAAATATAGAGGAGAAGATATATGATAGCACCAGTTGTTGAAAGCAACGTAGATAAAATAAAAACGTCGAATAAGCCATGGCATTAATTATCTGACGGAAGTCAAAATAATAATGTTTTGGAAGGTAATTCTTGGAGACGGAACCTTAAAATGTCAATCAATGGCTTTCAAAAATACACTTTAATTTATACCGTATTGGACTTAAAAGGTACGTCTCCAAATGTCTATCCTATTTAAGTTCTGTTCCTCCCCATTCAATAACTGCAAATCCGTTCCTTTCAAATGTATCTAATACAGGCTCCTGCACTTCTGCAAATTCGTCTAAAGCTTTATACACCATAAAAATTCTTAAAATGCTGTCCGGCTTTGGGCTTACATTCAGGTTAGCGCTGTTTTCATAAATATCTGTCTGGAATGTGATTAAATTGTATTTGTTATTTTGCATATGTGGAAGCCAATAAACAATAAATTCATTCAGCTCCTTAGGAGTTAATCCTAAGTACTCTAATTTTTCCTGTAAAAATTGTATAGTATCTGCTCCCTTTACCACAAAACCTTTTGACATATCCCAGGAGCTTTCTCCGATACCTTCCCAATATAAGTACGAGTATTCTCTGCCGTCATCCTTATTAATCAATGTTCCTTCAGGTCCGGCAATTACTTCCCAACCGTTTTTATACACCGGATATGTACATGTCAGGGCACCATCCAGCTCTAAGCTGACAGAGACTTCTGTTTCTTTTTCCGGATAAAGATATATCACAGGTTTTGCAAAGCCGCCTAAAAATTCAAAATAATAGCTATAGGTTTTCGGACTGTATTCGCCTAAATAATATGCATCAACCAAGTAAGCAAGTTCATGATGTATCATTCTTGTGCTTAGTTCTTTTTGAGATATCGTATCATATTCAGCTAAATTAGCAATCCAGTCGGAATACAGGTTAAAAGTGCTGTCTCTCATATCTTCACAATAATCCTGCTTTAAATACCCGAAGAAAGCCCATTCGCCGTATGCATGTGTTATGCCGTTCCATGTGTAAAGCGGTATAGTATCTCCTCTTTGTTCAAGATATTCCGTACTCTCTTCAAACTCCATTTTTTCACCGAAATAATAATAATCGGTGATTGTTTTCTCGGCGTCATCAGGGTCATTAATTATTTTTGCTCTGAAAGCTTCGGTAAATACTAATTTATCTTCTTCTAATGTAAATAAATAATCTGTATCCTCAACTTTATTATTCTGCCGGTTTTTATATGACATATTAAACCATGCTTTTGAACCGTCGTCTAATGTTTTTACAGCAATTACATTGCTTATATTTCCGACAATTCTATGATAATTATATATGGTATCAATATATTTTAACTCATTATCATTAATCCTGTACATTTCTACATCAACAGCATTTTGAAAGCTGCCGTTAAAATCAGTATAGCCGGATTGTCTTGAAACTAACAGCTCTGGAAATTTATCAAAATCTAAATCCAATAATACAACTCCTACAGTTTTTTCATTTATTATAGTATTTAGATTAGATATTAATGAATCATATACCTTTTTCATATTTGGATCTTTGTTTTCTGAACTGAAATCTAAATCTGTAGATTTTGTTAAAACATCGGTGGTATCTTTACTTATAGGAGTACACTTTGTTAATACTCCTGTATTTGAATACTCCGCTTTATTTGGGCTTATTTTATATTGTACCAATAAACTGTCAGCTTCTATTGCAGCATATATGTAATCAGAACCTATATCATTGAAGCTGTCAATATTTTCTTTTGTGTTTTGTCCAGTCATATCTATATCAATTTCACAATTAAATTCCAATGTATCAGCTTTTATATTCAAGCCGTTAATATTGAACCTGCACAAATCCTCCTTGTCATGGTAAAAAGGTATTCCATACACATAAGCAGGATCAATTATTATATTAAATGTTTTGCCATCAACATTTCTTTTTATAAATGCATTGAAATCAACCTGCCACATATCATAACCAAAGTTAAAGCTCTCAACCTTCATTATTTCGGAGGCTTCGTTATAACCGCTGAAAACTGCATATGGTGAAAGCTGTCTGATAGTAAGTGGAGTTTCAAAAAATTGAAAATTATCGTAATTTTCTTTTCCTATACTTAATCGGATATCCTCAGTGTTGTATTTATCGTCGTATCCTTCACAATACAGTATTTTTATAGAGTTTCTTACAAAATCATTATATTCATTAAAATAAGCAGAATTGGATGAAATATGTGTGTCCCCTAAATTAAAACTAATCAGACGACCATTTATAATTTTGTTAATATTAATAAAACTTAGTTGTTCAGGGGGGGCTTCTTCTAATGGTATAAGATTTCTATCAGAAATATCTTTGCTTTGCTCGTCATTATTTTCATTGTTTTTTTTATCAGAATCTACGCTTACATTATCCGGGTTATTTGTATTAACACTTTTACATCCGGTAAAATTGATTGCTATTAATAAAAAAATACACATAGCATAAATATATTTCTTCATTATAAATACCTCTTTCTGATTTAATGGAAAATATTTTACATTATACTTTTATGTTACATCATTTTAAAAGTTTATGCAAACTTTAATATCAAAGGGACAAGGTTACTGACATCTTCAGCTAATTTAATATTGATCAAGAAGAAATAAAAAGTTTCATGTAATATGTTAATATAAATAATGATGAAAAAAATAATTGTTTTTGGAAGCATACATTGACCAGACTGTGCGTCTGCGAAAGAGTATTTTTCGGAAATGGTGTCAAGGGGAAGGGGTTATTGTCATTTGATTATTTAGAATAAAGTATTAAAAAATGCATGTGGTATTTATTGGAAAAGAGTGTTAAAGGCATGGCATAAAAGATTTAATATCCCATGTCTTTTTTATTGGAAGAAAGTACATATAAAAAAATTAGTAACAACATTGATATATTGTAATATTATGATATAATAATTCACGTGACTTTAAGGAGGTAATTTATGAAAATAAGAAAGAGGGCGCAGGTTAACAGGAAAGAATGCGTCGCATGTGGTACATGTGTAGGCATATGCCCATTAAGCGCTATTAATATTGTGGCAGGAGTTTTTGCAGAAGTTGATAAAAATAAATGCGTAGGATGTTCTAAATGTGCAAAGACTTGCCCATCATCTGCAATAGAAGTTATATCAGGCGAAGAGGTGGCGTAGATGGAGAGGGATAAAAAGAAATCATGGTATGAATACTTATATATATTTTCTGTTATTTATCTTGTATTAGGATTATTTAATATAATCTTTGCCTGGTTAGGATTGATATGTTTTGCTATACCGCTTATAATTTCTATTAAGGGTGGTGGCAAAACATATTGCAATAAATATTGTGGCAGAGGGCAGCTGTTAAATTTACTTGGCAGTAAATATAAACTATCAAGGAATAAACCTATGCCAAAACTTTTAAAATCCTATTTATTCAGATATGGCTTTTTGACATTTTTTATGACTATGTTCATGCTCATGCTTTTTAACACATATTTAGTCTTAATTGGAGCATCAAATTTAAAAGAAGTAATTACTTTGCTTTGGACTTTTAAGGTACCATGGCATTGGGTAAATACAGATTTTGTTTCGCCATGGACAGCACAATTTGCATTTGGATTTTACAGTATTATGTTGACTTCTACTATATTGGGAATAATAACGATGCTATTGTATAAACCACGCTCTTGGTGCGTATATTGTCCAATGGGCACTATGACTCATGTAATTTCAACATTTAAATATAATCTAAAAGATAAAAATGTTTAAAAATAAAAAATCCCGGCATATTATATACTGGGATTTTGATTGATTAATTTATTTTCTGTGAAAAGAATTTCAATCAAAGCTTTTACTTTGTCGTTGCTGACTTTATAAATAATCTCCAGTCCATTTCTTTCACCTGTTATTATACCATAGCTTCTAAGCTTAGCTAAGTGTTGAGAAATAGTTGATTGAGGCATATTTAAACAATTTTGGATATTAGACACATTGCTGCCGTTACAATTAATCAATCCATGTACTATACATAATCTTACGGGATGCGCTAAAGCTTTTAACATTTCCGAGTATTCAATCATAATTTTATCATTATCTTTAAAAGTATCCATTTAATCCTCCATCATCAGGCACATAGTTATTATACATAAAATTCCGTAGGTTAGCAATATTAGTAATAAATTTAATTTAATAAAAAAGAACCTACAAACTGACTGTAGGCTTCATAACAGTTAATGTATTATTGTAAGTGGTTATAGAGCAAGAGCAAACCACCGGCGAGCCGGTGGCCATGATTATACTATTTTAATTTGCTTTTAAATCCTTTGTCCTTATTGCTTCTATTAATGTTTCCTGATATGATATCTGAATCAGGAACGTCTTGAAGCGAGTTGTAATCGTTAGGATCTATTTTTTTATCTGAGTTGATGCCGTTGCATGCTCCGTGAAACTTATCCATCCCATTTCCCATGCTATTTTTTCTGAATCTGCCATTTCCTTTGCTCATATGAAAAACCTCCTTTAAAAATTATAGTTCCCCTTGATAGATTGATTTATTCTTTGGAAAAAATAAAGATACACAATCTACTTGTTGACAGTATTTGCAAAAACCACTTGCATTTACTAATAAAGGAGGGTAAAGAGTCGTTAGAAACAGCAATGAGAAGAATATGTGGCAGTTAGTTATGTATTTTGGTATAACAAAAAATATGACAGAGAAGGGTACTTATTTCATGAGCATTTAAAAGCGAGCCTGTACTGCTTTTATCGTACCAAAGAGAGCTGTCTCTCTTAGAAATTTAATTTTCTATTTTGAGACAGCTCTTGTTAAACAAATCATGCTTTTATAGCCCAACGTAATTTAGCGGAACGAGCGCGACTATTGGCATTACATTCCTCTAATGATGGTAGGATAACATTAGGAGCTATTTCGCTATATATGCCTTCACGTAAAAAGCGTTGAAAAGACTTTTTAACCAAACGATCTTCTCCTGAATGAAATGAAAGTATAGCAACCCGTCCGCCTTTGGCAAGGGTATCAGGGAGTTTTTCCAAAAATTCATATAAAACCTCAAATTCACTATTGACATCAATTCGTAATGCTTGAAAGCATCGTTGACAGGATTTTTTAATTTCGTCATTTCTGTTTTTTTCCGGAACAAACTTCAGAGCATCCTTAATAATTAGTTGGAGCTGAGTTGTTGTTATATCTTCGCCTTTTTTTATTGCGGAAATAATAGCGCGGGCGATTGCTGCTGAATTAGGTTCATCAGCGTTTTCTACCAACATTCCTTGTAATTCATCTTCTGAAATAGTTTTTAAACGCTCTGCAGCAGATATGCCTTTATTAGGGTCCAGTCGTAAATCTAATGGTCCATCAATTTTAAATGTAAATCCTCTTTCGGGATTGTCTATTTGCATTGATGATACACCCAAATCTGCTAAAACAAAATTAAATGGTCCTGATTCTAAAGCTAATTGATCTATATTGGAAAAGTTCATTTGCTTTATCGTTAAAATTCCCGGGCCATAACCTAAGTTTTCTAAACGCATTTTAGTACGCGGTAATTCAATAGGGTCAACATCTATGGCATACATGTGCCCTTTTAAATTCAAACATTTAAGCATCTCTAATGTATGACCACCATAACCCAATGTTGCATCTAATCCAATTTGTCCGGGTGTAATTTGTAAGAATTCTAATATTTCTTTAACACAAATTGAACGATGCATACCCGCAGGAGTATTGCCTTTTAGAATAACCTTTGCCACAGTTTCAGCATATTTTTCCGGTTGCAGCTCTTTATATTTTTCATTAAAAGTTTTAGGATGAGTGCCTTTATATCGAACCCGTCGTTGATGTTTTTGCTCTTGATTATCCATTTGGCTTGTTTTTTCCTCCACATTTTTTGATATTTTTTTAATGTTTATTCAAAACATATGATACCAAATACAGTACATAAAAGCAAATTATTATCGTTCAAATAATTTTGATGCGAAATAGAGTGTACGAAAAATAAAGAAATAATAAATAAAGATATATTAAATATGATATAATACAATTACATATTAAAGTAGAAAGAAGATAAATAATGAATTTTAAAGAATTAGGTATAAATGAAAATTTTCAAGTTATATTAAAAAACTTAGGCATTACAACACCTACTCCTATTCAGGAGCAAAGCATACCGGCTATAAAAGAAGGAAATGACGTTATTGCAATGGCACAGACAGGAACGGGTAAAACATTGGCATTTTTGCTTCCTATATTTGAAAACATAAATCCGAAAACAGAAAGTGTACAGTGCTTAATAATTACTCCTACACGTGAACTTGCAATTCAAATTACGGATGAAGCTAACAAGTTAAAAGGGGCAAAAAGTATTAATATTCTTGCCGCTTACGGGGGAAAGGATATAGCGTCACAAATCAGAAAATTAAAGAACAGCATACATATGATTATAGCGACACCGGGAAGGTTAATAGACCATATTAACAGAGATACAGTAAACCTAAAAGGGTTAAAAACATTAATAATTGATGAAGCTGATCAAATGTTATTGATGGGATTTAAAAAAGAGGTAGAAGATATTATTAAAGAAACTCCAAGGACTCGTCAGACATTATGCTTTTCAGCAACAATAGATTCTGATGTAAAAAAGCTTGCATATAAATACATGAAAAATCCCATATCTATATCTGCAGAAAAAGAAAGCGTAACACTTGAAAATATTAAGCAGCATGTTGTCGAAACAACGGATAGAAAAAAGCAGGAAGCATTGTTTAATGTATTAGATCAAGACAGAGCTTTCATGGCAATAATATTCTGCAGAACAAAGATAAGAGTTGATGCTTTAGAAGAAGCAATGCACAACAAAGGTTATAATTGCGAAAAGTTGCATAGTGATATACTTCAATCAAAACGTGAAAGAATAATGAAAGCGTTCAGAGGTGGAGATATTCAATATTTAATTGCAACAGATGTAGCGGCAAGGGGTCTGGATATAAGCGGTGTTAGCCATATTTATAATTATGATATACCGGAAAGCCCCGAGTCATATATTCATCGTATAGGAAGGACAGGACGAGCAGGTGAAAGTGGCTACACATGTATGTTTATTGCTCAAAGGGATGTGGGAATATTAAATGATATAGAAGAAGCAATTGGATTTAAAATTGATAGAAGATAATTTGCCATTTAAATTAATCAGGTGTCAAGGGGACGGCAGGTCAATATTAAGGAAGAGGGTCATCTTCAAAGATTGTGTAAAC
>DDNC01000023.1 GCA_002340985.1 Firmicutes bacterium UBA2530 | reverse complement strand
AAACCGGCTGGGTCAAGGACGATGATAACTGGCGCTATTATTCCGGCAATAAGGCTGCTATGGGTTGGCTGGAGATCAACGGCAAATGGTATTACTTCTACGCTGACGGCGCTCTCGCCAAAAGCACAAAAGTAGACGGATACGAGGTAGACGAAAACGGCGTGAGAAAGATAAAGTAGCACAACAAATTAATAAAGTTATGGGCAAAGTACTTACTTATTTTATTCGACAAAATCCCCATTAGCTTTACAATTTATCCCATCTTGGAAGTTTGGCTGTAATCTTTTTGTCGAGCCATGCTGCCGTTCCCCACCCTCCGATCTGTTTTCGCATTTCAGCAAAACAGATCGGAGGAAAGGAACTTGAAAAATTATAAAGACAGTGAATATGCTCTAAATGAGTTTAGTAAGGGCATTGTTTACCGTTTTGCAGACCGCATTGTAGAAATTACGCTAGGACTACCTTGCGGAGAACCCCGGCAATGCGTAGAGAATACGAATGCGTTCCAGTGTATCATCTTCCGGCATGGGATGTGCCTCAGATAATCCGAACAGATATGCTCTGCCAGCTCGCCTGTGAAAAGTAGTTCCCGGTACATCCCCGGCTTTTGTTCGTGCAGATAGCTTAAACGAAGCCGTCCATACTTCCCCAAACTGTCAAGTGCAGCTTTTCCATCAATTCCAATGTTAGGATACAGTAATCCATCGATCTCTGTGTATTCAAATTCAAACTTTGCCATAAAGCAAATCCTCCAATAAAGATTATTTACAATTCATCGGTAATCGTTTTGCTGTGTGCGAAACAACTATGATTTTCGTAAACATCCTTATTGGAGGAACTCTAATGTCCGGCACCTTTTGAATCATCCTTTGACTCATAACACCATATATTTACGCATAAAAGCAAGTTTATAGTGCAGTGTCATGCTGCCATTCGTGTTTTAATAATCTATACTCAACTCTGTCTTTTATTTCCCCATCGTGCCAAGTATAGGATTTAAAATCAGCCTCTTTAATCATACTACATTTTATCATTACTTTTTCTGAAGCAATGTTATTTTTATTACAGCCGCAAGAAATTCTAAAAACATCATCTTCTTCAAAAGCAAAGCGAATTACCTCTTTTAGCGCCTCGGTCGTAAATCCTTTTCCCCAAAAACTTGTATGAATAAAATAGCCCATTTCCACAAGCTTTCCTATGGGAGTATACTTTGTAACAGTATATCCTATCTCGCCGATATGCTCATTTGTTTTCTTGTCCTCAATTCTTAAAAAATAGAACTGCCTCTGCGGATTGTCAATTTCATCTATTGCCTTTTTAAGATTTGCCTGCGACTCTTCCAGCGAGGTTGCAGCAATATCTTGAAGGTAATACATGGCTTTTTTATCACTAAGCAAAGTGTGGTGTGTCATTAAATCTTCTTGATTATGATCACGAATAATACATCTTTCTGTTTGCAAAAATATCATAACCGCATCTCTCCTAATATAAACTTCTTTGTGCCTCATCATAACAAAAATTTGCCTCAAAAGCAAATTCACCCTTTGAAGTAAATTTCGGCGTTTGGAACAATAGTGTAAAAAAATTTTCAAGTTAAAGTTCAATGTATCTCAAATCGGAAATGATCAGCCAACATGCTCATAGTTTCCATCTGCGTATCTATGGATGAATTTTCTCGGATTATTGTGAAAAAAACCACTGCTTAAAAATTCGTCATGTCGTTCCTCGCTGTATTAAGATATCATGCAGTTTTAAGTTGGGATTTGAACTATTACGCACCATAGATTATGCTCATTTTGCTCATCTGTGCTTTCCTTCTTTTTTAACCATTATACGTTCACAAGCGGTTAATGGTTTTCTTTCCGATGTATGATGATGCTCTTTGCAAGCCACACAATCTCCATATCTTTCACACTTTATTCTTTTGCAAGGGCAATTATCGTCTTTGTATTCCATTATAAATTCACCTCGTCAAATATAAATAATCTTTATTCACCTCATTCTATCATGGAAAACGAAATAATTTTTATACTATTCCGTCTCTGTCAAAACAACCTTTTTCCGTCTGAAATATTTATACCAAGCTCTTTCGCCATACTGGTTTGCTTAAATGGATTTACTTTTTCCACTACTCCGTCATGTTTAAAAAATGAGCCTGTATTTTTGAACCAAAAAGTTACATTAGCTTTTGCGCATTGTTCACGGATATTAAGTACCCAATCATAATCACATTCTCGAGCCTCTCGCCCCGTTTCACCGCCAACCGTAACATGGTCTACCCCATAGAGATACGGTGTTAAATCTAACGCTTCTAAAAGTGGAGAACAAGCGATGAAGCGCCGCTTTATCGGATAGGATAAAAAGAGCGGAAGCCTGTAATCAGCTAATTTTTGATTTTCGACAGTACAGCCGATATTCACATTGTCATAGCCTGCACCCCAATCAGATGGAAGCGATACAAGGAAGCGGTCAATTCGCTTTGTTAAAATTAAAAAATCAATATCTGTTCTTTCCTTGATAATTGGCCAAATCTCTTTCCGCCACTCATCAGCTTCGGGCAGGAAAAAGTCAGTTGCAAAACAGGTTGCAAGAATTTTGTTGCCTTTAATATTGTATTCGCCCTTTGCATTTTTCCTTGTAGGCCAATCAAATTTATCTGTTTTTTGTATGGTGTTTTGGCCATAACGTTTCGCATGTGGCCCATAAAAATAGCAATTTGTACAGCCATCGCTTATTTTGTAACAACCTGTCCACGGCTCCCAATTCATAGATGTCCTCCTTTGTTCAGAGTAAAATAGCGGCTTTGATTTACCAAAGCCGCCATGTGTCATATATTAAAGCACGACGCATAATGTTTTACGACTTCAAGAGGAAACATAGTACGGTTGGAAACTTCTTCTGCTGTCATGCCCTGACTAAAAAAGCGTTTGATAACCGTATTCATATCCTCTGCAATCTCTATGATATGCTTGTCGGGGTCATATACTCGAACGTCACGCTGCCCCCACGGGTATTCTTTGATTTCATGTACCCATTGCAAACTGGATATGCTTTTCATTTCGGCGTACACTTTGTCTAAATCTTCCACCTCAAAATAGACTTGAAAGTTATGTGATTGATCTTTCACGCTATCAACGGATATGCCAACGAGTTCAGCATATCCTTGTTGCAGGGAAAAGCCCTCGAAGGTCACATGTATGCCAATATCCATGACCACATTTTGATGAAGCACCTTTTCATAAAAGTGCTTAGAAGCGGATATATCCTTAACCGCCAAAAGACAACCTTGATATTTCATTTTTCAATCCTCCTTTGAGGATATTGTATTGTATATCTCTGTTCCGTCATAGTAAAAATCCGACATTGTTTTCAGATACTTTTTGGGGGTAACACCACTGATAGCCTTGAAATCTTTATCAAAATGGGCTTGGTCGAAATATCCGGCTTGTTGCGATAATGCCGCAAAAAAGCAAGGCGATTTTTGAATGTGCTTTAATACATAATTAAAGCGTGTTAAGCGTACAAGGTCCTTGACATTCATTCCAATTTGCGCAAGAAACAAGCGGTTTAGCTGTCGCTCACTATAATGGCATTGTCCGGCAACCTCTTTCACTTGTATTTGCCCATAATTATCAGAAATCACTTTGGTTGCCAACAACAAAGAGTCCGAAACAACATGCTTATCCATGCGTTTGTATAAAATTTTCTCACAAGTATTTACCATATCGGATATAGTTTTTGATGCTACAAAAGCCTGATACAGCGAATCAAACAGCTCATTGTCAATATCCGCAAGCGAAAGTCGCTTATCTGTAAACTCTATTTGGCTTTGTCGGGTAATTTGATACAAACCATAGGGTGAAAGCTGGATAAGTAGCATGACATGATAACTATTTGGTTCTATTCCTAACAAAACAGGGGTTAAAGATGCTCCCCACAGTTCAGCAATTACTGCGTTTCCGTCAAAAGCAAGCGACAATGTTCCACATGCGTTAGGCATAAGCGTATAGTGTGCCGTAAACGTATCATTCGACGGAAACACGATGTTGTAATATTGAATATATTTTCTCAGCCCCACATGTGAGGGAAACATATTGAATTGCTTTCCATTTTTGATAATCAAATTATTCCCCCTCTCTTATTTTTCAAAGTTCATTTTTATGATAATTTTCGACTAACGCGAATCAAGCAAATATAAATAATCTTACCTTATTATATCACAAGTTAGGGTATAGAAAAATACATACCTTCCCCTTGGCGGAAGATATGTATTTTTTGAAGCGGGTGATGGGAATCGAACCCACACAGCCGGCTTGGGAAGCCGGAACTCTGCCACTAAGCTACACCCGCATATAATTATTATAATCATTTGGGTCATAAATGTAAATCAAAATTATAAATATTTTTAAAAAAATACTCTTCCAATGTGCCGTGGAAGAGTATCTTTTATTTATATTCTTCTTTCTCCTAAGCGGATTGCCTCATCAGCCACTGCCTTTGCAACCACTTCCACTACATTAGGATTAAATGGGTCAGGCAGCAGGTAATCGGCTGAAATTTCATCGTCCTTTATAACCTCTGCTATTGCCCTTGCCGCAGCCTCCTTCATGGAATCGGTTATTACCTTGGAGCGTACAGACAAAACGCCCTTGAATATTCCTGGGAATACCAGTACATTATTAACCTGATTAGGGAAGTCGCTTCTGCCTGTTGCCACCACAGCCGCCCCTGCTTCCTTTGCCAGGTCAGGCATAATTTCCGGAACAGGATTTGCCAGGGCAAAAATAATCGGATCCTTTGACATCGATGCAACCATGTCTTTTGAAACTATATTTGGCTTCGATACTCCTATAAATACATCCGCTCCCTTCATGGCATCTGCCAGTGTTCCCGTAAACTTATCCCTGTTCGTTACCTTTGACATTTCCTGTTGAGCACTGTTATTATAGGGAGCACCATCATATATGACTCCCTTGCTTCCGCACATGATAATCTCTCCGAAGCCCATCTGTATGAATAATTTCGCTATAGATATTCCTGCGGACCCGGCGCCGCTTATTACTATTTTCAGCTGTCCCATCTTTTTCTTTGTAAATCTCACGGCATTCAGTAATCCCGCTGAGGTAACAATTGCAGTTCCATGCTGGTCATCGTGAAATACCGGGATGTCACATATCTTTTTCAATGCTTCTTCTATTTCAAAGCATCTTGGAGCCGATATATCTTCAAGGTTTATTCCTCCAAAGCTCTTGGATATATTTGCAATAGTATTGATAATAACCTCAGTGTCCTTTGAATCGATACAAATTGGAATCGCATCAATTCCTGCAAACTTTTTGAACAGCGCGCACTTACCCTCCATTACAGGCATTGCCGCACTTGGTCCTATATCACCCAGTCCCAGAACTGCAGTTCCGTCGGTTATTACTGCAACCAAATTCCCTTTTCTCGTATATTCATAGGCAAGCATTTCATCCTTGGCTATTTCAAGGCAGGGCTCAGCAACTCCCGGCGTATACGCAACGGCAAGCTCTGTCTTGTTGTTTATTGGAGCCCTGGTAACCACCTCTATTTTGCCCATCCATTCAGCATGTTTTTCTAAAGCATAAGTTTTATCCACTGTCCTACCTCCGTTTTATATTTATATTACACGGGCTTTATCATATTTGAAGGAATTACCGCTTTGTCAAACTCCTCTTCTGTCATGAGCTTCATTTTTACGGCAGCTTCTTTTAATGTGATATTTTCCTTGTGTGCTAACTTTGCAACCTTTGCGGCATTTTCATATCCTATGTACGGATTCAAAGCAGTAACCAGCATGAGAGACTGCTCCAGATTTTCCTTTATATTCTTTTTGTTGGCCTTAATGCCCACAGCACAATTTTCATTGAATGATATCATGGCAGTGGCCATAAGGTCAACGGATTCAAGAAAATTATATATGAGCACAGGCATATATACATTTAATTCAAAATTTCCCTGTGAAGCCGCTATTCCTATTGCAGTATCATTTCCCATTACCTGCACATATGCCATTGACAGGGCCTCGCACTGTGTGGGATTTACCTTCCCCGGCATGATGGAGCTTCCCGGTTCATTCTCCGGTATGATGAGCTCTCCTATCCCGCATCTGGGTCCGCTGGCCAGCCATCTCACATCATTGGCTATCTTCATGAATTTTCTGCCAGTTATAAGGCTTATTTCCTCCGCAACGGTTTTGCCGAAATCACGGTGTGCATTAAGTCCTGTACCCACGGCTGTACCTCCGATGGCAAGCTTGCTGATACCGTCAAGAGAAAGCTTTATCATCTTTTCGGACTCAGACAGCATTTCCTTCCATCCGCTGATTTCCTGCCCCAAGGTAAGAGGTGTTGCATCCTGCAGATGAGTTCTTCCTATTTTAATTATATTCTTATTTTCTTTTTCTAATTTTTTCAGTGTTTCCTTCAATACAGCAATTGACGGAAGCAGGCGGAAGAAATAGTCGATGCTCTCTTTTCATCAAGCATGCCCAGCCTTAAATTTGCCGATGCTACAGCCTTTTTTTAAATTCCAAAGGCGCGCACTATTTCCACGGGCATTTTCTCTCTGCCGATTTTAAAATTTTCCAAACTTCGCTGAGTCTGAGCTCCCCAGTATTTATCTGCCGGTACCTTTACTTCACCCATGGTATCATGTTCTGTTCTGTATTCCATATAAAACTCGCTTTCCTATATTTTAATATAATTATAATAATTTAAATTTCTGTAACTTTCAACAATAATTATTGCACATATGAGCACAATATAGAAAAGGCGCCTTACGGTAAATCTACATGCCGTAAGGCGCTTTTCAAAATACTATCTATCCGTTAATTTTTTACAGCCGATACTAAGAGCATCATTGGCCTGCGCATTTCATCCTTCATTCCCGGAATGCCCATCATATCCTCGGGAGGTTGAGGTTCAACAATATGTTTTATCGTGAACCCTTCTTCAAGAAGTGTATTGCAGTATGTTGTAATGGTACGATGATACTTTTCAACCATCTCTCCCAAAAATGCAGTGCTGCGTTTTCTTTCATACCTCCAATATGTGCATAATGTATTTTGAACATTCATAATGGCGTAACATTTTATTTACCTATTTTTATAGATCCACCATGATAGCATATATATGTTTCTGCTTCATACTCCATCAATTTTTTAAGAGACGCCTCCGCCTTATTCAAGTCAAAAGCATGTTGCGGATTTGCCACGACCAGTCTTCCTTCCTCAAGAACTGCAGCATCACCTGTGATAATTGTATTGTGTTCCTTGAGATACAATGAAATATGTCCCGGAGTATGCCCCGAAGTATCAATTATTTCACAGCCGCCGCACCAATCGAACATTTCTCCTCCACTGACAGTCATATCAACCCGGCATGGTTCCACCCTTTTTAACATTTCACAAAAAGCCTGCCCGAAAGTCTTGTGCTCATCGGGTAGTGTATCCTGAAGCTTTTCTGCCTGCTCCAAACGTATTGCTTTCATTTCCCCGGCAATAAAGGGTTTCTCCTCCCTGCTTGAAATAATACTTACATGAGGATATTTTTCCTTTATTGCACGCAAAGAACCCATGTGGTCATGGTCGTGATGTGTAATTATTATTTTTGTCAGGTCCTTCATTTCCAGACCTTCAGCAAAAAATGCATTTTCAATCATTGGCAGAAATCCCACATATCCGCAATCCACTAAAATCATATCCTTATCATCACATAAAACGACAGGATATATATAATCCTCAATATTCTGAAAATTAAATTTAATATTCAACGTAATAATTCTCATATAAACCTCATTTCTGTTTAGCTTTCAGCATAATCCAAAAAATACTTCCCTTTCCCGGCTCCGATTCAACACCGCAGCTCCCCTCATGAATATCCACAATTTTCTTTACAATGGAAAGTCCGAGCCCAGTTCCGGTTATACCCCGTTTGTGCTTTTTATCTACCTTGTAGTACCGGTCCCATATATGCGGCAAATCTTCACCGGTAATTCCCTCTCCGCTGTCTTCGACCTCTACTTTCACAAAATCACCGGATACACTTTGACGGACAGTTACATTTTTATCACTTCCGCCGTGTGTGATTGCATTTAGCAGAAGGTTGTAAAATGCCTGAGTAATTTTTACCTCATCAGCAACAACAAATACATCATCTTCACTTTCAAAATTTATAGTGTACCCGTCTTTTTTAACAAGCTCAGCCATGCGCATTGTTGTGGCCTTCAGGCTATGGGTCAGGTTGTACAATTCCCTGTTCATTTCAATTGTGCCTGTTTCCATACGTGAGACATCCATTACGTCCTTAACAAGAGAGTTCAGCCTTTCAACTTCCTTCATTATGATTTCTGTCTGCTCGGCGCTGATTTCATCGGGAAAGTCATGCATCATTTCTGCATAGCTATATATCAGCGCAAGAGGTGTACGCAGATCATGAGAAATATTTGCCATCAGCTCTTTTCTTAGTTTTTCCACCTTGGATAATTCCGATGCAGCTATATTCAACGTATCAGACAGTTCCCTTATTTCCAGAAAACCATGTCCTTCAAATGATGTATCATAGCAGCCCGACGCAAGTATCTTAGCACTTTTGTTAATTTCCTCAATGGGTCTTGATATACGTGCGGATATTGCCACGGCAATAAGCACCGCAAGCAAAAGCATAATTCCCGTAATAATATACAGCTGAAGCTGCAGGGTTGAAACAGTTGCATCAACAGGTGTTATCATTGCGTGAAATGTCAGGGATATAGTTCTCCCATCCTGCAATATAAACTCCTTTGTTTCGGTTATGGTTTCCGGCGGACGCCTGCCTCGGTCGTTCTGCATCATTCTTTCGGGTGGTGCAAACTCCTTTGCAGGCATTACAATAATTTCCTTGCCTGCCTCAAGGCTGTTCAGGACTGTTTGCAGTCCTGCACTGTCTATATTTTCTTCCACAAGAGCAATAGCCTTTTTTATTTCATTTTTCCTGATTATTTTGTACATATCCGTTAAAAAAACTGTTTGAAAAAGCCATAAAATAACCAGCAGAAGAGCACAGAACCCCAAGAGAAAAGCGAATATTTTCCATTTAAGTTTCAATTTATCCATCGAATCTATACCCCAATCCTCTTATGGTAGTTATAAAATGCGCGTATGGACCGAGGGATTTTCGCAAAAGCTTCATATGTGTATCAAGGGTTCTGTCATCTCCGTAATAATCGTAACCCCATACTTCCGTCAATATTTTTTCTCTTGGAACCGCAATATTTTTATTTCGTATCAGGAAAAACAACAAATCATATTCCTTTGGAGCCATGTCTGCCTGCCTACCGTCAATAAGCACCCTGTAAGCAGTTATATCCGCAATGAGCCCTTCCTTTTTGAAAACAATATGACCGTCACTATTCTCGACAGATGAATCACCCCTGGCAGTACGACGCAAAATTGCATTGATCCTAAGCATCACTTCCTTGGATGAAAATGGCTTCACCACATAATCGTCAATTCCCATTTCGAAACCCAGAACCTTGTCGTATTCTTCGCCTCTTGCCGATAGCATTATTACCGGTGTATTCGACACTTTACGAATTTCCTTTACTGCTGAAAACCCGTCAAGCTCAGGCATCATTATATCCATAATAATTATATCAAAGCTTACATTTCTGCAAAGCTCAACAGCCTCCATACCATCACCGGCTTCGGTGACCTCGTGTCCTTCGAAGGTTGCATATCTTTTTATGACCGCTCTGAGCCCTACTTCATCATCACATATAAGAATCTTTGCCATTTAACATGCCGTTCACGCCGGCTTCACCTCCGTTTCCTGTAATTAGTAATTATATCATAAAACCTAATCAAAGCAAATTAATAGTTCCTTTTGAGTCTTGCAGCGAGCAATATTGAGGTGATTAATACCCCCATCAGTGCACCTGCTAAAATCAAATATTTGTAGTTACCTGTCTGCTGCCTGTTCTGAATGAATCCTGAATTGATATCCTGACTCTGCTGTCTTCCCGGGCCTCTGCCTTCCTGAACATCATTTATACCGTTAGCAAATGTATCTTGTGCTTCAGAACCTTCGCTGCTTCTTTGACCTCTTCCTCCCATCATACTGCCCAGATCTGATAGCTTTAATTCTCCCGCCGAAATTATAGTACCAGAATCTTCCTTTTNNCTTCCTTTTGTCCTGATGCTGTACTTGCAATGGCCCCATCAAGCTGTCCCTGTACACTTTCACCCCTCAGCCTGCCTAAAAGGTTAAATGAAGAAACTGCTGTCTTGTACTGTTCATACGTGCAAAATGCGGTAGCATCATTCTTGACATATTCATCAATTAATGCTGAAATCTTATTAATTTTAGATTCAAATCTTCCGTCTGCAAAGTATTTATCAACCAGCTCCTGCAAATATTCATGATAGCTGTTTAAATATTCTTCGTTTTCAAACAATCTTTCTATCAGCGGGCGGCTTGACATCTCAACACCGCTTACCGGCGTATCAATAGGAAAATTAATAACGTCTGATGCATCTCCGCTCTGGAATCCTCCCCACGAAAGATTATAGTCCCACGGCAATACAGTTAATTGCCCGTCTTTTTCATAAATATAATAATTTTGTGCCATGCTGGAAGAGTAGCTGTCTAAGTTTACTACGATTGTGTGTGCGGCAAGATAGCGCAGAATCTGGTCGACATCAAAGTATTTTTCCAGGTCCCTTCCTTCATTCAACGCCTTTAAAGCTTCAACTACTCTCTTATAATCTGCTTCCGTTCCTTTACCGACTACATTGTTGAATATTGCACTGTAGTTCGAAACATTATCATCTGTATATTCCAGGCTGCCTCCGTTGCTGCCTCTTCCTCCGCCCATTCCTCCGGGCTGTCTGCCTTCAAATCGGATGCCCTCACCTGAAAATTCACCCTTAATATTTTTCCCCATGTCAGGAGTAAAATTACCGGCACCGCCCCCGTCAGGTGCTGCAGGGAATGCTCCATCCGGTACTGCATCTGGCATACGTCCGGCATTGCCATCAGCATTATTTTCTCCCATATCCATGCTTTTTACATTATAAAGCATACCCGAAGCATCTCCAAATACACGTTGTTCATAGCTGTCGTTATAAAGCTCCACCGCAAGATAAAGTCCCCACTCTTTGCCGTTTACGCTTATGTTAGAAAAACCGAAATAAGGTGCATCCACGCCGATTTCTTTCATGAGGTCGTAGGAGATATATTCTTTCATATAAGTATTATCTCCAAGCATGTTATTTACAACAAAACTTGTTAACCCAAAGCACGTCTGTCCTTTGACATATTTATCAAATTGAAGTCTGAAGCTGTATCTCTGACTGTCAGACTGAGCTACCTGACTAAGACTTGAGTTGCCTTTCGGCCGTATTCCCACCTTTTCAAACTTTGTACCATTTACGATTACGTCAGCCATGATAAATTCTTCGTTCATTGCATTTTCCAGCATTTTCTGCCACTCGTCTTCATCTGCAATGATTTCTACAGAAATTATATCTGTGCCAAATAATTTTGTTGCATATAAAGGTTCTGTTCTTGTATCCTTGTCTTCTTTCTGAATATTTCCCATTACAATTAGAAAAATACTTACAATCAGGGATAAAAGCACAGAAATTACAACAATTACATTTATCCTTCTGCTTTGTATCATGCTCTCACCTCAGTTTCATATGCTTATGCCGTATATTCGCCGTTATAGCTCACAAGGCATACATTATTTACACCTTTTACTGCAAGCAGCTCATTTACCAATTTGGCCGACATATCAAGCAATCTCACTTCTACCGTCAGTTCTATTCCATTGTGAGAAACCGTCTTGGCCTTAATCAGAGATTTTTTTGTCTTGGACCTTATCATGGACATTGCTCCGTTTTCCGCCTCGTCATCCGTAAGGTTAATCACAATGATATATGGCGTGTCCGTACTTTTATTATTTACAAACACAAGCAGCACAATTCCAATAATTACTGACCCTATAACTGCAAGCGGAATAAGCCCTGCACCTACAACTATACCGGCAGTTATTGACCAGAAAAGAAATGCAATATCAAGAGGTTCCTTAATTGCCGTTCTGAAACGCACAATCGAAAGAGCACCCACCATTCCCAAAGAAAGTATTACGTTAGATGTTACAGCCAAAATAACAAGAGTTGTAATCAATGTCATTGCCATTATTGATACTCCGAAAGACGCCGAATACATAACTCCTGCGAACGTCTTTTTGTAAACATAGAAAATAAACAATCCTATTGAAAAAGATAAGAGCATCGCAAGCCCTACATCAAGTAATGAAAACTCTGTTGCTTTTTCTAAAAAGCTTGATTTAAAAATATCGTTAAATGTCATAATAATTTCCTCCCTAAATAATTCTTGCCGCAGCATATTTTGAAAATGCTGCACTCTGTCTGCTGGAAAGCGAAACCACGCCGCGCATCAACTCCGGCAGAAACTTGTCATATTTCACTTCCAATATAAATACTTTTGGTATTGAAACGGTATTGATTTCAGTCTCTAAAAATGTACCTACATCAGAGCCTGATCGTATATCATAATCCAACGTGATGCGTACATTTCCCGCGGGGAATACATAAGCTTCCCTCATATAATCAACTATATTTTTTGGACGTAGCTGCTGAAAACACATTTTTGCATACAACTCCAAAAGAAGCTGATTACCGTTTTCCTTGAGCACTCCCGCATCACCTTCAAGCAGTCTTTTGCATTCTTCCTTGGTTATCAAGGCGCTTTTTTTGTAACAAAGTCCGTTTTTCTTAGTTTTCTTTTCCAGTCGTATGAATGAACTGTCATTGTTGTAAAGGCGAAGGCGAAACTTTTCACGTTCGTCTACACCATCTATTTTTTCACGCAGCACCTTATCATTATAATTATCGAAGTAAAGACTCCTGACCCGATATCCGCCGCCGTCCGCAGCATTTTCATCATGACGTGCTACGCACTTCAGCCTCGACCTAATCTGCAATAAATCTCCATAATTTATATAATGCTTCAGTTCATGTCTCCCGCCTGATTCTTTCATTTTCACCACTCCTTTATGTTTGTTAAATATACTTTACAGCATCAGGCTGAACTTGGTTTGTTTGCTGTCTGAACTTTATCTGAACTTTATTTCATAAGTGGTTTATAGAAAGTTCAGACCACGAATTTTAACCCTTGTTCAATATATAAATATATATTAAAATTAGTAATAGCAATTTCTTATCCCATCTGGAGAGAAGTATTATGAAAATTGATCGTTTAATCGGTATAATTACCGTACTGCAGCAAAAAGGAAAAGTGACTGCGCCTTATCTCGCAGAAAAATTTGAGGTTTCGCGCCGCACGATTCTTCGTGACGTGGAAGATATATGCCGTGCCGGTATCCCTATTGTAACTACACAGGGTGAAAATGGCGGCATATCAATTATGGAAGGCTTCAATCTGGATACAACCGTGTTTACTGTGGATGAAATGCAGGCTCTTTTAATTGGAATGAAAACTCTCGACAGCATCTCTCATACTTCAAGGCACACACCATTGAAAGAAAAGCTTGCAAGGCAAAAATCTGTCATTTCTCTTGCCGACAGCATGCTCATTGACCTGTCTTCTTTTTACAAGGACAGCCTTTCTGATAAAATAGAGCTTCTCAGAAAGGCAATCTCAACCGGCAAAACAGTTCGCTTCCATTATTATTACAGCAAGGGCGAAAAGGATAAGTCAGTAAATCCGTACCTAATTGTGTTTAAATGGTCCGCCTGGTATTTATTTGGATGGTGCAACGAAAAACAAGATTTTAGAATGTATAAGCTAAACCGATTATGGGAGCTTACATTAACCGAAAATAGCTTTGTCACACAGGAGATTCCTCATGAGAAAAAAGATTTTGGTGCACACTTGACAGACGATTATTTTGTCACGGCAATTTACGACAGTTCGGTAAAATACCGCCTCGTAGAGGAATACGGCCCTCCTTCCTTCACCGTCATGGAAGACGGCAGACTATACACCAGATGGGGTTTTACTAATTTTGATAGTACTATACCGTGGTTTCTTGGCTTCGGTGACATGGTTGAAGTTTTAGATCCTCCGGAAGTACGTGAGAAGCTGAAAGCTATATCACAAAATATTTTTAAAAAGTACGATTGAACACGACATACAGATGTCATGTTCTGTGTGTTATAATTTTGAAAAAGGAGGTTTTATCATGAAGATTGAAATGGGACAGACAAAACCGGAAAACTTTAAGGAGCATTGGCCGGGCCAGTACGAAGTTTTTCATCATTTTGAATATGCCTGCGGAATTCCAAGCATTTTGTTTGCAATTACCACCCGCAAGGAAAACGGTAAGCCAAATGTGTGCTTCAGCGGCTGGAGCAGCTTTTCAGGTGACGGAAATGGTTTTTACACAATTATACCTGGCATGCTCCACCACACTCATACCTACCGTAACATTTTGCGAAACGGTGAATTTGTAATTAATTTTATAGGCAAAGATTATTTCGATTCCTGTATTAAAACCATTAACGACAACAGTGATGATGCTGACGAAATTTCAGCCGGCGGTTTCACGGAAGAGCAGGCATCCAGTATTGATTGCCCGCGTTTAAAAGAAGCATTTTTATCACTTGAATGCAAATTGGAAAAAAATATTCCTATGTCAGATATTTCCTCGATTTTTATTGGTAAGGTGGTTCATATTGCAGCAGATGAAAATTACGCAGACGGAATTGACGGGAAGTATGAAGATACAGGCTTTATGCTCAATATTCATTCGCCCAAAGACTTAAAGACAGGCGAGGGCAAATCAAGTGCAGTTGCAGTATGCAAAATTGTTAGAATAAATGAGGAGTAACAATTATGAAAAAAATATATAGTTTTTCAGATTTCTATGCTGCTTTGCAGGATTGCGGCTTTTCTATGGGTGGCGGAAACAGCAAGGGCATCTTTGCAATTATTCCGTTCAGCTGGAATGAACAGGAGTTCGTGGATTCTCCCATACGATGGCATACAGGCGATCCGGAAACCGACCCGTGGGAATGGCGGATGCGTGTACTTGAGGAACGACAGAACGTTGCCTATTCAAAAATATTTTTCAAAACCAGCGGATATATAACAAGAGACTGGTATCCATTCTTCCTGTCTGTACGAAGAAACGACTTGTCTTTTGAAGAAGCATATCTTGAAGGAATCTTCAGTCATGCTGCCAAGCGTATATTTGATATTATTGCACAGAACGAAGAGGTAGCGCTTCACGAAATCAAGCAGCTTGGAGGATTCGGAAAAGAAGATAACACTCAGTTTGATCGTGCCATAACAGAGCTTCAGATGAAAATGTTCATCACCATGTGCGGCAGGACACAGAAGAAAAATAAGTATGGTGAAGGTTATGGCTGGAACAGTACAGTTTTTTGTACAACAGAACGGTTTTGGCAGTACAGGAATGTAACAATGCCAAGCATCCCACAAGATGAGGCATACCAAAAAATTGCCAAACAGGTATACAAACTCAATCCCGATGCACAGGAAAAAACAATAAAAAAGTTCATATTAGGATAGTTAACTGAAAATTATAAGAATTACCTTATGCCGATATTTTGTCCTTTGTCCTGATGTTTTTAATAAACATATATTAATACATGAAATTGTATTAAAATCGATTTTTTTATTAGCGCAGGTCTTTTTACAAAAACCTGTATATTTCAATGAAAAGGCTTCGGATAAAATGAGCCTTTCAAGGTAAAAAAAAGATAAAGCAGAAAATGTCGTAATCTACGTAAAGTATTTTTGCATATATATACCTTTGAAATGCGTTTATGAATGAAGATTAATGCCTAAACTACGTAAAATAAAGAGCTTACTTTATTTGTGCCCAACAATAGTATGCAGCGATGTAAGGTTTGCTACAATTATCTTTATATATACTATATAGCAAAAACCACAGATTTTATCGATCATGCAGGGTATTAATCCCTATTCTCACGCACTTATGCTTGTTTCCCCCATAAATGGAACCTCAGGGCTGCTTACTTCTTGTTACTTGTAATTCAAATTCAAAATCCCTGCTTTACTGCATCATTATATTTAAATCTATTATATAAAACCGAATCTCGTGCCTAAATAAAAGCATACCTTCCATTAGCGAAAAGTATGCCTTTTAAAGCTGGTGAAGGGAATCGAACCCCCAACCTGCGGTTTACGATACCGCTGCTCTGCCTTTGAGCCACACCAGCAGACACCATGTATATAATTTAATACTTTTTGCGTGAATTGTAAACAGTTATTCAATAAATTTTTCGAAAAATTTTTTCTGGCTTATGCCGCTTGGTCTGTTAAAGCGCTTTAATTCAAACAGCTCTTCTTCCTTGCCACTCAATATATTTACTCCCTCATAGCAGGACAGGGTGGCAGTAAATCCCATCTTCCTCAATACATCCTTGCTTTCCTTACACACAAAGCCAAAGGGGTATGTGAATGTAGTGGGCCTATAGCCTGTTTTCTCTTCAATAATATTCTGAAGCTTCCCTATATCATTAATCATTTCCTCATTATATTTTTCATATGACTCTCCCTTCATTATCATACAGCCCTTTCTTTCGCATATTTCATGCATTGCATAGGAATGGTTCTGTATTTCAATGTATGGGGAATTTACAAGTTCATTGATTAAATCCCAGGTAAGATAGGAATATGCTGGATTCAGGTTCCCCTCTTCTGTGCTTTTCTGAACATATCCTCCTGTTACCGATATCACTGCCTTTGCATCATATTTTTCTAAAAGAGGAAGCACATATGTGTAATTGCTGTAATAGCCATCATCAAAAGTCAGCATTATAGGCTTTTCCGGAAGTGCTATGTCATTTTTTACATAGTTTATCAGGTCCTCCATAACAATGGTTGTATATCCATGCTCCTTTAAATATATTAAATCTTTTTCAATTTCCTTTGGCGAGACTATATATTTTCCCAGCTTGCTCTTGTCATTCAAAACATGGTGGTACATAATTATAGGTAATCGTACCGATGGCTTTGTTGCAGCTGAAATTGCCTCCATGGCAGGAGTATAAGCAGCAAAAAAAATTACTATTGTACAAAGAATTATTGCTGCTGCATTTTTTATTTTTATTGACAACAAAAAAATCACCTCGTCACATCTAATAATAAATGTTATGTTTTATTTCTGATTTTAATAACCTTTTATTTTATTTCCTTGGAAATATGACGGGATAATTAAACGACACCCTTCCGCTATAAGTGAAAGGATGTCGTGCTTTAAAATTTTCTGCTTCCGGGTTTAACAGGAGATGACCCATCTTTGCACAGGCTGCAGTTGTCCGCTTCATAGGTGTCGAATTCCAGCTCTACCGCACTGTATATGGGCAAATGTATCTCACTTGCCTTTCTGTCGACTATGCACCCTATACCTATTACTTTTCCGCCTAAGCTTTCAAGAACATCAGCTGTCTCAACAGATGATTTGCCTGTGGTCACAACATCTTCCATAATCAGTACTTTTTCTCCCGGATTTATTTCAAACCCGCGGCGAAGGGTCATAACATTATTTTCTCTCTCAGTAAATATTGCACGTACGCCTAACTGTCTGCCAAGCTCATATGCGGCTGTTATTCCTCCCATGGCGGGACCTACAACCACATCAATCTCAAGATTTTTTACCTTCTCAGCAATAAGGGATACTGCCTTTTCTGTTTTGTCAGGATACTGCATAAGCTTTGCACATTGACAGTACCTGTTGCTGTGCTTGCCCGATGACAATAAAAAATGTCCCTCCAGCAGCGCTCCGCACTCTTTCAATATTTGAACAACATCAACACTCATAACTTCCTCCTGATTAATTTATATAATGTATTTATACAATTCCTCTTATTTCATCCAGTGTCTTTATTCCTTCTCTGTCCATATATACGTATAAATCTCTTATAATTTCTTCCGCAATAGTTGGCTTTATAAAATTAGCTGTACCTATCTGAATCAAGGTTGCCCCTGCCATTATGAATTCTATTACATCCTCTGCGCTCATGATGCCGCCCAATCCGCAGACGGGAATTTTAACATTTTTGCAGGCTTCATGGACCATCCTCAGAGCAATGGGCTTGACGCAGGGACCTGAAAGACCTGCATATACATTGTCAAATACGGCCTTTCTTTTCTTTATGTCAATTGCCATTGATTGTATTGTATTTATAAGAGATATTCCGTCTGCTCCCGCTTCCTCACACGCTATCGCCATTTCGGATATGCTCTCGGCATTTGGAGACAGCTTCACCATTAACGGTTTTCTGCATACTCTTTTTAATTTTGATACTATATCATAAGCCACTGATGATTTTATTCCGAAAGCCATGCCGCCGCTTTTTACATTTGGGCACGAAATGTTAAGCTCTATAAGGTCAACATCTGTGTCATTAAGCTTATAAATTCCTTCAAAATAATCCTCCTCGCAATGTCCCCCGAGATTTGCAACTATTACTGTATTGTAACTCCTCATCTTTGGAAGCTCATGATTTATAAAATTGTCTACTCCGGGATTTTGCAGGCCTATGCTGTTAATTAAACCCATAGGGGTTTCCCAGAGTCTTATGCCTGTATTACCGCCTCTTTCTCTGAGAGTAAGACCCTTGCTGCAAATTCCTCCCAGCGAGGATAAATCATATATTTCCGAGAATTCCTCGCCGAATCCAAATGTTCCTGATGCTGTCAGCACCGGATTTTTAAATTCTATACCCATTGCATTAGTTTTCAAATCAGCCATCTTACCACCCCTAAATTAACTCTTCGCTCATAAATACGGGACCATCCTTGCATGCTCTCTTGTTGCCGTTCTTTGTAACAACAGTACATCCGAGACACACTCCCATACCGCATGCCATTCTTCTTTCCAGTGATGCATAGCACTTAACTCCTGCTTCCTTGCAGCCGGTTATTATTTTCTTCATCATTATTTCCGGACCACAGGTAACAACAGCATCGTATTTACTGAAATCCACATAATCCGTTACAAAACCTTTTTCACCGATGCTCCCATCCTCTGTTACAATTAACACCTGTCCCGCATATTTTTCAAATTCATCCACAGTATAAACACAGTTCTTAAAGCCGAGATAAACATGTGCATTCCTGCTCAACTGTTTTGTTAAATACAGAAGAGGTGCAATGCCTATTCCCCCTCCAACAACAGCTATCTTTCCCTTAAGTTCCTGCATATCAAATCCGTTTCCCAGTGGTCCAAACAACTGCAGCTCTTCTCCTTCCTTCATAGAGCTGAGTTTCGATGTCCCTTTACCTTCAGCTCTGTACAAGAATGTAACTTCTTTTACACCGACATCATTTACACTTATGGGCCTTGGAAGCAGGAATGAATTATCCAGTGTCTTAAGCATGAAAAATTGCCCGGGTTTCATTCCTCCGGAAAATTCAGCAGTTAGCTTGAATATTCCGTCTGATACGGATTTGTTTTCCATTATTTGACTTATAACAACCTTCATCTTTTCTCCTTATATAAATGCTCTTATATCATCTCTCATTCTGATTCCTTCTTTTCTGGCATATAATCCGAAATTTTTCTCTCCATCCTCTTCATTTTTATATGCAAGCAAAATTCCCCTTGATGAGTTAACTACGGCACCATTTCCGTCTATAAGGTACGCGGCTATATCCTCCGCTTTTCCTCCCTGTGCGCCATATCCGGGAATAAGCAGAAAAGACGACTTCAGCTTCTTCCTGAGTGCTGTACTCTCCTCATTATTTGTCGCTCCCACAACCGAACCTATGGAACTGAAGCCACATTCTCCCAAGTTTTCCTCCGCAAGTTCCTGAACCTTTTCTGCCACGGCTTCATACAAAGGCATTGAATTTTCATTTAGTATATATTGAAAATCCCTTGCTCCTTTATTGGATGTTCTCACAAGCACAAACATTCCTTTGTTGTTTTCCTTTATATACTTAAGAAAAGGTTCTAAGCTGTCGTTTATACCCATATATGGATTTAATGTAACAAAATCCGCTTCAAAGTCTCCTGTAAAATGCGCATGAGCATACATTTCAGCTGTTTTTGAAATATCCCCTCTTTTTATATCTGCTATTGATATCTGTCGCTTTTCTTTTATATATTTCAGAGTGTCCGAATACGCCTTAAGACCTTCCATTCCAAGCGCTTCATAATATGCTATCTGAACCTTGAAGCACGCGGCTACATCATATGTCGCATCAATTATTTCCTTGTTGAAATTAAACACCGCTTCTGCCTTGGATGAAAATTTTGCGGCAAAGGCTTCCGGTAAATAGCTGTAATCCGTATCAAGTCCAACACACACATGCCCTTTTTCCGAAACATTGCGGTATAATTTATCTACTATCATAGTACCTCCGTATTTTATGTAAATAGCTGATGAAATTTCATCAGCTATTTATATTACTTAGTTATGCTCATAAGCCGTGTCGCAATACACACAACGGTAAATTTTATTTTCTTTGTCAGTAAGTCTAAACTTATTTATAATTTCCTGTTCTATGGATGTAATGCACCTGGGATTCTTACATTTTGCTATATTATCTATTTCTTCAGGCAGTTCGAGATTTATTTTTTTTATTATTTCACCATTATCAATCACATTTATTGTAATTGTCGGGTCTATAAAACCCAAAACCTTCAAATCCATATTGATATTGTCTTCTACCTTTATTATATCCTTTTTACCCATCTTACTGCTTTTTGCATTCTTAATTATCGCAACACTGCAATCCATCTTATCAAGGTTAAGATACTTGTATATTTCCATTGCCTTTCCGGCTTCTATGTGATCAATAACCAATCCTTTTTCAACACTGTCTATTTTCAGCATTATTTCTCCACCCCCAGTAATTTCATTATAAGCGCCATTCTTACAAACATTCCGTACTTGGCCTGTTTAAAATAGCAGGCTCTTGGGTCACTGTCAACTTCCACCGATATTTCGTTTACTCTCGGAAGTGGATGAAGGATTATCATATCTTTTTTTGCTTTTTCAAGCTTTTCATTATTTACTATATAGCTGTCTTTCAGTCTTATATAATCAGCTTCGTTAAAAAATCTTTCTTTCTGCACTCTTGTCATATAGAGTACATCCAGTTCTTCCATTACATTTTCAAGTCTTTCGACTTCTTTGAATTCTATTCCGTTTCTCACTAATATTTCTTCTCTTATATATTCCGGTATTCTCAGCTCTTCCGGCGATATCAAAACAAATTTTATGTTCTCATATCGCGATAATGCTTTAATCAGTGAATGAACCGTTCTTCCGAACTTTAAATCCCCGCATATTCCTATGGTAAAATTATTTAATTTACCTTTCAAAGATCTTATCGTAAGTAAATCTGTAAGTGTCTGTGTTGGATGCTGGTGACCGCCGTCCCCTGCATTGATAACAGGCATGTCTGTATTCATTGCCGCAACCTTGGGCGCTCCTTCCTTAGGATGTCTCATAGCTGCTATATCTGCATAGCATGCAACTGTTTTTATTGTATCCGCCACACTTTCTCCCTTTGCTGCTGAGCTGGATTCTCCCGAGGAAAACCCCATTACACTTCCTCCAAGCCTTAGCATCGCCGCTTCAAAACTCAGTCTTGTTCTTGTGCTTGGTTCATAAAACAATGTTCCAAGCACCTTTCCCTTACATACATCCGCAAACTCTGAAGGACCTGCAATAATTTGATCTGCTAAATCCAATATCTCGTCCAATTCTTCAAGTGTCAAATCCATCGGTTCAATTAAACTTCTGCCTTTTAACATTTTTCCTCCTTTTTAGCCTCTCCGGACTAATTTAAAGTATCACCTCGTACACTTATATATACGAAAGTCTTCCACGCACAGCGAGGAAGACCATAATAAGGCTTATTGATTGTATGTCCTTCCCAGCCTCTCTGTGCCAGATTAAAGGTTATTTACTTTTAAAATATATTATAACATTACGACTTCCATGTCAATATGTTTTTTAATTAAATATTTCCATCGTCGTCAAAATTTTGTCCAGAGTCCGCATGAACCACTATTTTAGTTATTCTTCTTTCAACCTCTTTCCTAGGAAGCCATACCTGACGCTGGCAAGTGGTGCATTTTATTCTAAAGTCAGCACCCACCCTCAATATCTCCCAATCGTAACCTCCGCATGGATGCTTCTTCTTTAATTTTACAACATCTCCTACATTCAATTGCATTGGCATATTTAACACTCCTTATATCATAACCGCATTGTCCGATTCGGCTATGGTTTCTACTATATCATACATATTTGTTACGCTGCCTACCTCTAATTTGTCCTTGATTTCAAAGAAATCCAGACATGTTCCACATGAAACAATTTTTACTCCGGCACTTTCAAGCTTTTTTAAATCATCTATGGATTCCGAACCTGATGCAGTGAGCTTCACTCCTGAATTCAAGAATATAAGAAAGTTAGGATATGGTTTCGTCTCAGATAATGTATAAAGAAATCCTTTCATAAGTATTTTTCCTAAGTCATCTGAGCCCTTTCCTAATTTATCAGCACCTATAACAAAACCTTTTTTGGGCTGATTAAATTTATTGATGCTGTCTGCAACAGCCTCTTCGGTTGCAATCTCACAATCAGTTATCTCATCACTCACAAGAGATATGTATATTCCATCCTCTTTATTTTCCACATTTACATTGTACCCAAGCTTATTTCCAAATTTAGATACATTTTCTTTGGCAGTATCATTATCAACTATCACTGTTAATTCTTTTTCCCCTGCATCAGCTGCTTGTTTCGTCATCATTACCGGTTGAGGACAATTTTTTCCTCTTGCATCAATTGTTTTCATATTCTCTCCTTAGTTATTGTAAAATCCTTTATATGAAAGGTAATTTAATATAATGTTATTATCATAAAATATTTTGCTTGACTCTGATTCAAGAACACCTTGGGCGAGCTTGTTATCCTGTAAAAATCCTATCATAGGGGAACTCAGAGCAAATATTATGTATAAAACTATAGCACCTTTTAATATGCCTGTTGCTGCGCCAAATATTCTGTTTGTAAAATTCAGCAACGGAAGCTTGAATATTGCGTTAATAAAGCTTGATAACAGGATAAGCAGAGCATATATAACAAGAAAAGTAATTATAAAGCTTATGGATCTAATCAGTATGATGCTTATATTATCTATAAACACAGACAAAGTATCTCCTGCCACCACGTCCTTTGTATTAATAACATTGCTCAGTACTTTTTTAAGCTCCGCCGGAATATTCATGGATTCCTGAAATGTCTCCAGGAGCCTGCCTGAGATATTCTTCTCAAAAAAATCATGAATTTTAACAAACATCTTAGTATTATTCAATATGATATTTTCTGCCACATAATATAATTCTCTGCTGAGAAAAAATGCAACTATAACTCCCACCGTATCAAAAAGTGTCTTTATAAATCCCCTTCTGTATCCTTGAAAACAAGAATAACCTGCGAAAACAATTATTAAAATATCAATATAGTTCATGCGAAACCTCCCTTTATCTGTAGCTTTTTAACTTATTTTATTTGTCCCTTTATAAGCTTATCTTTAAATAAAATGAAGATATCATTTCCTGAAGACATGAAATCAACAATTTTATTCTCGTTATTTTCATATACTTTATCAGTCTTTGTACCATGAATCAGATATATTCTATTTTCATTATATACAAAAACCTTATTGCCGTAAACCTTTAATTTCTGTGCACCTCCCGGAGTTTCCATCAAATCCTTCACCTTTCCCTCAAGGTTGTAGGAAATTAATTCGCATCCGTCACTTTTTTTATAAAGAACATATATTTTTTGATTTTCCTTATTTATTTCATAATCCAATATTTCGTTATAGATACCATTCTTCCACATGAGCTTACCGTTCAGATTATAGTAATAAATGTTTTTTGTTCCAATTACAACAACGTTGTTATTTACTATTTTAATTTTAATCAATATTTCATTGCTTATTTCAGTTTTCCACAGCTCTACATCATCCATAAGATTGAAATAAACAGAGTTAACAGTCTTCCCTCCCTCAAGCTTCAAGGTCATAATGGAATATCCTTCTGATTTATCACTTATAGACACTCCTGTTATGATATCCGAAAACACCTTGTTATCAACAGCTATTTCATTATTTTCATTTATAATATACAATGAATTTTTACCTGAGCTGTTTTTGATTATAATATATGTTTTGTTATTTTCACGTGAAACATTTATAATTTGCCCGTCAATTTCAGCTATTACATACCTTTCATTATTCTTATCTGTAACCTGTATTGTACTTCCGGATTTTCTAAAAATATAATCGCCTGCTGTAAATATCTGACTTGTAAATTCTGCATCCTCATTTTTCCACTTGGTAGTATTGTTATAATCAAGAAAAATAACCTTTTTATTATTATATGTTATTATTCCTCCACCAAAAAATTTACATTCTTCAAGATTGTCCATTGCTGTTTCAACTGTATCTTTTACAGAATATACCCTTTTCTCATCCAATAGCTCTAAAAAATCTTTTCCATATGTAAAATATATTATTCCAAATATTATTATTAAAAAAAATATAATAAATGTAGTCAGTTTTTTCATAGTTTTTCCCAATCCGTTGATTTACCATATTATATCAAATTTTTATATTCAATGCATTAGAAATTAATTAAATATAAAACAATACTAATTAGCATTAAATAAGGTCCCTTGAAGCAAATTAGTTTATAAATATATAATACCCCTATGTACATGTATAAAACAAGGACAAGAAAACAAAAGTTGTTCCTGCCCTTAAAAATTTTATTTAATTCCGGAAATTTCATTCAATGCCTTTATAGCTGCCATAATATCGGATTTTTTATTAAACGGACCTATACCGAATCTAACGGCACCTATTTTTTCGGTTCCGATTGTTTTATGTGCCAGAGGAGCACAATGAAGACCAGGTCTCACCGCGATTCCGTATTGAGTATCCAACATAAAAGCAACCTCAGATGAATCTATTCCTTCTACATTTAACGGAACAACCCCGCATCTGTCATCAATGTCTTCAGGGCCGTATATTTTGATTTTGGCATTCTTTTCAATTTCATCGATGAATATCTCAAGAAGCTTTTTTTCATGGCTGTAAATCGATTTTGTGCCCTTGTTTAAAATGTACTTTATTCCTGCATTCAAACCCGCAATGCCCGGAAGGTTATGAGTTCCCGATTCAAGTTTATCCGGATAAAAATCAGGCTGTATCACGCTGCTTGATTCACTTCCTGTTCCCCCTTCCCTTAGCTGTTTTATTTCAGTATCGCAGTTAATCATCAGCGCTCCGGTACCCTGAGGACCCAAAAGTCCTTTGTGTCCGGGCACTGCCAATAAATCAATGTTTTGTTTTTTCATATCTATTTCAAGAACCCCTGCACTTTGTGAGCCGTCAACCAGGTACAATACATTTCTTCTTTTACACATTTGTCCAATTTTTTCTATAGGCATTATTGTACCGGTCAGATTTGAAACATGTGTCGTCACAACCAATTTCGTGTTATTCCTTACAGCTGCTTCAATATCCTCAACACTTACTCTTCCGTCAGAGGCACATTGAACAATAGTGTTTTCCACACCGTATTTTTCAAGCTCCTTAATGGGTCTGAGCACGGAGTTATGCTCCATTGTGGTCGTTATAACATGATCTCCCGGATTCAGAACTCCTTTTATTGCCTGATTCAATCCGTCGGTGGCATTAAAGGTGAATATTACTTTCATGGGATCATCAAGATTAAAAAGCTCTGCCAACAACTCTCTTGTTTCGTAAATTACCCTTGCTCCTTCAATTGCCATTGCGTGGCTGCCTCTTCCCGGATTAGCACCATATTCGGTCATGGCTCTCATGACGTTCTGATATACCGCCTTTGGCTTCGGGTATGTTGTTGCCGCATTATCTAAATAAATCATTATATCACCTGCTATTATATTTTTAATCTATTATATGTCTGTATGCTGTCTTTGACAATAATTAATCATTATATACGATTCTTCCCCTGCATATGGTATACTTAACTTTTCCCTTCAACTCCCATCCTATAAACGGTGAGTTGCTTGATTTTGAAGAAAACTTATCAACAGTCCACTTTTCGTCAGCATTGAATATCAGCACATCTGCGGATGCTCCCTCCTTTATTCTTCCGGAATCAAGGTTATATAGTCTTGCAGGATTAATTGTCATTTTCTCTAAAAGCTCAGAAAGTGTAAGATGGCCTTTTTCTACAAGCTCTGTAATTCCCAGAGCCAGAGCTGTTTCCAGTCCGATAATTCCACTTGGTGCCATTGTAAATTCGCGATCTTTTTCCTCCATGCTGTGAGGTGCATGATCTGTTGCTATTATGTTAATTGTTCCGTCCTTCAGCCCATCTATTATTCCGGTTCTGTCAGCATCCGTCCTCAAAGGCGGATTCATCTTTGCGTTTGTTCCGTACTTCAATACATCATCTTCAGTCAGTGTAAAATGGTGAGGCGATGCCTCGGCAAATACATCTGCACCTTTAAGCTTCGCATGCCTGATTAAATCGACCGCCTTCGCGGAGCTAATATGTTGAAAATTTACTCTTGCCCCGCTTTCAAGAGCTAAAATACAATCTCTCGCTATCATGGAATCTTCTGCCACAGAAGAGGCACCCTTTATTTTCATACCTGCAGCAACCGCTCCATCGTTAATTCCGGGATTACCAACCAGCGAAGGATCTTCTTCGTGAAAGCTTATGGGAACATTCAAAGACTTTGCTGTCTCCATGGCCTTAAACGCAGTTCCGGCATTAATCAAAGGAATACCGTCATCTGTGAAGCCTGCCGCTCCGGCCATTTTAAGCTCTGCCATGTTCACAATGTCCTTTCCCTGCAAGCCCACTGTTACTGCTGCTGTCTGAAGCACGTTTATAAGAGAATTCTCAGTTTTTTTCAGAATATAACTCAGAGTCTCTTTATTGTCAACCGCAGGCTTCGTGTTTGCCATACAAACAACAGTTGTAAATCCTCCCTTTGCAGCCGCCATGGAACCGCTGTGAATGTCCTCCTTGTACTCAAAGCCCGGGTCTCTGAAATGCACATGAACATCTATAAGTCCAGGAGATACAACACATCCGCCTGCATCTATTACAACCTTTTCACCAGGCACATCAAAGTTTTTCCCTATTTGTGCTATCTTCCCATCATCTACAAGGATGTCTGCAATTTCATCCCTTCCGGATTCGGGATCTATTACTCTTCCGTTTTTTATAAGTATCATTTCCATCACCCTGTTAAAATTTAATATTATTATATCACATCAGCTCTAAGACCGAAAGAAATATTGATAGTAAAAAGGCAACTAATCGCAGTCTCGTTCGCCATTTTTTCTCCTTTCTGTCGAAAAAATGGGGTTAGGTCATACAAAAATTGCCGCACTTGTATGCATAAATGCACAAATACAGCAATTTAATATAATTTAATTATTCTGCCAATGAAGACAGGACAGAACTTTTTGTCACAATTCCCTTTAATGCACCCTCTTCATCAGTAACCACTATGGGGAACTTTGCCTCCACAGCCATTGGTATTATATCGCTTACATGAATATCTTCTCTTGCTGTCAACGCATCTTTCCTCACTATGTCAAAAAGCTTTATATTTTCATTATTTGCTTTGATTGCATCATCAATTGTCAATATACCTTTATATTTCATCCTTGCATCAACAACATATGCACTTGAAACAGAATTTTGACGCATTTCTCTTATTGCATTTTTAACCGAATCATTTTCCTTTATGAGACATGACGGAGTAATCATAACATGCTTAAGGCTCATTACCTTTGTTTTGTCAGCGCTGTCAATAAATTTTTTCACATAATCATCCGCAGGATTAACAGACATATTCTCAGGAGTATCTATCTGGATTACCTTGCCGTCTCTCATTATAGCGACAGTATCTCCAAGCTTAAAGGCTTCATTTATATCATGGGTTATGAAAATTACCGTCTTTTGCAACTTTCTCTGAAGAGACAAAAGTTCAAACTGCATATCCTTCCTCACCAGTGGATCAAGAGCTGAAAAAGGTTCATCCATAAGCAGTACCTCCGGATCATTCGCCAAGGCTCTTGCAAGCCCCACACGTTGCTTCATCCCACCGGAAAGACTGGTAATAGAGTTGTTTTCCCATCCCTCAAGTCCTACTAACTTCGTCATTTCAAAAGCTCTTCTCTTTCTTTCATCCTTTGATACACTTTTGACCTCAAGACCGTATGCAACATTATCCATAACGTCGCGGTGAGACATAAGACCAAAATTTTGAAATACCATTGATATTTTATTTCTTCTATATTCAAGCATTTCCTTCTTATTGAATGCTTCTATATCCTTGCCGTTAAAATATATCTTTCCTGATGTTGGCTTCAGTAGCTGGTTGAAACAGCGAATCAATGTGGATTTTCCGGAGCCGGATAACCCTATTATCACAAAAATTTCACCTCTTTTTACAGTGAATGAAACATCCCACAAAGCGACAGTTACTCCTGTTTTTTTATATACCTTATCCTTTTCAAATCCGTCCTTCATCATCCTTGATGCTTCTTTTTTATTTAATCCATACAATTTGGATATATTACTTACTTCTATTATATTGTCTATATTTTCATTCATTATTCTGCCACCTCATTTTTCTTTGTTATCCCCTGCGTAAGGCGGTCTAAAATAATGGCAATAATTACTATTGAAATTCCCGGTAACAGGGCCTTACCCATTTCCACACGATTTGTTGCAAGAAGTATTTCCATCCCAAGTCCCTTGGCTCCTATAATCGCACTTGTAACCACCATTGACATTGCCATCATAATTGTTTGATTCACACCTGTCATTATTGTTGGCATAGCCTGAGGTATCTGCACCTTTACAAGAGCTTGCATCTTTGTTGAGCCAAAGGCTATGGCCGCTTCTCTTACTTCCTTATCAACATGAGCAATACCATGGCTTGTCATTCTTATCATGGGAACCACGGAATAAATAATAGTCGCCAGCAAGGCAGGCATGGTCCCCGTACTGAACAGCACAACCGCAGGCACAAGATATACAAATGACGGCATAGTCTGCATCAGATCCAGAGCAGGCCGTATAACCCGGTCCGCACCTTTATTCATTGCTATAAGTATACCAATAGGAAACCCCAGAGCGAGAGATATGGATACCGCAACGATTACAAGGCTAATAGTTTCAAGCATGTTCTCCCAAAGGCCAAAGGTCCCTATAAAAAATAACATCGCTCCGTATGCCACACCTGTTGTTATCTTTTTGCTTATTCTGTATCCTAAAAATACAACCAATAATATAAGCACAATCCACGGAACAGATGACAACAAATTATTGATTGCCTGAATGGCATCTATGGCTCCGAACTTTATGATATCAAGTATCTCGGCATTGTTTTTGCTGAACTGCTTTACAGAATCATCTATTGCCGTGCCTACATCTATCTGCCACGCCTTTGGGAATTTAAATATATAGTCATTCATAAATATGTCCTCTCTTTAATTATTTGTTGAGAAATTCCCTCACTTTTTTGGCATTTTCCTTGGGGAGCCATTCATCCAACAAATAATCATTTTCCTTTAAAAGCCACTTTGCCGTTTCTTCATGGGTGGACTTTGTCTCATCAAGATATGCCAGAGCCTCGGCTATCAGCTGACTTCCTGTTTTATATTTACTGAAGAATTCAAGAAGCTCCGGAGCCCTTTCGGCAAATTTGCTGCTGCTTACAATTTTAAGCTCCTGCTTCGGAAATTCACATTTCCCTTCCATGTAGAGTTCAGGATCATAGGCTGCATCCTCAAGAAGGACAATATCCAATTTACCGCTTATCCAAGTAGGTTCATAGCAATATCCCACCCATGGTTTTCCCAGATTGTACGCGGATACCAGTGATGCAAACAGAGTGGCCTCGCTTCCCAGTCTCGTATAGTTGTACATTTCGTCCAATCCGTAGTATTCATATTTTTTATACAATATTTCATCTGCCATCCAGCCCGGAATAGAGCCATAAATTCTCCCTTTCGACCTGTCTTCGTCATCTGGAAACAATTCAGGATATTTCTTCAGGTCCTCCACAGTTTTTAAATCAGGTGCCAAAGGCGCTATACCACGTTCAGAATCTCCTTCTACTATATATCTTGGAACATAAAGACCCTGAGCGCTGTCAGGCACCAATACTCCCACGTCTACAACATCTCCGTTAGCCACATCCTCAGGATAGCTCAACACGTTATCTGTCCAGCTTTCAATATCGAGATCTATATCTCCCTTTATCATAGCCTGCCAGTTCATAGTTGATGAGCCGGATGAAGCTTCAAGCTTATATCCTTCATATCCATTTTCAACCACAATTCTTGCTATTTCGTTGTGCAGCTTCTGGCTGTCCCAGCCGTTATCAGTAACTGCAATTTTTATTGTTTCACCTGGTTTAATCCCTGTATTTCTGGCACATGCAGAGATTGAAATAATCAAAACCAAGGCTAAAATCATGAAAACGTATTTCTTTTTCATTTTCATCCTCCTTATTTTTATATTTATATAAATATCCATTTAATTAAATAAATATTTATATGGCATGTAATTTGTTTCTTCCTTTTAAATTAATTTTTGATAAATAACCTTTTTATTTTTCCGTGAAAATAATTGAATTAAAAAATAAATATGAAATATCATAATTGTTCAATAACAAAAAAACCATAAAATACAATATGTTTAGGCTTAAGTCATATTAAGTTTTGCTCTTTTTTTATAAACTTCCTTCGATAATTTTTTGATTTTAATGTCAGATAAAAAAATTAAGATGTCATAGCATATAATGCTAGATTACGGGACATTTATTTAATGCGAGAAATAAATTGCATAATTAATTATAGCACATTATCCTCATATGTCAAACTCAGATGTGTTTTTTGCAATTATTACCATTTTATTTGTACTGTTTTAATTTAAAAGTGNNTTGTCCGCAACATAGGAAAACAGCAGGTCGGAGGTTCAGGTTACCCTCATACCTGCTGTTTCTATTACTTTTACTGCTTCAGATTCTTAAGAAGCTCTTCAAACTCTTCCTGTTGCTCAACTTTATAGGTATCTAGTTTAGCATAATGAGTATGAAGCAATTTGTGCGACAGATGTCCGTTGGGCTCCTTGAGGAATTCATCATAAAGCCTCTTTATCTCAGGATTCTTGTGAGATTTCCTTTGAGGAAGCGATCTGTCAAGTTCATAAAGCGCATTTGCTCTTTTTGTTTTCGGATTAACCTCAAGCCTTGCCTTTGCCGAAACATGGGACTGACCACCGCCGTGGACACATCCGCCCGGACATGCCATTACCTCAATGAAGTGATAATTCTTTTCACCTGCTTTAACTGCATCAAGAACCTTTGCTGCATTTGCTGTTCCGTGAGCGACCGCAACCTTTATCTCTGTATCCTTTCCGCCAATAGGGAGAACCACAGATGCCTCCTTCACTCCTTCAATACCTCTTACCCCTTGGTATTCAACATCTTCAAGATCTTTTCCTGTCAATATGTCAGCCACTGTCCTCAGCGCTGCCTCCATTACTCCACCTGTGGCTCCGAATATTGCACCTGCACCTGTATATTCTCCTAAGATGCTGTCCGGCTGCTCATCAGGAAGATTCCTGAAGCTGATTCTCGCCTGCTTAATCATATCACCAAGCTCCCTTGTAGTCAGAGAGAAATCAACGTCTCTTATACCGTCTACCTCCATCTCAGGTCTGTTTGCCTCCGTCTTCTTGGATGTACACGGCATTACGGATACACATACCATTTTCTTCGGATCCACACCGGCCTTTTCAGCATAGTAGGATTTTACAATTGCACCGAACATCTGCTGAGGAGACTTGCATGTTGAAAGATTATCAAGGAAATCAGGGTAGTTTATCTCGCAAAAGCGTACCCACCCAGGTGAACATGAAGTTATCATAGGAAGCTTTCCGCCATTTGTAACCCTGCTCAAAAGTTCTGTTCCCTCTTCTAAAATTGTTAAGTCAGCAGAGAAGTTAGTATCAAATACCTTGTCAAAACCAAGCCTTCTCAATGCAGCAACCATTTTTCCGGTCACATCGGTACCTACAGGATAACCGAATTCTTCTCCCAAGGATGCCCTTACGCCCGGTGCCGTCTGAACAACAACATATTTTTCAGGATCGTCAATTACATCCCATACATCGTCAATATAGCTGCGCTCACGCAATGCTGCAACAGGGCACGCCTGAATACATTGCCCGCAATATACACATGGCACATCCTTCATGCTGTAGTCAAAGGCAGGAGCTACCTCCGTATTAAATCCTCTCTTTGTAAAGTCAAGAATTCCTATGCCCTGCACATCCCTGCATGTGGTTACACATCGTCCGCACAGTATACACTTGCTTGTATCCCTTATGATAGAGTGTGACAGATTATCTATTTTTGCTTCTCTTTTTGCTCCCTCAAATTCAATATTATCAATTCCAAGTTCGTCGCACAGCTTCTGAAGCTCGCATGTTCCGTTTCTAAGACATGTCAGGCATTCTCTGTTATGATTTGCAAGTATCAGCTCCACATTCATCCTTACGGCATTTCTTACCTTTGGAGTATTTGTGCGTATATTCATTCCGTCCTGTACCTGCAGTACGCAGGACGCAGGCAGATTTCTCATGGGAACTCCCTTTATATCAGCTTCAACCACACATACTCTGCATGCTGCTATCTCATTGATGTCCTTCAGGTAGCAAAGCGTAGGTATGTCAATCCCTGCCTCTCTGGCAGCCATTAATACAGTATAATCCTTCGGAACATTTACCTGTATTCCATTTATAGTTACATTTACCTTATCCATAACAAACACTCCTTCTTACTTTTTAATGATTGCATGGAACGTACATGCATCCATACACGAGCCGCATTTAATACATTTATCCTGGTTAATTACATGGACTTCCTTAACCTTTCCATCTATCGCTCCTACAGGGCAAATTCTCGCACATCTTGTGCATCCCTTGCAGTCCATTGTAATGATATATTTCAGCAGCGACTGGCAAACCCCTGCGGGGCATCTTTTTTCATTAACATGAGCCTCATATTCATCTCTGAAGTATTTCATTGTAGATAGTACAGGATTCGGAGCAGTTTGACCAAGCCCACAGAGTGATGTGTCCTTAATATTTGCCGCAAGCTTCTCGAGCTTGTTCAAATCTTCCATGGTACCTTTTCCCTCTGTAATCTTTTCCAGGATTTCAAGCATGCGCTTTGTTCCCTCTCTGCATGGCGTACATTTTCCACATGACTCGTCAACGGTGAAATCAAGGAAAAATCTTGCTATGTCAACCATGCAGTTATCTTCATCCATTACAATCATGCCACCGGAGCCCATCATAGACCCAACTGCTGTCAGATTGTCATAATCAATAGGAATATCAAGGTGCTCTTTTGTCAGGCATCCTCCGGAAGGGCCTCCTGTCTGTACAGCCTTGAACTCTTTCCCGTTTGGACATCCGCCTCCTATGTCATAAATTACTTCTCTCAGCTTTGTCCCCATAGGAACTTCAACCAACCCGGTGTTATTTATCTTTCCGCCCAAAGCAAATACCTTTGTTCCCGGTGATTTTTCAGTTCCGAAGCTCTTAAACCATTCGGGACCGTTCAGAATTATCTGTGGCACATTTGCAAGCGTTTCAACGTTGTTTATTATTGTAGGCTTACCCCACAGTCCTTTGTTTGCCGGGAAAGGAGGTTTATTTCTCGACATTCCTCTCTTGCCTTCTATTGACTGCATGAGCGCAGTTTCTTCTCCACATACGAATGCGCCGGCGCCCAGCCTTATTTCCACATCAAAATCAAAATCTGTACTAAAAAGATTTTTTCCTAAAAGTCCGAGTTCCTTTGCCTGATCTATAGCAATTTTAAGTCTGTGTACAGCAATTGGGTATTCTGCTCTCACATAGACAAACCCTTTTGTTGCACCAATGGCATATCCTGCGATAGCCATGGCCTCCAAAACAGCATGCGGGTCTCCTTCAAGCACGCTTCTGTCCATGAATGCTCCGGGGTCTCCTTCATCGGCATTGCATATAACATATTTCTGGTCTGCCTCGTTAGGTGCGGCAAAACCCCACTTCATTCCCGTTGAGAAACCTGCTCCACCTCTTCCTTTTAATCCGGAATCTTTAATCACCTTAATTACATCTGCTGGAGTCATTTCGGTCAGGACCTTACCGAGTGCCATATATCCGTCTCTGGCTATATATTCATCAATATTTTCCGGATTAATCAATCCGCAGTTTCTGAGGGCAACTCTTTTTTGCTTCTTATAAAATTCAACCTCTCCAAGAGGCTTTATTTGCTCGTTCTTTGCACTTTCGTCATAGAGGTACTTTCTTACTATTCTCCCCTTCAGCAGATGCTCTTCAACTATTTCGTCAACTCTCTCAACAGTCATTTTTGCATAAAAGGTTCCTTCGGGATAAATTATAACAACGGGACCTTCTTCACAAAGCCCGAAGCATCCGGTAGCTACAACCTGTACTTCGTTGTCCAAACTTACTTCATTTATTTTTTCTTCAAATCTGCGCCTGATTAAATCAGACTTTGAAGAACTGCAGCCGGTTCCGCCGCAAACCAAGACATGAGATCTGAAAATTTTCATCGCTTTTCCTCCATTTATAAGATTGCTTACTCAGCCCCTATTGTATACTCACGGACAATATTGTTATTTGCAAGATGGTCAGATACAATTTTTTTTGCCTTTTCAGGGTCAACATGAATGTAGGTAACCTTTTCCCTTCCATTCTGATATACTTCAACTATAGGTTCATAGGTACACATCCCTATACATCCTGTCTGAACTACCTGAACGTTATTCAGATTCCTTTTAGCAACCTCTTCAACGAATGTTGTTAATACAGGTCTCGCTCCCGCAGAAATGCCGCATGTAGCCATGCCGACAACAACACGTATGTCCTTTCCGGAATTTCTCATATCGACATTTTTGATTGCTTCTTCTCTCAGCTTTTTTAACTCTTCCAAAGATTTCATAGCATGCCTCCTATTTTTTATACTCAGCCAATATTTCGGGTATCTTCTTCGGCTCAAGCTTTCCGTACACATCGCCGTCAATCATCATTACCGGAGCTAATCCGCAGCAGCCAAGACACCTTGTGGCTTCAAGAGTGAATAAATTGTCCGCAGTAGTTCCTCCAACCTTTACATTCAGCTCCTTTGACAGTCTGTCGAGAACCTGCTGAGAACCCTTTACATAGCATGCCGTTCCTAAGCATACGCCTATTTTATGCTTGCCCTTGGGCTCAATTGAAAATTGAGTGTAAAATGTTGCAACTCCATAAACCTCAGCTAACGGGACATCAAGCTCATCAGCTATGAATTTCTGCACTTCAATAGGCAGATATCCAAAAATATCCTGAGCCTCGTGAAGCGTTTGCATTAGAATTCCTTGTGCACCTCTTATGGAGCTGATATACTCCTTGAGAACAGCAAACTGCTTTTCGTTAGCCTTTACATCAAGTCCCTTAATCAAATTAATAACCTCCCTGCAACCTTTATTATTTAACCACATTATATTACTTTGTTAATACAATGTCAAATGGAAGAATAGCCATTGCATTAACACAATGGTTATTCTTCCATTTTTAATAAATCTAAAATTCTGTTCAAATCATCAGTATTTAGGTATTCAATTTCTATTTTGCCTTTGTTCTTATTTTTCTTAATATTAACTCTTGAAGAAAATCTTTCTGTTAAAAGTTCTTCAACATGTGCTATATATTTATCCTTTTCAGGAATTATCCTTCTTCCGGGCTTCTTTGAGTTTCTTACAAGCTTTTCAACATCTCTTACGCTAAGCCCTTCTTTAATTATTCTGTCTGTTATTTCTATCTGTTTTTCCGGAGTAAAGCTCAACATAGCTCTTCCGTGGCCTGCAGAAATTTCATTTGCTACAATTTTTTTCTTTACATAAGAATCGAGATTTGAAAGTCTCATGATATTTGTAACATAGACCCTTGATTTGCCCACAATGTTTGAAACCTCTTCCTGTGTTATACCATATCTGTCCATTATAAATTCGTATGCTGTGGCTTCATCTATTGGATTTAAGTCTTCTCTCTGAATGTTTTCAATTAAGGCTATTTCGGAAGCATTTTTATTTTCGATGTCTCTTACAATGCAAGGCATGCTTTTAATATTTGCGTTTTTGCATGCTCTCCATCTTCTCTCACCTGCAATAATGGTATAGAAATCTGCATCTTTTCGTACAATTATAGGCTGTATTACGCCATATTTTTTTATAGATTCCGTAAGCTCTTCAAGCTTATCCTGCTCAAATATTTTACGTGGCTGATTAGGATTTGGACATATTAAGTTTGTATCTATTTCTTCTATTCTCTGTATGTCTTCTTTCTCCAGGTCCTCCGGTATCAATGCCGACAAACCCTTGCCCAAGGCTTTTCTTTTTATTGCCATTGCGACCTCCTTAATTGTTTTTAATAAGTTCTTCCGATAATTTCATGTATGCTTCGCTTCCCTTTGAATTTTCATCGTACAGCATTATAGGCTGACCAAAGCTTGGAGCCTCCGCTAACCTGACATTCCTGGGGATAACTGTTTTATATACCTTATTTTTAAAATATTTTTTAACTTCTTCAACCACCTGAGCCGATAAATTTGTTCTCCCGTCATACATATTCAAAAGAACGCCTTCAATATCCAGCTTGGGGTTCAATGTTTTTCTCACCAGCTTAACCGTATCTATAAGCTGCCCCACACCTTCAAGAGAATAGTACTCACACTGTATGGGTATCAGCACCGTGTTAGAAACGGTAAGCGCATTTAATGATAATAAGCCAAGTGAAGGAGGGCAGTCTATTATAATANNTATAATAAAGTCATACTCTTTATCAAGCAAATTAATTTTTTCCTTCAGCGTTTTTTCTCTGTGCTTTGTATTGGTCAGCTCTATTTCAGCCCCTGCCAGCTGTATATTTGACGGTATTAAATCAAGGTTTTCTATTTCCGTTTCATGTACCACCTTATTTATATCAATATCCTCTATAAGGATATCATAGATGGTTTCTTTCAGACTATTTTTGTCAATACCGAACCCACTGGTGGAATTCCCCTGAGGGTCTATATCAATGCTCAGTACCTTTTTCCCTTTTAAAGCTAGAGCCGCACAAAGATTCACATTAGTTGTGGTTTTTCCCACGCCGCCTTTTTGATTGAATATGCTTATTATCTTAGCCACTTCATCACCTTCTATATGCTTTTTTTCGGTATTTTAACTTTGATTTCTATAAATTCTTCAGATTCTTCCTGTTCGAACTTAGCTTCTATTCCGGTCTTAACTATTTCATTATACGCATGTTTGATTGTATTTATATAAATTTTGTAATTAATAAAATTTCGGACATATCGCTTGTCCCTCATTTTCTTTTCATTAATATCCTCAGCTATGGAGTTTACAAGCTTTTCAGTTTCACTTACATTTAAGTCCTTTTTAACAATCTTTTCAACGATACTCAAAAGCAGCTCTTCATCTTCTATTTTCAGAAGTGCTCTTGCATGGCGCTCATTTAAACCGCCTTCCCGTATTTTTTGCTTTACTGATTCAGGAAGCTTCAATATTCTCATTTTGTTTGCTATAGTAGATTGAGATTTCCCTAACTTTTCTGCCAACTGGGTCTGGTTTAATTCAAAATCCTCAATAAGCCTTTCATAGGCCATTGCTTCTTCTATGAAATCCAAGTCCTCTCTCTGAAGATTTTCAATGAGAGCCATAGCAGCAGATTCTTCTTCCTTTACTTCAATGACCACAGCCGGAATAGTATCTAAATTTAACAGCTTAACTGCCTTAAAACGTCTTTCTCCCGCAACTATTTCATATATATCATCATAGATTTTTCTTACGGTAATAGGTTGTATTATGCCGTAATTTTTTATTGATTGACTTAATTCTTCCAAAGCCCTTTCGTCGAAAACTTTTCTCGGCTGGTTTTTGTTAGGAATTATTTTATTAACATCTATATTGATTATATTGCTTATCAAGAAATTCTCCCCCTTACACCAATGGCTCTTTACTTGGTTTTCCCGCTTTTCTCGGGTATTTTGAATCGGTTGATCCACACTTTTCTATTATAACTATTTTTCTGACAATGTCCGTTCCCGGTAAAGATATTTCTTTTATTTCTTTAATTTTACCGCCAAGCTTTTTAATTGCATTTTCTGAATCAGAAATTTCCGGGGAAATATCCTCGCTTTTATATGCTGCAAAATATCCTCCCAGCTTTACAAAGGGAATACAGTATTCGCTTAACACATTAAGAGGCGCCACAGCCCTGGACACACAAATATCGAATTTTTCCCTGTAATTCTTATTTTGGCCAAAGTCCTCCGCACGTCCGTGAATAAGCTCCACATCGTTAAGCTTCAGTTTCTTCGCAACTTCATCTAAAAAATCAATTCTTTTTCTCAGACTGTCCAAAAGTGTAACCTTGTATCCGTCATTGACAATTTTTAAAGGATATCCCGGAAATCCTCCTCCGGTTCCCACATCAATAATACTTTTATTTCCGCTCATTCCTTCCACACTCATCAATAAAATACTGTCCAGAAAGTGCTTCGCATAAATTTCCTCGTCATCTTCTATGGATGTTATATTGATTTTCTGATTCCATTCCTTTAAAAGATCACGATATTTAATAAACTTATTTTCAACTTCAAGGCTGTAGGGAATATTCAGTTGTTTAAATCCATCCTCCAATGTTTTTATCAAGATGTTCTCCTTTTATTTAATTATTGTTGTATGTCATCAAATAAATTAAAAGCACGTTTATATCAGACGGTGAAACACCCGATATTCTTGAGGCCTGCCCAATGGAATCAGGTCTTATCTTATCAAGCTTCTGTCTTGCTTCCAGCCTGAGGCTTCCCACCTCATTATAATCAATATCTTTTGGTATCCGTTTGTTCTCAAGCTTTTTAAACTGTTCAACCTGTTTTATCTGCTTTAAAATATATCCTTCATATTTAATCACCGTTTCAACATAATCCTTTATTTCCTTTTTTAATAAAGGTCTGTCCTTATCAAGTTCCGAAGTATTGTCATAATTTAATTCAACTCTTTTCAGGAGCTCATACATGTTCAAAGGCATTTTAAGAGGCACACTCCCTATACCTTCCAATATTTCATTAACTTCATACTTCGGTGTAATTCTTATATTTTTAAGTCTTTCTATTTCATCTTCTATTTGCTGCTTTTTATTTTTAAACCTTTTATATCTTTCTTCCGTAACAAGTCCCGCTGCATATCCTTTTTCCGTAAGCCTTTCATCAGCGTTGTCCTGTCTCAGCAAAAGCCTGTATTCAGCTCTTGATGTCATCATTCGGTATGGTTCATTTGTACCCTTTGTAACTAAATCATCAATGAGTACTCCTATATATGCCTCCGAACGGTCAAATATCAAAGGCTCTTTGTTTTTTAAACTCATCACGGCATTTATTCCCGCAACCAGCCCTTGTGCAGCAGCTTCTTCATATCCCGAGCTTCCATTCACCTGTCCTGCGAAAAATAAATTTTTAATATTTATCAACTCAAGACTGGTTTTCAGCTGTGTCGGATCTATGCAGTCATATTCTATTGCGTAGGCTGGTCTCATAATATGTGCATTTTCAAGACCTATCATTGTCTTGTACATAGGAATCTGCACTTCGTATGGCAATGATGAAGACATTCCTTGAATATACATTTCCTTAGTATCCAGACCCTCTGGTTCAACGAAGAGCTGGTGTCTGTCCTTGTCTGAAAATTTAACTACCTTATCCTCTATGGATGGGCAATACCTTGGCCCTATACTTTTTATAACTCCCTCATAAAGAGGAGATCTGTCAAGATTATTTCTGATAATTTCATGTGTTTCTTCTGTTGTATATGTTATATAGCATGGAACCTGGTCTATATCTATGGAGTCAGTCATAAATGAAAACGGAATTATTTCATCATCACCCCACTGAGCTTCCATTTTTTCAAAGTTAATTGAATCAGAATGTATTCTTGCAGGAGTACCTGTCTTAAACTTTCTCATTTCAATACCCAAATCCATAAGAGATTCTGAAAGCTTATCAGCAGGTGCAAGTCCGTCGGGACCTGAAGAATAATTCAGTTCTCCAATATATATTCTTCCCTTCAGATAAGTACCTGTTGTTACAATTACAGCCTTTGCGCTGTAATATGCACCTAAGCTTGTATACACATTGAAGCTCCCGTCCTCTTCAACAGTCAGCCTCGTGACCTCTGACTGTATGATTTCAAGATCCTTCTGGTTTTCCAAAACCTTTTTCATTTCCGTATGATACCTTTTCTTATCAGCCTGGGCTCTTAAAGAATGTACAGCCGGTCCCTTCGAACGATTCAGCATCTTACATTGTATCATAGTCTTATCTATATTTAAAGCCATTTCTCCGCCTAAAGCATCAATCTCTCTCACAAGGTGGCCCTTTGCGGTGCCGCCTATATTGGGATTGCACGCCATCATAGCTATAGAATCAAGGCTCATTGTAAGCATAATTGTCTTCATTCCAAGCCGTGCGGAAGCAAGAGCAGCTTCACATCCCGCATGTCCCGCACCTACCACTGCAACATCTATGCTTTCGGCAAGAAAATCTCTTACTCTGTCTTCCATCTTATTCCTCTTTAATCTTTCTATTTTCCGATACAAAATTCGTTAAATATTTTGTCCATTAAATCGTCACTGACTGTCTTTCCCACAATAAGGCCCAAATATTCCATAGCCTGCTTCAAATCTATTTCAATGAAATCAATTGTCATATTGCCTTCTATAGAGCTGAGCACCTCTAAAAGACTGTTTTTTGCATTAATAAGAAGATTCTTATGCCTTACGTTATTTATAATCAGTTCATCACTTACATTTATTGTTCCGCGAAAAAACATTTCCGCTATTTTGTCTATTATTTCATCCAGACCCTGATTCTTTAAGACAGATATACTTATTGCTTCTTTTTCTATAATTCCATATTCACTTATATTCAGTCTTTCTTCAAGGTCAGTTTTATTTTTTATATATATTACCTTTTTATCTTCTATATATTTCAATATTTTCTTGTCATCATCCTCAAGTTCTCTTGATGAATCAAAAATCATAATAACTAAATCAGCTTCTTCCACCTTTTGAAGAGCTTTTTCAACACCTATTTTCTCCACTCTGTCATCAGTTTCCCTGATGCCCGCAGTATCTATAATTCTTAGAGGAACACCTTTAATATTCACATATTCTTCAATTGTATCTCTGGTAGTTCCGGGCACCTCAGTTACTATAGCACGGTTTTCGTTTAGCAGAAAATTCATCAGCGAAGATTTTCCCACATTAGGCTTTCCTAAAATTACAGTCTTGATGCCTTCCTTAAATATTTTCCCGGTATCCGCAGTACTTATGAGTTTGTCTATTCTACCCGCAGTCTTTTCACTCAAGTCCCTGACTTTTTCTATTGTTACTTCGTCTTCGTCATATTCAGGAAAATCAATATTTACTTCTATATTTGCAAGAAGCTCCATGATATTATCTACTATCTCATTTATTTCCTTTGAAAGTCTGCCTTCAAGGTGATTTACGGAAATTTCGTGGCTCGAATCAGTCTTGGAATTGATTATATCGATAACAGCTTCAGCCTGAGCAAGATCTATTCTTCCGTTAAGAAAGGCTCTTTTTGTGAATTCCCCTCTTTCTGCAGGTCTGCATCCATGCTCAAGAACGGTCTCCAGTATCTTTTTAGCCGAAATAATTCCTCCGTGACAGTTTATTTCAACTATATCCTCTCTCGTATACGTGTTCGGTGACTTCATATAAGATATCAACACTTCGTCTATGACCCTGTCGTTTTTATCCACAATATGTCCATAATGAAGATATCTTGGCTTTAAGCTTATATTTTGTTTTTTATTCTTATTTATAAATATTTTTTCTGCAATATCCAGTGAATCATTTCCGCTTATGCGTATTATATTAATACCTGCGTTTCCCGGGAATGTAGCAATTGCAGCTATTGTATCAGTATTCATGCTACCACCATTTCTTTTTTACTTCACATATATTTTACATTAATTCTATGCAAATGTACATAACAATTTAAAATAACCCGGGTTGTCCGGGTTATAATATTTTTTCTATTTTAAATCAATTACCACTTTTCTGAATGGTTCTTCTCCCTCAGAATATGTTATTATGTCATTCTGTTCCTGCAAGGTTGAATGTATTATTCTTCTTTCATAAGGATTCATGGGTTCAAGTCTGACCTTGCGCTTATAGTACCTGCATTTGTCAGCCATTTTGTTTGCCAGCCTTCTTAATGTCTCTTCTCTTTTTGCTCTGTAATCCTCAACATTGAAGATTACTCTTATATAATTTTGTCTTCCCTTGTTTACGATTAAATTTAAAAGAAACTGAATTTCATCTAAATTCTTGCCTCTTTTTCCTATAATTATTCCCTTGTCATCCTCACTGATTCTTGTTATGTCAACCTTCAATACATCATCGGAGAAACTTACTTCATAATCTGCAGATATATCCATCTTCTTTAGCAATACATCAAAAAATTTGCTTGCTGCTTCCTCAGGACCATTGGTAACTGTCACTTTAACTTTTGCGTTCTTGCTTCCGATTAAGCCGAACAAACCCTTGGACGGCTCGTTGATTACTTCAATTTCAACATCGTTTCTTTCAGCCCTCAGCTCTTCCAATGCCGCTTTTATAGCTTCTTCAACAGTAGCTCTTTCAATAGTTACATTTTTCATCTATTTTAATTCCTCCTTCGGATTTTTGGACGAATTCATAACAACATATTGCTGCACCAACTGAAATACGTTGGAGATAACCCAATACAGTCCCAATCCTGCAGGGAACTGAATACCAAATACAAATATCATAACAGGCATCATCATGTTCATAGACTTTTGAGTTGCTTCCTGCTGCTCATTCATCGAAGGCTGTGAGGCTGATGTCATCTTTGTTGTAAGGTAAGTTGTCAATGCAGAAGCCGCAGCCAGTATAGGAACCGCCGCTCCGATAAATGGAAGAGTCATTCCTCCCATTGAAAGACCGTTTACCATATTTATAAATCCTTCACTTACACCCTTTGCAAGGTCTGCGGCAGCAAATACGTGATTTTCGGTGAAACCTAAATCCTTTATCCATAAAAAGGTTTTATTTATAGAATCAAAAAATGCCTGATCTGAAAAAACATACTTCACAGGTTGCTGTATTACGTAAAAAAATGAAATAAGTATGGGAAATTGAATAAGCATGGGCAAGCATCCGGCGAAAGGACTGTAATTTGCTTCCTTATATAATTCCATCTGCTTTCTCTGCAATGTTTGAGGGTCTTTTCCGTATTTTTCCTGTAATTCTTTAATCTTAGGATTTATTTCCTGCATTTTTTTCATTGACTTTGTCTGTTTTAATGTCAAGGGTATCATTATTGCCTTAAATATTATTGTAGACAAAATTATAGATATTGCATATGCAGAAAGATACTTAGTATCCAATCCTGATACCATGTCATATAGTAGTTTAACAAGCATGCCCATTGGCTTTGCTATAAAATCTAAATTCATAATTCCTCCGTATTATTTCAAAGGGTCATATCCTCCGGGATTGAAAGGATGACATTTCAGTATTCTTTTTATTCCTAAGTATGAACCTTTAAAGAAACCGTATTTTTGTAATGCTTCGATAAAATATTGAGAACATGTCGGGTAAAACCTGCAGTTTCTGACTGCCGAAGCCGATGAAAACCTTTGATAAATTCGTATAATAAAAATAAACAGTCTGCTAATTCGAATCACCCTTTAATAAACTTTTTCTTTTCATCAATTTACTAAATGACTTTTCAAGACCTCTATAGTCTGACTGCGTTGCATTTACCCTGGCCATAATGACAATATCATGACCTTCCTTAAAGTTAGGCTCATTCTGTCGGACTATTTCTTTCAACCTTCTTCTGATTATGTTTCTCGATACCGCTTTTTTAATTTTCTTAGCAGCCGTAAAACCAAACCTGTTATATCCTAAATCGTTTTTTTTCAAAAACAAAACAAGATTATAATCAGAAATTGAATCATTGCAATTATAAACCGATTTGTATTCTGTATTTTTTTTAATTATTATCATTGGGTTACCTTAGTTCAGTATGCTTTTAACTGGAATAAAAGGCCACATATGCGGCCTTATGCTGACAATTTCTTTCTACCTTTTGCCCTTCTTCTCTTTAAAACATTTCTTCCGGATTTCGTGCTCATTCTCTTTAAAAATCCATGCTCGCTGCTTCTCTGTCTTCTTTTTGGCTGATAAGTTCTCTTCATTAGAAACACCTCCTTGTACGGCAGATATCTATATCAATATCTTAAATTTTCATGTTTTTAAATTATAATATTTTTAAATTCTTATGTCAACACTGAAAATATAGCTCATCAGCATCAAGATTAAATATATTTTCGTTTTGACAATTATAGCTATTGTAATATACTACATTTTTATAAATATTGCAAATATTTTTTCAGATATAAGCAAGAAACTTTTTTAAGTACCATAACATTACATTTCTTCAATTTTTTGAACTTATCAACAAATGTTTAACTTTGTCATCATTATTTTTTTAAAACAAGCAAAATTAAATTGAAATTGTGGATAAAAAATGATAGTATGATATGTGTCTGTGGATAACTTTTTATATTTTACTTCTTATGGACAAACTGTTAACAATATTATAAAAATATTGACTATTCAACTTTACCAATTGTTTAAAACTTTTATCAACAATTGTTTACATTATATATTTTAACATACAAAATAAGTTTTATTAACAAAATGTTAATTTTTTTTATCAACAACCGGAGGAATTTATGAACTTTGAAGAATTATGGAATGAAGTCCTTGAAATAGTAAAAGAGGACACAAATCAAGTGAGTTTTAACACTTGGTTCAAGCCCCTTAAAATAGTTGCTTATAAAGACAATACTGTTTATCTGGAAACAGCTGACGAATTTTTGAAAAACACACTCAAAAAAAGACATTATAACTTTCTTAAAAACGCATTTACCTATGTTTTGAAAAAAGATACCGAACTAATTTTTACAATTCCCGGAGAAAATATTGATAAGGAAGAAGTCAGAAAAAATTCAGCCACAAGCTCTGCTGATGAAGATAATGCTCTAAATAACGGAAGAAAATTAAATCCTAAATACAGATTTGACAATTTTATCATCGGAAACAGCAACAGATTTGCCCATGCTGCATCTTTGGCTGTTGCAGAGGCACCTGCAACCGCATACAACCCCCTGTTCCTGTATGGCGGAGTTGGTTTGGGAAAAACACATCTTATGCATGCGATAGGTCATTACATACTTGACAACAATCCTGATGCATATGTGTTGTATGTAACGAGTGAAAAATTTACCAATGATCTTATCAATTCAATTAAAGACGGTAAAAATGAGGAGTTTCGTAATACCTACAGAAAGGCCGATGTCCTCCTTGTTGACGATATTCAGTTCATAGCAGGTAAGGAAAGCACACAGGAAGAATTCTTCCATACATTTAATGCTCTTCACGAAGCAAATAAACAAATAATTGTATCCAGTGATAATCCTCCCAGTGAAATTCCCACATTGGAGGATAGGCTCAGATCCCGCTTTGAGTGGGGACTGATTGCGGACATTCAGCCTCCGGATTACGAAACGAGGATTGCTATTCTGAGAAAAAAAGCTGAAGCTGAAAACTACAATGTCCCTGATGATGTAATATCTTACATTGCACAAAACATACAGTCAAATATTCGAAAACTTGAAGGAGCACTCATAAGAATTTACGCATATGCATCTCTTACAAACAAAAAGGAAGTTTCTCTGGAGTTGGCTCAGGAAGCACTGAAGCATTTAATATCGAATAATAAAAAAATCACTCTTACAGATATTAAGGAAGTTGTTGCAAATTATTACAATATTTCGCTGGAAGACCTTGTTTCCAAGAAAAAGACAAAAAATATAGCTTATCCGAGACAGGTTGCAATGTATATCGCAAGAAAGCTTACAGACTACTCTCTCCCAAAACTCGGTGAGGAGTTTGGCGGAAGAGACCACTCGACTGTGCTTCATGCATACAACAAGGTTGAGGAGGATATAGAATCCAGCCAGGAAGTAAAGAAAAATGTTGATGATCTTATTTCAATGCTGAACAATTAAAAGAAGCTTGTTGACAAAAAGTTAATAGATGTTGACAAAAAATAAAAGAATGTAAATAACTTTTTTTAATTTTCAAGATATCAACAGGTAGATTTTTTTATAATCTTTGTACATCAATACAAAAAGGAGTTTTCAACAAATTAACACATACTACTAATATTACTACCTATAATTTATATATTTCTATATTGATTTTTATTTTTTAAGTTGTGCACAATTCATTAAAAAGGAGTATACGATGAAATTAAAAATTAACCAAAATGAACTTAATAAAAGCATTAATATTGTACAAAAAGCTGTATCAGCAAGGACACCTCTTCCAATTTTATCGGGAATTTTAATTGAGGCAAAAGATAATATGCTTATATTGACAGCTACAGACCTTGATCTTGGAATAAAAACATATTCACCCTGTGAGGTTGAAGAAGAAGGAGCAATAGTAGTACAATCCAAATTGATAGGTGATTTTGTAAGAAAACTTCCATCCAATTCCTATGTGAATATAGAAACTATGGAAAATAACAACATAGAAATAAAATGTCTCAATTCAGAAATAAACATGCTTGGAAATTCAGCTTCTGAGTATCCTGAGAATACTTTTGACAATGACGGAGATTCACTCTTCATAAAAGGAGAGGCATTGAAGAACTTAATAAAATATACGTATTTTGCAGCAGCTCAGGAAAATATAAAACCGATTTTTACCGGTTGTCTCATGGAGATTAAAAATAATCTCTGCACTTTTGTTGCTTTGGATGGATACAGAATGGCGGTAAAAAAGATACCTGTTGAATATGGTGGAAGTATTTCTGTTGTTGTGCCGTCAAAAGCATTGCTTGAAATTTTGAGAATTATTGAAGAAAATAAAGAAGATATTGAAATTACAGTATCAGAAAGCCATATTTCATTTAAGATAGAGAATACCACAATAATATCTAATTTACTGGAAGGTAAATTTATGGATTATGAAGGTATAATTAAAGATAATTTTGTTACAGTAGTAAAAGCAGAAGCTTCAGATATCAGAGACAGTGTTGAGAGGGCATCTTTACTGGCAAAAGATGATAAAAATAACCTTATTATTTTAGATATACGGGATAAGAGCATGCAGATAAATTCTGCCTCAGAATACGGAAATGTTGAGGAAAATTTATCTGTCGAAAAAACAGGAGAGGATTTAAAAATAGGGTTTAACTCAAAATATTTATTAGATTTCTTAAAAGTTATAGACAGTGAAAAAATATCAATAAATCTTATAGGAAAAAACAACCCATGCTTTATAACTGAAGAAGAAAACAAAGATTACATATACATGGTTCTTCCTGTAAGAATAAGCTAAGAGGGTACTATGGAAAAAATAAATATAAATACAGAGTTTATAAAGCTTGACCAGCTGCTGAAATTTACAAATGCTGTGGAAGGCGGCGGCATGGCCAAGAATGTAATATTGGATGGTCTTGTAAAGGTTAACGGTGAAGTTGCCCTCCAAAGAGGAAAGAAGCTCAGAGAAGGGGATATTGTTGAATTCGGAAGTGAAAAGTATATCATTTCAAAAGAGGAAAAATGATAGTAAGCAGACTGAAAGTAAAAAATTACAGAAATTTCAATGAAGCAGAAATAGTGTTCAACGATTCATTGAATATTTTTGTGGGAGATAACGGACAGGGAAAAACAAATCTTATGGAATCTATTTATTTGACCTCCATTGGAAGGACATTCCGACTTAACAGTGAGAATGAACTTATCAAATTTAACGAAAATAACAGTGTTATAGCGGTTAATCTTCAAAAAAGTAATTACAATATGAAAATAGAGCTTAAGCTTGAAAAAAATAAAAAAAAGCAGGTTCTTATAAATGGAGTAAAATTAGACAAGACATCGGAAATGATAGGAATTTTAAATAATGTAATATTTACTCCTGATGATATGAAAATTGTAAAGGGAAGCCCAATTGAAAGAAGAAAATTCATTAACATAGATATTTCTCAAATTAAGCCCAAATATAAATATTTGCTGAACAGCTACAAAAAAATATGCACAGAAAGAAACATGCTGCTGAAAAATTATTATATAAAGGCTGAAAATAAAGAAATTATAGGTATCTGGAATGATTACCTGATCAATACAGGAACAGATATAGTTCTTTACAGATATGAGTATGTAAACAAGCTCAAGAAATATGCAATGAATATTTATTCAGATATTTCAGGCAACAAAGAGGAATTTGACTTAATCTATTTATGCAGCTTTGGAAACATTGAAAATATGGATAAGAGTGAAATCAGAAGTCTTTTCCATAATAAAATCAGTTCTAATTTCAATCAGGAGCTTCAAAATAAAACAACCATGTTCGGTCCTCACAAGGACGATATCATTATAAAAATAAATGGAAGAGAATGTAAATATTTCGGGTCACAGGGGCAGCAAAGATCCGCAATACTTGCAATAAAGCTTGCTGAAATTGAAATTATAAGAGAAGAAACAGGTGAATATCCAATTTTACTTTTGGATGATGTTTTATCTGAGCTTGATAATAAAAGAAAAGGATTTTTAATTAATTATATTAAGGGAATTCAAACATTTATTACTACCACGGATGATCATGATTTAAATGTTCTTACTGAAAAATATAATAAGAAGAAGTTTTATATAAACGAAGGAAAAATTGGTGACATTATAAATTAGAGGAGATACAAATGGAAGATAAAAATAATACTCATTATGGTGCGGAGCAGATACAGGTGCTTGAAGGGCTTGAGCCTGTAAGAAAAAGACCGGGAATGTATATAGGCTCCACCGGTGAAAGAGGATTGCACCAGTTGGTTTATGAAGTTGTTGACAACAGTATAGATGAAGCCTTGGCTGGAATATGCGACACAATTAATGTAACTATAAATGAAGATAATTCCATAATTGTTGTAGATAACGGAAGAGGAATACCTATAGAGAAAAATAATAAGACGGGTAAATCAACACTGGAAACAGTGCTTACGGTTCTCCATGCAGGTGGAAAATTTGATAATGATGCTTACAAGGTATCGGGAGGTCTCCATGGAGTAGGAGTTTCCTGCGTTAACGCATTGTCCGAGTATCTCATAGCAGAGGTTAACTGGAACGGAAAGAAATACAGGCAGACATTTGAAAGAGGTATTACAAAGACAGAAGTTGAATACATAGAGGAAACGGACAAAAGAGGAACTACAATAACTTTTTTGCCTGATTCAACTATTTTTGATGCTATAGAATTTAATTATACCATATTGAAGCACAGGATGAGAGAGCTTGCTTTTTTGAACAAGGGTATAAGAATAACATTAGAAGATAAAAGAAATAACATAAAAGATGAATTTCACTATGAGGGCGGAATAAAGGAATTTATACATTACTTAAACAGCAAAAAAGATGCTCTTCATGAAGAGATTGTATATGCCGAGGGTAAGAGGGATAAGGTAATTGTAGAATTAGCAATACAATATACAGATTCCTATAATGAAAATATTTTTTCCTTTGTAAATAATATCAATACAATAGAGGGCGGAACACACTTAGTAGGATTTAAGACTGCTCTCACAAGAGTTATAAATGATTATGCAAAAAAATACAATATATTGAAAGAAAATGATGTGGCAATAACGGGAGAAGATATAAGAGAAGGAATAACTGCCATATTATCAATTAAAATACCGAATCCGCAATTTGAGGGACAGACGAAGACAAAGCTTGGAAACAGTGAAGTAAGAGGTATAGTTGACAACATAACTGGTGAGGCTCTCAACAGTTATTGTGAGGAAAATCCTAAGACTGCAAAGCTGATTGTAGAAAAATCTCTCAGGTCGGCGAGAGCGAGAGAAGCAGCAAGAAAAGCCAGAGATCTGGCAAGAAGAAAGGGTGCTCTCGACAGCACTACTCTTCCCGGAAAATTGGCTGACTGCTCCGAAAAGGACCCAAAGTTATGTGAAATATGCATAGTTGAGGGTAATTCTGCGGGAGGCTCCGCCAAGGAAGGCAGAGACAGAAGGTTTCAGGCTATTCTTCCGCTGAGAGGAAAAATATTAAACGTTGAGAAATCAAGAATTGACAAAATATTAAATTCAGAAGAAATAAAAAATATGATTACGGCTTTTGGCTGCGGAATAGGAGAAGATTTTGATATTTCAAAGCTTAGATACGACAAAATAATAATAATGACGGATGCCGACGTTGACGGAGCTCACATCAGGACGCTGCTTCTCACATTTTTCTACAGATATATGAGAGAGTTGATTACAGATGGGCATGTTTATGCTGCACAGCCTCCTTTGTACAGAGTGAAAAAAGGAAAATTTGAAAAATATGTTTACAGCGATGATGAGCTGAACAGAGTTNNAACAGAGTTTTAGAAGAAATAGGAAGAGATAACAAGATTGAGATTCAAAGATATAAGGGTCTTGGAGAAATGGATCCGGAGCAGCTTTGGGAAACAACCATGAATCCTGCGGACAGAATTCTTTTAAGGATTAACGAGGATGATGCAATAGCTGCGGACGATACATTCAATATTCTTATGGGAGATAAGGTTGCACCCCGAAGAGAGTTTATTGAACAAAATGCACGATACGTTAAGAATTTAGACATATAGCTGTTGGAGGCTGCAATGAGTGAAAATGAAAATAAAACAAAAATTATAGAAACAAGTATTACCGATGAAATGAGAAAGTCATATCTTGACTATGCCATGACGGTAATTGTATCAAGAGCTTTGCCCGATGTAAGGGACGGACTTAAACCGGTTCACAGAAGAATACTTTATTCTGCAAGTGAGCTCGGCCTTACTTACGATAAACCACATAAAAAAAGTGCCCGTATAGTCGGAGATGTTCTGGGTAAGTACCATCCTCACGGAGATACAGCAGTATATGATGCAATGGTAAGGCTTGCGCAGAGCTTTTCAATGCGCTATCCGCTCATAGACGGTCACGGAAACTTCGGTTCCGTGGACGGAGACCAAGCCGCGGCCATGCGTTATACGGAAGCCCGCATGTCAAAAATAACAATGGAGCTCTTAAAGGATTTCAACAAGGACACTGTAGATTTCAGACCTAACTTTGATGAAACGTTAAAGGAGCCTGTTGTAATGCCAAGCCGTTTCCCGAATCTTCTGGTTAACGGGTCACAGGGTATTGCCGTAGGAATGGCAAGCTCCATACCTCCACACAACATAGGAGAGGTAATAAATGGAGTTATTGCATATATAGAAGATCCTGAAATAGATATACCGGGGCTTATGAGATATGTAAAGGGGCCGGATTTTCCAACTGGAGCAATTATTGAGGGAAAAGATAATATTAAAAATGCCTATATGACCGGAAGAGGATTTGTGAAGGTTAAGGCAAAGGTAGAAATTGAAGAAATGAAGGGTAACAGAAGCAGAATTATTGTTTCTGAGCTTCCTTACATGGTAAACAAGGCAAGGCTTATAGAAAAAATTGCCGAGCTTGTTAAGGATAAAAGAATTGACGGTATTTCCGATCTGAGAGATGAAAGTGACAGAAGCGGAATGAGAATGGTTATAGAAATAAAGAGAGACTACAATCCTAACATAGTACTCAACAATTTGTATAAGCATACTCAGCTTCAGGACAACTTCAGCATTATAATGATTGCTCTTGTTAATAACGAGCCTAAGGTGCTGACTTTGAAGGACATGATTCATCACTATGTGGTTCATCAGAGAGAAATTGTTGTAAGAAGGACAAAGTACGATTTAGACAAGGCTGAGGCAAGAGCTCACATAGTCGAAGGTCTTAGAATTGCCATAGACAACATAGACGAAGTAATAAGAATTATAAGAGCATCATATGACAATGCAGAACAAAAATTAATGGAAGCATTTAAATTGTCTGAAATTCAGGCAAGAGCGATTGTCGATATGAGATTGAGACGCTTGCAAGGTCTGGAAAGAGAAAAATTAGATGCCGAATATAACGAGCTGCTTAAAATGATAGCAGGATTTAAAGAAATACTTGCAAATCAGCACTTGGTTGACCAGATAGTCAAGGATGAATTGAAGGAAATAAAAAATACATTCTATGATGAAAGAAGAACAGAAATAATCGCTGATGAAGGTGAAATTACAGTAGAGGATTTAATAGAAGAAGAAAATGTGGCAATTACCCTTACAAACTTCGGATATATAAAGAGACTACCGGAGGATACATACAAAGCTCAGAACAGAGGAGGAAAGGGAATAACTGCCCTGACCACACGAGAAGAGGATTTTGTAAAGGATTTATTCATTACATCAACTCATGACAACCTGATGTTTGTGACAAACAAGGGTAAAATGTACAGAATCAAGGCATATGAGGTTCCTGAAGCAAGGCGTCAGGCTAAGGGGACAGCTGCAATAAATCTCATAAACATTGATACAAATGAGCAGATAAGAGCAATAATTCCTATAAGAGAATTCAATGATGACGAATTTTTGATTTTCGTTACAAAAAAAGGAATTATAAAGAAAACTAAATTAAGTGAATTCGATACAACCAGAAAAACTGGTCTTGTGGCAATTAAAATAGCTGATGATGACGAGCTTATAGGTGTAAGCAAGACTGACGGAACGAAGGATGTATTCATTATAACTAAGTATGGCAAGGGAATTAAATTCAGCGAGGAAGATGTTCGTGAAACAGGCAGGAACACTATGGGCGTAAAGGCCATGACAATGTCAGGTGACGAAATTGTATCAATGAGCATCATTAAAACCGGCGATGAAAACAAATATATTCTTACCTTAACGGAAAACGGATATGCAAAAATAACAATGGCAGAGGAATACAGGTGCCAGAACAGAGGCGGAAAAGGGATGAAGGCCCACAACATTAATGATAAAACAGGTCCTATAATAGGTTCATTAATCGTTGAAAAGGAAGATGACATAATGATACTGAGTTTAAATGGTTCTATAATAAGAATGCATGCACTTGAAATTTCGGTTATGGGAAGAGATACTCAGGGAGTTATAGCGATGAGACTTAACGGAGAAGACAAAGTTGTTTCAATTGCCAAGGTTTTTTCAGAGGAAACTATAGAGACGGAAGAAGAATAAGAAAAATGGAGGGTATTATGTCATTAAAAATAGTATATGAGATAAATGAAAATACTTTGGAAGTGAAGCCTGTGGGAGAAGTAGATATATATACTTCTCCGGAATTGAAAAATAAAATTTATGAGCTTATTGAAGAAAAAAATATAAATATACTCATTAACGGTGAAGAACTTGATTATATTGATTCAACAGGATTGGGAGTTTTGATGGGCATTTATAAAAAGCTGCAGGAAAAGAGTTTAAATATCAGAATTATCAATTTAAAGCCCAATATATACAAGCTTTTTGATATAACAGGCTTAAATAAAATTTTCAACATTCAGGAGTAAGATATGGATAAAATAAATTTAACCATTCCAAAGAAGTCTGAATATATGAGCACTATAAGACTTACCACTTCTGCTTTATCGAGCTTGAAGGAATTTAATGTTGATGAAATAGAAGACTTAAAGGTTGTTATTTCAGAAGTTTGTACATTTTTTATGAGTAATATCGAAAAAAGCAACGAGCCTCTCAATATAAGCTATACGGCAGATGAAAATAAGCTGACTGTTGAAGTTACAGATTTGAATGACGGAGAAATACTGGAAGAAAACAAATTAAACAGTGAAATGTGTGTAATGATTATTGAGAGCCTGGCTGACAGCTATGAATTTGATCTTGAAAATAAAAAGATAGTATTTGTGAAGAATAAATAATGAATAGGCGTTGATGATTATGAGCGAATTAATCCAAAGTTCTAAGACTATAAAAAACCAGGATTTATTTTTGCGTTACCAGCAAACTAAAGATACTGAGGTCAGAAATCAAATTTTTGAAAAATATAGATATATGGCAGAAATAATATCACGAAAATACAACAATAAGGGTATTGAACATGAGGATATTTACCAGATAGCCTGCATGGGGCTTATTTATGCTATAGAGAGGTTTGATATTACCAAGGGCTTTGAATTTACAAGCTTTGCAACTCCAACAATTTTAGGGGAAGTAAAAAAGTATTTCAGAGACAAGGGATGGGCTATTAAAGTTCCACGTAAAATCCAGGAGATATCAAAAAAAGTAAATGAAGTAAACAACTTATTGAGCGTGCAGTTTAATCGTGCACCAACAATAAAGGAGATAGCAGAATATATAGAAGCTACGGAAGAGGATGTTTTAGAAGCCTTTGAGGCAGGGAANNAGGGAAAATGTTCAACTCCCAATCCTTAGATGAAAAATTTGATTCAAGCAGTGATGACAGCGATTTGTCTCTTATGGATGTTGTGGGTCAGGATGATGTCCACTTTTCAAGAATAGAAAATGAAGATTTCATACAGAAATCTATGGATAAATTGAACGAACTTGAAAAGAAAATAATATTAAAAAGATTTTATTCTAACAAAACACAGAGTGAAATTGCAAAGGAATTGAATATTTCTCAAATGACTGTATCAAGAATAGAAAAAAAATCTCTGGAAAAATTAAGAATAGAATTCAATAAATAACAGCAGAAATTAAAATGGAGGCAATATGAGAAAAAGAGGAAAATTTTTCACTACCGGCTTAATAATTGCTTTGTTTCTGATGATTAATTTTTTCGGAGGAGCGATAAAATTTTCAACAGATTATTTGTGGTTTAAAGAAATAGGGTATACACAGACATTTCTGACTAAGATAAAGTCTCAGTTGGTAATAGGAATTCCCTTATTTTTTATTCTGAGCGTATTATTGTATATTTTTATAAGCAAATTGAAAAAGAAATATGATTTAGAAACAGGAATTGTGGATGTAAAGACAAATAAAAGTGTGCGGCTGTGGATAAAATTAATTTCTGCGCTTATAAGTTTCTTAATTACATCAAATGTTGTTTCAACAATGTGGTTTGAAATTTTACAGTTTTTAAATAGTGAAAGTTTTGGAGCAACCGACCCTGTTTTTAACAATGATTTAAGTTTTTATATTTTTAAGCTGCCTTTGATAAATACAACACTTAATTTCATAATCAATATTTTGTTTATGCTTGTTGTTGTTACGGTATTGTTTTATGGCTATTTTGCAATAAAGGACAGCATTAAAAGTATATCGGGGCAATTTGAAAATTTCAGGAGTAATCCTGTTCAATTAGATTTAAGCTCTGTATTCAATAAAAGATTTGCCGCAAAAATAATAAATCAAGTATCAGTTATAGGTATATTTTTGTTTATTTTCTTAGGTGTAAGATTTATGCTTAAGAGCTATGATTTGCTTTATTCCAGGCTGGGAAGGGTTTTTGGAGCAGGATTTACAGATATTAATATAACACTTAATGTTTACAGGATAATAGCTGTGGGATGTATTGCGGCATCAGCGGCATTTTATATGGGAGCAAGAAAGAAAAATCTAAAAATCGCTTTGGCGGTGCCTGCTGCGTTAATTTTTATATCAATTACCGGAACTGTATTATCAGGTATGGTTGAGAAATTTATAGTTGAACCGGACCAGCTTTCCAAGGAAAAAAAATATATGGAATACAGTATCCAAAGTACACAAAGAGCATATTCCCTTGATGATGTGAAAATGGTTGAATTTCCTGCCAACAATAATCTGACAATTACCGATATAAACAACAACAAGGAGGTTATTGACAACATAAGAATCAATGATCAGGACCCTTTGATACAAGTATACAATCAGCTGCAGGGAATAAGACCATATTATGTATTCAAGGATGTTGATGTTGACCGCTATATAATTGACGGAGATTATAAGCAGGTATTTCTTTCTGCCAGGGAGCTGGACCAGAACCGTCTTAATGAGCAGGCAAGGACATGGGTGAACCAGTATTTGAAATATACTCACGGCTATGGAATAACTCTGTCTCAGGTTAATGAGGTTACTCCTCAGGGACAGCCGGAGATGATTGTAAAAAATATTCCTCCAACTACAAATACGGATTTTAACATTTCAAGACCGGAAATATACTACGGTGAAACACAGAATGACTACATAATTGTAAATACAGATGAGATGGAATTTGACTATCCTTCAGGCTCTGACAATGTGGAAACACTATATAATGGAGATGCCGGAATCAGGCTGTCATTTATAAACAAGCTTTTGTTCAGTATAAGAGAGGGAAGCTACAGACTGCTTATTTCCAATAACATAAATTCTGACAGCAGAATATTGATAAACAGAAACATAATGAAAAGAGTAAGTGAAATAGCCCCATTTTTGCACTTTGATTCCGATGCGTACATTGTGGTTAATCAGGAAGACGGCAAGCTGTACTGGATTATTGAGGGCTTTACCGCCAGCAGCAGATTTCCATATTCTCAGCCCACTGAACAGTTTGTTGAGGGATACAGCGTCAACTACATAAGAAATTCAGTTAAAGCTGTTGTGGATGCATATGACGGTTCAACAGATTTTTATATCTCAGATGAAAATGACCATATCATAAAAACATACAATAAAATATTCACAGATTTGTTCAAACCAATCAGCCAAATGCCTGACGGGTTGAAAAGTCACGTTAGATACTCACAGAAATATTTTGATGTTCAGTCTGATATGTATAGACTTTATCATATAGAAAACCCGACAGTTTTCTTTGGAAGAGAAGATTATTGGGATATTGCAAAGGAAAAATACATGGATTACGGAGAGGAAGCAGTAGGCTCCAGTTATCTTATGTTCAAGCTTCCGGATGAGGAAAGGGTAGAATTTCTTCTGACCACTCAATATACACCTCAGAATAAGGACAATATGATTGCGCTTCTTGCTGCAAGAAACGACGGTGATAAGTACGGTGAGTTGATTTTGTATGAATTCCCTAAAACCAAGACTATTCCCGGACCAAATATGATAGAGACGAAAATAGACCAGGATACAGTGATATCATCACAGCTAACGCTGTGGAGCCAGGTCGGGTCAACGGTGCTCAGAGGAAATACGCTTGTTGTTCCAATAGAAGATTCATTGCTTTATGTGGAGCCCATTTATCTTAAATCAGATACCGAAAGCAATTTCCCAGAAATGAAAATGGTGGTTGTGTCATTCGGAGAAAAAATCGTTATGGAGCCAACACTGGAGCAAGCCATAGAAAAAATATTCGGAGTGCACGAAGAAGAGAAAAAGCCTGAAAAAGAATATGACAATGCAAATATAAATGATTTAATAGAACAGGCCAATAGCTTGTTTGCAGAAGCGACAAAAGCTTCTCAAAACGGAAATTGGGCTTTGTACGGAGATAATATCAAGAAGCTGGAGAACATATTAAATCAGCTTAATTTAATAGCTAACGGACCAAAGCAAAATGGGGCAGAAGAAGATGCTGTAACTGAATAAAATGAAAAGTGACGACAGGTAATTTATACTTTGCGTCACTTTTAGATTGTCTTATTTTTAAAACCAATATATTTCTGCTTTTTTTCTTGGTACTGTTCTGCAATATTTGTTATCAGTATATCCCAAAAGCAAGGATGTTACTACTGTCTTGCTGTCGGAAATATTTAATAAGGTTCGGATTCTTTCATCTTCGGAAGCAAATTTAAAAAATCCGTTGAAGCATACTCCGAGACCTGAGGCATCAGCCATAGTCTGCATATTGGAAGCGGCGAGACCGCCGTCAACAAGAGGATTGAGAGACAGATTGTTATCGCTTAATATTATTATCATTGCAGGAGCATTAAAAAATAACAGGTCAATACCTTTATTAGCATATTGCCGATGCATCATTTTCCACATGGTGGCATACCTTCTTCTGTTGCTGTCCAACGGGTCATTTATATCAGGCACATATCTGCATCCCATGTCATTGAGCACATCAAGAGTTGTTTTAGTAAGTACATCCATTTTATCACGAACCACGATATAACTCATAGGTTGCCTGTTTCCTCCGCTTGGAGTGAATCTGCCTGCTTCAATAATTTTTTCAAGTATATTTTTTTCAACAGGAGTATTTTTAAAGTTCCTTGTACTTCTTCTGAATTTAATGGCGTTTAATACACTTTCAGGATTGATGTGAAAAGTGTCCATATTGTACTCAGTAACTTCATCCATATTGTATTCATTCAGACTTACAGCATTTTGAGGGCATATGGCAACGCAATGGCCGCAGCTTAAGCATATATTATTTAATGGAACGGCTTTTTTATTTACGATTTTAATGTCACTGCACTGACAGTCATGTACACATAATTCACAGCCAATACATTTTTCTTTATTAATACTAATCATTTTTACATCCTTTCAAGTATTCTTTTTATATGGTATTATACTTATAGGTAAATTTCAATACTTTTTAAGCAAAAGTTTGACAACCGACAAATACTTTATTAAAATAAAGAAAAACAGGAGGTCTGTATGAATTTTAAATTTAATCATTTTAATTTTAATGTTCTTGATTTAGAAAAAAGTGTAGATTTTTATAAAGAGGCCTTAGGTCTTACAGAGGTAAAAAGAAAAGAGGCACCAGACGGAAGCTTTATCTTAATTTATGTAGGAGACGGGGAATCTGATTTTAGCCTGGAGCTGACATGGATGAGGGACAGAACCGAAGCTTATGACCTTGGAGAGCAGGAATTCCATCTGGCCATGGCAGTTGATGATTATGAAGAAGCCTTTAAGAAGCATCAGGAAATGGGATGTGTTGAGTATGTAAATGAATCAATGGGAATTTACTTCATTACGGACCCGGATGGATATTGGGTTGAAATAGTAAGGAAAAAAGGACGGTAAAACCGTCCTTAATTTTTATGTGCAAATCTATAATATATTAATGAGATTGCTATAACTACAATACAGAAAATAGCGTAGTATACGAACAGAGGATTTTGCATACCTCCGTACAGTATAAACAGAGAGCCTAATATGGCCAGCAAGGGGAAAATATATCCCTTTATTTTGCTTTGTATTTCACCCTTGCGGGCAAGATTTATTACGGCAATATACATTAAGATAAATCCTATATAATTTATTACTATAGATATTTCCGAAACATCTGAGTTAGGAAGAAGATTTAATTTCTGTGTTACATAATGTATGAGCATCCAAACCATGTTTATTATAAATGTTATAATGCCTGACTCAATAGGAACGCTGTATTTCTCAGAAATAGCAGAAAAATTGTCGCTTCCGGGGAACATTTTTCTTATTGATAAAGAATAAGGCAATCTCATCATCCCTATGATAATGCCGTTAACGGTACCAATAACTGAAATAACTATAAAGGTAAGTATTATTTTTGCTCCCATTGGCCCGAACAGCATCAATGCTGCTTCATTCACATGAGCATCTCCCATTCTCATTACATTCTCAGCTCCTATGAGAGTTGATATACCGGTAAAATACAAGACATAAATTGCCAGTATAATAATGGGTGAAATAACCAGAGCTAAAGGAAGGTTTCTCTTGCTGTTTTTTATTTCATGTCCCACGGCCGTTGAGATTATCCATCCATCAAAGGAAAAAGCGATAGGTCCTATTGCTGCAATCCATCCCAATCCCACATTGCCTGCAGTGCTGATGTCACTTTGAAGCACAGGTATAGGATTTCCAAATATAATTCCTGCTGCAGCAATTATGATTAATGGCAAAAGCTTTATTAATGTTGAGGCATTTTGTAAATATCCTCCGGTTTTATAAGAAAGAATGTTAATAAAATAAAGTACTGTAATAACTGCAACTCCGATTAATACCTGTGCTTCGAGGGTGGAATTCATTCCAAACAGCATTGTAATATAAATTCCGGAAACCCATGCCACCACGCATGTAATTGTTGGGTAATAAATAAATGTCTGAAACCATCCGTAGGCACACGCTGTTGATTTGCTCCAGAATGTTTCACAATATGCTACTATTCCTCCAGCCTCATCCGTTCTCAGAGCGAGCTCCGAAACAGATAGACTTCCGAAAATTATACTAAATGCGGCAATTACAAATACTACAATTCCAAGCAGAATATTGCCTCCGGTAAATACAAGCACATTATCGCTTTTAAAAAAAATTCCTGATCCGATTACTATTCCGACTATCATTGCAATTGTTGTAAATAGGCTATACTTTTGTTGCTTCATTATAATGTCTCCCTGATTTATTTTGTCATAAAAAATACAATATAATTAACAGTATATAGTTAAAGTATTTTAAGTTCAAGCAAAATTATTTTCTCAAAAAATATAACATTAATACCTGTTAAAATGATTTATTTGCTGCTAAAATGGGGTATAGTATGTACAAGTCAAATTGAATGCAGGTGAGCATATGCAAGCAGGAAATAATTTATATTTATCAAAAATTAATAAAGAGGATTTTGAAAAGATTTACGACTGGTTTAAGGATGCTGATTTTTTAAAATTTTATGATTACTTACCTCCTGTACCTCAGGAAAAGGACGAAGTTGATAAAATATTTAATAATTATGAAAAAAGTGAAGAAGCTGAAGTATTTGCCATAAGACTCTTAAACGACAGTGATATTATAGGAATAGCAGGATATGACGATATTGTTCATGAAAACAAGGTGGCAACATTATTTATTGGAATAGGTAATAAAAATATCCATGGAAAAGGATACGGGAAAGAAGCCCTTAAAATCCTTCTTGATTATGGATTCAATGATAGAGACTTTCACAGGATACAGCTCAATGTTCTGGAATTTAATCACGGCGCAATTGCTTTGTACGAAAAAGCAGGATTTAAAAAGGAAGGTGTATTCAGGGAATTTGTCTTGAGAGAAGACAAGAGATACGATTTGTACCTCTATGGTCTGCTGAGAAGAGAGTGGAAGTTTTGATTTCATGTAAAGGTAAGATCATTTAGCTATTGTAGCATCAATATTTATACATTATAATGATGTTTTTATGCTGTTACAAATGAAATTATTTTTATAAAAACAGTATCTGTTGAAATTTCAATTTAAATATAGTATTTTTATGCCTATCAGTGTTGGTGAAAGGTTATTCTGGACAATTACAGAGTCGTTTCAGCTATGTTTTTATGGCTGATATATCTGTTATTGTGTACAACCATAATTATAGTATGCATAAATATGAGAGTTGTTTCTTTTGTTTATAATGGTAATTAAAATGTATCAAGGTTTTCATAAGTATCCAACAATGATTCAAATATCTTCTTATGCAGGAGCAATACGTATATACTTTTGTTCGTACAAATGAAATTTTTTTTGTAAAAACAGCCTTTGTTGAAATTCCAATCCAAATTAATGTTTTTTTGTTTCTCTGTGCCTGCGAAAGGTCATGCTGGATGAATACACGGTCATTTCAGCTATATTTCCGTAGGGCACTTTTATTACCGTCAGTCCGTATAAATTAATTTATAAAATTTTCATATTATGTCTCTGTCAGGAAATTCTGCTATTGTGTACAACCCTAATCATAGTATGCAGCAATTCAGGACTTGTTACAATTGCAGACATGAAGATATGTTGTTCTACATCTATATAGCATGAACTGTGAATTATTATTGGTCATACAGGGAATTAACCACTATTGTCGCGCACTTGGGCCTGTTTCCTTCATGATTAAAAAACAGGACCAATTACAGGTCCTGTTTAGGATGTTTTATTTATAATATGTACTTATCGACCATCTGCTTCAACGAAAAAGCTTGTCCCGACAGTTCTTCACTGGATGCAGCTATTTCTTCCGCGGTTGCCGAATTTGATTGTATAACGCTTGATATTTGTTCAATACCTGTGTTGATTTGATAAATATTATCGCTTTGCTTTTGAGAAGCCTCTGAAATATTATTTATCAATGAATTGGTTTTATGGGTCTTCTCTACAACATTTTTTAGTGCCGCTTCAGTTTCTTTTGCTATCAAGGTTCCTTTGTTAACTGCATTTACCGAGCTTTCAATCAGAATGGTAGTATCCTTAGCTGCTTCGGCACTTTTTGCTGCAAGGTTGCGAACTTCATCTGCAACTACGGAAAATCCCTTGCCGGATGCTCCTGCTCTTGCTGCTTCAACCGCCGCATTAAGAGCCAATATATTAGTTTGGAATGCTATATCATCTATCGTTTTAATTATCTTTCCAATCTCAGCTGAGGTATGGTTAATTTCTGCCATTGCACTCATTAATTCATTCATATACTGGCTGCTCTGCAAAACGACAGATCCTGTTTCACCGGACAGCCTGCTGGCACCAACAGCACTTTCAGAATTGCTCTTAATCTGAACTGCTACCTCTGACATGGACGCAGCTAATTCCTCAATAGAGCCTGCCTGCTCAGTAGAGCCTTGTGCTAAAATCTGAGAAGCTGCAGAAACGTGCTCTGCTCCTGAATTGATTCCGTCTGCTGCAAAATTAATTTCATTTAAGATTTCTCTGAGATTATCAAACAATGTTTCCACAATTTTAACAATTGTAGAATATATACCTTTATGTATTGAAGTATCTGATGCATATGTCAAATCATTGTTTGATAAAGCTGTCTTATATTCATCTATGCTGCTTGCCAGCATATTGACTGATGTTACCGCACCATCCATGGATTTAGCCAAGGCACCGATTTCGTCATTAGATTCAATTTTTTTAATTTTGTTTATTACATCTTCACTTATATTGCCGGTTTCTATTGCTTTAGCTGCTTCAACCACACTGTTTAACGGGTTTTTCAGCTTTAGTTTAAAGTATCTCTGCATTATAAATATGCTTAATAATATTGATAATATTGCGATAATAACTATTATTATAACTTCATTCAATATCTTTTTTTCAATATCGGAATAGTTGCTTGCAGTTACAGTTACTCCTTTAACTGAACCGTCTGAGGAAATACTTGGTTTATATACCGTTATATACGGTACACCAAATACATCCGCTTTACCGACATAATTTTGTTTATTATTTATTGTTATATCTGCGATTTTTGAATCAAGTTTAGTGCCGACTAATCTCTTCCCATCCTGAACCACTGTAGAGCTTATTCTTATATCATTCTCAAATATTGATATTTCATTATTTATTAAGGACTTCATATTATCTACAAAGTTAACATCTTCAAGCTTGAAGCCTGCCGAAAAAACACCTAATAATTTATTGTTCTGGTAAATAGGAGAACCGGCATTTATACCATAAAAAGCTGAGGGTCCTCTTCCTATATCCGAAAGTGTATTTCCGTCAAGAGCTGATTTTATAACTGCATTGCTTGAAATGTTGTCTCCTGATTTATATACGTCATTTGTGCCGGCAATTATAGTTCCGCTTGAGTCGGTTATCGTTATATTGTGATAATCAGATGTTTCCATTAAGCTATCTATATACGATTGAAGCATGCTTGTATTTTCAGAGCTTATGTAATTTAATAACTTTGTATCTTTTGACTTTCCGCTTACATATTGTGATAGCTCTCTCTTGATTGATTCTAATTCGTTTTCTACGATATCCATTGAGCTTAATGCCTTATCCTCTGAAATCTCTATTATTATATTATTGAAATAAAGCAGAGAGATTAATGTTGTTATTGATACGGTTATAATCAACGTGATTATACTTATTCTTAATATAATTGTACTTATGCTTTGAAACTTTAAGATGTCTTTTTTCACCTTACTCCTCCGTTAATTATAAATTATAATGGGTATTAAATTGTAATGATTATAATATATACCTGTTGCATTGCCTGTTTAAACACCTTTATAAAAATAAATTTTATAAATAATCAATGTCGAGCATTTGTGCATGTTTCCCCAATAAGAAAGAACCCTTCAAGACATAGGTTTTTTAAATCCTGCTGTCTGGAAAGGTTCTTCTGTTATCTTATTTATTAAGCAATATGGCTGTCAACCATCTTAGTAAAGGAAGCTAATGGCTTTACACCAATTTCCTTTGCGGCGATTTTACCGTCCTTGAATAAAATTACCGTAGGTATGCTTTGAATTCCGTAGCGGATTGAAAGCTCCTGCTGCTGGTCTACATCGACCTTTGCAACTGTGATTTTACCGTCATATTGTTCGGAAAGCTTTTCTATTACGGGTGCAATCATTCTGCACGGTGCACACCATGTAGCCCAGAAATCAACAAGCACAAGCTTTTCCTTTCCTAAAATATCATCAAATTCCTGTGTACTGTTTACGTATTTTATTTTTTCTGCCATCTTAATTCTCCTTATTTTTCTGTTTTATCTATTTGTGAAGCTGCATGCTGAGCAGCAATTAAACCCTCACTTACTGCCTTTGAAAGCTGCAGCGGCTTTCCTGTAATATCTCCGGTAGCATACAGACCCTCTATGTTTGTCTCCAAGTTTCTGTTGACAGCTATAAAGTTTCCTTCTGTTTTCAACCCTTCAACCAAGGCTGTTGGAGCAACCGCATCTCTGAGCATGAACACGGCATCGGCCATGATTTTTTCCTTACCTAACATTACTGCTTCCACCTTATTATTTCCAACAACCTCGGAAATTGTCCCGTTAATATATTTTATATTGTCATTAAAAATTTCGGGGCGCACATTTTTTGAAACAAATATTACATTTACTCCTATGCCGCTCAAGTATACGGCTTCTTCTGCGGCATCTTTTGATTGGTCCCACACCACGGCNNACCACGGCATTTTTTCCGCGGTAGAGCATTCCGTCGCAGGTTGCGCAGTAGCTTACTCCGCTTCCCAGCAGAGTACCTTCTCCCGGAAGTTCCTTTACCTTCGAAATTCCCATAGCAAGGATTACCTTTTTAGCTTCTTCAATTTCTCCGTTAATATTAACCATGAAGCTTTCGCCCATGGGAAGTATGTTTACTACTTTGCCTTCTTCTATTTTTACATTCATAGCTTCCGCATGTTCCCTGAACTTATTCATGAGCTCCTTGCCGCTGATGTTGTAAAAACCAAGATGATTATCAACTCTTTCGGCCTTGGACAAATAGTTTTCTTTGTTTGAAAATATGCGAACTGTCTTACCTCTGGTAACTGCATTAATTGCAGCCGACAAACCGGCAGGGCCGGCTCCTACAATAACTATATCTACCATTTCATCCCTCTCTATTATTCTGGATCTATTACTTCAAGCTCATTTATGTTGACATATTTGCCGCATTCAGGGCAGTAGTACTTGTGCTCCACGGTACATCTGCAGTGGTTATGAACCAATTTCCTGTAGCATTTATCAAGATGTCTTTGCCCCCAAAGCATCAGGCTGTTGAATACATCCTCCAAATCCCTTCCCTTTTCAGTCAGTATATATCTGTATCTGGGGGGATGCTCCTGATAAAGCTCCCTTATTATCAATTCGTCGGCTTCCATTGCTTTCAGCCGCTCGGACAGCAAATTTGTAGGAATACCATCAAGACCGTCCTGAATATCCTTGTATGTTTCAAAACCGTTAAAAATCCGGTGCAGTATGAGCAGAGACCATTTATCACCTATTATATTGAGTGTCTGTGCTATGTTGCAGGGTAAATTATACTGAATTTTCATTTTTTCTCCTTGTTATACTAATACCGGTTTAAAATGCCAGATATCTGCTTATAATCGAAACAGTTCCTGTAAAGGTAAGAATGCCGATTATAATTAAGATTATTCCACCGGCTTTAATTGTATACTTGACCATGTTTCTTTTTTCCCTGAAAAAATTCAGGGCTTCTGTTGTAAATATACCCAATATTATAAAGGGTATTATAAATCCTAAGGTATAAATTAAAACAAGCGCGTTTCCGGAAAGTATATTTGTTGCGCTGGACGCCAGTATAAGTACAGAAGAAAGTGCAGGTCCAACACATGGAGTCCATGCAAAGCTGAATGTAAATCCCATTACATATGCAATAACAGGATTCATTTTGCCACTTAATTCAAGATGAATTCTTTTTTCCATCTTTAAAAAATTCAATTTAATTAAATCCAGCTGAACAAGTCCCATTGTAATAATTAGTATGCCGCCTATGCGGCTGAATAAAACCCTGTTTTTATTAAAAAAAGATCCAAGTGTTGAAAAAGACAGACCCAAAAGGAAAAAAACACTTGATATTCCTAAAACAAAAAACAAGGTATTTGTAAATACTACCCTTTTCTCGTATATAATTGTTCCGTCAGAACCGATTTTTTTTCCGTTTCCTGCCAGATAGCTTATATAAACTGGTATCAACGGAAGGACACATGGCGAAAAAAATGACAGAAAACCCTCAAGAAAAACAAGTAGTGAGCTTACATTAGCAGTTAAAGAATAATCTCCCAATACAACCTCCATATCTGAATTATTATAAAAATAAAATATCATAGTTACTTTATTTTGTCAAGTAACTATAAAAAATAAAATTATGTTTGTTATTATAATATGTCGTAAAAATATGTTTAATAAGTAAAAATAATGGTATATAATAAAATTGTATGAGCAATAAAAATATTAGCTAATAGGAGTGATTGTCATTATAAATTTTAAATGCTTGTCTTTGGATGATAAGGATGTTATTGAGAGTTACGTGGACAAAGAAAGCTTGGAGTCCTATGAATACTTATTTTCATCATTATATATGTGGAGAAAGCTGAATAACGTTAAATATGCCATCATAAATGATACATTGATAATAGAAAAAAACGAAGAAGGAAAGGGTACGTTTTATGCTCAGCCGATGAAGTACAGCAAGGAAAATTTAACTGAGCTTGTGGACGCACTCATTGAAAGAAACACAGGATACACAGACAGAGAGTATCTTTTTGGAGACGTTGATGAAAGCTTTGTCGAGGATCTTAAAAAATATACTGATTTTAAATTTGACATAACAGAGGATATTGATGATTCTGAATATGTTTACAGCACCAATGATCTTATAGAGCTTAGAGGAAAAAAATATCACGGAAAAAAAAATCATGTTAATTCATTTGAAAAATCATATGAATATGAGGTCATGGCAATAAATAACGAAAAGGTTATAAAGGATTGTCTTGAACTGCTCCATAAATGGCATGATGAGGTTGCTGTTACCGTTGATAAGGAAATGCTGATGGAGATTGATGCTATTAAGGACTTATTCAGAGAACTTCATCTCTTTGATTTGAAATCAATAGCAATATACGTAAACGGAGAGCTTGCAGGATTTTCGGTGGGAGAAAAGGTGAATGACAGGATGTCTGTAATTCACGTTGAAAGAGGAGAAATAGCATTTAAGGGAATCTATGCATTTCTCAATAGGAAATTTTTAATGGACAGCTTTTCGGATACGGAATTTGTAAACCGGCAGGAGGATACAGGAAACGCAGGCCTGAGAAAAGCGAAGGAATCGTATCATCCCGTGAAAATGGTAAAAAAATACTTAGTAAATGTTAAAACATGTAATACTAATTCGCATTAAATCAGTTCCCTTGGATAGTTGCGGACAAGGATTTGTCCGCACTCTTAAATTAAAATAGTATAAATAGTAAAATTTAGATAATAAAAGAGGCTCCGCTATAGCATTTCTGCAGTAGTGAAGCCTCATTTTGTATGACCTAATCCCATTTTTTCGACTGGAAGGAGACTTCGATGCTCTAACCCAAAGCTACATCAAGCACCATCATTATAATGAATCCAAGCATTGTACCTATGGTTCCGGCGTGTGAATGCTCTATGGATTGTGATTCCGGTATCAGTTCCTCCACAACCACATAAATCATTGCACCTGCAGCGAAGGCAAGCATCCAAGGCATGATTCCGGTTACACGGGTAGCGAGCAGTGCTCCGAACACCCCTGCAATAGGCTCTACAATTCCTGACAGCGAACCGTATACGAAGGCTTTATTTTTTGAGAAACCTTCATTCTTTAGGGGGAGGGATATTGCAGCACCCTCAGGGAAGTTTTGTATTCCTATTCCTATGGCAAGAGCGATAGCAGCCATCAAATCGGCTTGAGAATTATTTTGGCCAATAAGGCCAAAAGATAGACCGACAGCCATTCCCTCAGGAATATTGTGCAATGTAACAGCCAATACAAGCATTGTTGTTCTTTTAAAAGAGCTTTTTAATCCTTCCGGTTTATCGGAGTCTAAATGAAGATGAGGAAGAAATCTGTCTAATATAAACAAAAATACTCCACCTATAATAAATCCTCCCGCAGCCGGTATCCAGCCTAAATGGCCTTGGCTTTCGGCCATATCTATAGCGGGAATCAAAAGGGACCAAACTGATGCCGCAATCATGACTCCAGACGCAAAGCCCAGGAATCCATGCTGCATGTTCATATTTACCTCGTTTTTTACTAAGTAGACCATTGCCGATCCTACAGTTGTAGCAAGAAATGTGAACATTGTTCCCAATAATGCAAGCATTATCGGATTTAAGCTTAATATATGTGAAATCATCTTTTCACCTCTGTTTGTTGTTAATATTTACTATATCAACGTATTATCAAATAGTCAAGCGCTTGAGAAATATGTGAAATTATAATAATCAAATGACGAAACGATATTATTGAGAATATAAAAATTCCTAAATAAAACATTTGACTCCATAATTCATATATTATACAATTAATATTGAAAATTAACTTTCGGTTTTGAAATCTACATAAGGGAGGAAAATATTTGAACAGAAATTTATTAGAAAAGATTAAAGAATCTCTGTCTTCGGTACTGCCGATAACGATTATTGTTATCATATTGCATTTTTCACTGACACCTATGCCTAAAGGATTATTTATGTTATTTTCTATAGGTGCAATGATGCTTATTTTCGGAATGGGGCTTTTTACACTCGGTGCCGATATGTCAATGATGCCGATGGGTGAAAGAATAGGTGCGGAGCTTACGAAATCGAGAAAGCTTTTGCTGCTTGTAACAATAAGTTTTTTAATGGGCTTTATGATTACTGTTGCTGAGCCGGATCTTCAGGTTCTTGCCGGACAGGTGCCCTCTATTCCTGACAATATAATAATAGGAACAGTCGCACTTGGGGTAGGTATATTTTTAGTACTTGCAATATTACGCATTGTTTTTCAAATAAAGCTCTCACATATACTGATTTTGTTTTATGGTATTATTTTTGTTTTAGCATATTTCACTCCAAATGATTTTGTCCCGGTTGCATTTGATTCCGGCGGAGTAACAACCGGACCGATTACGGTTCCGTTTATAATGGCTCTCGGCCTCGGTGTGGCCGCAGTGCGTGGAGGAAAAAGCTCTCATGACGACAGCTTCGGACTGGTGGCTCTCTGCTCTGTAGGTCCAATACTTGCAGTATTGGTTCTCGGGCTGATATACAACTCTTCGGGAAGCTATACAGAGGTGGTAATAACAGAGGTGAACAGTCTCAGGGAAGCATTTGGGGCATTTCTCCATGCTTTTCCAGAATATTTCAGTCATGTAGCTGTGGCTCTGCTCCCAATTGTAATAGCATTTATAATTTTTCAGGTAATTTTCTTGAAATTGCCGAAAAGTCAGTTGATTAAAATGACGGTAGGTGTTATATATACCTATGTGGGTTTAGTAATATTTTTGACAGGCGTTAATATCGGTTTTCTGCCTGCAGGAAATTTTATAGGTTCAGCCTTAGGTGCACTGGACAATAACTGGGTTTTGATACCTATAGGAATGGTGATGGGATTTTTTATAGTTGCAGCAGAGCCTGCTGTACATGTTCTCAATAAGCAGGTTGAAGATGTAACAGGCGGTGCGATTTCCAAGAGATCCATGTTGATTTCATTATCCCTTGGCGTTGCGGTTTCAATAGGAATTTCAATGATAAGGGTACTTAAAGGAGTGAGCATATGGTATTTCATTGTTCCGGGTTATGCTATAGCTATAATTTTAACGTTTTTCGTAACTCCCATTTTTACGGGAATTGCTTTTGATTCAGGTGGAGTTGCTTCAGGGCCTATGACGGCTACATTTATGCTTCCTTTTGCAATGGGAGCTGCAGACGCTGCGGGAAGCAATATACTCACTGATGCATTTGGGCTTGTTGCAATGGTTGCAATGACTCCTTTAATAACAATTCAGATTCTTGGAGTTGTATATAATATGAAGACTAATAAAAATAAAATTATAGAGCAGGAAATACAAGAAATAATTGAAGAATCAGATATAGATTCGGGTATAATAGATTTTGAAGGAGGTGCCGAATAGTGGACGAAAAACATGAAGCCAAAAAAATTAAGCTTATGATAACAATAGTGGATAGGGGAAAAGGAGAAAAGCTCACTGAAACTTTCAGGGAAAATTGCTCCATGTTCAATTTAATTTCTCTTGGCAAAGGAACTGCAAAATCAGAGATACTTGATTATCTTGGTTTGGGGCAGACAGAAAAAGATATAGTGATTAGCTTGGTGCCTGAGGAACAAGTTCAGTCAATAATGAGTATTTTAAGGGAGAAGATGCACCTTAAAGATCCCGGGAACGGTGTTGCTTTTACAATACCTATAGGAAGTGTTGACAGTGCAATTGCTTTAGAATATATCTGCTATTTATCAGAGGGTAAGAGGAGTGAAAACGTGGAAGAAAGAATAGAAGAAAAAATAGAAAAAATAGAAAAGACAGATGAATATAAAGAATTTGATTTAATTATAACCATAGTGAACAGAGGATTTGACGATGTAGTTATGGATGCGGCAAGAGATTCAGGAGCAACGGGCGGAACTGTACTACATGCAAGGGGCGCAGGTGTACATGAAGCCGAAAAATTTTTTGGAATTTCAATACAGCCGGAGAAGGATGTAATTTTAATATTAGCAAAGCGTGAGGACAAAAAACAAATAATGCACGCCATAAGAAATGAAGTCGGGCTCAATAAAGAAGGTCGGGGACTTTCATTTTCAATGCCTGTAGAGGATGTTTGCGGGATAGTACACATGAATTTGGATTTCAAAAAATAATTGGACACATAGTGTCCGATTTTTTTAGTTTCAATTAAGAAAATGATGGTAATATAACAGTATAAACGATACAGGAGGAAAAATATTATGGACGAAAATGAAAGAAATATATTTGAAGAAAAAAACTATGATGGAAATGAAGACAGAGTCAATGAATATAGCAGCGGTGGGTATAATGATGTTAATTTTGTAATTCCAAGCATTGAGGAGCCTAAGAAAAAGAAAAAAAGCCGAAAAAAAGCTTTCTTTGGATACGTTGCGGTGGCGTTAGTTGCAGCTATGATAGGAGGTATTTCGGGAGGTTACATCGTAGCGAGCAAATTCAGAGTTCCAAGCGGAAATTCATCGACTTCTCTGACAGCTCAGGATGTAAATATCAATTTGACGGATAATGTGTATTTTGCAGTGGCTGTTGCGGCAAAATCACAAAAAACAGTTGTTGGAATAACTACAGATGTGGTAAAGAAGGTTGATACTTTTTTCGGGCCTCAAACTCAGAGAGGACAGAGCATGGGGTCAGGGTTCATAGTGGATTCAAACGGATATATTGTTACGAACGCCCATGTTATCGGTGACGGACAATATGAAAACATAAAGGTTTCTTTGATTGACGGATCTACTGAAATTGGTGAGGTGCTGTGGTATGATACGACTCTGGACCTTGCTGTAGTAAAAATAAACAGAACAGGACTTCCCACAGTGGAATTGGGAAATTCGGATGAATTAAAGGTTGGAGAACCGGCTGTTGCAATAGGAAACCCAATGACACTGGACCTTGAAAGAACAGTTACTCAGGGAATAATAAGCGGACTGAACAGAACAGTTGCATTTGAAAACGGTACGGTAATTGAACCTCTTATACAGACAGATGCATCAATAAACTCAGGAAACAGCGGAGGTCCGTTGTTTAATGCTGAAGGTCATGTAGTAGGTATAAATACAGCTAAAATGAGTACAGCGGAAGGACTTGGATTTGCAATTCCTATAAATATGGCAAAACCTATAATTGAACAGATAATCAGGGACGGCAAACTGTCTACACTGTATGTGGGTATCACAGGAGTTGATGTTGAAACTTATCAGAATGCTCTTGGAGTAAAGGTTACTGCTGAATACGGCGTTGTTGTAATTGAGGTACTGGACAATACACCGGCTGCAGAAGCAGGTTTGAAGCCTGTTGACGTAATAACAGCAATTGACGGAACTAAAATAGAAAGTATGCCTGAATTAAAAAGAAAGTTATATCAATACAAGGAAAATGACAAGGCTGAGTTCACAATAATAAGAAACGGCCAGGAGCAGAAGATATCAATTACCTTAAAAGCTAAGCCTGAAAATTTACAATAATAAAAAATAGTCCTGCATAAACCGCAGGACTGTTTTATTTATCTTTATTAATCATCCAATCCGAATCTCTTTAAATCAGGTGATATTATTAAATTAGCATCAGTTGCTGCAATTACCTCTTCAACTGTTGCTTCAGGACCTATTTCCTCAAGCACGAGGCCTTTGTCTGTAACTCTTAGAAGTGCCATTTCTGTCACGATGATATTTACCTGCTCCTTTGCAGTCAGAGGCAGCGTGCATTGCTTTAAAATTTTCGGTGTGCCTTTTTGTGTGTGAACCATTGCAATTATTACTGTCTTGGCTCCAACAACCAAGTCCATCGCACCGCCCATTCCCGGCACCATCTTGCCCGGTATTTTCCAGTTCGCCAGGTTGCCTTTTTCATCTACTTCCATCGCTCCTAAGACTGTTGCATCAACGTGTCCTCCTCTGATAATTCCGAAAGAAGTGGCACTGTCAAAGAACATTCCGCCGGGCAATATTGATGATGGCATTCCTCCTGCATTTACAAGTTCCCAATCTTCTTTGCCTGCTTCAGGAGCAGCGCCTAATCCGAGGAATCCATTTTCAGACTGGAATGTAATGTCCATACCTTCAGGAATATAATTTGCAACCATTGTAGGAAGTCCTATTCCGAGGTTTACAACATCTCCGTCATGCAGAAGCTTAGCTATTCGTTTTGCTATAACAACTTTTGCGTCCATTATTTGTCACCTCCGACGATATAGTCAACAAATATTCCAGAGCACATAACTCTGTCCTGGTCGATTTCTCCGACCTCAACTATTTTATCAGCTTCAACTATAACTATTTCTGCTGCTGTTGCCATTATAGGATTGAAATTTTTCATTGTTTTATTGAATACCATATTTCCTTTTTTATCAACAACCGAGGCCTTAATCAATGCCACATCTGCTCTCAAAGGAGTTTCAAAAATGTATTCCTTGCCGTCAATTACTTTCTTTTCTTTTCCAAGCTCGGCCTCTGTTCCTATTCCTGTCGGTGTGTAGAATCCACCAAGACCGTTTCCACCGCATCTTACCTTTTCGGCAAGTGTTCCCTGCGGAGTAAGCACAACCTCTGTTGCTCCTGAATTCATTTGATTTGCTGTTTCAGGGTTTGTTCCAACGTGCGAAGCAATAATTTTCTTGAATTTTTTGCTCACTACCATTTTGCCGACACCCTTGTCCGGAAAACCTGTATCGTTACATATTAATGTCAGGTCCTTAACTTCACTTTGAACCAGAGCATCAATTAAACCTTCAGGAGTTCCATTTGCCAAGAATCCGCCAACCATGATTGTCATGCCATCTTGTACCTTATCTGCGGCTTCTTTGATAGAAATAATTTTGTTAATCATATCTTCATCCCTTCTATAAATTATAAATTCATATATATGGAGGGGAGGGCCCCTCCATGTATTATCTTTGAACTAACAGCGCTGTTCCCATTCCTCCGCCTATGCACAGAGTAGCGAGACCTTTTTTAGCATCTCTTTTCTGCATTTCATAAATCAGAGAAATAAGAATTCTCGCTCCGGATGCTCCTATAGGATGACCGAGAGCTATGGCACCGCCATTAACATTGACAATTTCAGACTTTAATCCTAAATCACGTGATACTGCAATAGCCTGTGATGCAAAAGCTTCATTAGCTTCAATAAGCTCAAGGTCCTCTACAGTCCATCCTGCTTTGTCCAATGCTTTTTTAGTTGCCGGAACAGGTCCGATTCCCATAATTGTTGGGTCAACTCCTGCAGAACCATATCCTGCAATTTCGCACAGATATTTTATTCCAAGCTCATCTGCCTTTTCCTTGCTCATAATAATTAAGGCGGCAGCTCCGTCATTAATTCCTGATGCATTTCCTGCCGTAACGGTTCCTTCTTTTTTAAATGCAGGCTTAAGCTTTGCCATTTTGTCAATTGTTGAGCCATGCTTAGGATACTCATCAGTGTCTATAACTACCGGGTCGCCTTTTCTCTGAGGAATTTCCACAGAAACAATTTCATCCTTGAACTTTCCTGCCTTCTGAGCTTCCTCAGCCTTGTTCTGGCTTTGTACAGCAAATGCATCCTGTTCTTCCTTTGTAATTCCGTATTGTTCTGCGATATTTTCTGCTGTGATTCCCATGTGATATTTATTGTAAACATCTGTTAAACCGTCATAAACCATGTAATCTACTATCTGGCCGTCTCCCATTCTTTGTCCCCATCTTGCTTTAGGTAAAAGATAAGGAGCGTTTGTCATGCTTTCTGTTCCGCCGCACAATATTACATCGCACTGTCCGCTTTCAACAAACTGTGCCGCCATGCTTACTGCTCTTAATCCTGAGCCACACACCATATTAATTGTCAATGCAGGAGTTTCAATAGGAATTCCTGCTCCCAGTGTTACCTGTCTTGCAACGTTCTGTCCAAGACCTGCTCCCAATACATTTCCAAAATAAACTTCTTCAACAGCACTTGGATCGATTCCTGCTCTTTTTATTGCTGCCTTTGCTGCAATAACTCCTAACTCCACAGCTGATAAAGGAGCAAGTGATCCTCCGAATGAACCTATTGGTGTTCTTGCTGCAGATACTATAACTGCTTTTTTCATATAAATTCCTCCATAAATATGTTTGTCATATTATATAGCAAATACTATGCCAATATAACAAAAAATTATGAGATTGAAATTTAAATGAAATTCAGCCTATACATATGTTGTGATATGCAAAAATGCATATAATAACAAAAAGGTTATTGCAATGTTGCATACTAACCAATATAATGATGTTAATATTGCTGTTACATATGATAACATATTGTTTAAAAAATATCAATCATATTGTTTAAATAATATTCAAATAAATTTTGGGGGTTATTAAATGAAGTCTGATATTATTGATTTTATAGTAGGTTTTGTTATCACAGATACGCGATTTAATATTTTATATTACAATGATTATTTTAAAACAAATATTTGCAAAAACTATGAAGATATATTGAATAAAAAATTAACAATATATTTTAATGGAGTAAAGGACGGGGAGGAGCATAACTTTTATCCTGTCAAATTTATAGATAATTCATCTTACTATGTAGTCCACAATAAAATGAAGCTGTATGAACATGATTTGTATGTCTTTTTCTTTTATGACTTCACTATAGGAAATGAGCTTGAAAAACAAATAGAAAGATTGAGCAGCCAGCAGTATCTGTACAACGAAATGCTTAACAAGCTTAAGGACGGTATTTACATTACGGATGAGGAAGGCGTTACAACGTATGTAAATGATGCTTTTTTAAATCTATCCGGCTTGACAAGGGAACAAATTATAGGAAAGTCAGTTTATGATTTAAGAAAGTACAACGTTCTTCCAAATTCATGCTGTGCCAAGGTCATTGAAACAATGGCGCCAGTTTCAACCATCAATAACTATTATAAAGGTCAGAGGTGCTTGGTTTCGGGTTCTCCCATATTTGATGAAAAAGGCAATCTCAAGAAGACAATTGCGGTTATAAGAGATGTGTCTGAGCTTGATGTGCTGATGAAAAATATTACGAAGGAAAAAAATCTTTTTATAAATGAATATGATAATTACAATATCCGAGCGAAAGATATCAAGGAGCCTATAAACACAAACGAAAAGATGAAGGGAATTTACAGCAGGGCAAGAAAAATCGCAAATGTTGACAGCACGGTGCTGATTTTAGGAGAAACGGGAGTAGGTAAGGACTTCATTGCCATGTATATTTACAATATAAGCAGCAGAAGCAAGGGGAAGTTTATTAAAATTAACTGCGGAGCTGTTCCGGAGCACTTGCTTGAGTCGGAATTTTTTGGATATGAGGAGGGGGCCTTTACCGGCGCACAAAAGGGAGGAAAAAAAGGACTTTTTGAAGAAGCAAACGGTGGAGTGCTTTACCTGGATGAAATAGGTGACATGCCTTACACACTGCAGGTAAAGCTGTTGAGCGCGATAAATGACAGGATGTTTTACAGAATTGGAGGTACAACTCCAGTGGAATTCAATGCAAGGATTATTGCTGCAACCAATGTGGATTTAAAACATCTTGTTGAAGAAAAAAAATTCCGTGCAGACCTGTACTACAGGCTGAACGTTGTATCATTTGTAATTCCGCCACTGAGGCAGAGAAAGGAAGACATTATACCTCTCGCCCAGCAATTTATTGAGTACTACAACAACAAGTATGGTAAAAACTGTTACTTCACAACTGGTTGCCTTGAGAATTTTCTTGTATTTGAATGGCCGGGAAACATAAGAGAGCTGAAAAATATAATTGAGCGTCTGGTGCTGATGTCGGACGAGGCATCTATTGATAAGGAGCTTTTCAGAGACCAGCTCATGCTTGGAGATTCTCCAGATGAGAGCTACAAGGATTTATCAGATAATAAAACACTTAAGGATAAGCTTGATGAATATGAGAAGGTTATAATAGAAACAACTCTCACCTCATCCAAGAATATGAAGGAGGCCGCATCAAGGCTTGGAATCGACTTATCAACATTGGTCAGAAAAAAACAAAAATATAATATGTGATATATCAATCCCATTCTCCGGAGTATTTCTCCGGAGTTTTTGTATGCAAATAATTTGGTTAATGTGACTGCGATTTGCGGAAAAATATAAATATATGGAATAAAAATGCCTTAAAATGCAAATATTACTAATATTATATACGCGGGAGGGGCTATGTTTTTTATCAATGATATAAAGAGGATAATTTCAAACGATACTATAGCGGTTTTTTTAATTATAAGTGTTATTCTGTTATTTAAAATCAGCAAAGAGCTGAAGCGAAGCAATTACCACAGGGATTATAAAATTGCCAGAGCAACGGGGATAGTATATGGATTACTGGCCATAGCAGCAATTGTTGCAATAAATATATAGAGGTGTTAAATGAACAATAAGAGCAATTCGGCAGATATTAAGATTGATAAGGATATAAATAAAAACGAGCAGGAGCTCATGACCATATTCAAGAACGCGGATGACATTATTTTCAGGAAAATTGAGTCCGGAGGAAATCAAAGGCTTAAAATGCTTTTGGTATATGTGGATGGAATGACAACGAAGGACTCCATAAGTGAGTATGCTGTTGCAATGCTCATGGATAATTTAGATATTCAGAGGCTTGAACAAAGCGATGCAGAGCTGCAGAATGCTGTGGCCCGCACAAGCATAGCAATAACAGAAATACAGGTATTAAAAACAATTCAGGAATGTATTGATAAAATACTTTCAGGAGAAACTGTTCTTTTTCTGGAGGAGTGCTCCAAAGGCATAATGCTCTCTTCAAGAGGATGGCCAATGAGGGGTGTGCAGGAGCCTTCAGCGGAAACACTTATAAGAGGGGCAAGAGACGGTTTCAATGAAACAATGAAGGTAACTACAACACTTATAAGAAGAAGGATAAGGGACCCAAGACTAAAGATTAAATATCTTCAGGTGGGAAACAGGTCAAAAACTGATATTGCAATTATATACATAGAGGATATTGTCAATAAAACCGTATTGGAAACAGTGGAAAAAAGAATAAACAACATTGATATTGATGCTGTTCTTGAAAGCTCCTATATAGAAGAAATGATTGAAGACGATGTCTATTCGCCGTTTCCGCAGCTGGAAAATACAGAGAGACCTGATGCCGCCGCATCGGCTCTGCTTGAAGGGAGGGTTGTCATAGCGGTGGACAACACTCCCTCCGTGCTCATAGCGCCGGCGATATTTGTTTCCTTCATGCAGTCATCAGAAGACTATTACGAAAGGTGGATGCCATCATGCCTGACCAGGATGATACGCTATCTGGCACTACCCATAGTAATGCTGTTGCCTGCGCTGTATGTTGCGGTTACGCAGTATCATCCCAATATGCTTCCAACTCAGCTGGCGTTGTATGTGGCGGCCTCCAGAGCAAATGTTCCTTTTCCTCCGTACTTTGAGGCTCTCATAATGGAATTGGTTATGGAATTGGTAAGAGAGGCAAGTTTAAGGATTACAACTCCGGTGGGCTCGACAATAGGACTGGTAGGCGGCCTTGTCATTGGTCAGGCATCGGTGGAGGCCGGAATAATCACTCCTCTGGCTGTAATAATTGTTGCTCTGACGGCAATTGCGTCCTTTGCAATACCCAGCTACAATTTCAGCACATCACTGAGAATGATCAGGTTTGGATTTATTTTGCTGGCGTCCATATTTGGACTTTTCGGAATATCCATAGGCCTGTGTGTCCTTCTTATTCATCTGTGTACGCTTAAAAGCTGCGGGGTTCCGTATATGACTCCTTTCACCAGCTTTGTGGAAAACAGAAAGGATCTGAGAGATACGGTTATTCGTCCAAGGATTAAAAATATGGTGCATAAGCCAAGATATTTACAATTTGAAAAGGAGCGGGGAAAGACAAATGTTTAATCAGGATATTACTCCATATCAGAATATATCAATTTTAATACTGATATCATTTGCGTTTCAGTCAATACTCATGCCGTTGCTTCTATATGAAATAGACGGACCTGTTGGATGGATATCAATTGTTCTTGCAGCCATAATTATTTACTTTGCCCTGAAGCCTGTTAACAGGGTCCTGAAAAAATACGGTGAGGATACAATAATAGGTATAGGTGAAAGGGTTTTTCCGAAATATATATCAAAAATTGCGGGCATTTACTACATACTTATGTTTCTGACAGTCAACAGCATATTGATGAAGGATTTTTCCGAGCAAATAAAGCTTATGATGCTTTTTAAAACTCCTTTGAACGTTATTATAATTGTGATTCTTATTACATCGGCATATGCAGCAAAAAAAGGAATACAGCCTATTGCAAATATTGCAAGTATTGCAATACTTACATCTCTGGTGCCGTACCTTTTTATAATAATATTTTCAACATATTATGCCGATTATTCAAACATGTTGCCTGTGTTTCCGGCAGATGTTCAGGCGATAGTGAAGACAGTGCCCGGTGCGATGCTTGGCTTTTTCGGATTCTCCATATTGCTTTTTTCCAACAGCCGAGTATCTGCAAAAGAAAAGAACATAACCATAAACCGAAGATTTATTATTATAAGCTCAGTTTTGTATATAGCATGCTACCTGCTTATTGTGGTGAAGTTCGGAATGAAGGAAGCTGTACATCTTGTGTGGCCTTTTATTTCTGTTATGAAATTTGTGAATATTCCCGGGTTTTTCTTTGAGAGCACTGAAATTGTGGGTCTGTGCTTTCAAATAATAGTAACATTCACATGTATATGCATTATTGCATATTTTACAAATCTGGCTATGCAGGAGACATTTAAAACAAGGGAAAACGGATATTTCATATACATCCAGATACCTATCTTGTATACGGCCGCCGCAGCTCTTCCGGGAATGTACATGATGTTTCCATATATACAGTGGCCCATAGTAATAATAAGTATATTAAATTACCTGATTCCGCTTACTGCATCTATGTTAGACAAAAGGAGGGAAAGGTAGTGAGAAATATAAAGATATTGTTGATTATATTGACTATACTGCTGATGACAGGGTGCTGGGACAGCGTTGAAATAAATAAGAGAGAATATTTATTTGCTGTTGGCATAGACAAAAATCCGAAGAATCTGACCTTCACCTCGGAAATTCCAAAAATTAATGAAGGGAGTGAAGAGCAGAGGCTGGTATATACGAAGGAAGGCACAAACTTTGCCGACTTTTACAGCACAAGCTATCTACACTCGGAAAAGGCAATATCCGACAGATTGATGCAGGTCATAGTTATAGGAGAGGATACTGCCAGGAGCCCGGAAACGCTGAAAAAGATTTTTGATGAAATACAGCGCTCACCTCAAATGAACAGAAGGGTTAAAATCTGCATTGCAAAAGGTAAGGCTGAGGATATTATAAAGACAGAAATACCCAGTGACCCTATTGTAGGAAGGTTTTTAAGTGAAATGCTCATTAAGCTTAAAAGGGAGAGCTACCAGGACATTTATACATTTGACGAAGCCATACTGCATTTAGGTCAGACAGGCAATGCTATGGTGCCTGTTGTTGAAGTAAATGAAAAAAGCCTTAAAATCGAGAGGGCAGCAATTATCAAGGAGTATGAGCTCGTAGGATTTTTAGAGCCCATGGAGGTCGAAGCAATAATGCTTTTAGTAAATCCAAAACGGGCAAACATACGAAATATAAATATTGAGGTGGATGATACCACAGTTGCATTAGGTGCCGTTGATGTAAGCATGTCAAAGGATATAAATTTAAATGGGAACAGCCTCAGTGCGGACTATTACATTACGCTGTACTGCTACATAGATTCTTTTATAGTGGGTGATGATCGTCTGAATGATAAGGAATTTATGAAAAAGATTAAGGAGGAGGCAGCGAAAAGAGTTTCATCTGCTGCATCTGAAACAATAAATAAGCTGCAAGGTACATACAGGGCAGATTTATTGAAAATAAAAAATGATTTGTTTAAATATCATAAAACAGAATTTGACAAAATAGAAAGTAAATACGATGAGGTATTTGAAGCGGCAAATATAAATGTTCATGTAAATGTGGACATAAGAAGCACAGGATTAGTAAAATAAGGGAGGACATATGAGTTACCATAAAAAAATTTTTATTTCAGTAATACTTGTAATTATCGCCATAACTGTTGCGTATACGGCTGAGGCATATGCGGGAATTGCAAGAATAAACAACAAGGTTATACGACTTCATGTTGTTGCGAATTCGAATACAGATTATGACCAACAGTTGAAATACAAGGTAAGAAACCAAATAATCAATAAGTTTGACATGGAGTTTGAGGATGTGTATTCAAAGAATGTAAGCGAGAAAGTGATTGTAGAAAAAATCGATGAAATAAGAGAGGAAGCAGAGGCAACGGTAAGGGCGGAAGGCAATGATTATGATGTAAATGTATATTATGGGAATTTCAAATTTCCACGCAAGCTTTATGATGATATTGTACTTCCTGAAGGGTACTATGACGCTGTAAGAATAGAAATAGGAAGCGCGCAGGGAAATAATTGGTGGTGTGTAATGTTCCCGCCATTATGCTTTGTGGATTTCGGTAAGGATAAAAGTGCGGCTCCTGTCTTTGATGTTCAGACGGAAAAAAGGCTGCAGGATATCTTAACTCAGGAGGAAATTGAGGCAATAAAAATGAAGAGAGGTATAGAAGACATCAAGCTGAAATCAGCAATATTTGAATTCATTGAAAAAGGAAAAATAGAAAATACAGGTATAGATTCAGATAAAACAAGCCGTATCTACGCTGAGTCTCTTGCAAAATAACTTCGGAGGGGTCAATCCCTCCGAAGTCGCATACTTTGGGAACTCGTTGCGGTTGACCTACCGACCATTTTCCGGAAAAAATACTCCGGAAAATGGGGTTAGGGCATACATCTTATATCAAGCTTTTTTATTTTGTATTGCAGTGTTTGCCGCGGAACGCTTATGAGCTTTGCCGCTTTTGCGATATTGTAGTCTGTCTGCTCCAATGCAGAAATTATTATTTCTCTCTCGACCTTTTCCACTGCCATGCTCAGAGGCTGTATGGTGCTTGTATCCAGCACCGAATTGCTTGGGTGATAATTCTTGAACTGAAATGGAAGATGCTCTTCTCTTATTATTTCACCGTCATAAAGAGATATCGCGCTTTCTATGGCATGTTCAAGCTCTCTTACATTTCCGGGCCAGCTGTATTCCATGAAAATATCCAGTACATCTCTTGAAATTCCCGTAAAAAATTTATTACATTTGTCATTATATTTTTTAATAAAATGTTCCACAAGCAAAGGAATATCTTCTTTTCTCTTTGCTAAATCCGGGATTAAAAAAGTGATTACATTTAATCGGAAAAATAAGTCCTGCCTCAATTGCTTTGTTTCAACCACAGTGCTTATATCTGTGTTGATTGCAGAAATTATTCTCACATCTACATCAGTTGTTGTAGAAGAACCCACACGCCGTACTCTTCCGTCCTGCAGCACACGCAGAAGCTTGGTCTGAAGTTCCAGCGGCATGGAATTCACCTCATCAAGGAACAAGGTGCCTCCGTTAGCAAGCTCGAACAAGCCAGGCCTGTTTTCAGCACCGGTAAAGCTTCCTTTTACCGAACCAAAAAGAATGCTTTCCAAAAGATTGGAAGGAAGTGCCGCACAGTTCTGCGCTATAAACGGCCTGTGTTTTCTGTTGCTGGAATTGTGTATTGACTGTACAAACAGCTCCTTTCCCGTGCCTGTACTTCCAGCAAGCATCACCGGAGAATCCGACATGGCAGCCTTCAGTCCAAGGGACTTAAGTTTGAGCATTTCCTTGTTCTGACCTATTATGTCCAGGAAATTGAATTTAGCAATGGGTTTTGACGGTTTGTCGACATTTTCTTTTCTTTCATAAAGCTCTTTTTGAAGATTTACTATTTTCTCCGACAGCTCTCTCACTTTTGTGATGTTTCTCGAAACCTCCAGAGCGCCCAGTATTTTATTATTATAATAAACAGGGATTGTGGAGTTAAGAGTTGACAGCTTATCGCCTTTGTAGTTGATAAAATTCTGCTCTACATTGTAAATAGGCTTACCTGTTCGTAAAACTCTTAACAAAGTACTTGTTTCAAAAGTCAGTGATGGGTAAACCTCCAGGATATGTCTTCCAATGGCCTTGTCGACATCAATTTCATCAAGCTGCTTTGCAGCCACATTGTAGTAAACAATTTTGCCGGAAGCATCAACTATGTGAATTCCATCATTTATTAAATCTATGGCGTGTATAAGTGCATCAAAATATTTAATCTCCATGCTTCTCCTCTTGTGCCTAAAATTCAGCACCATATGCCGAATTTTAGGCTGTAATGTTCGTGATTATTAAAACAACCCTTACAATTGTTTAAAAAATATCAATAATCATCTTATTATAACTTTCTTCTGAACCGCTGAAAATAATTTTGTATTCGATGCTGATAGTACCTTTACCGTGCTCATCCAGTCCGTTTTTATATGCAATGGTGTTAAAATCTAGGTCAAAGGTTCCGTAGGGCGTTGTATATAAATTGCTGTAGCTTTTACTTTCTTCAAATTCCATCCTTGAAGAAAGAGTGCCAACCTTTGTTACTATGAGCCGATTCTTGTATATTTTAAGCCTGGTTCTTGTTCCCTTGCTTTCGGTTATATCGCTTTCATCGTAATTGACTATTATATAATCATGCTCATGCTCCATGGATGCCTCGGTAACAAGCTCTATTATATCCTCATTTCCCGCATCATCAACTGTTTGAACTGTGGTAATTTTCATTTTAATGTTGTTCATTTCATTCCCCTTTAAAGGTTATCTATTGCAATTTCATAGAGATTATCAATTTCCTTCTTCAGGAAATTACCTCCTATTCTTCTGAGTCGCTCAGGTGCATCACTTGCATAGTATTCATATCTTGCTTTTCCGTAATTTTCATTCAGCATATTTTTTTCCGCAAGAAGCTTTTTTAAATCTCTGGCAGTTTCAAATGCCGGATTTACAAGCTTAACTCCTGAACCAACCACCTTTTTTATGGTGTGTCTCAAAATAGGGTAGTGTGTGCAGCCCAATACAAGGGTATCAACCTCATGCTCTATAAGCTCCTCCAGATATTTTTCTGCCGTAAGCTCGGCAACGTTGGAATATTCCCAGCCTTCCTCAACAATGGGTACGAACAGTGGGCATGGTATTCCAATTACCTCTGCGTCGTGGAGATATTCCATAATTTTTGCCTGGTAGGCATTGCTGTTTATTGTTGCAATTGTCCCTATTACACCTATTCTTCCGGTTTCTGTAGCCTCTGCCGCGCTTCTTGCACCGGGGTCAATAACTCCGATAATGGGCAAGTCAAAGTTTTTTTGCACGTGTTCAAGAGCTATGGAGCTGGCAGTATTGCAGGCAATTACAATTGTTTTCACATCCTTGCTCTTTAAGAATGACGAGCACTGATTGGCATATTTTCTTATGGTCTGTTCGGACTTTGAGCCATAGGGTATTCTGGCCGTATCTCCCAGATATATTATATTTTCGTAGGGAAGCTGCTCCATAACCTCTCTCATTACGGTCAGTCCGCCTACTCCTGAATCGAAGATTCCTATTGGTCTGTTATCCATTTATTATCCCTTCTTATTAATCATTTAAAATTATTGTCCTACAATATTTTCATGCTGTATCTGTGTTGTATTATAATTATATTATATTTGCATTAAATATATTAATCAATAAAAGATGTTATCATATTATATCAGAATTGCACAATCAGGGCAATATCAAAAAGCTGAATTTTCGGCACTTGAATGAAAACTTTGTCAGTTAAATAATATTAAACATTGAAAATCAGGTATTTTAATTTTCTTTATAAGTTGGCATAATAATTGCACTATATAAATGCGAATATTTATATTCTAAATTTCACTATACTAAATTAAGAAATTAATTTTCAGGAGGAGCTATGTTTAAAAAAGGAAATCCATACGGAACTCACAGAGTAATTGAACCGAAGGGTGTATTGCCACAGCCGGCACTTAAAGTAGATAACACAATGGAAATTTACGACAACGAAATATTGATAAATGTACAAACTTTAAATGTTGACTCAGCAAGCTTCACTCAGATAAGCGATCAGGCTGGTGGAGATGTAGAAAAGATTAAAGAAATAATGAAGGGAATTGTTGCTGAAAGAGGAAAGCATCAGAACCCGGTTACAGGTTCAGGCGGAATGCTTATAGGAACTGTTGAGCAAGTTGGACCAGCTTTTGAAGGAAAAACTGACCTGAAAGTTGGAGATAAAATTGCCACACTGGTTTCATTGTCTTTAACACCATTAGTAATAGAAGATATAGTTACAGTAAGAAAAGATATTGACCAGGTTGATATTAAAGGAAAGGCAATTTTATTTGAAAGCGGAATTTATGCAAAGCTACCGTCAGATGTACCTGAAAATCTTGCACTTTCAGTTCTTGACGTAGCAGGAGCTCCGGCGCAGACTATAAAGCTTGTTAAAGAAGGAGACACTGTTCTTGTTCTTGGAGGAGCCGGAAAGTCAGGTATCCTGTGCTTGTATGAAGCTAAGAAAAAAGCAGGAAAAAGCGGAAAGGTTATTTGCTGGGCACACAGACAAAGCTCTCTTGATACAATCGAAAAGCTTGGCTTGGCAGATGTATGCATAGCAGGAGACGCTACAAATGCAATAGAAGTATATGACAAAATAATGGAAGCGACAGACGGAAAATTATGCGATATCGTAATAAGCTGTGTATCGAGACCAAACTGTGAAATGTCAGCAATACTTGCAACAAAAGATGAAGGAACAGTATATTTCTTCAGTATGGCAACAAGCTTTACAAAAGCAGCATTAGGCGCTGAAGGTGTTGGCAAAGACGTTAACATGATAGTAGGAAACGGCTATACAAAAGGACATGCGGACACAGCTCTTCAGATAATGAGAGAAAGCAAAGAATTAAGAGATTTATATACTGAATTGTACGCTTAATTATTAATTGAATATATAAAAAATATTAACGGAGGTAATAAGGTGGCTTATTATAACGAAATAGAACTTTGGAAAGATGTAAAACCCGAAGATTGGGATGACTGGAAGTGGCAGGTAGAAAACAGAATTGATACTGTTGATCAGCTGAAGCAAATTATTAACATCACAGCAGAAGAAGAAGAGAGAATTGCAAAGGTTCTTGAAAAATTCAGAATGGGTATAACTCCATACTATGCAGCACACATGGATAAGGATGACCCGAGAGATCCAATAAGAATGCAGGCTGTTCCTACGTTTGTTGAAACACATGTAAGCGATGCAGATATGCTTGACCCTCTCCATGAGGACACAGATTCACCAGCACCGGGCTTAACACACAGATATCCTGACAGAGTTCTTTTCCTGATTACAGACCAGTGCTCAATGTATTGCAGACACTGTACAAGAAGAAGATTTGCGGGACAATGCGATGATGAAGTATCAATGACAAACATTGATAAATGTATTGAATACATCAAAAATACACCTGTTATAAGAGACGTATTGCTGTCAGGCGGAGACTGTCTGCTTGTTTCAGATGAAAAATTAGAATATATCATCAAAAAGCTGAGAGAAATACCGCACGTTGAAATAATCCGTCTGGGTTCAAGAACTCCTGTTGTTTGTCCACAGAGAATTACTGACGATTTGGTTAACATGCTTAAGAAATATCATCCGATATGGCTTAATACTCACTTCAACCATCCGAAGGAATTTACTCCTGAATCAATGGAAGCGTTGAGAAAGCTTGCTGATGCAGGTATTCCTTTAGGAAACCAGTCAGTATTATTAAGAGGAGTTAATGATTGTCCTCATATTATGAGAGACTTAGTTCACAAGCTTGTAAGAAACAGAGTTAGACCGTACTACATTTATCAGTGCGACCTTTCACTTGGTATCGAACATTTCAGAACACCTGTTGCAAAGGGTATTGAAATAATGGAAAGCTTGAGAGGACATACATCAGGCTATGCTGTACCTACATTTGTTGTTGATGCACCGGGCGGCGGCGGAAAGATTCCTGTAATGCCTAACTACGTTATTTCACAGTCAGCAGACAAAATAATACTGAGAAACTACGAAGGCGTTATTACAACATATACTCAACCTCATATTCCTGATCTTGAATGCACATGTGACGTATGTCAAGGAAAGAAAAGTGATCCTCTGACAGGAGTTGCAGGCCTGCTGCAAGGTAATGAGCTTGCTCTTGAACCTACAAAGCTGGCAAGAAGAGAAAGAGTACACAAATAAATAAAAAACCTTCCAATGCAAGGAATCTCGCTGAGGTGAGATTCTTTGCGGCGGTTAGTATAAAAGAGGGCATATGAGATTAATTGATATAATCAGTCAAAATAATTACAACACTGTTTCAATCATAGGGCTTGCAAAGAATTCAGGCAAGACTGTCACCCTCAATTATCTCATAGAAGAGGCAGAAAATTCAGGTTTAAATATAGGTATAACTTCAACAGGCAGAGACGGTGAAAGTGTGGACCTTGTAACACAGACCCAGAAGCCGACGATTATGGTAGCTGAAGGAATGTATGCGGCTACGGCCAAAAAGGCTCTTATGCTTTCTGAAGCAAAGACAGAGATATTAGAAACAACAGGAATACCTACTCCGATGGGTGAAGTCGTAATTGTCAAGGTAAGACAGAGAGGCAATATACAGATTGCCGGACCTGTAAGCACTGCTGATATGAAGTATGTGGCAGAACGGCTGAGACATCACGGAGCTCAGGTTGTTTTTATTGATGGGGCAATTGACAGAAAGGCTGTTTCATCTCCTGCGGTGACAGATGCATGTATCGTTGCGGCAGGAGCGGTATTGAGCAGGGATATGAAAAAGGTTTTGGAAAAAACCGCGCATTCCGTTGAATGCTTCAATCTTGCTCAAGCGGGAAGCGATGTGAGAAAAATCATACAGAAACACAGAAAAACCTGTATTATACAGAATACGGGAAGTGTAATTGTACCTGATATTGCAACAAGCATAACCGGAGGCAAGAAAATAAGCGAGCTGATCGATGAAAATGCGGAATATGTGTACATCAGGGGCGCTGTGACCACCTCCCTGTTAAAAGATATAGGTGAAAATAAATTTTTAAGAGGCATTAAAATAATAATTGAAGACGGAACAAAGCTGTTCACAGACATAAATGTGTGGAACGAGCTTAGGAGAAAGGGTCTGACGGTTGAAACCGTAAACAGCGTGAATGTAATAGCTGTAACCCTTAATCCCGTATCTCCGGCAGGGTATTTTTTTGACAGTGAGATTTTCAAATCAGAAATGAAAAAATATATTCCCGGGGTTAAAATAGTAGATGTAGTGTCAGGCGGTGATTTTGATTGACTGAATTTATGACGGAAAGCACGGTTAAAAATATAAACTTTGATTATATTTTTAATGAGGTTAAGCCCATTACGGAATATGGTATCAAGAAGAAACAGGAAGCAAAGCCTTTTAAGAGAGGTCAAGAGGCAGATCTCAGAAACGCGTTCAATAAAATAAGGGCATTTATTGAAAGCTCCAAAAGGCGAGATATCATTGATGTTCTCAAACATGTAAAAAACATATATGAGACAATAGACAGGGCGAAAAAAAATCAGGTGTTGGACGAGGTTGAACTGTTTGAAGTAAAAAACTTTCTCATTCAGACAGAAAGATTGGAGAAGGTTTTAAAGACATTTCGAATGGATGATTTAAAATTAACACCCATGCCGCAGCTTTATGAGCTGCTGGATCCCGCTCACGAAAAGCTCAACACATTTTATATCTATGACGAATATTCCGAAAAGCTAAAAGACATAAGATTAAAAAAGAAGCAGGCAGAAAAGAATATTGCGGTATTAAAAAAGGCAATTAAAGAAACAATAGAAAAAAAATATGACGTAAAGCTAAACCTCAAGGATGAGGTAACCGTGAGCAAGTCTAATAAAGAAAAAGCGGAAGAGCTCTCAAAGGAAGGCAATTTGAGAGTTTCCGGCGAAAACTATCTGAATGTTATTTTTAAAATAAAAAATAACGAAGAAATTGACGGGCTTGAGCAGGAGCTTGAGCATCTGAGGAATGAGGAAGAAGAAGAGGAATTCCTCATAAGACAGAGAATTTCTGAGAAAATAAAGGAATATCACGCCACAATAACAGACAATATAAATGTAATCGGTGAAACAGACTATTTGATTGCAAGAGCAAATTACGCTCAGAAAACAAATTCTGTTGAGCCGGAGATAACACAGGATCTTGAGATAACTGTAAAATCCGGAAGAAACCTGAAGCTTGAAAAAAGCCTTAAAGAAAAGCACAAAACATATGTGCCGGTTGATTTGAGCCTTAGAAAAAATGCAGTTTGTATTACAGGCGCAAATATGGGCGGAAAAACAGTAAGTCTAAGGATGATTGGCCAGATTGCTGCATTGGCTGCATATGGAATGTTTATTCCGTGTGAATATGCAAGACTGTGTCTCTTTGAGCATATTTTTATATCTGTTGGAGATGATCAGTCCATTGAAAAAGGACTTAGTACCTTTGGAGCCGAAATTGTTAACTTAAAAGAAGCGTTGGATTATTCTGAAAAAAGATGCCTTATTTTAATTGACGAGCTGGCAGGAGGTACCAATCCAAAGGAAGGTTATGCAATTACGAAGGCAGTGGTGAATTATCTGAAAAATAAGAATTGCATAACAGTGCTGACAACCCATTATGACAATGTAGCTAACGATGAAGACGTGCAAAATTTACAGGTTGCAGGGCTTGTTCTTCCTGGTGAGGCTGATTTATTTAAGATAAACAACATAGACCAGATAGCTGAATATATGGACTACAGATTGATTGAGGTAAAGTATCAAAAGGATATACCAAAGGACGCTATTAAAATAGCTAAGATGGCAGGAATTTATGAGGAAATAATTATAGATGCAGAAAGATATATAAACGATTAATTTCAAGGAGGAATTATGGAGAGCAAGTTAAATTTAAATCCGGAGCTCATTCAAAGCGCACGTTCAGCTGCAGCACGCATAGCAGAAAGTACGCAGCAGTTTATAGACAAAAACACAACTGTTGCGGTTGAAAGAACAGTTGCAAGACTCATGGGCATTGACGGTGTGGATGAAATCGAAAAACCGCTGCCAAATGTGCTTGTAGACAGCATTAAAGAAGGAGGCGGATTGTCAAAGGGAGCTGCATTCTGGATAGGAAACGCAATGGTGCAGACAGGCAAGACACCTCAGGAAATCGCGGAAGCGGTAAGCACAGGAGAAATAGAAATCACAAAGCTGCCAATAGCTGATGAAAATAAAATTATTGACGCAATTTACAAGACAGCAGAAAAAACTGTTGAAAAAATAAAGAGCAACAGAGAAAAAAGAAATGAGTACATCAATACAATAGGTGAAGGCAGAAAGCCATACCTGTATGTAATTGTTGCCACAGGAAATATTTTTGAAGACATTATTCAGGCTCAGGCTGCCGCAAGACAGGGAGCAGATGTAATAGCCGTTATTAGAACAACAGGACAGAGCTTGCTGGACTATGTTCCTTACGGAGCAACAACAGAAGGCTTCGGCGGTACATTTGCAACTCAGGAGAACTTCAGAATAATGAGAAAGGCTCTTGACGACGTTGGTCAGGAGGTAGGAAGATACATCCGTTTGTGCAACTACTGCTCAGGTCTTTGTATGCCTGAAATAGCAGCAATGGGAGCTATTGAAAGACTGGATGTAATGCTCAACGATGCTCTTTACGGAATACTATTCAGAGATATCAACATGCAGAGAACATTGGTAGACCAATATTTCTCAAGAATTATAAACGGCTTTGCCGGAATAATCATAAATACAGGTGAGGACAACTACCTTACAACAGCAGATGCTGTTGAAGAAGCGCATACAGTACTTGCATCACAGTTTATAAATGAGCAGTACGCACTAAAGGCAGGAATACCTGAAGAACAAATGGGTCTGGGTCATGCATTTGAAATGAATCCATCAGTGGAAAACGGATTTTTGCTGGAGCTTGCTCAGGCACAGATGGCAAGAGAAATATTCCCTAAGGCTCCGTTGAAATACATGCCTCCTACGAAGTTCATGACAGGAAATATATTCAAGGGACATTTGCAGGATGCGCTGTTCAACTTCATATCTATATGGACACACCAGGGAATTCAGCTTTTAGGAATGCCTACTGAAGCAATTCATACACCTCATCTTCAGGACAGAATGCTTTCTATTGAAAATGCGAAATACATTTTCACAAATGCCAAGGATATCGGTGAGGAAGTTGAGTTCAAAAAAGACGGAATTATACAGAAGAGAGCTCAGGAGGTTCTGGCTAAGGCTGAGGAGCTGCTGAGAGATATTGAAAAAGAAGGAATATTCAGCACAATCGAGCAGGGAAAATTCGGCGGAGTAAAAAGAGGCTTCACCGGAGGAAAGGGTCTTGAAGGTGTTGTTGAAAAGAACGAGCAATATGTTAATCCATTCATAGATTTAATGCTGGGAGGTGACAGGTAGTGGAAAATACTCAGAAAGTTGATTTAACGAAAATAAAGCCTTATGGTGATACTCTGAATGACGGTATGGTTCAGATGAGCTTTACATTGCCTGTACCATACGGAGATGAGGCAAGTGAAGCAGCAAGACAGCTTGCAGCAAAAATGGGATTTGATGAACCTGCTGTAGTTTATTCAAAAGACCTTGGCATAGGATATACCTACTTTGTAATGTATGGAAAATGCACTCATACAGTTGACTATACAACAGTTGAGGTTCCCAAGGTAGATATTGAATTCATGGACAGGGATGAAGTGGAAGAATATATAAGGGAAAATATCAAGAGACCTGTTGTAATAGTTGGAGCATGTACAGGTACTGACGCACACACTGTTGGTATCGATGCAATCATGAACATGAAGGGCTTTGACGGAAATTACGGACTTGAGAGATACAAGGGAATAGAAGCTATAAACATGGGCAGCCAGGTTCCAAATGAGGAGCTTATTGCAAGAGCAATAGACCTTAAAGCCGATGCAATACTGGTTTCACAGGTTGTAACTCAAAAGGATGTGCATATTGCAAATCTTACACAATTGGTTGAAATGATTGAAGCCGAAGGCCTGAGAGACAAGATCGTTCTTGTATGCGGAGGTCCGCGTATTTCACATGACCTGGCTCAGGAGCTTGGCTATGATGCAGGCTTCGGTTCAGGAAGCTTTGCAAACCACGTTGCAACATTTGTCGTAAAACAAATAGTTGAAAGAAATCTGATATAGTTATATACTGACATAATAAGGAAGGGTAACCTTCCTTATTTTAATGGACGGAGGTACTATATGGAAAAGAACAAATGGTTTTGTATTCTTAAAATCCTAATTTTATCAATATTGTTCATATTGGCAGCTTATTTTGAAAACGCACAACAGCAGAGGCTGTTTATTCTGATTTCAGTATTTTTATTTTTTATTGCAAATAATATACTTAAATATTTTATAAATGAAAAAGGAAGATTTTATTTTGCACTTTTTGCCGTAGATTTAGTTCTAATATATATTTTAGAAACCAACTCAAGACTCCTTATTAACTATTTTCTTCATTCATTTTACATAATCCTTCTTTTCGAAGCAGCTGTCACATTGGAAATCAAACATGGAATAATAATCGGAATAGCAGATATTCTTGTTTCCATGGTTAAATTCATATATCTTACTTACTTCAGATTCAATCTTTCAAGTATATCTCAAATGGTTTTCTTTTTTACAATAAGTATACTTATTTTAATTGTTGCAATATTTGCACAGCACAACAGGCAGGAAAAAGAAAAAAAGGATATGTTGTACAGGGAGCTTCTTGATGCTCACAAAAAGCTGAAGGAATACACAGACGAGGTACAAAGGCTTTCGGCAGTGGAAGAACGGAACCGAATAGCAAGGGATATTCATGATAACTTAGGGCACAGCATGACTGCTCTCATAATGCAGCTTCAGATGGCGGAACATTATCTCATGACAGATTCGCCAAAGGCACAGGAACTCATTGCAGATTCTGTAAAGGCAGCAAAGGACAATCTTTCCGGTATACGCGAAGTAGTTGAAACTCTGAGAGGAGCCGGACAGTCTTCTTCTCCGGCAGCCGCACTTCGGGAGGTTGCTGAGAAATTTTCAGAGAGTACGGGAACAGCCATTGGCCTGAAAATAGAAGGAACTATGCCGGATAATCAGAAGATATTTAATGCAATATACCATATTCTGCAGGAGGCCATGACAAACGCTGTGAGGCACGGAAAGGCATCTGAAATATCGGCTGAAATTAATTATTTAGATGATGTTGTACGTTTTGTAATAAGAGACAACGGCAGAGGGACTGATGATATAGCAGAGGGATACGGAATGAGAGGAATCAGAGAGAGAGTTAAGGAACTGAACGGTGATGTGGAATTCAAATCCGAAAACGGGTTTATAGTAAGCGGATATCTACGCAAATAAAATTTATAGGGAGATATTATGATTAAGGTATTGCTGGCAGATGATCAGGATATATTGACAGAAGGTCTGAAGCTTATATTGGGAGCGGAAGATGATATAGAGATAACGGGAACGGCGAATAACGGAAGAAAAGCATATGAGCTGTGCAGAATAAGGCGCCCGGATGTAGTTCTGATGGACATACAGATGCCAGAATTAAATGGTGTTGAGGCTACCTCAATGATAAAAAGAGATTTTCCTGAAATTAAGGTCATTGTGCTCACAACCTTCAACGACGATAAATACATATATGACGCCTTAAAAAACGGAGCTTCGGGATATATGCTGAAGGATGCACCACCTTCTGAAATAGCCTGTGCTGTGCGCAGTGTATTCAGTGGGGGCGGACTTATTCAGCAGGAGGTAGCTGCGAAGGTCATAGACAAGTTTGCACAGCTTGCTAATGAAACTGTGGATAAAATTATTGATCCGAGGCTCAATCTGTTGACAGAAAGAGAAATCGAAATATGCAGGTTGATTGCGGACGGCAGAAATAACAAGGAAATATCAGAACAATTATTTTTAAGTCAGGGTACGGTAAAAAATCACATAACAAGAATTCTTATAAAGCTGGATATGAGAGACAGAACACAACTGGCTGTTTTTGCGGTTAAAAATAACCTTATTTAATGACTAAAGTCACATTATAATTCATTTATTTGTGATTTCAGATACTATAAATCCAGGTCGCAGTTGTTTATACTGAATATAAAATAAAATTCATTAAAGGGGTGCAGTATGAAAAAAATTGTGTGTTTAGCATTGACACTTGTTCTTATGCTATCGCTTACGGCGTGCAACACGAATAATCTCGCGGAATATAAAAAGGCATTGGAAAAGACAGAACAAATAACAAGAGGTCAGACACAGGTGGAATTTTCGTCCAATGTGGACATCAATACCGAAGGTATGTCGGCTGAGACAATAAGGGAATTAGATTATTACAAGGATATGAAGGGAAGCTTCAATGTGGCATTTGATGAAGAAGCAAAGAAAAGCATATTCAGAAGCTATATCAATTTTGGAGGTCTGGGATTTGATTACGACCTGTATTTTAACAACGGAGAAATAATTATGAAGCTCCCCGTTGCAGGGAAGTACATGAGGATGAATGAAGTAAATAATTCATCTGCAATTGAAGAGAGTAAATTAAACGGAGAGATTATATCTGAATCCACAATGAAGGCTATTTCGGAAAAATGGGTTGAGCTGATGAACGAGGAGAATGTATTTCGGGGAAAGGATATTATATTGACAACTCCTGACGGTGAAGTCAAGACATCCGAGTATTCAATAACATTGAGCAGCCAGCAGATAAAATCGCTATTTTCGGATACAGTGGACTCCATTTCAAAGGACACTAATCTCAAACAGCTCTATGAAGAATACAGATCAAAAGAAAATAAAAAATCCTTTGAGGATGTTATAAAGCTTTTAAGAGACAATGCAGAAAATTACAGCGTAGAAAATTTTAAATATGTGGCCTTGGTTGATATTGACGGATATATAGTAAGTGAAGATATAGAATTTCACATAAAGGCAGAGGATAAAAGCCTCATAATCAGAGAAGCGGACTATAAATTAAACGTTAAAAACTGGGACATAAACAGGGAGCAAGTATTTGATTTTCCGGTTCTTAATGATAAAAATTCAATTAAAGCAGATAATGCGAAAGAAATACCTGATGTTATGAAATCCCTGTTTGATAAGGAATAAGAGGTGCAGAATGCTTAGGGTAGAAAATTTATATAAGAGCTTTAATCATGTGAAGGCTGTTGAAGGAGTAAGCTTTGAGGTCAGCAGGGGGCAGGTGTTTGGCCTTCTTGGACCGAACGGTGCAGGTAAATCAACTACAATATCAGTAATATCAACATTGCTGGAGCCTGACAGCGGAGATGTGTTTCTTGAGGGTAAAAGCATATTGTCCAATCCGGAAATCATAAGGAAAAATCTTGGAGTAGTTCCACAGGATATAGCTCTTTATCCCACACTGTCAGGATATGAAAATTTGTCATTCTGGGGCAGCGTGTACGGACTCAGGGGTGCGGAACTGAAAAAAAGGATAGCAGAAGTTTCTGATGTAATAGGATTGAACGGCAGGCTGAAGGATAGAGTTGACAAATACTCAGGCGGAATGAAACGCAGGATTAACATAGGCGCGGCACTATTGCACAAGCCTGAGATTTTGATTATGGATGAACCAACAGTGGGAATTGATCCTCAGTCGAGGAACCATATACTGGATACGGTGCTGGAGCTTAACAGGCAGGAAATGACAATTATCTATACCAGCCACTACATGGAAGAGGTGGAGTATCTGTGCAATGAAATATGCATCATGGATGAAGGGAGAATCATAGCATCCGGAAATAAGCAGGAGCTTATTGACCTCGTAAAAGAAAAAACTCAGATTAATATCAAGCTTAACACAATGAATGATAGCGTGCTAAGTGCGCTTAAAGAAATCAAGGGAGTATATGAAGGCAGGCTGAACGAGGATATGATTGTTTTATTTGTAAGCGGCTCTACTGCACTTACAGCGGAAATTATTGCTAAAATAACCGAAAACGGATGGTTTATTGAATCAATTGACGTTAAAAAGCCAAATCTTGAGGCTGTTTTCCTGCATTTGACAGGCAAGGCCTTAAGGGATTGAGGGGCGATGTATGAAAATTGCAAATATAATTTTAAAGGATTTAAAAATTATACTCAGTGATAAAAAAGCGCTGGCAATTATGATACTGATGCCGGTTATACTCACTACAATATTAAGCTTAGCTCTCAAGGGATCATTTGCTGACAGCGACAATGCTGTTATGGAGCGGATAAATATAGCTGTTGTGAAAAAATATGATGAAAAGCAAGATCAATCAAATTTTAAAGCTGCTCTGAACAGCAGTTTCTTGTCAAGCGGCATGGATGAAAAAGACATAAATGATTTATTGGAATCCTCTGATGAAATCACGGATGAAATATTCTTTGATGATTTTTTAGACAGTGAAAAGATATCAGAGTTTATTTCATATAGAATTGAAGAACAAGACCGGGCATTAAAACTTTTGAAAAGCAATGAAATTTCTGCTGTTGTAATTCTTCCGGAGAAATTCATTTATGATATGAAAATAAATTTTCTAACCCCTTTAAGAAACAAAATCAATATTGAGGTTTTGACGCATGCCGACAAAAGTATAAGCGGTCAGATAGTTAAGTCACTAATGGATGCATATGCCAATGCTATGTCTACAGTTATTATAGGAAAAAATGTAGTAATAGAAACAGCCATGGCTAACGGTGCGGGAAGTGACAGCCTAAGGGGCATGTATGAACTGATGGAAGGAATGAGCAGCACTATGAAATCAATAGGTGTAAATATGGACGATATGGTGCTTGATGGCAGAAAATCTGTCAGCAGTGCGGACTATTATGCTGCGGGAATGATGACAATGTTCATACTTTTTGCTGCAGGCCACGGAGGAAGAATGCTCTTAGAAGAAAAAGACAATCAGACGTATCAAAGGATGGTGGTGGCCGGAGCAAATAAATTTGAAATATTGGCCGGCAAGGCTATTACCATATTTATAATTGCAATTATTCAGACAGTTATAATGATTGTGTATTCTCATTTTGCACTAAAGGTGCAATGGGGTGATCGCATTGCTACAGCCATGATAAGTATTTCAGCCGCTGTTGCAGTAGCAGGGCTGGGGTCATTTGTGGGAGCACTTACCTACAGAGCAGGCAACTATAAGATGGCAAATATATTTGAATCGGCAATTGTGCAGGGGATGGCTCTTTTAGGAGGAAGCTTCTTTCCTCTGGATGTAATGCCTGAATTCATGCAAAGGCTCAGCTTCCTTTCACTTAATGGCGTTGCACTGAAAGCATATTTGAAGGTGATATCTGGCGGAAATGCAAAAGAGGTTCTGGGTTATGTTTCTGCGTTGACAATTATGGGGGCAGTATTTGCAATATTGGCGGTAATGATTCTGAGCAGGAAGGAGAAACGGATATGCTGAGCATAATAAAACTAAGAGTGTTAAGGCTTAGGGATGATGTTATGGTTTTTGTGCTTATGACAGCCATGGCTCTGGGTTTTACGGCAATATTCGGGGCATCCTTCGATAGCTACAAGCCTTCTGTTGTAATAGTGGATGAGGATAAAAGCTTTTATTCCGAATATTTTATTGATGAGCTGGAAAAAAACAAAAGTTTCAATTTTACCGAGACGGATAAAATAAACGCATCTAAGGAAGTGGAAGAAGGCAAGGTGCTTGTTGCACTGATTGTGCACAAAGGATTCCACGAGGGAATAGAAGCGGGCAGCGAAATATCATTGGGAGTTATGAAGGTTAAGGATGATGTATTAATACTGTCTCTTCAGGAAACTGTATCGGGAATTGTGCTTAAAATGTCGGGTGGAATAAAAATAGCAGGGCTCACGGCTGATTTCATACATTTCGCTGCAGATGAAGCAAATATAGAAGAAATAATGGAATCAGCGTACAACAGTTTTATGGAATCATGGAAATTCAGAAATCCGATTTCTGTTACCTCAACTGTGGCGGCAACCGGCGCAGCAACTGGATATAACGGGCTAAAGCATTCAATGATAGGTTTTACTTTATTTTTCTCAATGTATACAATGGTTTTTGCAATAGGGACTATACTGAGCGACAAGCAGTACAAAACATGGGAAAGAATGCTCATATCACCTGTTTCTAAAACTTCAATCCTGGGCGGAAGCATGATTGTTGCATATCTCACAGGTGCGGTGCAGATGGGGTTGCTTATAGCGTGCGGTAAATACCTGCTTAAAATAGACTGGGGAAGCAGCATGGCAGGTGTCCTACTTGTATCGGCAGCATTTGTTTTTGCAGTGACATCCCTTGGACTCATGATGTCCGGCTTTATAAAAACACAGGGGCAGCTGGGTTCCATGGCGCCCATAGTATTAACAAGCACATCCATGCTTGGCGGATGCATGTGGCCGCTGGAAATAGTAAATAACAAAATATTGCTATTTTTAGCGGAGCTGACCCCTCAAAAGTGGGCAATGCAGGGAATAGAATCCATTGCCTCCAACGGTATGGGCTTTGAAGCCGCAGTCCTTCCCAGCGGAATACTGCTGTTAATGGGAATGATTTATTTCACCATTGGTGTGAAGGTATTAAATAAGTAAATTTTCTATTGATTTATTTGTATAATTATGTTATTATTTACATAAGATATAAATAGGCAGGCCAAATATGGCTGACCATTTTCAAAACAAGTTGGTTACTTGTAATTACTCTGGTTGCGCAGAGTAATTACTTTTTTTTGCTATCTTTTATGATTAACGTAACCAATGTTGCGAAAGCAATCATTAGCGTTAAAGTTTCATATACCGATAACATCAGGCATCACCTCCCCTTGTGGAGAGTGTCAGCCATACTCTGCTACTACCTATTTACATACTTATATTACCATATTTTATATAATTTTGAAATGATATTTATTTAAAATTTTATAGTTTATCTCCATATTTCACGGGTATATTTAAAATATGCATGAAATAAAGGAGGACGAAATGGGTAATCTCAGCAATGCAAACAAATACAGATTGACTGTTGAACAATTGAAAAAAACCTGCAGTATAGAAAAGGAACTGAAGTTTTGCAGTACGTCAAAGGACGGCAGCATGCTTGACGGCGTAATAGGTCAGGACAGGGCGGTAAGATCCATGGAGTTCGGTCTGTCAATGAGAGCACAGGGATACAATATATTTGTTTTAGGGCCTCAGGGAACGGGTAAGAGCACCTATACCCAGACTGTTGTTTCAAAGATTGCGAAAAACGGAGAAGTTCCTCATGACTGGTGCTATATAAATAACTTCAGCGAATGGGATAAGCCGCTGGCCATATCTCTGCCTTCCGGTAAAGGAAAGGTATTTCAGAAGGATATGGATAAACTTATTGCAAACCTTACCGTATATATACCAAAGGCATTTGAGGGCAGCAACTTTCAGCAGAAAAAGGACATCATTGTCAGAAAAACAAATGAAAAAATGGCATCATTGCTGAGGGAAATAGAAAAGATTGCAACTGATGCTGGATTCGGCATACAACAATCGGGACAGAGGATTCTCCTTATTCCTTTAAAGGAAAATCGCCTTATAACTCCGGAGGAATACAATGAGCTTTCCATTGATGTGCGCGAAGAAATAGAGTCTAAAAGAGCAAAAATAACCCTTGAAATAGATGAAAAAATACGAGACGGACAGACTGTTCAAAAAATTGCAGAAGAGCAGGCCGTTGATTTAGAAAAGCAGACGGCGTTAAACGCTGCCGAACCACTTGTCCTTCAATTAAAAGACAAATACAGAGATATAAAAGAAATTGCGGATTACCTTGATAAGGTACTGAAGGATGCTGCTGAAAATCACGATATATTCAGCAGTGCGAGAGTTTTGAAAAATGAATATGCCGTTGACATAGGGGATGAAGACAAGCAGGAGGAAAAAGAGGATGAAAGCCTGCATGAAACAAGGTTAGCTGAAACTAAAGACAGTAAAAACCCATTTACCAGATATAAGGTAAATCTCTTTATAAATAACGAGGACATCGAAGGAGCGCCTGTGGTTGCGGAAAGCAATCCGTATTACTACAATCTTTTTGGAAAAATAGAATATAAAACTCAAATGATGACCACCATGACAGATTTTACAATGATAAAGGCCGGCGCAATTCACAGGGCAAACGGAGGATATCTTATAGTTCAGGCAAAGGACCTCGTTATGGACCCATATGCATGGGAGGCTTTGAAAAAAGCTTTGAAATACAAGCAGGCAATTGTGGAAAATATAGGAGAGCAGAGCCGATTCATACCTACGGTTACACTGAAGCCCCAGCCTATACCTCTAAATGTCAAGGTTATATTGGTGGGCAGCCATTACTACTACAGCCTTCTTTCCATGGATGAGGATTTTAAAAAGCTGTTTAAAGTAAACGTGGATTTTGATGTCGAAATGGAAAGAACTCCTGAAAATATACAGCATTACGTTTCTTTCATAGGCTCGATGTGTGAAAGAGAAAATCTGAAGCATCTGAACTGCTCTGCCATGGCAAGAGTAATAGAGTTTGGTTCAAGGCTGGCGGATGGTCAGGATAGGCTGTCGACGAGATTTAATGTTGTGAGCGAAATTATATACGAGGCATCTGCTCTTGCTGAATCAGAGGCATTCCGCTCTGAATTTGTCGATGAAGTCCATGTTGAAATGGCCATTAAAAACAAGAAGTACCGTTCCAATATGATTGAGGAAAAAATGCAGCAGCAGATATTGCGCAAAAAGGTCCTTATAGACACTGAAGGAGCAGTAGTGGGGCAGGTTAACGGACTGTCCGTAATGAACTCATCCGGATACTCCTTTGGGCTTCCATCAAGGATAACCGCACGTACCTATTCAGGAAGTGACGGAATAATAAACATCGAAAGAGAAACTGAAATGAGCGGCAACATACATTCCAAGGGAGTTCTAACACTCAACGGTTATCTGGGAGGAAAATTTGCACAGGAGAAGCCTCTGGGGCTTACGGCACAGATAACATTTGAGCAGCTTTATGGAGGAGTTGAAGGCGACAGCGCTTCAAGTACGGAGTTATATGCAATTTTGTCAAGTCTCTCAGGTATTCCGGTGAGACAAAGTCTGGCTGTAACAGGTTCCGTTAACCAGATGGGAGAAATACAGCCTATAGGCGGTGTTAATGAAAAAATAGAGGGATTCTTTGATATATGCTCACTTAAAGGACTGACGGGAGAGCAGGGAGTAATAATACCCGAAAGCAATGTAGATAACCTCATGCTCAAGGATGATGTTATAGAAGCGGTTAAAAATAACAAATTCCATATTTACTCCGTCAGAAAAATTGAAGAAGGAATAGAGCTTTTGACGGGACTGCCTGCAGGAGAACCTGATATTTATGGCGAATATCCCGATAACACAATATTTTATCTGGCAAATCAAAAATTGAAGGAATTCAATAAGGTGTTGGAAGCAGCAGAAGAATAGAAAGATCCATATAAAAAAACAGCCCACTGAGCAATGAAAATTGCCTGTGGGCTATTTTATTGTTATTATGCTTCTTGTGCGGAATCCTCGCTTAAATGAAATTTGTTTACGAGTTCATTGAGCAATACTGCCTGGCTTGAAAGCTCTTCGCTTGCGGCGGCACTCTCCTCAGACGTTGCGGAATTTGTCTGAACAACTCCCGATATCTGCTCTATGCCTATTGCAATCTGGTTGGAGCCCTCTGCCTGATGAACGCTGGCCTGAGCTATGCTTTCTATAAGTTTTGTAAGATCCTCAGTTTTGCTGACAACCGAATTCAGAGATGCGGCAGTTTTTTCAGCTATCTGAGTTCCTTTGTTCACAGACTGCACCGTATCATTTATAAGCAGTGTTGTACCCTTTGCAGCTTCCGCTGATTTTTGTGCAAGATTTCTGACCTCATCCGCAACGACGGCGAAGCCTTTGCCTGCACTTCCTGCCCTTGCCGCTTCAACAGCTGCGTTAAGTGCAAGAATGTTTGTCTGGAACGCAATATTGTCTATAGTTTTTATAATATTGCTTATTTCATTTGATTTGTCGTTTATTTCCTGCATAGCCCTCATAAGCTGCTGCATGTCGGCATTTGCTTCCATGACGCCTTTTCCGGCCTGGTTTGACAGTACGTTGGCATTTTGCGCCGTCTTGGCATTATCATCAATCTGTGATGAAATATCCTGTATTGTTGCGGACAGCTCCTGAATAGAAGAAGCCTGCTCTGTTGCTCCCTGACTGAGGGCCTGAGCACCTGCTGCAACCTGGTCAGAACCGCTCGCTATCTGATCAGAGGCCACCTTTATCTCTGTAAGTGTTATAGTAAGTGTCCTTGAAATATTAAGAAGAGCATCCTTAATTTTGCTGAATTCGCCCATATAGTCCGATTCAAGCTGAAAATTCATATTGCCGTCAGCTATTTGATTGAGTATATGGGAGATCTCTTCAATATAGGATTTATATGTTAAGAGGGTTTTTCCGATCATCTTGAAAGAATCTATTAAAAGTCCGGTTTCACCTGTTGCTTTTGCATCAATCCTTACATTGAAATTTCCATTAGCAACCTCGTTAGCTGATCTCACCACTGCCTTTATAGGCTTTGCAATACCGTTGCTTATCAGCAATGCAAATGCACCCGCAGCCACAAAGATTATTGCCATTGATAAATAAACGAATTTTTCAGTGTTTCTCACAACCTCACGAACTGCATATTCGTCCACTACAGAAACATAGTTCCAGCCTGTATTTTCGGAAGAAATACTTTTTATCAAATAGCTCTTACCGTCAATTTCTACTCTTTCAAAATCAGCATTTGATATAACAGCAGCGGCAAATTGTGGGTTATATACTTCAGAAATATTCTTGAAATTATTTTCTTTGTTGCTTGGGTCTGATAAGATTGTTCCATCTGCACCTACAAGTATGTAGTAACCGTAAAAATCTTTGCTTGCTTCTTCAAACATGGATGTGAGGCTGTCCAGGCTCATATCCATTGCCATAACGCCGATAACTTTGCCCGATGCATTTTTTATGGCCTGTGAGGCACCTATGATTACAACATCATCCGTTGCAAAATAATATGGTGAACCTAACACCGGTTTATTTGGATTTGCAACTGCATCCGGATACCATGGTCTCTGGCGCGGGTCAAAGGCTCCGTCCATGTTACCCTCGGGATACTGTATATATCCACCCTGCTCAGTTCCCATGTAGACGTACTGATAATTTGGATGAGTTACTCCGAATTCTTTGAAGCTTTCAAAAATGTCCTGCTCAATTCCTCCATTTCTGCCAGGAGTCATTGCCTTGGTGCCGGAGTTGCTTGTATAGGATGAAATAGTGCTGTCTGAAAGCTTGACATTTTTGCTTCCGGCAAAGTAAGACACGTTATTCTGCATGTCGCTGAAAACAACATCTATGTTATCGCTTACTAAGGATAATTGGTTTTCAACGGATTTCTTCTGCTCTGATATAGTGTTAACCTGCATCTTGTTAATGGTTACAAAGCTTATAACAAGTACAGGAACTAATGCAAACAATATTATTATAAGACTTAATTTGAATCGTAATGTTCGAAATCTATTAATTTTCATTGGTATACCTCCATATTTACTGAATTTTTAAACATACTTTGTGAAATTAGCCCATATAAAACTAATTTGGCATAAAGTATATCGTGTAAAAATTATCAATATTTAGTATAAAATGAAAATAAATTAAAAACCACAGAATACTCTGTGGCATATAAGTTAAGCAATTATTTTTCAATGCAGCTTCTGATTAAGTCAAGAGCAGTTGTAGCAGCCCTCTCCCTTATAATCTCACGTGAGCCTGTTGCTCTGATTTCTTTTACGTTATATTTTCCGTTGTAATATACACAAATATATACGAGACCCACAGGCTTTTCCTCTGAGCCTCCGTCAGGACCTGCAATACCGGTGGTTGAAACCCCAAGATCGGTTCCGGCAGCCTGTGCGGCTCCATATGCCATTTCTTTTGCAGTTTCTTCACTTACGGCACCATACTTTTCAAGAGTCTCTTTTTTTACATTCAGTGTGTTGATTTTTGACTCATTGCTATATGTAACAAAGCCCTCCATAAAAACCTTCGATATTCCCGGATAGCTGATGAGCTTTGATGATACCAAGCCTCCCGTCAGTGATTCAGCTGTAGCAACAGTTATATTTTTCTCAAGCAGAAGCTCTGCAGCCTTGTCTTCAACCTTTCCGGTTTCTGCAACATAAGCATTTTCACTACCAAACCTTCTTATTAATTCTTCCTTTATAGGTTCAATCAGTTCCAGGCATTTTTCTTTACTTTCGGCCTTGGCGGTAATTCTGAAAATAACCCTGCCCGCACCTGCATATGGAGCAATTGTGGGATTGGTCTGCTTTTCAATTAAATCAAGTATCATTTCCTCGGCAGCAGATTCGCCGATGTTTACAACAATAAGCTTCTCGCCAAATACAACCTGGTTGGAAAATTGCTTCAGATAAGGAATTACCTCATTATCCACCAATGGCTCCATTTCCTTAGGAGGTCCGGGCAGCAATATGCCTATTTTCATTTTTCCGTCTGCCTCACCCTTCATTATGCAAGCATTTGCGGTACCGTTTGGGTTATTGAGAATTACAGCCCCTTCGGGGAAATATGTCTGCCTCATGTTATTCTGAGGAAAATCCCCTCTGAATCGTGAATAAATCTCCCTTACATGATGGTAGCTCTCCTCGTCATAAACCATTTTCACATCGAAGTATTCTGCAAGTACATCCTTGGTTATATCATCCTGTGTTGGGCCAAGTCCGCCGGTGCATACAACTACATCTGATCTTGAAAAGGCAGTGGCAAAGCATTGCTTGATTCTGGCAGGATTATCACCAACCACGGACTGATAATGTACATCAATAGCTATTTCAGCCAATTTTTTAGATATATATTGGGCATTTGTGTTGACTATGTCTCCATGCAAAAGCTCAGTACCTACACAAAGTATTTCTGCATTCATTTACAATAACGCTCCTTAAGTTAAAATATGTAAAATATATATTACTATAAATCAATTTTTTGACTCTGTCAACGCAGCATATTTCTCCGCATTTCCGAAAATTTCATCATGAACCTCCGCAGCCTTTTCCGCAAAAAACAATCCTGTTGTTTTTGCATGCTGCCACACCAATTCATCAAATAAATAATCCGGATGCTGCCTTCCGCCATCCACAAACGGAGATAACTCAATGCAAAACGCAGGCCTTTTCATCCTTGCCCTGAACCAGTTCTCAAATCCGCACCCATAAACCTTAGGATCCTGGCTTATTTTTGTTTTTCTGTATATATATTTGTAGTGCAGCTCATCCATTATTCTTTCATCAATTCCGTTAAACAGCTCATGAGTTCCGCTGTCAGCCCAAAATGTACAATTTCCCGAGCAGTGGTAAGTAACCATGAGAGTAAAGCCGATTTTGTTGCAAAAATCAACAAGAGCCCGTGTTTCCGGCTCACTGTTTGGGGAATAACCCTTGAACCTGTCTGAGCATGGGACCTCCGTTCCTGGAACACATGTGCGTATCTCCCAGTTTCCGTCATTAAAGTTTTTGTTTAAATCAACACCGTTGGCGTTAGCCTTCCAATAGGTATGGTCCTCGCCCCATATATTCATATTTTTCAATGCTTCGTAGTTTTTTGATGCCTTTAGACCATGATGCACTATATTGAGCCCGTCGGGGTTTGCAACAGGAATAAAATACATATCAACTGTGTCCAATATACTCTTAACATCATATCCGTCAAACTGCTTTTCTTCCATATAATATTTGCAATAATAATCAACCATCTTCATGCAAAGCATTACGGAAAAGTCCTCCCGTGCATGAATACCGCCAACAAAGAGCACTGAAGGCTTAGGCAGGGCATTGTTACTGCTTAATTTTAAAGCGATGATATCCAGGTTTTCAACAGTTTTGCCTATTGTGAATTTGCTCAGAATATGGCTGTATCTGCTGCATAATTTATCAATATCACTGTAAATTTCATTCAGATAATATGTATCGGAAGTATCCACTATAAATTTGTTCATACACACCTCTTCATTTGTAAGTAATAAATTTATTATAATATAAAAATTTCAGTTTATACAATAATAATAAAATTCAGCTTCCTACTTCTTTTTATTGCTATGAAATAGTATAAATGCTATAATTAATCATCGAAACAAAGGGGGAGCACATGTTATTCAATCATTTTAACCTAAAGACGAAAACCTTAAAAATTATAAGCCTGTCCCTTACATTGTCCGGAATCATATTTATATTGGCATCAAGCTACATAGGAGCGGCAGCAGTGCGCCTTGCAATGATTTTGCTGCTTGGTTTTTGTTTTGTAAATTTAAAAATGACATATGTATTTTTATCACAGAAGGATAGAATGAAGTATTACATTGCCATAGCGGCATCGATTTTAGGAATTATAAAACCGGAGCTGACCATGCTTCTGATAGGAGCAATGCTGCTGTTCGTAACAGTACCACCATATGTTAATTCCATAAAGGTAAAGGATTACTCTGATGTGATAATGCTGATAATCAACGGAGCAGGAATATTGTTTGCGTTTTACTGCATAATTAATGCAAGGGCAGCGCTGAATACGGTTGTTATAATAATAGGTATTATTTTGACGATAACGGGGTGCCTGGCATTGTACGAATTGTTTAGCAGCGGGATACATGCGGAGCGAAGAGCCGGAAGCAAGAATGAGAATAGACATAAAGGCTTTGAAAATACAGATAATTTATAATCTCAAGGGGATGGCGCCAAATACCGTCTCCTTATTTTTTTAACCATAAATACGGCTAAAATGCGACAACAAAGAGCATCAGAGGCTATAAGACTGTAACACTTCTGTAATATTAATATCAAAAACCTGTGGTATATTATATACATAAGCACTTTGGCATTTTAATGCTGTGAATATTACAAGAACATTACAGTTGCTGTAAAATGTTGACTACATAATAACACGGTGTTATAATACTTAAGTCATTGTGCATAGCAATGATGGTACAGGGGGACCTAACACCCACAAACAATTTCATAGGAGGAAATATAGAATGAAAAAAGTGTTATCACTTGTCTTGGTAATCGCAATGGTATTATCAAGCATGAGCTTTGCTTTCGCAGCAAAATTCGATGACGTAACTACTGATTACGAAGAAGCAGTTGACACATTGGCAGCTTTAGGCGTAATAACAGGTTATGAAGACGGTACTTTCAGACCTGAAAAAACAGTAACAAGAGCTGAAATGGCTAAATTAATGGTTGAATTACTTGGATACGGTGACTTAGTTGCTGGTTCAAAGAGCAACTTTACTGATACTCAAGGACACTGGGCTGATCAGTGGATAGCTCTTGCAGCTGGAAGAGGAATCGTTATAGGTACAGGCGATGGAAAATTCAATCCTGACGGAATAGTAACTTATGACCAAGTTTTAACTATGTTAGTTAGAGGATTAGGATATACTGATTCTTCAAACGAATTGAAGAGTATGCCTTGGCCTACAAACTTCAAAGTAAAAGCAGCTGAATTAAATATCACTAAAAATGTTGATATGAAATCAACTGGCGCTGACAGAGGTGGAGTTGCTCAGGCAATGTTCAATTCTTTAGAGCAGCAGTTGGTCAAGATTAACAGTGATGGAGATGTAGTAAGAGAGTATATATCAGTAGGTAAAGATGACAAGACACCTGTACTTCTTATATCAAGAATTGCTACACCTAATTATGATTTTACAGTTGGTTTCCAACACATAAACCCTGAAGACAAGAACTATGCGGGAGATAAAGTTGATTTAACAGGATATTTATTCCAGTCTGTAGAAGCATACTTCAACAAAAACAAGGATAAAGAAGTTGTTTATGTAGGAAAAGTTAACAGCTTAACTTATAATGAAACTTTTGAAAGCATTAAATTAGGTGCTGGTACAAAGTTAGATGAGTTAGAAGTTGGAGATTATACTTTCAATGTATATGGTGCTTTAGTATCTTACAACAATGTTGAAGAAAAATTAAGTGATCTTAATAAAGCTAATTTAGAAGACGCTAAAATTACTGTTGTTCTTGACAAAGATGCAACAAGAATAAAAGACGGCGCAGAGGTTGCAGGTATCGTAGTTGAAAAAGCTAATACTTTTGTTCAGGTTGAAGAAACATATAAAGCTGATGCAACTTCAATAGACGAAATCTACTTACCTGTTAAGAACAAAAAAGTTGATTCTAAAAACCTGATTGTTAAAGGTGATGCTACAGAATTGTCTGACATTAAAGTAGATGATATAGTTGCAGTCTATGCACCTCTTGGAAAAGATGCTACAGTTAAAGCTACTGATAAATTAACACTTGCAGTTTCAAGAAAGACTGTAGATGGTAAGGTAACTGGTACTCATAAAGATGGTATCTATGTTGACAAAACTAAATATGATGTTAATGATGGTTTAAGCATAGACGTTCCTGATTTAGGCGATGCAGGTACATTCTACTTGGACGATAATGGCAAGATAATAGCTTTCAAAGGAGATTCGGAAGGCGATAAGACATATGCTGTTGTAGCAGACGTGTTTAAAGGCTCATTTGAAAAGAGTGCCGCTGGCAAATATTCAGTTGATAAAGCTCCAAGAGTAAAACTTCACACTTCAGCAAATGAAACAGTAACATATACATTTGATATAACGTTGGATAAAAATGGCGTTATAGAGAATAAGAAGTTAAAAGACTTGTTTGTTCTTGATCCTACTCAGCAATCTGGAGATATAACTCTTGCTGCTGGTGTAAATCTTGTTGACAAATTAGTTTCTTATTCATTAGATAGTAAATCAAAAGATATTTCTTCTATTGAAGAAATTACAAGAGCTATAGATATGAAGACTAACAGCAAATCATTCATTCTTGCGTCTAATGCAGTAATCTTTAATAAAGACGGAGATGTAATCAGTGAATCTAAGTTAGGTTCTGAAGTTAAAGGTGTTGCAGCATACAAGAATGGTAAAATAGTTGCTCTGCATGCTACTAGCGTATTAGATAAAACTACTTCATATTATGCATATATTAATTCAGTTTACAAAGATACAGATAACGACGGAAATAAGGTTCAAAGAGTAAATGCATACATTAACGGTGCAAAGAAAGATATCTTTACAAAAGAGAAAGATTTAGTTACTGTAACAAAAGGATTATACATTCTTGAACTGAATGACGAAGATGTAGTACAGAAAGATGCTAAAACATTAGCAAATGCAGCAGCATCGAAAAAATATGTGTATGCTGATAAAGCTTCAGCTACAACTGCTTCAGCAGTAAATGCAAGTGAAGGAACAATCACTTTAACTAAAGGTAGTACGCCGCTTAATTTCAATATCGGTTCAGGTACTATTGTAAAAATAGATAAAGATGACGATATAGAAGTAGTAAGCAAATTAAGTGCTATTAAAGATGATACGAAGTTTATATATTTCTTAGATGCGACTTCAAACCTTGTAGAATTCATAATCATATTTGAATAATACAATAACTAAATAGTTAAAATGATGGGTTGTCTCAATCAGAACATAGTATTTCTGAGAGAGGCAACTCTCTTTTTATTAAGAAAACACGCGGAAAATACATGTAGTAAGTGTACAATAAGAAAATGTATAGAAATATTTTAAGGTAAATGTAGCAAATTTTAAATTGAATCCATTTAGAAACAGTCTTTTTCTGTTCTGGGGACGGAGTTGGTGTCATCTGAAAGCAGCGGGACAGAAGACATAGGAACATTCCATTTATCTTTTTTGGGAAAATGTAAAGTGTAATAATATTCATATATTAAATTTACGCTGCACCTAATGAAGCCCTACTATTTCACACACGTAAAGCTTAAAAAGGAGGATTCCACAAAAATTCCATTGGAATTCCAAGGGTTATTATCAAGATTGTGAGATGTCAAAATTTTTTTGTTTAGGTGTTCTTTGAATAAAACTAATATTTTCGAGAATTTTTAAAGAATAATACCCATTTAATCTTTAGGTTCGCATAAAATGGAGGATATTCTGTGTTTAGTCTATTCCGAATAGGCAAGTATACTATTTTCTTTTGGTCCAATGAGCAATTAATGTTAATGTTTGTGAAGGAAGGCTGTCCCCTAATTTGACTGAACTTTGTATAACATCCAAAGGTGGTTGCATTGTTGCATAACAAAAATGTTTTACCTTCTAAAGGTAAATATAAACCTCCGATTGCCACTCTTCTATCCAATCATCAAATACAAATCCTAGCTTAAGCAGTAGCTTTCTAGAAGGAAAGTTGTCTTTTTCTATTTCTGCGATTATTTTATACCCGGGATAGCATTCTTTAAGCTTTATCAATACTGCTTCCAGGATTTCTGTTATATATCCTTTTCGTGCATATGCAGGGTTTATGGTGTATCCTATTTCAATGGTGTTTTCTTTTTTTATTAGGTATAGATCACCTAAAAGTTCATCGGTGTTCTTATCGGCAATAGCAAGCTGAACTCCATTTTCAATATTAGGGGGAACTAATAGCACATTTCTGTATTCATCCTTTGTTAAGTTCTTAAAGCCCTGATATTTCATCCATTCATTGTTGTTTCTATAAACCATGAATGAATCTAAATCCTTTTCTTCAAAGCTTCTTAATATGCATCTAACTGTTTTAATCATAAGTGATACCCTGTCATTAGAAATTTTATATAATATATTATATCCCCATAATATCATGCGGGCAATTAAAATGTGTAAGAAGGTTTTTTAAATTGATAGAATTGTTATAATTGGTTTAGGTGGCAGCATTACGGAAGATATTATTTTGATATAAATTTTATTATTAGTCCCGGCGACTTAATTTGTTTGATAAGTCAGGGTAACGTTTCATCTGTCTTTTCAGGAGTTTGCAATCAAATGTTAAAAAAGTGTAACATTGCATCTGTAAAAATTTTCATAATTAATCCGATATTATAGTATATGGCCCTTTAATGAGATGATAAAAGAAAGTAATCAGAGCATGATACTGTCAATAGCTGCTTTGGAGGAAAAACTGTGAGAATTGCAAATAATATTTCATTGATAAATGCTTATGGTAATATGAAAAAGGTAAATAATAAATTACAAAAGAGTTGTGAAAGGCTTGCTTCGGGATATAGAATAAATTGTTCCGCAGACGATGCAGCCGGACTTGCTATCTCGGAAAAGATGAGGGCACAAATCAATGGACTATCTCAGGCCTCTAATAATATCAGTGATGGAATAAACTACGTTCAGGTTGCTGACGGAGCCCTTCAAGAGGTTCAGAATATATTCTTAAGGATAAGAGAGCTTTCGGTGAAGGCATCTAATGATGTTTATCAGGGTGAGGACAGGCAGGCTATAGAAGAAGAGATTAAACAACTGAAGCAGGAAGCCAGTAACATTTTTAATGGAACTGAATTTAATGGTATAAAGGTTTGGGATCAGTATAGTGATGTTCAAATCGGAGTGAAAAAGGTAACGGCAGTGACGGCAAATGTGATTAATGCTGATTATTCACTTGACAATAATAATAAAGGTTCTGTACCCGCCGATGGCTCATATTTATTAAAGGCTGATGAAAATGGGATAGTTGTTAGTTGGAAGGCGTATAATGGCAATGAGTACAATTCCGATACTATATCATGGCCAGCAGGTATAACAGGGAAGAACCATGGTTTTAGACTTTCAGAGCATTTGGACTTGTTAAATAATCCTGAATTAAAAGGTATTGATTTTACCTATTCTTACAACGTAAATAAGTTTGCTGAGCTTCAGGACGTAATTGCATCAATAAATGGTGCGAGAGTTTATAGTTCAACCCATAACAGTGTAGGCACAAAGGTATTTACTGATGATGGGAATTCAATTAACGGTGTCTCTTTTTCTGCATCAATTTATTATGAGGCATTGTTGGCATCAAATAAGAATTTTGAAGAATATGATACGGCGTTTATTGAAAATTCCGTAAGCAAAATTGTTAATGAAAATAATTTAATTCAAGATCCCATCGTATCTGATTCATCCTTAAAGTGGCAGTTTGAATTTGAGATGCCAAATATAGGAACAGTTAAGGCGGAATCCTATAGTACGGATTACCGTTGCTATTGGAAGGATCCGAATAAAAAGTGGTGGGATGTATATGAATCTAATGGAAAAATTGAGGAATATAAGAAAGTCTATTCTCCTGTTCCTGACGGAGCTGATTTGGACTCTGTGATATATTCCCTCAATAATGATGCTGGAGTTAGCCTGCTGAAAGATACTAATGAAACAGGCGGCTATATTTTTGTGAACTTTAATTTAACATCTGAATCTGATTATAAGATTAATCCTGGGGATTCCTCAAGCTATAAATCCGTAGGAAACATTACCATGAAAATTGCTGTAGGAGCTTCGGATACGGTAGATACGATAAAAGACAAGCTGTCAAATATAAAAGGACTTGATATATTTGCAGGGAATGAAAGCACCAATAGCCCGTCAAACACCTATACTCGTATCAGCGGGCAAACATTAAATGATATAAAAGTAGATTCTCCGGTATATGAGAAAAAGGATATAATTAAGTTAGATATACAGGCTGGAGCAAACAAGGGAGAGATAATTTCTATAGATTATGATAGCCTAAGCAATAACAAGCTTGGAATAAGCGATATCTCTGTTCTGACACGGCATGATGCGAACAATGCGATTTCAGCAATAGATGCAGCTTCAGAGGGAATTTCCAGTCAAAGAAGCATATTTGGTGCTCTACATAACAGAATGGAACATGCAAAGTCCAATGTGGACAATTCATATATAAATATCACTGATTCGGAAGGCCAAATAAGAGATGCTGATATGGCTAAGGAGATGGCGGGATATGTTAAAGAGCAAATTCTTATGCAGGCTAATCAAAGCATTATGCCACAAATAAAAATTATGTATGAGTCTGTACTTGAGTTATTAAAATAAATTTAAGCCAAATAATATAATGAACTCCAGGTTCACCCTGTAGCTTTTGCAAGGGTCGTACACGGAGTTCGTTTTTTTCTGTTCCTTTTCTTACTGCCATTCCTCTATCCAGCTTGTCATATACAAACTCCAACTTAAGAAGCAGGTGATTTTATTTACTGAAGTGTGATATAATTGCATAGAGGTGGTAGCATGTGCGGAAGATATTATTTTGATATAAAGGATAAAGAAATTGATAAAATTGTCAGTGAATTAGATAAGGATTTGTATGGGGATATAAACACTGCAGAGATTTGTCCTTCTATGATTACTCCAATAATAACAGGGCAGGGTGTTTCATTGGCGAAGTGGGGATTTCCAAAGCTGAACTATAAAGGCGTGGTTATAAATGCAAGGGCGGAAAGCTTGCACGACAGGATAATGTTTAAGAGGCTTGTCAATTCACACAGATGCATTATACCGGCATCAGGTTTTTTTGAATGGGATAAAAAAGCTTCAGGAAAAGGACATAAGAATAAATATTTATTCAAGAAGACAGATTCAATTATATATATGGCAGGGCTTTATGATATATTTTATGATGAATCACGGCAGCTCAGCCTGTTTGAAAGGGCAAGTGAGCAGCTTTCATATGTTATTATTACAGTAAAGGCCAATGAATACATGGATGGAATACACGACAGAATGCCTTTAATTTTTACAAAGTTGGAAGCAGAAAGGTGGCTTGAGGGAGAAAATATAAATGCATTGATTTTAGGCAATAAAGCTGAGCTTATTTATTCAGATAAATTAATTCTTGGTGGTCAAATTTCTCTTGACAAAGATAACAGTTAGTAATAGAATTATCACTAATTTAAAATCGTTTCGTTGATGGAGACAGGTGCGTATCGATTGCCGTCAGAGAGCTGTTGGGTGGTGAGAAACAGCGGTATAGATATTCATGAATCACTCTTGAGAACTTCTCTGAAATATAAAGTAAGAGGAAGCGTATGGCAGCGTTATAATGCCTATGTTTATTTGAACAGATAAGAGGTGTTTTTCACAATTAAGGTGGTACCGCGGGAATTCTCGTCCTTTTGAGAGTTCCCGCTTTTTGTATGCAACCAGCGGGAGCAAATACTTTGGTTAGTGAGACTGCAAAGCCCTAACCCCATACAAGATTGTGTAAATGAGGTGGTTAATGTCGAGACGGTGATTTGCATTACAGGAGGAAAAGGTGTTGAAAACAAACTTATTTGAATATGAAGGTATGGATCATGAAGAAAAGGTAAGACAGGCAGCAAAAAATCTTGAAGGGACAATAAAAAAAACGAATTTAGTATACAGCGAATTTTTTAGCAGGGAATGCGGGAACAGCGTATATATGAAGCCTGAGAATCTGCAGGTAACAGGGTCATTTAAAGTTAGAGGCGCGTTTAACAAAATTGCTAATTTGTCAGTTGAGGAAAGGGAGAGGGGAGTTGTGACATCTTCTGCAGGAAATCATGCACAGGGAGTTGCTCTGTCTTCTAAAAGAGCCGGTATTAAATCAGTCATAGTGATGCCTACGGTTACTCCGCTCATAAAGATTGAAGGAACACGTGCTTACGGGTCAGAAGTCGTGATACACGGAAATGTATATGATGAATCATGCAGAGAAGCATTGAGATTGTCTGAAGAAAACGGATATACATATGTCCATGCATTTGATGATTATGATGTAATATGTGGACAAGGTACGGTGGGGCTTGAGATAATTGAAGAGCTTCGGGATGTGGATGAAATTCTTGTTCCTGTGGGAGGAGGAGGATTGATAAGCGGTATAGCTCTCATTGCAAAAACCATCAAGCCGTCTATACGTGTAACAGGAGTAGAGCCTTCAGGCGCATTGACAATGAAGACATCACTCGGCGAAGGAAGAATAGTTGAACTTGATTGCTGTCGGACAACAGCAGAGGGGGTTGCTGTCAAAAGACCAGGGGAATTAACCTACAGCATAGTGAACAGGTATGTTGACGGAATAATTGAAGTAACTGAGGAGGATATGACCGAAGCCTTGCTCATGCTCGTTGAAAAACACAAGTTTATTGCGGAAACATCAGGAATTTTGCCTCTTGCTGCTTTAAAAAAATTAAATATTAAAAATAAGAAGGTAGCATGTGTAATCAGCGGAGGAAATATTGACGTCCTGACCATTTCTTCACTTATAAATAAAGGATTGGTTTCGAGAGGGAGGATATTCTGCTTTTCAGTGGATCTTCCGGATACGCCAGGTCAGCTTATGCGTATTTCTCAAATACTTGCGGACAGCCGTGCAAATGTTGTAAAGCTTGACCACAACCAGTTTAAGGCAACAGACAGATATATGAATGTACAGCTGGAAGTAACTGTTGAAACAAACGGTGAAAATCACATACAGCACATAATTGAGCTTTTGAGAAAAGATAATTTCCATATAAAGAGACAATATTAGTATTAAAAGGCTTTTATTTTGACAAGTGTTGTATAATCACTTATAATCAAAGGTATTGAAACCTACGCGGCCGATATATAGATGCTGCCGTTATTATAGAAACAACAGGAGGATTATATGGAAAAATCAAAGGTATATTTTACAAATATGCATACGACTTCGAAGGAAAATCTGCAGCAGAAACTCAGCAGGCTCATTAAAACAGCGAGAATAGGAGATATAGATTTCGAAAGGAAATATACCGCTGTTAAAATTCATTTCGGAGAACCCGGAAACCTGGCGTATCTTCGTCCTAATTATGCAAAGACAGTGGTTGATATTGTTAAGGAGCTGGGTGGAAAGCCGTTTCTTACAGACTGCAACACGCTGTACGTGGGAGGAAGAAAGAATGCTCTGGATCACCTTGATTCAGCCTATGTCAATGGATTTTCACCGTTCTCAACAGGCTGCCATGTTATAATAGCGGATGGATTGAAGGGTACTGATGAAGCGCTAATTCCCGTGGAGGACGGAGAATATGTGAAGGAAGCAAAGATAGGCCGTGCCGTTATGGATGCGGATGTATTTATTTCTCTCAATCATTTCAAGGGCCATGAGCTGACAGGCTTCGGAGGAGCAATTAAAAATATAGGAATGGGCTGCGGTTCTCGTGCAGGCAAGATGGAGATGCACAGCAGTGGTAAGCCTCGGGTTTCTCAGCGGATGTGCATAGGCTGTGGAGCATGTGCCAGAAATTGTGCTCACGGTGCAATTACTCTTACTGACAAAAAGGCGCTTATAGACCACGAAAAATGCGTCGGCTGCGGAAGGTGCATAGGAGTCTGTCCTGTTGACGCAGTTAAATCCGCGTCAGATGAGTCTAATGATATACTGAATAAAAAGATGGCGGAATACACGGCTGCAGTGCTTCGGGGAAGACCTCATTTCCACATCAGCCTTGTAATTGATGTGTCCCCGTACTGTGACTGCCATAGTGAAAATGATATTCCCATTGTTCCTAATGTAGGAATGTTAGCTTCCTTTGATCCTGTGGCTCTTGACGTGGCATGTGCCGATGCGGTGAATAACCAGCCTGCGGTTGAAGGCAGCCTTCTTGCAAAGCACATGCACAGGCATCATGACCATTTCACTGCTGTAAGTCCCGAAACAGACTGGAAATCAGCAATAGATCATGCGGTTAAACTGAATTTGGGAAGAAGAGAATACGAGCTTATTACAATTTAGGATAAAGCATATTTAATATGCTCCTCCTTACAGTAGACAGTAGAAATAAAACTGATTACTATGGGGGAGCATTTTTTTGTGTATATATTTTGAGACTGCAATTTTTGTTTTTTAGTATAAAGGATATTGAGTAAACGTATTTCTCTGAAATTGGTACAATAGAAATAGATATATTTTTAACATACATGAGCGTTCAAATTTAAAAGATATTTGCAATATAGATAATTTGCAATGAGTGACATTGTCTCAAATAATAAACATGCGTATCTTATTTGAGACAGATTTTTATTGATTAGATGGGCGCTTTAATAATTTTGCAAGTGCAGAAAAATAAAAATATTTTTTGATTTGATTGAAAATTAAAGATGTACGGAATTATAAAGTAAGTAATTTCAGAAGTATCGGAGCAAGTTGGCACGGTTTATGCTTGTTAATTAATTATCTAACAAGGCCGAGATAGATAAATATTATCATGGGAGGATGTTATGCTATTATCAGAATTAGCAAGTAAATTAATTAACATCAATTTAACGCTGGATGGTGAGATTGCTCTTGTAAAGATGAACAGACCGAAAGCGCTTAATGCATTAAACAATGACACCTTAAATGAGCTTAGTGAAATATTTGAATGTGTCAAAGAGGATGGATCTGTAAGAGGAATTATAATAACCGGAGAAGGCAAGGGATTTGTAGCCGGGGCTGATATTGTACAGATGCAGTCATATAAAAGTATTGAAGGCAGAAAATATGCGGATTTTGCTCAAGGAGTATTCAATCAAATTGAATGCATAGAAAAGCCTGTTATTGCTGCCGTAAATGGATATGCCTTAGGTGGCGGATGTGAATTAGCTTTAAGCTGTGACATAAGAATAGCATCTACGAAGGCAGTTTTTGGTCAACCGGAGGTGGCGTTGGGTGTTATTCCGTGCTTTGGAGGAACACAGAGGCTGCCGAGGTTGGTAGGCTCCGGGATTTCCAAAGAAATGATTTATACCGGAAGACAGGTAAAAGCTGAAGAAGCATTATCTATAGGATTAGTGAACAAGGTTGTAGAGCATGAAGAGCTGCTTAACGAAGCAAAAAATATGATGGAAGTGATTCTTAAAAACTCCACTTCTGCTATAGGTTTTGCAAAGACCGCAATAAACAGAGGCCTGGAAATAGATTTGGCAAACGGACTTGAGCTTGAGAAAGATATTGCCGCCATATCGTTCGGAACTGAAGATAAGGATGAGGGAATGTCAGCATTTGTACAAAAAAGACCGGCTATTTTTAAAAAATAAGGAATTGGGAATTTTATATTTTGAAAATTAAATAAAGATATTTTGAGAGGTGTAATATGGATGTAGCAACGCTGTTTAGCATGTTAGGCATACTGGTATCTCTTGCACTGCTAATTGTATTAATAATGCGTGGAGTAAATATTTATGTAGTTGCGCTAATGTGTTCTATTATAGTGGCATTAACCGGCGGTATCGACCTTTATGAAGGATTGAAGGTAAATTATATGACCGGCTTTGTAAACTTCTTTAAGAATTACTTTTTAATATTCTTAACCGGTACCATTATGGGAAAAGCATACGAGGTAACCAATGGTGCAAAGGCTATTGCCAGAATGATAATTAATCGTTTTGGGCCAAATATGGCACTTATATCCATCCCGCTGGCCTGCGGTATAATCTCGTACGGAGGCGTAAGCGTATTTGTAGCAAGCTTTGCGGTTTTCCCTATAGCCCTGGAAGTATTTAAGCAGGCAGATATACCGCGAAAATTCATTCCGGGGGCATTAACATTTGGATGTTCAACCTGGGCTATGGTTGCACCGGGTGCACCGCAAATACAGAATGCTGTTCCTGCGGCAGCTTTAGGAACAGATTTAATGGCAGGTGCGGTAAATGGTTTTATAAGCTCTGCTGTGATTTTGTTGATTGGAAGCTTTGTATTGATTAAGTATGCTAATAATGCCAAGAAAAGAGGAGAAGGGTTTGTTGCTAAGCCAATGGATGTATTTAGAGATGATGCAGCATATCCAAGCGGCGGACTGGCAATGGTGCCATTAATTGTAACAATTCTTGCCATAAACATAAAGGTTGGTGGAAAAACACTGATTCCATTGGAGTTCGGAGTATTCTTAGGCTCTGTTACCGTAATATTGCTTTTAAATAAGTATCAGGATAACACTAAAATTATGTTTAATCTTGGAGAGGCATGCAAGCAGTCGGTGGTTTCAATTTCAAATACATGTGCAGTAGTTGGATTTGGAGCCGTTGTTCAGGTCAGCAAGGCATTTCCTGTGGTAATAGATGCAATGATGAATATACCGGGACCTCCTTATGTAGGTATAGCAATCGGAACTACCGTAATAGCAGGTATATGCGGTTCAGCTTCGGGAGGATTGGGAGTCGCAGCTCCATTGCTGGGACCTTCTTATCTGGCACTTGGAATTCCTGCAGCTGCAATACACAGAGTAATGAGTATATCTTCTGCAGCATTGGATTCATTGCCGCATAATGGATACATAGTTACAGTAACAAACGGTTTATGTAATGAAACACACAAAGATGCCTACGGACTGGTATTCTGGCTCACAGTTATTACTCCGCTTATAGGCTCTATAGTAGCAGTTATTTTGTTTACTATGTTCCCTTACTTACCGTAAAAACTATCCAATATCAGATTAAAAAATAATAATTATATTACAGGAGGTAAAAATGTTTAAACCATTAGAAGGAGTAAAGGTTATCGATTTAACATATTTCATAGCGGGACCCGGAACTGCAAGAATACTTGCCGACTGGGGAGCAGATGTATTGAAGATTGAACCTTTCTGGGGAGATCCGGGAAGAACTACAGGTGCGGGTATGGGCGCACCGGCTGACTTTGGCAGGAATCCTCTTTACAGCTGCTACAATTCGGAGAAAAGAGGCATTTCCATTGACCTTAAGTCAGAAAAGGGAATGGAAATTATGGAAAGGCTTTTGTCAACGGCAGATGTGTTTGTAACAAGTTACAGAACCAAGGCTCTTGAAAAATTAGGCTTGGATTATGAAAGTGTTCATAAGAGATACCCAAAAATTGTATGGGCCCAGATAAACGGATTTGGTGACTATGGTCCTGCAAAGGACAATCCGGGCTTTGACACTGTTGCATTCTGGGCAAGAAGCGGAGCAATGCTTGATGCTGCCGAGAGAGGAACTACAATCAATCCGCCAATAGGTTTTGGGGACGCAACCACTTCATGCAGCTTGGCAGGAGGGATAGCAGCGGCTCTTTATAACCAGCAGAAAACAGGTGAGGGTGCAAAGGTTATGGTTTCACTATTTGCCCAGGCAATATGGAATCTTAGTTCATTAGTTGCATCCAGCCAATACGGAGATGAGTACCCGAAAACAAGAAAGGCTGCAAATACACCGGTTATAAATTCGTATGAATGCAAAGACGGAAAGTGGATATTCCTCAGCATATTGGAGCATGAAAGATATTATGACGAATTCTGCAGAGTAATTGAGAGAGAAGATTTAATAGGCAATGAAAAGTATTCAACTACTCCGGCAGCGAGAGCTAATTCCCCTGAATTTATTGAGATAATCTCACAGCAGTTTAAAAAATGGAATCAGGATGAAATGGATAAGAAGCTAACGTCTTCAGATATCGCACATGAAAAAATACAGCATGTGGTGGATGTAATTAAGGATCCGCAGGCTCTGGCAAACAATTATGTATGTGAAGTGGAAAATCGTGACGGAACAAAATGCTACATGGCAATGCCGCCCATTAAATTCAATACAATAGATGTTAAATGTGCATGTGATGCACCGTTAATCGGACAGAACAATGAAGAGGTTCTCAGAGAATTGGGATATACAGATGAAGAAATAAAGAAATTATCTGAGGAAAATATAATAAAAAGCGTTCCATATGAAAAATAAAGTAAGTATTCAGGCTTTCTGAATAAAGACGTATAGGAGGAAAATATATGGATTTTAAATTCTCTAAATCTGAAGAAGTAATTCAAAAAGTTGCAAGGGAATTTGCAGAAAAAGAAGTTGCACCATTAGCGGAAGAAATTGATAAAAGCGGGAGATTTCCCGAGGAAACATTTAATAAAATGGTCAAGTGCGGATTTACCGGAATAGGAGTGCCTGTAGAATATGGCGGCTCCGGCGGTGATGATATAACAAAAGTAATAGTAGTATCAGAAATAGCTAAAAAATGTGGGGCCACCGCTGCCATACTTTCAATTCACGGTATATTCGGTCAGACAATATTGCGTTTTGGAACGGAGGAGCAGAAGCAAAAGTATCTTCCTCTGGTTTCTAACGGAGGGAAAAAGACTGCCTTTGCTCTTACGGAGCCAAATGCCGGCTCTGATGCTGCAGCTGTAAAAACAGTTGCTGTATCTGACGGAGATGATTATGTTATAACAGGTACAAAATGCTTTATAACAGGTGGAAATCTTGCGGACTATGTAATTGTTTTTGCATCCACCGATCCGTCAAAGGGTGTAAAAGGCCTGTCTGCAATTGTAGTTCCCAAAGGAACTCCAGGCTTTTCCATAGGTAAGGTGGAGCATAAGATGGGTATCAGAGCTTCTCAAACTGCAGAGCTGATATTTGATGGCTGCCGTGTTCCAAAAGAGAATCTTGTGGGAAAAGAGGGTCAGGGATTTAAAATTGCTATGGTAGGTCTGGACGGAGCCCGTATAGGTGTTGCTTCTCAAGCTTTAGGAATAGCAGAGGGAGCATTGGAGGAATCTGTTTCCTATATGAAGGAAAGGGTTCAGTTCGGGAAGCCAATTGCTGCACTTCAGGGTCTGCAGTGGTATATATCTGATATGGCCACAAGAATAGAATGTGCGCGCTGGATGGTTTATAGAGCCGCTTATTTAAAGGTAACAGGACAGCCATTTACCAAAGAGGCTGCCATAGCGAAGCTCAATGCATCTGAAACTGCAAGCTTCGTTGCAAATAAAGCATTGCAGATACATGGCGGTTATGGTTACATGCAGGATTATCCTCTTGAGAGAATGGTGAGAGATGCAAAGATAACAGAAATTTATGAAGGTACTTCTGAAATTCATAAGGTTGTAATTTCAAGAGCAGTACTTGGTTAGGAGGGCATTATGAGAATTATTGTGTGTCTTAAACAAGTTCCGGATACGAATGAAGTAAGAATAAATCAGGAAACAGGAACATTAATCAGAGACGGCGTTCCAAGTATTATGAACCCAGACGATAAAAATGCATTGGAAGAAGCATTGAAAATTAAGGATGAGCTCGGAGCTGAATTGATAGCAGTGAGCATGGGACCACCTCAGGCGAAGGATGTTTTGAAGGAAGCATTGGCTATGGGTGCTGATGAGGGCGTGCTGATAAGCGATAGGGCTTTCGGAGGCTCGGATACCTGGGCGACTGCAACAATTATTTCCGCTGCAATTGAAAAAATCGGAAACTATGATATAGTGTTCTGCGGAAGACAAGCAATTGACGGGGATACAGCGCAGGTTGGACCTGAAATTGCTGAATTTTTAAATATACCTCAAATTACATATGTAAAAGATGTAAAGGTAAAGGGTAAGAATCTTGAAGTAGTAAGGTTCACTGAATATGGGGAATATGTGTTTGAAACCTCTACACCTGTCCTGCTCACTGCAATAAAAGAGCTGAATAACCCAAGATATCCTACAGTAAAGGGTATCATTGAAGCATATGAGGAAACAGGAGAAGAAAGAATCAGGGTATTTAGTATAAACGATTTGGATGTGGATTCCACTCAGATAGGTCTGAAAGGTTCGCCAACAAATGTTTATAAATCATTCGTACCTGTAAAAAATAAGGTTTCTGAAATAATAGAGGGTGAAAGTTCAAAGGATAAGGCAGTTACAATGGTAATGAAATTATCTGAATTGAACCTAATTTAACGGGAGGAGGTTTAAGATGGAAAGAGCAAAAGTAAATCAAGGTATAAATGTGAAGGACTATAATGATGTCTGGGTTATAGCGGAGTTAATTGATGGTAAGGTTCATCCTGTAACTATTGAGCTCATAGGAGAAGGAAGAAAATTAGCTGACAAAATCAATAAAAAGTTAGCTGTTGTAGTGGCAGGAAACGGAGTGGAAGATGTAGCAGAAAAGCTCCTTCGTTTCGGAGTAGATAAGGTTTTATATATTGAGCATGAATTACTTAAGGACTTTAATACTGAGGGATATGCTATAACAATGTCTGGCCTCATAAAGGAAAGGAAGCCCGAAATAGTATTGTTGGGAGCAACATCCATAGGCAGAGATATAGGACCTCGTATTGCAGCTAAAACAGGAACGGGATTAACAGCAGACTGCACAAAATTAGAAATTGATGAGACAGACGGAAAGCTTATGCAAACAAGACCTGCATTTGGCGGAAACTTAATGGCTACAATAATCTGTCCCAATAATAGACCTCAAATGGCAACTGTAAGACCGGGAGTTATGGCAAAGGCTGAACATGTGGAAAAAGTAACGGGAGAGGTTGAAGTAATAGCTCCGTCATTAAAAGAAGAAGATTTAAGAGTTAAGTTAGTGGAAAAGAAAGACAGTGGAAAAAAACGTGTAAATCTTATAGATGCAAAGGTTGTTGTTTCCGGAGGAAGAGGATTGAAGGAAGCATCCGGATTTAAATTAATGCAGGAGCTGGCAGATGCACTGGGAGGAGAAGTAGGTTCATCAAGAGCTGCTGTTGATGCCGGTTGGATTGAAAGCACTCACCAAGTGGGGCAGACGGGAACAACAGTAAGACCTGACTTATATGTAGCCTGCGGAATATCCGGAGCAATACAGCACCAGGCAGGTATGCATGAATCGAAATATATCATTGCAATCAATAAGGATAAAAATGCTCCAATATTTGAAATATGCGATTTTGGAATAGTAGGAGATTTGTTTGAAATTATACCGGCTATGATTGAAGCTGTTAATGAGAAGCATTTCTTAGAAATATGATGTCCAAGTAAATATTAAAAAAGCTCGTAAAACGAGCTTTTTTAATATTGGTATTCATGTTTGCTATAAAAAAAACAATGTGCTATAATTGCTATATTATACTTTAATTTAAAAGTGCGGATAATATTTGTCCTAAACATTGAAAACTGTATACACTAATTCGCTTCAAGGGAACTGATTAATACAAATTAGTATTAAAATTATTTCTAATTTAGTTATATTGTTAATATAAAAACTTTGACTTTCAGGAGGTTTTAAATATTGATATGAAACAGGAGTATTATAAGTATATTTTTGATGAAATATTAAAAATGACTGATGATGGCTTTATTGTTATTGATAAGGATGGAATCGTAACAAATATAAACGATCAATATTGTGATTTTCTTGGAAGAGATAAAGAGGAAGCAATAGGCCATTCCATACTTAACATAATATCAAATTCTAAAATGATAGACATAATAAATAAGCAATATCGTGATGAAGGCATGATTCATAAGTTTGTTGAGGGAGAAACAAAAGAAGTATCAAATGATTTCCTGCTTGTAAACCGTTCCTGTGTATTTGACGAGGACGGCGAGGTAATAGCCGGTGTTGCTCAGGTAAAATTTCGGCTTCAAACGCTTGATAGCGCTCAGAAATTAATGAGAGAATATTCAGAGCTTCAATTTTATAAGGAAGAATATAAAAATGTAGAATCCAATAGGCATTCATTTGGTGTGATGATAGGAAAAAGTAAGGAATTTATCAAAATTAAAAGGAGTGCTATCAAATTTTCAAAGACGGATTTTCCCATTTTAATAACAGGAGAAACCGGAACAGGAAAAGAAGTGTTTGCTCAGTCAATTCATAAGAATAGCTCAAGGGAAAATAAGCCTATGGTGAGTATAAACTGTGCTGCTATTCCATATGAACTTATTGAATCTGAGCTTTTCGGATATGAAGAAGGCTCATTTACAGGAGCAAGAAAAGGTGGAAAGCCGGGTAAATTTGAATTAGCTGATGGTGGAACCATATTTCTTGACGAAATAGGAGATATGCCGTATGATATGCAGTCAAAGCTTCTCAGAGTGCTGCAAGAAAATGAAATAGAGAGAATTGGAGGCACCAAGACCGTTCCAATTGATGTCAGGGTAATTGCAGCAACAAGGCAGGACTTGCAGGAGATGGTCAAAACCGGGAAATTCCGCGAGGACCTATACTATAGGCTTAATGTCGTTAATATTGAAATGCTGCCGTTGAGAGAAAGAAAGGATGATATAAGACTTTTTGCAAGCTATTTCTTGGATAAACTCAATTGCAAATATAAATCTCTTATATCCATAAGTGACGAGGCATTCAAATGCTTAACAAATTACAGTTGGCCGGGAAATATAAGGGAGCTGGAGAACGTAGTTAAAAGTGCATTTGCTTCATGTGAGGATATGATTATAAACCTTAGCGATTTGCCGTCAAAAATGGTTTCATACGGTGATAAATACAAGCAGGGAGAAATTAGCGAAAAGAAACTAAAATCCTTGGTAGACAACTATGAAGCATTATTGATAAAGGATGCATTGAAAAGAAATGAAGGGAATGTTCGTGCTACTGCCAGGGAATTAGGTATACATCGCAGCCTGCTGTATAAAAAAATGGAGAAATATGAAATAGAAAATATTCATCATGTGGAAGTTTATTAATTTTAAAGATAAGACGGGTATGAGCTTAGCGTTAGCTCATACCCGCTCCTCATATTCCTCATTGCTTATTACTTCTATCCCGTTTAAACGCAGGAGCCTTGTGGTTATGCCCTCTCCGGGAATGAGTTTTTTATTGAATGTTCCGTCATATATGCAGCTGCTTCCGCAGGAGGGGCTTTTTTCTTTCAGTATGGCCTTTTTGATTCCATATTTTTGTGCAGTTTTTAAGGTTTTTATGGCACCATTCACAAAGTAGTCAGTTTTATCGTCAGATGAAATATTGATAACTCTTCCGTTCTTGATTTCGCAGGGGAGCCTGGGCGTCTTTAGTCCTGCGTCCACCTCCGGGCATACCATGAGCGCCTTACCTTCATCAACTAATTTCTTTATTTTTTCAGATACTGATACCTTGCCATCGTATCTTGTTTTTTCACCGCACAGGCATGCACTTACTATATACTGAAATGTATGCCCTTTTTCTGTGATTTCTATGTCCTGATTTTCTGCATCAATCAAATTAATATCCTCCTGAAAATTGTCACGGGGGCTGATGGGTCTTACAACTGGTCTCAGACAGCTGCCGGAATTATTTTTTACTATTATGGCGTTCTTTCCGTTATTAAGCTTTACATAGCTTCCCACGGGATAAACAATTATATCCTTTAAAAATTGCCGGGTAATTTTATAATCCAATTTTGAATTTATATTTTCAAGCAAATAATTTACAATTTTAGATGGTTTCCATGTGTCTCTGTATACAAATTTTGTATTTAACGCCTGGTATACGTCACACACGGCTAATATTTTGCCAAACAAATGAATCTGACCATTGCTTAAGCCATGGGGATATCCGGTTCCGTCAACATGTTCGTGGTGTCCGGAGATTCCCATAAGAATGTCATTTGAAACAAGAGATTTCAGTTCATTTACCGCAGTGAGGGGGTGCATTTTGACTATCTTAAATTCATCTTCAGACAGAGGTTCCTGTTTATACAGTATTTCCTCCGGTATCATAAGCATGCTTATATCGTGAAGCAATGCAGCTACAGCCAGTTCGTGGAGTTTGTGTGCACTTAACTGTAATGAATTACCGACGGATATGCTCAGTATTGCCACGTTCAGACAATGCTGGAACACATAGTCATGGCTGTTGCTGAATTCCAGGGTATTGTACCACAATGTTTTGTTGTAGATTATTTCTTCAATCAAATCATCTGCAAGGATGGAGATTTGCCTCAGCAGTCGCGCGTCAAATTTGCCGGAATTAAGCTTGTATTTATAAAACACATCTTTGATCCTGGTAAGAACAGCCGCCTCAAACTCATCTTCTATGCTTTTATAAGAAAATTTATTGCATGTCTCTTCATTTTTTACATAAGCACCCGAAATATTGTTAGATATTATTTTGCTTATATACACATCGCTTAGGGGTTGCCCCTTGCTTAAAAGAAGCGTTTTAAAATTATAATTGTTGTAAACAGTTAAATCCATGGCCAATATCATGCCTGGTTTGAGGTTTTCTGCAGTTATAAATAACATTTTAATACTCCGATAATATTATTGATTAATTTTATCACAGTTGGTTTTATTTTTCCATACTGTTGTTATGCAATATTAAATTATACTGCTTTTCATTTAAAATGCGGACAAATATTTGTTCGCAACATAGGAAAGCAGTATATGCAATCCACTTCAATGGAACTTATTTAATGTGGATTGGCATTATCTATAAATTCGACAAAATTAGCGGAATAATTGACAAATTGGGACAATAATGTTAATATAAACTGGTAAAAAACTTTACAGGGGAGTGCTCAAATGGAAAGAAGATCTATTTTAGAGAAGCTGGGGCTTGTTGAAAAGGTTGAAGAAGCCAATCAAAATGATGAAAACGTACCGACCGTTGAAATTGCGGAACAAAAGCCCGTTGAAAAAGAAAAACCTCAATTTGCTGAGTATATTAATAAATATGATGCAGAGAAGGAAAAAGAAGATGTTGTTAAAGAAACAAAACAAGCTGACGGATATGAAGACCCCATTGCAGCCGTAAGAAAAAAGAAGCTGCTTAAAATTGAAGAAATCTATAAGAATTATGATATAAGCACTGAAGGAATAAATTCTCTGTCCATTGTTGAAAGCTTCCAGAAGGCGTTGCCGGACTATCTTCCTACCGATGTAAAGAGACAGTCGATACTCAACATTATTGCCTCATCTAATGTAAAAGTGGATAGCTTAGTTAACGACGGCAACGATAAGTTAAGGTGTCTCAATGATTTTTCAAGGCTGTTTTCTGATGAATCAAAAGAGGTAATAGCGGGTTTTGAGGATGAAATAAGCAAGCTTAATGAAAAAATAAAAAATTACAAAACAGCTATAGATAATATGAGAAATCTTCAAACAGAGCAGGAATTTACGCTTAAGTATGAAATAGAAAAAATAAGCAACATATTACAATTTATTAACCCTCAAAATTAGAGTGAAGGTGATACCATGCGTGGCTACAGACTGACAACAAGAGGCAAAATTGCTTTAACTATTTTTGTTATGCTCTTATCCATACCATACACATTGCTGCTAAGGGGAACTGTTGCTGCAAGCGACAGTACCGAGTACTCTCACGACAGTGATGTAAAGATTATGGGCTATGTTGTACATGCAAGCAGGTTAAGTCTGTATGGCGTGGTCACGTCGTATTCTGCTATAAGGGCTGAAGTAGAAGAGGCCGCAAAGTCTGAGGAAAGCATCCCAAGCGTCATGGTTGAGGATATAAAAACCTACGGTGAAGGTAAAACAGCATTCCTGACATTTGATGATGGACCGTCAGAGCACGTAACTTTGCAGGTTCTTGATATATTGGATACATATGATGTGAAGGCAACCTTTTTTGTTTTAGGAAGCATGTGCGAAAAAAACGGCAATGTTCTAAAAGAAATATATGCAAGAAAGCATTCAATAGGTATTCATTCATATTCGCATATTTTTAGCCAGCTATATAAAAATGAAGATAGCTTTATCAATGAAGTAAAAATGACAGAGGCAGTATTAAGGAAAAATCTTGGAGAAGATTTTTCAACAAGGCTGTTTCGGTTTCCCGGAGGGTCATTTGAACCATATAAAAATCAGTACATGGGTGCTCTCAATGAAGCAGGCTATGTGAGCATTGACTGGAATGCACTCACGGGAGATACTGAGGTAAAAAGTCCCACTCATGAAATGCTGCTGGAAAGACTTAAGTCCACTGTAATCGGTAAAAACAATGTAGTGGTATTAATGCATGATTCGGACTCGAGACAGTGCTCTGCGGAGGTGCTGCCAGATGTAATAGAGTATCTGCGGTCAGAAGGATATGAATTTGCGGTTGTAAAATAGAATATAGAATTAATAAAACTGAGAGTCTGCACTCTCAGTTTTTTAGCTTACTATTCGTGTTTCATATGCAGATTTTAATGCTCCTGTAAGACTTGTGGGGTCGTAATCATACCCCATATCTACAATAGTTAGATTCATATATCCGATATCATGAAAAAGGTCTATATCATCACCCACAGTACCGTCGGAGTTTACAATTCTCACCAATGGTCTCATTATATTTTCCGGATAGTTTTTCACTACTACAGCTAATTGACCGCTGCTTAATTTGACAAAGGTTCCGATTGGATATGCAACAATTACTTTCATAAAATGACTCAAAATATCATAATCCAAATGCGTGTCCACACATCCCATCAGATATTCTATAACTTCGTTGGGATAAGCTGATCTTCTGTAAGGACGGTCAGAAGTCAGCGCATCATAAATATCACATACGGCCAAGATTTTGCCATAATAATGTATGTTGTCCGATTTTCGGCCGTAGGGATATCCTGTGCCGTCTAATTTTTCATGATGGCTTTCGATACCTCTCAGTACGTTCGTAGAAACAAGATTTCTGAGCTGTTTTAGTGCATTAACAGGATGAGTCTTCATTATTTCATACTCTTCTTCAGTTAATTTTCCCGGCTTATTGAGTATTTCAACAGGTATAAGCATCTTTCCTATATCGTGGAGCAGTCCGGCCATGCCAAGCTCATGAAGTTCATGATCGCCCATTCCCAGGGAAATTCCTGTAGAAATAGACAAGAGTGCAACATTCAGGCAATGCTGGTATGTATAGATGTCGAAATTCTTGAAATCTATCACATTGTAGGTAAGGTCATCCTTTCGCAGCAATTCCGTTATTAAATCGTCCACAACAGAGGATATCTGCTTTATGGCAGATGCCTTAATTTTTCCTGAACTCATTTTAAACTCGTAATAAACATCCTTAATCTGGGTAAGAGACTCTGTCTTTATCATGTCGTCAATGTAGGATTCAACATTTATGTCCTCGAAAGCTTCACTCTTAATGTATGCTCCGTCAATGCTGTGATGAATAATCTTTCGTATATATGCGTTATTTAAAACCTGCCCCTCGGACAAGAGTAAGGCGCTGAAATTGCTGTCACTGCTCAAAACAACATCTTTTGCCAGTATCATTCCGGGCTTAAGATACTTGTTAGTTATAAATAACATGAGATTCTCCATTTAATAAAATTTTCAATATTGAAAGTATACCATATGTGTCCAGATTTTTCTACATTTATTTTGCAATTCACAAATAATCGACAAGTATTTGATATTAATTATCATTGAATAAAAATTACAGCTATAAATAATATAAAGGTTTTAAATATTCATTAAGGTAAAAGGTAACTGTCGAAAGTTTGTTTAATTTTGTGCACTTTTTTAAGTTATGATTACAGCATTTTAAAATTTATTAATAAATAAAATAAAACAGAATTTTTGTTCTGTGTATTATTAAGTTATCCACAGCTGTGGATAGAATTGTTAACAACTTTTTATAGTGAAGAATCTAAGGATAGTTATTGTCAAGTGGTTTTTTCAAAAGTTATAAAAAATAAAATGTTGGAATTTCAATATTTATTTAAGAGCTGTTTTTAACAGCTTATCCACATTTGTGGATAATAAGACTAAATGCATACTGGGTATAAATATAAACCAAAATAAAAATTTTTCTTGTTACATTATTCGACATTAATACAATTTTATTTATTATATAATGTAATTGTTCCAGAAAGAAAGTGCATAGTTGAACGGCAAACAAAAGAATAATGCACATCAATGTATTGGGAATATTCTGGGGGGAATATCTGGACGGAAAGTACTAAGGGGATCTGCTGAGCAGGTCCCCTTAGTCATTAGCTTATATTTAATAAAGATTACAATTCCGGTTCTATTAATCCGTAATTTTCATCTTTTCTTTTATACACCACATTTACTTCTTCTGTGTCGGCATTGAGGAAAACAAAGAAATTATGCTTCAACAAATCCATCTGCAGTATAGCTTCTTCAATATTCATGGGTTTTATAGCAAACCTCTTCGTCTTTACTACCTTAAACTCCTGTTCATCCTCTATGTCAAGAGGTTCTATATTTTCGAATTTAATTGATTCGCTTGAATGTTTTTTATTTTGAAGTTTTGTTTTGTATTTTCTTATTTGTTGCTCTAATGATTCAATTGCATCATCTATAGCGTTGTACATGTCATCAGACATTTCTTCGACACGTACTATTCTGCCGTTGAAAGGAATTGTCACCTCTACTTTATGTAATTTTTTTTCGATGCTCAGTACTATCTTAGCTTCTATGTCTTGCTGAAAAAACTTGTCGAGCCTCATAATTTTTTTTGTTGTCGCCTCTTTCAGTGCGTCGGTTAGTTGGATGTTTTTAGCATAAATAGATATCTTCATGCAGTCAGCCCCTTTCAAGTTATTTATTATTATAATATACTTTAAATATTACCCAAATATGAGGCAAATAAACAATAATAAAAAAATAAATTACATTGAGCATACAAAAAAAGATGCTTTCGCATCCTTATTGCTCTGTACTGTATGCAGGTTTTTTTCTTTCAGCCATTTTTTTAAAATTTGATGCGTACTCAATTGCTGCAATGTATTTATCGACGTAGCTTACAATCCATGCTTCTTTTGACTTAGGAAGCCCGAAGGGAAACATGTGGGATTTTATTATATTTTCTTCCGTTTCATTCAGCTCAAAATACTTGCACGCATTGTCATATGCAATAAGCGGATGAACAATGGCATGCTTTATTGAATCAGTAATAATTCTTAAGCTGAGACATTTTTTGAATTTATAAAGGAAAAAATCATGCAATAAAGCTCCCCTGATTGTAGATTTCCAATCTAAATTGTGCTTATACGCCCTTTGGTATGCGTAAAATGCGACCTTTATAGAATGATCGTAAACACTTTCATCATGATGCTTTATATTTTTCATCTGTTGATATTGCTCATGTTCAATGATGGGTTGTGCAACTTCCATAAATCTATAATCAAAATATATCATTCGTCCATCCTTTAATGTTATTTGTAATATCTATAACTTAATAATACTTCTTTATAATATTACTATACTATAAAAAATGCAAGGAAAAAAAAAATCAATTTTATGTCTGTTTTTACTGGATTTACTTAAATTTACAAAGAAAAAAAGCCGTTGATTTCAACGGCTGTAAATTTCAATCTTATGTATTTATCTGTACTGTATTCCAATGTATGATGCGGGGTTTACAACATTTCCGTATTTTCTTACTTCGAAGTGAAGGTGAGGACCTGATGAAACTCCGGTGGAGCCAACTGCTGCTATTATTTTTCCCTGATATACCTTTTCGCCTACGGAAACATAAAGCTCGCTGCAATGTGCATATCTTGTCGTAAATCCGCCGCCATGATCTATATCTATCATGTAGCCATAGCTTCCGGACCAGCCTGCATATGTTACTGTGCCACCGTCAGCGGCCTTGATTGATGAACCTGCTGATTTAGCCATGTCTTGGCCTAAGTGGAATCCACCGCTTCTGGAGCCGAATCTCGATGATATCATAGAGCCCGGCAACGGGTTGATAAAGAACCCTGTTCCCTTTTTAGCAGGAGGATCTTGAGTACCGGTTGTAACGACTTCATTTACCGGCTTTGATATAACTTCTTCGGATAAAACTTCCTTTGCTATCTGAATTCCGTTTTGCTCCGTAACCAATGCTTCTATTTGAGAAACACCGTACTTTCCTTTTCTGTCAACAACCTGCTCGTCGTTGAACATATATGATACATATGTGTATTCTGTTTCAAATGGTGTTTTTTCTTCCTGTGTTATTTTTCTCTTTACCTGTACATTTAAAAATGGTTTTGGTACTATCAGGTTCAGTTCGTCACCTATCTGTATGTGCTCTGAATCGGAGCCCGGGTTTGCAGAGATAAGGTCATCCAGGGTCATATTGTGACGTCCTGCGATTGTCCAGTATGAATCTCCTGCTTCAACTATGTATTTCTGTTCTTCATCTGTTCCTTTGATTATGTAGTTAGCCAGCTCTTCAACTGATTTTATATCGGTATTTACCGCCTTAACCTGCTTAATTTCAACGTTTTCTGCAGTAGCTACCTCAATTATTGATTTTTCATCGTAATTCTTTGTAAAATAATCCTTAACTTCCTCTATTACACTTTTTGCTTCGTATTCTGAATTAACAATACCTACTTGTTCGTTTTCGATATTGATTGCATATGCCAGCATGCAATAGTTAACGTTGGTCTCAAGTATTTCGTAAAGCTGTGTTTCGGATACAATTTCGTTGTCCTTTGCCTTAGAGGGGACAATATCATACTTGCTTTCAATTGCTATTTCGTGTTGATATGCACTCTCTAAGTTCTTTTCCAGCTTGGAAAGGGTGCTGTCTAAAAGCTCTGCATCTCTGACCTTGCACAATTCTTTTCCGTTTTCCGTAATTGTAAAGCTGTCGGTGGAAAAGACGTTGTTTTCATGGGTTCTTAAATAGGTAGAAGTGTAGCTTGCACTTAAAACCATTACAGTTGCACACGTCAGTGCGATTGCACCTTTGACCTGTTTTGTAAGTGGAAATTTGATATTAATGACTTGTCTTAGTTTTTTTTCGGGGAACTGCTTGAATATTTTAATAGATTCAGTGACATTTAATTTTTTAAAAGTTAAATTTAATTTTCTCATGGTTTACTTCCTGATTATTTTTCGTTATAAAATTATATCATTCATGAAGAAAATACTAATTCTCTTTTTATACAAAAAATGATATAATTAATTCGTAGGACACTGTTCCTTCAATTAATTATCTTGGAATATTATACTCGAAGAGACAATTAATTGTCAACCTCTTATAAAGAAAAATGTTTTCACAAAAACATAACAATATTGTTACAAATATATTACAATTTTTGAAACCGCATTTCAAGCTGTTATTACAGTGTATTTTTGCCAAAAAGGAGCAGATTATGTATTTTATTCTTCAAGAAATGAAAAAAATAGATTTAGGGGATACTCCCGTTGAAAATATATTTATTGATATGTACATGCCCATTGCGGATGGAAACTATGTTAAGGTCTATTTAATGGGATACAAATGGGCAAAAGAAGGCCAGAATAATTTCAGCAACAGCACCATTACGAGGCAGCTTGACATTGCTATGGATGAAGTGCAGGATGCATGGAAATACTGGGAAAATCTCGGTATTATCAAAAGGCATGCTACAGAAGACGGCTATGATTGTAAAATAGAATTTTTAAATCTTAAGCAGATGCTCATAGATAATTTTTACATTGAAAAAAATGACAGCAATGAACCTAAAGCCTCAGAGGTTGATATACTTATCGATACCATGAAGCACTCGGATAATATTACTATGATGCAGGACATAGAGGAAATGTTCGGAAGACCTCTTACGGTAAATGAAAAGCAGAAAATTAACAAGTGGAAAAGTGATTATGGAATGACAACCGATATGATGACACAGGCCTTCAGCTACAGCATAAACAACAGGAAAATAAAGAAGTTCAGCAGCATAGAAAGAGTTCTGAAGGATTGGTTTGACGCGGGTGTAAAGGATATAGACACGATGGTGGAATATCTTGAAAAAAGAAATGACAGATTTTCGATTTATTCTAAAATCAGCAGGTATCTGGGGATCTTCAGGCCACTGGATGAGCCGTCAATGAGGATAATTGACAAGTGGATTGATGAATGGGAATTCTCCATGGAAATGATAATGAAGTGTCTTGATAAGTCTGTGAATACGTTGAATCCAAGCTTTACTTATTTCGATAGCATAATGAAAAGCTGGAATGAAAAAGGGTTTAAGACTGTGGATGATCTTAAAAATGATGTGAAACCGGAAGTAAAGAAGCAAGCTGTTCTAAATAAGGATACTAAGCAGCCAAACAATAAATTTCATAATTTCGATCAAAAAATGAAAAATTACACCGAAGAAGAATTAGAGAAAATAGCGAGGCAAAAGCTTGAAAAAAAGCTTAATAAATTAGGTATTGGTATGCCTAAGGAAGGAGATGACGAAAATAAATAAGCAGATAATTGAAAATATAATGACCGATTATAATAGAAAAAGGTTGAGAGCAGCGCATGACGCCGATGTAAGAAAAGAAAAGCTGTATGCAGGATTTCCTGAACTGGAGGAAACGGAAAGACAAATTAAGTTGCTTAGCATCAAACTCTCCAAGCTTTTTTTGACAAGTCCGGATAATTTGGATGAGCAAGCAGCAGGGCTAAAAAAAGAAGTGGAAAATTTAAAAAAACTTAGGAAAGAAATATACTTGAATAACGGCATTCCTGAGCATTATACGGAACCTGTTTATCAGTGTAAGAAATGCAGTGATACCGGGTATATTTCTGACGGAAGCAGATGCGGTTGCTTTAACAGCCAGCTTATTAATAATCTGTATACTATGTCAAATATGGTTCATATGCTTAAGAAAGAAAATTTCGGCACATTTGACATCAATATTTTCAGCAATGATTCCTATGAAAATGAAAAACTTACACCTCGGCAGAACATGTATAAAATTTTAGATGTGAGTGAAGAATTCTGCTATAACTTTCATGATTCAAACATAAGCATGCTTTTTTACGGAGGCACGGGGTTAGGCAAGACATTTCTGTGCAATTGCATAGCTAAGGCACTTATTGACAGAGAAATATCTGTCTTGTACCAGACTGCTTTTTCACTCTTTGAAATTATTGAAAATCATAAATTCAATGCACAGAATGAAACGGAAGAAAACAAAATTAATTACAGTATGATTTTTGATTGTGATTTGCTTATTATAGATGACTTGGGTACGGAGCTCACCAATTCTTTTACAAACTCTGAGTTGTTCAATATTATAAATGGCAGGCTTATAACAGGGAAAAATACTATAATATCAACAAATATGTCTATTGAGAGGTTGGTGCAGACATATTCAGACAGAATTATGTCCAGAGTTCTAAACAATTTCCTCCTGCTGAAATTTTATGGTAAGGATCTCAGATGGGAAGTTAAATGATGAAATGACAAAATATGAAACTATGAAAGGGAAAAACATGGGGCAAAATTTAATATTCGGGCACAAGAAGCCCGATACGGATAGCGTGTGTGCGGCAATAGCGCTGGCATTGCTGAAGAATAAGCTTGGTGAAGCTTCCGAGCCATATATATTGGGAAATATAAACAAGGAAACGGATTTTGTTTTAAAGTACTTCAATATTGAGGTTCCAAAGGTTTTGGACAATGTTAAAATACAAATCAAGGATTTGGATTATGACAGAGTAAAGCCCTTTAACAAGGACTTATCAGTGCATTTTGCATATTTCAACATGAATGAAAATAAACTGAGAACCCTTCCCATTGTTGATGAAGAAGGACGCCTTGCAGGTATTATCACCATGAAGGATATTGCTATGAGTCTGATTAATACTGACCAGCGGCATTTGAGGACATCATACGACAATATAATAGAAACACTCATAGGAAAAAGTATTCTTAAATTTGATGATATAATTGACGGAGATATTATAGTTGCGTCATTTGAAGAAGATACTCTGAGAAAATCAGCTATAATCAACAAGAAATCCATAGTTATAGTGGGAGACAGGTATGATGTCATCAGGCATGCTATAGAAACAGGAGCCAGGTTGATTATAATAACCGGAGATCTTGAAGTGCCTCATAATTTGATTGATTTGGCTGAACAGTGCAGAGTAAATATCATAAAAACGCCATACCAGACATACTATACAGCCAAAAATATTTCTCTGTCAAAATATGTTAAGGACATAATGAAGAGCAGAGACATTGTGACATTCAATGAAGACGATTATCTTAATGACTGCAAGGAGGATATTGAGCAATCAAAGCATTCAAAGTTCCCAATAATTTCAAAGGATAAAAAATACCAGGGGCTTCTCAGCAGAAATCATTTGATTAATCCACAGAGGAAAAGAGTAATCCTTGTGGATCACAATGAAATGAATCAAAGTGCCGAAGGTCTTGATGAAGCAGAAATTTTAGAGGTAATAGACCATCATAAAATAGGTGATATAAGGACGTCAATACCTATAATATTCAGAAATGTACCTGTCGGAAGCTCTAATACTATTATCTATAACATGTACAGAGAAAATAACATTGAGATAAAGAGGGATGTGGCGGGCCTCATGCTTTCCGGAATTATTTCCGATACATTGCTTCTGAAGTCGCCCACAACTACAGAGAGGGACAGAACTGCAGTTGACGAGCTTCTTAAGATAGTCGGACTGAATCTGAACAATTATGCATTGGAAATGTTCAAGGCAGGTACGTCTCTTGAAGGATACACCAGTGAAGAAATATTATTTCAAGATTTCAAGAAATTTAATCTCGAATATAAGGATGTGGGTATATCTCAGGTATTCACAATGGATATAAAGCAGATTATGGACAGGAAGGATGAATTCATAAGACTCATTGATGATATGACTGCAGACAGAAACTACTTTATGATAATTATGGCTGTTACGGACATTGTCAATGAAGGCTCATATATATTCTATACATCCAGCAAGGAGAGGATTATAAAAGGAATTTTTGAGGAAGAAGAAGCATTTCAGGGAATTTATGTTGATAAATGCGTATCAAGGAAAAAGCAGATTGTCCCGAGGGTAATAAATGCTCTGAGGATGCTAAGATAAATTTTATGATATCAAATTATCACCCGGAGATTCTTAGAATGGACTTAAGGGTGATAATTTGTTCAAATATTAAGGAATATTATCTAACAATCAAAAAAGTTAAAAATTTTTTGAAAAAAGTATTGACAAGGATTAAATGAATAAGTATAATCATAAACATATAAAAAAGCATTGACGGAGACAAAAATATCACAATATAACTTCAGAGAGCCGATGTGTGGTGAGAATCGGTGTTATAAGATATAATGATCACTCCAGAGCTTCCGAGTCGAAGAAAAGTAGATAAGGACGTGTGCCTGCGTTATAAGGATAGAGTTCAAAAAACACATAGTTTTTTCGACTTGAAAGAGGCGATATTTTTTTATCGTAAAATAGGGTGGTACCGCGAAAGACCTTTCGTCCCTATATACATCTATATGTATATAGAGACGAGGGGTTTTTTTATGCCATATAACCGGTTTTCAGACCGACGGAGGCTGCGCTACTTAGATACGAGAAGTTTTGTGCGATAGGTAACAAGTTAATAAAAAGACTATGATATCAATTAGGAGGGTAATATGTGCAGAACAATAAGCTTTAAGGTATCCATGGGAATGGATTCGGCAGTGAGGGTTTTGACAACACTGCGGAGGAAACAGTTTGATGTGAGGGAATTCAGCATGGTATCACTGGATAGCAGCAGCTCGGAATTTAGAATTACTTTGGAAGAGAAGAAACAGGAAAGCTTTGAACGAGCCATGCTTCAGATGCAGAAACTGGTTGATGTATATGACGTATCAGAAGCGGTTAATTAAAATCAAAAGTGTTGTCAAGGGACATAACTTATAAATCAAAAAACAATATCGGAGGAAGAAAAAATGGGAACAATGTATTATGACAAGGATGCAGACTTAAAGTATTTGGAAGGAAAGACTGTAGCAGTAGTTGGTTATGGAAGCCAAGGACACGCACATTCCCTCAACCTTAAGGAAAGTGGAGTAAATGTTGTTGTGGGATTGCAGGAAGGAAGCAAGTCAAGGGCAAAGGCAGAATCACACGGACTTACTGTGCTCACTGTTGCGGAAGCTACTAAAAAATCAGATGTAATAATGATGCTTGCACCGGATACGGTTCAAAAACAAATATATGATGAGAGCATAGCTCCAAATATGACCGAAGGCAAGGCTCTTGCGTTTGCTCACGGCTTCAACATTCATTTTCACCAAATAGTTCCGCCTAAAAATGTGGATGTATTCATGGTTGCGCCTAAAGGGCCGGGACACCTGGTAAGAAGACAATACCTGGAAGGAAGAGGAGTACCGGATGTATTTGCAATTCATCAGGATTACACAGGAAGATGCAAGGACATTACACTTGCATATGCAAAAGGCATAGGAGGAACAAGAGCCGGTGTTATTGAAACAACATTCAAGGAAGAAACTGAAACTGACCTTTTNNCACTGATTGCTGTATATCAGGATGCAAGCGGAAATGCAAAAGACGTTGCTTTGGCATATGCTGATGGCTTGGGTGCAACAAGAGCAGGTGTTTTGGAAACAACTTTTAGAGAGGAAACAGAAACAGACCTTTTCGGCGAGCAAGCAGTTCTGTGCGGTGGCGTAGTTGCACTGATGAAAGCTGGTTTTGATACACTGGTTGAAGCTGGATATCAGCCTGAAACAGCATATTTTGAATGCCTCCACGAAATGAAGCTCATAGTTGACCTGATTTATGAAGGCGGATTCGAAAATATGAGATACTCCATAAGTGATACAGCTGAATACGGAGATTATCTCACAGGAACAAAAATTGTAACAGAAGAAACAAGAAAAGCAATGAAGAGTGTTTTGAAGGATATTCAGGACGGAACATTCGCATATGACTGGATAAGCGAAAATCAAGCCGGAAGAACAAGATTCCTTGCAAAGAAAAACATGGAACTTCAGCATCCTTTAATTGAAACAGGTAAGAAGCTTAGAGGCATGATGTCATGGATAGGAAAACCTGCCGAGGGTCAGGAATAATCTACATATAACTGAGGTACCGATGAAATTAT